>PKUJ01000033.1 GCA_002869565.1 Arcobacter sp.
CCACCTTCTACATATATTTTTAACCCTTCTATTCCATCTAAGACTAATTCTCCTGCTCCATTCTTTGGCAAACTATTTAAATCTACTTCTTTTCCACCGAGTTCTAGTTTAATACCTTCATACATTATTAATCCTTCTATTATAGTAATGATAATTTTTTTATGTATTTTATTAAAAAAAAGGTTAGTTTTGCCTCAATTTTTGTCTATTTTTTTTAAATTTTAAAATGCGACTAAATTGAGACTTTTATGTGAGAATAAATTATTTATTTATTTTATCTACTATTTTAATTATATAATCAGCAGAATTTTTTGCAGAAGATTTCAAGAACTCATCAAAATCAAATCCAGCATCCATATCAGCTGTATCTGAGATAGCCCGTAAGATAAGAAAAGGTATATTTAATGCATTACATACTACCGCAACACTTGCACCTTCCATTTCTAAAGCATCAGCTTCAAAAACATCTTCTATAAATTTTTTTCTTTCGCTTGAATGAACAAATTGATCACCAGTGGCAATAATTCCTTCTATAACTGAAATACCATTTTCACTTGCAGTTTCAAATGCAATATCTCTAAGTTCTTTTGATGTTTCAACATAAACAGCACCCTCAGGAACAAAACCATGAGGATGTCCAAAAGCTGTGATATCTAAATCATGTTGACAAAGTTTATTTGCAATAATTAAATCACCTATTTTAAGGGTAGGATTAATGCCGCCTGCTACACCAGAGAAAAGAAGTGTATCACATCCAAATTTTTCTATTAAAGTACTTGCTGTCAAAGATGCAAATACTTTTCCAATTTTTGAATAAGCAACAACAATTTCTAAACCATTATAAGTAAGTTCATAATATTTGTTTTTTGCAAACTCTGTAACTTTTACATTTTCAAAGTGAGATAAAAGAGGTTCAATTTCCTCTTCCATTGCTCCCATAATTGCTAGTTTTTTCATATTAAGCCTTTATTTCTTCTAATACTTTTTCTAAAGAAGCTAAATCGCTAACATTGACTGTAGGAATTTCTTTACAAATTTTTCTATTTAAACCTTTTAATACAATTCCATTTCCAAATTCAATAAACATATCAACTTTTTTTGCATTTTCTGATATTGATTGTTTATATTTAACTGGAGAAGTTAATTGAGAAGAAAGAAGTTCAATCGCATCATCTTTTATAGTATAAGGTTCTGTACTAAAATTTGAAATCACGGGAGAGAATTCATCTTTTAAGTACTCTTCTAAATAAGGTTTTAAATTTTCTACTGCACTTGTTAATAGTTCACAGTGAGAAGCTACTGACATATCAAGTACAATTGCTCTCTTTGCCCCTGCTTCTTTAAAAGTATCAACTAAACTTTCCAAGTCAGCTTTAATACCTGCAAGTACAAGTTGTCCATCCATATTATAGTTTGCTGGCCAAATTTGTTTACCTAAAGCTCTTTGTTCAGAACAAATAGTTTCCACAGTAAAATCAGACATTCCTACTAAAGCCATCATTCCAGCACCACCACCAACACAAGCTTCATTCATAAATAACCCTCGTCTATGTACTAATTCTATAGCATCTAAATAATCAAGTGCTCCAGCAGCAACTAATGCAGAGAATTCACCTAATGAATGCCCTAATACAAATTCTGGTTTAATATTACATTTTTGTTTAAAAATTGCATTTGCTATTGAGCTTACTAATAATATAGCAGGTTGTGTAAATTCAGTTTTTCCTAAATCATCATTTTCTTCAAATAATAGTTTTTCAAAATTAATATTTAATCTTTCACTTGCTTTTGAAATCATTTCTTTAGCAATATCACTATTTTCAAAAAAATCTTTTCCCATACCAATAGATTGACTCCCTTGACCGGGAAAGATAAAAGCTACTTTTTTATCATTTGGAATTCTGTTACTCTCCATCATATTTTTTTCACCTTTTTATAAATTCTAGTTTTAAATTTTGAGCAGTATTATACTCTATTTTTATAGTTTTTAAAATAAAAAAGCCCAAGAGCTTCAAACTCTTGGGCTTTTTATATTTAATCAATAAATATTTTTGTATGTTACAAACTAATGGCTACAACCACAACCACCATGTGATTGTGCAGGTTCTGGTTCAGATGAACAACATCCACCTTCAGAAGCATTATCGTGACCTCCGCCACCACAACATCCACCACCCATAGCAGCCATTCCACCTACAACACCAGTTTGAATCTCTTCTTCTGTAGCATCTCTAAGTGATAATATAGTTACAGAAAACATTAAAGTTTTCCCAGCCATTGGATGATTGTAATCAATTGTTACTTCATCATCAGTAAATGTTTTTACATTAACTTGTACTGTTTCACCTTGCTCACCAGTACCATATAAAGTCATACCTTCAGTTAATTCAATACCTGCAAATTGCTCTCTTGGTAAAGTTTGCATAGCTTCTTCAGAAAATTCACCATACGCTTCTGCTGGTTCAACCATTACATCTGCTGACTCATTTTCAGCCATCTCGATTAACTTTGACTCTAAACCTGGAATGATTTGACCTTTTCCAGATATAAATTCTAATGGAGCTTGTCCTACATTTGAATCTAGTTGCTCACCTGTATTTGCATCTTTTAAATTATATTCAATACCTATTACTTTTGACATTTTTTTCCTTTTTATATTTTTATTGTATGCTTGATAAGTTTTTAGTTGCAGTTTTAGCTTCTTTTGAATTTGGATAAATATCAATCAAAGAGCTATAAAAATTTGCTGCATTACTAAAATCTTTTGTTTTTTCAAAAGATATAGCACTGTGAAGTAAAAGCTTTGGCATATATGAAGCTTTATCATAAAGCATCGCCGAAGTTTTAAAATAAGTTATTGCATCACTATATTTTTTTCTGTGATACCAAATCTCACCCAAATAATAATTATTTGTTGCAGGTTTATAATTTGCAGCGATCAATTCCTCAAACATAGGAATAGCTTTTGTAAAATAATCCTTCTTAAATAACCTAATTGCTTCGTCCATCATAGATTTCTTATCATTACCTGATGATATCTTTTTTACTTTAGTTTCAGTTTTACTTTTATTACTAGTTTTAACACCTAAAGAATTTTTTAAGGCATTAAACTCAGCCCTTGTAATAAACTGGTTCATATTTGATTTAAATTCTTTTTCAGAGATATAAGCTTTATTTATTGTATTAGTAGTAGCTGAAAGTTTTGAAATTGCATTTTTTAAACTTGCAATACTTTTAGCAAATTCTTCTTGCATAGTTAACATTTGAGAAGTTACATTTTTTAAATTTTCAATATCAGTTGAATGTTTTTCTGTTAAAGTTGAATTTTCTTCAACTTTTTTAATAATTTCGTTTAGTTTTAAAACTGATTCATTTAATTTCTGAGAATCACCTTCATAAATTGATTCTAAACCATCAATTCTTTCATTAATTGATTGAACTGTGTATTTAACATCTTTGACTTTTGAATCAATATTTCCTAAAGTTTTTTTATTCTTTAATATATTTTTTTCTGCTGAATTTAAACCGTATGGGTTTTTTGCATCTAAATCACCAGCACCAAATGCTGAAACTTCATTAGCTCCAGCAATTGTGCTAGCAATTAGTAATGTAGATAATATTAATCTTTTCATATATTATTTAACTAATTTATGCTCAGATCTTCTATTCTTTTGCCAACAAGTACTGTTTTTATCACTACATACTGGATTACTTTCACCAAAACTAACTACAGAAACAGCAGCAGTAGCAATTCCATCCATAACTAAAGAATCTTTTACAACTTTTGCTCTTTTTAAACCTAATGCATAGTTATATTCATCAGTTCCCCACTCATCACAGTTACCTTCTACTTTAATAGTAGTTCCTGCTTGAACACCTGAAAGTTTCATTGCATTTGATTTAGCAATAGCTTTCATATCTGAACTTAAAGCATATTTATCAAAACCAAAATATATATTTTCAATAAATACTTTTTCACCATTAATCATATAATAGTAACCATTTTCAGCACTTTCAACTAAAGCATCATTAACTACTTCATCTTGTACAGGCGTACTATCCATAGTGTCTAATACTGTTTCAGAAGTTTTTGGTGCTTCTGGACTTGTTGCTTCTACTTCTACTTTTTGAGTACAACCAGTAAATAATACTGCTGCAACTAAAAAAGCATAAATACTTATTTTCTTCATCATTAGATTCCTTTTAAAAATTTCATAGATTTTACTAAATCTTAACTTAATCGCTAATTACAATAAAAAAAAATGAAATTTAAACTATTTCATTTTTTTTAGAATCTTACCAATCAATTGACTGAATTTTTCCACTTTTTAAAGGAAATAAAAATGATTTAGAATAATTAAGTCTAATAATTCCAATAGAACTTTTATCATTAACAGTTTTTACGAAGATAATTGATTCTCCGTCATTTGAAAATTTTGGAAATTGATTGGTTCCATTTGAAGTAAGTCTCTTAAGAAAATCACTTTTAGTAGACATAAGATATAAATTAAAAGTATAAGTACCAAATTCATTATCTCTATCCCTACTAGTATAAACTACAAAATCTTTATGAGTTGTAGCAGAAGAGTTATTTCTACCATGATAAACAAGTCTTTCAACACCTCGACTTCCAAGTTTTTTTGAAAATATATTTGGATATTTTAATCTGTCTGAAACAAATACAATTTTTGAATCATTTTCAACAAAATGAGCTCCAACATCAATTCCCTTATATGTTGTAAGTCTAACTTTTGATTTTTTTCTCAAATCATAAAGATAGATATCAGGTTGATAATTTGGAGAGGCAGTTATTAAAAGTTTTTTCCCATCTGAACTAACATCTGAAGCTACTAACATACCTTCACTTTTCATAATAATTTCTCTTTTTCGTGTATAAATATTCGTTTTTATAAGAGTTGGAATTCCTTTATCATAGGTAGTGTAATAAAAACTTTCTTGTTTTTTATCCGCCCACTTAGGGAAAATATTAAGCCCACCTCTGATTACAGCTTTTTGATATGTTAAAGTATAGTCAGCAATTATAATATCAGCTTTCTTTGCTTTTTTATATTGCGAAAAAACTACAAATTTATCCATCCAATCGATTGGAGGAGCTTTTAAATGTTTATTAATAGAAATCGCAATTCTGTGTGCAACAAATGGATATCTATCTTCTTTTGATGTAGTAAAACTTCTATTAAGAATTAGCTGTTTTGAATTAATATCATAAAGCTTTATCATAACAGTATATCCACCAAAACCGCTAACATTTGCATTAATATTTAAAAATAAATCTGTTCCTTTATTTGATAAAGATAACATATCAGGCTTTAAATTATAATTTACAGATGATTTTGTATTAAGCACTTCAAAATGCCCACTAACTTTTAAATCTTTTGCAATCATACTTTTTATTTTTAAAGTAAGAGCTTTATTCATAGCACTAGGAGCTACACCTATTTCGATTTTTGGTAAAGTTGCAGATTTTTTTACGATATCTAACTCTGCATCTGCTGCAAATAAAAAATTTGCTAAGACAAGAACTAAAACTATTAATTTATTCATTTATTAACCTTCTGATTTAAAATTTATTATAATATCTACTTTTGTGTTTATTTTGTGTGTAGGAAAAATCTCACTCTTCTGAGATTCTAAAAACTCTTTTAATGATTCATCAAATCTTTCATCTTTTGAATATTTCATAATTCTAAAATCAAATGATCCAGAATTTGTAATCATTACAAGAACTTTTATCTCTAAACCATCTTCAAGTAACCTAGGATTCCATCTTTCCCAAAGAATTTGTTTGATTTTTGAAAAATATTCATTCTCTTCACCCTTGCCACTTGCAGCAATTTTTGGCATATTCGTTGTAGTTTTCACATCATTTAAAAGCTTTGATACTGATGTATTATCTGTCTTTTTTTGTTTTTCAAATTTTGATTTAAATCGACTTGGATCTATAGATTCTTTAACTGCATTAACATCTTTTTCTACAATTTTTTTTGCAGATGTTTTAACTTTTGCAAAAAGTGATTTAAAATCTGCTGATTGCTTATGTGATTTTGAAGTTGATTTTTTTACAATTTCTTGTTGTTTCTCAACTGTTTTTTTTGCCACTCTTCTTTCATTTGACTTTGTAGAAATTAATTCCAACTCTATAACCGTTGTTTTAGCAGAATCGTATTTTTTAGGCTTAGGAGCGTTAATATAAATTAAAAAAGATGCACAAATTGCAAGATAAACAGTAACAGATATAATACCTGCTAGATAAAAGTAACCTTTTTCTCGCATAATCACCCATCAGTTATAAGTGCTACTTTGAAAAAACCAGCTTCTTTTACTGATTTTAATACATGCATAATATCATCATATATTAAAGTTCTTTCTGCTCTTATATGAATAGGAGTTTTTCTATCTTTTTCTTTTGCATATAAAACAAAGTTATCTGCAAAATTATCAAGTTCATATTTCTTTTTATTTACTTTTACCATTCTATCTTTTGTAATTAAAATATCAATTTTTTTAACTGCTTGTATTTGTTGGGAAGCACTTCCTTTTGGAAGATTAATAGGTTCTTCAAATTCAATAACTGGCGCGGTTACCATTAAAATAGCTAAAAGCACTAACATAATATCAACTAAAGGTGTAATATTTAAATCAGGCTTTTGATTATAATCAAACATACCCTACCCTTTAGCTATTAAAATTTCTGATTGTGCCTTTAAATAAACATTTAACTCATAAACTTTTCTTGTCAAAATTTGATGAAAAGTATAAGCAAATATAGCTACAAAAATACCAGCTGCAGTTGCAACTAATGCTTCAGAAATAGCAGGAGCAATAACTGAAAATCCAACTTTAGAATGAGAAGAAAATTTTGCAAATGATTCTAATATACCTACAACAGTACCAAATAATCCAATAAATGGAGAAGTAGATGCAATAATAGACATCCAAGAAATTCCTGTACTTGCTTCTTTTATAATATTTAACTCACAAGCATGTAATATCTCTTTTGTATTTGCATTATTTGCACATTTATGAAGTGCTGATAATGGACTAATAGAGGCATTTCTTGAAGTTAAAGCATCTAAAGATTTTTTTTCATTAAAAATTGAAGAGTTTAAAGATAATAATCGGTAAATAAATATCCAAAAAACCACTAGGAAGTAAGATGACAGTGACAACAACACTAAAAGTGTTATTGCACTACCATTACTTAAATAATTTAAAGCTGTATCAATCATTACTTATTATGCGAATGAGTTGATTTTAGCTTCTACTGCTGCTAAAGATACATTTGCATCTTTAACAGAGTTTACTAATTCTTTTGCAGCATCAATATTTTTAGCAATTTCAGAATCTGGTCCTGAAGTAAGAGCTACTGCTCCATCTACTAAAACATCAACAGAGCTTTCAGAAACTTTTACATGTCCCCAGTTAATAGCTACTGCTTCAATTGAATTTGCTTTTTCTATAATAATTACGCCAACTGTTAATGATGATACTAAAGATGCGTGTCCTGGTAGAACACCGAACTCTCCCTCTTTACCTGGAAGAGTTACAGTTTTTACGTCATCATTAAAAATTAGACCATTTGGTGCAACTATCGATAATTTCATTGTATCCATAAAGCTACCTTATTAATTATTTCATTCCCTCAGCTTTAGCTAGAACTTCATCAATTCCACCAACCATATAGAACGCCATTTCAGGAACATCATCATACTTACCATCTAAAATTCCTTTGAATCCAGCGATAGTATCAGATAATTCAACGTATTTACCATGAGAACCTGTAAATACTTCTGCAACGAAGAATGGTTGAGATAAGAATCTCTCAATTTTTCTAGCTCTAACAACTACTAACTTATCTTCTTCTGATAACTCATCCATACCAAGAATTGCAATAATATCTTGTAAATCTTTGTATTTTTGAAGTACAGATTGAACACCTCTAGCAACAGAGTAATGCTCTTCACCTAAAATATCAGAACTTAAGATTCTTGAAGAAGAATCAAGTGGATCAACTGCTGGGTAAATACCTTTTTCAGCAATTTTTCTATTAAGTACTGTTGTAGCATCAAGGTGAGCAAAAACAGAAGCAGGAGCTGGATCCGTTAAGTCATCCGCTGGTACATATACAGCTTGAACAGAAGTAATTGAACCTTTATTAGTTGAAGTAATTCTCTCTTGTAATTTACCCATTTCTGAAGCAAGTGTTGGTTGGTAACCAACAGCAGATGGAATTCTTCCTAATAAAGCTGACATTTCAGAACCTGATTGTGCAAATCTAAAAATGTTATCAACGAACATTAATACATCAAGACCTTGCTCATCTCTAAAGTACTCAGCCATAGTAAGACCTGTTAAGGCAATTCTATTTCTTGCACCTGGAGGCTCAGACATTTGACCATAACATAATGCAACTTTGTCCAGTACGTTAGAATCTTTCATTTCGTAGTAAAGGTCATTACCTTCTCTTGTTCTTTCACCAACACCTGCGAATACTGAGTATCCTGAGTGTTTAAAAGCAACGTTATGGATTAATTCCATAATAATAACTGTTTTACCAACACCAGCACCACCGAATAGTCCAACTTTACCACCTTTTGAATATGGTGCTAAAAGGTCAACTACTTTGATACCTGTTTCAAACATTTCTGTTTTAGTTGATTGCTCTTCAAATGAAGGAGCTGATCTATGAATAGACCATCTAGGAGTATCTGCAGGAACTGCTTCACCCTCATCAACTGGCTCACCAATTACGTTAAAAATTCTTCCAAGTACAGCTTCACCAACTGGAACTTTAATTGGTCCACCAGTTGCGTTACATTCTTGACCTCTAGTTAAACCTTCAGTCATGTCCATTGCAATAGTTCTTACTCTACTATCACCAATGTGTGCAGCAACTTCTAATACTAATCTGTCTGCATTAGCGTCAGCCAATACAACATCAATAGCTTCATTTATTTCTGGTAGGTATCCGTCGAATTCTACATCAACAACAGGACCCATTACCTGAATAACTTTACCTTTCATACGCGATGCTCCTTTTTATTATTTTAATGCTTCAACACCACTGATAATTTCTATCAGCTCTGTTGTAATTGCAGCTTGTCTAGCTTTGTTATATTCTACTGTTAAACTATTAACTTTTTCTTTTGCATTTTTAGTTGCAGCATCCATAGCTTGCATTCTTGCAGAATGCTCAGCAGCTAAAGAATCAATTAACGAATAATACATATTGAAATCAATATATTTACTTGTTAATTCAGTTAATACTTCTTCATCATCATCTGGTTCAATTTCTAGCATAGAAGTTTCAGTTTCACTAACTTCAACATCTTCTAAACTAATTGGTAATAATTCTCTAACTCTAACTTCTTGAGTTAGCATGTTTAAAAATCCGTTATAAACTAATACTACTTTATCAGTAGTACCATTTTGAAAATCTTCAACAACTTCTTTAATAAAATCAGCTGCTCTATCATACTCTGGTGCAGAAGATAAATCTGAAACAGATTGCGCTAGATCAACATTTTGAAAGTTAAAGTAATCAACACCTTTTCTTCCTGCTGCTCTATATCTTACAGTTACACCTTGAGCAGTATAATCTGCTGCTAATTTACTAACTGTTTTAATTGTTGCCATGTTAAAACCACCACAAAGACCTTTGTCAGCAGTTACAAAAACAATATCAACTGTTTTAGGATTATCATTTTGAAGGAAAGCCTTACTAGTATTTCCCCCATCTTGAACTTTGCTAACTCTATTTGCTATTTCAGAAAGAACTTCGTTAATCTTCTTTGCATAACTTCTAGATTGTTCAGACAATTGTCTAGTTCTAGTAAGTTTTGCAGAAGATACTAATTTCATAGCATTAGTAGTCTTCTGTGTATTTTTAACACTTCCAATTTTTAATTTAATCTCTTTTAAGTTAGCCATAGACTATCCTTATTTTGCACTAAAAACAGTTTTAAACTCTTCTAATGCAGCTTTTAATGCTGTTTCTGTTTCGTCATCTAATTTTTTCGTAGATTTAATTGAATCAAGAATATTTGTATATTTTTGTTCAATAAATACATGTAATTCAGCTTCAAATTTAACAACATCTTCAACAGCTACATCTTCTAAATAACCTTTTGTACCAGCATAAATAATAACAACTTGTTTTTCAATAACTAAAGGTTTATTAACACCTTGCTTAAGTACTTCAACCATTCTTTGACCAAGTTCTAACTCTTTTCTTGTACTTTCGTCAAGATCAGATGCGAATTGTGCAAATGCCTCAAGTTCTCTAAATTGTGCAAGTGATAATTTTAAAGTACCAGCAACTTGCTTAGTAGCTTTAATTTGTGCAGCACCACCAACTCTTGATACTGAAAGACCTACGTTAATAGCTGGTCTAATACCTGAGTTAAAAAGGTTAGTTTCTAAGAAAATTTGACCATCTGTAATAGAAATAACGTTTGTTGGAATATATGCAGCAACATCTCCAGCTTGTGTTTCAATAATAGGTAAAGCAGTCATTGATCCAGCGCCTAATGCGTCAGATAATTTAGCAGCTCTTTCTAATAATCTTGAGTGAAGATAGAATACATCCCCTGGGAATGCTTCTCGACCTGGAGGTCTTCTTAATAATAATGACATTTCTCTATAAGCAACGGCATGTTTAGTTAAATCATCATAAACGATTAAAACGTGTTTACCATTATCTCTAAAATATTCACCAATTGTAACACCAGTATATGGAGCTAAGAATTGTAATGCAGGAGTATCTGCCGCACCAGCATTAACAACGATAGTATAATCCATTGCACCAGCTTCTTCTAATGTTCTTACAACAGAAGCAACATTTGATGCTTTTTGACCGATTGCAACATAAATACAAATTACATCTTCAGTTTTTTGGTTAAGAATTGTATCGATAGCAACAGTAGTTTTACCAGTTTGTCTATCTCCAATAATAAGCTCTCTTTGACCTCTACCAATAGGAACAAGTGCATCAATTGCTTTAATACCAGTTTGTAATGGCTCGTGAACAGATTTTCTAGCCATAATTCCAGGTGCTTTTTCTTCAACAAGTCTATGTTCAGCTGCTTCAATAGCACCTTTACCATCAATTGCTTCACCTAAACCATTAACTACACGACCTATCATACCTTCGCCAACTGGAGTTTCTAAAAGTTTACCAAGTCTTTTACAAGAAGTTCCTTCTCTAAGACCTTCCCCTTTACCAAGTACAACTACACCAACTGTAGCCTCCTCTAAGTTTGAAGCAAGACCTTTCTCACCATTTTCAAACTCAACAATCTCTCCAGCCATAACATTTTTTAGACCGTAAACTTGAGCAATACCATCTGCATAAGAAATGATTTTCCCAGTTTCGTTAACATCTACATTTAATTCAAAGTTATCAATTCTCTCTTTTATGATAGAACTGATTTCATCAGCTTGAATTTTTGCACCCATTCAATTTCTCCTTTATAAGTTCTAAACTGCTTTTAAAATATGATTAATCATTTGTGACTTAAGTCTCTCTTTTGAGAATGAAATCTCAACCCCAAGACTATCAATATCAACTTTGATACCATCATAATCACAAACATTTTGTGATAGTGATAACTTAACATCAAACTTCTTACTAAATTGTTCTTCAATTGAAGAAATATATTTAGCAGTTAATTTATTGTTCGTATATACTACACCAGTATAAGTATTGTTCATTCTAGATACTTGACCCTCTAACTCTTTTACTATTTCAGGAATTAAGTCAATTCTTTTCTTATCCCCAAGTAAACTAATTAGATTTTTCAAGTCACTTGTACAATTTTCTACAAATGAAGTAACAAACTCTATTTTACTACTATTAGTAACTTCTGAGGAAGATATAATAGAAATAAATTTTTCTTCTTTAAATGCAGAAGAAATAGTTTTTAAATCATTGTAAATAGCTGTAGCCGATTCTAGATCTCTACCTTCTAACAAAGCTTTTACGTATCTTTTTGCTATTAAATCTTTCATTATGCAACCTTCTTAACAACGATATTAACTAACTCGTCTTGTGTTAAAGAAACATTATCAGAACTTAATAGTTCATCAAGTACTTCAGAAACAATTTGTCTCTTAGCTTTTGATGTTTCAACTTTGATTTTATCTTCAAAGCCTTTATCTAAGTTTGCGATTTCATGCTCTACTGCTTCAATAACTTTTTGTTTTACTGAATCAATATCATTTTTTGCAGTTTCAACAATTTCAGCTGCAAGAGTTTTCGCTTCTTCTAATTTTTTAGCAGCATCATCAACTTTTTCTTTTGAAGCTTTTAAAGTATCTTCTACTTTATCAAGTTCAGCTTGAATAGAAGCAGTTCTATCTGCGAAAAATGCTTTAATTTTATCAGCAAGTAAATACCATAAAATTCCAGCAAAAATTACAAAGTTAACGGTTCTTTGAACAATATCTGTTTCAACCGCACCTTCACTATTAGCAAGTAACGCCAACGGAGCTAAAGCTAATCCAAGTATTAATATTTTTTTCAACCCTAACCTCCTAATTAAATTGAGCTAATTTTAGCTTTTAAGCTCTCATTATATTGAGGCATTGCAGCTAATAACGTATCTTTTAAAGCTTTTGTTTCTTCTTCTAACTCTTTAACAAAGTTAAGAGACTTTGCTTCTAATTGTTCTTTAGCACTAGCAAGTTTAGCATCAGCCACTTCTTTCGCTTCAGTATATGCTTGTTCTCTAATCGCAGCAGCCTTTTTCTTAGCTTCAGCAAGTACATGACTCGCTTCTTCTAACATACCATCTACATTAGCACCGTTCGATTGAGCATTAGTTAAATCTTTTTTAATTGATTCTGCTCTATCATCCATATGCTTTAATAGTGGTACAAATAGACAACTGTTCAGTCTAGCAACAACTAAAAGAAAGATGATTGCTGAACTAAGCAATAAGACAGGACTTATGTCTAACATTCATTCCTCCATATTTTTTACAGTTTAGTTTGACTAAAACTGGTATATTTTATCAAAAAGAATTATAAAAATATATTAAATTGAGTAGTTTAAGAAAAGAAATTTAGAAAGTGTTACTAAAGTAATTAGAAATCTTCTCAATATCCTCTTGAGAGTGTATTTCTATCTTAAAATAGTTTTTCTCAGCTTTTACTTTTAGATTACTATTATTAAGATTAGATATGACAGATTCTAAGGGTTTAAAATCATATGTTACTTTTTTAGGTTTTGTTACTTTCTTTATATTATCATCGTCAAGTACTTTTAAATCTCTAACTAGTATTTCAGTTTCTCTAACTGACAGTTTTTGTCCAATAATAGAATCTGCAACTTTCTTCTGAAGCTCATCATCTAAGCCAATCATAACTTTTGCATGTCCTGCAAAAATTTTGTCATTTGCGAGCAATTGTTGTACATAAGAAGACAATTGTAATAATCTTAATGTATTAGTAATCGATGTTCTTGATTTAAAAACTTTTCTAGATAATTCGTCATGTGTTATATTGTGTTCATTTATTAATTGGGCATAAGAATAAGCCAATTCAATAATATTTAAATCATCTCTTTGGATATTTTCGATTAATGCTAATTCTCTTAGTTTATAATCTTCAATATCAATAACTACTGATTTAATTTGTTCTAATTTTGCAAGTTTATGAGCTCTTAATCTTCTCTCACCTGCAATTAAAATATAAGCACCTTTACCATCTTCAATTACAGTAATAGGTTGTAATAATCCATGTTCTACAATTGAATCTGAAAGTTCTCGTAATTTATCTTCATCAAAAATTTTTCTTGGTTGGTGTGGGTTTGGTTTTATTGAATTTATATCTAACTCTAAAATACTATTAGCATTTATGTTAGTATTTGAATTAGAATTACTATAAGCTGTTTCTACTTCACCTAAAAGTTCACCAAGTCCTCTACCTAAAGCCATTTAAAATCCTAATTTTTTTATTTATCCTGCAATAGCACGTGCAAGATTTGTATATGCTTTTGTTCCAATTGCAGATGCATCATAAAGCATAATTGGTTTTCCAAAACTTGGAGATTCTGCAAGTTTTATATTTCTTGGAATAACTACATACGAGCCTTCTTCTACTTTAAACAATTTGTTTTCAAAATGTTGTGCAAGATCAGCAAAAACTTGTTTTGACAAGTTATTTTGTGAACTATACATAGTTGGTAAGAAACCTCTAATTTGCAATTGCCTATTAATTGTTTGTTTTACTAATTTAATTGTATTTAATAACTGCGCTAAACCTTCAAGTGCAAAGAATTCACATTGAATAGGTATTAAAACAGAATTTGCTGCACTTAGAGTATTAATAGTAATTGGTCCAAGAGCAGGAGGTGAATCAATAATAATATAATCATAGTCTTTTCTAATTGGGTCAATTTTTCTTTTTAATACTAACTCTCTATCTTTAGTATTTTTGTAAAACTCTTTTTCAATACCAACGAGTCCAATGTTTGATGGTGCAACTTTTAAATTTTCAATTTCTGAATCTAGAATAATTTCATTTAATTCTTTTGTTCCTAACATAACATGGTAAATATTGTATTCATATGTATCTCTATGAAATCCTAATGATGTAGTAGCATTTGCTTGAGGATCTGCGTCAATTAAAAGAACACGTTTACCTTCAAGAGCCAATGCCGCACTTAAATTTACTGCAGTAGTAGTTTTACCTACACCACCTTTTTGATTTGCTATTGCAATTACCTCTGTCATCATCTTAAACTAAAAACCTTTTTGTTATCTATTTCAATGGAACCATCGTCGTTTAAGATGGCTTTTTGTAATGAAACTTTTTTATTATCTAATGTAGCTTTGAAATTTCTACTTCTTTGGAATTCTATCTTAAATTCACTAAAAATCTGCTTCCAAGAAATTTCTTTCTTTAAAGTTTTAAAATATTTTTCTAAAATAGATTTTGAATCAATTTCTATATCTAATTTACCAAAATTTTTATTTACATCAATTAGGTTTAAGCCTATACCACAATAGACCAAGTTTTTCGTAACAGTTGTTATAGTTCCGCCTATCTTTTTGTTTTCAATATAAAAATCATTTGGCCACTTTAACCATATTTTTGAACCTTCAAGGCTCAAAACATTTTTTAAAATATAAGAGAAATATATTGAGGCACTTTGTAATTCCAAATCTTCTGGCAAGTCTTTTATTTTAAAAACAAAAGAAAAAAATAAATTTCCTCTTATTCCTTGCCAAGAATTCCCCCTACTACCTATTCCATCTGTTTGTAATGATGTACATATACAAATTGGATAAGAGTAACCTTCTGTTTTTATCAAATCTCTTAAATAACTGTGTGTAGAATTAACTTCATCTAAGATAATAATTTTCATTCGGAATTATAGCTTATATTAATGCAAGAATAAATTAAATATAATCTTTATAAAAAGAGAAAAAATGTTAGATCCTGTTTTACCCATTGCACTATATTTAGTCTTTGGATATTTATTTAAGGTCTTTGTAAAAGACAATTCACAGGCTCTTGTAGATTTTGTAATATATTTTTCTCTTCCTGCTATGGTTTTTGTAAAAATATATCCCCTAACACTTGATTTAAGTATTTTAAATTTAATATGTATGTTTAACACAATTATTATTGCCAATTTAGTACTAACTTATTATGTAGGTAAATTTTTTAAATTTGATAAAAAAACATTAGCTACTTTTATTGTTGTTGGAACATTTGGAAATACTTCATTTATTGGGTTTTCGTATATTGACGCTTTTTATGGACAAGATTATGTAGTTTATGCACTTATTTATGATTTATTTGGTTCTTTTCTTTTAGTTGTGTCTGTAGGGACTATAATTATAAACTGGGGAAGTGGTCAAATTGTAAATATGAAAGCAATGAGAAAAAAGGTACTTTTTTTTCCACCTATTATAATGTTTTTTGTAACAATTTTTTTAAAACTATTTCCTATCCCTAATTTTGTCATGAACACAGCAGAAGCAATTGGTGCAACACTTGTTCCTCTTGCAATGATTGCTATAGGGATGAAACTTGAGCTTAAAAGTATTTTTTATAAATTTAAAGAAACTACACTTCTTTTAAGTATAAAAATGTTTGTCATGCCAGTTATTGTTATGATTTTCTTTTCTATTTTTTATAATTTAGATGATACATGGAGTAAAACTACAATATTAGAAGTTGCAATGCCTCCAATGACAACTGCAGTTATTTTAGCAATTCAAGGTGGGTTAGATGAAAGACTTGCAATTAACTCTTTAGTTCTAGGGGTATTAATATCTCTTTTAAGTGTAACAGGTTTTTACTATTATTTATCATAAATCTTTATAGTAAAAAGTGCTCCTGTATAAGTTTTATTTTTATATTTAAAAGTATCATTAAAAACTTCAATTGAACCTAACATATGCTTTTCAATAATTTGTTTAGACATATATAAACCTATACCTGTACCACCACTTTTTTCTTTTGTAGTAAAATTTTGATCAAATACTTTTGAGATTATTGATTTATCAATTCCTCCTGCATTATCTTTAATTTTAATCAATGCAAAATCTTTCTCTTGATTAAGATCGATAATAATTACTCTTTCTTCTTCTGAAATAATACTTTCTATCAAAGCATCCTTAGCATTTTGAATAATATTTAGAATTGCTTGTTTTAATTCATTATCAAATCCATAAATATAAATATTATCATCCAAGTTACAATTTAGTTGAATATAATTTTCAGAAAGAGTAGCTTCGGTAATTCCTAAACTTGATAATATATTTTTAGCAAGATTAAAACGTTTAACATTTTTATCTACTTTATAAAAGTTTCTAAAATCATCAATTGTTTGTGATAGATGTTGAGTTGTCTTAACAATCTTATCTAATGATTTAATAGTATCGTCTTTATTATCATTCCCAAGTTCGATATTAAAACTAAGTCCACTTGCAGCAGTACTTATTGCACTTAATGGCTGTCTCCATTGGTGAGCAATATTTCCTATCATTTCACCCATAGATACTAATTTTGATTGATGATAAATTATGGATGATTTTTTTTGACTCTGTTTAACTTCTTCTTCTACTCTTTCCTGTAATTTTGCATTTGATTCTTCTAATTCTTGATTTAATTGTTTTAATTTTTCAATATCATTTTGTGCTTTATAAATTGATAAGCCAACAAAAGAGCTTATCATTGAAAGCATTTTTTTATCTTTATCATTAAAAGAGACTTGTTTTTCATCCTCTTTTTTATTTAAAAGTTGAATTACGCCTAATGTTATATTTTCTAAAGGATGGATTATTGGTGCAGTAATTATAGAATGAGTTCTATAATCAAATTTTTTATCAAACTCTTTAACTCCTAAAAAATCATATTCTTTAGCTTCATAAACATCGTCAACAATTATAATTTTTTTATTTGTAAAAGATTGTACTGCAAGATATTTTTCTTGTTCACTAAGTGGTAATTTTAGATCTTTTAAAGAATAAAATTGTCTATATACATTTTCATAAGACATTGCGTCATTTTGAAAGATATTAAAAGATAATGAATCACCTTCATTTATGTAAATACTTCCAGCCTCTGCATTCAATATGCTTCTAGTCTGATTTAATATTTCATGGAGCAAAATATCAAAATCATTTACATCAAATAAGTTTACATCATAAATATGACAAAGGTCATCAATTTCATCCATTTAGCCTACTTAATTACGATTTTTCCAATTATAGCAGATTATTTTAAAATATTTCCACCCGATAATCTTTGTCCACGTATATAATCGATAGCATTAACTGCTTTTTTTGAGGGAGATTGAATACTTGCAATTTTTAAACTACCTCTTGTACATCCAATAGAAACACCAGTTTCATCAAAACTTAAAATTTCACCTTCAAGATTAGTTGATGAAGTTTCCAAAAGCGTTATATCTTTTAGTTTAAGTCCAGAGTTTAAAAATACTCCAGGCCAATAAGAATATGCTTTATATTTTAGATGTAATTTTTTAGCATTAGAGAAATCTACTTCTCCATACTCTTTTTTAATTTTCTTACAAAAACTAACTTCTGATTCATTCTGTTTTTTAGGATTAATAGTTTCATAATTATCTAAAGTTGTAATAGTAAGCTTAGCTGCTATTTCCGAAAGTTTTGAAAAGGCTTCTGCAACTTCCATGGTAGGGGATATTTTTAAATATTGCAATCCTAAAATATCTCCTGAATCTAAACCTTCTTCCATCAACATTGAAGTTACTCCGGTGTATTCATCATCATTTAAAAGAGATTCTTGAATTGGACTTGCACCTCTATATTTAGGTAGTAAAGAAGCATGTAGATTTATACATGGAGCAATATCCAAAATTTCTTTTGGTAAAATTTGACCATAAGCTGCAACGACAATAAAATCAGGTTTTAATTCTTCAATTTGGCTTTTCGCTTCTTCATTTCCTTTTAATCTTTCTGGCTGAAAAATTGGAAAATCTAAATTTTTATCAAGACAATATTGTTTTATATGAGGAGGAGTAATAATCTGTTTTCGTCCAAAAGGTTTATCAGGTTGAGTAAAAAGACCAACTATCTCATAAGAACTATTCAATATCTCTTCAAATATTTTAGTTGCATAATCTGGTGTTCCCATAAATAATATCTTTTTACTCATTTTAATTTCCTTGCTAAATGTCCCATTTAATAAAGGACCTATTATTTTAAATAACTTGGTTATTTTTTAAATAGTGTTCCACTTTTATGATTTCCATCTAGAAGGAAATCATAAGCATTTGTTAAATCAAAACCTGAAGATAAATACATCATTCGATTTCTTTGTATTAAAAAACTTGCTGCTTTTAATTTTGTAACAATTCCACCCGTTGCAAATTCTGAATTTGGACTATGTTTCATCTCTAATTCTTCAGGTTCTAAATAATTTACTATTTTTCTCATTTTTGCATTTGGGTTTTCATGTGGATTTGAATCATATAAACCATCAACATCTGATAAAATTGCTAATAAATCTGCATCAAAAAAGTGTGTAGCATGAGCAGCTAATTGGTCATTATCACCTATTAAAAGTTCTTGATTTGCAATCACATCATTTTCATTTAAAATTGGAATTATATTATTTGCAAGTAAAATTTCCATCACACCTTTTGCATTTTCAGATCTTTTTCTTGAATCAAAATCTTCTGCAACTAAAAGCATTTGGGCACATTTTAATCCATGCTCTGCAAATCTTTTTTTATAATGTTTCATCAAAAGTGGTTGTCCAATTGCAGCTAGTGCTTGTCGATTTAAAACCTCTTTTCTATTTAAGTTCAATACAGTATTTCCAGCGGCAACTGCACCCGAAGAGACTAATATAACTTCTAGTTTTTTTTCATTTTTTAATTTTGCAATTAAATCTACTAAGTTATTAAGTCTTTCAACTGCAAGAAAATTGTCTTCTCTTAATACAGCACTTCCAACTTTTATAACAATTCTTTTCATTTCTTTGTTTGTCCTATTAATTCATATAAGGCATATGTTATTGGTGTAGTATTCATATGAGTTACAGATGAAATTGGTAAAATAAAAAATGGTTTTTCTTCATCAAATCTATTAAAAGTTAAATCTTGAACATAATAAGGAAGATCTTTTTTAAATCCAAAATCATTTGAAGTAGAAACTTCTAATCCCAATTCTTCAATAAAAGATTTAATATCACCTTCAAGGTCTTCACCATAATATGCGTCAGTTTTTGTTAGAGCAATAGCAAATTTTCTACCACTTAATTCTGTAGAGAATTTTTTAACTTCTTCTTTTAATACCTGATATTGTTCTATTGTAGTTCTATAATTAGCAATGTCAATCATAAAAAGAAGTGTTTTAGTTCTTTCAATATGTCTTAAGAACTCTAATCCTAAACCTCTGCCATCACTTGCACCATCAATAATTCCTGGAATATCAGCCATTACAAAAGAGTTGTAATCTCCAACTTCTACAACACCTAATTTTGGTGTTAAAGTTGTAAATTCATAATTTGCAATTTCTGGTTCTGCATTTGAGGTAGTTGAAATAAGTGTTGATTTTCCAACATTTGGGTATCCTACTAATCCAACATCAGCAATAAGTTTTAGTTCTAATCTTATTTTTCTACTTTGTCCTGGAAGTCCTGGTTGAAAGTAAGTTGGTCTTTGATTTCTTGAGTTTTTAAAGTGAGTGTTACCTAATCAACCTTTTCCACCTTCTAAAAATAATTCAGTTTGACCCTCTTCAAGTAAATCTAACAAAATTTCTTCTGTTTCATCATCAATTACTTGTGTTCCAGGAGGTACAACCATGATATAGTTAGGTGCAGATTTACCGGTCATGTTTCTTCCCATACCTTGCATTCCATTATCGGCTTTCAAATTATGTCTACCTTTAAACCATGAAAGAGTATCAGTATTGTTATCTACTTTAAAGTAAACATCACCACCTTTTCCACCATCACCACCATCAGGTCCACCTTTTACAACAAATTTTTCCCTTCTAAATGAAGCACAACCTTGTCCACCTTTTCCTGATGTTACAGTAAATTTTACACTATCAACAAACACTTTTATCTCCCTTTTAATGTCCCACTAAAAGGTGACTCATAACACTTATTTCTTCTTTTTACTAGTAATAAATTCCATTTAAAAGAAGCCTGAACTTGTTCTCTCTATGAGAAAACCTAAGGGGCTTTAAGATAAAGCCTATAGTTACTAATAATCAAATATCTATTTTAATAATTCATTATTAATAACTAAACAAAAAAAGGGTGTAGGCAAAAAGCTCTACACCCTTTAAGAAATTTAATTTTATTTAAATTTATGAAGCGTAAACTGATACTTTTTTTCTTTTTTTATCTTTTACTTCAAACTTAACAACACCATCAATTAATGCAAAAATAGTGTGGTCTTTTCCAATACCTACGTTTTGTCCAACGTGAACTTTAGTTCCTCTTTGTCTAATAATGATGTTTCCAGCTCTTACTACTTCTCCACCAAATTTTTTAACTCCAAGTCTTTTTCCAGCTGAATCTCTATTATTCTGAGTAGATCCTTGACCTTTCTTATGTGCCATTCCTTGCTCCTTATGCTGCTATTTTAGTAATTCTAATTTTAGTGAAGCTTGCTCTGAAACCTCTTTTTAATTTAGAATCTTTTCTTCTTCTTTTTTTGAAAATAATAACTTTTTTAGCTCTATTTACACCTGTTCCATCTAAAACAACTTCAGCTTCTACTTTAGCAGTAGAAACAGCATCACCAGTTTTTAGCTCACCATCGTTTATTGCTAAAACATCAGTAATTTCAAGAGTTTCCTTAGCGATTTTACCAGTATAATCAATATCTAAGATATCACCCTCAGTTACTTTGTACTGTTTACCACCACACTTAATAATTGCGTACATATTTCATTCCTCTAATTTATCAATCTTTTATTAACTTTTTCTTTTAACGGGACGAAATATTATCTAAAGTTAGTTTAAACTTTCTTTAAGCCAAAAAATCTTAGCAATAATCATATGGTAATGCAATTGCATCCATCTCTACTAACACATTTTTAGGGAGAGTTCGAACAGCTACTGTACTACGAACTGGCTTATGATCGCCAAATGCTTCTGCATAAAGTACATTAACAACACCAAAGTCATCCATATTCTCTAGATATATAGTAACTTTTATAACTCTATCCATAGAACTTTTTGCATCATTAAGTAAATTTCTTAAATTTTCTAGAACTTGTCTAGTTTGTTTCTTAATATCTCTTTCTACTAATTCCCCAGCAGGAGTTAAAGGTATTTGTCCTGAAGTATAAATTAACCCATTTGCCTTTACAGCTTGAGAATATGGCCCAATTGCAGCTGGCGCGTTTGATGATTCAATAATTTCCATAAAATGTCCTCTTAAAAATTTTGCATTAGTTTACAGAAAAATAACTAGTTTTTCAATAAATAAATTAAACTATAAGTTATAACTTACCAATTTCCCAAGTTTAAGTTGATAAATATTATCTTTAACTTTTCGTAAAAGGTTTGCTTTTTCTTTAAATGCTAAAGTTTCATTATATTGAATAGATCTTAATTTATTTGTATAAAATTTTAAAAGTAATACTAATAATTCACTATTTAATCTCTGATCATCATAAACTTCCAATTTCTCATTTAAAATTATTCCATTTAAACTTTGATGATTTATATCTGTTATTAATAATTCGAATTCATTTCTATGATATTCAAACATTGAAGAATCAATAATATCCAAAACAGAGTCTAATCTTTTTGGTTTTTCTAATATTGATCTAATAATACATAATTCAGCAATATCGATTTTTGTAAGACTTACATCATTTTGTCTAACAACATCAGTACTAACTTTTACAAGATTTTCTCTAATATTTAATTTTTGAGCAATATATCTTTTATATTCATCTTGATAAATCATTCCTAAAGATTTTAAATAATCATTTGATTCAAATAATGCTTTTTGTTTTTGACTTGGATCATTTATATCATATTTTGCAATTATATGATCAATTGAAAAAGATATAAAAGCTTGTGGATTTGCAAAAATACGATTAAGTTCTTCAATTTTTCCATCATTTACCATATCAGCAGGATCTTTACCTTCTCCAAAAATAATTACTCCACCTTCAAATTCACTTTGAGATAACATAACAGCGGCTTTAAATGCAGCGTTTAATCCAGCACTATCTCCATCGTAAGCAACTATTACTTTTGGTTCACCTCGTCTTAATAATGGTAAATGCTCTTTTGTAAGAGCAGTTCCTAAAGTAGCAACAGCAGTATTAAAACCTGCTTGATGAAGCATAATTACATCTAAATAACCTTCTGTAACTATGATTCTATTTTTTTTATATATATTCTCTTTTGCTAAATTATAGCCGTACAATAATTTTGATTTATTAAATAGTTTTGTTTGAGGTGAGTTTACATATTTTGCATTATGACCAGTAATAGTTCTACCACCAAAACCAACTATCTTCCCGCTAATTGAATAAATAGGAAATGTTATTCGCTCTATAAATCTTGAATAGAGCCCATTTTGTCCCGTATCAATTACTCCTAATTCTTTAGCATCTGCTAAATTATAATAATTGTTTTTTAAAAAATTAATAGTATCTGATGAAACTGGAGCATAGCCAATTTCAAATTTTTCAACTGAAAATTCTGAAATACCTCTTGAATGGATATACTCTTTAGCAGTATTGTTATTTACAAAAAGTTTTTGATAATATTTATTTACTTCTTCTAATACTTTTGTATCTTGTTTTTTTTCATTATTAGTATTATCATAATCTAAACTAACATTATGCATAGATGCAAGTTTTTCTAAAGTTTCAGGATAAGAGAGTTTTTCATATTCCATTACAAACTTAATAGAATCTCCCCCTACTCCACAACCAAAACAGTGATATATTTGTTTAGCAGGGCTTACTACAAAAGAAGGAGTTTCTTCTCCATGAAAGGGACAACATGCTTTAAAATTAGCTCCACTTTTTTTTAATTCTATAAATTGAGAAACCACATCAACAACGTCAAGATGGTTTTTAAGATTTTCTATGGATTCTTTTGTAATCATTTTGGGATTATATCTAAAATTTTATTATTTTGTATGCCCTTTTATGATATATTATCTTTTCAAATTATATATACAAGGTTTTTTTTGGATAGTTTAGTCTTAGAATACAGAGATCCTCTCTTTGGAATTATTGTATTTTTCGCCCTTATATTTTTTATATCATTTTTAACGTACTCTTTTAGTGCTTATAAAGAGAAGCGTGCAAGAAAAGATTATAGGAAACTATTAAAAAGATTTGAAATAGGAAAACTAAAAGAAGAAGATTATGTACATCTTTATAAAACATATAATCTACCTTTTGATTCTATTATCCTTTTAGCTTCGACTTTTGTTCATAAAGGGAATTATAATAAAGCTATATCTGTATACCTTACACTACTAGAACATGTAACAGATAGAGTAAAAAAAGAAGAACTTCTTGAACTTTTAGGTACTACATATTTCAAAGGTGGTTTTTTGCAAAGGTCACGGGAGATATTTTTAAGAATTTTAAAGTTCTCTCCTAGGAATACAAAAGCATTAAAACACCTATTAATAATAAATGAAAAACTTAATGAATATAAAAATGCTAGTGATATTATTGATTGCTTAGAAGAAATTGGAATTGAAACAAAAAAAGATAAACTTTTTATAAATACACTTACTATTATAAATGACCCTATAGAATCTTATGAAAAAAAGACTCAAAAACTTTATGAAATATTTAAAGAAGATCCATTAATCCAAAGATTGGTTGCAAAATTTTATTTACAATATAATAAAGATTTTTTTTGGGAACATGCAAATGAGTTTGATTTTAAAAAACTTGTTGATCTCATGTGGTATCTGAATTTTAATGATATTGATTTTGAAAAAGTTGCAAATAATGAATTTTTAAATGAATTATACAATGCAAAAGGTTATTTAAAAACTTTAAAACATAGTGATGATTTTGTATTTGATATATTGATGATATTAAATGATCATGAGCATTATGTTCCTGCTACAATTGACTTTGAATTTATTTGTACCGAATGTAAACACATTCATCCAATATTTGACACAAGATGTCCACATTGTCATAGTATTCTAACATTTAATGTTAAACATCATTTAGTAAAAGACTTGGTTGAAAGAAATCAATCTTTACAGTGAATGTTTCTTCAATAAAAGATCAAACAAGACATGCTCATAATAAAAGATGTGATATACTTTCACGAATAAAAAACAAGAATTTAAAAGGGGAAAGAAATGAGTGATTACTCAAAATTAGAAAAGTGTTTGGATTATCAGTTTAGAAACAAAGATCTGATAATCGAAGCACTTACACACAAAAGTTATAAGAAACCATATAATAACGAGAGGTTAGAGTTTTTAGGGGATGCAGTTTTAAACTTAATTGTTGGAGAATATCTCTATACAAAGTTTCCTAAATCAAATGAAGGTGATTTATCAAAAATTAGAGCTAGTTTAGTAAATGAAACTGGTTTTACAAAATTGGCAAATGAAATAAAACTTGGTGATTATATTTTTATTTCTAATGCAGAAGAGAGAAATAAAGGTAGAAGTAAAGCTTCTATATTATCTGATGCATTTGAAGCAATTATGGGAGCAGTTTATTTAGAATCTGGACTTGAAGTTTTAAAACCTATTATTCTTAATCTGTTAGAAACTTCATATGACAAGATAACTCTTGATGTACTTTTTAGTGATTATAAAACTGCTTTACAAGAAGTAACACAAGCTGAATTTGGAACAATTCCAGAGTACAAAATAGAAGGTTCTTATGGACCTGATCATAAAAAAGAGTTTGAAGTATCAATTTGGATTGATGGAAAAACTTATGGAAAAGCAATAGGTAAAAGTAAAAAACTTGCACAACAAGCAGTCGCTAAAATTGCTATTGATATATTAAAAGGAAAAAAATAGATGAACAGCTTTGGACAAAGATTTAGATTTACAACTTTTGGAGAAAGCCATGGAAAAGCCTTAGGTTGTGTTGTAGATGGAATTCCAGCTGGAATTAAAATTGATGAAAACTTTATTCAAAGTGAAATGAATAGAAGAAAACCAGGACAAAATGTTTACGCAACGGCTAGAAATGAAGGCGATAGGGTAGAAATTTTAAGTGGAGTATTTGAAGGTATTTCAATGGGTACTCCAATTTCTATGGTAATTTTTAATGAAAACCAAAAAAGTAAAGATTATACAAATGTAAAAGACCTTTTTAGACCAGGTCATGCAGACTTTACATATTTTAATAAATATGGGGTTAGAGATTATAGAGGTGGAGGAAGAAGTTCGGCAAGAGAAACAGCTGCTAGAGTTGCAGCGGGAGCTATTGCAAAACTAATGTTAACTGAACTTGGAATTGATATTCAAAGTGGAATTTGTGAAATTGATGGAATAAAAGCTTCAACAATTGATTTTGAATATTCAAAAACATCTGAAATTTTTACATTAGATAAAAATAAAGAAGATTTTCAAAAAGAAGCAATTTTAAAAGCAAAAGGTGAACACAATTCAGTTGGTGGAGTTGCCCTTGTAAATGTAAAAAATTGTCCAATAGGACTAGGTGAGCCACTATATTTTAAACTTGATGCACAAATTGCAAATGCTATGATGAGTATAAATGCAGTTAAAGCTGTTGAAATTGGTGATGGAATTGAAGCAGTTCATGAAAAAGGTTTAGATAATAATGACCAAATAAGAAAAGAAGGTTTCAAAACTAATCATAGTGGTGGAATACTTGGAGGTATTTCAAATGGAGATGATATTAATGTTAAAATATTTTTTAAACCAACACCTTCTATTTTCTTAAAACAAGAAACAATAGATATTCATGATAATGAAGTTGAATGTGAGTTAAAAGGAAGACATGATCCTTGTGTTGCTATTAGAGGAAGTGTTGTTGCAGAATCTATGATGGCACTTGTATTGGCGGATATGGCATTACTTAATATGAGTAGTAAAATTGAAAATGTTAAAAAAGTTTATAACTAATTAGAAAATTTCACTCTATTTAAAGTAAATTTTTGTAATATTCCTTTGTCCTTTACTTTGGTTAAGTTGAAAGGATACCAGCGGAGCTTTTGTTCCGCTTTTTTTTAATCTATTTTTTCTAATTTATCTTGTACAAAATCACTAAATGTATGCAATACTGTTTTAAACTCATTTGATTTATATACTGATACACCATTTTTATGTAATTTTTTAAGTGGTAAACATTCACCTTCAGGTGAGATCAAAACAGAAAATTTATTCTCTTTACATGTTTTAATAATTGTATCTTTTGAATGAATGTATGGATTTTTAATTGTCTCGACGTCAACAATATTTTGACCTCTTACATTTAACACAGTAAGGTAATCAGCATTATCAAACGTACTATCAACAGTAGAAATATAACTTAATTTTTCATTTGTGGGAAATACTATTCTAATCATAGTCCCTCCTTTTATAAATAAGATTGTTTATCAGATGAGATTTAAAACATCAGCCCTGAATTAGGATGAGTGAAAAAAAGTAATGACTAGGGAAAAGACAATTATGTAATTTTAATCCTAATTATAACTGATGTTTAAAAATACATTCCATTAAAGCTGAAACAACAAATACACTTTGTACAATATGGAAACCTAAAAGGTCACCAAAAAAGATCCTATACAAAAATTATACAAAGCCATAAATAGGTAGTTTTTTAGTAAAAAACTACTGCTTAATGAACATATGACAGAATTGTATCACTTTATTGAACATATGTCAAGTATAATTTAACTAATATGTGATAGAATTTTAATATATTATTAATAAGGTTATTAATGGCAAGAGAAAAACTTCAAAGAAAACTTGAACTAAAGCCCGTATCAAAGTACTTTGGTCCAAAAGACATTCAAGCAACTCAAGATGTAATTCTATTACATGAAGAACTTGAAGCGATTCATTTAATGGATTCATTTTGTATGTATCAAGAAGATGCTGCGAAAAAGATGAATGTATCAAGAGCTACCTTTGCAAGAATTATTAAAAGTGCTAGAAAAAAGATTTCCTTAGCACTAATAACAGGGAGTAATATAAAAGTACATGAAATTAAAAATGAATTTCATGTTGCAATTTGTTCTAGTAGTAATACTGAACTTATTTATTCAAATGCTGATGCAAAATACATTTGGATATGTTTTATTAAAGATTATAAACTAAAGTCTTCTAATTGTATAAATAATCCGATGTATGGAAATAAAGAAGAAGCAGCTTGTAATATCCTCCCAGATGTATTATATGATTATGCGACAAACTATTTCATGCTTAAAGATGTGGATTATGATTTAAAGATTTCTTTAATTGCAAAAGGTATTTATCCTATTTTACAAGAAGAAGTTACGCAAGATAAATTAGTAGATATATTTCAATAGAAACTAAAAAGTTTCTATTGAAATTCAGATTTTAATTCTTCTAACCTTGCAATTCTATCTTCTGTTGTAGGATGAGTTCTAAATAGACCACCAAAGGTTGATTTCAATCCTGAAAATGGATTTATAATAAACATATGAGCAGTTTGTTCTGTTGCATTATGTATTTGATGTCCATTTCTAGCATAATTTTCTAATTTAGCCAAAGCACTTTGTAGTCCAGCAGGATTACCCGTCATCCTAGCAGCACCTTCATCCGCCATATATTCTCTACTACGGCTTACTGTCATTTGGATAATAGATGCAGCAAGAGGGAGTAAAATAGCCATTATAATCATAATTATTGGATTTCCACCTTGTCTATTATTCCCACCAAACATAGCACCAAATTGCATCATATTTGCTATCATCGCAATTGCTCCAGCAAATACAGCTGCAATTGTTCCTACTAAAATATCATAATGCTTTACATGAGATAATTCGTGTGCAATAACACCTTCTAGTTCTTTTTCATTTAACATTTCATATAAACCCATAGTTACTGCAACTGCTGCATTTTCATGGTTTCTTCCAGTTGCAAAAGCATTTGGAGTATGATCTGGTATTAAATATACTTTTGGCATAGGAAGACCTGCTTTTTGAACTAACTTCTCAGTAATTCTGTAAACAGGATGTCTTCTATCTTCAATTTGTGTTGCACTATATTGTTTTAATACTTGTTTATCAGAATAGTAATAAGCATAAAAGTTCATACCTCCTGCAAGTAAAAATGCAATCAACATCCCTGTTGTTCCACCAAAACTAAAACCAATAAATACAAATAGAACAGTAAGTAGAGTTAATAAAAATACAGTTTTCATTTGTTCCATAAATATCCTTTAAACTTTTTTATTATTCTATCATCTATAAATTAATAATTGTTTAACAATTAAATTCTATTTAACATTGATTCTTCAGGGTATGGAACCTTCGCACTTGGTGTTGTTTTAGAAGTTGTTTCAAGATGCACATCTTGATCATCAAAAAAGATATCAGCACCAAATGCTTTAACAACTTCATACTTGTCAACTCCTCCTAAGAAAAAAGATTCATCAAGTCTAACATCCCATTGGTTTAAAGTTCTTATAACTCTTTCATGAGCAGGAGAATTTCTTGCAGTAATTAAAGCTGTTCTTATTGGTGTTTGCTCTTCTGGGTATTTTGATTGAATATTTGAAATAACTCTTAAGAGTTGAGCAAAAGGCCCAGACTGCATTGCATTATTTGCATTTTCTTTTTCATACTCTAAAAATGCCTCTAAACCTTGTGTTTTATAAATAATCTCAGATTCTTCAGAAAATAATACGGCATCACCATCAAAAGCAATTTTCACTTGATTTGAAATTTCATTAAAATTTTCAACATAAGGTAAAATTCTAGCTGCTGCAATTCCTTCATTTATTGCATTTTGAACATCAGTTTCATTTGCAGATAAAAATAAATCAACTTTAAAAGGTTTTAAATACTTAGAAATATCATTTCCTCCACTCCATGCAGACCTTGCAATATCAAGCTCGTATTTTTCAATTGATTTTGTAATTCTAAGACTTGTTGCGGCATTATTTCTTGACATAATTATTACTTCTACTTGTTTATCTTTTGGAAAATCATCATTGATTCTAAGTAAATTTTTTACAAGTCTAAATCCAGTACCTTTATCAATTAAAATATCTTCATTTTCAATTTGATGTTTATAATACGCATCAACACCTTTATCTTCAAAGATTTTATTTTCATCTTCTAAATTAAATAATGCTCTTGATGAAATTGCAATTACTAATTTTTTTTCTAAATCATAGCCCAAATTTTATTCCTCAATTTCTATACATTTTTATATTAAGATTATTATACAAAAAAAGATATAATAATGTATATCTAAAAAAGTGAATCTATGAAAAAGTTATATTTAATAAGACATGCTAAATCTGACTGGTCAAATCCTAGTTTAGATGATTTTGATAGACCTTTAAATAAAAGAGGAAAAAATAATGCACCATTTATGGGTAATATTCTTCATAAAAAAGGTATTTGTCCAGATTTAATAGTATCAAGTCCTGCTTATAGAGCAAGAACAACCGCAACAAAAATTGCTAAAAAAGTTAGATATCATGAAGAAATTATTTTCAATGAATATTTATATGAAGCTTCTTTAAAAACAATGCTAGAAATTCTAAATTTTATTGATGATTCCTACGATAGTGTTTTTATTATTGGACATAATCCAGCACTGAATTTACTTGCCTTTTATCTTATAGATTTTAATGATAATATTCCAACAACAGGCATTATAGAGATTGAGTTTTCTTGTAATTCTTGGAGAGAAGCAAAAAAAAGCAATGCAAAATTTGTTTCTTTTGAGTATCCCAAAAAAAATTATTAGAAAAAAAAGAAAAAAGCACTAAATTTTATTCTTTTAAAAGTTAAATACTTTTAGAATTTATTTAAATATTTTACACGAGAGTATCAAATGAAAACACTTTATATTTTAAGACATGCACAAAAAGATGAATCAAAACCTGAACAATATGATTACGATATCGAATTGACACAAAAAGGGGAAGAGAATTCAAAACTTTTAGGGGAAAAACTAAAATCAAAAAATATACTCCCAGATTTAATTGTCTCTAGCCCAGCAATAAGAGCTAGAAAAACAGCAGAAAATGTATCTGAAAAAATTGGTTATACTAAAAGTGTAATGTATAATGAAGTAATATATCAAGCATTTTTACATGAAATAGTTGAATCAATCACTTATACTTTTGATACAGTTGATTCATTAATGATTGTAGGTCACAATCCTTCTTTATCAGCCTTAGCAATAACATATGCAGGGTTCAAAGAAGAAATGGATATGGCATCAGTTGTTAGAATTGATTTTAACTGTAGTTCATGGACATCTATTGATAAATCAAATGCAAAACTTATAGAGTATATTAAATTATAATAAAAAATAGCAGGTCAAGATAATAATTGTCCTGCTAAATTTCCACTTGAAAATGACCATTGTAAATTATAACCACCACAAGGTCCATCTAAATCTACAACTTCACCACAAAAGTACAAACCTTCAATTATTTTACTTTGCATTGTTTTAGGATTTATCTCTTTTAATGAAACTCCACCTCTCGTGATCATAGCTTTTTCAAATCCAACATGATCTATAACAGTTAAAGGTGTAGATACTATAATTTTTACAAGTTTTTCTCTAGTTTGCCCATCTAAATCTTTAAATCTTTTTGTTGAATCAGCAGAAACTAAATTACACAACTCTTTTATAACAGAGTTTGGAAGTAAAGAGGCTAAACACTCTTCAAGATTTGCATCAATATTTTCAGAATAGTTTTTTATATGAGAAAAGATTTCTTCTTCATTTAAACCTTTTACTAAATTCATCAAAATAGGAACTTCATCATATTTTTCTAAAAATGGAGTTATTTCTCTTGAAAAATCAAGAACAACTGGACCTCTAATACCTTTTACTGTAAAAATCAAGTCCCCAATTGCTTTGAGTTTTTTTGCTTTTTTTAAGTCAATTTTTAATTCTGCTTTAGCAATAGTATCAGCTTTGCAGTTTGCTACCCATTTCTCTTTAGTAATAAGAGGAAGCATTGCAGGATAAAGCTCTGTCACTTTATGTCCTAAAGATTTAGCAAAATCATAGCCATCACCATTTGCACCTAACATAGAAAATCCTAAACCACCTGTTGCAATTATCACATTTGAGGAAAAAAACTTTTCAATTGAACTTTCGACCCCAATTATTTTTTCATCTTCACAAAGAAGATTTTCTATTTTTGTTAAACACTTTATTTCTATATTTTGTTTTAAAAGTTCGTTTGCTAAAGCTTCAATGATAGTTGAAGAGTTATGTGTCACAGGGAAAATTCTAAAACCATCAGGGATATGAGTATCTACACCAATCTCGCTTAAAAATTTAATTAAACTCTTATGATCAAATTGAGATAAAGCATCACCCATAAAACGTCCATTTCTTCAAAATGAATTCATAAAATCTTCATTTGAAAGGGTATTACTTAGATTGCACTTGCCACCACCAGTCGCTTTTAATTTTGGACCTAATTTTACTTGTTGCTCACACAATAATACTTTCTTACCATTTCTTGCAGCAATTATTCCTGCAATCATTCCAGCAGCACCAGAACCTACTATTATTACATCATATTCATTTTTTTTCATTTGAGTATAATAACAAAATAGAAGTAACATATAGTTTTATTCTTTAAAAATATATTTATATCAATTGTTATAATATTTAAGATAGTATATTCAATAAAGGGATACTTATGAAAATAGAATCTTATGATGTAAATATGCAAGCAGATAGTGATTTTGTATTTGAGCAAAAACATACAAGCGAATTTACTAGACTATTAATAAACTCTAAAATAGATACAAAAGAAGAGATACATAAACAAAATCTTGTAAAACTTGAAGTATTAAAACTAGAAAAAGTTCTATTAACTAATGAAAAAGATTTAACACATCAAGATAGAATAAAGAAAAATATCTTAGAAATAGTGCTAAGTAATTTTACAAATGATAAAAATTTTAAAATTCAACCCTCTGATAATAATATGCATAAAAATAAAAAACTTACGCAAATAATAGAGACTACATTTAAACACTCAATAGAATACACTCAAAAAAGTAGTGTGGAATACAGCACTCAAGCATATATAAAAACAAATAGAGGACAAATTAATATTGATTTAAATCTTTCTTTTTCCCAAAGTTTCTATGAAAAACATGAAACAATGATTAATTCAAAAAAAACTATCTACCTAGATCCACTAATAATAAATTATGATTCTAATCTCAGCTCATTTGATAATATTAGTAGCACTATGAGTTTTGAATTTGATTTAAATAGTGATGGTAAAAATGAATTGATCCCTGAACTAAAAGATGGAAGCGGATTTTTAGCACTAGATAAAGACCATAATGGAATAATTGATAATGGAAACGAACTCTTTGGAGCAAATACTGGTAATGGCTTTAAAGAATTAAGTGAATATGATGAAGATAAAAACAACTGGCTAGATGAAAATGATTCAATCTTTTCAAATCTCTTAATTTGGGAAAAAAATGAAAGTGGAGATAATTCACTAATAAGCCTAGGACAAGCAGGAATTGGAGCAATATACCTTAGTGCAGTTGATTCAGGATTTACATATTCAAGTGCAATACAAGAAGATTATGCCAGATTAAAACAATCAAGCTTTTACTTAAAAGAAAATGGAAAAGCAGGACTAGTTACAAGTGTAGATTTTAAGGCTTGATTGATTAACAAAGTTCTTGAAAAGCTAAAATTCCCTACAGTTTTAAAATTATTTTCGAGACCATTGGTAGTGTTCAATATTCTGTGCCTCATTTACTGTAGCTAGATTAGCTCTTTTAGTTTAAAGGCATTTGACATATCTTCTATACTACTTTTATCTAGCTTTTTTATTAGTTCTTCTGACAATCTTTAGCCTTTACTTCTCTTA
>PKUJ01000017.1 GCA_002869565.1 Arcobacter sp.
CACTATAGAGTTAGATATTACAAATGATACATTTACATATACATTACTTGATAATGTAGACCATCCTAAAATGAATGTGGAAGACCAAATAGTAAATGATGCTACGTTTGATATGCATTATGAAGTTAAAGTAACAGATGGGAATGGTGATTTTGTTACTGATGCAATTAAAGTGAAAATTGCTGATGATATCCCTACTGCTGAAGATACAAATATAACACTAGATACAGCAACACCACCAGTAAATTTAGTGTTTACATTAGATGTGTCAGGAAGTATGGGTAGTAATGTAAATGGTAGATTGGCAGATGCAGTAAAAGCAATCAAAGCATTAGTAGCAGAATATGAAGCACAAGGTAATCCAGTACAAGTACAATTAAATACATTTGATACAACAGCATCAAGTCCTGTAAGTGGGTGGATGGATTCAAGTACTTTAAGTACAGAGTTAGATAAATTAACAAGTTTAGATTGGACAAACTATGAAGATGCTTTAGAGCAAACAGAAGATAACTTTACACCAGCAACAAATGGTGGAGAGACATTTGTATACTTCTTGTCTGATGGAGTACCAACAGTTGAACTAAATGATAATACTACAAATCCAGATGATACAACAGCTGGAGATAGTCAAGATGGTATTGCTGGTGCAACAAGTGACACAGGATTTATAGATGCAGATAGATTAGCAGCTTGGAATGCCTTTATTAGTGATCCAGCAAATAATATTTCAGATGTATACTCTGTAGGTATTAATATGGCTGATGATAAATACTTAAAACTAGTATCTTCGAATTCAACAGTAGTAGATACAAGTGATTTAACTGATACGTTACTAGGAACAGTAGTAACAAAAAGTGGAAGCCTAGACTTTGCATTTGGAGCAGATGGAGCAGCAGATGGAACAGGTGTAAAAGCAGATGGAGATAAATTAGCATTTACATGGGGAGATGCAGACTCTGCAAATAACTTAGATGAAATCGTAGCAATAGATAAAGATGGAAACCCAGTAGCAGTAGTTTGGACAGTGTCAGCAGATGGAACAGCGTTATTAGGAAAAGTTGGAATTGATACAGTAATAAAAGTAGAAGCGAAAGATATCTCAACAAATCCAAAATATTCAATTAGTGAATTTGATAAAACATCAGGAATAGTAGATATTAAAATTCCATATACAGTAACAGATGGAGATGGAGATAGCCTTTCTGCTAACTTAAATGTAGAGATTCCAAATGATATACCAACAATAGATATCTCAGGTATAGCAGCAGTAGATGAAGATGCATTAATGGGTACAACAGATGCAGATAGTTATGATCCAGATGTAAAAATTGCATCAGGAAAACTTAATATTGACTTCGGAAATGATGGAGCAGGAAAAGTAGAATTTGTAGCAGGACAAACAACAGCTTTAACATCAGAAGGTCATGCAATAACTTTAAATGTTAGTGCAGATGGACATACAATGACAGGTGTTTCAGATGATGGAAGAGATATCTTCACTATAGAGTTAGATATTACAAATGATACATTTACATATACATTACTTGATAATGTAGACCATCCTAAAATGAATGTGGAAGACCAAATAGTAAATGACGCTACGTTTGATATGCATTATGAAGTTAAAGTAACAGATGGGAATGGTGATTTTGTTACTGATGCAATTAAAGTAAAAATTGCTGATGATATCCCTACTGCTGAAGATACAAATATAACAGTAGATATGTCAACTATTACACAATCAGGAACAGCAAACTTACTGTTTACATTAGATGTTTCAGGTTCTATGTATAATACGGTTAAAGATAGTAATGGAAACGATACTAAAAGATTTGAAATTGCTAAAGCATCAATAATTTCAACAATTGAAGCATATGAAGCAAAAGGTGAAATAGAAGTAAACTTAACATTGTTCAATGGTGGAGCAGATAACTATGGGTGGATGAGTTCATCTGATGCAATTGCATTTTTAAGTGGTTTATCAATGGATTCAAATTATAACGTATATGATAATGGTGTTAAAATTACTACTTTAGGAGATGCATCTACAGATTATTATGATGGACTAAATGAAACAATGAGCATTGATTTTACAGGTCATGATGCAGATACAACAGTTGCATATTTCTTATCAGACGGTGAACCAAATACAAATTCAGACAAAATAGACCAAGATAGTGACCAAACTATAAAAGATTGGAAAACATATGTTGAAACTAATATTGATAAATTAAATGTAGTAGGTGTTGGTACTGGAGCAAAAGAAGCTTCACTTAAAATTGTGCAAGTACAAGATGGCGATGAAGTATTATTAGTAAAAGATGATTCTACTTTAGGAGATGTTCTTATTGATACAGTTGTTATACCAGTTGTTTCAGTTGTAACTGGAAGCTTAGACTTTGCATTTGGAGCAGATGGAGCAGCAGATGGAACAGGTGTAAAAGTAGATGGAGATAAATTAGCATTTACATGGGGAGATGCAAATTCTGTAAATAACCTAGATGAAATTGGTGCAAAAGATGCTAATGGAAATCCAGTTTCAGTAGTATGGATAGTGTCAGCAGATGGAAAAACTTTATTAGGAACAATCGGAGCAGATACAGTAATAAAAGTAGAAGCAAAAGATATTTTAACCAATCCTACATATGTAATTTCAGAAGTTGATAAGAGTTCAGGAATAGAAGAAATTAAAATTCCATATACTGTAACAGATGGTGATGGTGATAGTGTAAGTGCTAACTTAAATGTAGAGATTCCAGATACAAGTCCAAAAACAACTGATGATAGTATAATTACAAATGAAGATACAACTTATACTTTAACAGTGGCTGATTTTGGTACATTTACTGATCCAAATGGAGATGGTTTAGCATCAGTAAAAATTGTAACGCTTCCAGATTCTCAATATGGTACATTAACATTAAATGGTGTGAATATAAGTGCTGGCACAGTTGTTTCTGTTTCTGATATTAATTCAGGGAAATTAGCATTTACACCAAGTGAAGATACCGATGTTGACAATTCATTTACTTTCCAAGTTAGTGATGGTGCAGAGTGGAGTGATACTCACACTACAAGTGTGGAAGTTATTGCAGTAGCAGATGTTCCAACTACTAGTATAGATGTTACAAAAATACCTGGTGCAACTATTGATGATACAAATATTACAAATACTTCAAATGGATATACAGCAAAAGCATATAATGCAGATGGAACATTAGGTACAATCTCAACAGTTTCAGGAACTAATCATGATGGATTTGGAGTTGATGGAAGTACAGCACAAAATTTAAACCCAGCTAGTTCTAGTGAAATAGCATACGATGTTAATTCAGGTACATCAGAAGAGTTAAGAATAGAGTTTGATAATGACATATCAAGTGTTACTTTCTCTTTTGCTTGGAAACATGGTTATGATCTTGGAAATGGAGTTATGGGAGAATCAGCAGTTGTAGAATTCTATAAAGATGGGGTTCTTTTAGATACTCAAACTTATACTGGCGGAAGTGATACGATTGATGGTCCTTATACTCTTCTTCCAAGTGGTAGAGATGTATTTGATGAAGTTAGATTCTCTGCGTTAGGTGATGGAGATGATTATCTAATTCATGGCTTAACTTATGAATCAGCAAATACTTCTGATGAATATATTGTAGACTTCAGTGCTGCATTAAATGATTTAGATGGAAGTGAGTCATTAACAGTACAAATTAGTGGAGTTCCAGAAGGTGCAACATTTGATTCATCTAGCATTGTTGATGCTGGCAATGGAGTTTGGAATGTTACTATATCTGATTATAGTGATATGAAATCAATTAGTGACAGTGTTAAAATGATTGTCCCAAGTGGAACAAAAGATTTTGAATTAGATATAAAAGCAGTAGCAACTGAAACAAATGATAATGCAAATGGTCAAAACTATGCAGAAGCAACAGACAGTGATGCAATTGCATATGCATATGATGAAACAAATAGTTTAACATTTGGAGAATCAACTAGTAATCTATTATTTACATTAGATGTTTCAGGTTCTATGTATAGTACGGTTAAAGATAGTAATGGAAATAATACTCAAAGATTCACAATTGCAAAAGAATCAATGATCTCAACAATTGAAGCATATGCTGCAAATGGTGTAACAGAAGTAAACTTAACATTGTTCAATGGTGGAGCAAATAACTATGGTTGGATGAGTTCAGCTAATGCAATTGCATTTTTAAGTGGTTTATCAATGAATTCAAAATACGAATTATTCGATAATGGTGTTAAAATTACTACTTTAGGAGATGCATCTACAGATTATTATGATGGACTAAATGAAACAATGAGCATTGATTTTACAGGTCATGATGCAGATACAACAGTTGCATATTTCTTATCAGACGGTGAACCAAATACAAATTCAGACAAAATAGACCAAGATAGTGATCAAACTATAAAAGATTGGAAAACATATGTTGAAACTAATATTGATACATTAAATGTAGTAGGTGTTGGTGCTGGAGCGAAAGAATCTCCACTTAAAATTGTACAAGTACAAGATGGAGATGAAGTATTATTAGTAAAAGATGAATCTACATTAGGAGATGTTCTTGCTGGTACAGTAACATTATCAACAACTGGAAATGTATTAGAAAATATCTCAGGAGGAGATGGAACTACATCAATTGATAGTATAAAAGTTGATGGAACTACATATACTGAAAGTGACTTCCCTACCGCTGGAATAGAAGTTTCTGGAGATGGTAAATTAACGTTTGATTTTACGACAGGTGAATATACTTATTCTGGAAAATCTTCAGAATTTAGTTCAGATTTATCAAAAATGTTTACAGTAAATACAAGTGATGAAAATGGAGATATAACTTCATTAAAAGTTACAATAGATGTTGACATTTCACCAAACAGAACAGAAAATATAGTTGATTTAGCAGATGATGATACAATTGATTTAACAAATGCATTAGCTAATCATATGACTACTCCTGTAGATGGAGTTGATATGACGGATGGTAAAGTAAATAATCTAAATATTGATTTAGGCGATATTGTTATTTTAGATGATGATCCAGAGTTAGATGAATTAAAAATCTTTGGAGAAAGTGGTGATAAAGTTACTCTTGAAGGTGGAGATGCAAACTGGACAAATTCAGGAAAAACAGAAATAGATGGAGATGTATTTAATGTTTATGAAGGTACAAATGGAACTTCAAACATTAAAATTCTTATTGATGAAGATGTTTCTATCGAACCAGATCTTTAATATTTAAGAAGAAAAGGAGTTTCTCCTTTTCTCTTAAATTCTTTTTTAATTTACTTCAAAAAATATTCAACTACTTTTAGATATAATCGCAGATATTTTATAGACTCAAACTACGATAATTAGGATAATTATGTCAAAACAACTTCTTCAAAAGCAAGCAGATACGATTAGATTCTTAGCTGCTGATATGGTACAAAAGGCAAACTCAGGACACCCCGGTGCTCCAATGGGTATGGCTGACATTGCAACAGTATTAAGTTCACACTTAAATCTAAACCCAGCAAACGATAAATGGCTAAATAGAGATAGACTTGTATTTTCAGGTGGACATGCAACTGGACTTGTATATTCGTTACTTCACCTTTGGGGATTTGATGTAAGTTTACCAGATATGAGAAACTTTAGACAGTTTAACTCAAAAACTCCGGGTCATCCAGAATATGGACATACTCATGGTATTGAAATTACAACAGGTCCTTTAGGTCAAGGTATATCAAATGCAGTTGGTTTTGCAATGGCTGCAAAATATGCTCAAAATATTTTATGTAAAGATGTTATTAACCATAATGTTTACTGTTTATGTGGAGATGGAGATTTACAAGAAGGTATTTCTTATGAAGCTTGTGCAACTGCTGGACATTTAAAGTTAGATAATTTAATTGTAATTTATGATTCAAATAATATTACGATTGAGGGTGACACTTCTATTGCATGGAGTGAAAATGTTAAAAAAAGATTTCAAGCAATAGATTTTGAAGTAATTGAAATTGATGGACATAATTTTGACCAAATTGATAAAGCAATTATCGCTGGAAAAGCTGCTACAAAACCTGTATTAATAATTGCAAATACAGCAATTGGAAAAGGTGCAGCAACTTTAGAAGGTTCTCATCATACACATGGTGCTCCTTTAGGTGATGAAGAAATTAGAGCTTCAAAAATTAAAGCTGGTTTTGATCCTGAAGAAACTTTTGCAGTTCCTTATGATATCAAAGGTGCTTTTGATAAATTAATGAAAGGTGTAGATGCAGAACATGCTTGGAATGAATCTTTAAGTGATGAAACAAAAGCAAAAATCAAAGAATTACAAAATCCTGATTTTGATTCTATTGTTTACCCAGAGTTTGAAGCAGATACTTCTGTTGCAACAAGAGATTCAAACCATAAGATTTTAAATGCAATTGCTACTGCAATTCCAGGTTTCTTAGGTGGATCAGCTGACTTAGCACCATCAAATAAAACTGAATTAAAAGGTATGGGTGATTTTCCAAATGGAAAAAATATTCACTTTGGTATTAAAGAACATGCAATGGCAGCTATGACAAATGCTATGAACCTTTATGGTCTATTTAGAGTATTCTCTGCTACTTTCTTTGTATTTTCAGATTACTTAAAACCAAGTGCAAGAATTGCAGCCTTAGCTTCAATTCCTCAACACTTTGTATGGACACATGATTCAATTGGTGTTGGAGAAGATGGACCAACTCACCAACCAATTGAGCATTTATCTAAATTTAGAGCATTACCAAATTTTTATACATTTAGACCTGCTGATGCAACAGAAAATGTCGAGTCTTGGAAAATTGCACTTAAAATGAATGCCCCTACAGCATTTGTTTGTTCTAGACAAGGACTAAAAGTATTAAAAGATAAAAGAGAAATTGGAACAGTTGCAAATGGTGGATATCTAATTAAAAAAAGAGAGGGTGCTACTGTTACAATTATGGCATCAGGTTCTGAACTTATGTTAGCTATGCAATCAGCTTGTCAATTAGAAAAAGATGGAATTAAAGCAAATATTGTTTCTGTTCCTTGTTTTGATTTACTTCTTGAGCAAGATAAAGCGTATATTAATAGTATTATTGATCCAACTACAAAAGTATTTGCTGTTGAAGCTGCACGTGGATTAGAATACTATAAATTTGCTGATGTAGTTTATGGTATGGATACATTTGGAGCTTCTGCACCGGCAGGAGAGTTATTTAAATCATTTGGATTTACAACTGAAGCTATTGTAGAAAAAATTAAAAACGATTTATAGAAATCAAAAGCAAGAATAAATCTTTATTCTTGCTTTTTTCTAATATTATATATCAATATATCTTGATATATTGAATTTATTATGATATACTTCATAAATTCAAAGGATAGGATATGGACATTTTTTTAAAATCGGTTTCTGCATTAAATGATGAAACAAGAGTGAAACTTTTAAAATTTATCAATATATATGGAAAATGTTGTGTATGTGATTTAGAAAACTCCTTTGATATGATTCAATCAAGATTATCTAGGCATTTAAAAATTTTAAAAGAGGCTGGATTCCTAAGAGTTGAGAGGGAAGGGCGATGGGCTTATTATTCTGTACGAACTCCTCTTGATGAATTTAGACAAACTTCAATAAAAGAGATAATGACTTTAGATATAGAATTACCAAATTTAATAAAGGCATGTGATACAGTATGACTGAGACACTTTTTGTATATGGAACTTTGATGCCAAACTGTCCAAATGGACATATTTTGGAAAATATTGTAGGAAAATTTGTTCCTGCAACAGTAAGAGGATTTTTAAAAGATGCAGGTTGGTCAGCTTCTATGGGCTATCCTGGAATTCAACTAGATGAAAATGGAGATACAGTTCATGGTTATCTTTTTTATTCATCAAATTTAATTAATCATTGGGACAATTTAGACGAATTTGAAGGTGCAGAATTTGAACGACAAGAAGTTACAGTTGAGCGTTATGATGAACTAGATGTTGACACTTTTATTTATGTGTTAAAACCTAGTATAGAATTAGAACACGAGTAAGCTTGAATATTCAAGCTTCTCTTTTTTAGAAAATATATCAATATATCTTGATTTATTAAAGTATAAAAGGAATAGTTTATGATTTTAGCAAGTGCAATTTTTATTATTACACTTATTTTTGTTATTTGGCAACCAAAAGATTTGCAAATAGGTACAACAGCTGTTGTTGGAGCAATAGTTGCTTTAGTTTTAGGTGTTGTAAGTTTAGATGACGTACTTATTGTTACAGATATAGTTTGGGATGCAACTTTATCGTTTATTGGAATTATAATTCTCTCTATGGTTTTAGATGAGATTGGTTTCTTCGAATGGGCAGCATTAAAAATGGCAAAATTCTCAAATGGTGATGGATTTAAGATGTTTGTTTATTCTATTCTTTTAGGAGCTTTTGTATCGGCTCTTTTTGCAAATGATGGGGCAGCACTAATATTAACCCCAATTTTACTTGCAAAAATGAGAATTTTAAATTTAAATATGAAGTCAATAATTGCCTTTTTACTTGCAGGTGGATTTATATCTGATAGTGCTTCTTTGCCATTAGTATTTTCAAACCTTACAAATATTGTAACTGCAAACTATTTTAATATTGGGTTTGGTGAATATATATCAAATATGATAATCCCTTATATTGTAAGTGTTATAGCATCAATTGTTTTTTTATGGATTCTTTTAAGAAAAGATATTCCTAAAGAAGTAGATATATCACTTTTAAAAGATCCAAAAAGTGCAATCAAAAATAAAACACTGTTTTATATCTCTTGGGTGTTTTTATCTGTACTTCTTGCTGGATATTTTGTAGGTGATGCTTATGATTTACCAGTAGCAGTATTTGCTTTAGGTGGTGGAGTTCTATTTTTAATTATTGCAACACTATTTAAAACAGTAGAGCCAGTTCATATTATAAAAGAAGCTCCGTGGCAAGTTGTTTGGTTTAGTATTGGTTTATATATTGTTGTTTATGGTTTAAAAAATGCAGGGCTTACAGATTATTTGACAATTATACTTAAAGATTTGAGCCAAAGAGGTGATACAATTGCAATAATTGGAACAGGTTTCTTATCAGCCTTTCTAAGTGCTATAATGAATAATATGCCAACGGTTATGATTATGGATATTGCTTTACAGGATATCCCAAATCAAGCTTTAGCATATGCAAATATTATTGGATGTAACTTAGGACCTAAAATGACACCTTTTGGTTCTTTAGCAACTCTTCTATGGCTTCATGTTTTAGCCAAAAAAGGTGTAAATATATCTTTTGCACAATATAGTAAATTTGGTCTTATAATAACGCCTCCGGTGTTATTGATTGTATTATTAGCATTATAGAAGGAAAGTGAATTTGGAATTAGTTTTAATAGCAATTGCTTTAGCAATGGATAGTGTAGCTGTATCAATTGCAAGTGGGAGTAAATATAAAAATATAGATTTTCAAACAACTATAAAAATTGCACTATTTTTTGGATTGTTTCAAGGAATAATGCCTTTAATTGGATATTTTTTAGGAAATGTATTTGCTTCTTTTGTAAATAGTTTTGACCATTATATAGCTTTTATTATATTGGTTTATCTTGGATATAAAATGATTCAAGAAGCGCGAGAAGGTGATTTTGAAGATGAAGTTAAAGATTTAAAAAATAAAACACTTTTTATATTAGCAATCGCAACATCTATTGATGCTTTAGCTATTGGTATTACTTTTTCATTTCAAGAAGTAGATATTTTTTATGCGGTTGGTTTAATTACGATTATTACATTTGCTCTTTGTATAATAGCTGTTTATATAGGGAAGTTTTTAGGTGGCTTTTTAGAAGATAAAGCTGAATACTTAGGTGGAATTATTCTAATTATTTTAGGTTTCAAAATTTTATTAGGTGGCTAAATATATTATAAGGAAAAAAGATGAATAACACAAAAACAAAAAAAGTTTTAATTTTATGTACAGGAAATTCTTGTAGAAGTATTATTGCAGAAGCTCAAATAAATGCTTTTTTAGATGGAGCAATTAGTGATAGTAGTGGTGTAAAAGCCAGTGGAAGAGTAAATCCAAATGCAAAAAAACTTTTAGAAGAAAAAGGAATTTGGAAAGAGGAATATCACTCAAAAACTATTGATAAAGTAATAGATAATGAGTATGATTTAGTGGTTACTGTTTGTGATAATGCGCAAGAGACTTGTCCAATGTTTCCAAAAGCTGCAAAAGTAATTCATGTGGGATTTGAAGATCCAGATGGAAAAAACTATGAAGCATTTTTAGATACATATGATGAAATACTTGAAACTTTATTACCTAAAGTAAAAGAAGAATTGGGTCTATAATGTTTACTTATTGGGAAAAATTTGTTGATTATCTAATCTATACTCTTGCAGGATTAGATAAAACAACCCATTCAGCACAAGCAATACATTTTTTTATTTTTGATACAGTAAAGATTTTTATACTTCTTATTACTATTATCTTCGCTGTTTCATATTTAAGAACTTGGTTTAATGTAGAAAAAGTAAGAGCTTATTTACAAGGAAAATCAGAGTTTACAGGAAATGTTTTAGCAAGTATATTTGGAATCATCACACCTTTTTGTTCTTGTTCTGCAATACCACTATTTTTAGGTTTTTTGCAAGCTAGAATTCCAATTGGAGTTACTTTTTCATTTTTAATTTCAGCTCCACTAAATAATGAAATAGCGATAGCTATGCTGTTTGGTCTTTTTGGTTGGAAAATAACTGCTATTTATATAGGTTTTGGATTATTAGTTGCTATTGTTGGTGGATTTGTCATAGGTCGTTTAAAGATGGAAAAATATATCCTTCTTGATGTAAAACCAATGGATGGATGTTGTGATAATCCAGAAATAAACTTAGATGCAAAATCAAGAGCAAAAGAGGCTTGGGATTACACCGTAGATATATTTAAAAAGATTTATATTTATGTAATAGTAGGTGTAGGTGTAGGTGCTTTTATTCATGGATATATTCCAACTGATTTTATTGCAAAATATACAGGAGGAGATGCTTGGTATACAGTTCCTTTGGCTGTTGTTTTAGGAATTCCAATGTATTCAAGTGCGGCTGGAGTTATGCCTTTAGTTGAAGTTTTAACTTCAAAAGGGATGTTACTTGGAAGTGCTTTATCTTTTATGATGGCAGTTACAGCATTATCTTTACCAGAAGCTATGATTTTAAAAAGATTGTTGCATACTAAACTTATCGCTACATTTTTTTTAATCGTTGGAAGTGGAATAATTTTAATTGGTTATATATTTAACGCAATATTATAGGAGAAAACAAAAATGAAAATAGAAATCTTAGGAACAGGTTGTTCAAAATGTGAAGCTTTAACAGAAAATGCAAAAAAAGCAGTTGCACAAGCTGGTCTTTTTGCACAAATTGAAAAAGTAGAAGATATGGTTAAAATTATGGAATATGGAGTAATGAATACTCCAGCCCTTGTAATTGATGGTGAAGTTAAAAGTACTGGAAAACTTTTAAATAGTGAAGAGATAAAAAATTTACTTACGAACAATTAACGAATAATTAACATTTTTTTTCTATTCTTCCACTTTTAAAACTAAATAATATAAATATAGATTATATTAAGGGAAAAAGTGGATAAGAGATTAAATAAGAAAATAAAATGTTCTTCAGAAAGTAATATTTTCTATAAAGCCGTATGGCGTTGGCATTTTTATGCAGGATTATTGGTCACACCTTTTTTATGGATTCTTGCTATAACGGGTATGGCAATGATGTTCTTAGGATATATTAATGGTCGTGATGGTGAAAGAATTACAGTCCATGTTCCTGCCCAAGCAGTTACAAAAAGCTTATTGGAACAATCAAATATAGTCTTAGATTCTCATCCTGGTTCAAGCTTATTAGAATGGATAAAAGCCCCTGAAAATAACAGAGTCAATGTTTTTCGTATAAAAGAAAAAAGCGGTCAACAACTTATGATTGCAATTAATCCTTACACGGGGAATATTGAGAGTGATTGGTTACGAAGACAAGGGTGGTATGATCTTGCAGACAATATTCACAGTGATTTATTATTAGGCAAGAGTGGAGATATAATATTAGAAATATCCGCAGGATTTGGTATTGTGTTATTAATTTCTGGATTGTATCTTTTGTGGCCAAGAAATAGAAATATTCGTCTTTCTCTTATTCCAAATCTTTCACTCAAAGGACATGAGTTTTGGAAAGAACTTCATGCAACATTAGGTGTTTATCTTTGGGCATTTTTTTTACTTTTTTTATTATCAGGAATGTCTTGGACTGGTATTTGGGGTGGAAAGATTGTTCAAGCTTGGAGTACGTTTCCTGCGCAAAAATGGGATAAAATACCTCTTTCTAATAAAACCCATGCTTCTTTAAATTACTCTTCATCAGAGGGAATGCCTTGGGCAATTGAGCAAACACTTTTACCTGCTTCTGGTTCAAAAGAAGGGACAACAGGAACCTTAAAAGGAGAAAATGTCACCATCGATAGTATAGAAAGATTGGCGCAAAGAATTGGTTTTGATGGAAGATATCGAATCTCTTTTCCAAAAGGAGAACAAGGTGTATGGACAATTAATCAAGACACCATGAATGCAGACTCCTCAAACCCTTTTGTGGATAAAACCGTGCATGTTGATCGATATACAGGAAGAGTATTAGCTAAGGTTAGCTTTGATGATTATTCCATTGCAGGAAAAGTAATGGCAGTTTCAATTCCTCTACATATGGGGTTAGTTACAGTTTGGAATCTTATTATAAATACCATCATTTGTTTGGGTATTATGATTTTAAGTATGACTGGTGTGATTATGTGGTGGAAAAGAAGACCTTCAAATAGTGGATTTAGATTATGTGCTCCTAGTGCTCCAACACGTTTACCTCATTGGAAAAATGCTATGCTTGTTATGTTAGCAGTCTCTTTATTATTTCCTTTGGTAGGAGTCACATTAGTGGCAATCTTACTTTTAGATACCCTTTTGTTATCTCGAGTTCTTATTCTAAAACGTTTTTTTTCATAGGAACTCTTACTCAAGTTTAGCTATAGTTTCGAAAACTATTAAAAGAGACACATTTGAGTAATGAAAGATTAGGACAAATATATGCAATATTGGCATTTTTATTTTGGGGAGCACTAGCTCCTATATACTTTAAACAAGTAGCTAGTGTTGATCCTGTAGAAGTCTTAATACATAGAATTATTTGGTCATTTATAATTTTAATACCATTACTTTTTATAACAAAGCAGATTGATGTTTTTAAGTTATTAATTAGAGATAAAAAGAAATTAAAATATTTGGCTTTATCTACATTCTTCATATCTATAAATTGGCTTGTATTTATTTGGGCTGTTGGAAATAATAAAATCATGGAAACTGCCTTAGGATATTATATAAATCCCTTGGTTAATGTTTTATTGGGGTATTTGTTTTTTTCTGAGAGAATGACAAGAAATCAATATATTGCAATTTTTATAGCTTTTGTAGCTGTTTTATATCAGTTAGTTTCTTTAGGTTCTCTTCCTTTAGTTTCTCTCGTTTTAGGCTTTTCTTTTGGTTTCTATGGAATGATTCGCAAAAAAATAAATGTAGGTTCTATTGTAGGATTATTTGTTGAAACTTTGATTCTTTTGCCATTTGGTCTTTTATATCTATTTTATATAATCTCAAATGATTCAATATCCTTTTTAAATTCAAACGATTATATTAGTCTAATGTTAACTCTTGGAGGATTAGTAACTATAATACCTTTACTCCTTTTTAATGGAGCAGCAACAAGAATGAGACTTACAACCTTAGGATTCTTTCAATATATAGGTCCAAGTTTTGCTTTTTTACTTGCAGTGTTTGTATATCATGAAGATTTTAACTTTGATAAATTAATCACCTTTTCACTGATTTGGATTGCGCTGGTGATTTTTTCATTAGATTCTTTATCAAAAAGAGATAAAAAATAGTTACAAGAGAATAACATTTTAGAAAGTAAAGAGTTCTACTCTTGACTTTTTATTTAAATTTTTCTATAATTTCAAAAGTAAAGAGTTTAACTCTTTACTTTTAGGAGTTGAAATGAAAATTATTGATGAAAAAATATATTATAAAATGAGTGAACTGGTTGAAGAAACAGGTCTAAGCAATCACACCATATCTTTTTATAGCAAAAAAGGCTTATTGCCAAATACATACAATACTTCAAAAAATATGAAGTACTATCCAGAAATTACAATTACAGTTTTAAATATGATTAAATATTTTAAAGATAATCTTAGTTTTTCTATTGATTATATAAAAGAGTTATTTGATTATTACAATATTGATTTTGATGACAGGGCTGAACTGATTTTACAATCTATTCAAATGATTTCTAGTGAGATAAAAAATCCTATTTTAAAAAAAGATTTGAACAAAGAGCTTTTGAATGAAGCAATTAGACTCGATTTACTAGATGATAAAGAGATTTATTTTAAAACAGAAATTGAGGTTTTAAGAACCTTTGAAGAGCTAAGAGCTTATGAGATTTCATCACATTTGATTGAAGAGTATGTACAAACAAGTAAAAAACTTGCCTTAATAGAGAGAAAATTAAGTTCAAAAGTATTAGAAAAAACTGGATTTTTACCTGAAGTATTGGTTCTTGATATTTTAAATTCTTTTAAACCTTATATCTTTAATAGACACACTATTGAAGAGTTTAAAAAGGAAATATAATGGAAACTATAGATTTTCATGCTCATTTATTAAATCCAAATGTCTCTTTTTCAAGGGTTTATGACAAAGTAGCTATTTCACTTTTTGCAAAAAAACTAGGTGTTAATAAAGATGATTTATTAAATAGAAAATATGATGCATTTGTTGATGCGTTTATTAACAATATACAAAATTCAAAATATGTATCAAAATCAGTAGTTCTTCCTGTGGATGCAAAAATAGATTCAAAAGGAAGAGAATTATCAAGAGATAAAACTGTTTGTTCTTCCAATGAAGATGTTTTAAATGAATATAAAAAAAATCCCAATGAAGTTATTCCTTTTTTCTCTGTAAATCCAAATAGAGTTGATGCTTTAGATTTAATAGACAAATATGCTAAAGAAGGATTTAAAGGGGCTAAGTTCTTACAAAATTATTGGGATATTGATATTAATGATGATAGATATATTCCATATTTTGAAAAAATTAAATCTTATGATTTGCCAATAATCGTTCATACAGGAAGTGAGCATGCAATAGAATCAAATCCAATGTATGAAAAAGTTGAAGTTGCAAATTTAGCAATTGAGATTGGATGTAAAGTTGTACTTGCTCATTTTGGAGTAAATTCGATTATGGAACATAAACCTTTTGGAGTAAATTCGATTATGGAACATAAACCTTCAAAAATTTTAAATAATTTCTCTTTTGATAATCAAAAATTTGGTGATGATTATTTTAAAACAATAGAGTATTTAGAAAAACATGAAAATGTATATGCAGATTTATCTGCCATGGTAATGAATTTTAGATCAAAAATTATTGAAGATTTGGCAAAGAATCAAAGTCAAATTCATGATAAACTACTTTTTGGAACAGATTATCCTGTTCCTTTTTCTCCTATGTTTTCTTATCATTCTTTAGGGTTGAAAAAAAGAAGAGAATTAGAAAAAATTCAAAATCCTCTTGATAGAAATGTGGAGTTTTTTAATCAATATTTTGATGAAGACTCATGTATATATACAAATTGGCAAAAGTTAATAAAGGAATAAATATGGAAAAGTTATCAAATATAGTAATAATTAAATTAGCGTTTCTGTTTGTTGTTTTTTGTAATGCTGTAGTAGATGTATCGCATAAAGTGCTTTTGCAAAATATAGCATTTAAAATTTTTGATGGAAGTGAACAAGTTGTGTGGATATCATTTATCAATGCAATGATAATTATTCCTTTTTTACTTCTGTTTACTCTAAGTGGGTATCTCTCTGATAAGTATAATAAAAAGGATATTTTGGTTTATGGGGCAGTGTCGTCATTTATTTTATCTGTTCTTATGATATTTTCTTATTTGTCTGGAAATTTTTATTTAGCAATGTTTAACTTAGTACTTCTTGCGGTACAAAGTGCAATATATTCTCCTGCAAAATTTGGAATTATTTTAGATGTATGGGGTAAAAATAACCTAGCAAGAGGGAACTCTGCTTTACAATCTGTATCTATTATTGCTATTTTATTTGCAATTGCCAGTGGTTCTTTAGTTTTTGAAAGTTTTTATACTGCAAACAACTTAAGTGTATTGACTACAAAAGAAGCTTTACTTGATGCAATTTTACCTTTAACATATTATATAGTACCTATAGCCTTATTAGAAATGTTAACTTCTCTTTTTGTTTTAAAGAAGTTGAAAACTTCGTACAACTCAAATGCTAGTTTAGAACTGGATAAAAAAGCTTTAATGCAAGGGAGACTTTTAGGTAAAAATATTAAAACCATTTATTCAAATAATGTTATCTTTTTATCGGTGATTGGATTATCTGTTTTTTGGGGAATTTCTCAAGGTCTTATGGCAGTATTTCCATCATTTGCAAAACAGTATTTAAATATTACGGATGTGTTTGTGATAAATGGAGTGATTGCAGCTTCTGGAATAGGTATTGCTATAGGTTCAATAATATATTCAAGAATTTCTAAACACTATATTGAAATAGGAACAATTCCTTTAGCATCTTTAGGTATGGCTTTAATGATTTACTTTTCAACTATTGTTGAGAGTGCCTTTTTGTTAGGTTTTACATTTTTAGTTTTTGGTATTTTTGGTGGTTTATTTGCAGTTCCTTTAAATTCATTAATTCAATTTAATGCAAAAAGAAAAATATTAGGAACTGTTTTAGCTGGAAACAATTGGTTTCATTCTCTTTCTATGTTTGCTATGTTAATGCTTACATCTATAGTTTCATTTTGGAATTTAGATCCAAAAAATACTATATATTTAATTTTATTAATCACTATTGCTGGAACTTTATACACTATTTATAAATTGCCTCAATCTTTAATTTTACTTTTTTTAAAGTTTGTTGTTGGCATGAAATATAATCTTGAAGTTCAAGGAGTTAAAAATATTCCTTCAACTGGTGGTGTATTATTACTGGGGAATCATGTGTCTTGGATAGATTGGGCAGTGATTTTAATGAGTAGTCCGCGAGAAGTAAAATTTGTAATGCATAAACCAATCTATGAAAAATGGTATTTGACTTGGATTTTAAAACTGTTTGGTGCAATTCCTATATCAAATGCTTCTAGTAAATCTACACTTAAAACTATTGCCCAGGAGCTTGATAATGGAAAAATGGTTGTACTATTTCCTGAAGGAAGTATTACAAGAAATGGTCATATGGGTGAGTTTAAAAAAGGTTTTGAAAAGATTTTAGAATTAAGTGAAACGGATGTAAAAGTTGTTGCTTTTTATATTAGGGGGCTTTGGGAATCAATGTTTTCAAGAGCTAATAAAAAATTCAAAAAATCATATAGAACAAACAGTGTTACAGTATCTTTTTCAAAAGCAATAAAAAAAGAACTTGCTACTACGGTACTTATAAAAAATGAAGCAATTAAACTTTCAACTGAATCTTGGACTGAACATATCAAAAACTTGGATACTTTGAGTAATACAATTTTTGATAAGTTAAGAGAAGTTGGTAGTGATTTTATTTTTGCAGATTCGACAGGATTAGAATTATCAGGAAATAAGTTTTTAACTGTATCTCTTCTATTTAAAAATTTATTACGATCTAGGGTAAAAGGACAAAATATTGGATTGTTATTACCCTCAACTTCTGCTGGAGCATTTATAAATTATTCTATTCTCATGATGGGGAAAACCGTAGTAAATTTAAATTATACAGCTGAAATAAGCGCTTTAAAAGAAGCAGTTTTAAAAGCAGAAATAAAAACAATAGTTGCATCTAAAAAGTTTATTGAAAAATTAGAAGGGAAAGGCATAAATGTAAATGAGTTATTTGAAGATATTGAAGTTATTTATGTGGAGGATTTGAAACCACTTATTTCAAAAAGTTCAGCACTATTAACTTTTTTATCAGTTAAATTTATACCTAGTTTTATATTAAAAGCAATACATATTAAAAAAACAAAAAAAGATGATACTGCAGTGATTTTATTTTCATCAGGAAGCGAAGGTACTCCAAAAGGAGTGGAGCTTTCAAGTGATAATATTTTAGGAAATTCTCAACAAATAGCAGGAATAATTAATGCAAATGATAGTGATACAATTGTTGCTTCTTTACCAATTTTTCATGCTTTTGGCATAACTGTTACAACTTTTTTACCTTTAATTGAAGGAATAAAATGTGTAGCTCATCCTGATCCAACCGATGGAGTAGGTTTAGGAAAACTTGTATCAAAATATAAAGCAACTATTATGTGTGGAACATCAACATTTTTTAGACTTTACACAAAAAATTCTAAGGTTCATCCTTTGATGTTTGAAAGTCTTAGACTTACTGTTGCCGGAGCTGAAAAATTAAGAGAAGATGTAAAATTAGAGTTTAAAAAGAAATTTGGAAAAGATATCATAGAAGGATATGGAGTGACGGAAACAACTCCTGTTGCAGCATGTAATTTGCCAAATACCTTAGCTCCTGATTATACTGTACAAGTTGGAACAAAAGAGGGAACAGTAGGTATGGCAATTCCTGGAACTATAATTAAAATTGTTGATCCTGATAGTTTTGAAGAGCTTGGCTCCGGAGAGGAGGGGATGATTTTAGTTTCTGGTATTCAAGTGATGAAAGGTTATTTAAAAGATGAAGAGAAAACTGCAACAGTCTTAAAAAAAATAGATGGACATACATTTTATATCACAGGAGATAAAGGAAAACTAGACTCAGATGGATTTCTAACTATTGTAGATAGATACTCAAGATTTGCAAAATTAGGCGGAGAGATGGTAAGTTTAGGAGCTATAGAAGAGAAAATTACAAAAATAGTTTTAAACAAAGAAGAGAATGAAATAGATTTTATAGCAACTTCAATACCAGATGAAAAAAAAGGTGAAAAAGTGATTTTACTTATCCCCGGAGTTGATGAGGTATATGTTGAAAATTTAAAGAATGAGATGCTAAAAATATTTGATAATAAACTTATGATTCCAAGTTTAATTAAAATAGTAGAAGAAGTTCCTAAATTAGGAACGGGGAAAAAAGATTTTGCAAAAGCTAAGGCTTTGGCATTAAGTTAGAAGATGAGGATTATTTATCCTCATCTTTTAAACTTAATTGTTCAATAATCTCATCTTGATTAACACAAAAATTTCCATTTTTTTCAATTAAAAATAGATCTTTAGCTATTCCTTTTATTGAAGAAAGTTTGGCACTTTCTATCTCAACTTCAAAATCATCAAATACTTTTGCAATATAAGCAAAAAGACCTTTTCTATCTTCAGCCATAACTTGCATAGAAGCTAAATATGTAGTGTGATTACAATCAATAGTAATATTCTCTTTTTTTATTGTAGGAACAATTACTTTGGTTTTTTTAGTCATATCAAATGAATTTTCAATAATATCTTCTATATATAAGAGGTCTTCGTTATCTATTTTCTCTGAGAATCTAATTTCAAAGAATTTTTTATTATCGTATAATTTAAAAATATTCATAGTTGAAATATTTAAAAATTCTAATCTTCCAAGTAAGAAACCAAGATTTAAAGGAACTTTTCTAATAATTCTAATTACTAGATTTTCATCATTTATTATTTCATATCTAAAGCTTTGAACATCATAAGCATTTATTGAAATATCAAGTATTTCTTTTGCTTTTAATTGTAAAAACATTTGATTTGAAGCAATATACATTACTTTCTTTTTCATAATATCAGGAAGTTCTTTGTATCTTTTAGATTTTTTTATACTCTCTTGTTTTGCAAGTCTTCTTGCATTTTCAGTTAAAAGTTCAACATTATCAAAGGCAGGTAGAGATTGATTGTAAAGCTGTCTTAGTAAAGATGCTGTAGAGCTTTTATAAATACTTTCACCCACAGCTGATATATCTGCATAAGTTACAACATAAAGCATTTTTAGAGCCAGTTCTGATTTTAATAAAGCAGTAAAAGCTAAAATCACTTTTTCTGAATAAATATCTTCATTTGATGCTACTTTACTCATCATATTATGATACCTTACGAGTAAAGCTCCAATTTGAATATCTTTATATTCAAAATCAAAAGATGTAGTCATACTCTTAAAGAGTTTTTCTCCTGATAAATGATGGTCATTTACTCTTCCTTTTCCAACATCATGAAAGAGACAAACAAGTCTGATGATAGCTTGTTCTTTTTTTTCCAAAGAATCATAAATTTCTTTTACATATGAATCACTAATTTCTTGTATTTTTTTAAGTGTTTTGATTGAATGAACATCAACTGGATGTTGATGATATCCATCAAATTGCGGTTGATTTACTATTTTTTTAGTTACAGGTAATACTGTTTGAAAAAGTCTTGCATTGTAAATTAATTTTATAATTGGATATAGATTTTCTCTAAAAAGTAGAGTCTTTATACTTTTCTTTAACTCTTTTGTATGTTTACTAGGAAGTATTGATCTACTTGCATAATAAACATATGATCTATCAAATTGATGAACATCATCTGGCAAGTCAATTAGTTCATTTAATAAATCAATTAATTTTTTTGGTTTTGCACTAAATGAAGTATAAAGTTTATTTTCAAATATATATAAATTCCTTTTATATCTATATTTCTTACATTCAAAAGGGTGTTCTTTATTTGTAATAATTTGTCTAGTGAATTTTTTTACCATAATGGTTGAAAAAAAGTGAACTCTGTGTAAGGCTTCTAAAATTTTTGCCATACATTGTCTCTCTTTTGTCATTCTTGGAGTATGGCTAAATCCAAGTTTAGAACTTAGTTCAGGTAGAATATCGAAATTTACTACATCTAGTTTTTTGTTGGCAATATTGTGTAAAGCACTTCTAACTTGAAAAATATATTCTAAAGAACTTCTATATTTTTTGTACTCATCTTCTGTGAATTCTTTTCCCATAAGTTGTTTTATATCACTTACTCCAAAAATCACTGTAGCCATCCAAAAAATCATATTTGATTCTCTCATCCCACCGTAACCATCTTTTATATTTGGCTCCATTTTCAATGGATATTTTAAAAGTCTTTTTTTGTGTTCATCAAGTTTTTCAAGAATAAACTCTTTTTGGTTGGTTTTTCTTATTTTCTGAAGTACATTTTCATAGCCATACCATAAATATTTTGAACCATATATCATTCTAGATTCTAGTATAGATGATTTGATTGTAATATCTTCTTTTACACCTTTTTCAATTTCTTGAAGTTCATGGACTCTTGAACCTAGTTTTAAGCCACAATCCCAGGCAAGAGTTATAAAATCTTCTATAAGAGGTTTTAGGTTGTAACCTAATATATCTTCATAAAGAATCATTAAATCTACATCTGAATGGATGCAAAGTTGTTCTCTACCATAAGATCCTAAAGCTATAAGAGTGATAGGAATTGAACTTCCCATAGGAAGGTAATTCTTAAAATGTTTTCTCAAAATATATTTGTACATAAGTACTAAAAATTTGTCGGTATGTTTTGTATGTTTTACAAAAAAATCTTTTCCACCTGTAGTTTCAAGAGTTGTATCTATTGATATTACATATTCTTTAAAATAATTCCTAAAGACTTTTGAAATCTCAAAATCACTAGCATTTGTAGAAATCAGTTCTTCTATTTGAATATTAAGTTCTGTCATCCAAAAATTCCTTATGGGTATCTAGTTTTTTTCTAAGTGTAATTCTATTTAGTCCTAAATGTTTTGCCATTTGAACTTGTGATTTATATTTTTTTGTTGCAGCTTTTAAAAGAGGAACTTCAAGAAGATATAAAAAATCTTTATAGGAACTGTCTCCATGCATATTTGAAAACATATAGTTTTCCATAAACATTAGAATCTCATCTTCCCCAATAGTTTCAAATAGATATGAAAAATATATTGACTTTCTCAAACTATGAGCATTATTGGATATATTTATCATTAGTCTAGATGGAATAATTTGTTCCAAATCTAAAGTACTACTAGCTTCTTTTGAAAACTTTATAGTTAATGCTTTTACATCTTCTTCTCTATCTTTTAAAGGAGGCAATTCAATTGTAATAGAAAATAATTCAGCAAGTTTAGTATTTAATTCATCTTTTAAAGTTGTTGCAATTACTCTAATATTATTTTCATTTACCCAATTTATTAGCAAATCGACATTTGTAATATTTTCTATTTTGTCTATTATAATCGAACAGTTTTGTAAATTGATTATATTGTCACTTATATCTTGTTGTAAATTTTTAGCTTTAAATATTGGCGCTTTAGGCACAATATATACTGATAATGATTTTTTACCAACACCTGGTTCTCCAGAAATTAGGGCACTTACTTCAACACTTTGTAGAAGATGTGCAGAGTTTAAAATTTCTTTAGAATTTTTTGATATTGCTATATAATTTTCCATTGTTTACCTTTTATTATTATACTGTAATTCTATTTCTTTTTTGTTAGATGAATAAATACTGCTAGGGCAATTAATATAAGAGAAATACCAGTTATTAAGTATAAGGCATTTATCATATTGTGATAATCATCTATTGCAATTTTAAATACAACAATTAGTGCTTCTATTGATAAAGCAATAATAATTGTAATTAAAAATTTTGTAATCATTTTTGTTTCAACTCTAGAATTCTTTGAATAAGATTTGAAAAACACTTCTTGTTCTAATATGGTTTTAGCTAAATCAAATATTGCAATACCTAAAGTTAATGCAATAATTGGTTTAAATATTACTTCTAATTCTATACCCTCTTTAAAAAGGACAAAAGTTATAAAGTCATATAAAGAGTATAGAATGATAAATGTAGACAGTGCAATCATAGAAAAACCAGATAACATATAGAAAAATTTAGTTGCTGTATGAAATGGTTTATTTAATTCAATTAAGTTTAATCTTTCGAGTAATACATCAATTCTAAAATCTAAAAGTATTATCTTATCATTTTCTTTTATTGTTACTGTGATACAACTACTTCTTGTGGCACTACTAATATATGGAGTTGAAAATGCCATATTAATATCTTTAAACTCAACTCTTGAGATTAAATAACTTCTATCTTTATTAATAGCTTTATTATCTATTTTTTTTCTATAATAATTAGGAGAAGTTTGAGTTTTAGAATTTTTGTCTACTAAATATACTAGTTCTAAAGATGGAAAAACATTAAATATATCATTGAAGTTATATTTCTCATAATTACTAAGATCTCCTATATTTTTGAGGCTCTCTTGTATGAAAAATTCTATTTTATCACGATTTTGTTCATAAATTTCTAAAAATTCTTTCATTATTACTCCTATATATATGTTATTATATCATATTGTATATAAAATTAATGTATATTAAATATACATTTATCTAAAAAATATGAAATTGTAAAATAAATAAAAAATTCTACTTTTTTCAAAATCTATGAAAAATAACACTATAAGTCCTATCTAATGGACTATTCTAAAAAAAATCAAAATATTTACTGTGCATATTTGTATAAAAAATATACACTTAAAATGTCAATTAGATTTTTTAATCTGATAGAATTTCAACATATTATTTTTTAAAGGAAAAAAATGGAAAATTTTAATGACTTAAAATACATTTTAGATGGTTTCTTATTTGTATTTTCTGGTGTTTTAGTAATGTGGATGGCAGCAGGATTTGCTATGTTGGAAGCGGGTCTTACAAGAACAAAGAATAATGCAACGGTGTTAACTAAAAATATTGCACTATTTGCAATTTCTTGTATCATGTATTATTTTGTAGGTTATAACTTAATGTATGGTGATGGTGGAGCTATTATGGGAAGTTTCTCTACAATTAGTATGGTAACTGCAGCAGATGCTTCTTATCCTGCAGCTGCAGACTTTTTCTTCCAAGTAATGTTCGTAGCAACTGCTGCTTCGGTTATTTCTGGAACGATTGCTGAAAGAATGAAATTGTGGCCATTTTTAATATTTGTTGTAGTATTAAGTGGTATTATTTATCCTTTACAAGGTCACTGGACATGGGGAGGAAGTGAATTAGGCGGTATCATTGCTGGATTCTCTGACTTTGCTGGGTCTACTATTGTTCACTCTGTTGGTGGTTGGGCTGCCTTAGCTGGTGTTCTTATTTTAGGAGCTAGAAAAGGTAAATATGGTAAAGATGGTAAAGTAAGACCAATTCCTGGTTCAAATTTAACTCTTGCTACTTTAGGTACATTCATTTTATGGATGGGTTGGTTTGGATTTAATGGTGGTTCTCAATTAGCTTTAGGTTCAAAAGCTGATATTGACGGAATTGCTATGGTAGTTGCTGATACAAATATGGCTGCTTGTGCTGGTGCAATTATGGCTGCTTTATTAACACAGCTTCTTTACAAAAAAGTGGATTTAACAATGGTTCTTAATGGGGCATTAGCAGGTCTTGTATCTTGTACTGCTGGTCCAGATTTAGGAATGATTGTAGCATTTATTGAAGGTATTGTTGGTGGTGCTTTAGTTGTATTTGCTGTACCATTTTTTGATAAATTAAGAATTGATGATCCTGTTGGGGCTTTATCTGTTCACTTAGTTGCAGGTATTTGGGGAACTATAGCTGTAGGTATCTTTAATCCAGAAGTTACTATATTAGCTCAACTAAAAGGGGTTGTTGTAATTGGTGCATTTGTATTTATTTCTTCATTTATTATCTGGAAAATACTTGATGTAGTTGTTGGATTAAGAGTTGATGAAGAGACTGAGATTACTGGTCTTGATATCCACGAAACTGGTCTTGAGTGTTACCCTGAGTTCAAAAAAGCTTAATAAATAGGAAGGAATAGAATATGAAAAAAATAGAAGCAATTATTAAACCTTTCAAACTAGAAGATGTTAAAGATGCATTAGTTGAAAATGGAATTGCAGGTATGACTGTATCTGATGTAAAAGGTTATGGTAGACAACAAGGTCACTCTGAATTATACAGAGGGGCAGAGTATGTAGTTGATTTTTTAGCAAAAATTAAAATCGAAGTTATTGTAAATGATGAAGATGTTGATTCAACAATAGGCGTGATTGTTGAAGCTGCTAAGACAGGTAAAATTGGTGATGGTAAAATTTTTGTTACTTCAGTTGATGAAGTTGTAAGAATTAGAACTGAGCAAAGAGGTTCAGAGGCTGTATAAGAACAGTATAAATTGAAGGAGAACTTTTCTCCTTCAATATAAAATCTATCTATTTGTATATTTTATATACAAATGACTACTATCTAAAATACTTCAAAAAATATATAATGCTCATTAACTAAAAAATGAGGATTTAAATATGGATTTAGAATCAGTAAGCTACGTAATTGATACCTTTTTTGCAATATTTGCAATGACATTGATAATTTTTATGGTGCCAGGTTTTGCAATGTTGGAAGCAGGACTTGTAAGGACTAAAAATGTTTCAGCAGTATTAATGGTTAATACTATGATTTATTCAGTTGCATCATTATCATTTCTTTTAATAGGTTATTCAATTGCATTTGGTGATTTTGGAAGTGATTCAATGTCTAAATGGGCGGCATTTTTATTTCAAATGGCTTTTGTTGGAAAAGTAATTAATATTATGTCTGGTGGAGTATCTGAAAGAGCAAAAGTTTTACCTTTAGCACTATTTACAATAATTATGGGTGCTTTTATTTACCCAACTGTTGTAAATTGGTCTTGGGGAACAGATATGTTAGAAGGAACTTTTTTAGATATTTCAATGTATGATTTAGCAGGATCAACAGTAATCCATAGTACGGGTGGTTGGGCATTGTTAGCTGCAATTCTAATTATTGGTGCTAGGCGTGGAAGATATACTGAAAATGGTGGAGTTAGAGTTATCCCTGCTTCAAATATTCCTTTAGTAACCTTAGGTGCTTTTCTATTATGGATTGGATGGTTCGGGTTCAATGGAGGTTCAGTAGGATCAATAGCTTCAAAAGAATCGGCTGACGCAGTTGCTTTAACTATTATGAATACGAATACAGCAGGGCTTGCAGGTGCAATCATTGTTGGTGCATATATGTATTTTAGATATGGAAAACTAGATATTACAATGGTATTAAATGGCGCTTTAGGTGGTTTAGTTGCTATTACCGCTGGACCTGATTTATATAATATATATACACCAATTTTAGTTGGTGCAATTGGTGGAGTAATTGTAGTATTTGGAGTATCTTTCTTTGATAAATTAAAATTAGATGATCCTGTTGGAGCACTTTCTGTTCATTTATTAAATGGTATTTGGGGAACACTAGCTGTTGGAATTTTTGCCTCAAATGGGGATACAATTACACTTATGGGACAACTTAAGTGTATTATACTTGTTGGAATTTTTGCATTTACAGTTTCATATATAGTTTTATTTATAATCAATAAAATAGTACCATTAAGAGCAGATAATGATGAAGAAATGCAAGGACTTGATGTAGATGAGTGTGGTGTAGAAGCATACCCAGAATTTAAACGAGCATTTTAAAAATAGTTTTATAGCCGTGCTTTTTTGGCAACCACTGCGTTGGAAAAGTAATCTTAGACACTCACTTACAAGAGTAAGCTCCTGCCTAAGATTCCTTTTTCGCCTTGACCTTGTCAAAAAATCCCATCTCTGAAACTATTTTGATATAAAAAAGTATAGATTATTTTTATTTATATAAATTTGGTTAAAATAACAGAATATAAAAAAAGGATTGAAATTGAAGAAAATTGAAGCAGTAATTAAACCATTTAAATTAGAAGATGTAAAAGATGCATTGACTGAAGCTGGAATCACAGGTATGACAGTATCTGATGTAAAAGGTTATGGTAGACAACAAGGTCACTCAGAACTTTATAGAGGTGCAGAGTATGTAGTTGATTTTTTACCAAAAATTAAATTAGAATTAATTGTAGCTGATGCAGATGTTGATTCTACAATTGAACTTATTATTAATTCAGCTAAAACTGGAAAAATTGGTGATGGAAAAATATTCGTTTCATCAATTGAAAAAACTGTAAGAATCAGAACTGGAGAAGAAGACGAGGACGCAATCTAGCATGCAAAACTTCATAATCAACTCAGCTTTAGATATGCATCTTCACCTACGTGATGATGATATGCTAAAGTTAGTAGGACCTCTTACTTCTAATACCTTTAGTGGTGCTCTTATTATGCCAAACTTAGTTCCTCCTATTACAACAAAAGAGGCTCTTTTAGCATATAAACAGAGAATAAAAGAGGCATGTAGTGAAGATCAATTCGATGCATATGTAACACTATTTTTTAAAAATGACTACTCTTATGAATTTTTAGAAGATATAAAAGATGAAATAATTGCAATAAAACTTTATCCTGCAGGTATTACAACAAACTCAGAAAATGGTGTTGCTTCAATGGATGTTGAAGCTTTAAGACCAACTTTGGATTCTATGAGTAAATTAGGAATTCCATTATGTATTCATGGGGAAACCAATGGTTTTGTAATGGATAGAGAGTCATAGTTTATGCCAATTTATGAATCAATTGCAAAAGCTTTTCCTGATTTAAAAATTGTAATGGAACATATTACAACAAAAGATGCTATTGAGTTATTAGATAAATATGATAACTTATATGCAAGTGTAACTTTACATCATTTACTTATAACTTTAGATGATGTTGCCGGTGGTATGTTAAATCCACATCTTTTTTGTAAACCAATTGCAAAAAGACCAAGAGATAAAAAAGCTTTACTAAAAGCTGCATTAAAAGCACATCCAAAATTAATGTTTGGTAGTGATTCGGCTCCTCATCCAAAACATAAAAAAGAGTCTTGTGGTTGTGCTGCTGGAGTATTTACTTCTCCTATTGCACTTCAAGTTTTAACACAACTTTTTGAAGAACACAATTGTTTAGATAATTTAAATGCTTTTGTGAGTTCAAATGCACAAAAAATTTATAATATTCATCCTAAACCTAAAACAATAAAATTGATAAAAAAAGATTTTGTTGTACCTTCAATTTATGAATACAAAAATGAAAATGTAGTTCACATGTATGCAGGGGAAACTTTGTCTTGGAGTATAGAAGATTAAATTTTAATATTTAAGAAACACTTTTAATAAGTGTTTCTTTCTTGAAGTAATCTTTTGATATTTTCACTTGACTCTTTTGCTTTTATAATTCTTTCTTCTCTCATTATTCTAAGTGCTTCTAATGTTTCTTGTTTTTCATGATCTATATTAGCCTGCATTTGAATAGCTTTTCTATTATTTGATATACCAGAAACCCCTAAAAACTTCTCTGTTTTATTCACATAAATTTTTGATGAAGATGATGTAGCATTTTTGTTAAAAACGATGATATCATTTACTTTTAAGTTAAGTAATTCAGAAACGCTAAGTTCAGTTTCTGCCATAATTGCTTCAATATTCATTTTTGCTCCAGAAATAAGGGTTGTTATATCTGGTTTTCTACTTGCCTTTTTATTTTTACCTTCATTAAACATTCTTTCAACAATTTTATTTAAAAGTGTTTCTATATATGAAATAGGATAACAAATTGATAAAAATCCTGACTCTTCGTCAATTGTAATTTCTAATACAACTAAAAGAACAATTTCGTGGTCAGAAATAATTTGAATTGCATTAGCATTTGTATCTCTTGATTCAATTTTGAAATTTAGAGTTGTAACTTCATCCCAAGATTTATAAAGATGTTTTACAAACATTTTATAGAAATGATCAAAAATAGAGACTTCTATCTCAGTTAGTTCTCTATCTAAGTTATCACTTGCTGCAACAGCACCACTCCCTAAAAGTTCTGCAATAATTTTATGGGAAATTCCAGGATTACACTCAATTACGATACGTCCTTCTAGAGGTTTTATAGAAAGTGTATTTAGTGATGTAAGTTGAGGAATTGATAGAATAAACTCCCCATATGTCATTTGTTCAATTGAATAAAGTTTTATATCAACAATTTTTCTAAGCATCGCAGAAAGGTCAGTAATAAGATCTCTTAGCATTTTATCATGAAGAGTTGAAAATGCCTTAAATTGTTCATTAGATATTCTATTTGGTTTTTTGATATCATAAATAGAGTAGTTTTTTTCTTTTGATATAACTTGATCTTCATCTACTGAATCAATTTCTTCTCCGGCTTCGGCAATATCTAAGAGAGCATCAATTTCATCTTGACTTAAAAATTCAGCCATATTATCCTCTTATCTCTAATTCAACATCTAAAGCACCCAAGTCTTTGATCATTTTAATTGTATCAATTATATCTGTCATAGGTAATTTCATAACTTTCATAGCTCTTACTAAATCTGATACTGTAGGAGTGCCTTTGCTATTCATAAGTGTATTATCTATGTTTACTGCAATAGGTTTATTATCAAGTCTTACATCATCTCCAATGTCTTTACCTTGATTGATTTTTTTATCTTCCCATTGCGCATCATCAAGCGGTGATTTTTTTATTCTAATAGTAAAATTACCTCTTGCAACTGTCACAGGTTGAATAGTTATATCTGCTCCTGCAATAATTATTTCTCTAGCCATATCAATAATAATTTTCTTTTTAAAAGTAGAATCAAGTTCTATCTCTTGAATATCAGATATAAATTTTACTATAGAAACATTGTTTGGTTTTTTTATTTCTACAGTTCTTGTATCTGTAGCAATTGCTAAATTAGTACCAAACATTTCATTTATTCTTTTTTGAACTTCATAAGCTTGTTTTGCATCATTTTTAAAAAGACTTAGTTTTATAGAATCTTCACCTTTTAGTGAATATTCAACTTCATTTTCAATTGTAGCACCTTCATATATGAATCCCGTAGTTTGATTATTTTCATCAGCAATAATAGTTCCTTGAGCTAATGCATAAACTTGCCCATCAACTGCTTTTAATTGTGTTAATAAAAGTGCACCATGATTAATAGATTTTGAATCACCAATAGCAGAAATTTTAACTTTTATTTTATCTCCTTGCCTAGAAAAGGCAGGAAGTTCAGCTGTTACCATAACAGCAGCTATATTTTTTGACTTAATTGAAGAAGCAGGAATCTTGATATAAGAATTTCTAAGTAAATTCTGAAGTGATTGCATAGTAAATTGCGATTTGTCACCTGTTCCGGCAAGACCGACTACTAGACCATAACCAATAAGTTGGTTGTCTCTAATACCTACGATATTAGAAATGTCTTTAATTTTTACAGCATAAACCGAATAAAATGTAAAAAATAGAAGTAATAAAATTTTCAATGTTGTACCTTATGCGTAATTGGAATTATTTTATCTAAAATTTTATAAAAAATAGGTATAATCCATATAAAAAATAATTTTAGGGTCATCTTTTGGTTATATATATATATGGAAGTGAAAGTTTTAAAAAAGATATTCATGCTTTATTAAATCATTCAAATATAAAATTCAGACTTGATGAACATGGTGAAATTATAGACTTAAAAAATTTGGATGAGTTAAAAGAGGCTATTGAAGATAATCATAATAATATTTATCTAATAGATGATGCAAAAATAATAAAAAAAAATTCATTAAATCAAAAAATTAAATTTTTAAAACCTAAAGATGGAATAGAACAAGAATATTTACTTGATAATGGAATAGGGGATATTTCAGTTGATTCTATTGAAGAGTTATCAAAACATATAATTAAAAAATTAGAATCTTTAATTCATGAAAAAGAATCAAATGAGATACAAGAGTCAATTGTTGAAATCGTTGAAGATGCTTATGAACAAGATGCAAATACAAAAGAGTATATTCAGTTGGATGATGAATTAAGTGAGTTATTATCTCATATAGAAGATAAAGACGATGAGAATAATTTAAAGGATTCTGTTTCACTTATTGAAAATACTGATAAAGAAGAGATCTCTTCTTTATCAAATGAATTGAGTTTTGAAGAAGATTTAGATAATATAGAAATAACAGAAAAATGTATTGAGTCAAAAGATACTATAGTGACTAAGCAAGGAGATAATGATATGGCAGACGAATTTTCACAATTTGATACTTTAGATGAAAATGAAATCTTAGCAGCTTTGGGTGAAATGGATAAGATTAATATTCCCAAAAAGCCAAAAAGTGTTAATGATTCTATTACTTCTTCAGCTGGTAATTCTAAGGAAAGTCTTGATATAAGTGGGTCAAATGTAAATGAAATTGCAGAGTTAATTTCAAAACTACTCAATAATAAGACATTGGAGATCACTGTAAAAGTAAAAGATTAATATGGATTTAATAGGAATTGCAGAGAATACAGTAAAAATAATTCTATTATTGGGATTACCATCTTTAATAGTTAGTATGGTTATTGGTTTAATTATATCAATATTTCAAGCTGTTACTCAAGTTTCTGATGCTTCATTATCTTTTGTTCCTAAAGTAATTTTTGTATCTGTTTTTATTCTTATCTCTCTTCCTTGGATTGGTGATAATATTGAAGCTTATACAAAAAATTTATGGGATATGATTTTAGTTTTTGGACAATAATAATGATTGAAAAATTATATAAGTTAAAAAAATCACAAACAGACCAAAAATTGATGCAAAAAGGCCAAATAATGGCTAAAATGAATCATATTGATGATGAAGTAATGTTTACAGAAAATAAGATAAAGACAACTAGTGTTCAAAGACATGGAGCAATATCTGATTTTGCAGTTTTAGCAATTCATAAAAATACAATGAAGTTACATATTTCTAAATTAGAAGAAGAAAAAAAGATTTTAAATTCACAATTAGAAATTATTGTAAATGAAATTGTTCAATTACAAAAAGAGACTGAACAGTACGGTTATATGCTAGAAGAAGAAAAACAAGAAAATCTTAGAAGAGTTCTTTTAATAGAAGAAGAAGCTTCAAGTGAATATATTCAAAGTAAATACATAAATGGTTAAAAGGAGATTTTTTGATTAGTTTTATTAGATTATTACTTATAACTATGGTATTTTTTGGATTTTTAAATGCTGAAGAGAAAATAACTAGTTCCGCACTTATGAAACAAAAACTTGAAGTTATAGAACTAAAAAAAGATTTTAATAATTTTTATAATAAAAAAATAAAAGAGTATGAAGATAGAAAAAAAGAGTTAGATACAATTTTAACTAAAGTGGAAAAAGAAAAAAAAGAAATAGAAAATTTACGAGATGAAAATTTACGAATATTAAAAGATATAAAAGGTGAGGTTGATAGTAAAACCGCAAAAATATACAATAAAATGAAAGCTAAAATCGCAGCTTCAATTTTTAATCAGATGATTAGTGAGGGTAAAGTTGAAGATGTTTTTGCTATAATCTTGACAATAAAAGAAAATAAAGTAACAGAATTAATGAAATATTTAAGTCCTGAAAATGCATCGATGTTGACACTAATGTTAAAAAATTATAAAACTAATAATCAAAAAGAAGGTTAAGTATGGCTGAAGAAAATGTAGAAGTTAAAGCATCAAGTGGTGGCGCTGGAAAGGGTATAATGATTGTACTTATAGCCTTAGTAGTGATATTATTAATTGCAGTTGGAGTAGGTGGATATCTTCTATTTTCTAGTGGAATATTAAGTGGGCAGCCTCAGCAAAATCAGGAAATGGCTAAAAAAGAAGATTCTGGAGATAAAAATGAAACTTTTAAAGCAAGTATAAATGATTTAGTTTTGAATATTACAAATGCAAAAGGTAGAGAAAAATTGATGAAATTATCTTTTTCTATTAAAAGTATTGAACCTTCTATTGAATCTTTAGTTGAAGAGTATAAACCTGAAATAGTTGATACTGTAATCGCACAAATAAGTGCAAGAAGTTCTGAAGAATTATTAACTGTTGGTGGTAAAGCATTATTAAAAGAAGAATTAATAGAAGAAATAAATAAAATTATCAATGAAGTAACTGCTGGTGATGAAGATATTAAGAAAGATAATATTAAAAAGATTTTCTTTACAACATTTGTAATCAAGTAAAATGATAGTTGCAGTAAAAACAAATAATAAAAAAAGGTTTTTGATAAAGCTTATATCTTTTGGTGCCTTAATTTTAATGTTTGTATCATACTACTTTCACATGAGTAGTGAATTTGAAAAACAACAAAAAATTGATGATGCAAAACAAATTCAAGAAGTAAAAAAAAATGAGAAAATTGAAAAAGGTAAAAAACTAGAGAGAATTGTTTATAGAGAAATTGAAACTGCTGTTGATTTGATTGGACAGAGAAAAGTTATTGATCTTAAAATACTCTCTAATAAAGCCCTTATTGTTGTTGATCCTGATACAAATTTAGATGCTTTAAAAGTTAGATACGGAAGTACTGCTTTGATAAAAAAAGATATTAAAGATATAAAAATAGCTTTAGACTTAAAATATATAATTGAAAGTAGATATAATGAAAATCAATAACTATTTATTAGTTCTAATTATTCCTTTTCTTTTTAATGCTTGTGTTAATGAACCTGAAATAAAATTTGAAAAACCACAAACGCAGGTTCCTAAGCCACTTCCTGTTGTTAAAAAAAATAAAGGTTCATTATATTCCCTAAAAGGTCCTTCTTTATTTGCTGATAAAAAAGATCTACAAGTTGGTGATATTATTCAAGTTAAAATTAGTGAGTCCTTATCTTCAAATACTAATAATAAAAGAGAAGTTTCTGCTGATAGAACAAATTCATTAGGTGGAGGACTAATATCACAAATGAATACTGCTACACCATTATCAGGTACAGTACAAAAATACACTGATAAATTTAATGCAAATGCAGGCATTAGTTTTGATACAAATAGTACTACTGCAAATAACGGTGAAGTAAAAACTAAACTTAGTGAAACTTTTTCTACAAATGTATCTGCAATAATTGAAGAGACTTATCAAAATGGAAATTATTATATAAAAGGTGTAAAAGAGATGTTAATAGACGGGCAAAAACAGTCTTTGGCATTAACTGGCGTAATAAGACCTTATGATATTACCTCTGATAATTCGATTTCCTCCTCTCAAATTGCTAATCTAAAAATATTATATATGAAAGATGGAGAAGAGCAAGACGTTATGCATACTCCATGGGGATTAAAGATTATACAAATGTTTTGGCCGTTTTAATCTAATTTTAAGAAATGTAATGCAATAATTAGATATTAAATTCTAAAGGAGTCTATATGATTAATTCATTGAACGTAGCTTTAAGTGGTCTAAATGCTGCAAAAAATGCAGTTGAAAATGTTTCTAATAATATAGCTAATGAAAATACTCCTGGATATAAAAAAAGAGTAGTTCAATTAAGTGAACTAGCTACAGTTGATTCTAGGTTTACTGGTCGTGGTGTTAGTTCTGATGAAGCTTATAGAATTACGTCTCAATATATGTATGATAATATGTTAAAAGAGAATACAAAATCAGATTATTACGATGAAATATCTTCTATGCTTGGTAATATTGAAGCTATGTTTCAAGAAACTGATACAAGTGGATTTTCTAATGAACTAAATAGATATTTTCAAGCTGTTGAAAACTTAAGATCGAATCCAAATTCTGAAATATATAAATCAAATTTTAAAATGCAAGGTACTTTGATTGTAGATTCTTTACAAAATTTATATTCAAATATTGAAAAACAAGAAGAAATAACTAAAGGAAACTTAACAGATAGTGTTGAATCTATAAATTCAATATTAAATGATATAGGTTCAATAAATGAACAAATTGGTCAGTATCGAGTTGCTTCAAATGATTTACTTGATAAAAGAGACCAGTTAGAAAAAGAGTTATCTTCTTATATTGATATTGAAGTTAATAGAAGTAACGATGAATATGAGTTGAAAATTGGTGGAGCAGTAGCAGTTAAATATAATACTAATATAAGAGAAGTTAATCTTGTTGAGGAGAATGTTACTCAAGTAGATAGATTTGCAACTATAGATGATCCAATTACAAGAAATCCAATTGATAGTATTAGTGATAGTGTAGCTTTAGATGCAGATGATGTTATAACTTACAAATTTAATAATGAATATGAAGTCTCTGTTAAAATTGGTGAAGCTGTATTAGATCCTAATAATAATCCTGTGGATTTAGGAAATGGTACAAATATAGTTGATGCATCAAATTTTATTAGAGCATTATCTTATAAAATAAATAATCATGCTCAAATATCCGAAAGTGTAGCTGCCTTCAATGGAAATTATGATTTAGATGCAAATGGTAATAAAGTTACAACTACAACATCAGACAAGTTTTTAGTTGTTGAATCAAAACTAGAAGGTACAGATGGTTCTTTTGAAGGAAGGATTGCTGTAACTAAAATGACTGGTACTACAGTTGATAGTAAAGATACTATTTCTAAAGATACGCAGCAAAGTACTGAATCAGAAGATAAAGTATATTTAGCTGTTTATGATAGTGAGATTAGTGTTAAGTCTGGTTCAGTAAAAGCACAAGTAGATAATTTAACATCATCATCTTTTAATAATAAAATAGTAGATTATAAGAATAAACTAGATGATTTTGCTAGAGCATTAAGTGATATGTATGATAAATTTGTAAAAACGGGTACCGATGAATATCTTTACGGTCATATGGCAACAGATTCATATAATGGAACAGAAGCTGTTACTGAACTAAATTTATTTAGTGGTGGAGATGTTATGTCTCTAAAATTTAATGAAGCTGCCGTTGATAGTTTAGTTCAAAGTGATTTAGATTATATTTCTAAAATTCAGTGGAAACAAGATATTGGATTTGATGGTCTTGCACAAGATGGAAATAGTAGTACTAAGACATCATTTTCTGAATTTTATCAAGAAATACGAGTAAATATATCTTCTGATAAAGAAAAAAATGATTTTCTTTTAAAAACACAAGATGCAGTTTTTGAATCATTGCGATCTAATTATGATCAACTAACAAAAGTTGATAGTGATGAAGAAATGGTAAATTTAATTAAATTTCAAGCAGCATATACAGCTAATGCAAAAATAATAACAGTTGTAGATGAAATGCTTCAAACAATCCTAAATCTTAGGTAATAGGAGGCTATTATGGCTGAAGGTGTATTAGGTTTAGGAAGTGGTCAAGCTGCTTCTTTAAACAATGAATTAATTGATAAGTTAAAAAGTGCCGAAAGAGTTGCAAAAGTTGAACCTCTTGAAACAGCAATAGAAGAGATTACCAAAGAAGGTGGTGAATCTGAGAAGATTGCTGAAATTATTGTAAAAGCAAATGAGTTATTAGATTCTATTAAATCTTTTGATTTATATGTTTCTGGTGGTGTTTCTGCTTTTGATCAAAAAAGTGCAAATGTTTCAGGAACTTCTGCAACTTTTGATGCGGCTGACGAAACAAAGTTAAATATTGGGACAACTAATGTAACAATTACTACATTAGCAAAAAGAGATGTATTTCAGTCAAGTGCCGTTGATGCTACAGTAAAAGATACTGCTCTTGGGGCTGAAAGTTTAGTTATTGCCCTTGCTGGAACTGATGGCTTATATTCAAATAGTTATACTTTTGATACAACTGATAAAACATATTCTCAACTTGCAGATGAAATAAATTTAAATAGTGATCTAACTGCGTCAGTTGAACAAGTAGGGGATGATTCTTACAGATTAGTAATTAAAAGTGCAGAGTCTGGAACTGCAAATGCTCTACAAATAACAGGAACTGCTAGTCAAACTTTAGGTTATACAAGTGATGGTACAACTGAAATAGTTGGTGCAAATATTCAAGAGGCTACAAATTTAGCAGCAACAGTAAATGGAATTGCATATGATGTGTCTTCAAATGTAATAACAGTAGATGGTGGCTTAAAAATAACAGCAGTTGAAGAAGGTGATTCAACAATCTCAGTACAAAAAGATTCAACTGTTATTACTCCAGCTCTTGAAAATTTTGCAATGAAATATAATGAATTAGTTGCATTAATAGATACAGAAATATATTCTGCTGATAGTACAATAGAAGATAAGTCTACGTTAAGAACAATGATGGAAGGGATTAAAGAAAAACTTTTTGGTTCTTATGGAGCAGATGATTCCTTGAGTTTATTTAGTATTGGTTTTGAACTTGATAAAAGTGGACTTTTAACAATAGATTCTGCAAGATTAAGTGAAGTTGTAGAAAATAATTTGGATGACTTAAAATCGCTTTTCCTTGGTGTTGCTGAAGATGAGGGATTAGGTACTCAACTTAAAACGTATCTGGATGATTTAGATTCTTTTAGTGGTGTCCTAACTAAATACCAGGAGAATATGGTTTCTAGAAAAGAATCACTTGAGTTAGAAAAAGAAAAAGCAATTGAAGCTTTAGATAATAAATATTCTCAATTATCACAACAATTTGCAGCTTATGGTACAATTATTAACCAGTTTGAAGCACAATTTTCTGGACTTAGTTTAATGATTGAGCAATCTACTGCAGGATAAAATTTTTTAAGGCAATAGTATTAAATAATTATTGCCTTTACACTAAATAACTTTTTTTAAGTAAACATGTAATATACTATTCCCACAATATAATTTTTGGAGTTAGTTCATGGGAATTGAAGCATACCAACAACAAAGTGCTGTATCAGATGATCCATATTTATTAGTATTAAAACTTTATGAAGGATTATTAAAATATCTTTCATTTGTCAAAAATTCTATGGAAAATGGAGAAATTGAATCTAAGTTTACTTATATTAATAAATCTGTTGCTATCTTTGATGAATTAAGAAATGTACTTGATTTTGATGGTGGAGATGTTGCATATTATTTAGATGGTTTGTATTTATACCAAATAGAAACATTGTTTAGTGCAGGAATTGATGATAATGTTAATTCTATTAATCAAGTGATGAAAGTAGTTCAAGGTTTAATTGACGCATGGAAAGAAGAAACAGGTCTTTAAAAGCTCTAGAAGAGTTAATATACATTGATTCTCTAGATTCATATGAAAGAGCTGATGCTCTTGTCAGATGGAATAATAAATATCTTACAGATAACAAAATAACAGACTTCGATTTAGAATATTCAGATTTAGAAAAACTTCATGAACTATTTTATAAAAATATCAATTTTTTAAAAGATCACAAAGAAGAGACTAGAAAAGATATGCTTTCAAATAAAAAAATGAAAAGATTTTTAAACCATTAATTCAAAACTTTAGATATCTCTTCTAAAATATTTTCTTTAAAAATATAAGGTCTTATATTTTTTGGTAATTTTTCTATTCTACATTTCTCTTTAAATTTCTTAGGCATGTTCTCTTGTATATATGGAGCAATAAATATGTAATCTGAAGTAAGATTAATAGAAATCTTATGGGATACAACGCACTCTTTTTGTTTTATAATTTCATCTCTTTGTGCTTTAGATAGAAGAAATCCTCTTTTTTTTAAACTTATATCTATAAGTCTAATATTAATATTATCATCATTTTGTAATTTATATAATTCTAAGTCATTTTTTGTAAAAAATGGCTCTAGATTTGTATTTAAAGATATTACATCTTTTTTCAGATATTCAAAACTTTTTTTAATTCCACTTTCAAACTCTTCAATAAATTGGTTTGCATAGTTTTTTCTAAAATAATTTCTTTTATATTTTTCCTCATAATTACTCTCATCAACAAAATATTGAATTTTATTTTCATCTAAATATTTTAGTAAATCATTTTTTGATATATTAATAAGTGGTCTACAAATTGTATAGTTATTTTTTTGAGTAAATTCTTCAAATGAGATAAGTTCAGGTAAACCTGCACCTTTTGAAAATTGCATTAAAAACCATTCTAGTTTATCATTTAATTGATGTGCGGTGATTAAAGTTTCATAGAAATATTTTTCTATAATTTCTTCAAAGAACTTATATCTAATATCTCTAGCTTGTTTTTCAAAATTTGAACTATTTTCTAATTTAACTTCTTTTAGATAAATATTTTTATTGTATTTTTTTGCAAGTTCTTTTGCATAGGCTACTTCTTTTTTAGATTGTTCTCTTAAATTATAATCAACAATTACAATGTCAAAAGGAATGTTATTTTCAAGAAGTAAAAAAAATAGTGCAGAAGAATCAACACCACCTGAAAACCCTAAAAGATTTTTATTGGTGCTGATGTTTGAAATTTGAAGAGTCATTTTATTTAATTACAGTTGCTAGTAATTTATCTCCAATAAGTTCTGTTATTTTTACAGTATATATTTGTCCAAATTTAAGTTGCTCTGGATTATTTTCATCATATAGTTCATTATCATTAATATAAATTTCTCCATCAATATCAGGTGCCCAAGAAGTTTTCCTAGCACTTAATAGATATTCATGTTCATCACTTTCCCGATCAACATAAACTTCAAAAGTTTTGCCTATTTCATTTTCTAGTGATTTTTTAGTTGTTTTAGAAATAATCTCTCCTAAAATTTCAGCTCTGGCATCAATTATTTCTTGAGGAACCTTATCCAGTCTATTATAGGCACTTGTACCTTCTTCATCAGAATATGAAAATACATTTGCTCTATCAAATTTATAATCTTCAAGATATTTACATAATTCTTCAAAATCATCTTGTGATTCCCCTGGGTGTCCAACAATAAAAGTTGATCGTACAAAAGAGTTAGGAACTGCTCTCATTGCATCCATTAGTTCTTTTAATTTTTCAACACCTTTCCCTCTTTTCATAATCTTTAAAAGTTCAGAAGATATATGTTGTAAAGGCATATCAAAATAGTTTTCAAAAACTGGTGAGTTTTTAATTTTTTCTACTAGACTTAATTCAGTTGTAGAGGGATAAAGATATAAAATTCTAGCAGTTTTAATTCCTTCAATTTTTTCAACTTCTGAAATTAGTTGTTCTAGTCCATCTTTAATATTTAAATCTCTTAAAAAAGATGATGAGTCTTGAGATACAAAAGAAAAATCGGTATATCCATTTTTAACTAAATTTTGTACCTCTTTTACTAAAGAGTCTAAAGTTCTAGAATGAAGTTTTCCTTTAAATGCAGGAATTGCACAAAATGAACAAACTTGATTACATCCTTCGCTAAGTTTTACATAAGCATGGTACGATGAGCCAGTAATAACTCTATCATTATTTTCATTTAGTAAAAATACTTCATCGGTAAATGCAGATCTTTTTTCATTTACAAGGGTGTCAATTTTATCATAATCACCAACTCCTGTGAAAATATCTATTTCAGGTAACTCTTTTTGAAGTTCTTCTTTATATCTTTCACTTAAACAACCAGCCATAACAAGAACTGATTCTTCTTTTCTTTCATCATGAAGATTTAAAATTGTATTAATACTCTCTTCTTTTGCACTATCAATAAATCCACAAGTATTTACGATAATTACATCAGCATTCTCAGCTTCATTGACTATTTCATAATCTTTTAATTTTCCTAACATAATCTCTGAGTCCACAAGGTTTTTTGTACAACCAAGACTTACTAAATGTAAAGATTTTGTAGGTTTGTTTTCACTAAATTTCATCTATTTCCTATTAGTTTTTCGCAATTTTATCATAAAGTTTGATTAAAGCCAAATATTATCTAAAAGTCTTGTGTTATTAAATCTTGCCACGACTAAAATAATAGTATTCCCTATTTCAATTTCTTTTAATTCATTAAACTCTCTATATACAATAGCTACATATTCTACATCGAGAGTTTCCATAACTTTGTATATTCTTTCTTTTATTACATTTATGTTTTTCTCATCTTTTGCAATAAGTGTTGCAGCTGAATAAAGAGATTTTGAAATAAGCAAAGAATCCTTTCTTTGAGTAGGATTTAAATAAACATTTCTTGAACTAAGTGCAAGTCCATCAAATTCTCTTACAATATCGCAAGCAACAATATTTATTGGTAAAAAGAAATCTTTAACCATTTGAGCTATCAAAGCAAGTTGTTGTGCATCTTTTTTCCCAAAATATGCATTTGTTGGTTGGGTAAGACCAAAAAGTTTTAAAACTACTTGTAATACGCCATCAAAATGCCCAGGTCTTGCTTTTCCTTCTAAAATATAACTTTTATTTGGAGCTTTTAGAAGAATTTCTTCTTTACTATATATAGTTGAAATTTCTGGCATAAAAAGATAATCTACTTTACACATTTCACAGATTTTTTTATCTGCCTCATCACGTCTAGGGTATGCAGCTAAATCTTCTCCTGGTAAAAATTGTGTAGGATTAACAAAAATAGATACAATTACAATATCATTTTCTGTTCTTGCTTTTTTTATAAGTGCAATGTGACCATCATGTAGTGCTCCCATTGTAGGAACAAATCCAACATTTGAAGTAATGTTTTTTCTAACATCTTGTAACTCTTCAATAGTTTTTAATATTTTCAAATATTTTCCTTATTTAAATTTTATAATTGTATTTTATTTTGTGTTAAAATTTGGATTTAGTTTTAGCAAAATTAAATCTGCAAGTAAGTTACCAATTAAGGTTAACATAGCCCCAATAATTAGTATTCCCATAATAACTGGATAATCATGACTTAATGCACTGTTAAAAAAAAGTAAACCCATTCCATTAATAGAGAATATCTTTTCTAATATTACGGAACCTCCAATGATTCCTGGTAGTGAAAGTCCAAGAAGTGTTATAACAGGTGGATATAAATTTGGTAAAATATAATATCGAAGAATTTGTTTATTATTTAATCCCCTTGACTTCGCAAAAAATATATAATCAGATTTTAATATTTCTATTGTTAAGGATCTTATATATAAAGTTAAACTTCCGATTCCTCCGAAGGTAATTACAAAAATAGGCAAAATTAAATGCCAAGCGAAATCTAGATAGTAAGTTAAACTTCCATCTTCTGGTACAGAGTGCAGTCCTGCAATTGGAACAAGCTCTAAATTCATTGCAAATATAAGTACAAGTAAAAGGGCTAAATAAAATGAAGGCATTGAAAAACTTAGAAGGGATAATTGTCCTGTAAATTTATCAAAGATTGAATTTTTACTTAGTGCAGATTTAATTCCTAAATATAAAGATGTAACAAAAATTAAAAACATAGAAATAATATTAATTGTTAGAGTAATAGGAATCCTATCAAGAATTTCAGTTTTAACCATTTCTCCACTTGCAAAAGATATACCAAAATCCAATTGTACAATTGCTCCTATCCAAGAAAAAAACTGCACGTATAACGGTTTATCAAGACCATAAATAGCTTTTAGTTGGGCAATAGATTCTTCTGTGATATTTGGATTTAATTCCCCACTAGCAAAAAAAGAATTTGGGGCAGCATTTATTGCAAGGAATGAAATAAGGCTAATTATAAAAAGCATTATAATAAGGTATAATAATTTATTCAAAAATAATCTCATAAGTAGGATTATACACTAATTAGGTTTTAAAAATGATAGGTATAGATGTAACATCGGTTAATAGAATAAAAAATATGTATGAAAAGTTTGGGCGAAAGGCCTATGAGCGCTTTTTAGATGATGAAGAAATTGATTTAATCAGACGCCCTGAAACTGCTGCAGGATTTTGGGCTGCCAAAGAAGCAGCAAGTAAAGCCCTTGGAACTGGTATAGGAAAAGAGTGCTCATTTCATGATATGAAAATTAAAAAAGATAAACTAGGAGCTCCTAAATTGAAATATATAAAAGCTATACGAAAAAAATTTAAAATCAAAAAAACACTACTTTCTATAACCCATGATCAAGGTTTAGCAATAGCAGTTGTTCATAATATAAAAAAATAGAACTTTTTATTTTTCATTTAAATATCGTTCAAGTATAATCTTTGCAGCAAGGGAATCTATTCTTCCATCTCTTTTATATTTGATTTCCCCTTTTATTAAATCTTCTGCTTCTATTGAACTCATATTTTCTTCTTGAAATATAATTTCTTTATCAAAGTCTAAAAGATTTATGAAATTAGTAATTCTTTTTTGCATATCTTCACTTGCACTTGGAAATCCAACGACTAACTTTTCAATTTCCCACTCATTTAAAACTTTTAAAACATCATTTGAAGCTTGATTTCTATTCTTTCGTAAAACAGCAGGGATAGGTGTAACTATGCCACTTTGTAATGATATTGCCATTCCAATTCTTTTAAGACCTATATCAATGCAAGCAAGTTTCAATCAGTTTCCTTTAGTAAAATTTGGGTACTATTATATCCTTAAAAGAATAAAACTAGGAAAGCATACATGAAATTAGCTGTTTTTGATTTTGATTCAACCCTTATGGATGGTGAAACAATTGACTTTTTAGCAAAGCCTTTAGGTTTAGAAGAAAAAGTTGCAGGAATAACTGAAAAAGCGATGGCTGGAGAACTTGATTTTTTTGAATCTTTAATTGAGCGTGTTGCTTTATTAAAAGGTTTAGAGTATTCAAAAGCTGTTGAAATTTGTCAAGATTTACCTCTTATGCCAGGGGCTTATGAAACTATACGTGAGCTTAAAAGACAGGGATACAAAGTAGTTTGTTTTTCAGGTGGCTTTAGAATTGGTACAAGCCCTGCAAAAGAAAAATTAGGGCTCGATGCAGATTTTTCAAATATTTTACATGAAAAGAATGGAATTTTAACTGGTCTTGTTGGTGGAGATATGATGTTTGGCTTCTCTAAAGGGGATATGATTCAAAGAGTACAATCTATGCTTGGAGTTTCAAAAGAGAATACTTTAGTAGCAGGTGATGGTGCTAATGATGTTTCTATGTTTGCATATGCAGATAAAAGAGTTGCTTTTTGTGCAAGAGAGATTCTAAAAAAAGAAGCTAATATTATTGTTGATACAAAAGATTTAACAAAAATATTAGATCACATATAAAATATGAAATACAATATAATAGGCTTTATTCTTAAAGCCCTTCAATAAAAAAATATAAAAGGTTTCCCTTTAAATTAAGGGAACCAATTTAAAGGAACAAATAATGAGTTTAAAAGAAGATATCAATTTTTCACTTTGGTGTGATTTTATTGAAAGAGATTTTTTAGAAAATAAATTTCAAGATATTATAAAAGATGAAATTATTCATGGAGCTACTTCAAATCCAGCAATATTTGAATCATCTATTTCAAACTCTGTTGCATATGCTCAACAATTACAGATGTTACAAGCAAATGAACCAAAAACAATTTATGAAGAACTGGCAATATCAGATATAAAAAGAGCAGCTGAGATTTTAAGTGATTTATATATTGAAGATACAAATGATGGTTTTATTTCTATTGAAGTAGACCCTGCCTTGTGCGATGATGTTGAAGGTACAATAGAAGAAGGAATAAGACTAAACTCTGCAATTGGAGCAGATAATGTTATGATAAAAGTTCCTGCTACTGAAGCAGGTTTTGTTGCTATGAAAGAATTAACTTCTCAAGGTATTCACGTAAACGCAACATTGATTTTCTCTCCTTTGCAAGCATTAAAATGTGCAAAAGCATTAAATGAAGGAATTAAAGCCTCTAATAAAGATATTAAAGCTGTAGTTTCTGTTTTTGTTTCTAGATTTGATAGAATGTGTGATAGTGAATTTTTATCAAAAGGTTTATCTACAGGTAAACTTGGAATTGTAAATGCAACTAAATGTTATCATGAAGTTGAAAAATTAGGAAATAAAAATATAAGAACACTTTTTGCAAGTACAGGAGTAAAAGGTGATGACCTTCCTGGAAGTTATTATGTGGATGCTTTGATTTTCCCAAATTCGGTAAACACTGCTCCTTTAGCTACTATTGAAGATTGGATAGAAGATGGTAAAAAAGAAGAAAGTCCTATTATGAGTGAAAATGAATGTGATAAGTATTTTGATTCATTACTTTCTCATAAGATTGATATGAATAGAGTTTATAATAAATTACTAAGTGATGGATTAGAATCTTTTAAAGAATCTTTTAAAGAATTATTATCAAAACTACAAAAAGACTAAATAAAACTTTCTAACAATGTAATCTAGAAGTAATTTTCTAGGTTACGTATAAGCTACTTAAGTCAATTTTCGATAAAATCACTGACTATTTAAAATATAAGGTCACATTATGAATAATTGGAATCCAAGTAGTTGGAGAGATTTCCCGATAAAACAACAACCAACATATACAGATTTAGACAAGTTAAAAAAAGTTGAAAGTGAACTTTCTTCTTATCCTCCTTTAATTTTTGCAGGTGAAGCTGAGAGATTAAAATCTCAGTTAGCTGACGTTGTAGAAGGTAAAGCCTTTTTATTACAAGGTGGAGATTGTGCAGAATCATTTAATGCATTTAATGCAAATAATATTAAAGATTTATTTAAAGTAATGATGCAAATGGCTGTAGTACTAACTTTTTCTGGTGGATGTCCAGTTGTAAAAGTTGGAAGAATTGCAGGACAATTTGCAAAACCACGATCTGCCGATTTCGAAGAGATTAATGGTATTTCTTTTCCTTCTTATAGGGGAGATATTATAAACAGCATGGGCTTTAATGAAAAAGATCGAGCACCAAAAGCAAAAAGATTATTAAAAGCTTATAACCAAAGTGCTGCAACGCTAAACTTACTAAGAGCTTTTGCAAGAGGTGGGATGGCTGACTTACATCAGGTAAATGCATGGAACTTAGATTTTGTTAAAGATAATGCTTTAGGTGAAAAATATGACCAATTAGCAAATAAAATTACAGAGACAATGAAGTTTATGGAATCTTGTGGAATAACAAGTGAAAATACAACTCAGTTAAGAGAAACTATTCTTTATACTTCTCATGAAGCACTTTTATTAAATTATGAAGAGGCTTTAACTAGACAAGATTCACTATCTGGTAAATGGTACGATTGTAGTGCTCATATGTTATGGATTGGTGATAGAACAAGAGAATTAGATGGAGCACACTTAGAATACTTTAGAGGTATTAACAATCCTATTGGTTGTAAAGTTGGACCTTCAATGAAAGAAGATGAGTTAATAAAACTTATTGATGCTCTTAATCCAGAAAATGAAGCGGGAAGACTTAACTTAATAGTTAGAATGGGACATGATAAAGTTTCAGATATTTTTCCTAGTCTTTTAAAAAGAGTTGAAAGCGAAGGTAAAAAAGTTGTTTGGTCTTGTGATCCGATGCATGGAAATGTTGAAAAAACTCCAAATGGTTATAAAACAAGAGATTTTGCAAATATCTTAAGTGAAGTAAAACAATTTTTCCAAATTCACAAAGCACAAGGTAGCGTAGCAGGGGGAATTCACTTAGAGATGACAGGACAAAATGTTACTGAGTGTACAGGAAGTACAAGTGCTGCAATTACAGCAGAAGGACTTAGCAGTAGATATCATACTCAATGTGACCCAAGATTAAATGCTGATCAAGCATTAGAATTAGCATTTATGATAGCTGAAACATTAAAAGAAGCAAGAGCTTAATTTTTAATCTTTTAAATAAATAAAGAGAATATTTTTTCTTTATTTATTAATCCCATTTATCTTATTAACAATAATTGAGTACTACTCCACCCCTGAGGTAAAAGAAAGTATCGGTTGGGCAAGTTTTTATGTATTACTTGGTATCTCTTTTTTTATTACTATTATTATGTCAATAACTGTTCATAGAATACTACTTTTAGATGAAAATAAAACTCCTTCATGGGGGATATGGAAATTTGGACATAGGGAAGTTACTTTTACACTAAAGGCCATTGGATTAGGTTTGTTAATAAGCTTAGTTGCAGTTATATTATTTTTTATTTCAACGCTCTTTGAAAAACTTATAAGTAGCTTTTTAGGTGGAACAGCTACAACTATTTATGGAATTTGTGTAGCAATTGTTATTTTAGGGTTTTTAGGAATGATTTTTTCAAGGGTTTCTTTAGTTTTCCCTGCTATTGCCATAGATAAAGAGATAGATTTTTCAGATGCTTTTAAAATATCAAAAGATTATAAACTATTTGTATTTGTTTGTGTTGTTGTCATACCTGTCATATTTGGCTTATTAGTTGGTTTAGTTTATGGTTTGGCAATTGGATTCTTGATGGGGTTAATTTCTCAAAAATTAAGTGTATTACTATCTTTAGTAAATATATTTATCACTGTATTCACCATTGCTTTTTTATCTACAACTTATGAATATGTAATGGACCAAGAAGTTAAAGAACTGCATAAAATATAAAGAGACTAAAGAAAAGTCTCTTTATACATATCTTATTTAAATCCTACAGTTATATTTTCATTATGTTCTATTACAGGTCTTTTTACAAGCATTGGTTCTTTACATAACCATTCAAGTTTACCTTTATCATCTAGGTTTAATTCTTTTAGTTTTAAATCTCTATATTTTGTACCCTTATTATTGAAAACAGTATCAATTCCTGCTTTATTAACCCAATTTTCAACTACCTCACAAGCAGGAGGCTCTTTTCTTAAATCACAAAATTCTACTTCTATATCATTTTCTTTAAAAAATTTAAGAGCACTTCTAACTGAATTACAAGTTTTTATTCCATAAACTTTTAGAGCCATAAATTCCCTTTTATTCTATGATTTTTGGAACTACAAAGTAGCCATCTTCACTTTTTGGAGCATGTTTTAAAATATGATTAGAAAGTTCTAAATCTTGTTTTGCTATATCTTCTCTAAGTGGCGTTCCACCTTCAACTGTATTAAAAGTAGCTTCAATATTTGATACATCGATTTCATTTAAATTTTCAACGAAATTTATAATATCTGCAAGTTCAGATTTTAAGTTTTCTTTTCTTGAATCGTCAATTTCCAAACTTGAAAGTTTTGCTAATTTATCAATTAATTTATCATCAACTGTCATTTTATTCCTTCATACATTTTATGTAAGTATTTACTTCTTTTGTATAATCTTTTAACCAAAAATTTACAGTGGTTCCCTTAAGTGGGATTGAGTCCCCTTTTACACCATAAATAAATACAGACATTGTAAAATAGGTGGTATTATATCTAAAAAGAGTTTGTTCTGGGGTTAACTGCATTTCATATGCATTCTCTATGTAGTCTAACCAAAAATTTTCAAAGTCATCATTTATTGTATTAGCTATATCAATATCTGAAAATTTATAAATTTCTGTACGAGCAATATTTATTTCATCAATCTTGTTTTTTATTTTTTTATATTTCCATAAACCATTCTTTGTAGGATAAATATACTCACCTTTTTCTATAAAAGAATTTTTCTTAAGAATTTCATTATTTTTTTTAATAGCTTCTTTAAAATGATAATCTGTAAAAATACCATTTGGGAAATTTTTATCTAAAATTTCCTTCAGTAATTCAGGTGCTTCATAGAACTTTTCAGGATTAAAATATGGACTACATTCTTTTGAATAACTAAATGTAATTAAAAGGATAAAGATTATTAATATTTTTTTCATAATACTATTCTATATTAATATAAATAAGAATGTGATAAGGGATTTGACCTAGAGGATGTCTTATATATATTAAATTATCTAAGAGAGTTACAATGTGGTACTGATATTATTTATTGAGAGTTGGGATAATTATATCTCAACTTCTCTTTTTTTATAAAATTCAGTCTTAAATTCAATCCACTTATCTTCTAAAATAGCATTTCTAGCTTGTTTCATAAGATTTAAATAGTAATGAATATTGTGCATAGAACCTAATCTAAAATAGGTCATTTCTCCTGCTCTATATAGGTGATTTAAATATGCTCTTGAAAAGTTCTTACAAGTATAACAATCACACTCTTCATCGATTGGTTTGGAGTCTTCTTTAAATTTGGCACCTCTTATATTTAATCTTCCAAAAGATGTAAATAAAGTTCCATTTCTTGCATTTCTAGTGGGCATAACACAATCAAACATATCAACACCACGTTCAATATTTTCTATTAAATCTTCAGGTGTTCCAACTCCCATAAGATATCTTGGTTTGTCTTTTGGCATGAAGTCAGTTGTCCATTCAACTGTTTCATACATATCAGCATTTGGTTCACCGACACTTAACCCACCAATAGCATATCCATCAAAGTCAGTTAAAGAACAAAGTTGTTGGGCACTCATTTTCCTAAATTCTTTGTCTGTTCCACCTTGAATAATTGCAAAAATATTTTGATTTAGTCCAATACCTTTTTCTTTTTGAGCCATATGATAAGTTATTGCTTCTTTTGCCCAAGCCGTTGTTCTTTCTATAGATTTTTGAATTCTTTCTTTTGTATTAGGTAAGGCTACTAAATCATCAAGAATCATCATAATATCGCTACCTAAATCATACTGTGTATCAAGTACACTTTGTGGCGTAAAATAGTGTTTACTTCCATCAATATGAGATTTGAACATTATTCCATCTTCATCAGCTTTTGAAGTATCACTTAAAGAGAATGCTTGAAAGCCTCCAGAATCAGTTAAAAAAGAGTTAGGAAATTTAGAAAAACCATGTAGTCCACCAAATTTTTTGATTATTTTGCTTCCAGGTCTTAAGTAAAGATGATATGTATTTCCTAATATAATCTTAGCACCCATACTTAACATATCATTTGCATCAAGGGCTTTTACAGTTGCTTGAGTTCCTACTGGCATGAAAACAGGTGTTTGGATTGTACTATGAGCTGTTTTTATTGTACAAGCTCTAGCTTTGTGAGTTGATGTTGCATCAATTTTAAATTCCATAAAAAAAATTCCTTTTATTAAAATGCGATTATAGCAAATAAAGAGTTTAAAGATATTTAGAAGCAAAAAAAATATCAATTATAATGAAAAATTATATTTTTCATGGCTTTATTCAAGCTATATAGTTAATATAAGATACTCTAAAAGAAATTATTTTGTGTAAGTATATTTTGTATTAATATGTTACAATTTTATAAAAGGGTGCAAGTGTTGAGAATATTTTTTATAGTTTTTTGTTTACTTATTTCTTATGTTTTTTCTAAAGAAGTTACTTTAAATTTAAATCAAGCAATCGATTTAGCAATTAAAAATAATGGGCTAAATAGAATTTCAAAATTAAATTTAGATCTTGCAAATGCCTTATATGAACAAGCATTAAGTGCAAATTATCCTAGTATAGATGCAATTTTGTATGCTAATACAGATAGAAGAGATACAGTTTTTCAACAAAGAGGTAATTTTACTCTTACATCTGAAATGACAAAAACTTTTGCTTTAGCAAATACTTTAAATATTCCTGCTGGTCCAGCAAGAGATGCTACACAAGCTAGTATATCAGCAATTCCTGCCAGTTCTTTTCCTCAAGGAACAATTAGCGCTGATCTTGATGCTATTGCAAAAGGTCGAGATACAGTACGAGGTCAATTGGAAGTTAATTATCCACTTTATACAGGTGGAAAAATATCAGCTATTATTGAACAAGCAAGATTAAATAAAGATATTACAAAACAATCAATAATAAGAAATCAAAATAGTATTATATATGATGTTAAAAGATATTTTTATGGATATATCCTAACTGATGAACTATCTAAACTTGCAAAAAGCGTTTACAAGAATATGAAATTTAGTACAGATTTAGCAAAAGAATTTTTAGAGAATGGAAGTGACCTTAAAATTAATAGAACTGATTATTTAAATGCAAAACTTACAACTTCTCTTATTCAATCTACTTTAACAAAAATAGAGTTAAATAAGAAAATGCTAGAGAATGCAATTGCAAATCTTGTAGGTCTAAAATATAGTGATGAAGTAAAAATTAAATATCAAAAACAACAGATTTTAAAAGAAAATAGATCTTTGCAAGAATTAATAAAAAAAGCTTATGTTTTAAATCCAGATATGAATAGCATAAATATTGCTCTTAAAATAAAAGATGAACAAATAAATGAAGCTAGTTCAGATTATTATCCTATGGTAAATCTTTTTGGAAATGTAAGTCATACTTATAATTCATATGAATATGGATATTTAAATAAAGATGATGAAAACAGTTGGAGTTTAGGTGTTGCTATAAAAATGTCTTTATTTAATGGCGCTAGAACTAAAAATAAAATTTTAGAGAAAAAAATAGATAAGAAAATCGTTGATGAACAGAAATTACTTTTAGAAGAAGGATTGGCTATACAACTTAAAAATGAATTTATAAAAAGTTCAACGGGTTATAAACAAATTCAGATATTAAAAGATGCTGTGGCAACAGCAAGTGAAAATAGCAAGATGAATTTAAAAGGATTTCAATATGAGATGGTAGATGCAAAAGATTTAATTCAATCCCAACTAATTGAAGTTTATGTTCGAGCAGACTATTTAAAATATGTTCATGATTATTTAATATCTCTAGCAACAATTGATAATTTAGTAGGTTCTAAAGTAGATGAAATTTTTTAAATATATACTAATAGTATTAGTACTTAATTTATCTCTTCAAGCAAATTTAGATGATGGATTCTATTTTGGAGTATCTATATATAAGTTTGATAAGTCAAGTCAAAGTCGTACAAAACGTTCAGTTTTAAAGATTATGGAAGAATGGGAAAAATTATTTGATAAAAAAATAAAAATTATATTTATTGAAAATGAGGAAAACTTATTAAAAGATTTTAAAAAATTTGAGAAGATGAATGCAATTATTACTTTTACTACATTTTATTTAAAAAATAAAGAAGAACTAAAAAAATATTCTGTTAAACCTTTTATAGTTAGTGCTGGTGAATCTAAAAAAACTAGTTATTATTTAGTTGCAAATAAAAATTCTAATATTAAATTAATTAAAGATTTAAAGAATAAAACTTTTAGTTATTATACCGTTGATAAAGGATATAGTATTTGGCTTGATTATTTAATAAGAAAGAATTTAAATACTAGTTTACATGAAATTATAAAAAAGAAGAATAATGTATCTAAAGATAAAAAATTACTTTTAGATGTATATTTTAATAAATCTGATTTTACTGTTGTTTCTAAAATAATTTATGATGATATGATTCTCTTAAATCCTTCTATTAGAAAAAATTTAACAATCATAGAAAAATCAAAACCTATGTTCTTTTTTGGATTGGGATTACTTCATAAAGATACTTCACCCGAATTAATTGATCTTTTTATAAAAATATTTGAAAGTGGCGAATTTAATAAAAAGTTCAGTGAAGTATATAAACTTTTAAATCTATATGGAATACAAAAAAGTTCATATGAAGAGTTAAAAGATTTAGATGATTTTTATGATGAATATAAAGAATTGAAAAAGAGTAATAAGTGACTTTTTTTGATAACAAAATTTTTATTAAAATTTTTAAATTAATGTTTACATCAATTCTATTTTTTAGTATTATCTTCACAATATATTCAATTTCAAATCAAAAGGAACAAATTTTAAAATCGCTTAATCTTGAAGCTAGCGGAATTGCAAAAATGTTAACATACATATCTTCTGATGCAATAGTTTTAGATGATGGTGCATTTTTAATAGAATTTAATTCTGAATTTATTAGAGAAAACAAATCCTTAGAGAATATAATCCTAGCTAAACTTGATGGAACAAATTATTTGATAAAAAAAGATAGCTGGTCTTATGAAGAAAATCTTGACGAAAGTTTATTTAAAAAACAAAAAAATGAGATAAATTCAGAAATTATTTTTTCACCAATTATGAAAAAAGAGATTTTTCATTATGTATATCCTATTATTTTCTCAGGTACAAATTGGGGATGGATACATTTAAGCCTTTCTTTAGATGATTATAATAAAAAATTAAAATCAATGTATACTGAGTATATAACTTTTTTTTCTAGTCTATTATTGATTACATTCTTTATTTCATATTTGATTGCTAAGAGTTTGTCTGACCCAATTATCAAATTAAATAGAGTGGCAAACCAGATTTCAAGGGGATATTTAGATTTAAGAAGTGATTATAAAAGTGATGATGAATTAGGTGAGTTATCAAAAACCTTTAACACAATGATTACAAAAATTCAAGAATCACAAGATGCTCTAAAAGCATCCCACGAAAAGCTTGAAGATAGAGTTAAAGATAGAACTTTAGAATTATATGAGACAAATCAAGAACTTGAAGATAAAAGTAGACAACTTGAAGAATTAAATAAAAATCTTGATGTAAAAGTAAAAGAAGAAGTGAAAAAAAGGCTTAAAAATGAGGGTCTTTTAATTCAGCAGTCTAGACTTGCAGCCATGGGTGAAATGCTTGGAAATATAGCTCATCAATGGAGACAACCTCTTTCTGTCATTACAACTGCTGCTTCTGGAATGAAACTTGAAAAAGAATTAGGTCTTGATAGTATTGAGAGTGAGAATGAAAGATTTAATTTAATTATAAAAACAGCAAATTTTTTATCAAATACAATTGAAGATTTTAGTAATTTTTTTAAACCTAATAAAAACAAAGAATATTTTTATATACAAGATAGAGTTGAACAATCTTTAGGATTAGTTGGAGCTAGTTTAAACTTTCATTATATTAATATTGAAAAAGACTACTCTTGTGAAGAAAAAGTATATGGTTTTCCAAATGAGTTTGCTCAAGCCGTATTAAATATTTTAAATAATGCAAAAGATATATTAGTTCAAAAAAATATAGAAAATCCTACAATTAAAATTAGAGTTTTTAAAAAAAATGCTTATGGATATCTTGAGATAGAAGACAATGGAGGAGGGATAGAGGAGAAAATTATGGATAAAATATTTGATCCTTATTTTACAACAAAACACCAAAGTCAAGGGACTGGAATAGGACTTTATATGTCAAAGATTATTATTGAACAAAATATGGAAGGTAAACTTGAAGTTAGAAATTGTAAGAATGGAGTAATTTTTTCTGTTGCTATTCATATAATATAAAAAGGGGAAATAAAATGAAATTTTTAAGAGTAATATTTGTATTTTTTTTACTGTTTTCTAATCTCTATTCTTCCTCTGTAGCCCTAAAAATAGGTATACTTTATGAGAAATTATTCGCTACAAAAAAAGAGGCTACAATTGGCCTTAAATTATGGGTAAAGCAAATAAATGAGAGTAATTATGGGAATATAGAAGCAGAATTTTATGATGATGAAAATAAATTAATTAAAGATTTTAAAAATAATAAAATTCAAATACTTATCTCTGATGCTACATTATATTATGAAAATAAAAAAATAATAGATGAATATAGAGATATTAAATGGATAATGAGTCGTTCAGAAAATATATTTACTCAGTTTTATCTAATAAAAAATAGTCAATCAAAAATAGATTTTGATAATTTTGATGTAAAAAAAATATATTACAAAGAAAATATGGCAAAAATATGGTTTGATAATATACTTTTAAAAAGTGTAAAGAATAAACAAACTAATTTTAAACTATATGAAAAAATTGAAAAATCAAAAAAACTAATTTTTAATGTATTTTTCAATAAAAATGATGTTTCTATTATCTCGAAAGATTTATATGATTCAATGTCCAAATTAAATCCTCAAATAAAGTCAAAAATTCAAATAATAAAAAAATCTAAAGCAATATTTTTTACTGGAATTGGTTTTTCAAGAAAAAACTTAGATAAAGTGCATAGTGGAATGATGAAAAAAATGACAGATGATTTTTCTAATTCTAAAAAAAATTTCGAGGTTATATCTTTTATAGATATTCAAAAAATATTTTTATTAAAAGATGGTGATTTGAATGAATTAGATAAATTTTATAAAGAGTATTTTAAGTCAAAAAAGATTAAGAAATAGTTTACTTTTTCGAAATATAAAATTTAGTACTTTTAGATATAATACCACTATGAAAAAAATATTAGTAATTCTTGATGGTATTGTTGCAAAAAAACTTATGCAGAGAATTGTTGAGTCTAACACTAGAGACAACAGTTATGACGTAGTTTATATGAATGACGATGTACTACCTGAACAAAAAGCTTCGAACTTTACATTTTATAAATTTGATCCAACATCAGAGTCAAAATTGGGTATGGTTTTAGATAAAGATATCCATTCACAAGCTTTGGTTGCCTTAAACTCAAAAGAAGAGATGTTAAATGTAATTAAAAATATTAAAGCAAGAAAAAAAAATCTTCAAGTATCTATTTTAGATTATTGGGGAATTAAACTTGATGACCCTTATGTAAATATATATAAAGGGATTGAAGTATTAGCAAATGGTATGGTAGAAAGACTTCCAAATATTCCTGTAATGGCTCAAAATATTGGCTTAAAACAGGGGGAGATTATGGAAATAAAAATTCCATTTGGGAGTTCATATGCATATAGATATATTGGTTCAATTGAACAAAATGAATGGAAAATCTTTGGTTTATATAGAAATGAACAGCTTATAAATATAAAACCTTCTTTGATTTTAAAACCTAATGATGTAATTTTGGTAATTGGAAAACCTACTGTTTTAATGCAAGTTTATAATGCAATAGGGAAGTCTCAAGGTCAATTTCCTATGCCTTTTGGACATAATATTTATTTATACTTAGATTTATTTTTACAGAATAAACAAAGAATTATTGATGTGATAAATGAACTTAAGTATTTAAATCGAAGACTAAAAAAACAAAAACTTATTATAAGAATCACTAGACCTACAACCGTAGGAATTATTGATTTAATTAAGAATAGTTTTGAGGAAGATAAAAATATTGAGATAAAAATGGATTATCATAATCTAGGAATGATAAAACTCTTAAAGAATGATATTAAAGTTTATGATATTGGGGTTGTTATTTTAACAAATGAAATGTTGAAGAATAGGAAACATACAAAAGATATTTTAAGTTTAAGAGTTCCAATTTTTAAATTAGGAGATACTTTAGAAGGGTCGATTAAAAAGACAGTTGTCTTAATTAATGATGTAAATTCTTATGAACAAATATCTCCTGTAGTGTTTGATGTATCAAGTCAACTTAAAACAAAAACAAGAATTTTTGATATGGATCCTCTAGGGGAAAATGAGGATAAAACAAATCTTTTAGACCATTTTGAAAATCTTGCAAAAATATTTAATCAAAAAATTGAGATTATTTCAAATGAAAAAAATCCAATTAGAGAACTTAAAAAGCAGACAAATACTTTACAAATATTACCTTTAAAAGAGAATATGTTTAAACCAAGATTTTCTTGGAAATTTTTATATACAAACCCTGACTTAATATCTTTTGATATAAACAAATATAGTCAATTATTAATACCAATTATAGAAGAATAAGGAAAAAATAGAATGAATTTTGAAAAATATCCATTTGAGAGATTAAATGAATTATTAGAAGATATTAAAGCAAATGAAGAGTACGAATTATCAGTTTTAACTATAGGTGAACCAAAATTTGATACACCAGAATTTATACAAAAATCTCTGAAAGAAAATACTAATTTACTACAAAAATATCCAGCTAGTTCAGGAACTCCTGAATTAAAAGAAGCCATGATAAATTTTGTACAAAAAAGATTTAATGTGAAACTCGAAATGAGTCAAATCATTCCTACTTTTGGGACAAGAGAAGTTTTATTTAATTTCCCACAATTTGCATTATTTGATAAAAAAAATCCAACTATTGCTTTTCCTAATCCATTCTACCAAATTTATGAAGGTGCTGCAACAGCAAGTAGAGCTGAAGTAATTCATATGGATTTAACAATTGAAAATGACTTTAAAGCAAATCTTAGTGATGAAGAGTTAAGAAAATGTGATTTAGTAATATTAAATTATCCAAATAACCCAACTGCTGCTGATATGACAAAAGAAGAGTTAGGAAAATGGGTTAAAAAAGCTATAGAATTTGATTTTATTTTAGTTAATGACGAGTGTTATTCTGAAATTTATTTTGATGAGAAAAATAAACCAGCATCACTTCTTGAAGCTAGTATAGAAGTAGGAAATAGTGAATTTAAAAATGTATTAGTAATGAATTCTATTTCAAAAAGAAGTTCTGCTCCTGGTTTAAGAAGTGGATTTATTGCCGGAGATAAAAATATTTTAGAAGAGTATATGAAATATAGAACTTATGTGGGTTGTGCTTCTCCTATGCCCTTGCAAAAAGCAGCGGCCGCTGCCTGGAATGATGAGTCTCATGTGGAAGGTTTTAGAAAAATATATAGAAAAAACTTTGAGATTGCACAAGAAATTTTAGGTCTTAAACCTTCTATTGCAACTTTTTATATTTGGTTAAAAGTAGAAGATGAATTAGAATTTACAAGAGAATTATTCAAAGAAAAAAATATTAAAGTTCTTCCTGGAAGTTTCTTAGGTCGTAATGGAATTGGAAAAGGTTATGTACGAATTGCTTTAGTTGAAAATGAAACTAAAACAAGAGAAGTCTTGACTAGATTAAAGGATTTTATTGATGGATAAAGAGCAATTACACGAAGCTAGAACAAATCCAGATTTTTTAAAATATTTAGAAGAAACAAGAGTTGATGCAATTGCAACAAAAAATATTTCAGCTTTATATGAAGTTTTAGATTCTTTTTTAGTTTTAGATTTAGATGAAGAGAAAATAAATTCAGTTTATCAACATATCTTACAGATTTCATTTGAAAATGTAGAAAAAATTGTAAATGAAAATAGAAAATTAAAACTTGAAGGCGATGACCTTTTTTATGTTAGAGCTTTTTATGAACATGCAGTTGAAAAATGGAGTTATGAGAACTTTGATGGAGCAAAAGAATTAATCTTTGTTTTATCAAATATAACAGAAGATGAATTGCTTTGTTCTGCTTTACAAGTTCATATTGTGGCTTTATCAAAAAATATAGATTTAGATAGTTTTTACGAAAAAGAAGTTGATTTGAACTCTTCTACTGATGAAGAAAAATATGGATATTTTATTACAAATTTTAATTATGATAAAAAAGAGTATTTAGAAAATAATATTAAAACTCTCGAAAAAGAGTATGAAAATTTAAAACATTTATTGGAAAGTTAATGAAAGTACATTTTATAGGAATAGGTGGAATTGGACTTTCTGCCTTAGCCAGATTTTTAAAAAATGATGGGCATGAAATATCAGGTTCTGATATTAAAAGTTCACCAATTACAAAAGAGTTAATAGGTGAGGGGATTAAAGTAGTTTGTCCTCAAAGTGCTGATAATATTACAGAAGATTATGATATTGTTATCTATTCAGCTGCTGTAACAGATGAAAATCCAGAGCTTATTGAAGCAAGACTTAGACAAATTAGAACTCTATCAAGAAAAGAGGCTTTACCCATAATCTTAGGAGATAAAAAAAACTATTGTGTAGCAGGAGCTCATGGTAAATCAACTACAACTGCTATCTTAGCATCAATATTACAAAGTTCAGCACTTATTGGTGCAATATCAAAAGACTTTGGCTCAAACTTTAGATATGTAAATGATTTAGTTGCTTTTGAAGCAGATGAATCTGATGCAAGTTTTCTTTTATCAAATCCATATTGTTCTATTGTAACAAATGCAGAACCAGAGCATATGGAATATTATCATTATGATTATGATAAATTTTTTCAAGCATACGAAAGATTTATTGAGCTCGCAACTAAGACAGTTTTAAATGGTGAAGATGAGTATATCAAAAAGTTAAAAATTGAAAATGGAACATATCTTTATCCAAGTGTAGATATCAAAAACCTATCTTACCTTTTAAAAGATGGTGAACCATTTACTAAGTTTGATTTAAAAGAGTATGGTTCTTTTGAAGTTTGGGGATTTGGTTATCATATTGCGATTGATGCATCATTAGCAATTATGGCTGCATTAAACGAACTTGAACTCGAAGAAATTAGAATTAATCTTGCAAATTACAAAGGAATCAAAAAAAGATTTGATATAGTTCAAAAAAATAAAAAAATGGTTGTAATTGATGATTATGCTCATCATCCAACTGAAATTGAAGCAACAATGAAATCGGTTGAACTTTATGATAATCTTACAAATATGAATAGAAGAGTTGTAATATGGCAACCTCATAAATACTCTAGAACTTCAGATAACCTTGAAGGTTTTAAAAAATGTTTTAGAAGATGTGATGAGCTTGTAATTCTTCCACTATGGACAATTCCTGGTGAACAAAAAATTGATATAGATTTCCAAAAAGAGTTTGCTCAGTATAATCCAATCTTTGCTGATAGTTTAAAATCCAATCAAGATAAAGTAGAACTTGTAAAAAATGGAAAAGTGTTTTATGAATTTACAGATGGGATTATTTTAGGTGTTGGTGCAGGAGATATAACTTATCAATTAAGAGAGCATGACAAATATGTAAAATAATTTTTACTTCTTTGTTATAATAAAAAAATATCATATAATATTTATGTAACTAATCTATACAACTCCTTAAATTAACTGTTCTTAATATTAAAAACAAATTGTTATTATATCATTTACGTAAATAAATGCTACAATAATAATATTAGTATGCTGTGTTCATGCTACACTTCTAAAAAAAGGTTTTTTATGCTTAAAAATTTTAGTACAAAAGCAAAACTTATGTCTTTGCCAATAGTATTTGTACTTATTGTCATCGTTTCTGGAGTAATTTATACATATTATAATGGATTAGTTACTAGTAGAATAAGTTCTGCAACACAAACAGAAATTTTCATACAACAAGTTTTAAAAGGTAGAATTGCAGTTTATCAATTTTTACGATCACCATCTGAAAAAACAGTACAAAATGTACTTGACAGTTTTGATTTATTAGATAAAAATGTTTCAGCATTGAAATCTAAACTTTCTTTAGCGGAAAATGTTAAGATTTGTGATGAAATTTTAGAAGAGTCGGCAAACTATATCAAATATTTTAATCAGTTTTCTAAAAAAAGAATTGATGAAGTTGCTAATGGTATATCAAAAGAATCTGATGCTTTAAAACCAATTATTTCAAATATGGTTAAATCTGGAGAATCATTAGAAGAAAGTTTACAAAAAATAAATAAAAGTGCTTTATCTTTAAAAGAGGATGCTGAAATATCATTACAATATACTTTATTAGCTATCGCAATTGTATCAAATCTATTATTTTTAGTTTTCTCAACTGTATTGACAAATATAATATTATCAAGTCTTGAAAAGTTTAAAGTGGGATTATCATCATTTTTTGCATATATTAATCGTGAAACAGAAGAAACTTCATTATTAGAAATTGATGGTAATGATGAGTTTGCACTTATGGCAAAAGAGGTAAATGAAAACATAAATAAAACAAAAAATAGACTAATGAAAGATAATGATACTGTTAAAGAGGTACTTTCAATAGTTGAAAAAGCAAATGAAGGGTATCTTGATTTACAAGTAAAAAATCAAGCAAATAATCCTCAACTAGTACAATTATGTAAGGCATTAAATAGTATGTTATCTGGATTTAGAACTCATATTGATTCAGTAAACAAAGTATTAAATGAGTTTAGTAATTATAAGTTTACAAGTAAAGTTGATGAACGAAATATTCATGGTGATATGGCAACACTTATAAAAAGTGTAAACTTTTTAACTGATGAGGTTTCAACCTTATTAAAAAATTCATATATTATTGGATTGACTTTAGATGAAGCTTCTGACCAGTTAATTATAAATGTGGATACTTTAAATACAAGTTCAAATGAAGCTGCAGCTTCCCTTGAAGAAACAGCAGCTGCATTAGAAGAAATAACTAGCACAATTGTAAATAATGCAGACAATGTTCAATCTATGAGTGATTATGCAGTTATATTAAGTGAGTCAGCTAAAAAAGGTCAAACATTAGCTCAAAATACATCAGGTGCTATGGAAGATATCACAGCACAAGTTAACTCTATTAGTGAAGCTATTATAGTTATTGACCAAATTGCTTTCCAAACAAATATTCTTTCTCTAAATGCAGCTGTAGAAGCAGCAACCGCTGGTGAAGCAGGAAAAGGATTTGCTGTGGTAGCTCAAGAAGTAAGAAACCTAGCAGCAAGAAGTGCTGAGGCTGCAAAAGAGATAAAAAGTATTGTAGAAAATGCAACTTCTAAAGCCTCTCATGGTAAAGAAATTAGTAATGAAATGATAAAAGGATATGATGAATTATTGGTAAATATCTCTAAATCTACTGAAAAGATTTCTGAAATAGCAGGTGCTAGTAAAGAGCAAGAACAAGGTATTACTCAAATCAATGATGCGGTAACACAATTAGATCAACAAACGCAGAAAAATGCACAAATCGCAGCTTATACTCATGATATTGCAGTTGAAACAGATACAATTGCAAAAGAGATAGTAAAAGATGCACAAGAGAAAGAGTTCTTAGGAAAAAATAGTGCACATGCAAGAAAACATGATAAAAGTTCAAATATCACTTCTAAAAAAGTAGAGAATAAAGTGCAATCAGTTGATAAAAAAGTTTCAAAAGTAGAAACTAAAAAAGTTATTAAATCAGAAAATCATAATGAAGATGAATGGGAGAGTTTTTAGACCTCTGACAATCGATAAATAACCCATCTTTTTTATATCAAGATGGGTTTCTTCTTTTAAAAGAGTATACTAATATTATAGGTTTAACATTAAATAAAGTTGCTTATATTAAAATATAGTATCTTTACCTTTTAGGATATAGATTATGAAAATTTTAGTAAGAAAATACATAAAAAAAGAATCAACTTCAGGACTGATTTTAATACTTGTAACAATATTAGCTTTAGTCATAAGAAATTCTGATTTATCTCATTTTTATACTTCATTTTTACATACACAAATTGAATTTAAAATAGGAGAAATCTTAGATATAAGTAAGCCTCTTATTTTGTGGATTAATGATGGTCTTATGGCTCTATTTTTTCTTCTTATTGGTCTAGAAATAAAAAGAGAACTAATTGCTGGACACTTATCTTCTCCCCAAAAAGTTGCACTTCCTGCTATAGCTGCACTTGGAGGGATGCTTGTTCCTGCTGTTATTTATGTATTTTTTAATTACGGGGATGATTTTGCTCTTCAGGGATGGGCAATTCCCACTGCAACAGATATTGCTTTTGCACTAGGTATATTATCACTTCTTGGACGAAGAATTCCCGTTTCTTTAAAAATATTTCTAATGGCCTTAGCAATTTTTGATGATTTAGGTGCAATTATAATCATTGCATTTTTTTATACTTCTGATTTATCTTTTCATGCCATTTCTTTGGCGGTTATTTGTATTATCGTTTTATTTATGTTAAATAGATTTCAAGTTACAAAGCTAGGTTTTTATTGGATTGTTGGAATTTTATTATGGATTTTTGTTTTAAAATCAGGAGTTCATGCAACTCTAACTGGAATAATCGTTGCTTTTTCTATACCGCTACATGTTTTAAATGAAAAAAGAAAATTAGTCTCTCCTGTAAAATCTTTACAACATCATATACATTATTGGGTAGCTTTTTATATTTTACCTCTTTTTGCGTTTGTAAATGCAGGAGTTGATTTAAGTGATTTATCAATTGAAAAAATTTCAAATGGTGCTTCTCTTGGTATTATTTTTGGTCTATTTTTTGGAAAGCAAATTGGAGTATTTCTTTTTTCATATTTAGCAATAAAATATAATATTGCTAAACTTCCTAGATGTGCAACTTGGCCACAAATATACGGAATTTCAGTATTAACTGGTATTGGATTTACCATGAGTTTACTTATAGATTCTCTTGCTTTTCATGATTCTAATGCTTTTTATTATACAGATAAATTAGGTATTTTAATAGCTTCCTTTTTATCTGGAATTGTAGGTTATTTAATACTTAGATTTGTTAAAAGTAGAAAGAGTTGTAATATATAAATTAGATAGGTTTTATATATCCATTTTCTATTTTAATTTGACCCTCTAATTCTAGTTCAAATATTTTATCTTGATATTTTTTTAGTGCTTCTTCATAGGGAGGAAAACTATTTATGTAAGTAGTTAATTCATTGTCATTTTTACTTATTTCTCCAAAAGAATTTAAAAATTTATCTAGGTTATAAATAGGCTCTATGAAACCTTCAGATACCAGTATTTGGGTTCCTTTACTCTCTTCTAATCTATGGGGTAGGGTATAAACTTTTTTACCCATGTCTAGAGCATATTTCACAGAAGTTAAACTACCACTTTTTTCATCGGCTTCTGTTACTATTAATACTTCACCAAGAGATACGACAATTTCATTTCTATGTACAAATGTATAATTTCTTGCTTTTTCTTTGTTTTTATAAGCACTTAACATTAAGCCATTTTCTTCAATTGAAGTGATTAGTTTAGCATTTATTGCAGGATATTTTATATCTAATCCATTTGCAACAACAGCAATAGTATTTTCACTTCCTGCACTAAAATGAGATATCGCATCTACCCCAATTGCTGCACCACTTACTATAACTATATTTCGTTTACTTAGCTGCGATGAAATCATATGAGTAAATTTTTTTGTATATGAAGAAGGTCTTCTTGTGCCAATTATAGATATTTTTCTTTTGTTAAGTAAAGAAGGATTTCCTTTATAAAAAAGTTCATCTGGATATTTTTTCATAGAGTCTAATTCTTTTATGTGAAAATTAATTTGTTGAGGCATTTAAAATTCTTTATTATAATTTATTTTATTATATAAAGTATTTCCTTAGTCAATAATAAAAGTAGTTATTTATTTAATGAAGGTAATTGATTTAAGTATACTAATTCTAAATCTTTTAAAAGATGTTTTGATTCTCTTAAAACTTTCATTGTTATTGAATGAGGGTGACAAATAGCGATTGCTTGACCATTTTTTTAGCAATTCTTATCGCTTTTTTTAGTTGATTTTGAATATATGCAAAATCTTGTTCATTGTCTAAAAATACATTTCTTACAATATATGGCATTTTATATTTTTTTGCCATTTGTTTACCTACTGTTTTCCCTGAAGTTCTACTATCTACAAATATAAAATCATATTTAATTAAAGCTCTAAATAGCTTATCCATAGATTTTTCATGTTCAGTAAATTTACTTCCGGTATGATTATTTGTATATTTTGCATTTGGGTACCATTTTCTAATCTGAGCTACCCTTTTTTCGATTCTTTCATATGAATCATTTATATGTAAAGTATTATTCTCTTCACTTTTAAATGTTGAAGCTTCCAAAGGAAAATGTATCATGTAAAAAGGTAAGTTTTTGGCAATTTTTGCTGAGTGTGGATGATTTGGTACTGGAGGCATAAAGGATGGAGTTACGACATATGGAATTTTTTTTATTTGATTTAGTTGGTATTGTGTTGTTACATCATCAATAACTATAGCAAGTTTTGGTCTGTTTGTTATTGTTGGTAAAGGTTTATCTTTTACTTCAATCTTCTTTTCAATTTTCACAGACTTTTTTTCTTCAATTAATTTTATGAAATTATCTGTTTTTTCTTTTGGTTTATTTTCCGGAACTTTAGTCTCAAGTTCTTTATGTATTTCTTTTTCAACTTTGTGTTTTTCTTCTTTATCAACATACTCTTCGTATAAATCTTTTGTATATTCTTCAAATTCGTCTTTTTTTATTTCTACTTTTTTAATGTATTGGTCTAACTCTTGTCTACTTTTTTGCTCAACTTTATTTATCTCTTGTTTTATAGTTTTTTCCACTTTTTCAGTGATTTTTTTTGATTCTTTTAATCTTTTGGTATCAGTTGTGTATAAAATAAATACTATTGCTAGTATTAATACAATAATTATTGCTAATAGCGAATTTAGTAATTTATAGTTTATTGCTTGTTGTTTGGATGTTTTTCTTTTAGTAGATTTTTTTTTATGTTTTCGTTTTGTCATAAAGGGAAAGAAACCTAAAGTAAGGAGATATTTAAATCTTACCTTACTTTAAAATTTTAATTAGTTCTTATCTTGATTAACGATTTTGCTTGAAGAAATCCAAGGCATCATTTCTCTTAGTTTATTACCAGTTTGCTCAATTAATGAAGCTTTAGCGTTAGCTCTTTCAGCGTTCATTCTTGGGTATCCTGCTTGACCTTCTAAGATAAAGTCTTTTGCAAATCTACCATCTTGAATCTCTTTTAAGATTTCTTTCATAGCAGCTTTAGACTCAGCATTGATAACTCTTTTCCCAGATACATAATCACCGTACTCAGCAGTATTAGAAATAGAATATCTCATATCAGAAATTCCACCTTCATACATTAAGTCAACGATAAGTTTTAACTCATGTAAACACTCAAAATATGCCATTTCAGGAGCATATCCAGCTTCAGTTAATGTTTCGAATCCAGCTTGAACTAAAGATACAGCTCCACCACATAATACAGCTTGCTCTCCAAATAAATCAGTTTCAGTTTCATCTTTGAAAGTAGTTTCAATAATACCAGTTCTACCACCACCAATTGCAGATGCATAAGCTAATGCAACTTCTTTAGTATCTCCAGATGCATCTTGGTGAATTGCGATTAAATCAGGAATTCCTCCACCTTTAGTGAATTCATTTCTTACTGTGTGACCTGGTGCTTTAGGAGCAACCATCATTACATTGATATTAGCTGCTGGTGCAATTCTTCCATAATGAATGTTAAATCCATGTCCAAATGATACATATGCACCATCTTTTAAGTTAGCTTTGATTTCGTTATTCCAGATATCAGCTTGATTTTCATCTGGTAACAAAATTGCAACAACATCTGCAACAGCTACTGCTTCAGCAACAGTTTTAACTTCAAAACCTTTAGCTTCAGCTTTCGCCCAAGATGAGCCATCTTTTCTTAATCCAACAACAACTTCAACACCAGAATCTCTAAGGTTTTCAGCGTGAGCGTGACCTTGTGATCCAAATCCAATCATTGCAACTTTTTTTGATTTAATTAACTCGATATTACAATCTTTATCATAGTAAACATTTAATGCCATTATCGTTCCTCTAGTAAATTTTTCTTGGATTATATCGAAATAAAACTAATTTTTAGATAATATATCTTTAAATTTTAATGAGGAATATACATTGCTAAAAAATTTATTTATTAAATTACAGCATCAAGATAAAACATTTGATAATAATGAAAAAGAAAAACTAAAAGAATTTATAAAAGAAGATATAGTTATTTTTGAAAATGGTGAATATCACTTAAATTCAAAATTTAAAGTAGGTACCATTAAAGTAAATAAAAATAGAGCAACTTTGCATGACTTACTAAATGAACATAAAGATATTTCTTTGGATTTTGAGTATTTAGGCGGTGCCTTTGATGGTGACTTAGTAATTGCAAAGAGAGTTTTTAATCCAAGAAGTAAAATAAAAGCGAAAGTTCAAAAGGTTTTATCCGGAACAAAAAATGATATTTTAGTTTATGTAAAAGATGGAAATTATTTTACAGTAAAAGAGAGTATTGAATTACAAAATAAAAAGAAGTTAAAGGCAAAAGAAGGGGATATTTTATTAGTAGATAATAAAACTTTTGAAGTTTCACAAAACCTAGGAAATATTCAAGATTCAAAACTTGACGAAAAAATTTCTCTGATTTTATACAAAGAAGAGTTTAGACTCAATAAAAAAATTGAAGTTGATGCAAAAATGAATGACCCTAGACAAAGAGTTGATTTAACAGAGCTTCCTTTTTGTACCATTGACCCAAATTCTGCAAAAGACCACGATGATGCAATTTATTATGACAACGAAAATGCGATTCTTTATGTTGCAATTGCAGATGTATCTTATTTTGTGAAAGAAGGAAGTGAACTTGATATAGAAGCTTTCAAAAAATCAACTTCTGCATATTTGCCTGGAAAAGTCTTACCAATGCTTCCGAATGAACTTAGTGAAGAGATGTGTTCTTTAAAAGAGGGGGTGGATAGATACTCTTATGTATTTAAAATACATTTAGATTTAAAAAAATTAGAAGTGAAAAAATCAGAACTTTTTGAAGCTGTTATAAATTCACATAGAAAATTTTCATATGGAAGAATTGATAGGGTATTGGATGAAAAACTTGATACTTTTACCCAAACAGAAAAAGAGATATTTGATTATCTCCTTCCTTTATATAAAGTTACAAAAAGTTTTAGAAAAAAGAGACTAAAAATTGGATATGACTTTAGAAGTAGTGAATATAGATTAAGACTTGATAACAAAAGTGAAATCCAAAGTATTGAAGTTGAAACTTCAAGTGGTTCTCATCAGTTAGTAGAAGAGTGTATGCTTTTTGCAAATATTGAAGCTAGTAAAAAAGTAAATAGTGTTGGAATTTTTAGAATTCATGAAGAACCACCATTTAAAGCAATTTCTAAACTTGTTGATGATGTAAATGCTTTAGGTATTGAAGTAAAACTTCAAACTGATGTTCATGATACGATTACTCATATTCAAAGTAAAGCAAAATATTCAACTTTAGTTGAAGAAGTTGACGATTTGATTATTCATGCACAAACTCAAGCAAAATATTCTTCAAGAAATTTAGGACATTTTGGTTTAGGGTTTAAATCATATTCACATTTTACAAGTCCAATTAGAAGATATTCTGATTTAGTTTTACATAGAATGTTAAAATCAAAAGAGACTCCAAAAAATATAGATGAAATCTGTGATCATATTTCAATTCAAGAGAGAAAAATTGATCAAATGGTTTGGGATTACGAAGATAGAAAATATGCAAGATGGGCTTTAAAAAATATATGTCTTGAAGTAAAAGCAAAAATCACTGATAATGAAAGATCGATTTGTGTAACTTTCGGGCAAATCCCAGGCGCAAAAATTTATTTGGATAATTATAAAGGTCAGGTATTATTTTCAAAAGTAAGAGTGATAATCAAATCAGCTAATATTATTACTAAGCAAATTGTGGGTTCTATAAAATATTAAATAGAAGAGAGTTTTTATCTCTTTTCTATTTTATAAATTCTGCGTATTTAGTCTCTATATGTTTTCTCATAGCTTTTAATCCATCTTCAAATATTTCATTTCGTCCAAATCCTATTCTGAAATGTTCTTTTGGAGTATCATCTATTAAGTCTGATTTATAAATAGATGCTGGTAATAATAAAACACCACTCTCTTCTATTAAAGATTTACAAAATTGTTCAACTCCATCTGGGCCTATATATTTTGGAAATGCAATAGAACCACCCTTTGGTCTTTTCCACTCAAATAGTTTTGGAAATTCTAAAAAGAAATTTTCTAAAATATGAAGATTTTTATGAACAATAGCTCTGTTTTTTTCCATGATTTTTTCTTTGTTCTTTAAAGCAATAACTCCCAGTCTTTCACTAGGACCTGAGTTACAAAGTGAGATATAGTGTTTATATTTTTCCATCTTTTCTAATGCTTCTTTATCTTTTGAAGCAATCCAACCTATTCGTAGTCCTGGTAGACCATAAGATTTTGAAAATACATTTAGGGAAAGTCCTTTTTCATATATATCTGCAATTTGTGGCATTGTATCTTTAGAATTTAATTCTAAGCCTCTAAAAACTTCATCACTAAAAAGATACAGTTTATGTTTTTTGCAAAGAGATATTAGTGAGTCAAGTTCTTCTTTTGTTAGAATTGTTCCTGATGGATTATGTGGAAAATTTATTGAAATAAGTTTTGTATTTGGACGTATTGCAGATTCTAACTCTTCTATATCTAAGTGCCAATCATTTTCATAATAAAGTCCTACTCCACTTACTTCACAAATTTCTAAAGGAATAGTCTCTGCACTTTGATAGTTTGGTACAATTACAATTGCATGATCTTCTTTATTTAGAAGAGCTCTCATTGCGATATAAATACCTTCTCCTGCACCTGCAAAACATAGAATTTCATTAGAGTTTATTGTGTTGTAAGTTTTACTAATTTCTTCAAGTAAATCAGAATCTCCCCAAATTGGTGTGTATCCTAACCATAGATTATCAAATTTGGCTCTATCTTCAGGACTTGCCATATCTAAAAGTTCTTGCATAGTCATGCTTCCCATATCAGAGGGTGTCATATGATAAGAAGCTTTAAACTCCCAAGCAGAAAAATATGTTTCAAGTTCAAAATCACGCAATTCTTTTCTCCTAATATTATGTATGTTAAGTTATATTTCGCGTAGTTTAACATAATAATATTTAGAAGCATTAAATTTAAAAGCTTATCTATACTGTGATAATAGTCTCTCCCGATTTTATCCATTCACTTAAAAATTCACCAGTATAAAAGACATCAATATTACAAGCATTTAATCCATTAATAATTTCCATATCTGTTGCACATTTTAAGCAAGCTACAACTTTTACTCCATCAGCTATCATAGCTTTTACTTTTTCTTGAATTTCTTTATCTTCATTAATAAGTCTTTGACTAGCTCCCCAAACTAAAACTGTAACTTCTTCCATCCAGCCTTTTAGTTTTGCATTATGAGCATATAAAAGTACCATATGTTCGGCAGTTTCTTTATTATCACTTGTCCATAAAATCTTTGCTTCTTTTTGCATATTTAAATTCCTTTAATAGATTTGCAAAAATTATAACATGGATAACTTTTAGTTTTATAAAAGTTGTACTTTAGTTAAATTTAGAATAAAAAGCATTACTTTGCTATTATCTTATATAAAAATTTTAAAAATATAAATAAGGTTTAAAATGAAAATTTTGCATGCATTAGCTCAAAGACCAGGTAAAACTGGTAGTGGAGTTTTTCTACAACAACTTTTTAAAATAGGCTTTGAAAAAGGTTTTAGTCAAGCTGTTCTTGCGGGTGTTCCTATTAGTGAACAGAATCCTGAGATTGAAAATCTTGATTTAAACAATTTTTATCCTGTATTATTTGAAAGTGATGAATTGAATTTCCCCGTTGTAGGAATGAGTGATGTAATGCCTTATTCAAGTACCAAATATAGTGATTTGGATGAAAATATGTTTAAGTCATATGAAAAAGCTTTTAAAAGAGTAATTAAAAAAGTGATTGAAGAGTTTAAACCAGATGTTGTTATTTGTAATCATATTTGGCTTTTATGCACTTTTATAAAAGATTTATATCCAGATTTAAAAGTTTTAGCTTTATGTCATGGTACAGATTTAAGACAATATGAAAGAGCTACTAGATTAACTCCTATAGTTAAAGAAAAAGTTTCAAACTGTGAATACCTGTTTGCTTTAAACAAAGCACAAAATGATGAAATAGTAAACTTATATAATATTGATAAAGATAGAGTTATTACAAGTGGAAGTGGCTATAACCCAGAAATGTTTTTTCCAATAAAAAGAGAGAAAAATAAAAAAGTAAAAATAGCTTATGTAGGAAAAATCTGTAATTATAAAGGTGTTCCAAATCTTTTAAATGCAATTGATAAAACAAAAAATCATGAAGAATTAGAACTTAACTTAATAGGTCACGGAAATGTAGAAGAGAGTGAAGATATTATAAAAAGTATAGAGGATAGAAAAACAAAAGTTAATTATCTAGGAGCTATTCCACAAGATGAATTAGCTCTATTTTTAAAAACATGTGATATTTTTATTCTTCCATCATTTTTTGAAGGTCTGCCTTTAGTAGTTATTGAAGCGTTAGCTTCTGGTGCAAGAGTCATTTGTACAGATTTACCTGGACTTGATGATTTTTTAGGAGAAGAGCTAAAAAGTTTGAGTGCTATAAAATATATAAAAATGCCAAGATTAAAAAATGTAGATAGACCATATCCTGAGGATATAGAAGAGTTTGAAAATGAACTTTGTAAAAATATTGAAGAGCTTGGTAATGAAATTATAAATGATTCCAAATATGACATGGATGCTGTTTTAAAATGTTTAGAGAATAAAACTTGGAATGGACTTTTTAATCGTTTAGAAAAATATTTTTAGAGATAAGAAAGTGCAAAAAAAGTAATTATTAGCTAATATTTCATTATGTATAAAAATGAATTCGATAACTTACTTAGACAAGAAAAAATATTTAATGCTTATATGTTTTATGGGCAATCAAATTTTTTAATAGAACATTACACCTCCTTAGTTGCAGAGCAATTAGGTAGTACTGATGAAATAGAAAAATTGTATTTTGATGATTTTGATTTTAAATATGCAAAAGATAAGTTATTGCAATCCTCTCTTTTTGCTTCTAATAATATACTTATAATTAAGCTTGAAAAAAAACTTGGCAAAAAAGAGGTTGTGGAGTTAATAGAAGCTTGTAATACTAACCCAGATTCTAAAGTTATCTTCTCTTGTATGGGAGATGGAGATTTTAAGACTATGGGCGGCTATTTTACTACTAAATTAAATGCTGTTAGTGTAAGAATGTTTTCGCCTTTTCAAAATGAGGCTATTAGAATTATTGAAACCGAAGCAAAAAAACTCAATGTCAATTGTGATATGTCTGCTCTAAATCATCTTTATTTTATGCATAGACAAGATTTATCTTTATGTGTAAATGATTTAAAAAAACTTGCAATTTTAGATGAAAGAATTAGCCCTGATGTAGTAAACAAACACTGTTTTGGTATTGGCGCAGTTAATTTTGAAGATTTTTTACATAATTTGATGTCGGCTCAAGATATTGGTGATGATTTAGAATTATTACTTGAAGAGGGCATGAATGAAATTTATCTCTTAAATCAAATTACATCATTTGTGCAACAGTTGTTTATGATAAATTCATATGCAAGAATTCATGGAAGTGCAAATGCAAAAGAAATTTTAGGTTTTATTCCTCCTAAAAATGTTTGGGAGAAGAAAACTAGACTAGCTATTAATATTAGGACAGAACTCTTTTTAGAAATTTTAGAATATCTTCTTAAAATAGAATTGGAGTTAAAATCTTCAAAAATATCAAATCAAAATATATATTTACAAGCTTGCCTAAGAAAAATTACAGTTTTAATTAGATAAAATCACAGACTTTACAAAAAACCTTGCTGATATTTGTAAAGATACCGGCTCAAACTATAAGGAGAATAGATGTCAAAATTAAAACATTATGAAACAATGTTTATTATTAAGCCTACACTTACTGATGAAGAAACTGTAGCACAGATTGATTTAGTTAAATCAACAATCGAGAAAAATGGTGGTGAAATCGTAGCTTGCGATAACATGGGTTCAAGAAATCTTGCATATGAAATCGAAAAGCATAAAAGAGGTTACTACTTCGTAGCATACTTCAAAGGTCTTCCTTCTGGAATTGCGGAAATCGAAAGAAACTACAGAATCAATGAAAATATCATTAGATTTATCTTCATTAAATATGAAAATAAAAAAGAAATCGCTGCATGGACAAAAATGAGCGACGAAGCGGCTAAAAAAGCAAACTAATTAAATATAGGAACAACTTATGTATAACAAAGTAGTATTAGTAGGAAACTTAACAAGAGATATTGAACTTAGATATATGCCAAATGGTGCTGCATTAGCAAAATCTGCTATTGCAACTAGTCATAGATATAAATCTCAAACTGGAGAACAAAAAGAAGAAGTTTGTTTTGTAGATTTTAATATTTTCGGAAGAAGTGCCGAAGTTGCTAACCAATACTTAAGAAAAGGTTCAAAAGTTTTATTAGAGGGAAGATTAGTATTTGAACAATGGACTGCTCAAGATGGTTCTAACAGAAGTAAACATGCTCTTAGAGTGGATACTATGAAAATGTTAGATTCTAAAGCAGATTCACAAAATATGAGTAGTGATACTGCACAAACTGGATATAATCCTGCTGGATATAATCAAGCACAATCGCAACAACCACAAGCTCAACAAAATCAATACAATCCTCAAGCCCAACAAAATAACCAACAAAATAGTTATGGTGGTACAAATTCTCAAGCACAACAACCAATGCAAGAGCATAGAATACCTGAAATTGACATCGACAACGATGAAATACCTTTCTAGAATACAAGGATAAGAAAATGGCTGAAAGAAGAAAATACGGAAAGAAATTTTGTAAATATACAGAAATGAAAGTTACTTATATTGATTACAAAAGTGCAGATTTATTAAGATTATCAATGAGTGAAAGAGGTAAAATTATGCCTAGAAGACTTACTGGTAATTCTAAAAACTCTCAAGAGATGGTAGAGAAAGCAATTAAAAGAGCTAGACATATGGCTTTAGTTCCATACATTGTAAATACACAAAATGTAACGGATGCTGCATATTCAAGATACTAAAATTTAATTTTATTTAAATTGTATACTCCAGGGGAATAGTTTTTGCTATTCCCTTTTTTTATATAGTAAAATCATTATGATAATCGTTCTTATTATTAAGGTTGGAATAAGTTTTATTTTATTATAATTTCAATAACTATTATCAATAAGATAAAAAAAGGATATATATGATTAAGAAATTAGGTCTTGCAGCAATTGTTTTAGCAAGTTCTTTATTTGCTTCAAGTGAAGTAAATATTTATTCTACAAGACATTATGATACAGATAAAAAATTGTTTAAAATGTTTGAAGAGAAAACTGGAATAAAAGTAAATGTTGTAAAAGCAAGTGCGAGTGCTTTAATTAAAAGAATAGAAAGTGAAGGTTCAAAATCACCAGCTGATGTACTTATTACAGTTGATGCAGCTGGATTATATAAAGCTAAAAGTAAAGGTATTTTACAAGCAATTGAATCTGATACTTTAACTAACGTAATTCCTGAGAAATTAAGAGACAAAGATAATAATTGGTTTGGTTTAACAAAAAGATCAAGAGTTACTGTTTATAAATTAGGAACTGGAATTGAAAAAGAGTTATCAACATACGAAGATTTAGCTGACCCAAAATTTAAAGGTCAAATTATGGTAAGATCTTCAAATAATGCTTATAATCAGTCATTGTTGGCTGCAGTTATTGCACATCATGGTGAAGAATATGCTTTAAAATGGGCTAAAGGTGTTGTTGCAAATATGGCTAAAAAACCAAAAGGAAATGACAGATATCAAGTTAAAGCTGTAGCAAATGGTATTGGTAAAATTGCTATTGCAAATACTTATTATATTGGTAAAATGATTGATAATAAAGATGTTTCACAAGCTGAAGCTGTGAAAAAAGTTAAGATTTTCTTTCCTAAGTTTGAAAATGGTGGAACACATATAAATGTATCTGGTGCAGGTATTGCGAAATACTCTCCAAATAAAGAGAATGGAATTAAATTTATTGAGTATTTAGCTAGTTCTGAAGCACAAAATTTATTTGCTTCTAGGAATTTTGAATATCCAGTTGTAGCAGGAGTTCCTATTTCTGATGTTGTTTCTGCTTGGGGAACTTTTGAAGATGACAATATTTCTATTAATACTTTAGGTGAAAATAATGCAAAAGCAGTTAAAATTTTTGACCTAGCAGGATGGAAATAGGAAAGGTTCTAAAAAACAAATTTGAATAACTTTAATAAATTAACCATAAGTAGTGTTATTTTAACACTACTTATTTCAATACCAGCACTAATACTCTTCTCAAATATATTTTCAAGTAGTGAGAATTGGCAACATCTTGTTGATACAGTACTATTTGAATATATATTTAATTCTTTGTATATTATGTTTGGAGTTGCATTTCTAACTTCAATTCTAGGTTTTACAACAGCTTACATCACTTCTTTATTTCAGTTTACAGGTTCAAGATTTTTTCACTATGCCTTGATTTTACCTTTTGCGATACCAACATATATTGTGGCATATGTATATGGTGGAATGTTTGATATAACTGGAAGTGTTACAACTTTTATTCTAAACTTAATGGGCAAGACTTTAGCTGAAGTTAATTTCTTTGATATTATGTCTATTGAGGGTGCAATAATTGTAATGTCTTTGGTTCTTTATCCTTATGTTTATCTTATCTCAAAAACATATTTAAAAGCTGAATCAAGCTCCATAATAGATGCTTCAAAAACTATGGGATTAACAAATTTTCAAATATTTTATAAGGTAATTATTCCTATTTCAAGACCAGCTATAGTAGCAGGAGTTATTTTAGCAGTTATGGAAGCAGTTGCAGATTTTGGGGTAATGGATTATTATGGAGTATCAACTTTTGTAACAGGAATCTTCAGGACTTGGATTGGTATGGGAAGTGTAGAAGATGCTTCAAAACTTGCATCAATGCTTATGCTTTTTGTATTTATATTAATTTTTTTGGAAAGATATCAAAGAAGAAATAAAAGATACCAAAGTTCAGGAAAAGATTTTCGGCCAATTACAAAACAAAAGCTAACAGGATTTAGAAATATTTTGGCATTTATTACTTGTTTTATTCCATTCTTTTTTGGCTTTTTATTACCTTTTTCACAAATGTCTTATTGGTTTTATCTATCTTATGAAGATGTACTTGATGAAGATTTTTTAACTGTACTTTATCAAACTCTCTCTTTGTGAGTATTAAGTGCTATTCTTGTAACTATATTAGCATTTATTATTACATATAATGTAAGATTACATAAAAGTAAAATTGCAGAAAATTTAACCCAAATATCAAAACTTGGTTATTCAATACCTGGTGCTGTAGTAGCTGTTGGTATTTTAAGTTTTTTCTCAATTGTGGATAAAAATTTTGATATTTTAGTTAGTGGAACTATTGTGGCAGTTGTCTTTGGATATGTGGTAAGATTTATAGGAATTTCAATAAACAATTATGAATCTGGATTTTCTAAGATTCCACAAAGCTATGATGATGCCTGTAAAACTATGCAAATTGGGACTTTTCAAACATTTTTTAAAGTTATACTTCCATTGATAAGAAGTTCAATGATGGCAAGTTTTATTGTGATATTTATAGAAGTTATAAAAGAACTTCCTTTGACAATGATTCTAAGACCTTTTAATTTTGATACTCTAGCAGTATTGTCCCATGAATTAGTTGGTCAAGCACAAGTAATAGAATCAAGTGTTCCTGCAATGTTTATTGTTTTATTTGGAATAATTTCGGTTCTAATTTTAGCTAAGAAGATGGTGAAGGATTAATATGGTAGGAATAAGTGTAAAGGATTTTGGAATATCTTTTGGTTCAACAAAAATATTAGAAAATATATCTTTTGAAGTAGAACAAGGAGAAATAGTAACAATACTTGGACCTAGTGGTTGTGGTAAAAGTACAATTTTAAGATCAATTGCTTCACTTCAAGATAACTATAAAGGTGACATTTTTATAAATGAACACTGTCTAATAAAAGATGGTAAAAAAGATTGTCATAAAGATATAGGGTATATTTTTCAAGATTATGCACTATTTCCACATTTGAACGTGAAAGAGAATATTGAATTTGCTCTTTATAGATTAAATGTTAATGAGAGGCAACGAAGAGTTGACAAACTTTTAAAACAATTTGATTTAACAGATCATAGAAATAAGCAGATTCACGAGCTTAGTGGTGGTCAGCAACAAAGAGTATCAATTGCAAGAGTTATGGCCTATGAGCCTAAAGTAATACTCTTAGATGAGCCTTTTTCAAATCTTGATACACTTTTAAGAAATAAAACAAAAGTTTGGCTAAAAAAACTTATAAAAGATATGGGTGTAAGTGCAATACTTGTAACCCATGATCAAAAAGAAGCACTCAGTATGTCAGATAAGATTGCTATTATTAATAATAAAAAATTAGAACAATTTGGTACACCAAAAGAGCTTTTTGATAAACCTAAATCTTATTATGTTGCAAATTTTTTAAATAAAATAAATGCTTTACCTGATAATTTACTTGAAGATTTAGGTGTAGAAGCTAGTAGTGAAAACATGGGAGTAATTTCTATTGATAAGATAAAGATTACTAATGAAATGGATAAAATAAAAGCTAGCATATTAGATGTTTCATTTTGTGGGGATTATTATGAACTTCATGTTAGTTTAGACAATTATGATAATAGTGAGTTGATGGTGAAGAGCTTTTGTATTGATTGTTTGGGTGATAGTGTGGTTTGTTATTTGGATATCAACTTATCAGATGTAAAGATTGTAAAGAAAACTGTTTGATGGAAATAATAAAATTAGAGTACGTGGATGTTTTTGATGGAAAGGAGAAAAAACAGCTAATTTTTTCAAGAAATCTTTTAAAAGAACCTTTTTTAGAAAAATCACTTTTCGCAAATTTAGTTGATGGTGAATCTATGGAACCTGTAATAAATGATAAAGCTGTAGTTGTATCTGATTTATCTAATAAAGAGTTAGTAGATGATGCTGTTTATTTAGTTTACCATGGTGAAAAAATGTGGATAAAAAAGTATGATTTGAAAGAAAAAATCTTTTTTTCTATTAATCCAAAGTTTTCTCATTTAGTTTATAAAGAATCTGATGTTCATATTGTTGCTAAGGTAGTTTTGACTTTTACTAATCTTTAGAATTTATTCTCTCTTTAAGAATTGCATTCTTAGCTTTCTTTACTTTTTGCCACTAAAAAGTAAAGAAGCGGAGAACTTTAGTTCTTCAAGAGAGATTATTTAATATAAGGATTACATAATGATTAAGATTAAAGATTGTCATATTGAAAAGTGTGGTAGAGGCATCAAGGCACCAACTTCTGCTGAAATAGATATAGAAGGGAAAAAATTTATGAGGAGTTTACGAATTGTAAATAACCAGCATAAATTTTTTATAATGTAAAGATATAATCAAAGCTAAGTTTTATCTAAAGCTTCTCCCAAACAACTCCATTTGGTGTATCCATAATAGAAACCCCAAGTTTTGAAATATCATCCCTTATTTTATCAGCCATTTCAAAATCTTTATTCTTTTTAGCATCACTTCTTTTTTCAATTAGAAACTCTATATTTAAAATATTTTCTTCTGATATTCCAAATTGAAAATATTTATAAGCATCATTAAAACTTATTCCAAAAATTTCATTTATAAATTCAAAAGTAGCTACAAGCTCTTTTTTAAAGTTTTTGTTTTTTGGTTCTTTATCTAAAGTTTCATTTGCTTTAGTGATGTATTCATCAATAATTGAAATTGCTTTTGCTGAATTTAAGTCATCATTTAAGGCTTCTATTAAATCATTTTTAAAATCTTTATTTACAGCAGATTTCCCTAGTCCATAAACTCTTTTTTTCACTCTATAAAGTTTGTCTAATCTTTTTTTAGATGAAATTAAGTCTTCTTCATTGAAGTTAAAATTTGCTCTATATTGCGCAGTTAGAAGATAAAATCTTATAACTTCACCTGAGTATGATTTTAGTATATCTTTTAGGAAAAATGAGTTACCAAGTGATTTACTCATTTTTTCTCCATTAATATTTACAAAACCATTGTGCATCCAATATTTTGCTAAGTGTGCTTTTGTTGAACATCTAGTTTGTGCAGCTTCATTTTCATGGTGAGGGAATAGAAGGTCAGCTCCACCACCGTGAATATCTATTTGATAATCTTCATCTTCATATGCAAGATGTTTATTAATCATTGCACTACATTCTATATGCCATCCTGGACGTCCTTTTCCAAAAGGAGATTCATAAGTTACATCATCCTCTTTTTCAAATTTCCAAAGAGCAAAATCTGAAGGGTTTCTTTTTTCAATATTTGATTCAACCCTTGCAATAGAGTTCTCATCACTTGCTCTATTTGATAATGAACCATATTCACTATCTTTTGATACATCAAAATAAACTCCATCTGAGATTTTATATGCGATATCTTTTGACATTAAGTCATTTATCATATCAATCATAATTTCTACATTTTCAGTTGCTTTTGGTTCAAAAGTATTAGGTAGGATATTTAGAATTTCCATGTCATTTTTATATGCATTGATATATGTAATTGTAATTTCTTCTAAACTTTGTCCTGTTTGATGCATTTTTTTGATGATTTTATCATCAATATCAGTAAAGTTTTTTGTCATTGTAACGTTATAGTTATTTGCTTTTAAAACTCTATGTAGTAGGTCGAAAGCTATTGCAGAACGCGCGTGGCCTAAGTGCGAATCATCGTACACTGTAGGTCCACAAACGTAGATTTTTACATCATTGTTTTTTATAGGGGTAAATACTACTTTCTCTTTTTTAACCGAATCAAAAATAGATATCTTTGCCATTATTTAAATAAAGCCTCTAAACTTGCTGTATCTGTTAGTTTTTCTTGGGCTTTTGGATCTCCTGTATTCCCAACTAATCCACCACCGATCTCTTTTAATTCAATATCATATTTAGTAAGCATTGATGCTAGTCTAATATTTAAACCAGCTTTTCCAATCGCTTTTGATTTTTGGTCTCCAGGAATAGTTACAATAGCTTTTCCTTTTTCTCCATATTCTGCATATTTTTCAATTGTTACATTTGAAATAATTGCAGGAGATAATGCTCTTGAAACAAATTTTTCAGGTATGTCTGAGTATTCAACACAGTCAATGTTTTCTCCATGAAGTTGATGTGAAACAGCCATAATTCTAACACCCTTTACTCCAACAATTGAACCAATAGGGTCAACTTGTGCATCAGTAGTAGAAAGTGCAATTTTAGCTCTTGAACCTGGAATTCTAGCACTTGCTTCAATAATTATAATTCCATCTTTTAATTCAGGAACTTCAAGTGTTAAAAGTGATTCTAAAAATTTAGGAGAAGTTCTAGAGATTTCTACTATTAAACCATTTTGTTTATCAATATTCACTGCTCTAACTACTGCTTTTACAGTATCTCCAACTTTAAAAGATTCACCTTTTATTCTACTTTTTCTAGGAAGCATACCTTTTACTTCACCAATTTCAACAAAAGTATTTTCTTGTCTATCAACTCTTGTTACACTTCCACTAATAGTTTTTCCAATTTTATTTTTGTATTTACTTAGAAGAGATTCTTCTAAAAATCTTTGAATTCTATATTCAAAGTTGTTATGTAAAATCGTAGCGGCATTTCTTCCCATATTTTCAAATTCTAAATCATAATTAACGAAGTCTCCAATTTCTAAATCTTCATCAATTTTTTTAGCTTCATCAAACGAAATATAATTATCTTTGCTGATGATATTTTCCCATTGATCCATTCCATCTTCAATTAATCTTTCATCATCATTTTTTACTACTTCAATTTTTTGAAATAGCTCTAATTTTTTATTTGGTCTATCGATTTCTGCATCAAATTTTAGCGTTGAATCAACCATTTTTTCAGCTGTTTTGACTAACGCTTCTTTTAAAGCATTTTCAACATCATCTATTTTTAAGCCTTTTTCATAGGCAATAGAATCTAAAATATCTATAATTTTATCCATTAAATAACCTTCTTTGTTGACATTGAAATGTAATGTTTTTGATTTTCAATGTAGAGTAGGTGGATATTATATCTTAAAAGAGCTTTTATAGAAATTAAAGCAATTTTAAGATATACTATTTAGCTAATTAAAAAAGAAAAAGGTTTAATGATATGGAATTATTATACGCAAGAAATGAACTAAGTGAAAAACCAAAAAAAGTTCAACTTGATAAAGTAAAAGAAGAGTTAAAAAAAGATGGTGAAAAAATATTTTATTTTGATAGAGATAACTCTCACAAAGATATGATGGCTTTAGTTGATGCATTAGAGGATGAAGGATATAACGTATACTTTAGAGAAGTAAAATATGGTCTTGCTGATGAAGAATATATGTATGAGGTTCATGCTCTTTAACAGGTGCAATAAAGTTCAATAAAATATGAGTAAACAAGAAGAAAAAAAATTATTTATAGAAACACTTGGTTGTCAGATGAATGATACTGACAGCCAACACATTATTGCTGAATTAAAAGAGCATAAAAATTATACTACAACTACTAACATGGAAGATTCAGATTTAATTATAATTAATACATGTTCAGTAAGAGAAAAACCTGTTCAGAAGCTCTTCTCTGAAATAGGACAATTTAACAAAAAGAAAAAAGCAAATGCTAAGATTGGAGTATGTGGTTGTACAGCTTCTCATCTAGGTGAAGATATTATGAAAAGAGCACCTTACGTAGATTTTGTTTTAGGTGCAAGAAATATTTCTAAAATAAAAGACGTGATAGAAAAAAAAGGTGCAGTTGAGATTGATATAGATTATGATGATTCAACTTACCAATTTGCTCAAAGTGGAACTTCTTTATATAAGACTTCAGTAAACATCTCTATTGGGTGTGATAAAGAATGTACTTATTGTATCGTACCTGCTACAAGAGGTGATGAAATTTCTATTCCCTTAGAGATGATTGTCCAACAAGTACAAAAAGATGCTTTAAATGGTGCAAAAGAAGTTACTCTTTTAGGCCAAAATGTAAATTCATATGGAAGAAGATTTTCAGATGGAAGAGAAAAAACAAATTTTACAAAACTTTTACAAGAAGTTTCAAAAGTAGAAGGAATAGAAAGAATTAGATTTACTTCTCCTCATCCTTTACATATGGATGATGAATTTATTGAAGAATTTGCAAAGAATCCAAAAATCTCAAAATGTATTCATATGCCACTTCAAAGTGGTTCAACTTCTATTTTAAAAGCTATGAAAAGAGGGTACACAAAAGAGTGGTTCTTAAATAGAACTAAAAAAATAAGAGATTTAGTTCCTGAAGTTAGAATTACAACTGACATTATTGTTGCATTTCCTGGTGAAACACAAGAAGATTTTGAAGATACAATTGATGTAATTAATCAAGTAAAATTTGATCAAATTTTTAATTTCAAATATTCTCCAAGACCAAATACACAGGCTTTAGCTTTAGAAGATTTAGAAATAGCAGATGATATTGGCAGTGCTAGACTTACAGAAGTAATTGAACTACATAAACTTCATCAAAGTGAACTAATGTATTCAAATATTGGAAAAACTGTTTCTGTACTTTTTGAGAGTTTAAAACCAAATGGTGAAGTTTCTGGTTTTACTGATAATTATTGTCAGGTATTTGTAAAAGGAAGTGATGAGCTTCTAGGTGAAATTGTAAATGTGAAAATTACAGATGCTACAAGAACTGCTTTAAAAGGTGAAGTGATTAATTAAATGAAAAATTTTAAGATATATATTCTGACAAAAATAGTTCCTTTTTTCTTACAACTTTTTGTCAGATTTATATTTATCACTTCAAAAAAGCGTTTTCATTATGCCAATATAGATTCAAATGAAACTTTATTGATTGCAATGTGGCATGGTGATTTGTTAATGCAGCCTCTAAACTATAGAAAGTTTAGGAAAAATGGTAGTGTAAAAGTTATTGTTAGTGAACATAAAGATGGGCTAATTATAAAAAAAGTTTGTGAATACTTAGGTGTAGATGGAATTGCTGGATCTTCATCTAAAGGGGCTATTAAAGCTTTAAAAAATGCAATAAAAGAGATAAAAAATGGAGGTGATGTTGCTATTACTCCAGATGGTCCTAGAGGGCCTAGATTTTCTGTTGCAGATGGAATTGTAGCAATTTCTAAGAAAACTAATACTAGAATTGTTTCGTTGAATTCAATTCCTCAGAAATATTGGCAAGTTAACTCTTGGGATAAATTTGTTATTCCAAAGCCTTTTGGTACAATAGATTTTTATGTATCAGAACCATTCGATGTAAATGAACTTGATATGGATGAAGCAAAAGAGTTAATAAGAGAAAAGATGCTTAAAAATGCGATGAAATAAGGTTTAAGTGTAATATGTTTTCAAAAGAATCTTTATATATAAATGCTATTAAATACAAAGCTCAATTAAAAATAAATTATAAAAAACTTCAAAATAATAATATAGTTGAAACTAATAATTCCACATTTATAGCTAAAGATGATATTTTAGGACGTGATATTGCAATGAAATTAATTGCACACTCTTCAGAAATAGATAATACCTATATTTCTACTTTACTTATTCAAGATGAAACAAAACTTATAAAAAAAAATAAAACAAAGTTAATTGATTATGCAGTTACAAGTTTAAATAATGATTATGATATTGCTATTTCAAAAAATACTCTTTTCGAAACTAAAAATTATTTTGAGAAATGTGGAGTTGATTATATTTTTTCTGCTTATCATATTTTAAATTTGCATATTGAACAAAATCATTGTAATAATAATCTAGTAATTCTACTTTTTAATAATCAGGCTTTTTGTTTAATTTTAAATTCAAAAGGTGAAATTGTATTTAATAAGAGAATTGAATTAACACCATTTGAAGAGATTCAAAATAGTGAATTTTATGAAAATGAAGTTCTAGGTCAAAAGCTTTATGATGAAGTTTATGCTTTAGAATTACATGAGGCTATTAAAAATACTATTGAAGAATTTTATGTAAAATCAAAAAATATATTTATTGAAAAAGTTTCCATTTTATACAATTTAAAACTTATTTCAGATGATCAAATAAAAGCTATGAGTGAAGAATTTATGATTGAAGTAACTTATCATCCTATTTCTGTTGATGAAGAGTTATTTGAATTATCTAAGGATACTCATACTCATAAAAGTTTTATAAAACCAAGACCTAAACCTAAAAACGGATTTAAATCATTAATTTTAATTTTGAGTATTATTGCTATGATTTTAGCTATAGGGTACTTATTTTTACCTATTGAAAAAATACTTGGGAAAAAAGAAGAAATAGCAATAACAAAAAATATTAAAAAAGTAATTGACCTTCCTGATCATGTTGAAAAGAATACAGAAGTTGAGAATAGGGTATTAAAATCGCTTGAAATGATTCCTTATGATGTTGTATTAAAAGAGTTGTTATTTGAAAAAAACACATTAAAAATAGATGCAAATTTATTAAATAAAGATACTTTTATTAAAGTCATCCAACCAGAACTTTTAAAATCATATAAAATGTCAGATATTAATTTTAATGATGATACTAAAAGTGTTATTTTGGATGCGGTGATTTTAGCAGAAGGTTTAAAAAATAAAAAAATAGTTAAATTTAAAGATTATAAAGATATTTATGTATCAAATGAATTTATACCAATTATAACTGTAACTGAACAAATTAAAATGTTATTTCCTAAAGATACAATTGTAACTTTTAAATCTAGCTTTGAATCAGAAGTTGTTACATTTAATTATCTTGTAAATGTAGTTATAAAAAAACCTTTAGACTTTTTTGAAATTATGAATACTTTGAATAATGAGTTGTATTCTATAAATATATCTTATCCTCTTAGTTTCGTAAAAACTGAAGCCGGAATTGAAGTAGAGTTCACTTTACAATTTCATCAACCAAAATAGTTGATGAAACTTTTTAAAGAGTTTGGGTTGTATTACCAAGCTTTTATTTCGTTATAAATAGAATCTCTTTCAACTGGATTAAATCCAGAATTTTTAATTAAGTCTACAAACTCTGTTAATTGCATACCATGAGCACTTGCAGCACCTGCGGCACTTTGAATTGATTCTTTTTCAATAGTTCCATCTAAATCATTAGCTCCAAACTCTTGAGCAACTAGAGCAAGTTTTACTGTTGATGTAACCCAATAAGCTTTTATGTGAGGAATATTATCTAAAATTATTCTTGCAATAGACATTGTTTTTAAAATCTCTTGTCCTGTAAGAAAATCTTTTACCTTTAGGAAGTTATTCTCTTTTTGATATACAAGAGGAATAAAGGCATTAAACCCACCTGTTTCATCTTGTAAATCTCTAAGTCTTAGCATATGGTCAATTCTATGTTCTCTTGTCTCTACATGTCCAAAAAGCATTGTTGCATTACTTTGCTTTCCTTCTTTATGCCAAAGTTTATGAATATCAAGCCATTGTTGTGAAGTTACTTTCCCTCCACAAATTTTCTTTCTAACTTTTTCATCAAAAATTTCAGCTCCACCACCAGGCATTGAATCCACACCACTTTCAATCATCTTTGAAATAATATCTTCATATGATAAATTGTATTCTTCTGCTAAGAAGTGAATTTCTGCTGCTGTTAATGCTTTTACATGAATATGAGGATATTTTTCTTTTATTTTTCTAAATATATCTAAATACCATTCCAATCCAGTTTCTGGGTTGTGAGCTGAAACTATATGCACTTCTTTAATACCATTTTTAGAAGAATTTTCAACAATATCTAAAATCTCTTCATGTTTAAGAGTATATGGTTTTGGATTTTTTCTACTTGCACTATATGCACAAAATTGACATACGTCTTTACAAATATTTGTTGGGTTTATATGTCTATTTATATTAAAGTAGGTCTTTTTACCATGTTTTTCTTCTCTTATTTTATTTGCATACGATGCTAATGTAAAAAGATCCAAATCATAAAGTTTTATTGCATCTTCATACGAAAGTCGTTCATTGTTATCTAATTTTTCTATTATAGTCATTTATTCTCTCTCTATTTTCTATTTGCAATCTAAATCTTTACTATATTTACCCCTGTTACTTCTATGAACAAAGCCTATACACTCTTTTTTTAGATCTATATCATCAAATACAATTTTATAAACTGTACTTGTGATTTTTGTTTCTTTGTCTTCAACACTTAATTTATTAATAACTTTTACATTTTTAATATTTTTATGTCCTAAAGTATTTAAGATCTCTTCCATCTTCATGCTTTTTGTTTGTTGAATAAAGATAAAACCTACGATACACATCAAAGCCATAATAGATATTATGATTAATGTTTTCTTAGGTAGTTTTCTTACTTTTAGATTATTACTCATATTTTCATCTCACTTAGTGGTTTAAATATATCATTTTCTTTATCGTAGTAGTTAATTGCTCCTGTTGCAATATCATAGTACCAACCATGAATTTGTACTTCCCCTGCTTCTAACTGTTTTACTACATCTGGATATGTTAAAAGATTATCTAATTGATATCTAATAGAATTTCTTTCTGTTGCTCTATACATCTCTTCAGCAGTAGTAAATTTTTTATTTTTTAATGTTCTTTCTTTTGCTTTTATACCAAGTTTTAACCAAGTTCTTATGTGAATAAAAGAGTCATTATCAGGAATTTCTTCATACAAACTTTTACATGCTCCGCAGTGCGAATGACCACAAATGATAATATGTTTTACTTTTAAAACAGCAATAGCAAACTCTATAGCTGCTGCACTACCATGAAAATCTTCATCGTGCTTAAATGGAGGAACAAAATTTCCAACATTTCTTAGAATAAACATATCTCCTGGTTTTGTATTTAGCATTAAATCCGGTGTAACTCTACTATCAGAACATCCAATAAACATGATTTCCGGAGATTGTCCATATTTAACTAAATTTAGTAATTCTTCTTCTAAAGCAGGAAACTTATTATTTTTAAAGTTCTCATTTCCTTCAATTAATTTTTCTAAAGTCATTTTATTTTTCCTGTACTTTTAATAATTCTTGCATCTTTTAGAGTTATTGCTGTAATTTTTTTTATAGAATCTTTTTCTTCATCTTCTATAAGTTTATATTCAATTAGATAATCAATTTTATGACATGAAACTAACATTGTATATTTTGAAAGTTTTATACTTTCACAATTTTTCATATTGGTAAAATTTTCATTTGCAAATGATATTATTGCTAGGATAGTTAATAATAAAAATTTTTTCATTTTAAGTCCTTTAATATTTTACATACTATTGTTAAGTCTTCACTGCTTACATCTATTTTAGCTATTAACCTTATTATTGCACTTTTTACTGTTGGTTGTCGAATTGCCCCAACTAAAAATCCTTTTTCTTTTAGGGTGTCTTGAATTTGTAAAACTTTTTTATTATCTGCGATGTCAATAGGGATAATTAAACTATGTGCATTTATACCTAAATTATCATTTATAACTTGTAAATTCAAAGCTATTTTAGCTTTTAATTCATCTTTATTTTCTAAAATATATTTTAGTGATTCATGTCCAAGTGCAATATCAAACAAAGAAGGTGCAGTTGTATATATAATTGCTTTGGCTCTGTTTAGTAAAAATTCAATAATTTCTGCTGATCCTAATATGTATGCCCCATAACTTCCATATGCTTTTCCAAGTGTTCCCATCTTGATATGATTTGCTTTTGGCTTAATCTTATAATAATCAAAGATGCCTAACAAATTATCCCCAATAACTCCAGAAGAGTGAGCTTCATCTACAATTAAAAGAGCGTCTTTTTCTTCTGCAAAATCAAATATTTCACGTGGAGCAATATCCCCTTCCATAGAGTATACTCCTTCTATGGCAATAAGTTTCCGACCTTTTTTTTCAAATTTTTCAAATTTCTCTTTTAAATCTTTAAAATCATTGTGTTTGAAGAGCACTACCTGCTTAGGATTTAAAAGTTTTGTTGCTAACATTCCACTTGCATGGTATTCTTCATCTATGAATAAAATATCACCTTTTCTAACCAAGGCTTCAATCATTGATAAATTTGCTAAGAAACCGCTTCCTACAACAACTCCATCCTCAAATTTATTTGCTTTTTTTAATGCATCTTCGAACTCTTTATGAATAGAACTATATCCATTTACAAGCATTGAGGCTTTTGGGGAAGTGTACTGCTCTTCTAAAACTCTATTATATGCATTTTCAAAAAGTTGTTTATTTGATGCTAGCCCTAGATAATCATTTGAAGCTAGGTCAATAATTTCACTGTCATATATCTTTCTAGTACGAAGGCGGTTGGATTTTTTGATATTATTTAATTCTTTAGCGTACAATAAATACTCCTGATAATTTCAGTATTTTATTGAAAAAGTGATTAAAAAGTGTTAAATTTTTTTTAATGCTATTGTTTTGCTATTGTGCTTAGTTACAATTTCTTACCTACTAATTAAAACGTCCTTCATAGTAGATAAAAGAAGCAAAGGCATGTCCTTTGCTTTTTTCTATTCTACTGATGTTTTTTCTACAATTAGCTTAGCAGTTTCCAATTTTGAATGAACAAAAGTATTTATTTTTAAATCTTTCAATACTTTTTTTTCTTCTAAAGAATCAATTTTTACAATAAGTTTTGCATCTTCTTTAAAATTTAATATAGCTTCACAAATACGGTATTTTTCATTTAAATTACTAAGAGTAATAATTATACTTGAAGATTCATCTACTTTTAGAGACTCCAGCACGGGAAGTTTCTCTAAGTGTCCAAAATATGCCATAAAACCATTTTTTCTTGCTAATAGTACATGTTTTAAATTATCTGAAATTATTACAAAAGGTTTATTTTGCTTTACCAATTCATGGGCAATAATTCTTCCAAGCATAGAGTATCCACAAATAACTATATGATTCTTTTTATTAATAGGTGTGATTTTATCTGATTCATAAAATTCAGTTACAAATATAGCAGAAATTTTGTAGATGTTATTCACAATAAAAGGAGTTAGAATCATTGATAAAACAGTAACTAAAATTAGTAGTTTACCTAATTCAGCATCTAAAATATTATTTGTAGTAGCCAAAGCAAAAACTGCAAATGAGAATTCTCCTATTTGGCAAAGAGCTAGAGCTGATTTGATAGAATCACTTTTATTTGATTTTCTTCTCATTAGAAGATAAATTACTAAGGCTTTAATAATCATAGTTGTAATAAAAACTAAAAATACATAATGAATATTGTTTATAAAAAATGTTACATCAATTTTTGTTCCAACTGAAAAGAAAAAAGTACCTAAAAGCAAATCTTTATATGAAGCAATATCTGATTCTACTTTTATATGATATTTTGTTTCCGCAATAATCATACCTGCAATAAATGCTCCTAAAGAGTAAGTAAATCCAAGAGTATGGGCTAAAATTGATGTCCCTATAACTATTGATAAAACTGAGCCTAAAAATAGTTCTTCAAGTCTTGAACTTGAAGAAAAATGTAAAAACCAATTCATAATTTTTTTTCCAAGTGTAAACATAAAAACAATAATTAAAAGTGCTGAAAAGATAGTCTTTATTAAAATTTCATTTAGACTTAGAGTATCGTTTGATAAAAAAGATATAAGTAAAAGAATTGGAATTACAGCTAAATCTTGAAATACTAAAATTGCTGTTGATTTTTCTCCATATGGAGTATATATATCTTTTGATTGTTTTAAATACGTTAGCACTATTGCCGTGGAAGATAAAGAGAAGGCAAGTGAAATTATGATTGATGAGGTTGTATCGATTACAAAAATATATTTAGAAACTAAATATATAATAGTGGAACTAATTCCAACTTGGAAAAAACCATTTACAAAAAGTAATTCTTTCATTTTTTTAAGTTTTTCAATTGGCATTTCAAGTCCAATTGTAAACATCAAAAATACTATTCCAAACTCTGCTATTAGTTCAAGTGATTGTAGATCTGATTTATTGTTTAAATCAAAAATAGTTGTAACTATTGTTCCTGTTAGAATATATCCAATAATATGTGATATTGATAGTTTTTTGAATATTATATTTAAAACTGTTGCTAATGCAAGAGATATAAATATTATAAGTAGTGTATTTTCCATGTAGATATTTTATCCAATTTTTGGAATAAAATATCTACTTTTTTGTATACTATATATTCATATTATAAGAGATTAAAACTATCTGCAAGAACAATAATCCAAGTGAATGAAGCTATCATAATTGAAATAAAAACAGCCGCACTCCCTGCGTCTTTAGCTTGACCTGCTAATGCATGATGTTCAAGTGTAACTAAATCAACTACTCTTTCAATCGCTGAATTAACTGCTTCTGATAAAAGAACTAATAATAAAGAAAAAAGCAGTAGGATTTTATTTGTTAAAGAAGTATCTACAAAATAAATAAGTGGTAAGGCTAATAAGGTTACTATTAATTCAATTCTAAAAGAACTTTCTGTTGATATTATATTTTTTAGACCTTTCAAGGCATATGTAGTATTTTTAATAAAATTATATTTTGGTTGGTTTCTCATTCTATTCCTATGTATTATAAAAAAATTATTTTTTGGATATACTATTCTATCTAAAATAAGGTTTCAAAATGTTTTCAAAAATAAAAGAGTATCTATCTTATGGCAAAGATCATACTGTAACAGTTATAGTAAAAGGTCTTTTTTGGTTAGCTCCTATTGCTGCAATTACGATAATAGTAATATGGATGTATGAAAAGGTTAATATTTTAACTGGTGGTTTATTTAAATTAGTTGGATTTGAACCTACAAATTTTCCAATTTTGTGGACATTTATTGGTTTAGCTTTATTGGCTTTTTTAGCTTATGTACTTGGTGTTTTTGTAGAAATTGGTTTAGTTGGTTTTGTTCAAAAAATATATTCAAAAATTCCAGGGTATGGAACAATCAAAGAGCTAATAAATATTTTTAATACTTCAAAATCTGGTGAAAAAAGTGTTCTTGTTGTTTTAATAAATGGATTTACAAAAGATGATTATAATATTGGATTAATGTACTCCACAAAAGAATCAGTTTTAAAAGATCATTATACAGTAACTTTATCAATGACACCAATTCCAAATGGTGGATATATGTTTGAAACACATAAAGATAAAATTTGGGTAATAGAAGAAGCAACTTTTGATACAAATTTACAATATCTTTTATCAATGGGTGTAAAATCAATGGCTGATATTTTAAATATTGAACCAAAACCAATAGATGAATATAAAACAATTTCTGAATATTTAGAAGAAAAAAATAAAGAAATTGTAGAATAAAATTTAAATTTAGAAAAAAGAAATTAATTAACCATTTAAGTGCTGAAATATTATTATTTTTATGTTAAGCTTTCAATAAATAAACCCCTAAAAAAAGTAAATTAAATGGATAATGATAAAAAAGTAAGAAAACATTTAACAGAGCAAACAGTTATGTTTGCAACAATCACAAAATGGATTTTAATCTCTTCTTCAATCGGAGCCTTAATTGGCTTCATTGTAGCTATGTTTTTGAAAATTTTAGAGTACTGCGAAAATTCAAGAACTCTCTTGCCTTTTGATTATTATTATACCCTTCCATTTGCTTTAGCTTTTACCGTTATTATTGTGAAAAAATTTGCTCCTTCAGCTGAAGGTCATGGAACTGAAAAAGTTATTGAAGCTGTACATAAAACTTCTGGAGATATAAACCTCTCAGTTATTCCCGTAAAACTTTTTGCAACAGTAATCACAATATTTTCAGGTGGTTCAGTAGGGAAAGAGGGACCAGGAGCTCAAATAGGGGCTGCTGCAGCATCTTTTATTGCAACACTTTTTAGATTTTCAAAAAGAGATAGAAAGAAAATGGTTATTTGTGGTATTAGTGCAGGGTTTGCAGCTGTATTTGGAACACCATTAGCTGGAGCTATTTTTGGAGTAGAGATTTTAATTGTCGGTGCTTTGATGTATGATATTTTATTACCTTCAATCGTAGCAGGATTTTCAGCCTTTTTTGTAGCACAAATGTTTGGTATAAGTTATAACTATTTTGATTTGGCTTATTATGTAACTTTTGATTTTGATTATATACTTATTGCTAAAGTTCTTTTAGCTGGAATATTTTTTGGATTGGTTGCAGATTTTATTATTACAACATTAAAAGCTGTACATGATTTTTCAAAATCATTAAAAATGAATTATATTTTAAAAGCATTTCTAGCAGGTGTTTTTATTGTAGCTTTGACTCTTCTAGTTGGTGACCAATATCTAGGTTTAGGTTTTGAAACTATAAAATAATCAATATCTTCTAGTCATCTTGACCATGAAAATGTGCCTTGGTACGCTTTTATTTTAAAAACTATTTTTACTTCACTGACTTTAGGCTTTGGGGGAAGTGGTGGAGTTATTACCCCAATATTCTACATTGGAGCTACAAGTGGAAACTTCTTTGGTGGATTAGTTGATGGATATATTCCTTTATTTGCAGCTTTAGGGTTTGTTAGTGTTTTAGCAGGTGCTACTAGTGCACCTATTGCAGCTATTATTATGTCTGTTGAACTTTTTGGTGTGAATGTAGCCCATTATGCCGCGCTAAGTGTTATTATTGCATTTTTAATGACAGGACATAGAAGTGTATTCCCTTCTCAACTTTTATCAATGAAAAAGAGTGAAGCTTTAAATGTAAATTTAGGTGAAGAAATGGTTCATACTCAAGCAACTTACACTAGTAGATTCTTTTCAAATATGAGAAGAATTGTTAGAATAATTGTAATTTATTCTAAGAAATATTTTAGAAAGTAATATTTTCTAAAAATTCTATTTCATTATCTATGACTATTATCGCATCTATGCAGAAATTTACATTTAGTTTTTTGATTTGTAGATAGTAGTCAACACTTCGTTTTAGTTTTGATAGTTTGCTATTAGTGATATTATTAACAGCTATTTCGTAATCTTCGGCTGATTTTACTTCTATAAAATGGTATACATTTTCTTTAGAAGCTATGATATCTATTTCACCTAATTTTTTGGCATAAAAGTTTTGTTCGAGGATTTTAAAACCTGATGAGTTTAAAAACTCACAGGCTTTTGTTTCTGCTATATCGCCTTTACTGCGGCTCAATATCTACTCTTAGAGATTTGAATCTTGCAGTCATAATGAGCTCATCTGCTTCATCTCCAAAGATGAAGTTTACTTTTGATTCTGGGTGATGAAAGGTAGTAAATAGAGTTCCTGGTTTAATATTTTTTGTGTATTTTACTGGCATAACGGCTGTTTCACCATATTGAGTTCTCATAATAATATGATCACTTCCAATTCTCTCTTTATCTTCTTTTGAAGCTAATACAACATCTTTATCATATCTTGAATTTAAGGCTTCACTTCTTTTTGTTTGCGCTGCATTATTGTAGTGAACGATAGTTCTTCCTGTTGTTAAATAAAATTCATTTTTTGGAGTTTTTATTTTTTTAACTAGTTTTTCTATCTGTTCTCTTAGTCTGTATTGGTGGTACTGAAAATATCCTTTTCCTGATTCTGTTCTAAACTCTTCTAAATGTAAGATTGGAGTATCTTCTTTTGTAATTGGCCACTGCATACCTCTATTTCTATTTTTTGAAAGTTTGTGGTAGGTTGCTCCACTAAATCTAGTTTTTACAGCATCTTTGGTTTCATTCCAAACATCTTCGCTAGTTTTATATACAAATTCACCATTGATTTTGTTTTCAATATCTCTTAAAACTTCCCAGTCATCTGGCATATCAGCTTCAACAAGTGGTTGAGATAAGTGAAGTCTTCTCATGGCATTTACATAAACACCAGTTTTTTCATAGGCTGATTTCACACCAAATATAATATCGGCTTTTTTTGTAATTTCATTCATAAATAGTTCATTTGAGATGATTAAATCTAAGTTCTCAATTGCTTTATGAACTTTATTTTGATTTGGATGGATATGTGCAATATCTTCTCCCATTACATACATAGCTTTTATTTTTCCTTCTAACATCTTATCAATCAATTCAGGAGTCATAAGACCTATTTCTTTAGGTGTTTGATAATCAGGGTCAAAGTATGGTAAACATCCTGTATCACAGGCACCTTGTACATTGTTTTGACCACGTAGAGGCATTAGACCTGTTCCTGTTTTTCCAATATTTCCAGTTAGAAGTGCTAAATGAACTATTGCCATAACTGCATATGAACCATCTAAATGTTCAGTAATACCAAGTCCCCAAAAAAACATAGATTGTTTTGTAGCATATTGACGTGCTACTTCTGGAATTTGCTCGGAGAGTATTTCATAGCCTTCTATATTTTTCATATATTCAGGATTTGCAAATGGGTCATTTAAAATTGATTCTTTATACTCTTCAAAACCTACACATCTTGAATCAATGAAGGTATTGTCATAAAGTTTTTCATTTAAAATTACGTATGCCATCATATTTAAAACAAGAAGATTTGCTTCATATGGAATTACAAGTTCTTCTCCATATTTCCCAAGTTGAATATTTCTTACATCAATAACAGTTAAGGAAGCAGTTTTTGCTTTTGCAGCTTTTAAAATTCTATTTGAAACTATTGGATGAGCTTCTGTTGTATTTGAACCCATTACTATGATATTTTCAGTTTTATAAATATCATCAAATGGATTTGTGGCTGCTCCTTCTCCAATAAGAGGTTTCATTCCTTTTAAAGAAGGAGAGTGACAAACTCTTGCACAACAATCTACATGAGGTGAATCCATTCCTTCTCGAATAAATTTTTGAAACATATATGAACTTTCACAAGATGTTCTAGCTCCTCCCATTCCACAAAAAGCATGACGTCCATGTTCTTCTTTTATTTCTGATAGTTTCCAAGCTGCTAATGAAGTAGTAAATTCATAAGGAGTTTCAAAATATTCATTATCGAACTCTTTTAATGTTTTTGCTCTAGCTTTAAGCTCTCTTGGAAGTGCATCAAGATTCTTTTCTATAAAAGATTTTTTTACTCTTGTATTTCTAATTCTTTCTTCGGCATGAACAAAATCAAAACCTTTTGAACCTTTAATACAAAGTTTTCCTTGAGATACATAACCATCATTTTGAGCATAGATTTTTAAAATCTTATTATCTTTTACTTGGCCTGTAATATCACATCCAACACCACAATAAGTACAGACTGAATTTATATCTGAAACCATACTCAACCACCGCCAACAAATTGTAATAATTCTAATTTGTCATCATTTTTAACAATATAATTATTCCATTGGTCTTTTTTAACAATTTCCATATTAACAGCTGCTGCCATAACTTTATCTTCTACTTTAAGTTCACAAATTACAGCTTGAAGCGTTGTGTTTTCATTGAACTCTTTTTGTTCCCCATTAACAATAAGATTCATAATATCCCTTTATCTTTTATTGTGAAGATTTTATCTAATTTTTCTTTTATTTATATCAAAAAGAGTGATTAGTTTCTAATCCTTTAAGATAGATTATAAAAATCTACAGTTGATTGATTTTTAGCAAGTAAATATCTCAAAATGGTATAATAATTTTTATAATTGAAAAGGATATTTATGAAGATAGAGTTAGATAATAATAAAAAAGAGTTTGAATTAGAAATTATTCTTGTAGAAAGTTTAAAGGTATTTGATAAAAATACTAAAAAGATTTTAAAAGATTATTGTTTTGAGGCAAAAGAAGGTTCAAGTTTGTTATTAGTAGATACAAATAAATTCTATGTTGGAACAAATAAACTAAAAGGTGAGGATCTTAAAATTGCAGTTTCAAATGCAATAAGAGAGTTGAAAAAATATAAATTTAAAAAAATTAAAATATCACTTATTCAGAATAATAAAGAGTTGGATTTAAAAGAGCTAGTAGAGGGATTGATTTTAGGTGAATATGCTTTTGATAAATATAAGTCTAAAAAGAAAGATAATAATTTAAATGTTTTTGTAAATATTAAAGATAGTAAAAAAACAAAAAAAGAGTTAGATAAAGAGTTATTTGAGGTAAAAAGTATTTGTAATAGTGTAAATATGGTACGAGAAATTATTAATACTACACCAGAAGATTATTATCCAAAAACTATGGCAAAAAGTGCAAAAGATATCGCTTCTAAAAATGGTTTAGAGTGTAAAATTTATGGTGAAGAGTACTTATTAGATAATGGAATGAATGCAATGTTAGCTGTGGGTAGGACTTCAAGACATGAAAGTCAATTGATTCATTTGACGTACAAACCAGAGAATCCAAAAGGAAAAATCATAATAGTTGGAAAAGGTTTAACTTATGATTCTGGAGGCTTAAGTCTTAAAGCAGCAGAGGGAATGGTCTCAATGAAATGTGACAAAAGTGGAGGTGCAGCTGTTTTAGGAATAATGAATTCTCTAAAAGATTTAGCATATCAATATGAAGTCCATGGAATAATTGGTGCAGTTGAAAATATGATAGGTGGAGATGCTTATAAACCTGATGATGTGTTAAAAGCTAAAAATGGCGTGACAATTGAAGTTAGAAATACTGATGCTGAATGTAGGTTAGTTTTAGCAGATTGTTTATGTTATGCTCAAGATGAGATAAAAGATATTGATTATATTTTTGATTTAGCTACTTTGACAGGGGCTTGTATTGTAGCACTTGGAGAGTATACCACAGGAGTAATGGGACATAATGAAAAGCTAAAAAATAGACTAAATAAAGCAGCAAATCAATCAGGTGAATTGGTTGGATTTTTGCCATACAATAGATACTTGCCATCAATGATAAAAAGTTCGATTGCAGATATAACAAATAGTGCAAGCTCANTAGTGCAAGCTCAAGAGCCGGTGGCTCAATTACAGCAAGTCTATTTTTAGATAATTTTATAAAAAAAGAGAATAAAAAGAAGTGGTTGCATTTTGATATCGCAGGTGCTGCATATAGAGAAAAATCTTGGGGATATAATTCTTATGGTGGAACTGGTGCAGGTGTTAGAATGGTTTTAAAATTTATTGAGAATTTGAAAGCCTAATTGAACAGTAACACTTTTATCACCAAATGAGATTATCACAGATGTTGGAATTGGTATTGCTTTATCAGATTGACACAGAATTTCTAACACTCCCAAATTAACTGTTTAGCCAATTAGATAAACTATCCTTGGATTTTCAAGGTGGCAACTGACCTCTAATTTTTAGGTTATCGTTATCACCTGCCCCCCCCAATTCAAGACCATATGAGAATGATCAGATGTTAGACGTGATGTTCGGAGCCTTTTGCCTCGGCAAATAAAAAATCAATTTTCTTAGATATCAATAGAATTTCAATACTTTCCCATCCTTAACTTATATTTCACTAATCTTTAGATAATATATATCATTATAAATAA
>PKUJ01000015.1 GCA_002869565.1 Arcobacter sp.
AAAAAGTTGTGGAGTTCAAGAGTAGATAACTACTCTTGATTTAAGAAATTGATTTAGTTAGAATTTGTAAATTTCAAGTCTTTTTAAGGTGGCGACTGTGCCCTGAACTTACAACTTATAGGCTCTCAAAGCTGGAGTTTTGGGGCCAGAGAGGTTATCGTTATCACCTGCCCCCTAATTTCCTTTATTCCCTTTATTAAACTCTTTTATTTCCTTTATTTTACTATTCTGAAGAAAAAATGTGATTACAATTATTACAACGGTTAATCCCTTTTTTAAATAATATTATGAATATAAAAGGAATTGACAATAGTACATAATTAATAAACAAAATTAAAAATATACTTTCATGAAATAAAATATAAAATATAAAATATAAAAATATAAAAGTAAAAGGGAGTACTAATGTAATAATCTTTTTACTTACCTTACTATAAATATTTATATAAATATCTTTTCCTTTACAATTAGGGCATTTTAAATTAATCAAATCCATGTTTTCTTTTTTCATATTCAATATATCCTTTTACATTATTTTTTAAAGTTTTTACATGTTCTCCCATCATTTGAACTTCAGGAATTCTGCCAAATCTTATATATAAATATCCACTAAACATACCAGTAGCAAGACCATAAGTACCTCCTGCAACACCTCCAATTAAAGCTCCTAATGGACCAAGTGCCGTAAATCCAGAAATAGCTCCAGAAACAACACCACCTACAAACCCTGCTGCTGTAGAGATTATCATAATTTTTGATTCTCCATCGAGATTCAAGTTTTTTTCCATTCCTTCTTTTGTCAATTTTTTACTTGCCATTCCAGATAAAGCTGATGCCATATTATTAAACAAATGCACAAAAGCCCCAGTAACAGCCATTAGCAAAGTTACCACCACTTATTTTTGAAACAGTACCTGATAATAAAGATGTAAACATAGTTCCTTTTTCAATTCCCCAGCTACTTGGAGCTGCAAACCCAGAAGAAGCAAAACCACTCCAAAAACCTGCACCAAATTTTCCACCTTGTGCTTTTGTAATTTATATATAATTATATATATTACTTAATTAAAAGCTATTAAAAGTGGAGATTCATCCTCAGGGTCGTAAGTGGGAATTTTCTAATTCTTAATTTTTTTTTTACATAAAATTTAATAATTTTATTATTATTGAATACCTTAATATAATGAATTATAACTTCCTGTCCATTTTTTTTTATTGGTCCATTTCTATTTTTTGTCATTGTATAAAATAATGTTTTTTTATTATGATTATTTCCTGTATAAGAAATTTTAAATAGTTTTCCATCAACAATGAATGATTCATATTCATGTCCTAATTTATTCATTGGATGAAATTTTTCAATAACTCCTTTTGCTGTTAAAAAAGTAATATTTCTAAAAGCATTTTTCACTTTATAAATCTCATAAATTGAAATCATAAAATTAACAAAAAAGCCAACTAATAAAAAATATAATATATATTTTGATAATAAAGTAAAATAATTCATCTTAAATTCTTTTACTTTATAAATAAAATAGCCTAATGTTATTAAAATAAAAATAACATATAGGTTATAAAAATTTATAGTAGAAATAAATACTAATTCATATCCGTTAATATTACTCAATCTAGAACCACCCTTTTGTAGTTTTACTTATATATAAATGTGTTTCAACAGGCATACCACCGGGAGTATCTACACCAACACTAAAATTATATAGAGGTAAAGAGGTTTTTGAAAATGTAATTTCAGATCCTACTGCTACATTTAAAGGTAATACCGTTGTATTAGCTGAACCTCCAATAGTTGAGGCTACTCCCAGAATATTATTAGCAAAAGAATTTCCTGAATACCCATAGTTAACTTCAAAAGATAAGGATACATCAGAATAAGCTCCTACTGCATGAGTTGAAAAAAAGAGTATACTCCAACCTTTATAAAAAGGTTTACTAGAATCATGTGCTATTGAAATACCTCTCTCTACAGTACCTCCAACACCAGGAGATTCAACCCCTGGGGTATGAATTTGATAATTATATCATATATTTTATTTCTTTTATCGTTATTTATATATGCATTCCAAGCTGGAACTTTGGGGCCAGAGAGGTTATCGTTATCACCTGACCTCTAATTTGCCTAATTTTCTAATTTTTTAACTATTTTTGTATTTATTTCAAAAAAGATAATAAAGACAATAAAAATAATAATAAAATAGATACTATACATTAAAATTTCAACTAGTATTAAATCAAATGGCATATCTTTAACTAAACTTTCTCCCCTTAACTGACCATTGATTTTGCCTGTCAAAATATATTGCTCTGGAATAGAAGTTGCCCAATAAGGGATTAAAGAAAATAAAGAAATTTTCAAATTCTCTCGTCTGAAAGGTAATCTTTTAATCTCTTTATAAAACTTTAACACAGTAAAAAATGATGATATAAAAACAGATAGTACATAAACTAGATAATTTATATTAATTTCACTAAATATTTCTATAAATACTAATAAATTATGCAAAATAAAATATGTCATAATAAAAATAAATACACTTTTATATATATAATAATTACTGTTTTTCAAAATATTAATCTCCCACTTTTTGACCCGTCCAAGGATTTTTTGTAATGATATTACTTCCTCCTGTCGGATCATTATTCTTATTTGTATTTATCATTATTCCAAAAGAATAATTCAATTCTGTATCTAAAATTGTCTGTTTATAACGAAATTGAACTTTTTCAGTAGCACATGTTCTACAAATATATAAAGCTCTTTCTTTTGAAATTATACTTCTTCTCCAAATAGCTATACCAAATGATTTAAGTTGTCCTAGCGTATATTTGCCTACAATTCTATCGTAATTTACTCTATCATATTCTTTCCATTCTCCATATTCATTATTCTTATCCTCCTTACCTTGCGCATTAAACATTTGCACAAACGCCCCACTAGCAGCCCCATTAGCAAACTTACCACCAGCTATTACAGAAACAGTTCCGCCAAGAATTGCACTTGCAGCTACTTTTGCTCCATCATTTTTAAACTTATTAGAAATTGGTTCGAATATTGAACTTGCAAAACCACTCCAAAAACCTGCACTCCATCTTCCTCCGTGAGCTTTAATAATAGCAGCTTAACTTATTCAATGCAATACAGCTTTTCCAGTCGCCTATGCACAATTCCTAATAAAATCACAGAAGATTATAGTCCAAGAGACGGGGGATTATTTATATGCTACTTTTTCGAAAGAACAACAATAATCTACCAATGAAGTAACTTTTAATTTGTATTTAGAGTTTTGTGCAATTTCAATACTTGCGGGAGCAACGTATTCAACCCAATCTTCTGCTGGTAACATAACTTCTAGCGTTCCTGAATTAATATCAATAATTGCTTTATTTACCGTATTTAACTCATATTCACCTTCTAACATAATACCTAAAGTCTTTTTGCTACCATCATTGAAAGTGATACTTCTACTTGTAATATTTCCATCAAATAAAATATTTGCTTGCTGTGCAATACTAATGTTATTGAATTCCATCAATTTCCTTTTATTATAAATAATTTATGCAATATGTTACCATAAATTTAATTTGAAGCAACTATCTATTATTAATTTGTTATAATTTTTTTTAGAAATTTATTCAATAGAAAGAAATATGCAAGGCTACATAATAGATATTAAAGCAGTTAAAGAAGATGACCTAATTGTCACTATTTTAACTGAAAATCAGCTTTATACTTCATATAGATTTTATGGAGCAAGACACTCAAATATAAATATTGGATATAAAATTGATTTTGAGTTAGAAACAAATATGCGAAGTTCAATACCGAGATTAAAAGATGTAATTCAACTTGGCTTCCAATGGATATTTGATAATGAGAAATTATATTGTTGGCAAAGGTTTATTAAGCTTTTTTATCCTCACTTAAAAGATATAGAAGATATTGATAGTTTCTATTTTAGACTTTTAGATAAACTTTCTCATAAAATGATTAAACAAAATGCAAAAAGAGCTATTTGTAAAAGTTACTTAAAGCTTTTGAAACATGAAGGAAGATTGCATACAGATTTCAATTGTTTTTTATGTGAAAATATTATAAAAGAGGAAATCTCACTTGTAAGAAGTTTTATGCCTGCACATTCATCTTGTAGCTATAGCAGAGCTTTTCAAATGAAAAAAATTGAAGAACTTTTCTTCGAAAAATCATTAATCTCATTTGAGGATGATGAAGTTGATTATTTATGGAATATCCTACTTCAGGGTTTATAAGTTTAGAAATTATATAATAGTATACTTCTAAACTGGGGAAAAATATGTTTATATTTGAAGAGAATGATGCATCAAATTATTTAGATGTAGAGAATGAAGATTTAGCTGTTACAAATTTATTACAAGAATTTGATATTCAAACTGAAACATCTTTTTTATATAATTTAAATGATGATTATAAAGCCTTGATCAATTATATTAGTGAACTTTATGTAGATGAAAAAGAAATCCCCGAAAAAATTGTACATGAACTAAATAATAATCTAAACTTCAAAGCCTACTTATTAATAGAAATAAAAGAAAAAATGAATAATATTATTTCAAATAATACGACTATTATTTTTAAAGAGATTGTCACCATTGTAAATTTATTATCATTTGGAAACAAATTTGATATATTTGAAAGCTACAATTTATATAATTTAGAAAACCTTGGTTTACTCTTCAGAGAATTTGAGAAAAAACTTCAAGAACTAAAACAAAAAAATGAAAGAGATTTTTTACTCACTTTTAATCAGTATGTAGTATTAATCGAAGTTGTTAATGAACTATGCGTAATTAACTCTACAGATGTATTAAGAAAAAAAACAATAAACCCATTAATTAATATAATAAGTGAAACTATAAATATTGTTAAATACAATGTCCAGCTTGATGAAGAGCACATAAACACCCTAAATAATATTTTAGGAAAACTATTATTTTATTATTCTCATATACCATATATTAATACAATAAACAAAGATTCTCAATACTTAATAGATGAATTTAAATTCAATTTTGAAAAATTATGTGATGGTTATCATTTGTCAAAAAATACAAACTTTGGTGGTGATACAAACCATGAAGAGTATTACAAAATATTTTTAAACTCAGCTACAACTTTACTCTTGACACTTTTATATAAATTAGAAATAACTTATTCTCTTGAAGAGTATAATGATATTGATAAATTTAAAAATATTCTTGAATTATATGAATCAGAGATAAATCATGTAAAAAAACAAAATTTTGATTCAATTGATGATTTCAAAAAATCTTTATTACAAAACTACAATTATATTTATGCAAAAGAGTCTACGAGCACGTGTTATTTGGATATTATAGATGAATTTATTGAGAACCCCACTTTCAATAGTTCTAATATGAATATAATCCATTCTTTAATACCTTTTTGTTCAGATATTGAAGAAGAGAAACTTTTAAAGATTCTAAAATTTTTAATAACACTAGAAAAATTCAAAAATGATTATCATGAATTTTACAAATTAAATATTTGTGATGTAATTATTAATAAATTTATATATTCTAAAAATTATATTCTAGAAAAAGATTTTGTATAAGAAATTGTTAAATATATTGAATTTAACAAAATTGCATCTCATTTGATGTCTATTTATTCAAAAATTTATTTATCTTTATCTCTATATTATTCCTACTTTGAAGATTATAAATCAAATGAAATGTCAAAACTATATTATTTTAATTATGTTGCAATAAATGGGAAAGAATTATTAGATAATGAATACTTAAAATTAAACAAAGATATTTTATATAACCATGGTAAAAAATCTATAATGGATATGGATTTAGAAAATGTAATGATTTCAGACTCAAAATGTATACAAATAGGAACAAAACTATTAAAAAAGTATTTTGAACAAGAAGAAATAAATTTAAAATATAATATAAATCAAAAATTATCAAATATAGTTACAGAAATTTTTACAGATGAAGGTCTAAATGATGATTTATTAAATAAGCATATTGAAAATTTTATATCAAGAGATATTTTTCATGGGCTTACTTTTGTTTCAATTGAAGGGCTTTGTAAGAAAGAATGTTCTTTAATAGATTTAGGGTATGAAAAAATAGAAATTCCTCTTTTAGAAGGATATAAACTTAGAATGGCTTATTCAAATGTTTATAAATATATTTTTGAAAACATTTATACACACAATAAAGAATATATCAAACAAAATATTATTAATCTGATTATTAGCTATATTAAAAGTATTCCAATCTATCATGACTCAATAACCAAACTTTATAATTTGGATAAACTAAAAGCTGAACTTTTAAAAAGTGAGAATAAAGAACTTATATTTGTGGAATTTTATATTGAAGATTTATTTGCTTTTAATAAAAAATACAATTATGATAAAACAAATATTTTATTTAAAGAGTATGCCTCAAAGATAAATGATATTGTTAATATATACAGGTTAACAGGACCGAAATTAGGGTTTATGCTAGATGTCACTAGCGATTATAAAGCAATAATTGAAAAAATTAAAAAAATTAAAATTTCATACAATGAAGATATTGTTAAACCAAATTTGATATTTTCTGTATCATGGGGAAATAAAAATAATATAATAGAGAAATCAGCTCACTGTATGAGTTTAGCGCAAGATAGTATCGAGAAGTATTATGAGTTTAAGTAATTAAGACTTAAGTCTTAATTACTCATCTAATAATCTATCTTGAAGTTTTTCTATAGCCTTTTCAAGATTTTTAACATCTAAATTATATTCTGTAGCTTTTGCAATACCTTTTTCAATATTTTCATCGCTCATTGCATCCGTAACACAACATATAGTTTTAATAACTTCTAATATTTGTGTACTTTCTTTATATTTATTATCACATTTTTCAATATCATCAACAAATTCTATAACATTTATAAGATTATCACTTAATTTCCAATGTTTGAAAATTGCAGCTGTAATTTGTGAGGTGCTCATACCAACAGCCTCTTTTTCAGCCTCGGCAATCGTTTTTCCAGAAGCTAATAATGATTTAAACTCTTCAGTTTTCCCTTCGCTATCAATAATATCTGCAAGAATAAATTTTCCAGCCTCTTGTAAAAGTGCCGGCAAAACTAATTCCTCTTTTAAATCGAATGAAACTTTTGTTAGCCATAAAGAAGTTAGAGTAGTAGCTAAATTTGAAGCTCTCATAAAATCATCACTATTTATTCCATAAGCTGATAAATTTGTTTTTAATAAGTTTTGTACAGTACCACCAATTGCAATTGATATAGTAAAATTAATTCCTAATAAATTAATCGCTTTGCTAGCTGTTTCAACTTTACTTCGAAAACCAAACATTGCAGAATTTGAAACTTTTAGGAGAGTTGAAACAATTAATGCATCTTTTTCAATAATTTTTAGTAACTCAAATGCTTCTTTTTCACTACTTTGCCTAAACTCTTCAATTTCTATAATTGTTTTTGGTAAAGGCGGTAATGATTCAATTTTATCTATAATAATACTATTCACAACAAAACTCCTGTTTCAAAAATTTATTCATTAATTATATCAAAATAATCTTATTTATACATTGAACCTAAAATGCATAACATCGCCATCTTGTACAATATAATCTTTACCTTCAAGCTTTAATTTCCCAGCTTCTTTACACTTATTTTCTCCACCAAACTCAATAAAATCATTATAAGCAATAACTTCAGCTTTGATAAAACCTTTTTCAAAATCATTATGAATAACGGCTGCTGCTTGAGGAGCTTTTGTACCTTTTCTAATAGTCCAAGCTCTTACTTCTACTTTACCTGCAGTAAAATATGATTGTAATCCTAACTTGTCAAAAGCTTTGTGAATTATTTGTTCTAAGCCAGATTCTTCAACACCAAAATCAGTTAAGAATTCTTTTGCTTCTTCTTCTTCAAGACCAACAAGTTCTTCTTCAATTTTTGCACATAAAATTACAATATCTGCGTTAACAGATTCTGCATGAGCTTTTAAAGTATCAACAAATTCATTTCCACCATCAGATAAAGAATCTTCATCAACATTCGCTCCATAAATTACATCTTTATTTGATAGGAATCTAAGTTCTTTATCTAAAGAAATAAAATCTTCATTTTCTAAATCATCAAAAGTTTTAACTGGTTTTAACTCTTCTAAGTGCGAATATAAAGCTTTCGCTACAACTTCTTGAGCTGCTGCATTTTTATCAAATTTTGATTGTTTTTTTAATCTATCAATTTTTTTCTCAAGTTGAGTTATATCAGCATAAATTAATTCTGTTTCAATAATTTCAATATCTCTAAGAGGATTAACATCCCCTTCAACATGGGTAATATTTCCATCCTCAAAGCATCTAACCATATGCAAAATAACTTCTACTTCTCTAATATTAGATAAAAACTGATTTCCTAAACCTTCACCTTTACTAGCTCCTCTTACAAGCCCAGCAATATCAACAAAATCTATTGTTGAATATTGAATTTTATTAGGATCAACAATTTTTGCTAATTCATCTAATCTTTTATCAGGTACTGGTACAATTGCCTTATTTGGCTCAATTGTACAAAACGGATAGTTTTGTGCCTCTGCATTTTGAGCTTTTGTTAAAGCGTTAAAAGTTGTTGATTTACCTACGTTTGGAAGTCCTACTATACCTACACCTAGTCCCATTTATTACCTTTTAGATTCATTTTTTAGTGGAGAATAATACTCTTATTTTGTTTAAAATTCAAGTTAGAAATTTAGTATGTATCCACTTCCGTAAATACTTTGAACAATATCAACAGGAAGTTTTTTCCTAAGACGTTTAACAAGATTTCTAATACTTGCATCATTTACATTTGTATTTTTACTATCCCAAACATAAGAAGCAATATCTATAGGTTTAACAATTTGATTTTTTTTACTTAATAATAGTTCAAATAATATTCTCTCATTTTTTGTTAAATCTACAATTCTATCTTTATGAAAAAATAGTCTTGTAGTTTTATTCCAATAAGAATTTTTCATAATCGTCATTTTTTCATCTTCATTTGAAAATAGATTTTTTGAGATTTTTTTTATTGAGGATTCAATAACTTCTTTAAATTCTATCCTATTAATAGGTTTAATTAAATAATCAACTAAATTTAATTTGATCGCACCAAAAAGATACTCTTTATGAGAATGTGCACTTAAGATTATAATAGGAGTTTCATTATCTATTTCTCTAATAGATTTTACTAAATCTATTCCATTAATAATCGGCATTGTAATATCAACTAATAGTACATCTGGTTTTTTATCTTTATATATTTTTAATGCTTCTTGACCATTGTTTGCTTCATAAATATTATCAAAATAATTTTCTAAAAATGTCACATAGTTTTTTCTTATTTTAATATCATCTTCTGCATATAATATCGAATATTTTTTTTCCATTCTGTCTTTATCCTTTGACTTTATTCTTTTTAGAATAGAATGCTTTAAAGTATAAAAATAGAAAATATATTAAAGAAATAAAATAATTATTTATATGATATATTTTCTATTTTAATTTAATTTTTTTGTAATTATACAAAAAAATAATTAAAAAGGGACTAGTAATAATAAAAATCACGAAAAGAAGAGAATTAATTCTCTTCTTTTTATTTAAGAGTACAACTTAGGTGTTTTTCTATTATCTTTCTATCTAAATATACTTGATCTGATTGAATCTCTTCCATTGATACTGTTGCTGTGCCTGCTTTTCTTAAAACAACACCCGTAGCTAAATTTGCAAATTCTACTGAATTTAAAATATCATTATTTAATGCAATTGCAAATCCTAAAGAAGCTAATAAGGTATCACCTGAACCTGTAACATCAAATACCTCCAGTGGAACAGTTGGAAGAATTGATAATTTTTCATCTTTTAAAACAGCAACACCATCCTCTGATAAGGTAATAACTGATTCTTGTGTATCTAATTGCTTTTTCAATTCTTTTAAAGCATCAAGAATTCTATCATTATTATCTATGTCTATACCTGTAGCTAATTGTGCTTCATCTTTATTAGGAATAATTAAATACGCACCTTTATATTTACTGTAATCTGTTCCAAATGGGTCAACAATTGTTTTTACATTATTTTTATTTGCATATGCAATAATTTTTTCAGTGAAATCTTTTGTTAAAACACCTTTTCCATAATCTGCCAATAAAATTACATCATAGGCATTAATTTTTTCTTGTAATTTTGAATATAATTTTTTGACACTATCAAAAGATATATTATTTCTGCTTTCATGATCAAATCTAAAGATTTGTTGATTCCCAGTCATAACTCTTGTTTTCTTAGATGTTTTTCGACCCTTTTGTTCTAAAAGAAATGATTTTGTTTCAACCTCATCTAACATATGTTTTAGAAGTTTTGCATTTTCATCACTTCCAACAACAGACATTACAGAAACTTTAGCACCTAGTGAAGCTAGGTTTCTAATAACATTCCCTGCTCCTCCAAGTACATCTTTCTCTTCTTTTACATCAACAACTGGTACAGGAGCATCTAATGCAATTCTGTCACATTTTCCAATTAAATAAGAATCTATCATAAGATCCCCAATTACTAACACTTTTGGTTTTACGTCTGTTTTAATCATATTTTTATCCTAGTCGTATATTTATTTAATATTTTTAAAAAATTCCAGAGTCATTCTAACTCCAGTTCCACTTGCACCATGTGGATTATATCCCCAAGCTTTTTCTACATATGCAGGTCCAGCTATATCAAAATGTACCCATTTTTCTTTATTTTCATTATATATAAAATTATCTAAGAAAAGTCCAGCAGTTATAGACCCTCCATATCTAGTATTTGCAATATTACAAATATCAGCTATTTCAGATTTAATTGTTTTTCTAAGAAACCTATTGAAAGGCAATGAAGTAGCATACTCACCAGATTCTAATGCACTTGCAACAACTTCTCTTTTAAGTTGAGTATTATTACCCATAATACCTGTAGTATATTCTCCAACTCCAACTACACAAGCTCCAGTAAGTGTTGCATAATCAAAAATGTAATCAATATCTTTTATCTCATCTTGTGCATAACATAAACAATCAGCAAGTACTAATCGTCCTTCTGCATCTGTGTTTCTTACTTCAATAGTTTTACCATTTTTAGCTACTAAAACATCATCTGGTTTATAAGCATCACCACCTATCATATTTTCAACAGCTCCAACAATACCATGAACTTCTATATCAAGTCCAAGTTTTGAAATAACACTCATAATACCTAAAACTGCACAACCACCACTTTTATCAGATTTCATAGTTACCATATAATCGGCAGGTTTTAAAGAAAGTCCACCTGAATCATATGTTAGACCTTTTCCTACTAATACAATTTTTTTCTTGGCATTTTCTGGTTTATATGACAAATGAATAAGTTTTGATTCGTGAATTGAAGCACGTCCTACACTATTCATTGAATTCATACCATTTTTTTCTAAATATTTTTCACCATGAATTGTACATTCAAGGTTTGACTCTTTTGCAATTTTTTTAGCAATACTAGCCATTGTTTCAGGATAAAAATCTGCAGGCGTAGTATTTACCATATCTCTAGTTTTATTTACAGCTTTAGAAATTTCAATTGAGTCTTCAAATATTTTTTCTAAATCTTTTGTAATTTTTTCTATACAAATATTTAATTCTTGTTTTTGTTTCTTTTTCTTTTCTGATTTATAGTTATCAAAAATATAAGAACCTAAAAGTGCTCCTTCAACTAAAGCTTTTAAATTTAAATTTCCCAATTGAATTTTTGCATTTTTAAATTTTGTAGAATTAAATTTTTTTACTGCAGTTGCAATTGCTATAGCAATACTATCATAATAATTTAATTCAAATCCAACATATATTTTTTTTGATTCTGCTAATAAAACAACTGATTCATCTTTAGCTTCAAATCCTAAATTTTCTAAAATTTCTTCATCTTCTAAATTTTTAATTGAATCTACAAATATGATTTCAATATCTGATTTTACTTTTGTTATATTTTTTTCTACTAAATTAATTTTCAAAATTTTTCTCCTTTTTCTTTGTTACTGAATGAAAATAATATAAAATACTACCTCCAATAGCTATACCAAAAGGTGCAGCATAATACCAATGATCTTTAACCCATTTTAATACAACTAAAATTTCTTGCCCAAAATACCAAGCAGGCACAATTGTAATTGCAGCCCAACACCAAGCAGAGATTAGATTTATAAAGGCAAACATTTTCCCACTATATCTTGTAAGTCCAATAGAAATAGGTATGATTGTCCTCATTCCATACATATATCTTTGTGCAAAAATTATAGGCCAACCATATTTAACAAGTAATAAATGTGCCAAGGCAAATTTTCTTCTTTGTCCTTTAAAGTTTTTATGCACATAAGATTTATTGAATCGTCCAATATAAAAGTATATTTGGTCTCCTGCAAATCCACCTAAACCAGCAACAAAAATAGCTATATAAAGGTTCATATCATTTGTATGAGATAAAAGTCCAGCCATTACAAGACCAGCTTCACCTTCTAAAATACTCCATGCAAATAATATTATATATCCATATGTTTTTAATAAATATACAAATTTATTTTCTAATCCTTCTACTGGTGCGTGATATAGACTATATCCTAAAAATATAATAAATAATGCAACAACAACAAAAAGAATTTTTCCAGAGTTATTTTGTAATTTTTTTATCATTAATATTCCTAATCAAAGTGTAAAATATCTTTTGCTTGTACCATATCTTTATCTCCACGTCCAGAAAGATTTATAATCACTATTTTATCTTTGAATTTTTCTTTAGCTTTTTTTAAATAGGCAATTGCATGTGAACTTTCAAAAGCTGGAATAATCCCCTCTTTTTGGGATAACCAAACGAAGGCATCCATAGCTTCATCATCTGTAATAGAATCATATTCAACGGTATTTGCATCTTTATGAAAAGAGTGTTCAGGTCCAATTCCAGGGTAATCAAGTCCCGCACTGATTGAATGAGCTTCTAATACTTGTCCATCTTCATCTTGTAATAAATATGAACATTGACCATGTAAAACGCCTGGACTTCCTTTTTCTAAAGAACAGCCATGTTTATCAGTATCAAGTCCTAAACCACCAGCTTCAATACCAATACAAGTTGTCTCTTTATCTTCTAAAAAATGAGAAAAAATTCCAATGGCATTTGAACCTCCACCAATACAAGCTACTACATAATCAGGAAGCCTATTCTCTTTTTTCAAAATCTGAGCTCTTGCTTCCCAACCAATAACTGCTTGAAAATCTCTAACCATCATAGGATAAGGATGAGGACCAGCAACTGTTCCAATTATATAAAAAGTATCTCTCGCATTTGTAACCCAATATCTAATTGCATCATTCATTGCATCTTTTAAAGTTTTACTTCCACTTTGAACTGCTATTACTTTAGCACCTAAAAGTTTCATTCTAAATACATTTAATTCTTGTCTTTCAACATCTTTTGCACCCATAAAAACTGTGCATTCAAGCCCCATAAGTGCTGCAATAGTTGCAGTAGCCACACCATGTTGTCCAGCACCTGTTTCTGCTATAACTTTTGTTTTACCTAGTTTTTTTGCAAGTAAACCTTGAGCAATTACATTATTTACTTTATGCGCTCCAGTATGATTTAAATCTTCTCTTTTTAAATATATTTTCGCACCAATCTCTTCAGAAATATTTTTTGCAAAATAAAGAGGGTTTTCTCTACCAACATAATCTTTTAATAAATCATCTACTTCTGACCAAAATTCATTGTCAAATCTATATTTCTTATATTCATTTTCTAACTCTTTTAAAATTGGCATCAGTGTTTCAGGAACAAATCTTCCTCCAAACTCTCCAAAATGTCCATTTTCATCTGGATCAAATTTTGATGGTTTTGGTATATAAAAATTCTTTTTCATTATTTCTTCTTTGTAATCTTTTTTAAATATCTATAACTGAATAAACAGGAGCATGTTCTGCTACTTTTTTATCACCATCTAAAAATTTTAAATTTAATAAAAAACAAACTTCAACTAAATCTGCTTTTATATTTTTTACTAACTTTGCCGCAGCATTGGCTGTTCCACCAGTAGCAATTAAATCATCAATTAATAAAACTCTTGCATTTTTCTTAGGGAAAGCATCTAAATGAATTTCAACTTCATCAAAACCATATTCTAATTCATATTTTTCACATACTGTAGTACTTGGAAGTTTACCTTTTTTTCGAACTGGCACAAAACCAATTTTTAGTCTATCAGCTAAAGCTGCACCAAAAATAAAACCTCTCGAATCAATTCCTGCTACATAATCTAAATCATATGATTTATATCTATCTTCTAAATGATTCATCAAAGTCTGAAATGCTTCTTTGTTATTCAATAAAGTAGTAATATCTTTAAAAACAATTCCCTCTTTTGGAAAATCCTTTATATCTCTAATAGAATCTAAGATAACTTTTCTATCTTCTGCACTTAAGTTCATTCACTTTCCTATAATATTTTTATATAATCTCTAAAAGGTAATTATTCTACCTAAAAAAATATTATGATTGTCTAATAAATATGAAGAAGTTTGAGATTAACTACTCTTTAATTATCTCTTTAATATCTTTTATACTATTGCAAATATAATCTGCTTCTGATTTTGTTTCATCAAAACTATGTCCAGATTTAACCTGAATAGTGTTTTTTATATTTGAATTTCTTGCACATTTTATATCAGAAGATTTATCTCCAATGAGCCAAGATTTTTCTAAGTCTAAAGGAAAGTTTTTTAAAATGTTTTCTATCATTGCTGTTTTTGGTTTACGACAAGAGCAATTATCATCAGGTCCGTGGGGGCAAAGTTCAACTTGTGAAATTTTTATACCATTTTTTTCAAATTCATTTAACATCCAAGAAGTTAATTGATTAAAATCATCAATAGTATAATATTTTCTTGCTATTCCCGATTGATTAGTTATTATAAAAAGTTTATAGCCTAATTCTTGTAAATATTTCAAAGATTGAAAAAGACCATCTACAAATTCAAAATCTTCAATTTTATATAGATAATCCTTTTCAATATTTACAACACCATCTCTATCTAAAAAAACTGCTTTATACATCTAAAAAACCTTTTTAATTTTCTATATGTATTTTAGCAAAATTAGATTAAATCAATAGCTTGAGTATTTATACCTAATTCTTTTAATGATTCACAAACATTACCTGCATCATTTGCTATACTTACTGCAATTTGATTGTTTGCAACTTCTAAATCAACACAATCTGTTGCCCCATCTTTAAATGTTATTTTTTTATCTGTAATTGTCCAATTGGTTCCATTTAAAGTAATTGCATCAGAAATTTTATCTAGTTTTCTATTTACTAAATAATAACTTTGAATTGAACTTGTAGCAGTTACAATATCACGTTTAATAGTAGAAGCGAGGGCTGAATCCCTAGTATCCATATATTTTGGAGCAGCAAAAGATGCAATAATTCCAATAACAACAATAGCAAAAACAAGCTCTAGAAGAGAAAATCCATTTTTCATTAGTAAATCCTTTAAAATAATTTAAAAGATTATAGCTATAGAAATCTTTACTTTAGATAATAGATTATATTATATTTAAATATTTTTATATATTATTTATTACAAAATATCTGGAACATCAATTTGAGTCTCTTTTCCACTATCTGAAATTGATTCAAAAACAACTTCAATTGGGGCATCATTTGAATTTTCTTTGTCAATAAATCGTGTAAGTGCTTTTTGAAAATCTAATTTAACTGTTCCAATTGGTCCATTTCTTTGTTTACCAATTATAATTTCAGCTTCTTCAACTGGTTTATTTACGAAAGTTGATTTATACTCTTCACCTTTGTCTTTTGCTTCTTTCTCTTTTCTTGCTTCATCTCTCTCTTTATATACATCATCTCTATATACAAACATGATAATATCTGCATCTTGCTCAATAGCGCCAGACTCTCTTAGGTCTGATAACATAGGTCTTTTATCAGGTCTACTTTCAACACCCCTATTTAACTGAGAAAGTGCAATAATAGGAATTTTCATCTCCCTTGCAAGCATTTTAAGACCTCTTGAAATATCAGAGACTTCTTGATGTCTATCTTTATTTCCAGTTCCTTGCATAAGTTGAAGATAATCAATAATTACCATTGAAATTTTATTATCTTCATTTTGAGCTATTTTTCTTACTCTTGCCCGAAGTTGGTTAATATTTACACTACCACCATCATCAACAAAAAGTTTTTTTGTATTTAAATCTTCAAAAGCAGAGGTAAGATTTGACCATTGATTATCATCCATGTCACCTTTTCTAAGGTTCTGTAATGGAATTGAAGTTTTTGCACTTAGCATTCTTAACATCAATTGTTCTGCAGGCATTTCCAGTGAAAACATAATCACACCTTTTCCTGCCTCTACATTTCTTAGAGCCATGTTTAAAACTAATGCCGTTTTACCCATTGCAGGACGTGCTGCAATAATGATTAAATCCCCTGCATTAAAACCTGTTGTTCTTTTATCAAGATCATAAAAACCTGTTGTTTCACCAATTAAGTGTTTGTTTCCAAGTTTTTTCATTTTTTCAATATATAGAAGGGTTTCGTTAGTAACCTCTTCCATATCTTTTAATTCACTAGTTGCACTATCTGTTGAAATTTTGTATAACTCACTTTGAACAACATCTAAAGCATCATTTGCTGAAACTTCTTCTTCCAATGAAACTTTTTTTATTGTTGTTGCAAGTGTTGTAAGTTCTCTTTTTACTGCACCATCTTTTATTTCTCTAACATAAGCAAGAGTATTTGTAATTGGATTAGCAGAAAGAATTTCAAGTAAAATGGAATCATCAACATCATTTGAATTAATTCTTCTTTTAATAAACTCTTCATCAATAGGCATATTGTCATTATGTAATTTCATCATTACTTCAAATATCTTTTGATGAGCAGGAAGATAAAAGTCTTTTGGTTTTAAAACGCCCAAGATATCTTCAAGTTCTTCAGGGTTAAACAATACAGAACTTAATACTGCTCTTTCTATATTTATACTATATACACTATCCATTGATTCTCCAATTAATTAAGCTTATGATTTTAACCAAAAAATGATTATCTTCAAGTTAATCTAATATGACTTAGCCTAGAATTATTAACTAAATAATTTATGGATAAATAATGCAGACTAATTTTGATTTCAGTACAAACACATTGATAATTGGAGGAGGACCTGCGGGTTCAACTTTAGCCAAAAAATTAGCCAAAAACAATATTAATACTATTTTAGTAGAGAAAAATTTTGCTTATGATAAACCTTGTGGAGGTGGTGTTAAAACAATTGTATTTAAAGAATTTAATATTCCAATAGAACTTGAGAATAAACGTATAAATGAGTTTATACTTTTTTCTCCTAAAAACAGAGCAACTATTGACTTATCAGAAACACCATTATCTATAGTTTTACGAAAAGAATTTGACAATGTAAATCGTAAAATAGCAGAAAAAAATGGCGCAAAACTAATAGAAGGAAGATATAAAACATTAAAACATATTGATGATTATATCATTGCCCAAATCAAAACAAAAGAGAAATTAATAACAATTAAAACAAAATATTTAGTTGGAGCTGATGGAGTTACTTCAAGTGTAAGAAAAGATATAATAGGTTCTTATCCTAAAGCCATATTAAGCCACTACTCTAATATTTCCTCTGTTCCTATAAATAATTGTGAATTTCATTTTGGAAAAAAGTTTGCTAAAAAAGATTATTCATGGGTTTTTCCACATGGAGATAAATTATCAGTGGGAACCTTTTTAAATCAAGAAAAAACATCTTATAAGCTATTTTCAAACTTTAAAAATAGTATTGTTCAAAATGATAATACTCAAACAAAAGGTTTTTATATTCCTCTTTGGCAAAATAAAACACTTTTTTATAAAAACAATGTTTTTTTTGTGGGAGATGCTGCAGGGCAAGTTTTGCCTTTTACTTATGAAGGGATATATTATGCAATAAAATCAGCTGAAATTTTAGCAGATGCAATAATAGAAGATAAGCCAGAATTATATGAAAAAAATTGGAATAGAAAATATAAAAACAAATTTAAATTTTTTATAACTTTACAAAAAATATTTCTAGGTTCTAACTTTATGACTGAAAAAATGATAAAATTTTTCCAAAATAAACAACTACAACAAAGTGCTTTAAAATATTGGGGAGGAACTGCTAAACCATTAAATTTTGGTCAAGCAGTTTTAAAAATTTTAAACCATGCAATAAAAAATTAAGACTCTTTATTTTTCTTAGCTTCAATTTCTACTTCTTCTAAAAATCTATCAAGAAGCTCATCTGTTGGAAGTTTTGCAATAGTCTCACCTTTTTTAATAATAAGACCTGTACCTTTTCCATAAGCAATGGCAACATCTGCACTTTTTGCTTCGCCAAGAGCATTTACAACACAGCCCATAACAGAAACATTTAAAGGTGTTTTTATATGCTTAGTTCTCTCTTCAACTTGGGCAACTGCTGTTACTAAATCAGCTTCAATTCTTCCACAAGTTGGACAAGAGATAATATTTAATCCCTCTTTAGTAAGACCTGCATCTTTTAAAATTGCTCGCCCTACTTCAATCTCTTTTTCAAGTTCACCTGTTATTGAGATTCTCATAGTATCACCAATACCATCTAAAAGTAAAGATCCTAAAGCAATTGATGATTTTATAGTAGAATGAAATAGAGTTCCGGCTTCAGTAACACCTAAATGAAAAGGATAATTATTCATTGTTCTTAACATTTTATATGCTTCAACTGTTCTTTGAACATCTGATGCTTTTAGTGATACCTTTATATCTTCAAAACCTAAATCTTCAAGATACTTTATATTATAATCTGCACTTTCAACCATCCCACGTGCAGTCTGTCCATATTTATTTTCAAATTCTGATTCTAAAGAGCCACAATTAACTCCAATACGAATTGGCAAATTTCTCTCTTTACAAGCACGAACTACTTCTGCAACTCTTTGTTTATTTCCTATATTTCCTGGATTTATTCTAATACAATCAACAGATTCAGCTGCAATTAGAGCTAACTTGTGATTAAAATGAATATCAGCAACCAAAGGAAGAGAAGTTTGTTCTTTAATAGTTTTTAATGCATTTGCAGCCTCAATATCAGGTACAGCAACTCTAACAATATCAGCTCCAGCAAAATGCAAAGCTTTAATTTGTTCAACTGTTTCTTCAATATTTGAAGTTTTACTATATGTCATAGACTGTACAGAAATTGGGGCATCACCACCTATTGCTACATTACCTACGAAAATTTTTTTTGTTGGATATCTTTTTACATTGTTCATCATGTGCGAATTGTATCTAAAAAAAATTAATATTCTTGTAAAAAATAAATCTTAGTAAAATTTCAAAATAGTTCTTAATGTTTTATGCAATTATTATGCATATTGTTTTATAATACTTACTTATACATAGGAAAAGAAAAGTAGGACAAAATGCTTAAATCTAAGCTCTTAATAAACTTATCTTTATACATAATTTTATCTATTATTATTTATATAATCTCAAATATCTATATTTACAAAGAAGTAACATCGCTTTTAGATAAAAAATATTCAACAATTTCAACTAATATGAAAAAAAATCTATCCTCGTTAATTGAAGATAAAAGAAATGCAACACTTGCTTTTGGATTATCTGTTTCAAAAGATATTTCAATAAAAAAAGCTTTGTTAGATAAAAATAAAAAAGGTATAAATCTTAAAGCCTTTTCTAAAGAATTAAAAGAAAAAACAAAATTTAAAAATGTATGGTTTCAAATCATTGATGATAAAGGACGTAGTTTTTATAGATCTTGGAATAATAAAACCGGTGATTCACTACTTTTTAGACAAGATTTACAAAATATACTAAAAAGTAAAAAAATACAATCCTCAATAAGTGTTGGAAAATTTGACATGACTTTTAAAACAATGGTTCCCATTTTTGAAGAAGACGAATTTTTAGGTATCTTTGAAATCATTACACACTTTAATTCCATATCAAAAATACTCCACAATGACAAAATTGATTTAATTGCTTTAGCCCATAAAAAATATAGGAAGAATATAATCTTACCTTTTACAAAAAAATTTATAGGAGATTATTATATTGCCAATTTAGATGCTAAAGATTATTTAATTAAGTTATTAGAAGAGAATAATATTGAAGAGCTTTTAAAAATCAAAAATTATAAATTAGTCAGTAACAATATTTTAACAACCTATACAATTTTAGAACTTGATAATGAAATAATTGGATATGTTGTCCTCGCAAAAAATATGTCACATGTAAATATTGAGGATATAAAATCATTCAAAAAAACATCATTAAGTTATGTTGTAATATTTATTGTACTAATTGGTTTTTTATTTACCTTTGTATCTTACTATTTGTATTCAAATAATATAAGAAGATTAAATTCAAAACTTGAAGAAAATTTACGAAAGATAAAAATTCAAGAGAAAAAAAATCAAACAATTTTAGATTCTCAAAAAAATATTATTGTTATAACAGATGGAAATAAAATTAAAAATACAAATTTAGAATTCTTCGTGTTTTTTAGTGAATACTCTTCCTTAAATGAATTTAAAAAAGACCATGATTGTATTTGTGAAAGATTTGAAAAAAGAGATGATTTTTCATATGTAATAGACACAGATTACAATGGTAAAAACTGGGCAGAATACATACTTGCAAATCCAGAACAAAAATTTAAAGCAGCAATATTTAGAAATAACTTGTTACATCATTTTACACTAAATGTAAACATAAGTACGTTTGATAGGGAAGAAACACCATATATAATTGTTACTTTAACAGATATAACACAAGAGATAGAACAACAAGAAAAATTAAAAACTCTTAATGAAGATTTAGAATCTATAGTTGATTCTAAAACAAAAGAATTAAAACAATTAAATGAAAATCTTGAAATAAAAATCCAAGAAGAAACTAAAAAAAATAAAGAAAAAGATAGACTATTGTTCCAACAATCAAAAATGGCCTCTATGGGTGAAATGCTTGAAAATATTGCACATCAATGGAGGCAACCTTTAAACTCAATTTCAACTGCTGCAAGTTCCATAAAGTTGGAAAATGAATTAAAATTACTTGATGATTTACAACTTGAAAAGTCTTGTGATTTTATATTAAAAAATTCACAATACTTATCAAAGACTATCGAAGATTTTAAAAACTTTTTTAAAGAAGATAGAGAAAAACAAGAGTTCCTTTTAAAAAATTCAATACTTGAAAATCTTGGCTTACTGAAAGATAAATTGAAACATGAAAATATTCAAATTATTGTAAATGTAGAAAAAAATGAGCTTTTATATGGATATAAAAACGAATTTCAACAAGCCTTATTAAATATTTTAAATAATAGTATTGATGCTTTTTATACAAAAGAGAAAGATTTTGAAAAAGTTATTATTTTAGAATATAAAAAAAATATCTTAGAAATACTTGACAATGCAGGTGGGGTAAAAAAAGATATTCTAGAGAAAATATTTGAACCTTATTTTACTACAAAACATCAAAGTCAAGGAACAGGAATAGGTTTATACATGACTGAAAATATTTTGGTAAATCATATGAACTGTTTGGTAAATGCATGCAATGAAAATTTTAAACATAATAATAAATTTTACGATGGATTAAAAATTACAATAGAATTTAACAATTAAACTTATTAAACTTTTATTTTGAATAACTTAGATATAATTGCGCCATATTATATATAAGGATTTATATGCAAGATTTTACTATTTTTGATATGGTAATTGTGAGTATCACTATCTTACTTGGATTAAAAGGTCTTTTTAGAGGTTTTATCAAAGAGGTATTTGGACTTATTGCTATCATTGGAGGAATCTTTGTTGCTTCAAGAATGGCAGCAGAAATTGGAAATGTGATTGCTCCAATATTAGCACTAGAGAATGTAGCTACGATAAAACTTATTGGTTTTGTAATTGGACTTATTGGATTTTGGGCTATTGTTTATGTAGCGGGAATTATTTTAAGTAAAATATTTGCAGCTAGTGGTCTTGGACTTTTTGATAGGATATTAGGATTTTTATTCGGTGCTGCAAAAATATTTTTAATATTTTCTGTTATTACATATGCTTTATATCAAGTACAATCATTCAAAGAATTAATGAATAAAAAAGTTTCAGATTCTATAGTATTTCCATTTTTAGTTGAAACAGGTGGATTTATTGTTAAACTTGACGCTTCTGACTTTGTAAAAAAGGTTGAAGAAAAAATTACTCCAAAAGCTGAAGAAATTGAAGAGGATCCAGATTTAATTAAAGAAAAAACTTTTGTTCAAGAAGTTAAAGAGACTGTAAATGAGATTAAAAAAACTACAGTTGATTCAGGAACTGTTGTTGTAGATACAGTAAAAAAAGCAGTAAATGAAAACGTAGAAAAAATGACAAATAAAATAGAAGAAACTGCAAATAAAACGACAAACGAAATGTCTGAAACAAAAGCAACAAAAGAAGAAGCTGCAAAAATGGTTGAAGAGATAAACAAAGGAAATTAACATTGTTCGAAAATAAATATATACAACAAAGAATTGAAAAAGTAAACACATTAAGAGAAAAAGGGATTAATCCTTATGCAAATGATAGTAAAAGAAATACTACAATAGCAAAATTTTTAAATGTAAATAGTGATCTTTTTCAAACAGAAGAGAAAAGAAATGAAAAAAGAAACTATACAGTAGCTGGAAGAATTAAATTTTTCAGACTTATGGGAAAAGCAAGTTTTCTTAAAATTGAAGATGAAAGTGGTCTTTTACAAATTTATGTATCAAGAGACAATTTACCTGAAGGTTTTTATAATGAAACTTTCAAAAAAACTGTTGAAGTTGGTGATATTATTGAAGTATCTGGTTATCCATTTATAACGGGTAAAGGTGAATTATCACTTCATGTTGATGGTTTAAAAATTTTAACTAAAGCAATTTCTCCACTTCCAGAAAAATTCCATGGGATTACAGATAAAGAGTTAAGATATAGACAAAGATATCTTGACCTAATTATGAATTCTGAAGTTAGAAAAACTTTTCATATTAGATCTAAAGTTATTTCACTAACTAGAAGATTTTTCGAGAACAAAGGCTTCTTAGAAGTTGAAACGCCAATGATGCACCCAGTTGCTGGTGGGGCTAATGCTAAACCATTTACAACTCATCACAATGCATTAGGTGTAGATAGATTTTTAAGAATTGCTCCTGAGTTATATTTAAAAAGATTAATTGTTGGTGGATTTGAAGCTGTATTTGAAATCAATAGATGTTTTAGAAATGAAGGAATGGATGCTACACATAATCCAGAATTTACTTCTATAGAATTTTATTGGGCATATAAAACATATAAAGATTTAATTGAACTTACAAAAGAGTATTTTGAATATCTTTTCGAGCACTTAGACTTGCCAACAACTCTACCATATGGTGATTTAGAAATTGACTTTACAAAATTTTCTGAAATTCCATTAATTGAATCTCTTACAACTATTGGTGGAGTTCCAGCTGATATTACAGAAGATAAAGATAAAATCATTGCATATTTAAAAGCAGCAAATGTTGATGTAAATGAAAAAATGAATTTAGGTCAACTTCAAGGTGAATTATTTGACGAATATGTTGAAGCAAAATTAATTAACCCTACTTTTATTACAGAGTATCCAGTTGAGATTTCTCCACTAGCTAGAAGATGTGATGAGAAACCTCATTTAACTGATAGATTTGAATTATTTATTGCAGGTAAAGAGATTGCAAATGCTTTCTCAGAGCTTAATGACCCAATTGATCAACTTCAAAGATTTGAAGGACAAATGGAAGCTAAAGAATCAGGGGGAGATGACGAAGCACATGAAATGGATGAAGATTTTGTGAATGCTTTATCATATGGTATGGCTCCAACAGCAGGTCAAGGTATTGGAATTGATAGATTAGTAATGATGTTGACAAATGAACATTCTATTAGAGATGTATTACTTTTCCCAGCAATGAAACCAATTAAAAATGAAATAAATCTTCATGATGAAGAAGAAAAATAAAACTGAATAAATATATAGGAGATTATAAATAATGAGCTACATAACAAATAAAACACTAGAAGAAGCAGATAAAGAGCTGTTCGATATAATAGAAAATGAAAAGATAAGACAAACAGATCACCTAGAGATGATAGCAAGTGAAAACTTCACTTCCCCAGCAGTAATGCAAACAATGGGTTCTGTATTTACAAATAAATATGCAGAAGGTTATCCTTATAAAAGATATTATGGTGGATGTGAATTTGCTGATAAAGCAGAACAATTAGCAATTAATAGAGCTTGTGAAATCTTTGGTTGTAATTATGCAAATGTTCAACCTCATGCAGGGTCTCAAGCAAATGGTGCAGTATACGCAGCATTAATTAAAGCTGGTGATAAAATCCTTGGTATGGACTTGTCCCATGGTGGACATTTAACCCATGGTTCTAAACCTTCTTTTTCTGGTAAAAACTACTCTGCTTTTTATTATGGTGTAGAATTAGATGGTAGAATAAACTATGATAGAGTTATGGATATAGCTAAAATAGTTCAACCTAAAATAATTGTTTGTGGTGCTTCTGCTTACGCAAGAGAAATAGACTTCAAAAAATTTAGAGAAATAGCTGATGCAGTTGGTGCAATTCTTTTTGCAGATATTGCTCATATAGCTGGACTTGTAGCAGCATGTGAACATATGTCTCCTTTCCCTTATGCTGATGTAGTAACAACAACTACTCATAAAACACTAAGAGGAACAAGAGGTGGTATGATTATGTGTAATGATGAAGATATAGCTAAGAAAATAAACTCAGCAATCTTCCCAGGAATACAAGGTGGACCATTAGTACATGTAA
>PKUJ01000006.1 GCA_002869565.1 Arcobacter sp.
TTAAAAAGACTAAAAAAACTAGGAGTTTTAAGTGAGTAACTCTTCTAAAAAAGGTGTAGTATATTTTCAAGGAAATGAAGCTTTACACTTAGCAGAATTTAGTACAATAGATGGAAGAATTTGTGCTGATACTATTAGAGCTAGATGGTCTTTTATAATAATAAATAAAAAAGAGACAGAAGATTTATGTGCAGATGAAAAAGATAAAAATAAAATATTAGAAACAGTTGTAAATAAATACTCTTCATATTTAAAAGATGCTATAAAAAAAGAGTCTTTTCCAAATAATCAAACCCTTAGATATCCATATTTGACAGGTTCAAAAGAAGTTGTAATTAAAAATAAACTAGTTAAATTACAATCAGCACCTCTTTATAGCTCAAAATCCTATGGAACTATTTTAAAAGATAAAAAATATGATTATGCATATGCAAATGAACTTCCTAAAGATAAAAAAATAAATGATAAAAATAAAACAACTTCAAGTTTAGATTACACTAGACAAAGTGCTCAAAAAGTCTTAGATACAGAAGAGTATAAAACAGGTAAATCATATAGTAACAAAGAGCAAAACTCTAGCTATATTATAATATCCATGCCATATGTTTATAATATAAAAAAAGGCTCACAAATAGAAGAACTTGAAGCTATATTATATGAAGATAGAATCTCTGCTTCATATATGCCAGAAGTGATTGTAGAGTATGGAGTCTTTTATGATGGTACAAATAACAATATGTACAATGTAGATTTTTATGGAAATTTTAAAAAGTTCCTAGAAGAGCCTTGTTCCTTCATAATTAAAAGTAAAGACGAAGATACAAGAAAATACAAAAAAAATACTCCAGAAGAATATAAAATCATCCAAGAATATATAGCAGCAGAAGCAAACCCCACAAAAAACGATTTTATCATGAGTCTTCTACAAAAACAGATGATGGACAGTAATATAAGATACTTTGATAAAGAATCAATTGAGATTGAAAATAAAATACAAGAAAATAAGACAGGTGAAAATAAAAAAGAAAACACCTTCGATGATTCTTTTTTCTCCCAAACAAAAATTTAAAATCATGCAGAAAAAGTTTTTAATTATCTAATAGATGTAAAAAATGATGATGAAGATAAAATAGGTTCAAATGCAGAACAAAATAAATTTCTATATAATAAAATCTTGCCAAATGATCATGGGGATGGAAGTTTTACAAATGGTGAAACAAATATAAGTAGACTCTATAAATTATATAATGGTGATGATTTAAAAACAAAAACTGATGTTCCAGCTGTTACTAGGTTTAAAGTATATGCAAGTGGTTCAGGTACAAATGATGTATTTGAAAAAGAAGATTACGAGGGTGATTCTATAATAGGTTTAGGATTAGGAATAGGGGACACAGGAGTAAAAGCACATATTATCTATACTTGTCAAAAAATAGCTGAACAACTAAGAAAAGCTTCTATTTTTAATGTAGATGAATTAATACTTGATACTTTTGGATTTTCAAGAGGAGCTACTAGTGCTAGACATTTTGTTTGTTCTATTGTAGATAACTATGAAATCACACAAGAAAAAGATAAAAGAAAATATACTTTAGATAATAAAGATAAAAAAGATATCTTTTCAGTTTTTTTTGAAAAAGAAGATGGCCTTTACACAAGAGTAGGTAATAAAGTATACTTTAATCCTTTAAGAGTTGATAAAGAAAATGTTACTATAAAGTCTGGAAAAAAAGAAAAAATAGTAAAAAATCCATATTATAAAAAAGAAAAAATTAATATAGAATCTATCTCTTTTAGATTTGTTGGTATATATGATACAGTTACTCATTATGGTGTAAAACAATCAAATGATTCTGAAGACTTAAATATCGATTTTGCAAAAGATGAAAATGATAAAAAATTTGGACATGTTACTCATATTATGGCAAAAGATGAATTTCGTTATAACTTTGATGCCTATTCTATTTTTAAAGAATATCCTAATAAAAATACAAAAGTAAACCTAGAAGAACATATTATTCCTGGAGCACATGCAGATGTTGGAGGAGGGTATAATATATCAAGTGAACTTACCTATCTAGGTCAAGTAATTGGGGATAGGAAAACTGTTGAAAATAAGATTATATCTTGGAATAAAAAATTTAATTGGTTAGAAGAATCAAATCCTATCTTAATAAGTAATAGATCTTATTTAACAAAAGAATACTTTGATAAAAAAGATAATGATAAAAAAGATGGTTTTTATTATACTTATCAAGATATGTCTAAATTAAATATCCCTTATTTTTATCGTATTTATATGTACAAAAAAAATGTTTCCAATAAGTATGAATATGTATCTTTAAGATTTATGTATGAAAAAGCTATAAAAAAAGATACTAATTTAGAAAAAGTCGCACTAGCTTCTCCTAATAAAAAAGAGAATTATCCATTTTCTGATGATTCTATATTAGTAAAAGTTTATAATAAATTAATAGGATTACAAAATCCTGAGGATGATATGAATACCTATAAAGTATTTAAAGATAATTATATTCACCACTCGTCAAGAGTAGGAGACTTTGTAAATAAACCCTCAATGGAAAATAAAAGAATCTTTTATGGTCAAAGAATTGTATATGGCTCAACAGGAACAAATTTCACTAAGAGAAGTAAAGGCTAAAGATTGTCAGAAGAACTAATAAAAAAGCTAGATAAAAGTAGTATAGAAGATATGTCAAATGCCTTTAAACTAAAAGAGCTGATTTGTTTACAGTAAATGAGGCACAGAAATTAAAGAGTTTGGGAACGAGGAAGATATAAAGGACAATAGAGATGAATAAAATTATTAAGTTTTTGTTTATTATTTATATGTTATTTTGCATACAAGTTTCTTTAGCTTTAGATATTCCTAAGAAATATATTGGAGATTGGAATATTTCTTATATTGAACAGCAAGGATTCCCTTGGTGGAGTCAAATAAAGTATCCTGTTAAACTATTTATTACACCTGAAGAAATTAGAATAATTGATCAGTATGGTTACAAATGTTCAGTATCAAAATATAGATATGATGAAGAAATTGATGTGTTAGTATTTTCTCATTGTGGAATTGGACAAAAATCTAAAAATTCTTTTGAGATAATGCAAGTTATGACGGTTGATTTAGAAGGTAAATTACAGGGGAGAGTGAAATCTTATAAAACATTTTTCCAATGGTGTGGTGAAAAATTGAAATAAAAATTAGGAAATTAGGGGTCTAGTGATAACGATCAGGTTTTTGGAGTGGTTTTGCTTCTTCTGCTTTTAGTGTTGGAAATAAAGGTTTTGGTGGTAAACTAATTAGAACAGTTATAATGGGGAATTGTAGGTGGTACTGTTTCTGGGGCATTTGTACATTTGTTTAATGGGGAGGAAGATTATGAGAATCAAAAATGGGAAAAAGCTGTGAGAGAAAGTGAAGATACTATTAATGGTATGATATCAGATTTAAGTGATAATAAGTTAATGTCAGTAATAAAAGAGAATAATGAAAAAAGTATGAATTTTCTTAAAGCTACGAATAGGGTAGTGCAAGACTTTAGTGCAGATTACGATAAAATGCAAAAAAATATTCATCCAGCAGGAAAAGCTTCTTTAACAGTATGTGAAGAAATAATAAAATTCCCAGTACGCCCAATAGTTTCTGTATATGATAATTTGCATAGCTTGTCATCAATGAGAGAAAATAAAAATGAATAAGATTAAAGATATATTAATTCCCTTGAGGATTACTAAAGATAAAGACATCTCAGGTTCTTACATAATTTTATTAATTGTTTTATATAGTTTGTTGTCTGATTATATTCTAGAAGATACTTTAAACGAGAAAGGAATAATTACTGCAATAGCAAATATCATATATTCGTTACCAGTTGTTTTTATACTTGTAATTTTTCAAAAAATAAGAAAAGTTAATGATGAAAATTACATACTATATCTTTTGTTTTTATCATTTTTGTTTATTTTATCAATTGTTTTGCCTATTGGAGTAGGCTATGGAGTAGGGATTATTATATTTTCTTTAATACCAATCATTATTATTTTCTATATAATGAAACTTATGGGATATGAATTTTTGAAACCAATCTTATATAGTATAATATTATCTTTTATATTATTTTTAATCTCGTTAGTTGGAGGTATAATTTAAAGTTCCGGGGACAAAAGTTCCAGCTTTGAGAGCCTATAAGTTGTAAGTTCCGGATATAGGATACATAATTAACTAAATAGTCAAAAATATGACTGTTTTCGAAGTTTTTAAAACTCATAAGTAAAAAATAAATAAAGGAAAAATTAGTAAATTAGGGGTCAGGTGATAGCGATAAGCTAATAAAAGGGGACAGTCTCCACCTTAAAAAAACTAACTCGTTCCCAAGCTGGAGCTTGGGAACGAGGAAAATATAATAATTCTTTTCATAATAGGTTAAAGGAATATGGAAAATCAATAAAATTAAGGATAAAGTATAAAAATGAATATATTAATTAAACAAATATTATCAATTAGTCTTTTTTTTAATAGTGTAGCATTTTCAGCTGATAGTGGTATGGATGATTTTTTTTTTACGCTTCCTTGGTCTTTAACTAATAGTAATACTAAAGAGTATATAGCTATAGTAAAAGAACTTGATGATGGGTATTGTAAAGTTAGCATTTATGAAAGTAATTCAAAAGGTTATTTTTTTGAAAAAACTTTTTTTGGAACTGAAATTAATAAAAATAAACATAAATATGTTTTGGATATGCCAGCTCTTTGTTTTTACTCTTCTAAAAAAAGAACTTTTGAAGAAATGACAAATGGTGTAGAATTAATTAGCAGAAAATCTCAAAATAAAGTGATTATTGTTAGTGAAAAAACTAACGTTATAACTAATAAAACTAGAGTTTTAATTATTCATTTTGAGAAATAATAGAATATAATTAATAAAAGGAAATAAAAGGGGTCAGGTGATAACGATAACCCAATACACTGCCTCTTTTTATAATTTTATTTACTACTGGTTGTGATATTCCTATTGTAATACTATTTATAAAGGTTTAGGTTATCGTTATCTCCTGACCCCTAATTCTTGTATCGTAGCACTTGGGGAATATACTACAGGAGTAATGGGACATAATGAAAAGCTAAAAAATAGACTAAATAAAGCAGCGAATCAATCAGGTGAATTGGTTGGATTTTTGCCATACAATAGATACTTGCCATCAATGATAAAAAGTTCGATTGCAGATATAACAAATAGTGCAAGCTCANTAGTGCAAGCTCAAGAGCCGGTGGCTCAATTACAGCAAGTCTATTTTTAGATAATTTTATAAAAAAAGAGAATAAAAAGAAGTGGTTGCATTTTGATATTGCTGGTGCTGCATATAGAGAAAAATCTTGGGGATATAATTCTTATGGTGGAACTGGTGCAGGTGTTAGAATGGTTTTAAAATTTATAGAGAATTTAAAAGATTAATTGAACAATTAGTTTCAGAAGATAAAGAAAGTACATAATCTATTTTTATAAATTTATCGCTATAATCCGTGAAATTTTACTTTTAGGGATTTTTTTATGAAAAAGAGATATTTATTAGAATATGTATACATTTTTTTAGGAACATTATCTTTATCTTTTGGAACAGTAACCCTTTTATCTCCAAATGAGATTATCACAGGTGGTGGAATTGGTATTGCTTTACTTATTAACTATATCTTACCTTCTCTTACTTTAGGTACTTTAATTGCTTTAGTTAGTGCTCCATTTATTATCTTAGGATATATTTATTTTGGTAAAAAATATACCTATAAAACTTTTTTTGCCATGATTCTACTTTCTCTTACAACAGATTTTTTTAGAGAAGTTTTACATTTAAAACCTTTAGTTGATGATATACTTCTTGGAACTATTTTTGGTGGTATTTTTATAGGTTTAGGTGTTGGATTTATTATGAAAGGGCGTTCTTCTACTGGAAGTACTTCTGTTGTAGGTGAGCTTGTAGCTATGAAAACTAAATTTAAAGTATCTGAGGTTTTACTCTCTATTGATGCTTTTATTTTATTTAGTTCAATCTTTGTATATGGAGATATGAAAAAATCACTTTATAGTATGTTAGGTGTTTATGTTACTTCGAAAGTTATAGATATGGTATTAATAGGAAGACCTTCTAAAAAAGTCGTTAATATTGTTTCAAATAAAACTGAAGATTTAGCTATGCATATAAGAGAAAAAATAGAAGAACATGGAGCAATTTTAAGTGGTCTTGGATTACATAAAGGCCAAGAAAAAACAATAATTTATCTTGCTGTTGAAGTAAGTAAGATACAACATTTAAGAGCAATCATTGCAAAATATGATCCGGAAGCTTTTATAATAATCACTGAGGCTTCAGAAATTTTAGGAAGAGGAATAAAAATATAAATTTATATTAATTTTTAAGTTTTTTAAGTTCTTCAATAATTTTTAATTCTTCTGAATTTTTCGCTGTTGTATTATCTTTTTTACTGAAAAGATAACTTTTTAGTATATCGTTTAAGATATCTTCAGTTTCATCAAATTTAGATAAAAAAGCAAATTGTTCTTTTTGATAATTTTCATCAATAGCCATTTGCTCATTATCTGTGTTCAAAATTGTTTGACCTATTGAAACTGTTTTCATTGAAGAAATCATCTCTTTAACTTCATTATACATTTTTAATATTTTTTCGATATTATTTTTAGAAACACCATTTTCTTTTATTTCATCTTTTATTCTATTTAATAAATCTTCAAATTTTTTAATTTCTTCTTCTGAAATGCCTTTTCTTAAAAGTGAAAAAACAGTAGTAGATAATTGCTCAAATAAATTATTTATTGATTCTTCAGATTTTTCTTTCTGCGTAGGTTCACTATTGTCTTGCTTTTCTCTTAACATATTAGAAAAATTAATATTACTATCTTTTTCTTCTTTTCTTTTGTTGTTTTCTAATATATTTGAGCTTGTTTGCGATAGTTCATTTATTATATTCATAGAAATTCTCCATAAAAAGATTTAAAATTGTAGCACTTTTTTAATAAGACAAAAATAGGGCACGGATAAGGATAAGCTAGAATTTTCTCTTTCATTGTCAATCCTTCTTACTGCTTTATCAGATTGACACAGAATTTCTAACACTCCCGATTTAATAGAACAATACAAGAGCAGTTTGTCAATTATAACGAAAATCTATTATTTATAGATCTTAAATTATTTAATGAAAAAATGACTGATTGGTTGATTGATTACAATACTAAAATTCCACATCATTCACTTCAAATGAAATCTCCTGTACAATATCTTTTAAATACTAATCCTCAGTCATATGTTATGGACTAATACATTTTTTTGTAGTTTTAATGCTTTTTGGTTATGATTCATTTTAGCTTGCTTAAGTTAGAGCTCAGGTAATAATGATCAAGTTTTTGGAGTGGTTTTGCTTCTTCTGCTTTTAGTGTTGGAAATAAAGGTTTTGGTGGTAAACCAATTAGAACAGTTATAATGGGAATTGTAGGTGGTACTGTTTCTGTGATTGCTGGTGGTAAGTTTGCTAATGGTGCTGCTTCTGGGGCATTTGTACATTTGTTTAATGCGGAGTGGAGAGCAAGTGTAAGTGTCTCAGGAGGTGCAGGGGTAGGAGGTACTATTGAAAAAGGACTAACTTTAGCCCATGATAGTAATCAGCCTTGGTATAAAGGTTGGTCTTTCGGTTATTTCAAAACTAATGGGGTAGGCGTATACACAAATGTAGAAATTTCGACAGAAATTAGTGTTGGCGATTCAGATATTAATCATGTTGATTCTTTAAATGGTACTAGTGTTACAACAAGGGTTTCATTTGGAACAGTATTAGATGTTGCTTATGAAATAGTAATTATATTACGTACTTATTCTTTAGGAGTTAGTACACCAACTCCAGTGCCTTTTGAAACACATGTATATAAAACAGAAACAGAAGTAACTTGCTTGTTCGGAGGTAAGAAAGAAATATGAAATTATTTTTTGAAAGTATATATTATTTGCCAGATGAGATAGATTTTTTAATTGATATTCACTTGATAGTAATAGCTATAAGTATACTTTTAATATTTTATTTCAAAAAGAAAATACTTGAGAATATTGAAATGTTTATTTTTACTCTCATAATAGTTTGAAAAATGGAACATATAAAATTGTTGAAGGAGAAGTGAGTAATTTAAAACCTATGCCTAAAAATGGACATATAAGAGAAGAATTCAGTGTGAAAAATATACACTTCTCAGCTATTTCACTTAAGGATAATAAATATACTATGTTTTTTAATATGACAAAGTATTATGGTTCTCCAATTCAAAAAAATGGTCAAAAAGTTAAAATATATTATTTGGAATCAAAACCTGAAAAATTATGTTTTCCTCTATTGCCTAGGTGTATAGAATTTGGAGATGAAACAGTAAATAAAATTATCAAATTATGGGTTGATACAAATTAGGGGGCAGACCCGAATGGCACTTACTTAAGCAAAAAAAGATAAAAAGTATTGCAAATTGACAGGAAAATAAATAGAGATAAAAAAACTTGCTATAGATAAAGAATCGTGTTGAAGCGAAAAACTAATCTAAAGCAAGTTTAAAATGAATCATAACCAAAAAGTATTGAAATTACAAGAAAAATCAATTGCGAAAAAGTATATATCGTTTAGCCCAATGAACATAAGTCTTTTCTGTGCTTATACTATAGTGTTTAAATCTAATTTTATCTTGCATAATATCCAATAATTTTTTACCCATAATGCACCTCCAAATAAACTTAACAAAATGCATGTTTATCACGATATTGTCATAATATACATACATTATGTACTATTATCATCTAAATATCGACAATAAACATACATAAAAATTATAGCAAATGATTAAAATTTATTTAAAAAATATAATAAATTGCAATATTTTTATAATTAAACGTTTAAAAAGACCTTATTTAAGGTGTTTGTCGCTGTTTTAATATACGGCATTTTTTATGTATGTTATTTGTTAATTTTCAGGCTATCTTGTATATAATGTATGTTCAATAATTAGTTAGGTATATAAAATGTCAGATAAAAATATTTCTCCTGTTGATTGGTACGTCGGTGCATACTTAATGAGATTCATTGAATTAAATGACGATAATAATTTTGATGAGGAAGAAAGATTTACAGCTTGGGAAAACACAGTAATTGTAAAAGCTAAAAGCCTTGACGAAGCCTATGATAAAATTGAAAAGATTGGTCAATCAGAAAGTGAACCTTACAAAGGTGGTGAAGAAGGTGTACCTGTACAATGGGTGTATGAAGGTATTACAGAATTACTTCCAATCTACGAAGATTTGGAAGATGGAGCTGAAATCATGTGGAGAGAGCATAATCCAAAAAAGTTGAAAAACTTAAAAAAGTATGTGAAACAAAAACAAGATTTCAAAGAGATCTCCCGTACCTAACAAGTACGAGGAGCGCAATAGTTTCCCCTACGGCGAAACTATTGCTCACGACGAACGTTAAAGGGCTAGCATGAATAAGATTATTGCCACACTGGTATTGTGTTTACTAACGAAAGTTACTTCAGCTAGCGACTTCGTAGGAAAGTGGCAAGTAACTAAGGTCGATATGCCAGAAACCTACTATGGAGAGATTAAATATCCGAAGTACTTCGAGATAAACGAAAATGAAGGAAAGGTATCTGGTTACTATAAAGATCAATTTGACTTTGAGTGCCAATTTTTACTGTCAGAATTGGTAAACGGCGGGAATGAATTGCTGCTAATGAATTGCGGTACAACCAAGTCGGAACAAGCATGGGCTCCTTTACATAAAGTAAAATATATCAGCGGAGAGCTAGTCGGTTCCGTAGTAACTTACGGTCAAGTATTTGTGTGGCATGCATCTCTGGTCGAAAGCCTGCCTTTAACAAGGCCGTCAAATTGACCGCTTTACGCTGCGCTTCAAGCGGCAATTTACGGCGGCGTTAAAGGAAGAGTAACTTATGATATTAAAATATACAGATTATTTTACAAGTAAATATAGGTATGGAACTCTATATCCCAAAGGAATACCTCATGGTGCAAATATTCATAATAAATTAGAAAAAAGCGATGATTGGAAATTGAAAAGTAGAGAAAATCATATTGCAGAAAAAAATGATAATAGAATGGATAGAAACTATGGCTTTAGTGATAGCTATACATACAAAGATACAAATAAAAGTGTATCAGTTCATTGTGATAGGTCAGCAACAGGTAAAACACTAATTTGGACATTTAATTTAGATAATATAGAAAATCAAGAAGAATTTGAATTGTTATTAAAAATATAACAAATCATTGGAGAGAAATATTTGACCCTGCGGCTCAAATATTTCTCAACTCAACCGTTAGTCTACAATAGGAGATTTAATTGTCAAGATATTTACTTACAAATTCAAAAATGTATGATATTGACCAAAATAAGAGAACTTATAATAAATTTTTAGAGTTTAAAAAAAGCTTTTTTGAAAATGGTGTATCATTTTTTGATGAAAGTATCCAGTTGTTTGATGATGATGAAGTTTTCAATGAATTTGAAAAAAGAATAATTACCAACTACGATGCTTCTAAAAATGATAGTTTAGATAAATATCAAAAACAATTAAAAAATTGTAGCAAAAAGATGAGGCATTTTTTTGCCAATATAATATGGCTATACAATTATCCAATTCACAGTCAAACTAAAAAACCAAAAACTAAGACGGATGAAATACGAACTTATTTAGACGAATACTATACCGATAAATTAAATAATATAAATATAGATTATGAAGGCATTGCTTCATGGGGAATGTTATCTCATCAAAAATATGAAAATATTAATTTAATATACTTTTTTACAAAACAATATGTTAAAACAAAAGATGATCCAAATAAAATCCTTAACAATATAAACTTATATGAATTAATGAGCAATCTTTCTAATGAAAAATTTAAAAACATATCAGCTTTAGCCTCTAGACATATTCTAAATTATTTATTCAATCCTGATGAGTATGAACCAATCGTAGATACCGGATGTAAAGAAAAAATTGCTAATCATTTTAATAAAAATTTTAATAATCAATCTTTGGATAGTGTATTACTTGAAATAAGAAAAGAAGGTTTTGGATTTAATGAAAGTTTATATGATGTTGTTTGCGGAGAACAATCTTTAAATCAAAATAACAACGCTAAAGTTAAAGAAATTGATATATCTGAAGATAAAGAATTTAATTTGAGTCTAACCTCTAATTATTTTGATAAAAATGAATATTTCAAAAGAGAAGAAACAAAAATTGAAAATGGAAAAAATGCTGAATTACTTGTATATGAATCAATCAAAGATAATGTAAATATAAAAGTTTTAGGCAGAGAAATCAATAAACTATTTGATAAGAATATAATTACAGAAATACATTCTCAAATTGACAAATTAATCCACTATTCAAAAAACTTTAATGCATTTGCACCATTTGATTTACTCTCCACAAGAGGAGAAGAAATCATCTATATTGAAGTTAAAAGTACAACCAATAGTGATATTTATTTTTCTAACAATGAAATTAAATTCGCATACAATCATATAGACAACTATCAAGTAAAAGTTGTAAAAAATGAAATAATTTATGATTTGGATATTTCTGATTTAATTATTGATATTTATAATAGCATAAAAAATAATAATCAAAAATGGTCGTTTGAAACTATTAAGTTTAGAGTGGACTTTAATGGTTAAAAAGACTAACAAAACATTGGAGAGAAATATTTGACCCTGCGGCTCAAATATTTCTCAACTCAAACGTTAGTGTAGAAGGAAACATATGAGTGAAAATACAAATAATCCTGAAGAAAATGAGCTTCCAGAAAGTGGAAAAGTTGCAAAAATATCTCGTGGAGCATTATCTGTAATTGGCGGAGCTGTTCCATTCGCTGGCGGTGTATTTTCAGCAATAGCAGGAGCTTGGTCAGAAGGAGAACAAGAAAAAGTAAATGGATTTTTTCAGCATTGGATTCAAATGCTGAAAGATGAGTTAAAAGAAAAAGAAGAAACTATAATAGAGATTATGGCTCGTATTGATTTACAAGACGAAGCAATAGCAGAAAGAGTGGAAAGTAAAGAGTATCAATCTTTAGTGAAAAAAACTTTTAGAGAATGGTCTGGTGCTGAGAGTGATGATAAAAGAGTTTATATTCGAAATATACTTTCTAATGCTGCTTCAACAAAAGTCTCTAGTGATGATGTAGTACGAATGTATATTGATTGGATTAATTTATATTCAGACATGCATTTTCAAGTGATTTCAGCAATATACAACAGTGATGGAATTACTCGTGGTGAAATTTGGAGTAAGATTGGAAAAACAGTTGTTCGAGAAGATTCTGCTGATGCAGATTTATATAAACTTTTAATAAGAGATTTAAGTATGGGAAGCATAATAAGACAATATAGAGAAACTGACTATAATGGTAATTTTATTGCTAAACCTGCTCAACGTCGTTCAAAAGGAAGTGGAAAAAAAGTTGTTTCTGCTTTTGATATGGAAGAAGGTTATGTATTAACTGGATTAGGTAAACAGTTTGTTCATTATGCCATGACAGAATTACCACTAAAGATAGAGTTTACTATGGACACTGATGAAGACACTAACAAGAACGAGGAGACGCAATAATTTACCCTAGCGGGAAAATTATCGCTCACGACAAACGTTAGGCGACAAAATTAATATGCGGATAAAAAATGGATTATTTGAGTATAAATAAAGAAGCATGGGATAAAAGAACCAAGGTACATATTGAATCGGAGTTCTATGATGTCGCATCATTTAAGAATGGTAGATGTTCGCTAAATCCAATCGAACTAAAACAAGTAGGAAATGTTCAAGGAAAATCTCTTTTGCACCTACAGTGTCATTTTGGTCAAGATACCTTGTCTTGGGCTCGCTTAGGTGCAGAGGTCACAGGTGTAGATTTATCTTTTAATGCAATTAAGCAAGCTAATTTACTGAAGCAGGCTTTGGATTTAAGAGCGGATTTTATTGAAAGTGATGTTATTCAATTTGGTCATAAAAATAATCAACAATTCGATATCGTATTTACTTCATACGGTGTGTTGTGTTGGCTACCCAACTTAGTTGATTGGGCACAGACTATTGCCAAGTCACTAAAAGTTGGCGGGGAGTTTCACCTAGTCGAGTTCCATACGTTTAATGACTTGCTATCTGGCTACTCGTATTTTCCAAATAGCGGGCCTGACGTTGAAGAGGAAGGCACTTATACAAAAAACTGCGATGGTACAAAATCAACTATGGTTACCTGGTCTCATCCGATAAGTGAGGTTATAAACGCCTTAATCGACGCAGGTTTAAAGATTGAGTCTTTCTCTGAGCATCCATATAGCCCATATAACTGTTTTGATGGTTTGGAGTCAGTACCAAACCTGGGATACCAAATGTTGTATAAAGGTCAACAGATTCCGTTGGTATATTCAATCAAAGCGCGAAAAGTCGCCTAATAAGCGCAATCCCGCGGGATATAGGGGTCAGGTGATAACAATAACCCTATAAACTACCTCTTTTATAATCTTATTCACACCGGTTGTGATATTCCTATAATATTAGCAATTATATACTGTAAATATCCTTGTTTATATATTTTAATTATATTTTTATTTCTTTGCTCTTTATTAGCCTTTAGAGGTCAAGAGTTAGCAAAAATTTTCCTATTTTCTTAATTAATTTCTGAATCAATGATTAGAAATTGAATAGTATTTTTGTTCATATTTAGGATAAAGATTAATAATACTTCTTTCATACTCTTCTTCAAACATTGAGAATTCTTTTATATTATTTGGAACAGGTTTGCTTAGTATTTCAAATATATCCAGACCATTTTTTACACCATTTATTAAACTATTTTCTAGAAATTCTAAATAAGCTATATTTTCTTTTATTGGTTCTTTTGATTTTGATGCTTTTCCATGTCCTGGAACTAAAATAGAGTAGTTGATTTTTTTTAGTTTTTTTAAGGAGGATATCCATTTTTTGATATTTGCATGGGGTGTGGCGAGGGCTCTTTTATTAAAGATTAAATCAGAAGTATAGAGAATATTTGTTTTTCTATCAAATAGTACAATGTCACTTGAAGTGTGCCCATCAAAGTATAATACATCTAACTTATATCCATCCAAATCAATAGTTTTTGTGTTTAATATTACATTTGGAGCTTCCATTTTTGTGCCTTGCATAGCTTTTTGCACAATATTAACTAGGTTCATAATATATAAATCACCATTTTGTGAAATTTCATTTTGAGTAAATTTACTTGCATAAATTTTGTTATCTTTAAAAGCGTTGTTTCCTAAAAAATGATCAGGATGATGGTGTGTATTTATCACATATTTTATTGGTTTGTTTGTGATTTTTTTAATAGCTTCTTTTAATTGTTCTGCATACTCTTTTGAACTTCCTGTATCTATTAATATCACGCTATTTTTTGTAATAATAAAAGCTGTATTTGCAATATTTCCACCATTTTTTTCAGAAAAGTATTCCTCTTTTCCATAAAAATAGTAACTATTATCTGATAGTTTTATAGGTTTTAATTTATAATCAAAACTGTTTGCAAACAGTAAATTAATAGATAGGACTATAAAAAATAGATTTTTCATTGTTATTTTGTATTCCCAATAAATTCATTTCCATCATTGTCATAAAATTCAATAGAATATTTTTTTGACTTATCTTTTGTTTCAAATATAAATCTTGGATTTTCACTAATAGCAGAATAAGTTTCTATTGTGCCTAGGATTTTTTTCTCTTGTTTAATTATGATTTTATTTATAAAGAATTCACTATTTCCAAAAACTAAACCTGTTTCCATTGGATGGAAAATAGAGGCTTTTAATCTAGAACCATCTTCTTTATCATACTGGCTTGTTTTAATTTTTCCTAAAAGTTTTGAAAAATCAGTGTTACTTGCTGCAACACTTGAAACTGCACAACCTCCGCCAAAGCTTTTTATATTTTCACTTCCCACATGCCAAAGATTATTTTCATCAAGAACTAAAGCCCTAAGTGGAGTCTCTTGGGCTACTTTCATATTTAAAGAGATAATAGGTAATAAATCATTTAATTTCATATCGACAAGTTTAGGTATAGGATTTAAATCCGCAAATATAATCATTCTTTTTGCAGATTTAATTTTTTTAGCATCTACAAAAATAGGTACTTGTGTTGGATTATCCGCAAATTTTGGAACTTTTATAGTGATATTTTTATCATCAAATATATATTTTTGATTTTGAATTATCTCTTTCATAATATCATCAAATGTAGGGGATACTACAGGGTTGTTAGCATATAAATTTTGTATAAATATAATCGCTAAAATCAAGTTAAATAGATATTTCATAATAAATTCTCCTATTGGGTTTTTGATAAAGGTGCTAAATAGCTAACTCCATATTTCTCAAAAATCTTTTTTATTTCACCATTTCTATAAGCTTTTTCTATAACTCCATCTACATGATAACTTAAGGCTCTATAACTACTTCCTACAGCAGTTGCTAAATCCCACTGTGATTTCATTTGTGGAATATTTTTTGTAAGCTGATATTTGTCTTTATTGTTTTTATAATCTAATAGATATTCGAGTTGTGATTTTAATCCTGCAATTGCATCAATTTTTCCACTTTTAAAATCATCAATTGCTTTTTTGAAGTTTACATAATGTTTTATATTTCTTCTTAGTAAACCTCTAGCAAATCCACTTAAATGTAAATCTGGAAGAGTATCAATTTCTACTCCAATAGTATTGTATGCAAATATACCTAGGGTATTAAATTCTGGAATAGCTTTTTTATTTAAAGCTATTATCCATTTTTCACTTTGATAAGGTCCTTTAATAGTAACCATCTCCGTATCTAATTCACCAGTTGAAATATCTGTTGTTCTCATATAATCATAATCATATGGAACTCTAAACATCAAATCAGCTTTTGTTTTGTGAATTAAATTTCCCTTCCAGATATTGTTTCTTAAATCATCAGCTAGGCTTTCATCTGAACCTGTAAAGTACCACTTTGGCTTTACATTTAAAGATTTAGCTACTTTTTTACCAAGTTCAATATCAATACCTTTTGCTTCACCTTTTTCTATAAAAGAGTAGGGTGGAAAATTTGCATATACAGCTATGATGATTTCCTTACTATCTTTTATATCTTCTATACTCCTCGCATAAGAAAAAGTTGACAGTAGTAATATTACTATTGATGATTTAAGAAGAAAATTCATTTTTAGTCTTTTGGTAAAGTTATTAAATATGCTCTAATTGCCCACATAGCTTCTTGGTTTAAAACTCCTTCAAATGGTGGCATATAAACGTTACCATTTCTAACTGCTCCACCTCTAATTCTTTCCATATACCACTCGTCACCATCAATATTATCTTCTAAATATCTTAAATCAGGAGCAATACCTCCAGAAACAGCACCTAGGCCATGACATCTTGCACAGTTTTCACTATATGCATGTTCACCAATTTCAATAGCAGTTTTATTTCCTTTATAAGGATTCTCTTCTAGCCATTCTTTTCCCAAATTTTCTAAACCTTTAGTATCAACTGGTTGTGGTGTTACACTCCCATGACCAAATGCTAATGCTGCTGTTGACACTAATATTGCCAGACCTAGTTTTTGAATTTTATTCATCATTTTTCCTTCTTGTTTTTTTTGGATAGTGGAATTATAGACAGATTTTATAGCCTGATTATAGCAAGGTAATTTTTTTCTATAGTGCTATAATTGGGCTATACAAATTAAATACAATAAAAGAAGAAAATAAAAAAGGTTTAATATGAAGCACAAATTAATATTAGTTTTTTTGCTATTTAGTATGGAACTATATGCAAAAGATAAACTAAAAATTGGTGTATTAGCTTATGGAACAGTCAACTGGGAATTAAATGTTTTAAAGCATAACAATCTAGATAAAAAAAATGGTTTTGACTTAGAAATTGTAAAACTTGCATCAAAAAATGCTTCTTCAGTTGCACTGCAAGCAAATTCAGTTGATATTATTGTTACAGATTGGATTTGGGTAAATAATCAAAGGGCAAGTGGAAAAGATTTTACCTTTTACCCATACTCAAAAGCTACTGGTACTATATATGTGGATTCAAAAAGTGCTATTAGAAATTTGATGGATTTAAAAGATAAAAATCTTGGAATTGCTGGTGGACCATATAATAAGACTTGGCTACTTTTAAGAGCTTATAGTAAAAATAAATATAATCAAGATTTAAATGATATTGTAAATCCTATATATGCCTCAGCACCTATTATTTATAAAAAAATGTTAAGTAACTCTTTTGCTGCAACAATAAATTTTTGGCATTTTAACGCAAAACTTAAAGCAAAAGGTAAAAAGGCTCTACTTGAAATTGACGAGGTATTAAATTTTCTTGGAGTTTCAAATGATATCTCTTTTGTAGGTTGGACTTTTAATAGAAAAAAGGCTTTAAAAAATGAAAAATTGATTAATTCATTTTTGAAAGCTAGTAAAGAGAGCAAAGATTTACTTCTAAATAGTGATGCAGAATGGGAAAGAATAAAACCTATAATGGGGTTAAATGAGGCAAATTCTTTTAATTCCCTAGTTAACGGATATCGCAATGGAATAATAAAAGATTTTAATCAAAAAAATATTGATGATTCTAAAAAAATATTTAAAATATTGAAAGATGAAGGCGGCCCAAAATTCGTAGGTAGTGCTGATAAATTATATGAAAAAACTTTTTGGAAAATGAAAAAGTAGATTAGAAGTATGAAAAATCAAACAAAACTCTTATCTTTCCTTTTTTTTGTCATAATTTGGCAGGCTCTTTCTATATTTATAAATTCTGAGCTTTTCCCTTCAGTTATAAATATAATTATTAGTCTTGCAAAACATATAATTGATGGTGAACTTTTACCTCATTTATTAATTACATTATATAGGGTTTTTGTAGCATTTTTTATTACTATGTTTATAGGCCTTATTTTTGGAATGATAATGGGATTAAGTAGAAGATTTAATGATATGTTTGATTTCTTACTTATAGTGGGGCTGAATATTCCAGCTCTTGTTACCATAATTATTTGTTATATTTGGTTTGGACTTACAGATCTATCTGCAATTTTAGCTGTAATAATAAATAAAATACCAGTTGTTATTGTAAATATACGTGAAGGTGCAAGAGCTATTGAAAAGAAATATATAGATTTAGCAAAAGTATATAAAGTTCCAAAAGAGGATCTTATCAAAAAAATATATTTGCCTCAAATGTATCCATATATATTAGCCACAACTAGGCTTGTATTATCTTTGATTTGGAAAATTGTTTTAGTAGTGGAGCTTCTAGGGCGTAGTGATGGAGTAGGTTTTCAAATATCAGTTTACTTCCAATTTTTTGATATTACATCTATATTTGCATATTCACTTGCTTTTATTTTAGTTATTTTGTTAATAGAAAGTATTTTATTAAGACCTTTTGAAAAAAGGATTGAAAGATGGAAATAAGATGTTAAATATAAATATAAAAAAGAAATTTTTTAAAGAAGAACTTATTTTAAAAGATATTGATATTACTTTAAAAAAAGGCGAATTCTTATCAATAATTGGACCATCAGGATGTGGGAAAACCACTCTTTTAAATACTATAGCATCATTAGATGATGATTATTTAGGAGCTTTAGAAGGTGATTTCTCTAATATCTCTTTTATGTTTCAAGACCATAGATTAATTCCATGGTTAAGTGTAAAAGAAAATCTATTATTAGTTTCAAAAACAAAAGATATGAAAGAGATTGAAAATCTAATGAAATTAATAGGTTTAGAAAATATTTTAGAAGAGTTCCCTAATAAATTATCAGGTGGAATGGCAAGAAGAGTATCTTTAATACGAGCTTTTATAAATAGACCAAAACTAATACTTCTTGATGAACCTTTCATCTCTTTAGATTATCCAACTTCTATGAGTCTACAAAAAGATTTTCTCTCTTTTTGTAGAGAGTTTAATCCCACAGTTATTTTGGTAACTCATGATATAAGTGAAGCAATATATTTATCAAATAGAATATTGTTTTTTAGTAAAAAACCGACGTCTGAGATATATAAATATGAGAATATAAATAGACAAGAGTTTAATCAAAAAAAGATTGATGATATTAAAAATCAAATTTTAGAAGAATATCCAAAAATATTAGAAGGAATAGTGTGATGAAATATGTTATATTGATAGCTTTGCTATCAACATTGTATGCAAAGAATGAGAAAATACAAATTTTCCAACCTCTATCAAGTTCTTGTCCTCAGTCTTGGCTTGATGATATAAAAAAAGAGGTAGATGAGGTAAATATTGTATCTTTAATGAGTGTAAAAAATTTAAAAAGAGAAATTGGTGTACCAAAAGAGATTCAATCTTGTAATACTTCTATTATCGATGATTATATTTTTGAAGGGAATGTTCCCGTAAAAGCTATTAATGATTTTTTTAAAAATATTCCCAAAAAAGCAATTGGATTATCTCTCCCTGCTTATGAAAATAAAAAAGTTGTTAAAAAAGTTTTTGTGATTTTTGAAGATAAAAGTTTTAAAGAGTTTGGAAAATACTAATCCAAACTCTAATTTGACAAATTATTAATGATTTTTTCTAAAATTTTTTGAGTTCTTATTTCATCTTCAGTATTTATATCTTTATAAACAATATTATTCATTTTCTTAGAAATTTCTTCAAAAATAGGTTTTAATAATTTCCCTTTTTCTGTTAATTGAACGAAAGTTACTCTAGAATCTATATCTGATTTCTCTTTTTGTAAAAAGCCTAGTCTAACAAGTTTATCTACTAATGTAGTAACTGTAGGCTTAGTTTTACGTATAAAATCAGCAATTTCTCTCATTGTAACTTTTTCTTTTTTATATAATAATACAAAGATACTTCCATGTGAGGGAACGATATCTTTTATATTGTTTTTCTCTAACTCTGAAATAATTAGTTTATTTGTTAAATCACTTATTTTACTTATTAGAGCTACTAAATTTTTGTTTATATTAATATTTTGGTCTGTTTTCATAGTAGAATTATAGTTTGACAACTAACTAATGTCAATATGTTTAGAAGTATATGTAGTAAAAAAACTACATATACACTTTTTAAAACTTGCCATTTGTATTTTGCCATTTAGATTTTACAGGGATTTCTTCTATTGTATCCCAGTGTTCAACTATTTTTTTATTTTCAATTCTAAATAAATCATAGAAACTCACCTTTTTATTCATAAATTTACCTTCACTAACTGATAAAACAAAATTTCCTTCACCTAATATCATGTGATTCTTTTCATATATCATCGGCATACCAGCTTTTGCTAATGAGTCTAAAGCTTCACTTAGGCCACTAAGTCCATCTTTTATATTTGGGTTATGTTGTAAATATTTTTTAGTTGAAATATATTTTATGATTTTACTTGAGTCTTTTGCAAATAATATATCATTTATGAAGTTTGAAACTAATTCTTTATTAGAATCTGTTTTATGAATATCTATAATTTTAGTATCTCCATCAAACTGCGTTCTTCCGCTTGCTGAATTTTTTGATATTTCTTGTAAGTTATCCCAATGTTCTACAATTTTTCCATCTTCAAATCTAAAAATATCAAAACCTACTTTAGGTCCGAAAAAATTGTACTTTGTATGTGTAAATATATAATCTCCATCTTTAAAAGTTCTAAGAACTTCAACTTTTGCACTATCTTTTGGAAGTTTACTAAGTATTTCTCCGAAACCTTCTAGTCCATCTTTAACTGCTAAATTATGTTGAATATATCTATTTTCATTTATATATTCTACTGGTTTTGTATTTTTATTCTCTATAGAATTTAATAATGATATAACCTTTTCTTTGTTTGACATTATCTTATCTCCTTTTTTTATATTTAAATTATTTGCATGTGCACTAAAACATAGTGCAATAATTAACAGTGTTCCTAGTTTTCTTTTCATTTTTATCCTTTGATTGATTATAGTTAGATATCAAACTAAATATGTAGAATTATAATTAGATATCTAACTAATGTCAAGGATTTATCTATTTTTTTGAAAAATTTCTAGGGAAATGCCTATTTTATGGATTTATTCTATGCTATCTATAATGAGAGTTTTTAAGGTTTCGTTAATTTCCTCTGCAATTTTATCACCAAATTTGAATGTTTTATAATATTTAAATGAAATGAATGTTGTATTTTTATTTTGACTATAAATAGAAATTGCTAAAGGACAATAGTTTATATTGAGGAAATTTTCACTCACCATTTTAAATGTAAAACTACTTTTACAAATACCTATATTAATCCCTTTTTCTAAAGAAGTTTTTCTTTCTAATAGTTTTGCAACAGTATTTGTACTTTTGGCCATATCAAGTTCATATACAATTGTAAAACCATTAAAAGTTAGTTCATCTTTTAGATTTAATAAACTATTTTCAAAACTTGTATTACTAACTTTTACTATAAAAAGATTTTTATTTCTTTCTATTTGATATTCCGCATTTGAAAATGAAAAAATTCCTAGAAATAAAAAAAATAGTTTTTTCATTGTTTACAGTTCATTTCAAATGGTGCAATACCTAAGGTATCTAAATCAGTAATTGGATGTAAAAAACCAACTTGAGGAGAAGTAGATATTAAAGCCCTTGGTTGTACTAAAGATATAGGCATTCTAAGTTGTCCATTATATTCTCTAAAAGATAACTTTCTTCCCATGTAAGCTCCTAATTCAAACTCTTTTGAATGGATATAATCTAAATTTGTTTTTAAATTTGAACTTTGGGTACGGGTAATTGCATTTATAATAGTTCTAACTGCTAACCAATTTGAAAAATCTTTTTCTTGCATCCATCTTGAAGCAAATTTTTCAAATCTACTTTGCATTTGAGCTGCTCCCCATTGTTCAATTACTTTATGCCAAATAAGAGGTTTCAATCCTTGTGTCCCTGCGATTGGCCTTGGAAGCCAAGTATTAAAATACATAAACTCTCCAAAATCTCCATAATAATCACTAAGAAGTATTAAATCATAATCATCTGCTTGGGTAAATACTGGAAATTCTGAATTTGCTTTTCTTCTTATATCACTATTATTTTCCCAAGTTTTTTCTTTGACAATTTTTGCACCAAATTTTTTAATAGCTCTTTTTATATCTTGTGTTATTTGTTTGTCTTTTTCATTTTTACCATTTACTAAAAATATATCTTTAAAGTTTCTTTTTATCAAAAATTGAACTAATCCATCATAAAGCATAGCGTTACTTGCACTTGTATGAAGTAAGTTTTTTTGACAATAATTTTTTCTCAAATCCGTATTTTGGCTACTGGCATTTATTAGTAAAGCTTTTTTTGAAAGAGGGTGTTGTAAAATTTTTTTCAATAAATCATCTTCTACATTTAATATCACAAAGCTATTATTTTCAACTATAAAATCTTCGAAACTTTTTTTTAATTCATCTTCATCATAAGAGATTTTAGTAATTAATTTAAAGTTTTGATTTAAAAATTTAGCACTTTTATTACTATCTTTTATGGCTATTTCTGCCCCTTGTAATCCTAAATCTTTAGGTTCTTCTATAACATTTGATAAGACTGGTGGTTTTTTGATTTTTTGCTCTAGGTATAAAATATTTACATTTAAAGTTTGAGCACTAATAGTGGAAATAAGTAGTATTAATAGTATTGAAAATCTCATAAAAATCCTTTTATATATTTTTATAAGTATATTAAAGTTTTATAGCTTGAATTTAGCGTAGCAATATAAGAATATAGATTTAAATGAATTTTATTTTAAGAAGAAATAAGAGGAAAATTTTCCTCTTATTTTATTATTTAGCAGTTTTTGCTTCTTTAATCCAATCATCAACTTTTGCAGCATTTTTCTTTAACCACATTTGAGTATGTTTTTGAATATCTTTCTCTTTATTTTGGCCATTTGCCATAAGCATATTTTGTCCAGATACATCATTTACATCTAGTTTCATAATGTTAAATAATTTTGCGATATCTTTGTGTTTTTTAAGACCATTTGCATTAGCTGTAATTTTTTGTGAATTAACAGCAAAACCGTAGTCAGCTCCATTTGAAAGTTTTGTAGAACTTTGGTTTGGATTTGCAGAGTGAGTTACTTGTAAAAATACTACATCTTTTCCAGGAACTAATTTTCCACTTACCCAATATGGAGTCCATGTATAATATAAAATTGGTTTACCTGTTTTATAGTTTGCCATTGTATCAGCGATAAGTGCTGAATACTCACCTTGATTATGCTCAATAGTATCTCTTAACTTAAATGCATCTAATTGATGTTCAATAACTTTTTCACATCCCCAACCAGCATTACATCCTGTTAAGTCAGCTTTCCCATCATTATCAATGTCAAATAGTTTTGCAATCTTTGGATCTTTTAAATCATTAATATACTTTATATTATACTTTTCAGCAGTTTTTTTATCTATTAAGTAACCTTGGGCACAGCCTGAGATATATTCAGAAGATACTGAAAACTTATCTTCTCCTAATGCTTTAATTTTTCCTTCATGTAATGGATCCCAACTTGCTGCCATAAAATATACATCATCACTTTTTGCATTATTAGCAATTGTTTGATATGCAATATCATAACTTACATCATTTGTAATTTCAACTTCATGTCCCATCTTTTTTAAGATTTCTGCAACAATATTCATTTGAAAACTTTCTTCAGCAATACTTGTTTTTACTGCTGTAACCTTTGCCCCAAATAGACTTGATGCAACAACTAATGATGCTAAACCACTTATTAATATTTTTTTACTAATCATTTTTTTCCTTTGCTTGTTAGTTTATATAAGAAACCAATTGGCCCTTTTTGGAACCATCTAGTTTTATCATTTTTATCTTTTTGTCCCATTGATTGAGTTAATCTATCTAGAATTACAGCTAGTAATACAATTCCTAAACCACCAACTGCTGCAAGTCCAATATCTAATCTTCCTATTCCTCTTAGTACCATTTGTCCTAAACCGCCAACAGCAATCATAGAAGCAATAACTACCATAGAAAGTGCAAGCATAAGCGTTTGATTTACTCCTGCCATAATTGTAGGCATAGCAACTGGGATTTGAACTTTCCAAAGCATTTGTTTAGAACTTGCTCCAAAAGACCTTGAAGCTTCTATTAAATCCTCTGGTACTTGTCTAATACCTAAGTTTGTAAGTCTAATAAGTGGCGGCAATGCAAAGATAATAGTTACAATAACACCAGGTACATTACCAATACCAAATAACATTACAATAGGAATTAAGTAAACAAATGCGGGGGTTGTTTGCATTGCATCAAGAATTGGCCTTAATATTTTATCAACTGTATCACTTCTAGCACTCCAAATACCTAGAGGAAGTCCTATAATTATTGAGAATAACACAGCGGTGATAACTAAAGAAAGAGTAATCATAGACTCTTCCCATGCGCCAATAAATCCTATAATTAAGAATGAAATAAAAGTTCCAAGAGCGAGTTTTTTTGTTGAAAACTGTAAAGCCATTAAAACAAAAAATAGAATCAGCACGTACGGATTTAAAAATAGTAAAAAACTTTCAATTGCTTTTAATACTATATCAATAGGAGCTTTGGCTGCTAAAAAAACCTCTCTAAAGTTTAATACTAACCAGTCAATTCCTTGATTTGTCCAATCATCAAATGGAATAATTGCATCTTCAAATGGGTTTAAAATATCAAATTCTTTTACTTCTTCTATCGGTGCAGTAGCTGCTTCATCTGTCCAATTAACTGATGATTCTTTATTTTCTTGTGATGTTGAAGCATTTCCCCATGGATCATTACTCATTGTCTACTCCTTCATCAAATACTTTTAAAAGTCTACTTTTTGATATAGTTCCTTTATACTTTCCCTCATCATCAACTACAGGAATTGGATATTTATACTCTGCAACTTCAGCTATAAAATCTGAAATTTGTCTATTTTCATTTATGGTTTGATTACACCAAATTGCATCATAAATTGTTCCTCCAGCTTTTTTCTGTTCTTTTAATGACTCTAAAGTTAGTATTCCAAGGTATTTTCCACTTTTTTCAACGAAATATGCATAATCTTCATCAAAATCAGCAATATATTGTAATGCAGAATTTACTCCTGTACTCTCTTTATTTATAATAGTAGGTTTAACTTTTTTTGCAATATGAGATGCTGATAATACAGAAGTTACATCAACTCCTTTAAAGAAAGATTTCACATAATCATTTGCTGGATTATTTATAATTTCTTCAGGAGTTCCTAGTTGTACAATTTCTCCACCTTCCATAATTGCAATTCTATCACCAATTCTAATTGCTTCATCTAAATCATGTGAGATAAATACAATGGTTCTTTTCTCTTTTTCTTGAAGTACTAGTAGTTCATCTTGCATTTCTGTACGAATTAATGGATCAAGTGCTGAAAAAGCTTCATCCATAAGCATGATATCGGGGTCATTTGCTAAAGCACGTGCCAGTCCAACTCTTTGTTGCATACCACCACTCAGTTCATCAGGATAAGATTGGGCATGATGTTCTAGACCAACTTGTTCTAGTGCTTTTTGTGCAGATTCATATCTTTTAGATTTTTGTACACCACTTAATTCTAAGCCAAATGATACATTATCTATAATATTCATGTGTGGCATTAAAGCAAAAGATTGAAATACCATGGAAATTTTTTTTCTTCTAATATCAATAAGTTCTTGGTCACTTAAATTAGTAACATCAATATCATCAATAAATATTTGTCCTGAAGTTGGTTCTATTAGTCTATTTAGAAGTCTTACAAGTGTGGATTTTCCAGAACCTGATAGTCCCATGATTACAAATATCTCTCCTTCATTGATTTCAAAACTTGCATCTTGTACACCAATAGTCATACCAGTAGATTTAAAAATATCTTCTTTACTTTGACCTTGACTTAACATTTTTAAAGCTTTTTTTGGTTCTTCACCAAATACTTTAAAAACATTTTTAACGATAAGTTTTTTATTTAAAATATCTATTTTTTCCTCCAAGTATTATAATTAGCTACATTTATTATTACATAAAAGTCTTATATTAAGATTAATATAAGACTTTATAATGTGTAATATTTACGTATTTTATGTTTATAAAGTACACATAATATGTAAAAAATATACAAAAAAAAGATTTAATTTTTAATAGTTGAGTTTTGCTAAATTCAAGCTATAAACTTCTATTACAATTTAGAAATTTTAAACTTAAGGGGAATGATATGAAAAAATTAATTTTATCTACGGTTTTAATAACAAGTTGTTTATTAGCTGACACTATTTATGTATCAAATGAGAAAGATAATACTATTTCGGTAATTGATTCAAATAAAAATAAAGTAATAGATACTATAGAAGTTGGTCAAAGACCAAGAGGTATTCTTCTTAATAAGGATAATACGAAACTTTATATTTGTGCAAGTGATGATGACACTGTTCAAGTAATGGATATTAAAACAAAAAAAATCTTATATAATTTACCCTCTGGTGAAGACCCAGAACAATTTGCTTTACATCCTAATGGAAAAGAACTTTATATTTCAAATGAAGATGATGCAATTGTAACAGTTGTTGATACAGTAAATAAAACTGTAGTTGCTCAAATTGAAGTTGGTGTTGAGCCAGAAGGTATGGCAGTAAGCCCTGATGGAACAGTTGCTATAAATACAACAGAAACTTCAAATTTTCTACATTGGATTGATACTAAAACAAAAAAGATAATTCATAATACTTTAGTAGATCAAAGACCAAGACATATTGAGTTTACGAAAAGTGGTGATAAAGTATGGGCTTCAAGTGAAATTGGTGGTACTGTTATGGTTGTTGATTCTAAAACAAAAAAGAGTATTGCAAAAATTAATTTCAAAATTCCTGGAATATTTAAAGATTTAATTCAACCAGTTGGAATAAAACTCACAAGTGATGGGAAATATGCTTTTGTAGCTTTAGGCCCTGCAAATCACGTAGCGGTAATAGATGCTAAAACATTTAAAGTAATAAAATATTTACTTGTAGGTAAAAGAGTTTGGCAGTTAGAATTTGCGCATAATGAAAAGAAACTTTATACAACAAATGGTGTTAGTGGGGATGTATCAATAATTGATGTTGATTCATTAAAAGTAGAAAAAAGTATCCAAGTTGGACGTTATCCTTGGGGACTCGCAGTTATCCCTAGTAAATAAAGAGATAATATGAGTAAAAATATATTAAATTTTAAAAACATAGATTTCTCATATGGAAAAAAAGAGGTATTAAAAAATATCTCTTTTTCTATTGAAGAGGGAAGTTTTTTTGTTTTATTAGGGCTTAATGGAGCTGGAAAATCAACAATTTTTTCACTGATAACTAGATTATTGAATTTACAAAAAGGTGAGATTATTATTAATAGCCATTCTATAAAAGATTATTCAAAAGCTTTAAAAGATATTGGAATTGTTTTCCAAGAACCAAGCTTGGATTTGGATTTAACGGTTAAACAAAATTTATATTTTTATGGTTCATTAAAAGGGCTATCATTTAAAGAGACTATGAAATCAATAGAATCAGAGATAACAAAACTAGAATTAGAAGATATTTTAAATACAGAAGTTAGAAATTTAAATGGTGGACATAGAAGAAGAGTTGAGATATTAAGAGCTTTAATAAATAAGCCCAAACTTTTATTACTTGATGAAGCTACTGTTGGCATTGATTTAAAAAGTAGATTTGATATTTTAGATTATGTTAGAGAATTGGTAAAAAGAGAGGATTTAAGTGTTTTATGGATTACTCATCTGTTTGATGAAGTAAACGAAGATGATGATATTGCATTTATAAAGTCTGGCGAAATTATAGAAAATGGAATAGTTAAAGAAGTGATGAGTAAATATGATAAAGAAAATTTAGTTGATACCTTCAACTATCTAGTTAGGTAGAAAATCAATATTTATATAAATTGTATGAAAGGAATCATTTACAAAGAGTTAATAAGATTTGTAAAACAAAAAAGTAGATTTTTTTCTGCACTTGTGAGACCTCTATTATGGCTATTTATATTTTCAGTTGGATTTAAAGCTGCTTTGGGATTAGCTATTATTCCTCCTTATGAAACATATATTACTTATGAAACCTATATTGTTCCGGGACTTGTGGGAATGGTTTTACTATTTAATGGAATGCAAAGTTCTCTTACTATGATATTTGATAGGGAAATGGGAAGTATGAAAATTCTTTTAACCTCATATATTAATAGAAACTATTTACTCTTTTGTAAGATGTTTGCTACATCTATTGTATCTTCTATTCAAGCTTTAACTTTTTTGATTATTGCTAGACTTTATGGGGTAGATATTTCTTATTTGGCAATTTTTTTAACAATACCAGTGATAATGGTATCATCAATAATTTTAAACGCTTTTGCACTTTTTATATCATCTGTTATAAAACAATTAGAAAACTTTGCAACGGTTATTAACTTTGTAATTTTCCCAATGTTTTTCTTAAGTTCAGCACTTTATCCTCTTTGGAAGATAAAAGATTCTTCAATACTTTTATTTAATATTTCTTCATATAATCCATTTACATATATAGTAGAATCAATTAGGTTCTCTTTGTACCAAAAATTTGAATTTGAGTTGTTTTTTGTCTTGGCAGTTTCTTTCGTAGTTAGCCTATTTATGGCCTTTATAGGTTTTAAATCTAAAAAAGTAAACCGTAGCTAAACTCAGGCTATATTTGTCTTGTATACTTTCGGTAAGACAAATTTTCGGTTTGCTCTAAACAATAATTAAGGGGAAAAGATGATTAGAAATAAACTACTAACTAGCGCAGTGGCCGTTACACTATCTGCACTAATTAGCGGGTGCGTTACTTCAAACAGCACAGTAAATAATAGCCTGAATGAGGTTACAAAACCATCATATGCACCAGTTACTTACAAAGAAATTCTAAATGATGAGAAATCTACGAATGATGTTCTTACCTATGGTATGGGACAAAAAGGTCAAAGATTTTCACCTTTAGATCAAGTTAATAAGGAAACTGTAAAAGATTTAGTTCCTGTATGGAATTTTTCTTTTGGTGGAGAGAAACAAAGAGGACAAGAGTCGCAACCAATTGTTAAAGATGGTGTTATGTATGTAACTGCATCTTATTCTAGAATTTTTGCAATTGAAATAGCTACAGGTGAAGAGTTATGGCAATATGATGCAAAACTTCCAGATGCAATTTTACCTTGTTGTGATGTTATCAATAGAGGTGCTGCAATATTTGATGATTTAATAATATTTGGAACATTAGACGCAAAACTTGTTGCTCTTAACAGAAAAACAGGAAAAGTTGTATGGAAAAAAAGAGTAGCTAAGTATAAAGATGGTTATTCAATAACTGCTGCACCTATGATTGTAAAAGGTATGGTAGTTACTGGTGTTGCTGGTGGTGAGTTTGGTATTGTTGGTAAAGTAGAAGCTAGAGATGCAAAAACTGGAGAAGTAATCTGGACTAGACCAACAGTTGAAGGTCATATGGGTTACTTAAATGGTAAAGAAAATGGTATTTCTGGTGGAGAAGCTGGTAAAACTTGGCCAGGTGATTTATGGAAATCTGGTGGAGCTGCAACTTGGCTTGGTGGAACTTATGACCCAGAAACAGATTTAATTTTTATGGGAACTGGAAATCCTGCTCCTTGGAATTCACATTTAAGACCAGGGGATAACTTATTCTCTTCTTCAAGATTAGCAATTAATCCTGATACAGGGAAAATTGTATGGCATTTTCAAACAACTCCACATGATGGATGGGATTTTGATGGTGTAAATGAGTTAGTATCATTTGACTATGAAAAAGATGGCAAAACTGTAAAAGCTGCAGGAACTGCTGATAGAAATGGTTTCTTTTATGTATTAAATAGAGAAAATGGTAAGTTTATTACAGCTAATCCTTTTGTTTCAAATATTACTTGGGCAACTGGGATTGATAAAAATGGTAGACCAATGTATACAGCAGATGGAAGACCAGGTAATCCAGGAACTGAAAGTAAAGGTAAATCTGTATTTTCTGTACCTTCATTCTTAGGTAGAAAAAACTGGATGCCAATTTCGTATTCTAAAAATACAAAAATGTTCTATGTTCCTTCAAATGAGTGGGGAATGGATATTTGGAATCAACCAGTTTCATATAAAAAAGGTGCTGCATATTTAGGTGCTGGATTTACTATTAAACCAATTTTTGAAGATCATATTGGTTCTTTAAAAGCAATTGATCCATTAACTGGAAAAATCAAATGGAATTACAAAAACCCTGCACCATTATGGGCAGGAATTTTATCTACTGCTGGTGGACTTGTATTTACAGGAACTCCTGAAGGTAAATTCTTAGCATTTGATGATGAGACTGGGAAAATCTTATATAAATTCAATGTAGGATCTGGAATTGTTTCTTCTCCAATTACGTGGGAAGATAATGGTGAACAATATGTTGCTGTAGTATCTGGTTGGGGTGGAGCTGTTCCTTTATGGGGTGGTCAAGTTGCTAAAAAGATTAAAAATATCAACCAAGGTGGAACGGTCCACGTATTTAAATTACATAGATAGTAATTATAAAAAAGTTAAAAATTCTTGAAAAGGAGGATAATCATATGAAATGGGAAACACCAATGTTCGTTGATAATAGATTTGGATTTGAAGTTACAATGTATATTTGTCACGTATAAATCTAGATTTTAGATTTTAAGATTTAAGTTATAGAGTCAGATTTATCTGGCTCTATTTTTTTACTTGAGTTTATATTGATAGATTCAATTAAAAAAGGATGGAAAGATTATGAAAATTCAAGTTTTAGGTTCAAGTGCTGGAGGAGGACTTCCTCAGTTTAACTGTAACTGTGATAATTGTCGAGGTTACAGAGAAGGTAAAAAAACTATTAAAAGAAGAACTCAGTCATCTATTACAATAAGTGAAGATGGTGAAAATTGGGTTTTATTTAATACTTCACCTGATATTTTAGAACAAATTCATAATTCACCTTTTTTGCATCCAACAAAAAAAAGAGAAACAAAGATAAAAGCTATTGTTTTTATTGATGCTCAAATTGATCATACAACTGGTTTACTAATGTTAAGAGAAGGCTGCCCTCACGAAGTATATTGTACAAAAGAGGTAAATGAAGAACTTAATACCTCTTTCCCATTATTTAAAATGCTACAGCATTGGGATGGTGGTGGAACAAATTATCATGAGATAGTTCCAAATAATACAAAATTTGAAATTCCTATAATGCCAAATTATGAATTTTATGCACATCCACTTATTTCAAATGCTCCACCATATTCTAAATATAGAGACAAACCTAGAGCTGGAGATAATATTGGTGTTGTTGTTGTAAATAAACAAACAGGAAAAAGACTTTTTTATCTTCCAGGACTTGGAGTTTTAGAAGAACATATTATAAAAGAGATGGCAAAGGCTGATATTTTGTTATTAGAGGGAACTTTATGGACAAATGATGAGATGATTAAAGGGAATTTTTCTAAAAAACTTGGAACAGAAATGGGACATGTTCCATTAAGTGGAGAAAATGGTCTAATAAAAGTTTTAGATAGTTTAGAAAAACCTAGAAAAATATTAATACATATCAATAATACAAATCCAATTTTAGATGAGAGTACTGATGAATATAAAGAGTTAATATCTCATGGGATTGAAGTATCTTATGATGGTATGAGTATAGAAATTTAAATTTAAAAAAAGGGGAAGAATTATGACTAAAAGAATGGATATATTACTGACAAAAGAAGAGTTTGAAGCAAAACTTAGAGGTATGGGAGAGATGTATCATATTCATCACCCTTTTCATGTAAGAATGTATGAAGGTACTTGCACTAAAGAAGAGATTCAAGGTTGGGTTGCAAATAGATTCTACTATCAAACTGCTATTCCTATTAAAGATGCGGCAATTATGTCAAATAATCCACCACTTGAGGATAGAAGAAAATGGATAGATAGAATTATTGATCATGATAGTGTTGGTGGAGGAATTGAAGCTTGGTTGGAACTTGGTGAAGCTGTTGGACTTGATAAAGAAGATTTAATTTCACATAAATATGTTTTACCGGCAGTAAAATTTGCAGTTGATGCATATATAAATTTTGCTAAACAATCTCCTTGGAAAGAGTCAGCAATGTCATCTCTCACAGAGATGTTTGCACCTCAAATTCATCAACAAAGACTTGATACTTGGCCAAAAAATTATCCATGGATTGAGCAAAATGGATTAAGATATTTTCAAAAAAGATTAAGTGAAGCAAGACGTGATGTACAACATGGTTTAGCTATGACATTAGAAGAGTTTGATACTATAGAGTTACAAAATAGAGCCTGTGAAATATTACAATTTAAATTAGATATTTTATGGACTATGTGTGATGCTTTATACTTAGCATACGAATTAAAAAGACCACCATACTTTAATATAAAGGATTGCAATGCAACTAGAAAAATCACTTGCAGTGAATGAACATTTTCAATTGCAATTTGAAGAAGCACAAGAGTGTTTCGTATTATTATATCCTGAAGGTATGGTTCAATTAAACCAAAGTGCTGGCGAGATAATGAATCTTTGTGATGGGAAAAACTCTTGTTTAGATATTGCTAAATTATTAGAAGAAAAATTTAATATGCCTGATTTAAAAAAAGATGTTGAAGCATTTTTACTTGAAGCAATGGAAAGAAAGTGGGTGGTTTATGGAAACTGAAATTAAGCCTCCACTTTGGCTTCTTTTGGAACTAACTCATAAGTGTCCTTTAGAGTGTTCTTATTGTTATAATCAATTAGATTTTGCAGGAACTAAAGATGCAATGAGTAAAGATGATTGGTTTAAAGTTATGGAAGAAGCAAGGGCAATGGGAGCAGTGCAACTTGGTATTTCTGGTGGAGAGCCTTTATTAAATAAAGATATTGTAGAAATTGTAAAAAAAGCTAGTGATTTAAAATTTTATACAAATTTAATTACATCTGGAGTTGGTGGAGAACCTGGTATTTTAAAAAAATTAAAAGATGCAGGATTAAAGACAATTCAACTTGGTATTCAATCTCATGATGAAAATACAATGACTCTTATTACAAATAATAAAACTGCTTTTAGAGATAAAATTGCATTTGCTAAAGAGGTAAAAGAGTTAGGTATGCAACTTATTGTAAATACTTGTATTACTAGACAAAATATTCATCAAGTTGGTGAGATAATTGAATTTGCAGATAGTTTAGATGCAAACTATTTAGAAGTAGCAAATATTCAATATTATGGATGGGCCTTAGAAAATATAAATGCCTTACTTCCAACCCAAGAACAATTAGATGAAGCAAAAAGAGTAACAGATTATTATCGAGAGAAAAGAAAAGATATGAAAGTATTTTTTGTAGTTCCTGATTATTTTGCAACAAGACCAAAAGCTTGTATGAATGGTTGGGGAAGTACCTTTTTAACTATAAATCCTGATGGAGTAGCACTTCCATGTAATACTGCAAATACTTTACCTTTAGATTTTCCAAATGTTAAAGATTCTTCTATAAAAGAGATATGGTATGACTCACATGCCTTTAATTATTTTAGGGGTGATAAATGGATGAAGCCAACTTGTCGTACTTGTGATGAAAAAGAGAAAGATTTTGGTGGATGTAGATGCCAAGCATTTGCTTTGACAAAAGATATGCATGAAGCTGATCCTGTTTGTGATAAATCAAGTTATCACAATGTAGTAATTAAAAAAGTTGAAACAGCTTTAAAATCTTCAAATGAACCTATTTATAGAAATAAACAAAATTCGCTTTTATTTATAAATAAATAGTAAATAAGCGTAAGATTTTATCTTCCGCTTATGTTATTTTGTATTTAAAAATTGTTACATTTATTGTCTAATTAGTTATTTTTACTAAGATCCTTTTAAATCTATCTTTAATTTTAATATTAAGTTATATAATACACACAGAAAATAAGCTTATAAAATGAGATATTGATGAAAAATAATATATTTGCAGGTCTAACAGTTGGAATTATTGCATTACCATTATCAATGGCATTAGCAATAGCCATTGGTGTTCCCCCTCAAAATGGTCTTTACACAGCAATAATAGCAGGTATTGTAGCTTCTATATTTGGAAGTAGTAAAATAAATATTTCAGGTCCAACAGCAGCTTTTGTTGTAATTTTGATTCCAATAGTGCAAGAGTTTGGACTTTCTGGGCTTCTTCTTTGTGGTCTTATGTCAGGATTTATTCTTTTATTAATGGGTTTTTTTAAACTTGGAAATTTAATAGAGTTGATTCCTTATCCTGTAACTGTAGGATTTACAACTGGTATTGCAGTTGTTATTGCAACTTTTCAAATAAAAGATTTTTTTGGTTTAAATATTGAACATTTTACTGGACATTTTCATCAAAAAGTTTATACTTTAATCTCTTCCTTTCCTACATTTAAATTAACTGAATTACTTGTTGGTATTGTAACTTTGTTTATTTTAATTCTTTGGCCAAAAACAAAAAGTAAAATACCAGCAGCTTTGATATCTCTGACTATAGTTACTATTGCCGTTTATTTATATAATGATTCTAATCCAAATATGCAAATATCAACTATCTATTCAACATTTGAGTATCATATTGGAAATATACAAGGCAATGGTATCCCTCCTATTCCATTACAATTTACTATACCTTGGAGTGGCTATTCAATTGATGATATAAATCTTGATATGTTTTATAAACTTATTCAACATAGTGTAGCAATTGCAATCTTGGGAGCCTTAGAATCATTACTTTGTGCAGTTATTTCAGATGGTATGACGGGAAATAGAACTAATCCAAACAAAGAGTTAATAGGTCAAGGACTTGCAAATATTTTTGTTCCATTTTTTGGAGGAATTCCAGCAACTGCTGCAATTGCTAGAAGTGTTGTAAATATAAAAAGTGGAGGAACTTCAAAAGTTTCATCAGTTATACACTCAATTTTTATTTTACTATCTATAATATTTCTTGCTCCAATTTTATCATACTTACCAATGGCTTCTCTTTCAGCATTGCTTCTTGTTGTAGCTTGGAATATGTCAGAGGTTAAACACTTTGCAAATATTATAAAAGTTGCACCTAAGCATGATGTGTATGTTTTACTAACTTGTTTTATTTTGACAGTATTACTTGATATGCAAATAGCAGTTGGTGTGGGGATGGGATTGGCTTCAATTCTATTTATTAAAAGAACAATTGAGTTATATTCAATTAATTTAGTAAATAATGAACACTCATCTCGACATTTAAATATTCCAGAGCATGTTGCAATATATGATATAAATGGCCCAATGTTTTTTGGTGCAGCACAAAGTGCACTTAAAACTTTAATGGATACAAAAGATGATATTAAAACAGTTATTTTGAATTTAGAGCATGTTACTATGATAGATATGACAGCACTTGTTGCCTTTAAATCTATTATAGATAACTTTGATAGAAATAATAAAACTCTGATAATAACAGGTGTAAATAATAGAATTTCTAAAAAATTTGAAAGATTTGGAATAAAATTTAATGATGATAAATTAATAATGAAAAAAGATATTAACAGTATATTGGATGAATTAGAATAAATATTAAGAATTTATTCTAATTTGGCCTTTCTACCATGTATCCAATTCCACGAATATTTATAATAAAGTCTTCTTTTAGTACTTTTTTTACTCGATTTACTTCCGCTCTTATTGTAGCATTATCTATGTAGTCATCATTCCAAACATAATCTCTAAACATATCATAATTACAAACTAAACTTCTATTTGCTGCAAGTAAATCTATGATTTGGATTTGTCTTTTTGGTAGTATTTGAGGTTCATTGTTAAACAGTAAAATCATATTTTTAGAGTCATAACTATAAGATTTTGATAATCTTTTGTGTTCTTGAGGTACTTGTCTTGTTTGTAAAATTTTATTAATTCTTAGTGTTAACTCTTTTAAGTGAAAAGGCTTTTTCAAATAATCATGACAACCTATATCAAAAGCTCTAGTAATATCTTCTATATCAATTAGTGCTGAAATAAATATTGTAGGTACCATTCTTTTTTGTTTATGTAAATCTTCTAAAATAGATATACCATCTTGATCTGGTACATTTATATCAAATACTAAAAGATCAAATTGTTCATTTGCCAATTTTTCTACGCAGCCATTTCCATCCATTGTAGAAACTACTGCATGTCCTGTTGATTCAAGATATTGAGTTATTGCTTTATTTAACATAATATCATCTTCTAAAAGTAATATTTTCATTTACATCCTTTAAACGAATAAGAAAAACTTGTCTCTTCTAAATTAGATTTTACATCTATAAGAACATTTTCTTCTTCACAAATTCTTTTGACTAAATTTAATCCTAGTCCAAACCCATCTTTTGAATGTTCTTCTCTATAATATTCATCAAATATTTTTTCAGGGTTTTGTATTTTTCTAGAATGACTAGTAACTATAAATTTCACACACTCATTATTTTGAATAATATCAACTTTTATAGGATCTCCTTTAAAAGTATATTTTATAGCATTTGTAATTGAATTATCAATAATTCTTTGTAGTTTTGTTTCACTGAAATCTACTAAGATTTTTTTACTATTGGTTTTAAATAAAAATTTTGAATTTGTCATAGTTATTGCTACACTCTCGAAAAAATCTACTCTATTTCTTACAAAATCTATCAAATCAATGGTGTAAACTTTATATTCAACTTGGTCTTTTTTTACTAAGTAACTCAAATCATCATAGATTGAGAAGATATTTTTAACCGCAACTTCAATATTTTCTAAATAAGTACTCTTTCCATATTCCATTTCATGTAAATCAATATTACTAACAATAACGGAAAGGGGAGTATTTGTTTCATGAACAGAGTGTCTTAAAAATAGTTTTTGGTTTTTTAAAAGGTGTTCAGAATAGGCTATTTGTTTTTCTAAAGCCTTTGCTTGTTCATTTTGATCTTTTGCACTTTGCTGAATTAGACTAGTCAAGGCTTGAATGCTTCTTGAATAGGCAAGATCTTGGCTACTTACCATATTATTTGATGGTGCCTGTTGTATATTTAAATCAGGGTTTTCTGATAAACCAACTACTGTAATTGTTTCATTTGTTAATTCATTTTTATTATCTGCATGAAAAAATTCTGCATAAGTAAAAAATCCAGAAGTTGTAGCAACTGATGCAAAAGGCTCAATTTCAATTCTTGTTAAACTTTGCATATATCTACGTCGTGCCATACAAGAGTAAATAAAAAAGGTTTCAGCAGGTTTTGATTCAATATTTTCAAGATATTCAAAAGGAGTATTAATTATTCGTTCTGCATCAGCAAATCCAATTTTTACTTTATCTCCTTGATATAACCCTCCTGCACAACCTAAACTTCCATCTGGGTATTTAGTAACTGTTGCTCTTGCTATTGATATACCATTTCTTTCAACCATTAGTGGAAACTCTGTAAAAGTTGCTAAATTTCCACTACCTAAATATTTTTTATAAAAATCTATTGCTCTCATTCCTGAAATTTCATAGATTCTATTACCCTCTATTCTATCAATTGTATGTTCTATTCCTATTGGAGACCAACCATGTTTTATGTCATTTTGAACTTGAAGTATATCTGAGTTTAAGGATATAGCAACTGCACCATGATCGATAATTTCTGTTCCTGAAGAGATAAATGTTCTTAAAAATTTCCCATTATCTCCTGCCATTCCTCCTGCAACCATAATTGAACTATTAAAAGAGTTTATTCCTGCAAGATATTTTTCTCCATTAGTATATGTACTATCTGTGAATGTTATAATTAATTTTGTATTTGGGGTAACTATATCTTGTGCTATTTCATAACCATTTTTAAAAGAATCTCCATGGTTTTTTATAGATGTTTTAACTGTTGTATTCTCAAAAGTAGATATAGCTATTATTGTTTTAAGTGTAGAAACTTTTGTATTTTTTATTTCACCATCAGTAGTGGTTCCTATACAAATAGCATGTGGTAAATTTCTAGATAAAGTATCAATGATAAATTGTAAAGTGCTTTCATCATTACCACAAAAAACTTGTATCAAAATATTTTTTTGTCTTTTAAAAAAAGCGTAATCAATTTCATCTTTAAATAGATTGTTTTGAAAAGTATAGTTGTATGTTCTCATGATGTAATTGTAACATAAAATAAAATATTTTTTATAAAAAATTAATTAAATTTCAAATGCTATTTTATTGCTATGTATACCTAAATAGCGTCATTTTGGCACTATTCATTTTCGCTATATTCAAGCTATATTATTGGCTATATTCAGGCTATAATATTAATGTAAACTTTCATTACAGAAAAAATCTGATACAAAATATTTGTTCAGATTAATTCAACAAAAACTAATTATAAAAGGAAAAAAAATGGCATACGCTAAACCAACTTTCAAACCTCAGTACGAAAACTTTATCGGTGGAGAATGGGTCGCTCCAACAAGTGGAGAATATTTTGATAATCTATCACCAGTAGATGGTGAAATTTTAACAAGAATTCCAAGATCAAATGAAGCAGATGTTGATGCAGCAGTAGCAGCAGCAATGACAGCTTTTGAATCTTTCAAACATACTTCTATAATAGAAAGAAGTACTATGTTAAATAAAGTTGCAGATGCAATTGAAGCTAACTTAGAACAATTAGCAGTAGCTGAAACTTTAGATAATGGTAAAGCAGTAAGAGAAACTTTAGCTGCTGATATTCCTTTAGTTGTTGATCATTTTAGATATTTTGCTTCAGTTATTAGAGCTGAAACAGGTACAGTTGCTGATTTAGATGAAACTACTGTATCTCAAGAAGTTTACGAGCCATTAGGTGTTGTAGCTCAAATTATCCCTTGGAATTTCCCATTATTAATGGCTGCATGGAAAATAGCTCCTGCTTTAGCTGCTGGTAACTGTGTAGTTTTAAAACCAGCAAGTGCTACTCCAATGGCAATTTTAATTTTAATGGAAATCATCCAAGATGTTCTTCCAAAAGGTATTGTTAATATTATTAACGGTGCAGGTGGAAAAATTGGTAAACATTTATCAACTCATCCAGATGTTAAAAAAGTTGGATTTACAGGTGAAACTACAACTGGTCAGTTAATTATGCAATATGCAACTGAAAATATTATTCCTTCTACATTAGAACTTGGTGGAAAATCACCAAATATTTTCATGGAATCAATCATGGATGCTGATGATGAGTTCTTTGATAAAGCAATTGAAGGTCTTGTACTATTTGCATTTAACTCAGGAGAAGTTTGTACTTGTCCATCAAGAGCATTAATTCAAGAATCAATTTATGAGCCATTTATGGCAAGAGTTTTAGAGAGAGTTAAAGCTATTAAATTAGGAGATCCATTAGATCCAACTTGTATGATGGGAGCTCAATGTTCAACTTCTCAAAAAGAGAAAATTATGGAATACATCAAAATTGGTAAAGAAGAAGGTGCTGAGTGTTTAATTGGTGGAGATGAATACGTAAGTGAAACTCATCCAAATGGTAACTACATCCAACCAACACTATTTAAAGGTCACAACAAAATGAGAATCTTCCAAGAAGAAATTTTTGGACCAGTACTTGCTGTTACAACTTTTAAAGATGAAGAAGAAGCTTTAGCAATCGCTAACGATACAATTTATGGATTAGGTTCAGGTATTTGGTCAAGAGATGCACACCAATTACATAAATTTGCAAGAGGAATTGAAGCAGGTAGAGTATGGGTTAACTGTTACCATATGTACCCATCTCATGCATCATTCGGTGGATATAAAAAATCAGGTATCGGTAGAGAAACTCACATGATGATGCTAAACTCTTATAGACATACAAAAAATATCTTAACTTCTTACTCTAAAAATGCACTAGGTTTTTACTAGGCCTTTAGTTTAAACAAAAATATTTTAAAATGCATAGAAGTATTTCTTCTATGCATTTTTTTTGATGTAAAAATGAAATTTAGATAAATTTGGTCCCTTATAAATGGGACATTTATAAGGATAATTTATGGCAACTGAAAGATTAGCTGTAACTCCTGCAGCAGCAGAAGTTATAGAAAAATTAAAAGAAGAAAATGGTGAATTAGTATTTAACCAAAGTGGTGGTTGTTGTGATGGAACTGCTCCTATGTGTTATGCCAAAAGTGATTTTTATGTACCTTCTAGAAATATAAGGATGGGCGAAATTTGTGGTTGTGAATTTTTTATTGATAAAGACCAATTTGAATATTTTAAACATTCACATTTAACTATTGATGTAAAAGAAGAAAAAGCTGCTTTTGGAAACTCTTTTTCTCTTGAAATAGATTTAGGTTATCAGTTTATCTCAAAATCTAGAATTTTTACAGATGAAGAGTATAAGAATTTAGATGATGTTTAAGATGTTTTCTTTACATGTAACATTTTAAATCTATCTCCCATTCCTGTTGGTTCAAGTAGAGTCTTGATCTTTTGAGACTCTCTTAAATATGTATTTTCATCGCTATTAGCTTTTAAAATTTCAAGTAAATCAATAATTCCAAAATCCACAAGCGCTAACATTTGAGTTTTAAAAGTTATATCTTCTATTTTATAAGTTTTAAAACAATCTACAATATGATTGAAATAGACATCATAAGTAATATCTGCTTTTGTAAAATATTCTTTTAAATCTACAGCTTCCTCAAATATGGGAAAGACCTCATGTTTTGTATAAATCCTAGTTGAAAAGTCATTTCTTGGAACTCTATCTCCATAATCGAAAGTTATAAATTCAAATTTCTTAATATTTGTACAAATATTTTCTATAAAATCTTCATATCCAATACCAACTTCACCTTTTGTAATTTTATATTTTTTACAATGTTCAATCAATTTTTTGTCATTACAATCTTCAAATTTTATTTTATGGTCTTTTACATAAGCCATTTGGAATATATTATCATTTGTTGTATATACTAATTCACAAGCAAAAGCATCAAAAATTTCATTTGCAATTATAAAAGCGTGGGGCAATTTTACTTCAGAAATATCATTGTAATGTTTTATTTTAACTGCATCTGCAAAACATTCTTGTAAATATTTTGTTTGTTTCTCTTGTAAGTTTTCAAATCTTTCAACAATTGCAAAATTTAGTGTATCAAGCAGTTTTGGATTTAGGGTATATATAAATTGAATAATATCAGCAAGTAAATACCCATGATGTGCTCCAACTTCAACAATAGTCGTGTCTTTTGGAAGATTTCCTTCCTTGATAGAATCAACAACTCTTTTTCCAATACTACCTCCAAAAAAAGAAGAGGTTGATACAGAAGTATAAAAATCACCTTCTTTTCCTATCTCTTTATATTTTGAATAGTATCCATCTTTACTATATAACCATGCATTGAAATAATCACTAAATTTTTGTTTTTTTGTATTCATTTTGAAAGTTTATCTAAAAAAAGATTATGAAGTTAAATATATAAATAAAAATGTAAAGAGGAGTTTCCTCCTCTTTACAGACTATTGTACACAGGCATCTACAATAGCATTTTGATCAGCATATAAATAGATTTCAACTCTTCTATTTAAAGCCATGTTCGTAGGGTTATCATTGGGTGCTACTGGTTTATTGAAAGAACATCCTTTTGAGAATATTTGATTTTTAATACCAGAATTGTAAATTGTATTACCTACATTGGTTGCTCTTTGTTCAGATAGTTTTTGATTGTATTCATATGAACCTCTACTATCAGTATATCCAACAACTTGAACTACTGTATTTGGATAACTTTTTAAAACATCTGAAATTTTAGCAATCTTTCTTGAAGCCTCTTGTGTTGGAGTAGCAGAATTAGTTTCAAAAACCATACTGTCTCTTAACATAATTTTTACGAATTTATCAGTATTTGAAACAATTAAATCATTGCTTGGATTTGAAGCTGCATTAGGGTTATTATTAACATTTGTATCTAATGTATCAGCAACTTCTTTTGCCTGTTGATCCATTGAATAACCAATTCCACCACCGATAGCTGCACCAACAGCACCACCAATTAAAACTCTTTTTCCTTTATTACTCCCTTTTGTTGTTCCACCTATAACGGCACCTAGTATTCCACCAATAAGCGCACCTGTTTGAGTTTTTGTCATTCCTGTATTGTTTGTTGTATTAGGTTGAGGAGAATTTCCTTGATTTGTACATCCAACTAACATCGCAAGGATTATTGAACTTATTGCAAATTGTTTAAAAAATATTATCTTTTTCATATATCTATTCCTTTTTTTTATGTAGTATATTATAACACTTATTGGTGAATTAATTGTGAAATTTATTAACTACTTTTTGTAACTAGAATGTAAATCATTTTAGATATAATAACAAATAATAAAAATAATAAGGAGAGCCCATGGATAAAAGAACAAAAATTTTAGCAACATTAGGACCAGCAAGTAATAGTGTAGAGATGATAGAAGGGCTTATTAAAGCTGGTGCAAATATGTTTAGACTTAATTTTTCACATGGTACGCATGAGTATCATTCAGATACATTAAAAAATATTAGAACGGCTATGGATAATCTGAATGTAACAATTGCAGTTTTGCAAGATATTTCAGGTCCAAAAGTTAGAATTGGTGAAGTAAAAGAACCTTTTGAACTTTTTAGAGGAGACCAAATTACATTTTTAAAAAATGAAATTATTGGATATAAAGAGGGTGATAAAAGATATGTTGTTTCAACAAATTATCCTGAATTACTTGATAAAGTAAAAGAAGGTGAATATATTTATCTTTATGATGGAACAATTAGAGCAAAAGTTATTGAAACTGGAGATGAGGTTAAAGCCCTTATTGAAAATCACGGTGTATTATCATCTAAAAAAGGAATAAATTTCCCAAATACAGTAATTGATATTGATGTAATTACAAAAAAAGATGAAAGAGATATTGCTTGGGGTGTTAAACATAAAGTCGATTATTTTGCAATTTCTTTTGTACAAAATAAAAAAGATATGGAACATGCAAGAGAACTTTTAGGTGATTATAAAGGTAAACTAATTGCAAAAATTGAAAAATTTGATGCGGTTGAAAATATAGATGAAATTATGGAAGCTAGTGATGGTATTATGGTAGCTAGAGGTGATCTTGGAATAGAAGTTCCTTATTATGAAGTTCCAACAATTCAAAAAAGACTTATTAAAAAAGCAAATGAAGCTTGTAAGCCAGTTATTACAGCAACTCAGATGCTTTTATCAATGACTGAAAATGAAAGAGCAACTAGAGCAGAAATTTCAGATGTGGCAAATGCAGTTTTAGATGGGACTGATGTTGTTATGTTAAGTGAAGAGAGTGCAGTTGGGATTGACCCAATTAATGTAGTTAATACTATGAGTAATATTATTGCAAAAACTGAAGAAATTTATCCTTTTGATAAGCATGAAAAATTATCTTACCACGATGAATTTGACGTTATTCAAGGTACTGCAACAAAACTTGCTGATGATTTAGGAGCAAAAGGAATTATTGCACTTACTAGTTCAGGTCTATCTGCTATGAAAATATCAAGATATAGACCAAAAACACCAATATATATTTTTACTCACTCAAGAAGAGTTTTAAATCCTCTTTGTGCAAACTGGGGTGTTGTTGCCGTTTCTAAAATAAAAGAAGCGGGTGCATCAAAAATGATACAAACAATGTTAAAAAGCTTAGATGACAGAGGATATTTAGATAGAAATGGAACTTATGTTGCCACTATTGGTTATCCTGTAGGTATGCCAGGAAGTACAAATACTATTAAAATTTTAACTCCAGCTGAGATGGATTATTATTTAAATTTACCTTCAAAAAAGAAAGTTGATTAATCAAAATATAGTGCAAAGTCTTTTTAAAAAGGCTTTGTATTTTTCTAAAAAATTTACGATAAAGGGAGTTCTATTTTAAATAAAGCTCCTAGATATTCTTTGTCTTTATACTGAAAAGTATTATTTTTAACTTGTATATCTCCTTTTAAACTATTCTCAATAATATTTTTCGTCATATATAATCCTATTCCAGTTCCTTGAGCTTTGAATTTTGTTGTGAAGTATGGTTCAAAAATACGATCAATAATATCATTTTTTATTCCACCCGCATTATCAAAAATTTCAATAATAAAAATATTTTCTTTTTTATATGTTTTTATAAAAATAAGTTTTGGATCATTTTTGTCAATTAAAGCATCTTTTGCATTGTTCATTATATTTAAAATGACTTGAACAAGTTCATTTTCATAAGTATTGAGTTTTACATCTTCTATATCTATTATTAACTCAATATAATGATTTTTTATATTTGCAGATATTAAACTCAAGACTTGATTTATTGTATTATTCAACTCAAATTCATTTTTAACTTTTTTTTGTGAATAAAAATTTCTAAAATCATCAATTGTTTTAGATAATATTGAAGTACTTTTTACAATATTTTGTAAATCAGCATCTACTTGTTTGTCATCTATTAGATTCATCTCTTTCTGAACTCTAATTCCACTAGCTAGTGTACTGATTGCTGATAATGGTTGTCTCCATTGGTGAGCAATATTTCCAAGCATCTCTCCCATTGCTGCAAGTTTTGATTGTTGATTTAATATGATATCTTTTTCTCTTATATCAGATACTTGTTCTTTAACTTTTTTTTCTAATTCATCATTTAAATTTTTCAGTCTTATGTTTGCTTCTTCTAATCTTTGAGAATAAAATTTAAAGAGTTTTTTTATTCTTTTAGATAAGAGTATTATCAATATGATGATAATAAAAGATACTAGAGCAGAAACTTTTATTATAGTTTTAATATCATCTTCTAAAGTTATCTTTAATTCCATGCGTTTTTGTTTAATTTGTTGATTTAACTTATCCGTATAAAGTCCTGTTCCTATAACCCAATCTAAAATAGGGATATATTTTATATAAGAGATTTTTTTTGAAGGATTAATATCTTTAAATAGTTCTTCTGATTGAGTATATTCGATAAATGCATTATTAGATTTTTTTGCTTTTGTGATAATATCTTCCACATTTTTTTTTATTTTTTTATCAAGTTTTTCAAGTGGAACATCTAATATTTTTTTATTTTTATGAACTAATGCTGTTCCTTTTGAATTCATAATAAATATATAACTATTATCATTGTATTCTAAGGTATTTACAAAATTTAGATTTTCATTAACAATAGTTGTTCTCAAGTCTTCTAAATAAATAGCTGTTCCAATATATAGATTAAGTGGTTCAAATTTTTTGATGTATCCAATTTTTTTACTTTGGATATTGCTATTTGGTTTGTTCCAATACCATTCGTGATAACCTTCATTATCTTTATCTAAAACTTTCATAAAACTATCATATAAATTCATCCCTTTTTTATCTACAATGTGTCTGATATCTTTTCCTACTAAATTAGGATTTGCAGGCATAGAAATAGCTGTGCCACTTGAGATGTCTTGAATAAAAAAGTATCCTGTTTTATTATCAAAAAAACGAATATTTCTCATGCTTTCATCAATGACTTTATAAAGTTCATTTTTTGATAAGTGTTTATTATTTTGATAAATGTTTTCTAATATGGCATAACCTATAGTAATTTTATCTTTTACTTCTTTTTTTGATTCTAGTAGTTGATTAATGTAATTATTGCTTAAAAGTAAAGATATATATTTTATCCGTTCTTCAATTTTTCCTTTTAGATTACTTATATGATTTTTTTCAATATTTACTATTTCTAAATTATGTGCTTTATGTTTAGAAGAAATGAATATATTTGTTAGAATAAAGGAGGTGAGTATAACTCCAATAATTGGAAGTAATATAATCCATTTGATAATTTTTGATTCAGCTACGAAATTTTTCATAATAGATTAGCTTATCATAGTTTCTGAAAATTTAGGATAGTGATATTAATTAATTTAGTTAGTTAAATTATTATTTAACTAACTGATTTTAGAGTATAAATCTAAAAGTTCTATTTGTTCTTCTAAATCAAAAATTTTAAGTTCTATAGATTTTATTTTTTGAGAATTTAAAAGAGTATCTATATCACTTTGTGTTTTTAATTCTGCTTCTTTTTCTTCTGTAATAATAGTTAATAATGAATTGTAAAGTTCATAATCATCTTTTGCAATTTTCTTTTTTTTATTAATCATTTCTACTTTTGCCATTTTTGTTTTATAAAAATTTTCTTCTTCTAAAATTTTATTTTTTAAATCAAGTTTTGCTTTTAAATAAGTGATTTTTTGTGTTTCAATATCATTAAAAGTTCTTACATCTAAAGGCATTGTCAGTGATAATCCATAACTATAGACATTTTCGTTATTAACTGAATCTTTTTCTACATCATGGTATTGAGTATGACTTCCATTTGCATTTAATGTAGGAAGATATTTTGCGATTGTCATATCTGCAAGATAATCTTTTTGTTGTATATCTGCTTTTGCTTTTTCTAGTGTTACGTTATTTTTTAAAAAATTATCTTTATTTGTCATGCTTAGAATTGGTAAGTCAAAACTTTCATATTCACCACTTGCAATATTTGAAAAATTATTGTTTAATTCTTTTTTATTATATTCTAATTCTACAATGCTATTTTTTATTTTATTTGCATCCAAAATGGCATTGTCTAAATATGAAGTGTCTAAAAAGCCATTTAATACTTGTTCTTTTTTTCTTATAATATCAATATTTGCATTTTTTAAAAGGAGTTCATTTTTTTTTATACTTAAGTCTATTAGATGAAGATTAAAAAGCATTGTAGTTGCATTTTTTATCAATTCTTTCTTTTGAATTTCAATGTCTAATTTATTATATTTATAATTTGCATTTGCATATTTTATTGCACTAAAAATCCCCCCACTTTTAAAAATAGGTTGATTAATAGTTATTGCACTTTTTGTAGTATCGTCTTGATCTGTATAACTTTTAGTATAGGATAGATTAATTGGATTAATCCAATCTTTTTTTAACTTACTACTATTTTCTTCATTTTGTTTTTCACTATAGTTAAAAAGATTCAATCTATCTTCTGAAAGAATTTTTTTATCTTCAGCCCCTAAAAATAAGGGGATAAAGAAAAGTGATATTAAAAAAAAATTAGCTGATTTTTGAAAGAGCATTTTCTAACCTTTTGAATCCTTCATTAATTTCTTCTTTTGAAATTGTTAATGGAGGAAGAAATCTTATGGTATTTTTTCCTGCTTTTAGAACTAAAACACCTTCTTTAAATGCTGCGGGAATAATTTTTGAAAATGTATCTATATCTTTAACTCGAAGACCTTTCATAAGTCCTATTCCAACTTTTTCAGTAAATAAATTTTTATTGTTTTCGAAGAGTTCAGTTAGTTTTTTTTCAAAATATATTATAGTTTCATCAAGCTTTCCACTATTTTTATAATCATCTAAAATATCAAGCACTTTATTTGCTGCTGCTGTACTAAGATAATTCCCTCCAAAAGTTGAACCATGATCTCCTGGCTCAAATATATCTTTAATTGTTGTAAGTACTGCTCCAATTGGAACACCCCCACCCAATCCTTTAGCCATAGTAATAATATCAGGTTTGATTTCATAAAGATTAGAAGCCAAAAACTCTCCTGTTCTATATGCTCCAGTTTGAACTTCATCAATAATTAATAGAATTCCTTGTTCTTTTAAGAATTTTGCTAATTCTTGAATATCTTCTTTCTTAAATGGTTGAACACCACCTTCCCCTTGAACAATCTCAATCATAACTGCAACTGTTTCATTATCAATAGAGTTATAAATGTCATCAATTTTATTATCGTAAGAAAAACCTTCTGGATATGGTGCAAAGTTAGCAGAATGCATTGAACTTTGTCCAGTTGCTTTTACTGTGGTAATTGTTCTTCCATGAAATGAATGCTCTAATGTAATTACTTTATATCTTTTGTTGTCAAATCTAGTTTCACCATATTTTCTTGCAATTTTAATAGCACCTTCATTTGCTTCTGCTCCACTATTTGCAAAGAATGTTGCAACATCCATTTCTGAAAGTTTTGCAATTTTTTCTCCAAGTTTAGCTTGAGGTTCAATTCCATAGAGGTTTGAAATATGAGTAATATTACTTACTTGTTTATAAATAGCATCTGCTAAGTCTTTATTCCCATGACCTACAGATACCACTCCAATACCTGAGGTGAAATCTATATAATCTTTATCAGTTTCATCAAAAAGTGTGGCATTAATACCTTTTTTAAAATTAACATAATTTCTTGGATATGTGTGTAAAACGTACTGTTTGTCTAATTGTTCTAACATATAATTTTCCTATTTTTAATTGTTGAAATTATAGCTTATTTTCTTAAACAAAATATTAATAGCTTTGAGAATTAAAATGGGTAAAGAATATATAAAATATTAATAATTATAGAGTGATAGTAAATTTGGCACCTTTACATTTGATATCTTTATAAAAATAAGTATAATTTTCAACTCTTAATTTGCCATAAAGTGAGTTTTTAACTATATCTTGGCTCATGTATAATCCGACACCTGTTCCTTGGCTTTGGTGTTTTGTAGTGAAATATGGTTCAAATATTCTATCTATTATATTTTCAGGTATTCCTTGGGCACTATCATATATTTCTATATAGGAAAGATTATTTTTTTGATAGGTTTTTATAAAAATAAGTTTTTGCTCTGGTTGAATTGAAAGAATTGCATCTTTAGAATTGTTTAAAATATTCATTAATACTTGAATAAGTTCATTTTCAAAAGATTTAATTTTAAAATCTTTTATATCTTGAACGAGTTCAATCTCTTTTGTTTCAAATTGTGAACTAATCAAATTAAGAGTTTTACTTATAGTATTAGAGATATTAAATTCTTTTATAACTTTATTCTTTTGGTCAAAGAATCCTCTAAAATCTTCTATGGTGTTAGATAAATATTGTGCTGAATCATTTATTCTATCCATGGTCTCATAAAATTTATCTTCATCAAATAAATTCATCTCTTTTTGTAGTTTTGCTCCTGTTGCTGTTACTGAGATTACAGATAGAGGTTGTCTCCATTGATGTGCAATATTACCAATCATTTCACCCATGGCAGCCAATTTACTTTGTTGATAAAGCAATTGTTCTTTATCTTTTTTCTCAATTTCTAAATTTTTACTTTCAGTTACATCTTGAATTGTACCAATTATGATATTTTTTTCTTTATCAAGTCTCCCCCTGCATTCTAGCCACCTTATTTCATTATCAGGTTTATAAATTCTAAACATAGTTCTATTTTGTTTATTCTCAATCATACACTCTTCTAAAAAAAGTTCAAATTCTATAAGATCTTCTTCAAGAATGATATTCCTCATATATTCAGGAGACAAGGTAATACTTTTTTCTTCTATTCCAAATATATGTAAAACTTCTTCCGACCATTCGGCTATATTTGTAGATGGAATTAATTTCCAACTTCCTATTTTTGCTACTTTTTGAGCTTCAAGAAGAGTCTCTTTCTGTTCAATATTTTCTATGATTTGTGCTTCTAAATTCTTTTTATATTCAACTAATCTATGAGTAATCATTCTTGAAATATAAAAAGATAATAGTACAAAAAATAGTGTAAGAATTAAACTGATGACAATAATTTGTTTAATAGATTCATTCATAGAATTTGTTAATAGAACTTTTCTTTCTGCAATTTGTTGATTAAGATTATCAAGATAAAATCCCGTACCTATTATCCAATTCCAATCTTTGAAAAACTTAACATATGAAATTTTTGTTCTATTTTTTTCTTCTTCTTCAGGTTTAAATTTTATAATATAAGGAATAAAACCTTCTTGTTCTTTTTTTGCAAAATTTATTATATCTTTAATATAAAAATGACCATTAATATCTTGTTCTTTTATTCTATTTTTACCTATAAATTCTTTTTTAAAACTTGAAAGAGTTTTTCCTTTTTCATCAAATATAAAAATATACCCAGATTTGTTAAAACGCATTTTTCTTATTCTTTTTAGTAATCTTTGCTTTATTTCATTTTCAAAATCTTCAATATATTCCCCCGTTCCAATGGCGAAATTAAAAGGTTCAAAATATTTATAAAAACTTGTTTTTTTATATGATTTATCTCTATTAGAACCTTTGTACCAGTAGTAAGTATCAAATCTCTCAGTTTTATCTTTTATTGTTTGAACAATAGTTTTTACAAACTGATAACCTTTTGCATCTTTAAATTCTAATTTGTTTTTATTCTCTAGCTCTTTATTTAAAGGTTGAAGTAGCCCAACTCCTTGTGCACTATCTATAAAAAAATAACCTCTTCCTTTATTATAGATAATACTTCCTAGTGCATTTTTTATTGTTTTAAATATATGTTCTTCGCTGTGTTTAAGTCCATTGTCAAATTTAGATTCTTCAGTATATATATTTGTTGCAATTTTATGTGCTTCATATACTCTATCTTTTATCATTTCTTTTAGTGCTTCTTCTGCTTGTGCTTTTTCTTCTTTTATTTCTTCATAAACTCTTTCAACTTCATTTTTAATTCTCTTTTTGTTGTCATCAAAATAAGTTTTTTCAACAAGTTGTATCTCTTTTTTAAAGCTGAGATTTTTTTCGTAAATAAAAGTTTCAGTAATAAAAAATGCAAAGATAATAACAAATATAATTGGTCCAAATTTAATTATATTAATTATGAGTTTTTCATCTTTAAGCATTCTCACACAAGTCCCTTAGAATTAGCAAAATTATCAGTTAGGCCTTATTATAGTCAAAAACTAATTAAAAATAACAAATTTGTAATTTTAAATATTTAATATTAATTATTTATAGTACTTTAAGATATTAACAATTAATCTCATTTTTGCTAAAATCTGAAACTAAAATAAAAGGAAAAAAATGCAGCATCTAATTACTACCGCAGACTTTACTAAAGAAGAAATTCTTAAAGTTTTTGATGACGCTAGAATATTTTTAGATATGGAATCTAGCGAGGTATTAAAGGGTAAAATTATTGTTAATCTATTTTTTGAAAATTCAACAAGGACAAGAGGTGCCTTTGAAATGGCAGCAAAAAGACTTGGTGCACAAGTAATTTCTTTAGATGTTGGAAACTCTTCAACAAAAAAAGGTGAAACTATTTTTGATACTGTTACAAATATTAATGCAATGAGACCAGATGCAATTGTTATTAGACATTCTGATTGTAATTTTCATAAAACTTTAATAGATTATGTTGATTGTCCAATTATCAATGCAGGTGCTGGAAAAAATGCACATCCAACTCAGGCTCTATTAGACCTATTTACAATAACTGAGCATTTTGATGGAGAAACAGAAGGTAAAAAAGTTGCAATTATTGGAGATATAAAAAGTTCAAGAGTTGCAGGTTCAAATAAAAAACTTCTTCCAAGATTTGGTATGGAAGTATGTTTTGTAGCTCCTGATTGTTTTAAATCAGAAGATACAGAGTATAAACAGTATGATAATATTTCTGAAGTAATTGATGAAGTTGATGTTGTAATGAGTTTAAGAACTCAATTAGAACGTCATAATGAAATGTATTTTTCTTCACTTCATGAGTATGCAAAAGATTACTGTATCACAAGTGAAACTTTTGGAGATAGAGATATTCTTTTATTACATCCAGGACCTGTAAATAGAAATGTTGATATTTCTGATGAAATGTTAGTTGACCCAAGAAATAAGATTTTAGAGCAAGTTAGAAATGGTGTTGCAGTAAGAATGGCAGTTCTTAAAAAACTAGTATGTGATCAATAGTTTTAAAATTTGAATGAACAATTAAAAAAAATATTAAATAAATATGGCTCTCTTAAAGAGCCATTTTTTTTCTGTGTATCTTATGATCTGAGTAAGTTTTATGTAAAAGCATTAAAAGATCTACCAAAAGAGATTAGCTTTGAAATAAATGATAAAGTATCTTCAAAAATCACTAAAAAACAAAAAATAGAAAAATATCCCATATCTTATGAAGAGTATAAAATAAAGTTTGATTTTATTCAAGAACAAATTAAGTCTGGTAATTCCTATCTTTTAAACCTAACCTCTAAAACGCAAATTGACCCAGAATTAACTCTTGATGAAATTTATGAAAATGCCAATGCCAAATTTAAATTAAAATTTTTTGATGAATTCGTTTGTTTTTCTCCTGAAAAATTTATAGAAATAAAAAAGAACAAAATCTTTACTTATCCTATGAAAGGTACAATAGATTCTAAAATACCAAATGCTGAAGCTAAAATCTTAGGAGATATTAAAGAGATGGCAGAGCATACTATGGTGGTAGATTTACTTAGAAATGATTTAGGAATTGTTTCAAATAAAATAAGAGTAGATAAATTTAGATATATCGATAAAATCAATGCAGGGGACAAAAAACTTTTACAAGTGAGTTCCAAAATATCTGGACATTTGAATGATGACTGGCATGGTAAAATTGGTGATATATTAACTTCTATTCTTCCTGCTGGTTCTATTACAGGAACACCAAAGAAAAAAACAGTTCAAATCCTAAAAGAGATTGAGGGATTCAATCGAGATTATTATACAGGGGTATTTGGTGTTTATGATGGCAAATCTTTGGATTCTAGTGTAATGATAAGATTTATAGAAAAAGACTCAAATGGAAACTTCTACTATAAAAGTGGTGGTGGAATAACCTGTGATTCAAATGCTGCTTCAGAATATGAAGAACTTATAGACAAAATTTACCTACCTTTCTAATATCACAAATTTTCCTTATTTAAAATATATACTTGTAATCATAATGTACTCATAAATCCATATAATTTTTCAAAATATAAAGTTGAGGAAAATGATGAAAAATAGAGTTTTTATTATTGAATATGCTAAAGGAAGTGATAAAGGTTTTGATGGTTTTAGACCTGATAGTAAGCCAATTTTAGAGGCAATAGAAGAAGTAACAGATTATAAGACAGAAATCGTTTTTTATAGACCAAATAGAAAATATGATTTATTAGAGTATTTAAAAGAAAAAGCTGTAGCGGTTATTAGTAGAATTAACCCAGGCAATTTAAAAGAGGCTGATGAATATTTTCAATTTCTAAAAGCTTTAGGAAATGCAGGTATAGAAATTCATACTCATCCCGATGTTATGATTAATTTAGATTTCAAAGATATTTTAGCTAAATTAAAAGGTACAAAACTTGGTGATGATGAAACTTATTTTTATCATACCTATACAGATTTCGCTACAAGGTTTCCAGCTGATTTAGATGTCCATGGTATTAGAGTTTTAAAAACTAATTATGGGTCAACAGGTGAGGGGGTTTATTTAGTATCAAAGAAAGAGGATGGATCTATTTTTTCTGTTGAAGCTGTAAATAATGAAAAATACTATTACGATGATATAAATGAATTTTTACATAAATTTGAGCCTAATTTTGATGAAACTGTATCGGAGTATGCTGCATATTTTCAAGGTAAGACTGGTTTTGTTGGATGTAGGTATCTTGAAAGAATTACAGAGGGAGAAATTAGAGTTTTACTTGTAAATGATAAAGCTATCTCCGTTGTACATAAGAAGCCACAAGAGGGTGAATTTTCTGCAACATTATTCTCTGGTGCAAAATACAAATATGAATCTCCTGATGAGCCCAAATGGAAGGTTGTAGTTGATTTAACGATGAAAGGATTAAAAGATATTAAGAAATTTCTAAATGGTCAAAACTATCCACTTCTTTGGACTATGGATTATATCCTTGATTATAATGAGGATGGAAGTGATAAATATGTATTATCTGAAATTAACTGTTCTTGTGTTGGAATTACTACAGAACTTCAATATGCAAAAGATGTAGCAGAAGTTTTTATCCCAAAAAAAAAGAAAAAGAAAAAATAGTTTATATATTTGATTAAAATTTATAAGTTAACAATTGTCCTAAAACTTTTTTTGCTATTATTATAAAAAGAAAAATTCAGGAATATATAAATAGATGCAATATTTTGAAACTATAAAATGTGATGATTATGAGGTTTTTAATTTAGACTATCATAATAGAAGAATTGCTAATACAATTGGACTTAATTTAAATCTTCAGGAGTATATTTATGCTCCTTCAAATGAACTTCTTCGTTGTAAAGTTATATATAATGAAGAAGGTATAGAAAATGTTGAATATTTTAAATATAAAAAAAGAGAAATAAAATCATTTAAACTAGTTTTTGATGATGTAATAGATTATTCAAAAAAATATTTAGATAGAACACTTTTAGATGATTTATACAAGCAAAGAGAAAATGCTGATGAGATTATTATTATAAAAAATGGGATTGTAAGTGATACTTCAATTGCAAATATTGTAATATTTGATGGAAATAATTGGATAACTTCTACTTCGCCGCTTCTTTTTGGAACAACAAGAGCTAGGTTACTTGATGATAAAGCTATTTTTGAAAAAGATATAACAGTTGAGATGTTAAAAAAGGCAGAAAAAATTGCTCTTATGAATGCAATGATTGATTTTAATATTATTGAAGATTATTCGTTCTTTTTATAAACTCTATCTAATAGTAGTTGCCATTTATCCACTTTACCCCAGTTGATACGAACTTTTTTATAAATCTTTTTGTTTTTTAGAAGATAAGCTTCTTCTTCATTAAATATAAATTGTGGTTTTAGTTTTTTTCTAATATCAAAAGGAACAACTTTAAAACTAAGATTATCAAGAACTAAAGGCATGGCTTTTTTATTTTCAAGATAAAGAAGAATCATATGATAATTTGTTGCTCCTTTAACTTTTACAACACTTAAAAATAGTTTCTCTTTTGGAACACCAGTTTCAAGTAGTGTAAAGTACTTTGCTATTGCATAATCTTCACAATCTCCTCTTCCATTTATCAAAAATTCTTTTGGGGTTGACCAATGATCATCAACATTGTATTTTGTTGCATCATTGATAGGTAATATTTTATTATAAAAAGCATTTACATAGGAAAGTTTTTTTAGAATTTTAAAATCTTTCACTTTCTTTTTTAGTTCTAAATATTTTACCAGTCTTATAGTAATTGCTTTTTCATTTGTAGAAGATTTTATAGTTTTCAAGTCATTATTACTTAGTGTGATACTTTTAGAATGAAGTAATGTTATTGACAGAAATATAAGTAAAAATAATTGTTGCATTAGATATAATACTGAACTTAAATTGAACTTAGGATTAAAAATGATTAATAATATTATAGAGAATACGGAATATAAAGATTTAGTAAGTTCTCAAATTAAAGATACAATAAGTTTTTTATTAGAACAGAATCAAGAGTTTGCTATTACTGCAAATATAGATGCAGTAAAATTTAACCCTGAATTACCTAGTGCAACTTTTGAACAGCTTTCAAAATTTTCACTTTTTATTTTAGCTAATTATACATACTCAACTATAAAACTTGATGATGACAGTATCTATTTTGAAGCAGGTTTTGGAAGTGAAAATTTTGGGTCAACTGTAAAAGTTCCTTTTTTTGCTATTTTTCAGATAGTTGTAGAAGAATCAATTCTTTTCGTAAACTCAGTTGCAACAGTTGACAAATTTAATAAAGATGCAAAAGAAAAATCTTTTAATGTTTTTAAAAATAATCCAAACAATAAAGATTTGTTAAAATAAAGATTCTGTAATTTGAAATATGAACGTGAATTAAAAGCAGCCTTTAAAATCTCTATCCCTGTAATGATGGGTTATGGAGTTTTAGGTTTCGCATTTGGACTACTTTTAGTCTCCTTTGATTATTCTTGGTATTTAGCTCCCTTAATGTCTCTATTTATTTATGCAGGTGCATTACAATTTGTGGCAATTAATTTTTTTAATGTAAAAGCTGGATTAATAGATATTGTAATAGCATCTTGGTTTGTTAATTTAAGACAATCCTTTTATGGACTCTCTTTGCTTAAAAGATTTAAAAATACTGGTAAATTAAAAGCTTATTTGATATTTGGTTTGACCGATGAAACGTATGCTTTATTAACAACTATAAAAGATGATGGGCAATTAAAAAAGAGATGGTATTACTTTTTTTTAACAGCTTTAAATCAAAGTTATTGGTTTATTGGCTCAACTTTAGGTGCAATTGTAGGTTCTAATATAAAGTTTAATACCGCTGGATTAGAGTTCTCTTTAACGGCACTATTTGTAGTTCTTTGTATAGAACAATATAAAAATTTAAAAAATATTACCCCTTTTATAATAGGAATCATTGCTGCTTTATTTACACTTATTTTTGTGCCAAGTGATAAAATGCTTATTGTTGCAATTGGACTTGCAATTGTTCTTTTGTTTTTTTTTAGAAGAAAGTTAGAAGATGATGAGTAATTATGAAATTTATATAGCAATTGCTATTATGACTTTAGTGAATCTTTTCACTAGAGTTTTTCCTTTTCTATTTTTTAGAAAAAATGATTTGCCTAAATCATTAGAATTTATAGAAAAGTTTTTTCCACCAATTATTATGACAATTTTAATTATATATACAGTAAAGGATGTTGATTTTGGGATTTTCCCTTATGGCTTAAAAGAAATGGGAGCTATACTTTTTACTGGAATTTTACATATTAGTTTAAAAAACTATTTAGTTTCTATATTCTTAGGAACAATTTTTTATATGGCACTTGTTCAATATTTATAAAAAATGATGTAGCTATTAGATTTTTGATAATGATATTGTGTAATTATAAAAATAAATTGATGATAAAAGTTTGAAAATACTTTAATTCTGAGTATATATAAAAGAGCTAAAAAGCTCTTTATTAGTTATTTAATAGGTGAAAATGGGAATAAAGCACTTCCCCAAGTTAATCCGCCACCAAATGCGTCAAATAAAATTGTGTCACCAGCTTTGATTTTCCCCTGTTCGTATGCATAATTCATTGCCATTGGAATAGAAGCGGCTGAAGTGTTACCATATTTATCTACAGTTACAACTGTCTGCTCTTCGTTAAAACCTAAGGCATCACCAACTGCTTTAATAATTCTCATATTTGCTTGATGAGGAATAAAATGGTTAATATCTTCATTTGTCAAATTATGTTTTTCCATCATAACTTTAACATCAGCAGTTAAAGTTCTAACAGCTAATTTGAAAGTTTCATTACCTTTCATTTTAATACAAGCCATTTTTTGATCAAGTACTTCTTGTGAACATGGATGTTTACTTCCTCCACCTGGAGTTTTAATTAAATCATCATAGTTACCATCACTTGAACAATTTACATCAACAATAGCTTCACTTTTATCATCTGTTGCAGATAGTATTGCCGCACCTGCACCATCTCCAAAAATAAAACAAGTTCCTCTATCTGTATAATCTAAAATAGAAGTATAAGTTTCTGCACCAACAATTAGTACATTTTTTTTCATACCTGATTCAATAAAAGCTTTAGCAATTGATGTTGCATAAACAAAACCTGTACAAGCTGCACTAATATCAAAAGCTTGAACTGGAGGTAAATCTAATTTTGAAGCTATAAGACATGCTGTTGAAGGCATACAAAGATAATCAGGCGTTACCGTAGCACAGATAACTAAATCAATATCATCTTTTGATATACCAGCTCTTTCAATCGCTTGTTCAGCTGCTTTTGCTCCTAAGTCTGATGATGCTTCGTTTTCTTCAGATATCCGTCTTTCTTTAATACCTGTTCTTTTTGTAATCCATTCATCAGTTGTATCAATAATTTTTTCAAAATCAAAATTAGTCATAATTTTAGGAGGGATGTAAGCTCCAATAGATCTAAATGCCGCATAAGCCATTATTTTTCCTTAAAAAACAATACAATTAAGAGTTGTATCTATTTAATCTTTCTTCGATATCTATATTTAAACTTGAACTTGCAGCATTAATAGCTTGATAAATTGCATTTTGAATTGCTTTATGATTTGATTTTCCATGGGCAATAATAACTGGTGCTTTTACTCCTAATAATGGAGCTCCACCATATTCTGCATAATCAACTTTTACTTTTAGGTTCTTAAATACTTTTCTCATTAAAACTGCACCTGCAATTGAAATAAGAGATCTTTTTAGATTTTTTTTAATTATTTTACCAATTGTATCTGCCACACCTTCAGCAGTTTTTAGTAAAATATTACCAATAAATCCATCACAAACAACAACATCTACAGTTCCTTTAAAGATATCACTACCTTCAACATTACCCGCAAAATTTGGAATTTTTGAAATTAATTCAAAAGCTTCTTTTGTAACTTCATTACCTTTACTTTCTTCTTCACCATTACTTAATAGGCCTACTAGAGGTTCATCAAGTTGTAATACATCTTCTGCATAAACTTGTCCCATAACAGCAAATTCAAAAAGGTTTTTTGCATCACAATCAACATTAGCACCAACATCGAGAACTAAAGTGTTTTGGTTCTCACTTGTAGGCATTAAAGTTGCAATAGCAGGTCTACTTACGCCTTTGATTCTTCCAATTCTAAGTGTTGCTAAAGACATTGATGCTCCAGAGTGACCAGCAGAAACTACAGCATTTGCTTGTCCTTCTTTTACTAGTTCTATAGCTTTATAAATTGTTGATTCTTTTCTTTTAAGTGCATCGGTGGCAGAGTCAGACATACTAATTACATCATTAGTATGTAAAATCTCTATTCGATCTTTTAAGTATGAAGGAATTAGAGGTTCTAATTCGGTTCTATTTCCTACTGCAATTGCAGTGAAGTGATAATTGTGTTTTAGAGCTGCAATTAGCCCATCCATGATAGGTTTAGGACCGAAGTCCCCACCCATCGCATCAATTGCTATTTTAAGCATTATGCTTTATATTCGCCAGTATTTGGGTTAACCATATGAGGCATCTTCCAAGTTCCGTCACTATCTTTTACTGGTTTTTTTAAAGTAATTTTATAGTGAGTTCTTCTTTTAGCTGCTCTAGTATGAGATACTCTTCTCTTAGGTACTGCCATGTCTTCTCCTTAATTAATATTCTTGTTCGACAAATCCAATATCTGCACATTTTGCACAAATATGGTAGTCACTACATATAGATGATATTTCACTTTGAATAATTTCATCAAAATCGATTATATTATCTTCTATTTCTATAACTAAATCATCTGATTCAGAAGATTCAGCTTTATAAATACCATCACTTAATAAAAAGTTTAACTTTTCATCTAATGCAACAGTATCGTCTTCACCGCATCTAGAACACAAAATTGGAGTGTTTCCAATTAATGCCCCGTCGATTTTGACTAAAGATGGCGATATTTTACAAAAAGTACCTTCAATTTTAACTGAATTGTAATCAGCATGGAACTCTTTTGGAGTAAATGGTACTTTTCTAAACTCTATTTTCATATGAAAATTTAGCTAATTCTTAACAAATTTCTTTTGAAGCAAAGAAAAAGTTAATTTCAATTGCTGCATTTTCTAAAGAATCTGAACCGTGTACTGCATTTGCGTCAATTGACTCAGCAAAATCAGCTCTAATTGTACCAGCAGCAGCTTCTTTAGGGTTTGTTGCCCCCATTAAATCTCTGTTAGTACTCATTGCATTTTCACCTTCTAGAACTGTAACTACAACAGGTCCAGAGATCATGAATTCAACTAATTCACCAAAGAAAGGTCTTTCTGAATGCACAGCATAAAATGCTTCAGCATCAGCTTTACTTAATTGGATTTTTTTAGTTGCAGCTATTCTAAGTCCTGCTGATTCAAATCTGTCTAAGATTTTACCAACAACATTTTTTGCAACTGCATCTGGTTTGATGATTGATAACGTTTGTTCCATAGGTATTTTCCTCTTTTTTTTTTAAGTCGCGGATTATACCTAAAAAATAAAAAAAAGGCAAGTAGTAATTTACTACTTGCCTTTTTAAGTATAAGTTAACTAATAATCAAATATTAATCTTCTACTACTGGTTGTCCGTCTACCGCACCTTCAGTTGTTGGGTTATCCCATACAATACAACCTTCAGTTGGACATGCTTCAGCACATGCTGGCTCATCATTATCACCAACACATTCAGTACATGTTTCTGGATTTACATAATAAATATCCTCACCTGTAGGGTTCTCATCATTATCTACAATAGATTCTGTTGGACACTCGTCTAAACATGCATCACAATTAATACAAATATCAGTAATTTTAACTGCCATTACAACTCCTTGTTAAATTTAAGAAACTTTAGCACACAAAAAATAAATATATCTTTAAATAGCTTGTTTTAATTACTTACATAAATAGGATGTGTAGAATAAGTATAATTACAGTTATTATGAAGAATTTTGAGTTATTTATTAAATAAGGATAATTTTTTTCCTAAAATAAAACTTATCTTAAATTTAGAATCTTATATATATAACACTATTTTTTTTAAATAATTTATACTATAATTACTTCACGAAAACTTAATTATATTAAAAGGAAATTACATGTTAGTAACAAAAAAAGCTCCGGATTTCACAGCAACAGCTGTACTTGCAGATGGTCAAATCGTTGAAGATTTTAATTTATACGATAATATTGGTGAAAAAGGTGCGGTTTTATTTTTCTACCCATTAGATTTTACTTTTGTTTGTCCATCAGAAATTATTGCATTCTCAAAAAGAATTGAAGAGTTTGAATCAAGAGGAGTTTCTGTAATTGGTGTTTCTGTTGATTCTCAATTTTCTCACTTTGCGTGGAGAGAGACTGATGTTAATAATGGTGGAATTGGAAGAATTAAATATCCACTAGTTGCTGACCTTTCTAAACAAATTTCAAAAGATTATGATGTATTATTTGGTGAAGCAGTTGCACTAAGAGGTTCTTTTTTAATTGACAAAGATGGAACAGTAAGACACTCAGTAATCAATGACTTACCATTAGGAAGAAATATTGATGAAATGATCAGAATGGTAGATACAATGTTATTTACAAACGAGCATGGTGAAGTTTGTCCTGCGGGTTGGGCAAAAGGTGATGAAGGTATGAAAGCTTCAACTGAAGGAGTTGCTGAATACTTAGGTAAACATGAGGGTGATTTATAATCACTATTATATAAATATTTTATAAAAAAGGTGTCAACTTTTGGCACCTTTTTTTATGCAAAAAATATAATTAATTGACAAATTCTAAAATAAAGACTAAAATTACACCACTTAAATAAATTTCTAAATAAAAACTACGAAAACTACATAACTTATATGTAAATCAAAAAAGGCAAACATACTCATGGAAGAGTCAAAACCTCAAACTAAACCTAGAACTCCCAAGAATTCAAATGGTAATACTAGAAAAGCTAGAACGCATGTACCTGTTGAAGGTTATAAAATAGAGCAATTAATAGAACTTCCTTTAGAAGAACTTTTAAAAATAGCAAAAGAACTTGAAGTTGAAAATCCTCAAGAATTAAAACGACAAGATTTGATGTTTAACATTTTAAAATCACAAATTGATCAAGGTGGGTTTATTTTATTCACCGGTATTTTAGAAATAAAAGATGGTGGATTTGGATTTTTAAGAGCAATTGACGGAAATTTTTCTGATACTTCAAATGATTCATATGTTTCAGCAACGCAGATTAGAAAATTTGCACTAAGAACGGGTGATATTGTAAGTGGACAAGTTAGACCTCCAAACAAAGATAGTGAAAAATATAATGCACTTTTAAAAATTGAAGCAATCAATTACTTACCAATCAATGAATCAAAAAATAGACCACTATTTGATAACTTAACTCCTTTATATTCTACTAATAGATTTACTTTTGAGTATGACCAAAATAGAATGACAGGTAGAATGTTGGATCTTTTTGCTCCTATGGGTAAAGGTCAAAGAGGTTTAATAGTAGCTCAACCAAAAACTGGTAAAACAGAGTTATTAAAAGAGTTAGCACATGGTATTTCAAGAAACCATCCCGAAGCACATTTAATGGTTTTACTAATTGATGAAAGACCTGAAGAAGTTACAGATATGCAAAGAAGTGTAAAAGGAGAAGTTTATTCTTCTACTTTTGATTTGCCTGCGCATAATCACGTAAGAGTTGCAGAAATCGTAATTGAAAAAGCAAAAAGACTTGTAGAAATGAAAAAAGATGTTGTAATTTTACTTGATTCTATTACAAGATTAGCAAGAGCATACAATACAGTAACACCATCTTCTGGAAAAGTACTTTCAGGTGGAGTTGATGCAAATGCACTACACAAACCAAAAAGATTTTTTGGAGCGGCAAGAAATATAGAAGAGGGTGGTTCTTTAACTATCATCTCAACAGCACTTATTGAAACTGGTTCAAAAATGGACGAAGTAATTTTTGAAGAGTTCAAAGGTACAGGAAACTCAGAAGTTGTATTAAGTAGAAATGCAGCAAATAGAAGAATCTACCCAGCACTTGATATTATCAAATCAGGAACAAGAAAAGAAGAACTACTTCTAAGCCCAGAAATATTACAAAAAACTTGGATACTAAGAAATGCAATGGCTTCAATGGATGAAGTAGAAGCATTGAAATTCTTATATTCTAAGATGCAAAAAACAAAGAATAATGAAGAGTTTTTCGCAGGTATGAACGAATAGCTTTATAAATTTGTCTCTTTTTCAAAATTTCTGCGTTAGCGTAGAAATTTTGTTCGTCATGTACTTATTGTACATTCCTCAAAAAATTTCTCCACTGCCTTGAACTTTTAAAAAATAGCCAATTTTCTAAAGCTATTATAGTAAAAATCAATTTTCTAAATCCCTTTTTAAACTATTAGGTTGAAATATTTTTCTCCTACTTAAATAAGAAGTATAATTCCTATTTAAGTTTAAAATAGTTATTATAGGAAATATACTTCATATAAAGGGATATTTTGAATTTAAAAGATTTAGGTCAAAAAATAAAAGAATTACGAAAAAGTAAAAATATTTCACAAGCTCAATTAGAAGAGTATTCAAATATTACAAAAAGAACTATCTCTAAAATAGAAAATGGATTTATAGAAGAAGTGGGAATAAAAAAGGTAGAGACTATACTTGATTTATTGGGTTATGAGTTTAATATTCGATTAAAAGATAGACCAAAAACTTTGGAAGAGTTGCAAGATGAAAGAAAATAATTTAAAAGTATTTATCAATAAAAATAGTTGTGGTAACTTATATAAAGAAGAAAACAAATTTGTCTTCAATTATAAAAATGATGCCCAAGAGATATTATCTCTAACCATGCCTATACGAGCTGAATCTTGGAGTTCAAAAAAACTACATCCGATATTTCAAATGAATTTACCAGAGGGTGCACTAAAAGATGTAATCAGAAATCATTTTGCAAAAATAAAAACTATGGATGATATGGGTTTTTTAGAATTAATTGGTCCATATGTTCTTGGAAGAGTTAAATATAATGAAATTTTGGAAGATAATAAGATTTTACGATTAGATGAAATCTTAGAGAATAATAGTGAAAATTTATTTGAAGAGTTACTTGAAAAGTTTGCAATCACATCTGGTGTTTCAGGAGTACAACCCAAACTACTTTTAACTGCACAAAACAAAACAACAATGAAGTTTGAACACTATATCGTGAAATCTTGGACAAATGAATATCCTCAATTGGCAATCAATGAATACTTTTGCATGAGAGCTATTCAAAATGCAAATTTACAAACAGAGGAATTTTATCTGTCAGAAGATTTATCAATGTTTGTATGTAAGAGATTTGATGTAAATGAAGATAATAGTTATTTGGGTTTTGAAGATATGTGTGTATTAACAGCTAGAGGTACAGAAGAAAAATATGATGGTTCTTATGAAGAGATTGTAAAAGTTATAAAAGATGTGATACCTATAGAAAATAGAAAAGATACATTGAAAACATTTTTTAAAGCACTTATTATGAATCATCTATTGCAAAATGGAGATGGACATTTAAAAAATTATGGGATACTTTATAATAAAGATTTTACTGATTCAAATTTTGCACCTATTTATGATGTGATTACAACTACTGTTTACATAAAAAAAGATATACCAGCACTCAGATTATCAGATGGTAAGTTGTGGTGGAAAAATAAAACATATAAAAACTTTGCAAAAAACTCTTGTATGATAAACAATAAAGAGTATGAAGAAATATTATCTGAATGTAAAGAAGCCATTATTAAAACAAAAATAGAAATAGATGGTTTTAGTACTAATAAAGAAGAAGTGAGGTTATTTTTGGAGGAGTTGAAAGAGATATGGCTAGAAGAAATAAAATAGCTCTATAAATTTGTTTCTCACGTACTTTAGTTACGCACGAAATTTGCCTTTTGACTTTTTGTCAAAAGTTTTCTCCTGTTTCCCTACACAAAATTACCCCACTGCCTTGAACTTTTAAAAAATAGCCAATTTTCTAAAGCTATTTAATTAAGAACATTTTATTATTAATAATAAAAGTTTGTAACTGATATAATTATTTATTATTTAAAGAGGTTTATATTATGTGTGAAAATATCTATGTTGAAAAAGACGAAAGATTAATTGTAGGTTTTATTAACTCACATGGAGAGTTAGAATATACAGAATATGAAGCAAAAGATGGTGGAGTATTTGAACTTGATGAGTCAAAAGAATATACCAAAGAAGAATTAGAAGAGTTTCTTCTTGAAAATGTATAAGTAATTATATGATAACAGGTGTATATGAACAATTAATAAATAATTTAATCTCAAAAAAACTTAATAGTATAAAAGAAGAAGAATTTTATATAAAAACTTTAAAGATTGAGAAAAATGAAGCTTCACTTATTTTAACTCAGTACTTATCCAAAATTATACATTTTTCTCTAAATTCAATTAGTGGTGAAGATTCAATAGAAAATCAAATTCAGTTGATAAATAAAATTATATATTTACTTAAAAATGAAATTGAAAAACAAGATTTTACAGAAAACATTTTGGATATTAATACTTCTTTATTAACTGCAATACTTCCAAAAATTGACAGTAATATAGTTGATTTTGAAAAACATTTAAAAGAAATAACTCCTTATACAGGATTAACTCAAAGTGAATTATTTACAGGGAGCAATACTGGAATTTCCTTAGAAAGTGAATTAAGAAAGGAAATACTATCTTCTAATGAAATATATTTTTTAGTTTCCTTTATTAAATGGGCGGGAATAAGAATCTTTGAAAAAGAGTTACGAGAATTTACATCGCAAGGTAAAAAACTAAAGATAATCACAACTTCATACATGGGTGCAACAGATTTAAAAGCAGTTGAATTTTTATCCAGTTTGCCAAATACAGAAGTTAAGGTTTCATATAATACGGCAAATGAAAGGTTACATGCTAAATCATATCTCTTTTTTAGAGACACAGGATTTCATACTGGATATATTGGTTCTTCTAATATCTCAAAAAGTGCATTAACAAGTGGATTGGAATGGAACTTAAAAGTAACGACTTCTGAAATTTCTCATGTTATAGATAAATTCAAAAAAACTTTTGATACATATTGGGAAGATAAAGAATTTGAAACATTTACTAAAGCAGATAGAACTAAATTACATCAAGCACTTAAAAGTAGTGGAATAAAAGATAAAAATATTGCTAGTACTTATTTTGAGCTAAAACCTTTTCATTATCAAGAGGAAATCTTAGCGCAATTGGAAGCTCAAAGAGAGATACATAATAGATTTAGAAATTTAATAGTTGCTGCAACTGGAACTGGAAAAACAGTTATAAGTGCATTTGACTATAAAAGATTTAAAAGTAAAAATATTAAAGCTAGATTACTTTTTGTAGCTCATAGAAAAGAGATATTAAAACAAGCATTAGCAACTTTTCGAGGAGTTTTAAGAGATAACAATTTTGGTGAACTTTGGGTTGATGGAGAAACTGCAATATCAAATGAACACCTTTTTGTTTCTGTCCAAACTTTACAAAATAATATTGGTAATTTAAGTTTATCAAAAGAGTATTATGATTTTATTATTATTGATGAAGTTCATCATATCGCTGCAAATAGTTATAGACCTATATTAGAAAAATTTAATCCTAAAATTTTATTGGGATTAACAGCAACTCCTGAGAGAATGGATAATGAAAATATTTTATCGGATTTTTGTGATGTAATTGCATCTGAAATCAGACTTCCAGAGGCATTAAATAGGAAACTACTTTGCCCTTTTCAATATTTTGGAATAAGTGATAGTATAGATTTAAAAAATATTAAATGGCAAAATGGAAAGTATTCACAAACTGAATTGACAGAAGCTTACAATAAAGGAAATAGAGTTGGTGAAATTATTTCAAAATGTGAAGAATATTTAACAAATATTAATGAAGTTATAGCTCTGGGTTTTTGTGTATCAAAAGAACATGCAAAATTTATGAGTGAAAAATTTAATGAAGTGGGGTTAAAATCTAATTATTTAGTTAGTGGAGATACCTCTAGAGAAATAAGAGATAATATAAAAAGAAGTTTATTATCAAAAGAGATTAACTATCTGTTTGTTGTAGATATTTTTAATGAAGGAGTTGATATTCCTCAAATTGACACAATTTTATTTTTAAGACCAACTGAGAGTTTAACTGTCTTCTTACAACAATTGGGACGGGGATTAAGATTTTCAGATAACAAAGAGTGCTTAACAGTTTTAGATTTTGTTGGTAATGCAAGAGATGAATATGATTTTGAAGGTAAATTTAGAAGTATAATTGGAAAAACGAATAATTCTGTTAAAGAAGAGATAGAAAATGAATTTCCACATTTACCATTAGGTTGTTCAATAATATTAGAAAAGAAAGCTAAAGAACATATATTAAGTAATATTAAAAAAGCTACTATTTTAGGTAAAAACAAGTTAATAAACAAAATTATAAATTATAGAAATCATACTCATTTACCTCTAAATATTAGTAACTTTTTGCAAATTAATCATATAGAGCCAGAAGTTATATATAAAAGAAGTAGTTTCTCTTCTTTATGCTTTGAGGCTGGAGTAATTAAAGATTATGATGACATAAATGAAATTGAGTTTACACGAACAATATTAAAAAAGTGGTTACTATCGAATTCATTAAGTTATTTTGAGTTTATAAAAGAATTGATAGAGAATAATTTTGACTTATCAAGTTTAGAATCTGAAAATCAAAAATTAATGTTAATGATGTTTTATTATGATTTTTGGCAAAAACCAAATTTATTCAATAATTTAGAAGAATCAATAAAAGAAATTTCACTCAATGAAATATTAATTAAAGAAATGAAAGAGATTATTGAAATTTTAATTGATAAAATAAATTACATAGAGAAAGATATAGTACTTCCATATAATGTTCCTATTAAACTTCATTCGAGATATACAAGAGAACAAATATTATCTGCATTTGGATTAAATACACTTACTAAGCAATATAGCAGTAGAGAAGGTGTATTAAATATAAAAGAAAAAAATACAGAACTGTTATTTGTTACATTAGAAAAAACAGAAGATAAATATTCTCCTACAACTATGTATGATGATTATGCAATTAGTGAAAAGCTTTTTCATTGGCAATCCCAAAACTCAACGAAACCTGATTCTCCTAAAGGAAAATCATATATAAATCATGAAAAAGAAGGTAAAAATATAATCTTATTTGTAAGAGAATCTAATCATGACAAAAACAAGAATACAATGACATATATTTGTTTAGGAAAAGTCTTTTATAAATCACATTATGGAAGTCAGCCAATGAGTATAACTTGGGAATTAGAAGAAGAAATACCACCTTTTTTATGGTCAAGTATTGCAAAAATGGCAGTTGGGTAAATATAAAAAGTATTTGAAACAGTAAGAAATTAAATGTCTTTATTTTAAAATCCCAACATCTACAGAAGCCGAGCGTTTATTTTTCTCTTTTTTAGACAGGATTGATAACTGTCTGAATGTTTAAAAGTTGCATGCTGGAGTGAAACGACTAAATTTCAGAATGGACAAAATGCAAGTTTTAATAAATGAGTTTTATCAATCAAAAAAGATAAAAATAATAAGCGAGGGTACCCGAAGGGCTTCGAAGCCGTTGGTGGCTTTTTGTTTTACTTTTTGCCACAAAAAAGTGAAGAAGCGGAGACCTTTAGGTCTTCAAGAGAGAGAAAAAAAAACTATTTTGAAAATAAATAATTTGTTATAATACTCCCATGCACAAAAAATTACAAAAATACATAGAATCATACGATTTATTACAAAATACAAATATTTACGAACTAAAACCAAATGGCGGAATGATAGTTTTAATCAATCTTGATAAAAGATGTGAAGTTCTTATTCAGGATGAACTTTTTATTTTGGATAGTTTTCAAGCTATGTTAATCAATGCTTATGAAGAATCTATAACTATACAATCAAATGAAAAGATTAATCTTGTAGCTGTTAGATTTAAAGGGGCGGGGGCTTCTTTTTTTTATGAGGAGTTTATGGATGAGCTTATGCATCATGCTAAAGAACCTGTTTATTTGCAAAAAGATATTTTGAATACTTTTGATAATGTTGAAAAAGAGTTGGATGCTTATTTTCAAAATCGATTTAAGCCTAGTAAATCTCAGTTTGGTGTTATGCGAATAATAGAATTGGTTGAAGAAAATTCTGGTGATTATGATATGGAAGAGGTGTTGAGAATAGCAAATGTACCTAGGAAAATCTTTGATAAGGTTTTTAGATGGCATGTTGGTTTGGCATTGAAAAATTATGCAAGTATTCGAAAAGAGATATTGCAATAGTTATTTAAAAACTTTTTCATACTGCTCAACTCTAAAATCAAAGCTTGTGTAGCTTGGATATTCTTTTTTCATCTTTTTATAATATTCATTTGCTCCTATACTTCTATTTGCTGCATTTGATGGGGAAGTTAGGCTTATGGTTTTGATGGTTCTATTATTATAAGTAAATTGATGTTTTTTGGGTAGTTTATCTGAAACTATTTCTAGGTTTATATTTTGTTTTTTTAGAATTTGTCTAAAAAAATATTCTGGGGAGTTTTTGCATAATCCTCCTGTGAAAATTATAGTTTGGATATTTTTATACTCTTTTAGATAGTCCAAAATATCCCTTAAAACTACATCTTTCATACCAATATCACTTGCATCTATTTTTTCTCTTTTGCAAGACTCTACAATATCGCAAATACCTATTTTATGTTTTAGTAAAAACTCTTTTCTTTTATTTATCTCTTCTTTTGTATTTTCAAAGGCTAAGTTTAGATTGAAGATTTTATTCCATGCTTGCCAAAGTAAGTTATCTTTTGAACCATAACAAAAGTTCACATCTTTTTCTTTGAATTCATTTGTACAAAATCTTGGAGGTGGTAGCGTTCCTACTATGATTTTTTCTGTGCTATGATTTAAAAATGGTTCATATGGGTGAAAATGCTCAAACAAAAAAAAACCTTTATATTTTTACTTAACATGTATTTTATCAAATTTTCTATAGTATTCGCACCTTAAATAAGGAATACAAATGATAAGTATAAAAAACTTGAATAAATACTATGGTGATACACAAGTTTTAAATAATATTTCAATTGATATAAAAAAAGGCGAGATCTTTGCCATTGTGGGACATAGTGGTGCTGGAAAATCTACTTTAATGAGATGTATAAATGGACTTGAAGATTATAGTGATGGTTCATTACAAGTTAATAATAAAGAGATAAAAGAGTTAGCTAAAGAAGAATTAAGAGCATTTCGTAAAAATATTGGAATGATATTTCAACATTTTTCATTAATTCAGCGAAAAACTGTATTTGAAAATGTAGCTTTACCTTTGCAACTTTGGGGATATACTAAATCTGAAATTACGAAAAAAGTAAAAGACTTGCTTGATTTAGTTGGTTTAGACGAAAAACTGGATTCTTATCCAAGTGAGTTAAGTGGAGGGCAAAAACAGCGTGTTGCTATTGCTAGGGCTTTGACTTTAGACCCTGATATTTTATTATCTGATGAGGCTACTTCAGCTCTGGATCCTAATACTACTACCTCTATTTTAAATCTTCTAAAAGAGATTAATGAAAAACTTAATATTACTATTATTTTAGTAACTCATGAGATGGAAGTAGTAAAACAAATAGCACAAAAAGCTCTTTTGTTGGAACATGGGCATATTATAGGTTTTGATGATACCGAAGAATTATTTTTAAAGCCAGATGAACAGATGAAACATTTCTTAGGTGAGACAGAAGTTGTACCAAATGAGGGTGTAAATATAAAAATATATTTTCCAAAAGATAATGTCTTTCAAGCATTTATTACAAAAATGGCAAGAGAGCTTGATATGGATTTTGATATTGTTTGGGGAAAACTTGAAGAGATAAATACTCATATTGTTGGTAACATGGTTATAAATATAAAAGATGAGCAAAAAGATTTAGTAATCAAGTATTTAAAAGAACATGAAATAGTTTGGGAGGTATTATTATGATTGATATCTTATTGCCTGCATTGGGCGAAACTATTTATATGTCTTTTGTATCAACATTTTTTGCAGTTCTTATTGGATTTTTTTTAGCAATTATTTTGATATTAACTTCAAAAGGCGGATTAAAAGAGAATTTGAAGATTTATGCTATTTTAGATGTTATTATCAATACTTTGAGATCCTTTCCTTTTATTATACTAATGATTGTACTTTTTCCTGTTACAAAATTTTTGATAGGAAAAAGTATAGGGACTTCTGCTGCTATTATTCCTCTTACAATTGGGGCCGCTCCTTTTATAGCAAGACTTATTGAGAGTGCTTTAAAAGAAGTTGAAGTTGGTGTAATAGAAGCAGCAAAATCTTTTGGAGCAAGTGATTGGCAAATCATTTTCAAAGTTATGTTAGTTGAAGCTTTGCCAAGTATTGTTTCTGCAATTGTTTTAACTCTTATCACTGTGATTGGTTTTTCTGCTATGGCAGGTGCTGTTGGAGGTGGAGGTTTAGGAGATGTAGCTATAAAATATGGATACTACAGATTTCAAACTGATACAATGTTATATACAGTTGTTATACTTATCGCCCTTGTACAAGTTATTCAAAGTATTGGGGATTACATTTATAAAATTACAAAAAAATAAAGGAAATATATGTTTACAAAAATTTTAAAATTTACAATTGCTGCGGGATTAGCCTTAGGCCTTACTGCTTGTACAAAAGATGAAAAGAAAGAGAATACAAGTGCAAAAGTTGAAGCAAAGAAAACTGTTATCAAAGTTGGAGCGACACCAGTTCCTCATGCTGAGATTTTAGAAGTAATAAAACCTTTGCTTAAGAAAAAAGGTTATGATTTACAGATAGTTGAGTTTACAGATTATGTTACTCCAAATATTGCTGTTGATGAAGATGAACTAGATGCCAACTTTTTTCAACATACTCCATATTTGACTGAATTTAATTCAAATAAAAATACTAATTTAGTAAAAACTGTTGGGGTTCACTTAGAACCAATGGGATTATATTAAAAAAAAATCAAATCACTAGATGAGCTAGAAGATGGTGCTACAATAGCTGTACCCAATGACCCAACAAATGAGAGCAGAGCTTTAGACATTTTGGAAAAACAAGGTCTTATGAAATTTAAAGAATTAGCTCTTAAAACTGCACTGGATGTAATAGAAAATCCAAAAAATATCCAATTAAAAGAGCTTGATGCTCCTCAATTACCAAGAGTTTTAGATGAAGTTGATGCAGCTATTATCAATACAAACTATGCTTTATCAGCAGATTTAAACCCAACAGAAGATGCTATTGTTATTGAATCAAAAGATTCTCCATATGTTAATATTGTAGCCGTTAAAAAAGGTAATGAAAATAAAGATTATATTAAAGCATTGGATGCGGCTTTAAATTCTGATGAAGTTAAACAATTTATTATAGAAAAATACAAAGGTTCTATTGTACCTGCATTTTAGTATCTAATTCTACTCAATCTATTATATGATTGAGTAGAGTAACGATAATTCTTAATCTCTATTTTTCTTCTTTAACAAAAAAAGTGATAAACCACGAAGCGGCTGTAAATATTGCTAATCCTAATACTATGAACATCATAATCTCTTTTAAATACATATGAAACTCCTTATAAATGAATAGTCATTCATATTTTATTTAAAACTTCTTTATAATTTTCTTATAGAGTCACTATTTTGTAACTATAATTAAAAATTTAATTTTTGAAAATCTTGATGTTGACAAAATAATAAACTAATATGCTTATATAAATTCTTATGATAAAATACTTCTTTTATTATAAAGAGGTGAAATTGAGAGTTGGTGTTTTTGATTCTGGACTTGGTGGATTAACTGTTGTTAAAGCTATATCTGAAACCTTTAAAGGTGCAGAGATATTTTATATTGCAGATACAATGTTTGCCCCATATGGAGAAAAAACCAAAGAACAAATTTTACAACACAGTTTGGATTTAACAAATTATTTGATTGAAGAGCATTCCATCGATGCTTTAATAGTTGCATGTAATACTGCAACCTCTGCTGCAATAAGTGAATTAAGAAGAATGTTCCCACATCTGATTGTGATTGGAACTGAACCTGGTATTAAACCAGCAATTGAATTAAGCAAGAGTGGAAATATTGGTGTTCTAGCTACACCTGCAACATTAAAAGGTTCTAAATATCAATCTTTAGTAGATAAGTTATTTTCAAAAAAAGAAGTCAAACTTTTTGAACAAGCTTGCCCTGGATTGGTTGAACAAATAGAAAATGGACATATAAAAGAAGAAAAAACTATTTTAATGCTTCAGCATTGGTTGAAAGATATGTTAAGTAACAATGTTGATACTATAGTTTTAGGTTGTACCCATTACCCACTTGTTAGTGAAACAATAAAAGATATTATGGGTAGTGAAATAAATTTGATTGAAACAGGTTTTGCTATTGCAAAAAGATTAGAAAATTTGAGTAAAGAAAAAGGTCATATCAATATCGGCCCTTTAAAAATAAATGTATATTTTACAGGTGAAATAAATTTGAAAATGGTAGATAGTATTTTAGATAATTGGATAGATGGCGGAAAAATAAAAGTGAGGAATAGATATGAGTGATAATCAAACAGCTGAAAAAAAAGTATTAGCTTTAAAGTATAGACCCAAGAGATTTGAGGATTTAGTAGGACAAAGTACTATTTCTCAGACTTTATCGCTTGCTTTAGATTCAAATAGATTATCCCATGCATATCTTTTTTCAGGACTAAGAGGTTCAGGAAAAACTTCAACAGCAAGGATTATGGCAAAAGCACTTTTATGTACAGAAGGTCCAACCTCAAGACCTTGTGATGTTTGTGAAAATTGTAAAAGTGCAAATACAAATAGACATCTTGATATTATAGAAATGGATGCCGCTTCAAATAGAGGTATAGATGATATTAAAGATTTGATTGAGCATACAAAATATAAACCTAGTTCGGCTAGATTTAAAGTATTTATAATCGATGAGGTTCATATGTTGACTACTCAAGCTTTTAATGCTTTACTAAAGACTTTAGAAGAACCTCCAGGTTTTGTGAAGTTTATTTTAGCCACTACAGATGCTCTTAAATTACCTGCTACGATTTTAAGTCGTACTCAACATTTTAGATTTAATAAAATCGCAAGTCAAGATGTAATTCATCATTTGTCACACATTTTAAATGAAGAGAATATTAACTTTGAAACTCCTGCTTTAGAGATATTAACTCGAAGTGGACAAGGAAGTTTAAGAGATACTTTAACTCTTCTAGACCAAGCAATTATTTTCTCAAAAGGGGAAGTTTCTACAACTGCTGTTGTAGATATGTTAGGGCTTATTGAGCCAAAACTTATGGACGAACTTTTTGAAGTAATTTTGAAAAAAGAAGATATTGTAAATTTAGTAAAAAAACTTGAAAATTATGAAATTTCGCAAGTTTGTGATGAAATGACAATTTATCTAAAAGAAAAAATGTTGGAAAAAGATGCAAAATTTGATTTGCTTCTTTTTGATAGATTTTTCAGAATATTGAGTGATGCAAAATATTTATTAGCTTTAAATTCTGATGGAGGTTTTGTTCTTATTTTAACTTTGTCAAAAATGATTGAAGCAACAAATTTAAAAACAATTGAAGATATTATAAATCAAGTAGAACAAGCAGAAGTAAAACCAGTAATCAAAGAAGCTATTTCTCCTGCAAAGGTAGTAGAACATGCTAAAAATGATGTTAATCATGCTTATGATGATGAAATTGTACCTTTAAATAAAGAGTCTCATCAAAACAAAAAACAAGTTAATGAACCAGTAGTTGAAAACTTTCAAGATGATGTAGATTTTGAACAAGAAACTACAATTTCCATTGATAGTATAAATGCAATACCAACAGTTCAACCAATAGAAACAGTAGAAGAAAATGGTTTTTCAACTCCTTTTGATGAAGTACCTGAAAATGCAGAAACAAAAAGTGAAATTGTTACTCAAACAATAATTGAAACTCCAGTAGAAAAAGAAGAAATTCAAGAAGAAATAAAAGTAGAAGAAGAGCCAAAAATTGAAGTTCCAGAAGTACAAGACCCAAATAAAGAACTTTATAAAAAATTGACAGAAAAAGTTTATGAAAGAGATTATGAACTTGGAGAACTTTTTGAGAAGAATTTTATTTATAGTAGCTTTGAAGATAAAAAATTAGAAATAATATCACATGCTTTAGGTGATGATAGAAAATTTCTATTAAAACATTATGGGGTAATTAAAATATTTATATATGATGTTTATGGAAATGATGTTGATATTGAGTTTAAAAAAGTAGAAGAAAAAGAAGAAACTTCTGTAAAAAAGTATAACTTCCAAAGCCAAGTAGAAGAGAAACCCGCTGCTTTGGAAGAAAATAGTGATGAATCGGGTTCAATGATAGAAGATATAGAAATGGGTTCAGGTTGTGTAGCTGATATGCAAAAAACTGCAAACCCTACAGCTTCTCAACAAGAGCTTCAAATGAATGATATATTGAACTCTCCTATGCTAAATCGTGCAAAAGAGCTTTTTGATATTAAAAAGATTACAGTAAAAACTAAGACTTAAAAATTAAGTCTTACTAGAATATAATATTGCACAATTTCAAGTAAGCATACAAAAAAGGATATGAATGAAATTAATTAAAATATTTACAGCAAGTACACTATTACTAAGTGCCTTAGTGGCTAGTGATAGTATAGATGACAATGTAGTAAAATTTGAAAAAGAGAGATTCTCTCAAAATAAAAGAATTAAAGTAAAAAATGTAAAAGTTAATACAAAAAAAGTGATGCCTCAAAAAGGTTGGTATGGATATGTTATTGATATTGATGCTTCTATGGGAGGAAATGATGTTAAAGCAAAAGATGTAGTTTTCTCAAATGGAGAACTTATTGCTCCTGAACTTTTTGATATAAAAACTGGCATGCCTTTAAAAGATTTAATGAATCCAACTCTAAGTGATAAATATTATAATAAAGCTAAACTAATTGCTGGAAATTATAATGCAAAAGATAAAATTGTAGTTTTTTCTGATCCTTTATGCCCATTTTGTATGGATTATGTCCCAGATGTTATAAATCATGTAAAGAAAAACTCTAAGGAAATAGCACTTTTTTATTATCACTTTCCTTTATTAAGAATACATCCTGCTTCAGGAACGCTTGTAAGACTAATGAATCTTGCAAAAGTAAAAGGACTTAAAGATGTTGAATTAAAAGTTTATGCAGCTGATTGGGATCAATATTTTACAGCAAAAGAAAAAGATGCTCAAAAAATAATCGATGGGTTTAATAAAGAGTTTAAAACATCTTTTACTTTAAGAGATGTTAATAATAAGGAAAACAATGAAGAAGTTTTTGAAGATGTAAATTTAGGCGAAGAAGCTATGGTACAAGGTACACCAACAATTTTTATTAATGGTGAACAAGATAAATCAAAATTAAAATATGAAATTTTAGGAAATTAGAAGATGGATAAATTAGTAATTGCAACAAGAAGAAGTCAACTAGCTTTATGGCAAAGTGAGTATATAAAAGCAGAGTTAAAAAAGTTTTACCCAAATATGGAAGTTGAGCTTCAAGAGTTTGTAACAAAAGGTGATAAGATTTTAGATGTACCATTAGCAAAAATTGGAGGAAAAGGTCTTTTTACAAAAGAACTTGAAGTTGCAATGCTAAATGGAGAAGCTCACTTGGCTGTGCATTCTCTTAAAGATGTACCAACACAATTTGAAGAGGGTTTACAACTTGCAGCTGTTACAAAAAGATTTGATCCAAGAGATGCTTTTTTAAGTAATAAATATATTTCTTTAGATGATTTACCAAAAGGTGCAGTAGTTGGAACTACAAGTTTAAGAAGAAGAATGGCTTTAAAACTTTTAAGACCTGATATTGAATTAAAAGATTTAAGAGGAAATATTAATACTAGAATAGCAAAGTTAAATGCTGGTGAATATGATGCAATTATATTAGCAGCTACTGGTATTCAAAAACTTGGAATTGAAAATGAAGTAAAACATTTTTCTCATATTTCAACCGATTCTATGATTCCTTCAATGGGACAAGCAACTTTAGGAATTGAAACTACTACTGACCCTAAAATTGTTGAAATTGTTTCTGTTTTAAATGATAAAGATGCACATATTGAATCAACAATTGAAAGAAGCTTCGTTGATAAATTACAAGGTGGTTGTCAAGTTCCAATAGGAGTAAAAGCAACTATTATAGATGAAAATTCTATTAGAGTTCAAGCTATTGTTGGAATGCCTGATGGAAGTGAATATATTGAAGAAGATATTACTGCAAGTATTGAAAAATATGAAATAATAGGGCAAAATTTAGCTCAAACTTTTATTGATCAAGGTGCTAAAGAACTTCTTGAACGTGCTGAAAAAGTAGCTTTTAAATAGTAATATAAGAAGGGCTTTCCCCTTCTTACAAATTTCGCATACAACTTTTAAAGTCCTAGCTAAAACATAGAAAAAAATGATAAAGAGTAATAGAATGTTTAAATATGTATTAATTCTATGTGTAATTTCAAGTCAGTTATTTGGTACGGATTTTAGATTAAGCGATAATGCTGGGTATTATATATTTACTTTTCTAGTTATTATAGTTCTTTTTTGTGTGTTTTTAGTCTGGTATATTTATAAGAAAACAAAAATAAAAGGGCTTATTATTTTGTTTTCTTTGTGCTTACTTATTTATTCTTTTTTTCTAATTCAGGACTCTACCCGAGATAAAAATTTTGAAAAAAAGAGCATTGATTTTTATCATAATGCCTTGTGTGTAAAAAATATTGATTTTGATGATATAGCCCAAGCAAATGTAAATAAAGTTATGACAAGAATCAAACAGAAAGGTTATTACAAAAAAGAAGCGAATCTTGTAATGCAATGCATGCAGAAGCAATTAGATGAAAAAAAATTGTTGCGTAAAAATAGAGTTACAAAATCAGAATGTCAAAAAAATCCTTATTCATTAGTTGAGATAAAAAATTTTATCATAGAATATTACTATTATACGCCTGGTACTAAAGATGAGTCTTATGAGTTATATTTAGAAAATGCAAAGAAGTGTATTTCTACAAATAAATCTTTTTTTGCGAAACCTTCTATGCTTCTTTTCCAATATAATTATTTTGTTCTTGGTAATAAGAATAATGGCCTTAATATAGTCTATGAAATGTTAAAAGAGAATAGTGATGATCAGCTAGGTTGGATATATTATTATTTAACTAATGATGGCTGTTATTTCTATCATAAGGATTATCAATCTGAAAAACCTTTTGAAAAAGTTTGTTCAATTAAGCCATTATCTTTAGGTTATTCAAGCAATGCTGAACGTTGTTCTCTCAATGATTGTTCATTTCAAGACTATGCACTGGCCTTGTTTAAATCTAAAAATGATAAAACAACTATGGCAAGTGTGAAGATAAAAAACCCTAAAGAAGAAGCTCTTTATACGATTGATTATTCTGTATTAGAAAAAAATAAAACAGTCGACAAAAATGGATTTATATATTTTAAATATACACGAGGGAATGACTTTGGGGGATCGTATAAAGAACAGTCAGAAGAAATTCTTCAAAGAGAATATTTTTTTATGCCCATTGAAATAAATTTAGATGAATTAAATACAAAAAAGAAAGATAGATAATAATATTTTTTAGTATTTATAAAAATAAATTTAAATTGCTAGACTTTTGTTATTCTTTTTCTGTATTATATTTATTTAAAAAACTATTTTAAGGAGTATAAGATATGAGAATTAAAGCAGAAGAGTGTGTATTTGTTCAAGTTGATGTTCAAGAGAGGTTATTTCCTCATATTGCTGATAATGAGGAATTAGAAAAAAACTTAATTACTTTAATCAGTGGATTAAAACTCCATGAAATACCAATTATCGTAAATGAACAGTATAAAAAAGGTATAGGTGAGACAATTGCAAGTTTAAGAGAGTTGACAGATGATTATCCACACTTTGAGAAAACTACTTTTTCATGTTGCGGAAATGAAGATGGTTTAGCTGCAATTAAAGCTAGTGGTAAAAAGTTTGTTATTTTAGCAGGTATTGAAACTCATGTTTGTGTTCTTCAAACAGCTCTTGATTTATTAGAAGAGGGCTTACAACCTGTGCTTGTAACAGATTGTGTAAATTCTAGAAAAGCAAAAGACAAAGATATGGCTATCCAAAGACTTATTCAAGCTGGTGTTATACCAACGACTTACGAATCACTTCTTTTTGAATTAACAGTAAACGCTAAAAATCCTGTGTTTAAAGAGATATCAAAATTAGTAAAATAGGGAAACCTATTTTCTAATTAATTAGATAAATATTTTAAACATCCTAATCAAAATAAATGGCTCGTGCTCTAGGGCTTTAATATATCTTATGCAATAGATACTTAAAGGAATCAACACTATCACTGCAAGAATGATTTTTAAGAAGGTAATTTCCATAAGTGATAATATCTTTTGATATATTATAAACCCTGCTATTAATGTACAAATATCAAAAAACAACATAAAAGGGATTGCCCACCCATAATTGGTTCTTTTAACCTCTCCCCAAAAAAATGCAAATATGGTTTCACTTAATAGCATTGAAGTGTAAAGCAGTATTAAAAGTGCAAAAATGGAGAATATTTTATTAATGATTATCAAGTTTTTCCTTCTTAACAATAGTAAAGTTTTTATATCTTTAATTTAAAAAGTATATTACCAATTTAGATGTTAGTCTTTAATTATAAACTAAATAATTATTAATAAACTAATAACTATTTTTTTGATAATATATAATATTATAAAGGAGAAAGATGAAAATCATTTTTACATTATTTTTACTTTTTATAAGTTTAAATGCACTTGAAATAGAATTAGTTTCTAAGATTAAAGAAAAAGATTTCAATTATCTTTTCAGAAAAGAAGTCATTTCCTATTTAAACAAACCTTTAAAAAATATTCCAGAAAATATCTCTTCAGAGGATTTACTAACTATTGCTGATTTTTATTTAGAAAATAGAGATATATATGCAAACTCAGTACCAAAAGCTTTATATTTTTATACCTTAGCAGTAAAAAAGAAAAATCAATTGGCTCGTGTAAAAATAATAGATTTATATCTTAAAACCCATGAAAATAATAGAGCTTATTTATATGCTTCTAAAATACTATCAAGATTGAAAGCTGTATATGTAAATGAGCTTTATAAGGTTTTTGATGAAAATCATCAAGAAGATTACTTAAAAGAATTAGAGAATTATATAGAAAAGAAAAATTTACCCAAGTCTTCACTTTATTATGTAAGAAAGATAAAGGAGGATTTTTATGAAGATACTAGTAAGAAAGTATCAAAAAGTTTAATTAATGAAATTTATAATCAATCTTGTGAAGTTTTAATAGCAGTAGGAAATCTATATCATACTAAATTATATTCTGATAAGAGAGCTATAGAGTTTTATGAAACGTGTTTATTGAAAGAACCTAATCGTGCAGATGCATATAAAGAACTTACACTTTTATATAACAGAAATGCTTTAGAGTTTGATAAGGGAAAATCAAAACAAGTATATGAAAAAAGTTTTCAGATGGGAGACTTCAACGGTGGAATAGCTCTTATCAATCATTATAAAAATGTTACAAAAGATTTAGAAGCTTATAAATTATATAAAGAAGAACTATCAAAATCTATTTTAGGTCAAAAAGTACTTGTAAAATATTATCAAATGACAAAAAATAGGGATTTAGCCAATAGATTTCTTACAAAACTAGCTCTATCTGGTGATGAAGAATCTATGTTAGAACTAGTATTCAATGGAGGTTATACCTATACTTATTATAGTAGGGAGCAAAAAGAATTATCTTTACAATGGTTTAATAAAATCATGAATATGGATGATGATAAAAAGTTAAAGAGTGATTTGATTGAAAGGTTATTTTATGGAAATGAAAATGGTTCTTTTATTGAATATAAACAAAAAATCTATAAAAGTAAACTTGTTCGAAACAATGTAAAATATTTACGTGAACTTTTCAATAAATCTAAAAATAAATATCCAAAAAAAGCACTTAACTTTTTGAATCAAGCTGTTGATTTAGGAGATAAAAAAAGTATAAGAATTTTAAGTGATTATTATAAAAATGGGAAAATAGTAAAAAAAGATGAAAAAAAAGCAATAAAGGTATTAAAGCCTTTAGTTCAATTAAAAGATAGTGATACTATCTCTTATTTAGCAAATATTTATTATACACCAGCAGAAAATGTTTTTACCTCTGTGTCAAAGGATGAAGAAAAAGCACTTGAATATATGATGATTCCTGAGATTCAAGATACTACAACTGCAATAAGTGATTTAGCTTATTATTATTTGTCATATAAAGATTATAAAAATGCAATAAAATATTTAAAAAAACTCTCAATTAGAGGTTATACCCATGAGAGTATGATCTTAGCAAATATTTATGAGAAGGGTTTATCTGGCAATATAAACTATAAAAAGGCTTTAGGGTATTATTTTAAAGCAGCAGAGTTTAAAGATGCAAATGCTTTATATAAAATTGGAATGTACTATGTTGAAGGAAAATCTGTAAAAGTAGATTACAAAAAGGCCTTAGATTTCTTTTTTAAAGCTTCAGCTTATAATAAAAGTGCAGTATTTATGATAGCACTAATGCATGAACATGGTAAAGGTATAGAAAAAAACCTTGATGAAGCAATTTATTATTATCTAAAAGTTGCTAATGAACATCCTGTAGCAGCATTTAATTTGGCAAATATTTATCATTATAATCAAAATAAAAGAGATTTTATAAATGCAAAATTTTGGTATGAGAAATCATCACTACCAAAAGCAAAAATAGAATTAGAAAGACTAACCAAGGAAATGGCAATATGAAAGTATTAAATAAAATATTTTTAAGTATTTTTTTACTTATTTCTATCTTAGATGCAAGTAATTTATCTGAAAAAGATTATATAAAAAAAGCAAACAGTGGTAATATTGAAGCGATGATTGAGTTATATGATAATTATCCATATTTTTTACGTACTAAAACTGGTAGAGATTTATATGAAAAGTGGTACAAAAGTATTTTAAAGTCTAAAGATACAAAAAAATTATCAAAGTTTATAGAGATTTATAATACATATCCAGATTATTTTATCAATCAGATGGATAAAATAAAAAAACTTTATGAGTTAAAAAGTAAAGTAGGAACATTAGATGACACCATAGACTTGATTTTAGAATATTATAGAATAAATAAATACAAATACAAAAAAATTTATAAAACAATTGAAAAAAAAGCTACTATCGATCAACTATTAAAATTAGAAAAATCATATTATTTGGGTGATTATGCAAAAAAAGAGTTAGAAAGAAGAGGATATAAAACTACGGTTGATTTATATAATCAATTACGAAATTTGTCTAATAAAAAAGAATTAGAAACTTTAAAAGAAAAAATTCTTTCAAGCAAGAATGTAGATGATTTAAATAGTTTAGCTAGATATTTTAATTCAGAAGATCAAAAGATTAAAGCAATTGAAACATATAAAAAAGTTCTAAGTTTAGATGCTAAAAATTATGTTGCTTTATCAAATTTATCAAAAATATGTTTTTATAGAAGTGGGCTTAGTATAGAAGATGAAGAAGATGCTGTTAAGTATTCTAAATTAGCTATAGAATATCATCAAAGTATTCCAAGCATGTTGAGATTGCTAGAGATGTATAAAGAGGATATTAAGTATTTAGATTTATTTCCATATGCTGTAAATCAACTTATGAAATCAACTGAAGGAAAAGAGAAGTTACGACAGTTTTATTACAAAAGAGAAATGAATGAATATGGAAATAAATTATCAGAACAACTTGCAAAAGAGGGCGATATCTATGCCATGACAGACCTTATAATCAATTATAAAATATATCCATTTAGGAATTCTAGTGATTTTAGTCATGAGATTGAGGGGAAAAAGATATATTGGATAAATCATATTATTGAATCAAAAAATAAAAATTTTATAAGTAAAATGTATGAGAGTCGCCTAAAACATGATATGCAATTTGTCAGTAATACCAAGCCATATGAAAAATTTGTTTTGGAAAATGAAGATATTATTGGTATGAGAAATTTAAGAAAAATATTTGAAAAGCAGTTGATTCAAATGGATGATATACAAAGTATTTTTAAAATTGCAGACTCTTACTTATATGGAAAAACAGTAGAAGGTAGTAAAAAAGCTTTAGAGATTTATAATAGATTAGCTAAAAAAGGTGAAATTGCAGCTCTTTTAAAACTTGGGGATATTTATGGTTATGGTAAGGGTAATATAAAAGTAGATAAGAATAAAGCAATACTATATAATGAAAAGGCTGCCAAATTAGGTAGTAAAGAAGCTGTTAGTAATCTTACATATTACTATTGTTGTAATAAAAAGAAAGATCCTAAAATGGAAAAAAAGAGAATTAAGATACTTAAAAAAGGCGTAGAACTAGGTATCGAGAGAGCTATACTCTTATTAGCATATGAATATCATTATGGCGATATTATAAAAAAAGATTATAAAAAAGCAATTTATCATTATAATTTGATAAAAGATGATAATAGTTATGCAATGAATAATTTGGGAAGTCTATATGAAAATGGGTTTGGGGTTAAGAAAGATTTGAATAAGGCTTTTAACTTTTTTACAAAATCATCTGAAAAAAGAAATGATTATGGTTTTTATAATTTAGGAAGATTTTATGAGCAGGGTATTTCTCCTGTAAAAAAAGATATTGAAAAAGCAATTTTTTATTATAAAAAAGCTGAAAATAATAGTGGTGCAAAAAAGCGATTAGCCATACTGTTAAATAATAAGAAAGGAAAACAATGAGAAGTTTATTACTACTTCTATTATCATGTTTTATTATGTCGTTACACGCAAATATTGATTTAGGTATAAAAAAAGAAGATAAAGCTCTATTAATAAAAAAAGCTGAAAATAAAGATATCAATGCAATACTTGATTTACATACTTATTATGATTTTCCAAATACCATTGAGGGTTTAAAATATTATAAAAAATGGTATGGAATGTTAGATTATTCTACAAACTCAGAGGGGCTTTATGAATTTACAAAAATTTTTCAAGAAAATTATAATAAGTTTATAAATGGAATTTTAAAAGTAAATTATTTAAATGAACTTTTACTAGAGAAAGGAGTTACTAAAGGCTTAGATGAATGGATAATATTTGCTTATAGAGATTCTTATTCTACTGCAGATGGGATTTATAACCGATACAAAAATAAGTTGAGCAAAGAACAGCTTGATATTTTAAGTGAATTTTTTTATAAAAGAATAGAATCTCGTCGATTAGAAGATCTAAAAGACGAATACAAAAAAAGGAATTTAGTACCTTCTGCCTTTATTTATTTAGAAGAGTATAGAAAACTTTATGATAACAAAGCCCAAAAAGATGCTTTTATTTCGAAAATATTGAAGTTTAAAGATGCCAAATTACTAACGGTTTTTTCAAGAGAAATTTATAATAAGAACAAAGAATACGAAGTGGGATTAAAGCTTATGGAAAAAGCTTATAATATGGACGATTCTAGTGCAAGTACAATATTTAGGTTAGCTAATATGTATTTTAATATCAATCAAAAGGATAAAGCTATTGCCTTATATGAAAAGAATGTTAAACTAAATGCTAATCTTGATTCCGCTACAAAATTGTTATACATCTATGGTTCTGATAGTAAAAAATATCAAGAGTATGAAAAAATTAAAAAATTTCTAAAACAGAGTAGTGAAGGAATATATATATTTGCTGATTATCTTTATGAAGAAAAACTTTTTTTAAGGGCAAATGATATTTTAGAACCTTTAGCTAAAGCTGGTGATTATAATGCCATATTAAAATTAGTTGTTAAAAATGATACAAAAGAACTTTATTCAAAACCCCAACAAGTATATATTTCAGAGTTTTGGAGAAAAAAAATAGCAAATTTACAAAATGAACAGATTATTAAACAATTTTATAGTGATCTTGGCAATAGCAAATATAATTATAAGAAAATAAAGGCTTGGGAAGAAAAAGAGCTAGAGAAATTTAAATTAGACAGCTTATACCACACCGTAGCATCATATTCTAGGAGAGAGAGAAATAAAAAATATGAAGATAAAATTATAAGTAGTTCAGATGTAAGAAGTATTTTAGCATTAGCTTCAAAATTAATAAAGACGAAAGATGAAAAAAATATAAAAAAAGGACTTGAGCTATATTCTAATTTAGCTAATAAGGGTGATTTTGAGGCGACAAAAAGATTAGCTGAATATTATGGCACTACTTTTCAGAAAGAAACTATTGATATTTCTAAGCAACTTTATTATTACCAATTAGCTGAGAAAGCAGGGGATATTGATTCTTTGAGGATTTTAGCTAAGTTATATTTATGTATAGAATGTGATATGCCAAACTCTTATTATGCAAAAGAAGTTGCCCCATATAAAGAGTATGTTGATTATAAAAAAGCTCTTTATTATAATCAAAAGGCTTTAGAAAAAGGTGTATATGGTTCAAATTTCAATTTAGCTTATATCTATGATAAGGGCAAAGGGGTAAAAAAAGATTATAAAAAGGCATTAGAGTATTATGCAAAAACAGAGCCAAAATCTTATGTTTATTATAGAATAGGGTATTTTAATGAACTGGGTTTGGGTACAAAAAAAGATATTAAAAAGGCATATGAAATGTATACGAAAGCTATGAAAGGTAAGCCTATTCTTGATGTAGCATATAGATTGGCAAAAATGTATGAAAATGGAAATGAAGCTGTAAAACAAGATTTAAGTAAGGCTTTATATTTTTTTGAAAAACTAAGAATGGATGAGGATATTAAAAGAGTCAAAGAAAGACTAAATAAAGAGAAAAAATGAAAAAATACTTTTTAATAATTTTTCTTTTTGCTACTCTTAATTTACATGCAATTGGGGATGCACCGTCTGATCTTGGGAAATATATATGGATTTTAAAACCATTAATTGATGTAGGGAGTGTTATAGTAAAAGTTTCACCAAAAGAAGCATCAAAAAGACTTAACGACTATGAACAAGTTTTCTGTGTAGGTAGAGATAATAAAGGGTGGCGTGTAAACTACATCTTAGACGATGATAGTTTACATGATGAAGAAATAATAGATTTTATGTATGATTATTATACAGATAAGCAAAATAAAGTTTTAGGAAGAAAACATAAAAAAATTTTACAATGCCTTATCAAAAATGATGACATCAATAAAACAGAAAGACTTAAGTTTGCTTATGCATTTTTCATTGAAGAGAATTATGCTAAGGTGATTGAAAGATTACGTTCTTATTGTTTCTCTGGTGATGAGTATTCATTATGGATATATTATGCATTTACAAAAGACAATTGTCAGTTGTATAACTTTCATCAAAAAGATAAAAAAAATTATATCCCAATATGCCCAAATAAGATTGATTCTATATCAATAAATGATGCAAAAGAGATTTTTTACGAAAATTCTTATGCTTTTGAGTATAAAAGAAAGTATAAGCTTGAAGATTACACCATCGCTTTATTTGAAGATGAAACACAACAAGAGACACAAGTAAAAATACAAGTAAATTATAAAAATAAACAAGTACCTTATACTATTCTTGACCAACACAAAAATACTTATCAAGAAAAGCGTATGTCAGATGAAAATGGATATGGAACATTTACATATATAAAGGGAAGTGAAAGATATTTTTTCACTTCTCCACAGAGACATAGCCTTATAACAGTTTTAGAGATAGTTTTAGATAAAGAAAAACTCTCTTCTTCAAATTTAGGTGAAAAATATAAAAACAAATAAATTTGAGATTAAATCACTTGACTAAAATAATTTTAATTCTATGTTTAGCCACATCCTTATTTGCTATTGGTGATGGGCCAGCATTTAGACTAGAAGATATCTTACTTCTTTTAGGTGGTTTATTAAGCATAGTAGTATTAGCAGGTGTATTTTTATTTTTTTTATATAAGAAAAAATTGTTTAAAAAGGCATTTATAAGTATTTGTATAATTATTGCCTGTATGTTCATATATAAATATATTGCTACTGATTACAAACTTATGAGATTTTATTATATTTCATATTGTAAAAGTAATATGAACATAAAAGTTACTCGGAATTTTGGTAAATTTATAAAAGCTTATTTAGAACCTGATATTTTAATAAAATTCACAAATATTCATAAAGAAACTCTTCCTTGTATTTTAGAAGATAAAGATTACTCTGAATATTATGAGATGAAAGCAAAAATTGATTTATTGATTTATGTTAACTTTGAAGAAGCTGTTGATGACTTATATGAATACTTATTTTCAGATTATGCAAAACACTACTATGTTCTTGAAAAAAACAATAGAGTTGTTTATTATCTTTTAACCAAAGATGAGTGTATGCTAAATAATCTTGATAAATATAAAACTACATGTACTAAAGCACCTTTAAATAAAGAGTTTGCACAAATGAATTTAAATAGAATTAAAGAGTGTATATATACAGAAACAAATTGTTCTATTCCAATAAAGAAATAGAAAAAAGAAGGAAACTGTTTTGTTTGATGTTTTTGAAAAGTTAGTTGTATTTTGGGGTCTTGCAATTGTTATTTATATTTTGTATTTTATGTTAATAAATGAGCTTATACCTAGGCTAAAAGGAGAGATGTCCCTTAGTCAAAAAACAGATAAGTTTTTAGAAGACTCTATATTAAAAGATAACTCCGAATTATTAGATGAGAGAGAGGCTACATTAAAAGAGAAACTTTATTTTCAAAATATAAAAGGTGGTTTTTTTGTAAGTTTTTTTATTTTAGCTTTTTTTATTTTTATATTTCTTTTAGATATATATACTGTAAAGTATTCTTTGATTTTTCTTTTTCTATCAATAATATCTTTATATTTAAAACTATTTACAGATTTAAAAAAAGTTGGGCAGATAAGTAAAAAAGTCAAAACGATTAGGGGAACAGTTAGAAAAATACATATGAAAAGAAGTAGATATGATACAGATAGACTTCTTAGTATTGGAGATGAAGATTATTATGTTTCTTCTGAATTTGAAATGCCAGAATATGCTTCATATGTGGAAATTGAGGTATATGACGATATTGAGTTAGTAAGAATAAATGAGCAAAAATTATTAGAAAATATAAATTTAGAAGAATTAAAAAATTCAAAGTTTTATCATAAAGCTATTGCAGTTACTTTTTTTATAACAACTATATTGTCTTTTTTAATATTATATGATGATATTTATACTAATTTATCCATGAATATTTTATCTTTGGATAAAAAAGAAGTAGAGTATGTCAATGCAAATTCAATTAGAAAAAATCCACCTAAAATTGGACAGCGAATTGATATTTCTGGGTATAGAGTATGTAAAACTGAAAATTGCAAACTATTTTTACTTTTAGATAGACCAGTTAAATATGAAATAGATAAAAATCTAGAAGTAAAAATTGAAATTCAAAAAGATGAAATAAATAGAATTAAAGAAGAAATATTTCATGAAAATACAAAGAAAATACATGATGCTTTTAATAAAAAGCTTCTTTCCGGAAAAATGCCAGATGTATATAAATATAATAAAGATTTAAGAGATGCAGCAAGAAATGTCCCATATAAGGGAACAGACATCTTAGATGTGGAAAAACATTGACTAGAAAATATAATTAACAATCGTTTTTTGTCAGAGGATAATCAAGTTATCATAAAATATTTAACATATACAAATTCATTTGAAAGTAAAGCTCACTTTAATGCTAAAACTTATCAAGATTTAGTTGAAGAGATAGATCATTCTACTAGAGTTTATGGACTAAAACTAATAGTTTATAATTATTCCAAGAAAATTACTATCAATGGGAAAGAAGTGACTTTAATAACAGTAATAGATGATTTATCAGACGAAGAAATTTTAGACCATCAATTAATCAGTTTATATTTATTTATCTTAATATTTCTAACCCTTGTTCATGTGTTTTTAGGTTTTAGAAAAAAAACTACTGCAAGGGAAAAAGAGTTGGCAAATAGGATTATTGAATATGATAAATAGTCTAAAGGATTAAATTGGAAACTTTATATACATTTTTATTTTTTTTTATCGGTGTTGTTGGTTTATATGTAGGTTGGCAGACAGATATCCTTCCAAAATTAAAAGGGGAATTAACATTAGATGAGTTAATTGATGAATTTGAAAAATATTCTATCTTAGAGAATGATTGTAGAATAATTTCTACGCGTGATGCTACATTAAAAGAGGTATTATATTTTCAAAAAGTTCGTGCTTATTATTTTCCTATTTTTCTGTTTTTTGCATGTATTGTTACTGCCATTTTATTAGATTTTGGGCATATATTAGTATCTTGTATTATTGTAATTGTTTTATTGATTTTATCATATATATTGCTCTTTAAGAATTTGAAAAGAGCAAAAGATACAGGCGATAAAAAAGTCTTGCATATTAAAGGAACAGTAAGAAAAAATAATATAAGAGAAGAAAATCTAATGACTGTTGGCAAAAGAACTTATGGAATACCTGAAGGCTTTAAAAATCCAGAATACGGATCGATAGTAGAGTTTGAAGCTTATGAAGGGATATATATTTGTTCATTAAATAACAGATACTTACTAGAAAATGAAAGTTTAGAAAAATTAAAAAATTGGAAAGGATATCATAGAACTATAGCTTATTCTTTGTTGGTGTTTTTATTTTTTTTTGGAATTAGTTATACAGAAATAAAAAATGATTTTTTAGTAAATTCTTTATTTTTAAAAGAGAAAAATATAGAGTATTTAAATGCTAAGTCAATTTTTAATAATCCTCCTAAAAGTGCTCAAAGATTACATTTATCTGGATATAGATTGTGTGATGATGATATTTTGAACCCTTCACAGTGTAAGAACTTTTTTATTTTAGATAGAGATTTGATATTTGAGGGTAAATTAGAAATCAAAAATATTTTTAATATCAATCTAAATGATTTTATAAGTAGATATAGACCAAGTTCTGAGTTTTTAAAGAGTATAAATTCAATTAATTCATATTATTCTATTCAATACACTAAAATCATAAATTTACAAAAGATAAAAGAGATGATATTAGAATTAAAACAAATAAACTCTAAAGAGATAAATAAGAAACTTGTAGAGTTATTATTTTTAATAAATGAAATTTATCAAAATAATTTAATCTCTGATAAAAAAGAAGATGTCATAATTATCAAAAAAAAGAATATATTCTATAGTAAATTTAGAGAAGAGTTTTATAATTTTAAAATTTTTTTATTTAACTTTGAAAAGCAAAGACTAAAAAACTTTGTTTCGAAATATATTGATTCAATGAATAACAAAGTTTATATAAACTATATAGAAAATTTTTATTATAAAGATAGGGAAAGATATGATCCAAATATCTCAAAATATGAAAATTTACTAAATAACTTTAATGAGTCAAAAAGAATGAATAATATCAAAGTAATAGTTTCTTCTGTCGAAGAAAAAATAGTCAAAAATAAAAAAGATATTGTAATAAATGTATTTTCTGATGTAGATGATATAGATGAATCAGTACTTCTTGAATTTAAAATATATACTTTTTTATTAATATTTATTATATGTGCAATAATATATCACCTATTCTTTGGTTTTATAGTTAATTTATTTAAAAGAAATAGGTGATGTTTTTACTTGATTATGGAGCTTCCCAAGGAATAACTTTTTCTTTTATATTAAAAAAATCTTTGTCAATTTTGTCTCTAGATACTTCTAGAGATAAGTTGTTTATGTTGAGATTTTTACATTGATTTTTTGTTAATATTGCTGCTGCTATAGCATTTTTTGTATAAGGTCTCATTATATCCAGGTTATATTTTATTTTTTGAGAATTCCCATAAAACTTTAATAAAGGATCATAAAAGGCAACTTTTCTTGGAATTGTATGATGTTGTGTAAAGAGTGGATCATCAACAACACTATTTGCCACTTCCCATAGTTTTTTTGAAACCAATGCACACCCTTCAAATGTATAGTCTAATCCTAAATGCCCCATAGGCCCATCAATATGATAGATAGCATATCTATAATCAATTTTTGTTATATCATATCCAGCCACTTCAAAAGTCTCTATTTTAGGATTGGTTTTAATATCAATTTGCATCTCCATATCTAACCAATACTTGTCAAGGTCTCTTTCTTTTGAAGTGGGGGAAATAGTTTTTCTAAAAAATTTATTACCATCCCTCCATTCAAGAAAACCAGAAAAATCTTGATAAAAGTTGATTTTATAGATTTTATTATTAATAGAGAATACTTCTATGTTTTTTCCATATTGTGTTGTATACAAATCATCTTTATTTTTAAAATTTATAGTTAAATTCTCTGCAAATAAAATATTTGAGAAGATTAAAACTAGAACTAATAATATTTTCTTCATTGTTTTCCCTTTTTATGGTTTTATTTTCATATCAAATGGTATAGTGATTCTTATCTTTTTATCAACCGCTTTAACAATATACAATTTATCTATTATTCCTGTAAACTGAGCTTTTGGGTAGTACTCTTGGTACTCCCCTTCTTTTTTTAAAGATTTAGATTTATAATACCAATCAAAATCTGCTAACTGTAAGTATTTCCCATTTTTATTTTTAGGCCACATCATTCTTGAAACAAATGGTAATAAGGGATTTGTACTCTTTAATTTTTTATCAAAACCAAACTCTTCTAAGTTAATCACCGCAGCAGAATTATTATTTTCAAAAACTATTTTTTTATTTGGCTTATTTGGAGTAAACTCCAAAAATTCGACTTCTAGTGGATATAAAAAAGAGTAAGTTCCTTTGATTCTATTTGGTACAATTTTTCTATCTTTTGTATAACTAACAAAACCTTTTTGCTTTTTTCTGCCATGAGAACTTGTTGTTTGCTCAGTAGAAAGAACTTTATCATCGTGCAAAAGTTGAAAATTATCAATTTGTAAATCCATACTATTAAAAACATAAATTTCACTATTTGCGATTTGAGGAAATTGTATTCCAAAATTAGTTTTATATAGATCTTTCTCATAATGATCTAAATAAGCGTAAAGTTTTGTATCTTTTTTCACATCCTCTTCACTTATAGATTCAAACTTAGGCATTGTATAGTCTGCTTTTTCTTCAATATTGTACTTTGACCAATCCATCTTATCACTGTGAAAATTTAGTTTTACCTCTTTTTTAACTTTTTTCCAATCACCATCTGCTTGAATTACAAATCTAAACTCTTCAATATCACCTTGATAGGCATCTGAATAAATCGTAGCTGTGTCATACACTTTATTTAACTCTTCTTGATACATTGTTTTAGCTTCTTCATCGCTTATATTGCGAGCATTGATTTTCTCTTTTATCGTTTTTTTAAACTCTTCAAGACCCTCTTTTTTATATGAAGAAGTCATCATCATAGTGTTCAAATATTTTTTCTCTTTTGATTGAGCAAATGCTTTAAATTCATAATGATTACTTTTATATAAATAATCAAAATACAATCGTTTATCTGGTGCAATTCTAATAGATACTTTATTCTCAACCATAGATAAAAGCTTAACTTTAAAGCCATCTATAACTTTCTCTTTTCCTAGTTCATCTTTTTTAAATGTGAAGATAGCTCTTTTTTTTGGGTACCAATAAACAACATTTGTAGATATATATTTAAGCTTTGAAGAATCAAAGTCTTTATCAAATTTTTTCTTATAAATAGAATCATAATCCTCTACTACTTTTGTAATGACTGATTTACCATCTAAAAAAGTGATTTTAATATTTTCTTTATCAATATTTCCAGCATAATTGGCGTAAGAAAAGATTTGCTTATTATCTTTTTTAATAAAATATGTATTTTTTGCTTTTTCTATTCTTTGTAAGTAAACTTCTTCTGGCGAAGGATTGAAATATGCCTCGTCAACTTCAACAGTCTGCTCTGGTTCATTCCACTCTTTAAGTGCATATTCAAAAGCATCAATCATTTTAAAAGCATTTAACTCTTTATCTATATCAAATGCATTTAAAACATTTAAATTAGCGAGTAGTATAAAAGCTAGAGTGAATAAGTTATATTTGTTGTTTTTCATAAATTTTCCTTAGTAGTTGATAAATTTATATTTATCTACTGTTTTGTCTTTTTTTAAAGCTAGATTTTGAACTTCAATATCTGGATAAGCGATACTAAGTAGAGATTTAGGATTTTGGTTTATTGCTTCATGTTGGAGTTCTTTTGATGGAGAGTTTATTAATGATATAACAAGTGGATTCTTTTTAATAGCTTCTAGTTTAACCACTTCACTTGGATTCTTTAGATATATAAGAGAGTTTGCATCTTGTTTTACAACCTCTACCTGAAGTTCTTCACTTGGATTCTTTATAACTATTATTAATGCAGGTTCTAACCTTATAGCCTCTAAACATAATTCTCTAGGTTGATCTTTTAAAAACCTAATTCCCCAAGGTGCTTTTTTTATAGCTTCAAGTTGCTCTTTTATATCTTTGCTTTGAAGCATTTTTAAAGAAGTGCCTTTCTGTTTTAGTGCTATATCTGCTGTTTTTGAATCTATTTTTGAAGTATCTTTAAGATTTGCCCAAAGACTTTTATTGTTCTGTATAGCCTCAAATAAAGTGATAGTTGAGGCTAAAGGATAAATCTTGTTGATTAAATTACCATCTAATGAAAGTGCTTTATGAATTGTTTTTTTTGTAGGTTTTTTTATTAATTTTACTGCATCTGGATTTTGTGTGACGGCTATGAGTTGTAACTCTTCACTTTGATAGTTAATATCTTTGATTAATAAACCGTTATTTTTTAAAGCTGACTTTTTAAACTTTTTTGAGTATTTATTTATTCTGATATAGTCGAAAACTTTTGGATTCTTTAAGGAAAACTTTATAATTTCATCTTCTGATAATTTTTTTATATCATATATATTAAAAGTATCTTTTTTTGCAATTTTTAAAAGCTCTTTAGAAGGATTTTTAATAAAGTTTATTGCTCTGTTGTTAGATTCTACAGCTATTTTTTTTAGTTCATCAGATGGATTCTCTACAAATGCTATTGCCCAATAGCTTTTTGTAACTGCCTCTTCTAGATTCTCTTTTGTTGGGTTTGTTAAGAAATCACCTTTAATATTTTCCTGTTTAAGTGCAAAAGTTATAAGTTCTAAACTGGGATTTTCCATATTAAAAATAGCTTTAGGGTATTGCTTAATAGCAATTTTTCTTATCTCATCAGTTTGTATAGCTTTATTGTAGTTTTCTGCCTCATATAAAGCGCCATTATATTTTAATAATATTTTAGAAACTTCTATGGGCATATAGTTTGTAACATACTCTTGTTCTTTAGGATATATTGAGATATATCTTTCAAGTAATGCAAGATTTGGTTTTTTTATATGCGAAACACTGTGTGTTCTAGTTTCGCGTAACGATATCTCTTCTACTTTTAATGAAGGATTCTCTATATACTCAATTGCATATCCATCACTTTGTACTGCCAAAATTTGTAACTCTTCTTTTTGTTCTTTGATATATTGTATATTTTTTGCATTTGCTTTAACTGCCTCTTTTTGAAGTTCAAAACTTGGATTTTTTATTTGTTTAAATACATTTGGACTACGTTTTATTGCAGTAAGTTTTATTTTTTCAGATACTGGTGTTTTAATATAGTTTAATGCATAGGAATTAGAGTTGATGGCTATTAGTTGCTCTTCCTCTGTTGGATTTTTAATATACTTTATGCAAAAAGGGTATTTTTTTAGAAGTTCAAGTTTTTTATCATGCGCTAAATCTTTGTCAAGAAATTTTGTTGTTTTAAAAAAATAATCTTGCGATTTTTTATCAAGGGTGATAAGGTTAAATACTTTTAAATTCTGCTTTATTGCAAAAAGCTTCATCTCATTATTCAAAGTTAGTCTCGTGACAATCCTGTAGTTTTTCTCTATTGCTTTTTTTATAACTTCTTTGGAGGGATTTTTTATATTAAATATATTATTTACATTTTTTTCAATTGCTAATAGTTGTGCTTCTTTTGTTGGGTTACTATAGTATTTAAAAGGCTTCTTTAAATACTTAACTGCTAAAAGTTCAATCTTAGGAGATGGTTCTTTAAAATTTTTCAACTCAATATGATCTGCATATTTGAAAATATTTTCTGCAACATTAAAATCAATATTTTTTATTTCATTCGCTGCAGCACTTGGGTTTAATTCAGCAACTAATTGTTGTGTTTTTATAGATGGATTATCTAAATAACGAATCTTATAAGGGTCAAGTTTTAGGCATTTTAAAATATCAGCCTCTTTGAATTGATTGATTTTATAACAATCAAGTTTTGGTTCTTGAGAGAATAAAAAATCTGTTAACAGTAAAATTAATAATATCTTCTTCATATAATTTTCCTTTAATAAAAAATCTATTTTACAATTATTTATATTTGTTGTGAATTAAATTTTGACTAAAAAAAAAGGTCAAGATATTGTATATTGACCTTTTTTCAAATTGTTTAAGATATGTAGATAAATTATTAATTAATCCATAGTTCCAGCAGGTACATAAACATTACCTTCCATGATAATTCTTGCACTTCTACTCATACTTGCTTTATCTACTATCAATTTACCATTGTTGTTTGATATTGCGGCACCTACTTTTAAAGTACCTGATGGGTGTCCGAAGTTTACAGCATCTTTTTCCCCACCACCAGCAGCCAAGTTAACTAAAGTACCCTGAACACAAGCAGCAACTCCAATAGCAACTGAAGCTGTTCCCATCATTGCATGGTGTAGTTGTTGCATAGATAAAGCTCTTACATGTAAATCAAGTTCATCAGCTTTTATTGTTTTACCAGTTGAAGTTGTAAAATCAGATGGCGGTGCAACAAAGGCAACTTTTGGTACATGTTGTTGTGTCTCTGCATCTTTTGGGTCTTTCATCAGTCCCATTTTCATAGCACCTGCTATTCTTATTGTTTCAAATCTTTTTAATGCTTCAACATCTGAGTTAATATCCCCTTGAAGTTCCGTTCCTGTGTATCCAATCTCATCAGCATTTAAGAAAATTGTAGGAATACCAGCTGTTATCATAGTTGCTTTAAAAGTGCCAATTCCTGGAACTTCTAAATCATCTACTAAGTTACCAGTTGGAAATAACTCTTCACTAGGATCAACAGGTTCAACAAACTCTAACTTTATTTCTTCAGCTGGAAAAGTAACCCCATCGATTTCATAATCACCTATTTCTTTAACCATTCCATCTGCCATTGTTACATAACAAAGTATAGTTTTTTTGATATTTGCTTGCCAAATTCTTACACAACAAACACCATTTTGGGGAACATTGTCAACTAAACCTTCTTTTATGGCAAAAGGACCAACAGCAGAAGATAAGTTTCCACAGTTTCCAGACCAATCCATAAAATCTTTGTCAATTGCAACTTGACCAAAGTAATAATCAACATCATGTCCGAGAACTTCACTTTTCCCTATTAGTACAGTTTTAGATGTACTAGATGTCGCTCCACCCATACCATCTATTTGTTTTTTATAGGCATCAGGTGAACCAACGATTCTTTGAAGAAGTTTGTTTTTTGCTTCTTGATTTTCTTGCGCTTTTTTTGGTAAATCAGCTATATTAAAAAATGTGCCCTTTGAAGTACCACCTCTCATATATGTTGCTTTTACTTTAAATTGTGGTTGGTAAGCCATTTAATTTCCTTTATTGAGTTTAAAATATTTATTAAAAAATCTTTTGATTAATTAATAAATATTTTAAGGGCAATTGCCCTTAAAATATTAAGATATTAGCTAAGGTTTATTTACCTTCAGCAATAACATCTTTAGCGAATTTTTGTAAAATACCACCATTTGTGTAAACATCAACTTCAGCAGAAGTATCTAATCTACATAAAACATCGAATTTAACAACTTCACCATTTTCTCTAGTCATAACTACAGTTAAGTCACATCTAGGAGTAATTTCACCTTCGATATCAAAAGTTTCACTTCCATCGATTGCATACGTATGTCTAGTTTCACCATCTTTGAATTGTAATGGTAATACACCCATTCCAACTAAGTTAGTTCTGTGAATTCTTTCAATTGATTCAGCAATTAATACTTCAACACCTGCAAGTCTAACACCTTTTGCAGCCCAGTCTCTTGATGACCCTTGACCATAGTTAGTACCAGCTATGATAATAAGTGGTTGTTTTCTTTGAGTATAAGTCTCAATAGCTTCCCACATTCTAGACTCTGTACCTTCTGGCATAATTTTAGTTAATGAACCTTGTTTAGTTTCACCATTCTCATCTTTAACCATTTCATTGTATAGTTTTGGATTTGCTAATGTTGCTCTTGATGCTGTATGATGATCCCCTCTATGTGTTGCATAAGAGTTTAAATCTTCAACAGGTAATCCCATTTTTAAACAATACTCACCCGATGCACTTGTTGGTAAAATCGCATTTGAAGGCGATAAGTGGTCAGTTGTAATATTATCAGGGAATACACCTAATGGTCTCATACCTTTAAGTGCTGGCATTTGCATGTATTCATCTTCCCAATATGGAGGTTTATTAATATATGTAGAGTTTGTATTCCATTTATAGAACGGATCAATTTTAATACTATCTAATAATTCTCTTTTGAACATTGGTTCATAAATGTTGTTATACATTTCAGGTCTAACACAAGATTTTTCAACAGCATTAATTTCTTCATCTGATGGCCATAAATCTTTTAATCTAATGTCATTTCCATCTTTGTCTTTTCCTAATACATCATTTTCAATATCAAATCTAATTGTACCAGCTAAAGCATATGCAATAACAAGTGCAGGAGATGCTAAGAATGCTTCTTTTACGTATGGGTGAATTCTTCCATCAAAGTTTCTGTTTCCTGATAATACAGCTGTAGTATAAATATCTCTATCTACAACTTCTTGTTGTATTTTTGGGTCAAGAGCACCTGACATACCATTACAAGTAGTACATGCAAATCCAACAACACCAAATCCTAATTTTTCCATTTCAGGTAATAATCCAGCTTCTTTTAAATAAACTTCAATAACTTTAGATCCTGGTGCTAATGAAGATTTAACCCATGGTTTTCTTTTTAATCCAAGTTCATTTGCTTTTTTAGCTAATAACCCAGCAGCAATAACATTTCTTGGGTTTGAAGTGTTAGTACAAGAAGTAATTGCAGCAATTAAGATACCACCATCAGGAATAAAGTCACCATCTTGAGCCCACTCTTTTACAATACCTTCAGCTCTTAAAGTTGAAGTTGGTACTAATTTATGTGGTTTAGAAGGACCTGCTAAAGATCTTGTAACTTTTGATAGATCAAATTCAATAGTTCTTGCATATGTAGCTTCTTCAAATTGGTCAGCCCATAATCCATTTGCTTTTGCATAAGCTTCCACAAGTTTAACTTGTTCAGCATCTCTACCTGTTACTGTTAAGTAATCAATAGTTTGAGAATCAATAGCAAACATACCAGCACTTGCACCATATTCAGGAGTCATATTTGCAATAGTTGCTCTATCACCTAAGTTTAAGTATTTAATACCTGAACCATAGAATTCTAAGTATGCAGAGATAACATTGTTTTCTCTTAAGAATGAAGTCATAGAAAGTGCAATATCCGTAGCCGTTATACCCTCAGATCTAACACCTGTGATATTTACACCAATGATTTCAGGAACTCTCATATAAGAGGGATTTCCTAACATTACATTTTCAGCTTCTAATCCACCAACACCAACAGCGATAACACCAAGTGCATCAACGTGAGGAGTATGTGAATCTGTACCAACTAATGTATCAGGAGATGCAATACCATCATCTAAATGAACTACTGGAGACATTTTTTCAAGGTTGATTTGATGCATAATACCATTTCCTGGAGGAATAACATCAACATTATCAAATGCTTCTTTAGTCCAGTTAATAAAATGGAATCTATCCGCATTTCTTCTATCTTCAATATCTCTATTTTTTTGGAATGCATCTGGGTCAAATCCACCACACTCAACAGCTAATGAGTGGTCAACGATTAATTGAGTAGGAACTACTGGATTAACTTTATCAGGGTTTCCACCTTTTGAAGCAACTGCTTCTCTTAAACCTGCAAGGTCAACAAATGCAGTTAGTCCAAGAATATCATGACAAATAACTCTTGATGGGAACCAAGGGAAATCTTTGTCTGTTCTTTTTTCAATTAATTGTACTAATGAATCTTCTAAATCTTCAGAAGGACATTTTCTAATTAAGTTTTCTGCTAATACTCTTGAAGTATAGTTTAGTTTTTCAAATGAACCTGGAGTTATATCTTCAACTGCAGCTTTTACATCGTAAAATTTAACACCATCTATACCATCAAGGTCTTTAAGATATTTTTCGTTTGTCATATTATTTATACCTATTTTAATTTTTTGTTAGTTTATAGTAGTCAATAAAAAATAAAAGCCATCAAAAACTTGATGGCTTTTAAGTCTTGAATAATCTTAAGATTATCCTCTTTCTGATATAGGAACGAACTTTAAGTCTTCAGGTCCAGTATATGTAGCTGAAGGTCTAATAATTTTCCCATCTTCTCTTTGCTCAATCGCGTGTGCACCCCATCCAGTAACTCTTGCAATAATGAAAATTGGAGTAAACATATCTGTTGGAATTCCCATTTGGTTATAAGAAACAGCAGAGAACCAGTCAAGGTTAGGGAACATTTTTTTGTTATCCCACATGATTGTTTCAATTCTTTCAGCAACATCATACATTAATGTATTGTTATTTTCTTTAGATAAATCTTCAGCAACTTTTTTAATTACTACGTTTCTTGGATCACATGAAGTATAAACCGGGTGCCCAAATCCAATAATAATCTCTTTTTTAGCCATTCTTTCTAAGATATCTTTTTCTGCTTCATCAGCTGAAGAGTATCTTTCTTGAATATAGAATGCAACTTCATTAGCTCCACCATGTTTAGGACCTCTTAATGCTCCAATTGCACCAGTGATACAAGAGAACATATCTGAATTAGTTCCAGAGATAACTCTTGAAGTAAATGTAGATGCATTAAACTCATGCTCTGCATAAAGAATTAAAGATGTATGCATTGCTTTAACCCAAGATTCTCTTGGTTTTTCACCATGTAAAAGGTGTAAGAAGTGACCACCTACTGTTTCATCATCAGTTACAACATCAATTCTTTTTCCATTGTATGCAAAGTGGTACCAGTAACATAACATAGAACCAAATGATGCCATTAATTTATCAATAATAGCTTGAGCTTCATCTTTTGGGTGAGATTCATCTTCTGACATAATTGCTCCAAGAACAGAACAACCTGTTCTCATAACGTCCATTGGATGAGCAGTTTTTGGTAATTGCTCAAGTGCAATTTTAACGCCTTGTGGAATATCTCTTAATCCTTGAAGTTTTGTTTTATATGCATCTAATTCTGCTTGAGTTGGTAATTTACCATAAACGATTAAATATGCGATTTCTTCAAATTCAGATTTGTCAGCAAATTCTAAAATGTCATAACCTCTATAGTGTAAATCATTTCCTGACTTACCAACTGTACAGATAGCTGTATTTCCTGCAGATTGTCCTGATAATGCAACTGATTTTTTTGGTTTAAATCCTGTAGTAGTACTCATTATAATTCCCCTTTTCCCTAGTTAAATTTAATTTAGTTTTTTATTTTGCTAAATCGAACTAAAATTACTTCGATTTTCCAGCTGCAAATAATGAATCCATTTTTTGCTCATAATCGTGGTACCCTAACATATCGTAAAGTTCCATTCTTGTTTGCATTAATTCTAATGTACCTTCTTGCGTACCTTTTTCTCTTAAGTCTTGGTATACAGTTAAAGCAGCTTTGTTCATTGCTCTAAATGCTGATAATGGATAAAGTACCATTTCAATACCAACTGAACCTAATTCTTCTGTCGTAAACATAGGTGTTGCACCAAACTCAGTAATATTTGCTAATACTGGCACTGACATTTGATCACAAAACTCTTTGTATTCTTTTAATGTATGAACAGCTTCTGCGAAAATTGCATCTGCTCCTGCTTCAACATATGCTAATGCTCTTGCAACTGCAGCTTCTTGACCTTCAGATGCATGTGCATCAGTTCTAGCAATAATATAAAAATCAGGGTCTAATTGCATTTTAGCATCAACTGCAGCTCTAATTCTGTCACACATTTCTTCTGTAGATACTAACTCTTTATTTGGTCTATGTCCACATCTTTTAGCAGCAACTTGATCTTCAATATGTAATCCAGCAGCTCCAGATCTAATAAATTCTTTAACAGTTCTTGCAACATTAAATGCATGTCCCCAACCAGTGTCAGCATCAACAATTAATGGAGTATCACAAATTGAAGTAACTCTTCTAATATCAATACAAACATCTTCAATCATAGTCATACCTAAATCTGGTAAACCATATGATGCATTTGCAATTCCTCCACCTGAAAGGTAGATTGCTTTATACCCAACTTTTGTAGCTTGTAGTGCTTGGTAAGCATTAATAGTCCCTACGATTTGTAATGGAGTCTCTTCAGCTAAAGCTTGTCTAAATTTTTTTCCTGCGCTCATATATATCCTTCAATTATTTTTTATTGATATAAGTATACAAGAGTTTAATATTTATGTGATGTATAGTTTTTGTTTTAGAAATTACAACTTTTTCTATTAAAAAAGTATTATGTACAATATTTGTTCTTATGTATTAAAAAGGTACAATTATTTAGAAAGTTTTAATTAAGGTTAGAAAATGGTTTACAAAAATGGCATAGAAAAATTTATAGAGATATTTAAAAGATCAAACTTAAGTATCTCAAAATTTGCATCTTTGATACAAAAAGATAGAAGAACAGTTACTTCTTGGATTGATAATATTTCAGATATTGAGCCAAATGGAGATGTAAAAGAAAAAATTTGTAATATATTTAGATATCCAGATTTTATCTGGGATGAAGGCTGTAGTGGAGATGAATTTATTAAATCAATCACTCAAATTCCCCAAAAAGAAGTAAGAATTATTGACGAAGATTATCAAGGGCGTCTTAAATATATTATGGATTTAGAGCAAAATAGAAGATTTGTTATTCAAGCACAATTTCCAGGCCCAATGTATAGAGATACAGCGGTAAAAAGAGTTTATCGGACAAAAACTTCAACTGAAATTGAAGAGTTAAAACAACAAAGAATAGAACAAATGCTTAGGTACGATTATGATACAACAGAGTGGTACTCTATTAAATCAGTACTGACATTTTGTTTTGCAGCAATTGGTAATTTTTATACGAAAGAGGAAAAGGTTAAAATATTAGAGCTTATTTTTGAATTGTTTAATAATAACTATAATAAAAAGCTATTTTTATTTGATTCTTTTTCTAGAAAAATATATGGAATGGAAACAACATATATATCAATAAATGTAAAACAGAAAATATTGTTTTTTAAATCACCTATTGAATCTGTATTTATTGAGATTAGAAACAAAAATCTAGTGGAAAGAATGCATAAGTATTATTCTTCACCTATAGAAGCACCATCTCACGTAAACTTTTTAGAATCAGTTAAGATTATTAAAATATTACAAGATGCAGTTATGTATAATAACAGTATTCTTCAAGCATATGAAACTATAAACAGAACAACAGATTATGGAGAACTCTTCTATCATAATTTAAGTATTGATTTGCAAAAGCAAGTAAGTCAACCAAAACCTGGTCAAAAGAGGAACTAATAGATGACTACAAAAGAAAAATTATTGTTAGTAACTTTTGAAGAGATATATGAAAATGGATATTATTCTACATCAGTTGATAAGATTTTAAAAAAAGCAAAGATGAATAAAGGTTCCATGTATCATTATTTTAAATCAAAAAAAGAACTGGTATTAGCGGTAATTGATGTGCATGTATTTGGATACATTGATAAAAAATATAGTGCAATATTAGAGGTAAATGATAATTATATAGAGACTATGTTTAAAGTTCTTAAAAATAGAGATAGTTTTAACTTTACTTTAGGGTGCAGGTTGAATTCCCTTGTGCAAGAACTTTCACATCATGATAAAGATTTTAAAATAGCTTTGGAAAAAGTATATGTGAATTTTGAAGATGTCATTGAAAAAGTTTTATTAAAAGCGGAAGCAAATAATGAAATAAATCATCCTAATATAAAACAACTTGCAATATATGTAGTAGCATCTATAGAGGGTTGTTTGTCAACTGCAAAAAAATCACAAGATGGAGAAGTATTTTCTAATTGTATAGGACAATTAGAATACTATTTTGATCAAGTAATAATAAAAAAGTAGAATTTTTTTCAAAATGCTTGACTAATTAGTCAAAAATTGTTATAATTCCTTTGACTAATCAGTCAAGAATCTTCTTTCGTCTCAAAATAGACTGATTAGTCAAATTTATTAAAAGGATAAATTATGAAAAAAGCATTAGGAATCATTGTATATAGTTGTACGATTGTAACTTTAATTGTAATGATGTTCGCTGAACAAACTACAGTATAGTTTTTTGTATTTATATAAAATTTATAAATATTAGAAGTTGTTTTATCTAGGTATATAGATATTTCGGTCTTTTCTTTTATATTTAGTTTATTTCTTTTCTCATCTTTTTACCTTTCTCACTTAAAAAAGGGTAAATCATAAACTCAAAGAAAATATCTTTTGCTTCTTTTATTGATTCTTTTGAAACTTCACCTGATGAGGATGCAAATACTTGCCAATAAGAAGTAATAAACCAGTGCAGTTTTGCTCTCTTTTTTAGATTTTGTTCAGGTGGGAACTTAAGAATATTTTCTTTTATTAAAAACTGTAAAAGTCCTTCTATTTGTTGGATTCTTTTATATTGGTTTGTTCCAAAAGCTTTTTTAAAACTTGGATATAGTGCCATTAAAACCATGGCATCTCTTAGTAAAAAACGGTACTCATAAAACATTTCACCATAATATTCAAAATTTTGGTGCATAGTTTGAATGGGATTTTTGCTAAGTATTAAGCTCTCAAATGTATTTAATGATTCAAATTTTTTTGAAAGATTTTTATATAAAAACAAAATAATTTCTTCTTTGTTTTTAAAGTGATAATACAAATTACCAGGGGAAATTCCTGCTTCTTTTGCTATATGATTGGTTGTTACACTTAATGTTTCTTGTTTATTGAAAAGTTTTTTTGCACTATCAATAATTTTTGTTTTTGTATCTATTTTTAATTTTTTCATAAAGAATTTTAACATAATAGAGCTTTTAATCTAAATTTTAGAGTAATTACTCTAAAATTTGAAATATAAAAAGGAGTTAATATGAGTTTAGGAGTTGCAGGAGCAGGTTTACCTCAAATAGAACAGCTATTTATAAAAAGAGTTTTGGTTCCTTCTGTTAGGATTCTGTGTACTTGGAATATCGCACTATTTATGATTAAAAGGGAAGTTAAGATAATAGAAGAGTTAATTAAAGGCTTCGATGAAGAGACTTTACAAAAAAGAGTTGAGATAGATAGAGCCTTTGCTATTGAAGATCATAGTCGGGATTATTCTATAAATATGACTTTGGAACACTTAAGAATTGCAGGTACTGCAGTTATGGCTGTAATTGAAACCCTTTCAAATGAAAAAGAGTTTCCTAAAGAGATTAGAATAGAAGCTGTAAAACCAAAGGAGAATGGAAAAGATGAGCATAAAAAGTTTTTTGATTTTATGAAAACATATAAAGAGTATATAAAAAATCACAAAAAAAACTATTCAAAGATGACAAAAAAACACCCATGGTTTGTAAGTTTTAATAACTTTGATTGGGCATGTTTTATGTATATGCATACTTTTATCCATAGACGACAAATCCAAGCAATAATAAAGGGGCTAAAATGAGTAATCACACAGGAACACTATTAAGAATAATTGGTGTATTTATGGGTTTGATTAGTTTTTGGTTTGTAATAAGTTTTGTTTTTACACTTTTAATTGTTTTGACAACAAATATTCAATTTAATATTACAACTGCTTTATCTGTTTTTGGAATTTTGCTTCTTGTTAGGATTTTTTATCCGAGGTTCATTTTCAAAGATTAGTTTAAATCTTATTATTTTATTCTTGATTTTAAAACTTTTTTTGTAGAATTAAGAAAAAACATTGGATTAATTATGATAAAAAAGATTTCTATTTTATTTCCTTTATGGGCAATACTATTTTCAATACTTACATATTTGCAACCAAGTTTAGTAGTTGGATTTAAAGGGTGGATTATTCCACTTTTGATACTTATTATGTTTTGTATGGGAATAACACTTAAAGTTGATGATTTTAAGAGGGTATTAAAACGTCCAAAAATCATAGCATTGACTGTAATATTACAGTTTTTATTTATGCCTTTATTTGCATATTTAGTATCTAAGATATTTAATTTATCTGATGAATTACTTGTAGGAATGGTACTCGTAGGTGCAGTTTCGGGTGGAACAGCTTCTAATGTAATAGCATTTTTAGCAAAAGCTGATGTGGCACTTTCTATTACTATGACTATAGTTTCAACTTTGTTATCAATAATCATTACTCCATATTTGACACTTTTTTATGTGGGACAAACAGTACCTGTACCAGCTCTTAGTATGTTGCTTAGTATTTTAAAAATAGTGTTTGTACCAGTTGTTGTAGGACTTATTTTAAATCATTTTTTTAATAAATATATTGAAAAAAGACATGATATTTTTGCTCTTTTATCTATTCTTTCAATTGTATTTATTATAGGTATTATTATAGGATTAAATGAAAGTAAAATCTCTACTATTGCAATATCTCTAATGTTGGCAATAGCTTGTCACAATCTTTTAGGACTAATTGCTGGCTACTATTTTGCAAAAATGTTTGGATATGATAAAACAGTATGTAAAACGGTTGCCATAGAAGTTGGTATGCAAAACTCTGGATTGGCAGTTGTTTTAGCTATGAAATATTTTTCTGCTTTAAGTGCACTTCCTGGGGCTATTTTTAGTATTTGGCATAATATTTCAGGTTCTATTCTTGCTGGTATTTGGGCAAAACAAGAAGAATCAAATAAATAATTTAGCAATCTAGGAGTAGTTTTAATTTTCAAATAACATTACAATTTCCCTACAAAGAGTTTGAAAGAGAGTAGATGAGTAAGACCACAAAAGATGATTATGTTCAAAGTGTATGTAGAGTGATTTTGTATATTGAGCAAAACTATAACAGTGAATTAACTCTAGAAGAGTTATCTAAAGTTGCCAGCTTTTCTAAGTATCATTTTCATCGCATATTTAAATCAATTGTTGGTGAGAGTATGGGGGATTATATTAGAAGAGTAAGACTTCAAAGTACAACTTTACAGTTTATGACAAATCAAAAAATCACTCAAATAGCCATGAATAGTGGATATGAAACCAACGCCTCTTTTTCAAAAGCTTTTAAAAAGCATTTTGGAATAACTCCCAAAGAGTTTGCAAAAAATGCAAAATTAAAAAGAGGAAATAAAATGTTAGAGCCAAAAATAGTAGAGCTTGATGATATAGAAATTTTGTATGTAAGAAGAACAGGTGCGTATCAAAAAGCAGCCCAAGAAGCTTGGGAAGTACTTATGCCTTTTGCTTATGGACATAGAATAAAAAACAAGAAAAACCTAATGGGTGATGACTCTATGATGTTTGGAATAGGGCATGATAATCCACATGTAACAGAAGTAGATAAACTAAGATACGATGCTTGTATTTCATGGGATGATAAAAGTGTTAAACCAGAGGGTGAAATACAAAGTAAAATAATCGATGGTGGAAAATATGCAATGTTTTTACATAAGGGAAGTTATGAAACTTTGATTAATACTTATGATGGGATAAGTGATTGGATTGTAGAAAGTGGGGTTGAATTAAGGGATTTGCCTATTCTTGAAAAGTATTTGAATAAAAATCCAAGAAGCACTAAGCCTGAGAATTTAAGAACTGAGATCTATATTGCTTTGGTTTAGTAAATTTGGATTTTATCTAAAAAGTTTAACTTTTTAAAACTCTCTTGAAGAGGTAAACCTCTTCGCTTTCTTTACTTTTGGTTGCAAAAGTAAAACAAAAGCAACCAGACGGTTGTTGAAGCTAAAGTTCCCTACCGTTTTTAATTCATTTTCTGTCCTCCAGAACTCCCTAAAACGTGACATTTAGTCACGTTTATTAACGGTCAAACAGGCTTCGGACGATTCCGAAAATAAATTAAAAACTTCCGGCTTCAACAAAGTCTGGACGATGAGAAAATTCAAACTATCATTTGTAAATTGAGTATTACACCAACTAAAACAAAATGGTACAAAAAAATGTAAAGGTCATTATCCCACTTTCCCACATTTGAGAAGCTGAGTGTTTATTTATCTCTTTTGAAAACAAGTGACTAAACTGTTTGAAGCGTTAAGAAATGTGCTGGGAGCACATTTTAGCAAGTTTTTAGGCACTCAAAAGGGATGAATAATAAATGAGGGAACCTTCGGCTTCGAGACCCCGTGGGTAGTTTTTGTTTACTTTTTGCTATCAAAAAGTGAAGAAGAGAATTAAATCAAATCCAACTCTTCACTAATATCTTTAATAAGTTTAGAAAGTGGACGCTTATTGATATCTTGATCTTCCATATATCCACTAGTTATATGTCTTAAAACATCTTCACGATTTTTAAAAAGAGTTCCCTCATATTTTTGATAAAGTTCATCAATATAACTTTCATTGTAAACTTGCGCTTTTTGAATAAGCTCTAAAACAATATCTTTGTGTTCTTGGTATAAAGTTTCTAATCTAAATGTATCTATTGTATTTTGTGTTGCACTATCATTAGCATTTAAAGGTTTTAAAGCCAACGAAATTCTCTCTTTAGATAGTAAGTCAAACTTTTTATTTTCAGAATTTACATTATTAAAGAATTTCGTAAATCTTGCTTTTTCATTAAAGCTGTCTTCATAAGGGTGGAGATGTTTATTCTCTTTGAAGTCTACAGTAGTTTTAAACTTACTGTTACATATATTACATGATGGTATTAAATTATAAAAAGACAATGCAAGATAAGGATATTTCCCTTTATCATAATAGTGGTCTAAAACAGCTAATGTCCTAAGTTCAGCATTTTTTTTGTCATCATAAATTCTAAATATATATTCTCTATTACAGTAGGGACAACAAGTTAATCCTATTTCTTTTGCAAATTCTGGTTTATCTATTTTATTATCATAATCAAATATTTTTCTTAGTTTTTTAATAAATTCATTTTCATTTTGTTGTACAGTTGTTAAGCTACCATCCTTTGTTTTTCTATTCAATATAAAATTTATTGAAAGACTATTTATCTTATTTATGTGTTCTCTCAATACATTAGGTTTTTCACATATAATAGTTTTTAAATTCTTTTCAATATATGTAACACACTCTTTATATTTTGCATTTGAATTATAAAGTGTTGAAGTCTTTAAATCGTTAAACGATAAATCTAATTTTTTAAAATAATCATCCAATGACTTTTGATATTGTATTTTAATCATATTATTTACTATTTTTCCAAATTAAAGTCATTCTCTCTTCTAATCTTTTGATTTCTTGTTTAATTTGTTCTACTTCAGATAATCTTTTACTATCAAGCATTTTCTGAAGTTCTCTTTTAATTATGGGTTCACCAATAATTGAAATTATATTCTCACAATATTTAATTTCATATTCAGTTAATTTTATTTGATTTAAATATTTAATTGCAGTGTCAATTTTATCCTTTGCAAACTCACCCATAAGTCCATCTTTCATAAAAAATCCATGAGAAAGTAAAGTATGAATATTTGCTCCAAAAGTTTGTTCTATACTTGGATTATCTTGTTTACCATCTTTTAAAAACATTACATTTTCTTTTGGCAAATCTGAAAGTACAAAAGGAGAATGAGTTACAAAAAACAGATTTATTTTTTTACCTTTTTTATTTAAAGGATTGATAGATTTAATTACATTTGATAGATACTCTTTTTGCCATTTTGGATGAACTCCTAATTCTATTTCATCTAAAAAAATGTTGATTGCCTCATATTTATCATCAATGTGTATATTATTGAATTGATACATAATATTAGAGATAATTGTAAATAAAGCTTTTTCTCCACTGCTTAAGCTATTTAATGATTTTTCATCTTCATAAAAATCAATATCCAACCAAGGAGGGATACTATTTAAAATATTTTTAACTTCTTGTCTATGTAAACCTAACTCTTGAGAATTGAATAAGAGTTTAAAAACATTACTCTCAAATGTTTTTTCTTCTTGAAATACAAAACATTTTTTTATTTTTAGGACTTCATATTCTAATACATTAGGTTTAATCAATTTCTTGAATTCTTTTAATTGAATTAAATTATTTTGAGATATTAGTGTATCTTTTTTAATCATATTTTCGAAGTTGATTTTTATTCTATCATATATCACTTCGTCAAATAATTCTTTCTTTGAAAGTAACATTTTACAAGATATGTAAAGTTGATTAATATACTCAAATTCATTATTATCTTCTAAATTTTTTAATTCCTTCATTATATTATTATTACTATTGTAATTAAGTTTAAAGTTGTGTTTAGAAACAATTGTTAAAATTTGATTAGCAATTTTATGTATTACTTTAAATTCTATAAAATTTCCATTTGTAGAATAACCAATTGAATGCAAAATATTTTGAATTTTTAAAATATTAGGTTTAAAAAAACTTGTAATTGATGACAAGTCACTAATTGACTCATAAAATTTTAAAATATTTTGTATATTTAAATAGTTAATTGTATCAATATTAACTTCTGCTGATAATGTATTAGAGTTTTGTTTGTTTGGTTGTAGTAGCAAAGGAGTGCTATATCTGTCATTCTTATGATAAACATGGCTAATCCATTTATCCTTATAATCATCAAACCAAGTATCAAATATATAATTAAAATATACAGAAAAAAAGTTTATCTCTGTATCTTTTAACTCATGACACAAAATATTACATTTTATATCAGTATTGAAAAGTATTTTTTTATATATGCCACTATTGTCTTTTAATACTATAAAAAAAGATTTATTTTGATATTTATATTCAAGATTTAGAATTGCATAAAAATAATGTTCTGTATCTAGGTCATCTTTTTTGATATTTGAAAATCTATTATAGTAAATTAACATAAAAAGTATTTGTAAAATACTACTCTTCCCACTACCATTCTCCCCAACAATTGCAGTAACATTTATATTCTTGGGAAAAATACTCACATAATCTTCATTTTTATCAATAATTAATTCACAATTATCTTTTAATCTTCCATTTTCATCATACTCATCTTTAAAAGTACAATCAAAATTAGGAGAAAAATTAAACCCCTGACTCTTTATATTCTTATAATCCTCAACCCACAAATAAACCAATTCCATAATAACTCTTTAAATATAATATTTATAAATATATTACAAGAATATTATTAAAAGTCTACATAGTTGACTTTATAATACATTTAGAATATAACCTTTCATAGATACATATGATAATATCCTTCTATGCATAAAATAAGCACAAAATTCTAAAAGTGTAGATATGATTTTGAGTTATTAACTAAATATGCTAAAATATAATTATTCAAATAGATTTTCTAAAAAAAGAGAAAAAATGCAAACAAGAGATAATATAATCAATTTTTTAAAAAACAATAAACAAATAATCCAAGAAAGATATGCGGTAGATAAAATAGCGCTTTTTGGAAGTTTTGCACGGGATGAAGCTACTAAAGATAGTGATATAGATATTATTGTAGATATGAAACCATCATTTGATAATTTTTTTGATTTAAAATATTTCTTAGAAGACGCATTTAAAACTAAAGTTGATTTAGGAAAAGAAAAAAACCTAAGATTGTTAGTTAAAAAACAGATAAAAGATGAGTTAATATATGTCTAGCAGAGACCTTTCCCTTTACATCGTAGATATATTTATTGCAATAAATAAAATCCAAAGATATACCAAAGAGTTTGCTAATGCGGAAGATTTTAAATGGAGTGAACTCCAATGGGATGCGACTCTTAGAGAACTTGAAATAGTTGGAGAAGCTACAAATACTCTTATTAAATTAGGTCTTTTAGAAAATGAAAAATATAGAAAAATTGTTGATTTCCGAAATCTAATAGTACATGGATATTTTGGTATAGATGAAAATGAAGTTTGGAATGTTGTACAAGATAAATTATCACCTTTTTTATATGAATTGAAAGAAGTAATTATGGAACAAAATATAGATATAAAAGATGATATCTCTTATGCAAAGCTTGAAAATTTCAAAAATATAGAGTTAGTAGAGTTTTTAAACAGTGTTGAATAATAAACACAAAATACTAAAAGACATTTTCGGACATGAACACTTTAGAAGCTTCCAAGAAGAAGTTGTAGATAGTATCATCAATAAACAAGATGTACTAACCATCCTTCCAACAGGTGGTGGTAAATCACTTTGTTATCAACTCCCAACACTCCTTATGGATGGTGTTACAGTTGTAATCTCTCCACTTATTGCACTTATGCAAGACCAAGTAAAAGCTTTAAATGATTTGGATATTGCTGCTGAAATGATTAGTTCTTTGCAAAGCAATGATGAGAATAATTTTACTATGCAAAAACTTTTAAATGGTGATTTAAAATTTATTTATGTAGCTCCTGAAAGATTTACTTCTAACGAATTTGTAGGAGTTTTGCAAAGAGTAAATATAAACTATTTTGTGATAGATGAAGCTCACTGTGTATCTGCTTGGGGTCACGAATTTAGAGCTGAGTATAGAAATCTTGATAGATTAAAACAATTTTTTCCTAATACTGCTGTTTGTGCTTTTACTGCAACTGCAACTAAAAAAGTAGAAGCTGATATTTCTGCTTCTTTAAATTTAAACAATCCAAAACATTTTAGAGCAAAAACCCAAAGAGATAATCTTGATATAAAAGTTGAACCTAGAATCTCAAATGGAAAAAGACAGATATTGAATTTTTTGAAAACTCATAGGGGTCTTTGCGGAATCATTTATACCTTTACAAGAAAAGAAGCGGAATCAATAGCTAAGTTTTTATCTGAAGAAAATTATAGTGCAAAGGCATATCACGCTGGATTGAGTAGTGAAATCAAAAATGAAGTATTTGATGATTTTGTGTATGAAAAAATTGATATTGTTGTAGCTACTATTGCCTTTGGTATGGGAATAGATAAATCAAATATACGTTTTGTAATACATACTTCTTTACCTAAAACTTTAGAAAATTATTACCAAGAGATAGGTCGAGCAGGGCGTGATGGAGATATGTCTTATGTATATTTACTCTATTCAAAAGCTGATGAGGTTAAAAGAAAAATACAAATAGAAGAAGCAATAGACAATGCATACAAACAAACTGGACTTGATAAGTTGGAGTTTATGTATAGATATTGTGTTTCAAATAATTGTAGGCATAAAATCATTGCTTCATATTTTGAAGATGATATTGACGAATGTAAAACGATTTGTGATAATTGTACTAAAGGTGAAGTTGAACAGGTTGATGTAAGTGTAGACGCCCAAAAACTTTTGTCTGCTATCTATAGAACAGAACAAAGATTTGGAATAAATCATATTGTTGATGTTTTAAGAGGTTCAAAAAATCAGAAGATTTTAGATTTTGCACATGACAAATTGAGTGTTTATAATATTGGAGTAGAAAAATCAAAAAACGAGTGGATCGCTATTTGTGATAAATTAATAGATAGTGAAGCCCTAAGTCTTGGCGAATTTAGAGCTTTGAAAATCACAACTTTAGGTATGAATATTTTAAAAGGAAATGAAAAGGTTTTAATTGATAGTGATAAACTAGGACTTTTAGCAAAACAAGAACAAGAAGAAGTAGAATTAACATTTGATGAAAAACTTTTTGAAGAGTTTAAAGTTTTAAGAAGAAAAATAGCACTTGAGCATGAAGTTCCAGCTTATGTAATATTTGGAGATAAAACTTTAAAAGAATTATCTACAAAGCTTCCTACTACAAAAGCAGATTTCTTGGAAATTAATGGGGTAGGAAAAGTAAGATTCGAAAAATATGGAAATGAATTTTTAGAACTTTGTAAATCTATGAAAGAAGAACATAAAGAACAACTCGAAGCTAGAGTACCTTTGAAAAAATTGACAAAAACATATGAACAAACTTTAGAACTAATAGAAGAAGAAAAATCCATAGAAGAGATATCTCAGATTAGAGATTTAGGAATCACTTCGATTCTTTCTCATCTTTCACTTTTATATGAACATAATAAAATATCAAAATCAAAAAAAGAACAACTTTTAGAACCACTTAAAATTCCTTTTGAGATAAAACAATGGATTGAAAATGGTCTAGAATATGAGAGTATGAAAGAATTAAGACAATATTTGTATTTATATGAATATTTGTCAAAAGAAAAGTAAAACTTATATAGTATTTAGATTATTTTGTATTTATAACACTTTATTTTAGGGAGAAGGAATATTATAAGTTTTTTAATAGTAAAATAAATCATGAAAAAAATATTGATCGTTCTTCTATTGTTTATTTATCCTGCTATTACTTTATTTGCATCAAGTTTAAATTTTACAGAAGAAGAAAAACAATTTATAAAAAACTCTTCAAAAATTAAAATTGGTTCTATGGATAGTTATATTCCATTTAGTTTTAATAGAAATGGTAAAAAAATCGGATTTACACAAGACCTTATAAATATAATATCTCAAAAAAGTGGTTTAAAGTTTGAAATAGTTGGTGGTTCTTGGACTAGCCTTTATGATATGTTTTTAAATTCTAAAATTGATATGATTTCAGAGTTTTCATATAAAAAAAATAGACTCCCTTTTACAATATTCTCATCCCAGTATTATGAAATTCCAATTGGAATTTTTACTAGAAATGATTTCGAAAGTTATAATGGTATTGAAACTTTAAAGAATAAAAGAGTTGGAACTGTTAAAAATTCATATACTGTTGATATTTTAAGAAAAGAGAATATAGAAGCAGTCGAATTTGATAGTTCAAATGAGAGGTTTATTGCATTACATGAAAAAAAGATTGATGCAGTAATTGCGAATACAATGAATATGTATAAACTTGAAAGTCTCATGTTTTCAAATATTAAACTTGCAGGTATTTTTCTTCATCCAGATATTAAGAAAGAAGATCTTAGATTTGGGATACGAAAAGAAAAGCCTCTTTTGGCTTCGATTATAAATAAAACTTTGGATTCTATACCTTTTTCTGTTTTAAGTGAGTTAAAGCAAAATTGGATTTTAAATTTAAAAATATCAAAGTCTAATGATTTTTTAAATGAAGAAGAAAAAAATTGGATTGAAAATAACAAAATTACTATAGGAATTGAGCCTGCAAAACCCTATATTTTCTTTGATAATATTAAAAATAAAAATGATGGCTTGTACAATGACATTTTACAAAAAGTAATAAAAAATACTGGATTAGAAGTAGAATATATTTACTCTCCTTGGTCTAGGCTTTTAGAAAAATTTAAAAAACAAAAAATTGATTTACTTCCTGCAACTTTTTTTGCTAAAGATAGAGAAAAATTTGGTTTTTTTAGCAATGAATATTATAAAGTAAGAGAATATATATATGTATCAGCTGAAAATAATACTATAAAGAATTTCAAAGATTTAGAAAATAAAAAGATTGCTATAACTAAAGGTTACTCTACAATAAAAAAAATAAAAGAGATGTTTCCCAAAATTAAAATTATTGAGACTAATGGCTTAGATGAATCAACAAGTAGAGTTATAAATGGAGAAGTTGATGCTTTGGTAGATTACCATTTAGTTGTCGAAAATTATATAAGAGATAATTCTATTGTTGGATTAAAAGATATTGCTCAAGAAGATTTGAAAAGTGTATCTGTTCATTTCTTTTCAAATATAAAGAAACCTATATTAAAATCTATTTTACAAAAAGGTTTGGATGATATATCAAGAGAAGAGATGAATATAATACTACAGAAATGGGTTAATACTCCATATGTAAGTGATGAAAAACAAATTACTTTTACTTTAGATGAAGAAAATTTTATAAAAAAACATAAAAAAATTAGATTTGGAATTAGAACACAAAGAGCACCATTTGAATTTTTTGAAAATAATGAAGCTTTAGGTATAGCAGTTGATTATGTTAAGAAAAGTGCAGAAAATGTGGGGCTTGAAGTTGAATTTGTATATGAAAATATATCGGTGAGCGATTCTTACAATATGCTTGAAACAAGAGAAAAATTTGACACTATTCCATTTACTGTTAAAAATAAAGAAAATATAAAAAGATTTTCTTTTGGCAAAGCTTTTCTTTCATATCCAATGATGATTATAAAACATAAAGATTCTCCATATATTGGGTCAATGAAAGATTTAGTTAATAAAACTATAGTTTTAGAAAAAGATTATGCAACAAATATTTGGATAAAAAGAGACTACACTAACATAAAGATTATTAATGTAGTTGATACAAAAAAGGCTTTAGAATATGTTAATGAAGGTAAAGTTGATGCCTATGTTGGAAACCTTGCTATAGCAAATTATTCAAGTGTATTTGGTGGATTGGAAAATTTAAAAGTTGCAGCACCATCTGGTTATGGTAATGTTAATTATAATTTTGTTGCACCAAAAGAGTGGCCAGAACTTACGAGTATTCTTTCTAAAGGCTTTGATCAAATAAGTTCTGTAGAACATAGTGCTATACAACAAAAATGGTTTTCTCTTCAAACTATAGATAAAATGAATTATTCTCTGATTTGGAAAATTGTACTAATTGCCTTTATGATAATCATATGGGTTTTATGGTGGAATAGAAAAATTACAATTGAAAAAAACAAAACAAAACATGCATTAAAAGAGCTCCAATCTGCACAAAAAAAACTTGAACAAAAAAATCTTGAAGTTTTAGAATCTAAGAACTTTTTACAATCAGTTTTAGATGAGAGTCCTAATCCTATTATGATAAGAAATTATGAAGGGACTTTTCTTTTAGCGAATAAGGCTGTTGCGAAATTATATCATTCTACATTAGAAGAGATGATTGGTAAAAATGATAATTATCTTATGAATAAAGAAATTAAAGAAATAGCACAGTTCTTTGGGAAAGATATAAAAAAGATTATAGATAAAGGTAAAACTGAAGTTCTTTATGAAGAATTTAAAGATACGACAAAAAGAGAAGTAAAACATTATATTTGTACAAAGAAACCTTTTAAAAATAAAAAATCAGAAGATTTAATTTTAATTATTGCTAATGATATTTCTAATATAAAAAGATTAGAAGAGGAACAGAACAAACAAGAACAACTACTGTTAAATCAATCAAAAATTGCAGCTATGGGAGAGATGCTTGGTAATATATCTCATCAATGGAGGCAACCTCTGAGCGTTATAACTACACATGTTTCTGCAATTAATGTATGGCTTGATTTTGACAAAGATATTAGTAATCAGGACTTAAGAGATTGCGCAGACAGTGTTTTAAAACAAGCAAATTATCTTTCTCGAACTATAGATGATTTTAGAAACTTTTTTATGTCAAATTCAACTGAAAAAAAAGTTTATATGTTAAAAGATATTTTTTATAAGTTAGAAAATTTGATAAAAATTCCTTTTGAGAATAATTTTATTGAAACTGTTAATGATATTGATGAATCTATTGAAGTAGAATTAAATGAAAATATTCTTATTCAAGCATTTATTAATATATACAATAATTCAAAAGATGCATTTTTAGAACATAATATAAGTACAGATGATAGGTATTTTTTTCTAAGTATGAAAGAAAGAGAAAATCAAGTAATAATGACTTTTAAAGATAGTGCAGGAGGAATAAAAGAAGGAAGTATGGATAAAATATTTGAACCTTATTTTACTACGAAGCATCAATCAATAGGAACAGGTATTGGGCTTTATATGACAAATCAAATTATTACAAAACACTTAAAAGGTACAATTGAAGCTAGTAATGAAACTTATGTATATAATGGTAAGACTTATACTGGTGCAAAATTTGTAATAAAATTGCCATTGAAATAAAATTATTTGAAATTTATTCTTAGCCATATCTCACTTTTATTTGAATATAATAAAATCTCAAAATAAAAAACAATGAATATTTAACTAAGGAAAGCAATTGAAACAATATTTAGATTTATTAGAATACATTTTAACAAAAGGTGTTAAAAAAGAAGATAGAACAGGAACTGGAACAACTTCAGTTTTTGGATATCAAATGAGATTTGATTTAAGTGAAGGCTTTCCTTTAGTTACTACTAAAAAAACTCATTTAAAAGCAATTATCAGTGAACTTTTATGGTTTATTGAAGGTTCAACTGATGAAAGAAGACTTGCCGAAATTCATTTTGGAGAAAGTAGGGAAAATATAATTGGCAAAAAAACAGTATGGACTGCAAATGCAGATGCACAAGGAAAAGATTTAGGATATGTGAATACTGATACTATAAAAGAATTGGGACATGTTTATGGAGCGCAATGGCGTTCATGGATGGGAACAGATGGAAATTCAATTGATCAATTAAGTGATTTAATTAATCAAATTAAAACTAATCCTGATTCAAGAAGAATGATTTTATCAGCTTGGAATGTTGGAGAAATTGAAAAAATGGCCTTGCCACCATGTCATACATTTTTCCAGTTCTATGTGGCAAATGGAAAATTATCTTGTCAATTATACCAAAGAAGTGCAGATGTATTTTTAGGAGTTCCTTTTAATATTGCTTCTTATGCACTTTTAACTATGATGATTGCACAAGTTTGTGAGTTAGAAGTAGGGGATTTTGTACATACTTTTGGTGATGCACATATTTATTCAAATCATTATGATCAAGTAAATTTACAGCTAAGTCGTACTCCACATGAAAAACCAAGTATGAAAATAAATCCAGATATCAAAGATATTAATGATTTTAAAGTGGAAGATTTTGAATTGATTGATTATGTATGCGATGAGCCTATTAAAGCTCAAATGGCAGTATAACACAAAGGCAAAATAATGAAAATTTCGATGATTGTAGCATATGGAAAAAACTGGGAGATTGGATTAAACAATCAAATGTTATGGCATATCTCTGAGGATTTTAAAAATTTTAAAACTATTACTTCTGGACATCATATTATAATGGGAAGAAAAACTTTTGAATCAATTGGAAAACCTCTTCCAAATAGGACTTCTTTAGTTTTAACAAGAGGAGAATTTGAACATGAAGGTGTTCACTCTTTTGGTGATGTTCAAGAGGCTTTTAATTTTGCAAGAAAAAATGCGGAAGAAGAACTTTTTATAATTGGTGGAGCAAATATTTATGAAACACTATTTCCTTACGTTGATAAAATGTATTTGAGCGAAGTTGATTATGAAGGTGAAGCTGACGCATATTTAAAAGAGATTGATTTTTCTTCTTGGGATTTAGCTGAACAAAAAGATTACGATGCAGTTATTACTAATAATGAAGTTGTAAGTCCAGCGTGGAAATTTAAAGTTTGGGTTAAAAAAGATTAAAGAAGAAGAATAAATCTTCCTCTTTATTTATAGTCATTTAAATAAATCACTTGATTTGATATTTTTTTTGCTAAATTAATATCATGAGTAATTATAAGTAATGATAAGTTGTTCTTTTTAACTAAATTTATTAATAAAAGGATAACTTCTTTTTGTGAAATTGGATCAAGTCTAGATGTCGCTTCGTCGGCAAATAAAAAGACTGGATTTAACAATAAAGCTCTTATTATTGCTATTCTTTGTAACTCACCACCAGATACTTCATCTGGTAACCTAGATAATAAAAGTTTATCTAGTTTAAATTCAATTAACATATTATCCAATTTGCTTTCTGAAATATTATGTAATAACATTAAGTCTTTTAATCCATCAAATAAAAGCTGGTTTGGCAAAAATGCACTTGGTGGATCTTGATAAATTTTTTGATATTGGATTTTATTAGCATGGGTATCTTTTTTAATCTTACCTTTGTCAAGTTTTATCAAATCTAGCATGATATTTCCTAAAGTACTTTTTCCACTACCACTTTTACCTACAATAGATACTATCTCTCCTTTATTTAAATCAAAAGAAAGATTTTTGAAAATAAGATTTTTATTAAAACTTTTACTAACATTTTCTACTTTTATTAGTCGTGTATTATTTATTTTTACTTTTTGAATGTCCCAAGATAATGGTTCTGAACTTAATAGTTCTTTTGTGTATTCATGTTTTGGATTATCTAATACTTCTTTACTATTTCCATATTCGACTAAATTACCATCAACAACTATTCCTAGTGTTCCATCTATTTTTTTTGCAATATCTATATCATGAGTAATTATAAAAACCAATCTTCTTTTTGATACTTCTTCTTGAAGTTTTTCAACAACAGAATCACAAAGTTCTTTATCTAAACCCTTAGTAGGTTCATCAACTAAAATTACTTGTGCATTTGCAGCGTGTGTAATAGCTAAAGTTGCTCTTTGGCACATGCCCCCTGATAGTTCAAATGAGTAAGAGTCTGTATTCTTTTCTAATTCTACTTCTTTTAAGTCTTTAATAGATTCTATATATGAAGTCTTATTATCTTTTTTATGTATATATTTATGTACTTCTTTCACTTGTTCAAGAATTTTCATTGTAGGGTCTAGTGCTCTCCATGGTTCTTGAGGTAATAGCGCAATTTGTTTTCCCCAAAGTTTTTCTCTTTTTTTATAGTCTAATTTTAATAAATCAATATCATCTAAAAGAATTTCACCTTTTGTTTTTAGTGAATTAGCTAGTGTTCCAATTACTGCATCCATTATTAAGGACTTTCCAGAACCTGATTCTCCTAATAAAACTAATGGCTTGTTTACAGAAATTTCTAAATTTATATTTTTTACTATTTTTTCATTTTTAGCATAAATATCTAAATTCTTTATTTTTATTTGTTTATACACTAGATACTCCTTTTAGATATTAATTGAAGTGCTAATACAAATAAAAAGATAACAAATGAAGGTAATATTACAAGCATAGGTACTTCATCATAATATGGCATTAATTCTACAATCATAGAACCTAATTCTGATGTTGGAGGTTTAAGTCCTACTCCAATTGCACTTAACGTAGAAATAGCAATTATTGCAGTACTCATTGCAAATGTAGAAATTGTTAAAATCATTGGCATTAGTTTAGGTAAAATAAGTTTCTTTAAAATATATAAGAATCCAAAGCCCAATGATTTACTTGCTTCAATATAGGGTTCAACTAAAATACTCTTTGTTTTTGTTCTACTAACTCTAAAAAATTCAATCCATAATGATAAAGATAATCCAAGATATAAAAATAGAAAATCTCCAGGTGCAATTGAAATAAAAAGTAATACTAAAAGTAATCCAGGTAAAGCTAATATCATATCTCCTAAAAGCACAAAGAATTTATCAATGATTCCCCCTTTATAAGCAGATAAAATCCCTAAAAAAACTCCTGGAATTAAAGCTGATATAGTTGTGAATAGTGCTAATAAAAATGATAATTGGGTTGCATAAGCAATTCTTGTTAAAATATCTCTACCGTATTGATCTGTTCCAAGTAAATGTTCCCAAGACATTGGCGCAAGTGATAACATTAAGTTTTGTTTATCAGGGTCATAATTTGTAAGTACTGGTATAAAAAGAGATATTGAAATCAAAGTAATTAAAACAGTCCATCCCCATAGTGAGGAATTTTTATAAAAAGCTTTATCTTTTGGCATTTTTTTCTCCTATTCTTGGATCTAAATATGCGTTTAAAACATCTGCAAGTATATTTATTAAAACAAATAAAATTCCCATTGTTAAAATACTTCCTTGAATCATAGGAATATCTCTTGCAATAACTGCATGTAATAAAGCATGTCCAATCCCTGGAAAAGCAAATACTGTTTCTACAACAACTACCCCTTCAATTAAATAAATAGATTGTAATCCTAAAAATGAAATAATAGGAATAGCGGCATTTTTTATTCCATGTCTTTTTATTAGGGTTTTATTATCTAATCCTTTATATCTTCCATAAGAGTAATAAGATGATGAAACAACACTTATCATAGAATCTCTTGTAAGTCTAGATGAAACAGCAGCCATTCCTAATGATAAAGTAAGAGCAGGCAGAATCATATATGTCCAGTCTTCAAATCCAGCAGTTGGAAGAATATTTAAATAAACAGAAAAGATTATTATTAAAATAAGACCTAAAATAAAAGGGGGTAATGCCCTAATAGATACTGAAACAAATTGAGATAAGTTATCCGCTATACCATTTTGCTTTGAGCCTGTATATATTCCTATTGGAATTGCAATAATTATAGAAAAGAAAAAAGCGTAAAATGCTAAGTATAATGAATACCCTAATTGAACTTTTAGTTCATCTATTACTTTTTCTCCACTTACTAGTGAATAACCTAAATCCAAGTTTACTAATCTAATTAGAGAATCATAATATTGTTGAAAAAGTGGCCTATCTAAGCCTATCTCATTTCTTACATTTTTAGCAATTTCTATTGTAATACCATCTGGACCATATCTACCTGCTGCTATTCTCATAGCAGTATCTCCAGGTAGAAATTGCATCATAATGAATCCCACTGTAGAAATCAATATAGCAACTAGGATTATTTGAAAAGATCTTTTTAATATGATTTCTTTCAAAGATAAGCCTTTATTTAAAACTTACATCTGAAAGATTATATGAAATTTCAAATGGGTCAACTTTTAGACCTTTTAAATGTTTTGAATAAACAACGGCTAAATCAGACCATGTAAGAGGAATAGTAGGTAAGTCTTCTTGTAAAATTTTTGTAATTTTATAATATAATTGTGGATTGTCTTCTTTTTTTAATAATTCTAAAGTTTCAATCATCTCTTTACTTTCCCAATTCATAGCTCCCCAACTTCCACCTTTTTTGCCATAGTCTTGAAGTAATGCGGCTATCGCATTCGGTACAAGGGTAAAGTTTTTAGAAATTAAAGCTAATTGTAAAGAATTATCTTTGTGTCTTCTGACTACTTCAGAAGAGTTAGTTATAGAAACTTTTAAATCAATTCCAATTTCTTTTAATTGACTTTGAACAGCAGTTGCAATCATAGGTAGTTCTGGCCAGTTTGAATATGTGATTAAATCAATAGCAAATTTTTTATTATCTTTATATACAAATCCATCTTTTGCTTTAATCCAACCTGCTTCTTTTAATAATGCTTTTGCCTTTGTGATATCTTGTTTTAAAGGTTCAATATCTTTATTGTGCCAAAGAGGCATAGATGGTGGAAGCATTTGCGTTGCAGCTAAAGATTCATTATGTAAAATAACTTTTGAAATACCTTTTCTATCTAAAGCATAAGAGATTGCATGTCTAACTCTTTTATCACTTAAAAATTCTGAACCTGAATTAACTTTTAATTTTCTAGTTCTAAAAATTGTTACAGTTTCAGTATTTAAATGTGAATCTCTTTTTAATGATTTTAAAGAAATAGGTAATAATGAAAATGCAATATCTGATTGGTGTGTTTTCATCATTAAAGCTCTAGTTTCATTTTTACTTACTGATGTATAAGAAATATTTTCAACTTTTGCTTTTCCATTCCACCAATTGTCAAATCTTTTTACTTTTATTGCAATGGGTATAGTAATATTTGCTATTTCAAAAGCTCCTGTACCTATTACTTTTTTCACTTTTCCTTTTTCGTCAAATGAACTTTTAGCTAGGATAACAGTACTATAATGTACAAAATATGAAGGTAATGCAATAAATGGAGTTTTTAATTTTACAATTAGTGTATTTGTATTTTCTGCATATATCTTTTCTAATGGTAAATATCTAAGAATACTTTTTTTTAATAATTCTTCTCTATTTAAGTTAAAAGAAACTATATTTGCATTAAATTTTGATCCATCATGGAAAATAACATCATCTCTTAATTTAAAACTCCAAGTTAAACCATCTTTTGATACATCCCATGATTTTGCGAGATTTGCTTTTATCTCACCATTATTATCTATAGTCATCAAATTTTCTGCAATTTGTAACCTTGAATATATATATCCTGCTTTTGTTGGTTCTAGACCTTTTATTTCAAGTGGCCCTACAACTTTTAATACTTTTGCATTTAAACAAAAAGTAAAAAATAGACAAAAAAATATTATTGTTTTTTTCATGTTTTTCCTTTTTTGGAATTGTATGCAACTAAGTCTTAAATGCAACTTAGTTGCATATTCTAGTGAATAATTCAGATTATAAATATATCCTATATGCTATTATTTAGAATAAATAAAAAGGTTAAAAATGAAATATGAAGATATAGATTTTAATGAATTGTATGTAAATCAAAAACAGAATTCTACTTTTAAAACAAAATCTCAAGAAGCCTGGGATAAAAAAGCAATTTCTATGAACAAACGAGTTCATAACTCAATATATAATGAAGAGTTTTTATCATTAGTTGATGTGTCTCATTGTAAAAGTTTACTTGATGTAGGCTGTGGTGTTGGGAATTTATCATTAAGATTAGCTCAAAAATTAGAAAATGTTAACTCTTTAGATTATTCAAAAACTATGCTTGATATCTTAAGACAAAATGCAAAAAATGAAAATCTAGTTAATATAAATACAATAAATAAATCTTGGTATGACAATTGGGTTGAAGTTCCTAAATGTGATATTGTAATAGCTTCACGTTCAATGGAAGTTCCTAATATGCAAGAGGCTTTAAAAAAATTAGATAATCAAGCTTTAAAAAGAATATATATCTCTTATAAAGTTGGAGGTTCTTTTTTAGCTGATGAAATTCTTGAAGCAATGGAAAGAAAAATTGAAAAAAAACCTGATTATATTTATCTTGTAAATATTTTATATTCAATGGGAATAAATGCTAGTGTAAATTTTATAAGAAGTGAAGGTCGTAGTACTGTTTATACTTCTGTTGAAGAGTTTATAAAATCTGTTTCTTGGAGTATTGGTGATATCTCAAAAGCCGAAGAACAGAAATTGACTAAATATTATAATGAAAATGTTAAAGATAAAAAAGATTTTATTGATTATGTAAAGTGGGCAGTTATCTCTTGGAATAAATAAAATAAGAAGGAAATATTCCTTCTTATTTTTATAATAAATTTAGTGTTTCAGCTAGTTCTGAAGCAATTCTTTTATAGTTTCTAACTGCAAGTAATCTTTCTTGACCTTTTAATCCCACTTGAGCAATATCTTCTTTTGAAAGACTCGTAATATATTCAATTTTATCTTTTATTGAATTTTTATCAAACTTACAAAACCATGCATCATGATCATCTGTAAATATTGTATTATTATTTGCATTATTTGTCATAATACAAGGAACAGCAGAAGAGTAGTAGTCCATAATTTTAACAGGAGTTGATGTATTAAATAATGGAATCTCAGGTAAAATTGAAACACCAATATCTGATTTAGAAATTAAATCTAATAATTCTTCTTTATTTTTTGCATTATGTATTTCTACATTATTTCCAAGTGAAGTGAATGAGTTAACAACATCTTGCGCGTATTCTGGATCTTTTGTTGAAATTGTTAATTTCCAATCTTTATTTTTTACGTCATTAAAGGCTTCAAGTACTGTTTCAAATTCTCTTAATTTATCAAGAGTTCCTGCATAGAAGAATCTTTTTTCATCTCCTTCGTGTTGTATATTGTCATGTAAAGTTTCTGGGTCGATTGCAGGAGGACATATAAAAGTTTTCGTGCTTACACCTTCAAAATACTCTTCATGCATTTGTTGTGATGTAGGCATGAAAATATCACATTGATTAATCATTTTTGTTTCTGAATAAGTAGTTAATGTGTTATTTAAATGTTTTAGAAAACTTGCTTTATTGTTAGCCTTATCAACTTGCATCTGTGCTCTTCTTTTTGGAAATGATAATCTATATCCAACTTTATACTTATATGTTCCACTCATAGATAAAACATGTTTTAAAATTTCGCCACTATTTCTCACAAATACATATGAATAAGAAGAAATATCAATTCCATTGTTATTTAACTCTTTAATTGTTTTCTCTTTATCTGCTGCAGGAAGTATAAATCTATGTTCATCTTTTTTTTCAAATTCTGCTTTAAATTCACTAAAATAAACAATATCTACTTGGAAATACTCTTTTAAATATTTTTCAAAAAGTGGTCCTATAAAACTATGATCTGTATATTCGTCTTGGTCAGTGATGTATAAAAATTTTTTCATCTCTTCATTCCTCATTTTATAATATAATCAAATTATATATTCTTATAGTCGCAAAAGCAAAGCATTTGATAAAATTTTTATTCTTTTTTCAATTTTATTTCAGCAAGTAACACTGCTAGGAGAATTATTATAGCTCCAATGATTTGTATATTGCTTAAAAATTCGTTTCCTATAAAGTAACCAAAAATCCCTGCACTTACAGGTTCCATTGCAAATATAATTGCAGTTTTTGTTGGAGTGGTAAACTGTTGCATATAAGTTTGAATTAAAAATGCATAAACTGTTGCGAAAATTGAGGTTACAATTACAGCTTTTAGAAAGGTGTAATCAAAATTAAGATTAAAAGTTGTATTTTCTGAGTTTAAAGAGAATAATAAAGAGAGTACAGTTACTGTTAAAAATTGAAAAAGTACTAACATAAAAACATTTACTTTTTTTGAATAAATATCGGTAAATACAATTTGCAATGCAAAAAAAACTGCACATAACAAGCCTAATATTTCACCTGTTCCAATCGTCAATTTTCCACTCATCGTAAGAAGATAAAGACCAGTTGATGCTAAAATAGAACCTATAAAGACCATTTTTCTCACATGTTGTTTAAAAATTACAAAAGCTAAGAAAGGAACAATTATTACATTTAGTCCAGTCAAAAAAGCTATGATAGAACTTTTTGTGTAGGCTAATCCAAAGGTTTGTGTAGCAAAACCTGAAAAAAGAAAAATTCCTAAAATGATTCCATAAATAATTGATTCTTTATTTATTTCATTATAATTTTTGTATGCAATAATTGCCATTAAAATTGTTGCAATACCAAATCTCCAGAATAAAAAGGCATAAACTGGTACAGTTTTTATAGCATCTTGCACCATAAGAAAAGTTACACCCCAAGCAATTGCAACTGTTAAAAGTAGAAAGTCAGCTCGAAATTCAAGTAATTTTTTTTTAGTCAATTAATCTCCTGTATTTAAAGAATTAGGATTATATCTTCTTTAAGATAAAAATTAAAATTTCACAATTATTGTATATTTGTTACTCATTAATTTAAATTTAAATCGTATTATTATACTATAATAGCTTCAACCTAATAAAAGAGAGATAATGAGTAGTAATATTATTAATATGGATAAAATCAATAAGTTTTACGATGATTTTCACGTTTTAAAAAACATCAATTTTTATGTTAAAAAGGGTGAAATAGTTGTTGTTTGTGGACCTTCAGGCTCTGGAAAATCAACACTTATCCGATGTATTAATGGTCTGGAAGATATTGATGATGGGCAAATTATTGTTGATAATATTGATATTCATGCAAGCAAAAAAAACCTACAAGAAATAAGAGGCGAAGTAGGAATGGTATTTCAACATTTTAATCTTTTCCCTCATTTAACAATATTAGAAAATATTACATTAGCTCCAGGGTTAGTTAAAAATGTAAAAAAAGAAGACGCTAAAAAAATTGCAATGGCATTACTTGAAAAAGTAAAACTTGCAGATAAAGCTAATTCTTATCCAGGTGATTTATCTGGAGGACAAAAACAAAGAGTAGCAATTGCACGAAGTCTTGCAATGAAACCTAAAATCATACTTTTTGATGAACCCACTTCTGCGTTAGACCCAGAAACAATTGGTGATGTTTTATCTGTTATGAAAGATTTAGCACAAGAAAATTTTACAATTGTTTGTGTAACACATGAAATGGGCTTTGCGAAAGAGGTTGGAGATAGAATTGTATTTATGGACGAAGGGGTTATTGTTGAGGAAAATTCACCAAAAGAATTTTTTGAAAATCCTAGAAGCGATAGAGCAAAGAAATTTTTAAATGAGATATTAACACACTAAAAACAAGGAGTCGAAGTGAAGAAATTAGTTTTAGCGGTATTTGCATTTGCAGCATTAAATATGTTTGCAGCAGATTTAGATCTATGGAAGAATTCTACATTGAATAAGATTGTACAAAAAGGTGAACTAAGAGTTTGTTTGGAACCTGGGTATATGCCTTTTGAAATGAAAGATAAAAAAGGTCGAATCATTGGATATGATCCAGATATGGTAAAAAAAATGGCAAAAGAAATGGGCGTTAAGTTAAAACTTCTTCCAACTGCATGGGATGGGATTATTGGAGAATTAGTAACTGGTAAATGTGATATTATTATGTCAGGTATGACACTTACTCAACAAAGAAACTTAAAAGTAAATTTTGCAAATCCATATATTGTTGTTGGGCAAACTGTTCTTATGAATAAATCTTTAGAAGGAAAAATTAAGTCTGCAAAAGAATTAGATTCATCAGAATATACAATTGTAACAAAACTTGGTACTTCGGCAGAGGTTGCAATTAAAAAATTCTACAAAAAAGCAAAAATTATTACTTTTGAAACGGAAGCAGATGCTGCAAGTGAAGTTTTAAATTCAAAAGCAGATGCTTTTGTTTATGACCAACCATATAATGTTTTATTTATGTCTGATAAAGGAAAAGGTAAATTAATACATTTAGATACACCACTTACATATGAGCCATTGGCATGGGCTATTAGAAAAGGTGATCCTGATTTTTTAAACTGGTTAAATAATTTCTTAAGACAAATGCAAGAAGATAAAGTTCTTGGATTTTCAGAGGGTCTTTATCAAAAATGGTTAGTTGATACTGCTTGGCTAAAAAGAGTTCAGTAATAAATGGCTAAGAAACATCAAAGTTTAGCACAAAATAAAAACCTAGGGCATTTTCTTGCTCTAGCGTTTTTTATATTTCTAGGGTATTCTTTATATATTGCAGCTTCAAATATGAACTATGTTTGGAAGTGGAATTCAATTCCTGATTACTTTATGTATACGGAAACTACTACACTTGAAGCACCTACTGATGGTAAATTGATTCACGAAAATGGTGTGTATTATATTCAAAAGGTTGATGAGAAAGTAATATTAAAAAGCTTAGATAGTGATTATAAATTTGAGTACGCATTGGGTGAAGATGTATACGAAGGTGATTATATTGCATCTAAAAAAGAAACAAAAACAGGTCCTGTATTAAATGGACTTTGGATAACTTTAAAAATATCATTTTTTGCAGCTATACTTACTTTTTTTGTAGGTATTGTAGTTGCTTTAATGAAATTATCTTCTTATCAGTTTTTTAAGGATATTGCTACAGTATATATTACAGTTATTAGGGGAACTCCATTACTTGTTCAGATTTTCCTTTTTTATTTTATTGTTGCAAATATTTTTGAATTAGAAAGATTCGTTGCGGGGGTATTAGCTTTAGGAATATTCTTTGGTGCTTATATGGCAGAGATTTTAAGAGGTGCAATTCAATCAATTGATAAAGGTCAGCTTGAAGCTGCAAGTTCTTTGGGTATTTCAAACTTCCAAGCAATGAGATATATTATTTTACCACAAGCTTTTAAACGAGCTTTACCTACCTTAGTTGGAGAGATGATTGCCCTTGTGAAAGATTCATCTTTGGTATCTGTAATCTCTATTACTGATTTAACAAAAGTTGGTAAAGAGATTGTTGCAAATACTTTTTCTCCTTTTGAGACTTGGATTGTAATTGCTTTAGTTTATTTAACAATTACATCAACTCTTAGTTATATTGGTCATAGAATAGAAAAAAATATGGCTGCAAGCGGCGGAATGAATTAATTGGAAATAGTTCAAAATTTTTTACAACAAGCAATTACTTTTTTTGCTATTATGGATCCAATAGGGATTAGTGCACTTGCTCTATCCCTTCTTAGTGCAAATATTACAAAAACTGAAATACATGCAGTAGCAAGAAAATCAACTATTACTATTCTTGTAGCCTTTTTTGTTGTTTTAATTACGGGTGATTTGATATTAAAAATATTTGGTATTGGTGCAGACTCATTAAAAGTTATGGGTGGAATAATCTTACTTTTAATGGCAATCTCTATGGTAAATGGAAGTAGTAAAGAAAAGACTAAGAATGAATTAAAGAATAATGAAGAATTGGCAGTTATTCCAATAGGTATTCCAATTGCTTTTGGTGCAGGACTATTTACTACTATCGTAATTTTTAAACATCAAGCGGAAACATTTATTGACTTAGTTTCTATCTCTTTTGCTTTTTGTATAAATGCATTCATTTTTTATATAATACTTAGAAATTCCATTTATATTAAAAAAGCTTTAGGTCTTACTGGACAAAACATTGTTACAAAACTTATGGGTTTAATTGTTGGTGCTATTGCAGTACAATTTGTAATTTCAGGAATTGTGCATTTATCTAAAAGTTATATGTAATGGAGTTAGATGTATTTTTAAAAGGTTTTTTTGTAACTTTTTCATTAATTGTAGCTATTGGAGCCCAGAATGCATATATCTTAAAACTTGGCCTTTTAAGACAACATGTTTTAAAAGCTGTTTTATTTTGTACTATATCTGATTTTTTATTAATTAGTGCAGGAGTTTTAGGACTTGGATATTTTATTCAAGGTAAACAATTATTTATAAATTCAATTGCAATTTTTGGAATAATTTTTTTATGTTTTTATGCTTTTATCTCTTTTAAATCAGCTTTTAAAAATGAATCTTTAAAAATTGATGACAAGGTAAAAGTTAATCCTTTAAAACAAGTTTTAACTATGCTTTTTATTTTCACTTATTTAAATCCTCATACATATTTAGATACGGTACTTCTTATTGGTGGAATTGGAGCAAATATTGAATCAAGCTTAAAAGTTATTTTTTTACTTGGAGCTGTTAGTGCCTCAGCAACTTGGTTTACACTTCTTGGCTTTGGAGCTAGGTTTTTAATCCCTTTATTTAAAAAACCGATTACTTGGAAAATATTAGATATCTCTATTGGTATTTTAATGTTATTTATTTCATATTCTTTGATAAGCTTAATAAAATAATTAATAAAATAATTATTTAAATTAAGCTAAAATTATAAAACCTCTTTAAATTGTAAAAGAAAAAAAAATATTATATAGTTATAATCCAAAATATTTTTTGAAATGAATTTAAAAAAGTAAATAGTTAATATTGGATATATATGGCAAGTAAGACAAAAGAACTCTATTTTGATAATAAAAAATTATGGATAGATACTCTTATATTAATACTATGGATTTTTCTTACAACTATTTTTTTTATTAAACATGATTTATCTGAAACTCTATACTCTTTTGCAAAAAAACATGAATATTTACAATTAGATGAACTTGTTACTGTCTTAGCTATTTCGTCTATTTATATGCTATTTTTTATGTTAAAAAGATTTATTGAATTACAAAAAATTATAAAAACTTCAAATACTGATCCTCTTATTGGAATTACAAATAGGCGTAAAGGTATGGAGTATATTGTAAATGAAATAGATAATTTAAAAACACTAAATTATAATTCATCTTTAATTATGTATGATATTGACAATTTTAAAAATATAAATGATGTATATGGACATGATGTTGGTGATTACGTTTTAACAGAAATTACAAGTATCGTTGAAAAAGAGATAAGAAATGCTGATGTTCCAATCAGATGGGGAGGGGAAGAGTTTATTATAATTTGTCAAAATACTGATCTTGTAAATGCATCAATATTGGCTGAAAGATGTAGATCTTCTATTGAAAGATTTGTTTTTAAAAATGATATTAAAATTACAGCAAGTTTTGGTGTAATTGAGTTGATTAAAAATGAAGAGTTTAAAAAACAAATTATTCGTGTTGATAATTTTTTATATAAAAGTAAAAAGAGCGGTAAGAACCAAATCTCTTTTTAATTTTAGTTACAGTTTCTTTATGAAAAGAATACTGACCTCATAGAAAAAGAACCTGATTGAAAACCTTGGGCATAATATTTAGCTTGCTCTTCTCTTTTAACACTACCTAAAACGTATAATAGTGGTAAAAAATGTTCGGGAGTTGGTACAGACATCATTGCATCTCTTCCAAATTTTTGATAGTTTGCAAGAGCTTTAAAATCACCAGAATCTATTTTTGAAACTACAGTTTCATCAAAATTTTTTGCCCACTCGTGTACGATTTCTCTTCTACCCATTTGACTATCTCTTCTTGCATTCGGAATATTATGAACAATATTTCCTGAACCTATTATCATGACACCTTCTTTTCTAAGTTCACCAATCTCTTGAGCTAATAAAAAATGATCAATAGGGCTTAATGAACGTGCTAAACTAAATTGAAATACTGGTACATCAGCATTTGGAAATAATTTTGATAAAACACTCCATGCCCCATGATCTAAACCTCTTTCTTCATCTGTAAGAATTTTATTATTAAACTTAACACTTAGATTTTGAGCAATCTTAGGGGCTCCAGGGGCGGGATATTGCGCTTCATACATAAAATCTGGAAATCCTCCAAAATCGTAAATCATTGATGGTTTGACACTAGTCGAAACAGTTGGAACAACTGTTTCCCAATGTGCAGAAACCATTAGTATGGCTTTAGGTTTTTTAATAACTTTTGATAAATTATCCCACTGTTGAGTAAATTCATTTGTAGTAAATGCATTTAAAGGAGTTCCATGTCCAACAAATAGAGCAGGGGCTAATTTTTGATTTGGACTTGTTGCCCAAGTTGGAAGAGTGGCTAATAATGTACTTATTCCTGCTAAATAAATAAATTTTCTTCTATTAATATTCATTTATATATTGCCTTTTATGAATTGTAAAATAGTTTTTTGGAAGTTTAGTCTTTTTTTGTTTACTATTTGTAAAGAATGAATTTAGCTATTTTAAACTACAAACATTAATTTTGCAAGAATTACAATAGCTATTCCTAAAATCAAAGCATATGTATGAAAATAATTCATAAAAGCAATGGGTTCTTTTTTTGTAAATTTGCAATACATAGTATAAATCACTCCTAAAACGATTAAAAGTACGAAAAAAACCTTGATGAGTAGTGCGACCTGCAGTGATGAGTTTAAAGCTCCTACTTCACTATTGATATACTTTGTAAACATATATCCACCAGTACCTATAAGAATTAAAACAATTGGAGGATAGATTTTTAGACCACGCCCAACAATTGCTTCTATCATCTTTGTATGAAATTCTTCTCCTAGTTTATTTTTTACTGCAGGGAAAACGATGACATCTGCAAAAATAAAACCTATGAAGATGATTGCAGACAGAAGGTGAATGATTAGAACTAAAGTGTATTCCATAATGTAAATCCTTGATTATTGGTTATTTATGATAATTATAATCAATATTGAGTTTATTTTAATTGACTGGAATCAATATTTATTTTATTTTTGAGGTAATTGATCAGATATGGTTCTTCCATATCTAAAAATTATTTAGCTATTTCAAACTCAATCCAACTCTTTGTTTCTCTAAATCTACACTTACAACCTTTATCTTTTCTAAGTTTTGGTTTATGCTCAAAACTTCACTTGGATGGGATATTCTTTTTGTGCTTATTTGAGAAATATGAAGTAGGGCGTCATTTTTTAAACCTATATCTACAAAAGCTCCAAAGTCCGTTATATTTCGCACTATTCCAGATAATATAAAACCTTCTTTTAAATCTTCTATTTTTGTAATATCAGTGGCAAATTTGATTTGGTTAAATTCATTTCTTACATCATATCCTGGTTTTTTTAGTTCTTCTATTATGTCTTTTAGTTTTAGAGGTGTTGTATTTAGTTCATTTGATATTTGCTCTATTTGATTTTCTTTAATTTCTTCAATTGAGTAGTTCTTTTGTAAAGTTTTTACAGTAGAGTAATCTTCAGGATGAATTGCTGTATTATCTAAAATTGATTTTCCATCTTTGATTCTTAAAAATCCTACTGCTTGTTCATAAGCTTTTGCGCCAAGCCCTTTTACTTTTAAAAGTTCATTTTTACTTTTAAATGTTTTAATACTATCTCTATGTTCTATAATATTTTTTGCAAGTTTCTCAGAGATACCTGAAATAAAAGAGAGCAGCTTGTATGAAGCGGAGTTTAAATCAACTCCAACTTTATTTACTAAATCCACAGTTGTATTTTCAAGTTTTTGTGCCAACTCTTTTTGATTTACATCGTGTTGGTATTGACCAATTCCTAAGGATTTTGGGTCAATTTTTACTAAAGTTGCCATAGGGTCTCTAAGTCGTCCAGCGATTGAAATAGCTCCTCTTATAGTTACATCTAGATTAGGGTACTCTTCATGTGCTATTTTAGATGCTGAGTATACACTAGCGCCTATTTCACTTACTATTGCGTAATTAATATCTAAATTGTTTTCTTTGATAAGATTTGAGATAAATTCTGCTGTTTCTCTTGAAGCTGTTCCATTTCCAATTGCTATTGAGCTTACTTTATATTTTTTAATTAAAGTAAGCACAGTTTTACTTGAACTTTCTATATCCTCTTTTGGTTTAGTAGGATAAATTACATTTGAGTCTAGGTAAATTCCATTCTCATCTATAACGGCGAGCTTACATCCTGATACAAACCCTGGGTCCATTCCTAAAATAACTTGATTTACTAAAGGTGCAGTTAGAAGCAGTTCTTTTAAATTTTTTCCAAAAAGTTCGATAGCTTCACTACTTGCTTTTTCTTTTAGAGTACTTACAATTTCTCTTTTTAAACTAGGAAGTAAAATTCTTTTTAGTCCATCTTTATATGCTTCAAAAACTATATCTTTTGAAGAAGAAGCCCAAGATGGTATTTTGTATTTTTTAATATTTTCTAAAATATGTTTTTCATCAATATCCACTTTAAGAGTTAGTTGTTTTTCATTTACACCTCTTAATATGGCTAAAATTCTATGTGATTTTATGTATTTTATTTTTTCTTCGATATTTACAAAATTTGAATATACAGCATTTTTATCAAACTCTTTTCCCTCTTTAATTTGGAGAGTTCCCCAGTTTAACATTAGATTTCTTATTATCTCTTTTGATTTAAAATCATCTGCATATCTTTGAGCTATAATATCTTTTGGACCGTTGATTGCTTCTTCATTTGATTTGATATTTTTATTTATAAATTGTTTTGATTTTTGTTCTATCGCTTCATCTGAATATTTCAAAGATTGGATTATATTCGCCAATGGTTCAAGTCCATTTTCAATTGCATTTGTGGTTCTTGAAGATTTTTTTTCTTTAAATGGAGCATAAATATCTTCTAATGCTTGTAAAGTTTTAACTTCTTCTATACTAGTTTTTACTTTTTCATTTAAAAAATTTTTTTCTTCAAGTAAATTTAAAATCTCTTCTTTTCTTTTTAGAAGTTTTTGGCTGTAATTGAATACTTCCTCAAAAGCTCTTAAATCTTCATCTGTAGCATTTCCTGTCAAATCTTTTCTATATCTTGCAATAAATGGAATAGTACAACCCTCATCAAGTAAAGTGATGATATTTTCAATTGCTTTATTTGTTAGAGTAGTTTTTTCTTTTATTAGTGGAATTAAATTATTTTCTTTTTTTTTTGTTAATAGCATAATTTCCTACATTCATTAATTTTCCCAATTTTACTTTAATTTATATATTACAAAGGTTAATATTTTTTAAACTTAAGAATATTATTCAATAATTTTAAGTTAAATTTCTTTATACTTCTTTCGCATGATAATTGATCAAAATTGTTCTATTTTGGAGAAAAGATGAAGAAATTTTTATCAGTTGTAACTTTAAGTGCACTACTAACAACAAGTGCAATTGCAGTAGAGAATAAAGGCTTGAATGTTGTGTTAACTGCAGAAGATGCACAAACTCAAATGATGGCAATGGTTTTGTCAATGATGACTCTAAGTCAAAAAAAAGCGGTAAACGTAACATTATGTTCATCAGCTGGAGATTTAGCAGTTAAAGGAAAAGAAAGTCCTCTTTTAAAACCAAAAAATAAATCACCAAAAATGCTTTTAAAAGCGATTCTTAAAAAAGGTGCAAAAGTTGAAGTTTGTCCATTGTATTTGCCTAATGCAGGTTTAGATAAATCTGTTTTAATTGAGGGAATTACTGTAGCTAAACCAAAAATGGTAGCAAAACAATTGCTTAATTCTGATTTTACTACATTAAGTTATTAAAAATCAAGAGGATTTATCCTCTTGATTTTATTGATATTTAGTTAAGAATAACTTCTTTGTAATCACTTCTTGTATTTTTTAAAGGTTTATTTGATTGGGCTCTTACTGTATATACAAAAGATATTTTTGCTTCATCACTTATATTTCTACTTGCATGATGAAGTGTTTTACAATGAAATAACACAATATCACCTTTAGATAAGTTTTCATGAACTTTTGTTTTTATTAGTTTTTTGTTTTCTTCATTGTCATCTAAAAAGTTTGAATCTTCATCAAATCTTTCTTTTGAAAAGTTTATTTTATGTGATGCTGGAATAAATTCTAAAAGTCCATTTTCTAAAAATTCATCACCTAAACTTAACCAAACTGAAACTAAATCATCATTTTCAAAATGCCAATACCTTCTATCTTGATGCCAGAATGTTCTTGTACTTTCATGGGGTAATTTTGTCATGATTGAGTTGTGATGAGCTAAAGTTAAGATAGGAGTGTCATTTAAAACTTGTCTTAAAATAGGTTTTATTTTAGTATTTGTCATCCATTCTTTGAAAATTGCTTCCCTATCATAAACTTGTCTTAGTCGTCTAACTGTGATAAAATCATCATCTAGATTCATATACTCTTGTTCACTCTCTATTGGAGCTTGTTTTTTTTCTAAATGCTCTTTTGCTTTATTTAAAATTTTATCGCAAAGTTCCTGTTCTGCGAAATCTTTGATTACTAAAAATCCATCTTCCTTGAATTTATCAAGTTGCTCTTGTGATAGTTGCATTGTTTTTCCATCTTATAAATTGAGTTTGTCATTTTACTTTAGTTTTTATATTACAGAGATTAATTTTTTGAGTTTTTTAACTAAATAGGGCTAGATTTAAATAAATTTAGCCCTTGATAATAGAGTTTTTAAGGGTGTACTTCTTTAAGTGCATCACCAATTGCAGTAATAGTTCTTACAGTATTAACTCCTGCTCTTTCTAAGGCTGCATATTTATCTTCAGCTGTACCTTTACCGCCATCGATAATTGCACCTGCATGACCCATTCTTTTACCTTTTGGAGCAGTAACTCCTGCAATATATGAAACCACAGGTTTTGTTACATATTGTTTGATAAATTCTGCTGCAGCTTCTTCTTTTGCTCCACCAATTTCACCAATCATTACAATAGCTTTTGTCTCAGGATCATCTTGAAACATTCTTAACATATCAATAAAATCTGAACCAGGTACTGGATCACCACCAATACCTACACAAGTACTTTGTCCAAATCCTGCAAGAGTTGATTGATTTACTGCTTCATATGTTAGTGTTCCTGAACGCGAAACAATTCCAACTGAACCTGGCATATGAATTGATTCTGGCATAATTCCCATTTTACATTGACCTGGAGTTATAATTCCTGGACAATTTGGACCAATAAGTCTTGAACCATTTAAATCAATGGCAGCTTTTATATCAAGCATATCAATTGTTGGAATTCCTTCTGTGATACAAACAATTGTTTCAATACCATTTTCACTAGCTTCTATAATAGAATCTTTACAAAAAGGAGCTGGTACATAGATAATAGAAGCTGTAGCTCCTGTCAGTCTTTTTGCACACTCTACCGTGTTGTAAATAGGAAGACCTAAATGTGTTTGTCCACGTCTACCTGGCACAACTCCACTTACTACAGTAGTTCCATATGCAATTGCCCGTTCCGTATGGAAACTTGCTTGTGAACCTGTTAAACCTTGAACTAATACTTTTGTGTTTTTATCAATTAAAATAGCCATTAGTTTTTCCCTTGTGTTAGTTCAATAATTTTTTTTGCAGCTTTATCTAAGTTTGCTTCTTCATAAACAGAAACATTTGAATTTCTAATAAGTTCAAGTCCTTCTGGAGCATTTGTACCTTCTAGTCTTACTACAATTGGAATGTCTAAATTCATTTTTTCAGCTGCACTTATAATACCTGAGGCAATGATGTCACATCTTACAATACCCCCAAAAATATTTACTAAAATACCATTTACTTTTTTATCTGATATGATTATTTCAAAAGCTTGAATAACTCTTTTTTCATTTACACTACCACCAACATCAAGGAAGTTTGCAGGTTCCCCACCATGAGTTTTGATTAGGTCCATAGTTGCCATTGCAAGGCCAGCACCATTTACCATACAAGCAATATTTCCATCAAGTGAAATATAATTTAAATCCAATTTTTCAGCTTTTAATTCTCTTGCATCTTCTTGTGATTCATCTCTAATTTCGTTCATTTTTGGCTGTCTATAAAGGGCAGAATTATCAACTTGAACTTTTCCATCAAGACACATTAAATAACCTTGTTTTGTAATTACTAGTGGATTTACTTCTATTAATGAAAGGTCATTTTCAACAAACATTTTATACATTTTTTGCATTAGGTCAATCATTTGTGCAGAAAGAGTTTTATCTAATCCTAAATCATCACAAATTTGTCTACATTGCGCAGGCATAATTCCAACAATAGGATTAATAGGATTTCTTAGAATCTTTTCAGGTGTTTTTTCTGCAACTTCTTCAATCTCCATTCCACCTTCACTTGATGTAATGATAATTATTCTTTGGCTTGTTCTATCTACGGCAAATGCTAAATAAATTTCATCAACAATATCACAAGGCTCTTCAACAAATATTGAGTTTATTGGTTGTCCTTCAGAAGTTGTTTGATGAGTTACTAATCTACTTCCTAGTAATCTTCTAACTTCTTCATTTGCTTCATATTTAGAGTCAACAAGTACAACTCCTCCCGCTTTTCCACGTCCACCTGCATGAACTTGAGATTTAATAACCCATTTATCTTTTCCAATAGTTCTTAAAATATCATCTAATTGAGAAGGATGAGTTAGTAGTTTTCCTTTAGTTGTAGGAATATCATATTTTCTATATAAATTTTTTGCTTGGTATTCGTGCAGATTCATATAAAATCCTTTATAAAATATATTATGTTTCAAAAAGGTACATTATCCAAAAAATGGTACGAAAATGCTTAAATTTAGTGAATTAATGAGTTTAATAAAGCTGAGAAAAGAAGGAAAAAAAAAGGGGAAAGCAAAAAGCCTTCCCCCTTTTTAAATAGAATAGTCTAAACGATTATAAAACAGAAGATTTAATAACCATAAGTTTTTCGTTTGTACACTCTTCCATAGAATGGTGAATACCACCAAGTCCTAATCCAGAAGCTTTAGCTCCTCCAAATGGCATCCAGTCAACTCTGAATGCTGTATGGTCATTTACCATTACAGCTGTTCCATTTAGTCTTTTTACTGCTTTTAAAGCTGTATCAAGATTTTTTGTAAATACTGCTGCTTGGAAAGATACATCTAAAGAGTTTGCTCTGTCAAATGCTTCTTCAATGTCTGAATAAGAATAAATACATACAACTGGTCCAAATACTTCTTTAGTAGATACTAAAGCATCATCAGCTGGGTTTACAATTACAGTTGGTTCATAACAAGAATCAGAAATTCTTTTTCCACCAACTAAAATTTTTCCACCTTTTGTTACTGCTTCATTAACCCATTCTTCAACTCTGTTTACTTCATTATGATTAATTAATGGTCCAACTTCAGTTTTAGGATCTAATTGATCTCCTACAACTAATTTTGAAGCATAATCAGCAAGTTTAGAAGCTACTTCGTCACAAATTGATTCATGAACAAATACTCTTTGCACAGAAACACAAACTTGCCCAGCATGGTAAAAACCACCTTTACCAATTGAAGGAATTAATTCATCAATATCAGCATCAGCTTCAACAATAACAGGTGCAACTCCACCATGTTCTAAAGCAACTCTTGTTCCATTTGCAACTTTAGAGTTTAAGTACCAACCAACAGAACCAGAACCAATAAATGTTAAAGCATTTACTTTTGGTGATGTAGCTAATAATTCTCCACCTTGTCTATCACAAACTACTGCTTGTGCCCAACCTTTAGGTAATCCAGCTTCTTCTAAAATCTCAACTAATCTAATAGCTGACATTGGAGTTTGAGTAGCTGGTTTAATAATAACAGAACAACAAACAGCAATTGCTGGAATTACTTGGTGAATTGCTAAGTTTAATGGATGATTAAATGCAGAAATAGCTGCAACAACACCAATAGGTTCTTTAAAAGTATAAGCCATTCTATTTGCAGATGAAACAGTATGTCCCATAGCAATTTGTTTACCTTCTCTAGCCCCTAAAGCTTCAATAGCAAGTTTAACACCATTGATTGCTCTATATACTTCAACTTGAGAATCAATCCAAGGTTTACCACCTTCAGATGCACAAAGTTTTGTTAATTCGTCAACTTGTGAAGACATAATTTCAACAACTTTTTCTAAAATTTCAACTCTTTTATATGCTGGTAATGCATTTTTATGATCTAAAAAAGTAGCTTTTGCTAAATCTAATGCAGTTTCTACTTCTGGAACTCCTCCATATGGAACTGTCCCTACTACGCTTCCATCAAATGGTGATGTTACTTCTATTGTACTCATTCTTTTCCTTCTTTGTTT
>PKUJ01000007.1 GCA_002869565.1 Arcobacter sp.
GCATTTAGTATTTTTAAGCGCGGTAGTAGTTTAGTTGGTTAGAACGCCTGCCTGTCACGCAGGAGGTCGAGGGTTCGAGTCCCTTCTACCGCGCCACTTACTTAAATTTACTTATTAATCTTTTTTCTTCAATTATTTATGCACTTTTTATTAAAATTGCGTTATTCTTAAATCATAAGAAAATAGGATAACATATCTATGATAAAAGCAAAATCTTTATACCATTTAATTCTTTATAGTATTATTTTCATAATCATCCTTACTTCATCATTTACTTTTATAATTATCGACAATGCCTTTGATGAATTTCAAGAAAAGATAGAAACTATTAGAACAAGTTTTCAAGAAAGAAAAAAAGAGACCATTAAAAAAGAGATAGAAAAGACTCTAAGTTTTATCACATACTATCACGATAAGCATAATGGACTAAAATCTGAAAAAGAAATTCAAAACGATATTTTAGTTGCACTTGAACTTATGAGAAATGTAAAAGATATTAATGATTATTTGTTCATATATAAAGATAATGGTACTTTAATTTATTATCCTATTTTAACTAGTGCAGTAGGAGAAAATCGTTTAGAAGTTACAGATTCTTCAGGAAAAAAAGTTATTAAAGAGATAATCAATATTTCAAAAAAGCCAAAAGGTGGCTACGTTGAATATATCTGGTATAAACCTAAAATAAAAAAAGATGCTCTAAAAATTTCTTATGCACTCTCATATGAACCTTGGAAGTGGACAATTGGAACTGGACTTTATTTAGATGATATTGAGGATATAGTAAAAGAAAAAAAACTTGAATATGATGAAAAAATTTCAAATTATATACTTCAAATACTATCACTTACAATAATGCTTGTACTCTATTCAATCTTCATTTACAAGAATGCAACTATTCTAATCGTGAATGATGTAAAAGAGATTGGCAAATATTTTAAAGAAACACAAAAAAATGATATGAGAATAAATCAAAATAGATTAATATTTGGTGAATTTAAAGTAATTGCAAATTATGCCTATGATGCAATGCATAATATAAAAGATAAATACCACATGATTGAAGAATTAAATACCCATTTAGAAGAAAAAGTAAATCACCAAACAAAAGAACTTACAAATTTAATTGACTCACAAAAACAATTTTTAAAAAATTCAGTTCATGAAGTGAATACTCCTTTATCAATTATAAGAACAAATATTGACTTATTAAAAATGCATACTCCTAACAATAAATATATTTCAAATATAGAAAGTGGTACGAAAATCATTCAATATATCTATGATGATTTGTCTTACTTAATAAAAAAAGATAGAGTAGAATATCCAAAAGAATACATAAGTTTTACAGAATTTTTAAATGAAAGATTAGACTTCTTTCATGGAATTGCAACAGCAAATGATTTATTCTTTGTATTAAATATAGATGAAGATATATACATCAAATTTAATAAAACAGAATTACAAAGAGTTATTGACAATAATATCTCAAATGCAATCAAATATTCGTACATAAAATCACCTATATACATAAAACTTAATTATTTAGATGATGAGACTATTAAATTTAGTGTAAAAACTAATTCTGATGAAATAAAATCAAAAGATTATATATTTAATGATTTTTATAGAGAAAATGATTCACGTGGTGGATTTGGGTTAGGACTAAAGATAGTAAAAGAGATTTGTGATAAAAATTTAGTTATAATCGAATTAGACTCTAATGATAAACACACAAAATTCACTTATAGGTTTAAAATAAATGAAAATACTGCTTCTTGAAGACGAATTAATGCTGAACAATGCAATATCTGAATATTTAAAAGGTATTGGACATATGGTAGAGAGTTTCACTGATGGTGAAGAAGTTGTTAATAGCGTAGATACAAGTTTTGACTTGCTAATTCTTGATATTAATGTTCCTAAAAAAGATGGTTTTGAAATATTGGAAGATCTTAATAAAAAGAAAATATTTATTCCTACAATATATATTTCTGCTTTAATTGACATAGAAGATATTACAAAAGCGTATGATTTAGGCTGTAGAGAGTATATTAAAAAACCTTTTCATTTAGAAGAGTTAGGAATTAAGATTAATCAAATTTTAAAAAAAGATCAAAATAGTACCTCTCATATGAGACTATCTGAAAATTATTCATATTCAAAAGATAAACAAACACTATACTTTAGTGGAGAACCTCAAACATTAACAAAAAAACAATTAGAGATAATTCATATTTTAGCTCTTAATATTAATATGATAGTGGACTTCGAAAGATTCAGAATTGACATCTGGGGTGGAGAGAATATTGACAATCCTACAATAAGAGCAGAGATATCTAGACTAAAAAAAGCACTAAAAGAAGATTTTATTAAAAATATCAGAGGTTTAGGTTACAAAATCGACAGATATTATTCTATTTAACAAACCCCATAAATAAGCTCTTTTTTAGCTTATTTGCTACGCTAATACTACACTACAAAAAGAATTATATAAAAAAAATGTAATTGCTACCTTTTTGCTACAGTGACCCATTATACTTTCAAGGTTGAATTACTAAAAAGAATTTACACTTTTTAGTAAAACTTAAAAAGGAGTACTTATGAGTCCAGAAAAAGCTCAAGCTTATTGGAAAGAAAACATTTCAATGATTTTTAAACTACTAGTAGTTTGGTTCATTGTTTCTTTTGGTTGTGGAATTTTATTCATAAACGAACTTAATGCTATTGAAATCAGTGGTGTTAAATTAGGATTTTGGTTTGCACAACAAGGTGCAATTTATGTATTTGTTATACTAATCTTTGTTTACGTTAAAGCAATGACAGGTATAGATGAAAAATACGGCGTTCACGAGTAGGAAGGGAAAACTATGGAATTACAATCATTAATTTACCTATTCGTAGGTATTACATTCGCTATATATATTGGTATTGCATTATGGGCAAAAGCTGGATCAACTAAAGAGTTTTACGTTGCTGGAGGAGGAGTTCATCCTGTAGCAAATGGTATGGCTACTGCAGCGGATTGGATGTCAGCGGCATCATTTATCTCACTTGCAGGTATCATTTCGTTTAAAGGTTCTGATGGTGGTGCTTACTTAATGGGATGGACTGGTGGATACGTTCTACTAGCTATGTTATTAGCTCCTTATTTAAGAAAATTTGGTAAATTTACAGTACCTGATTTCGTTGGTGATAGATATTATTCTGACGTTGCAAGAACTGTTGCAGTTGTTGGTGTTATCTTTGTTTCGTTCACATATGTTGCTGGACAAATGAGAGGTGTTGGTATCGTATTCTCAAGATTCTTACAAGTTGATGTAAATACAGGAGTTATAATCGGTATGGCGATTGTATTCTTTTATTCTGTACTTGGTGGGATGAAAGGTATTACTTATACACAAGTTGCACAATATGTTGTAATGATTTTTGCATACATGATCCCTGCAATTTTCTTATCACTACAAGTTACTGATACATTCTTACCTCAATTAGGTGTATTCTCACAAACTTCATTTGCATTTGATGATGGAGTAAAAGTTATTCCAGAAGGAACATATCTTTTACATGCTCTGGATACTGCAGTTACAGACTTAGGTTTCAAAGCATATACACAACCTGGTAACTTATGGAATACATTTATGTTAACTACAGCGTTAATGCTTGGTACTGCTGGTTTACCACATGTTATTGTTAGATTCTTTACAGTTCCAACTGTAAAAGATGCTAGAGTATCTGCTGGTTGGGCATTAGTATTTATTGCGATTATGTATACAACTATTTCTTCAGTTGCAGCATTCTCAAGAGTTAACTTAATTAAAAATATTCAAAATGTTGAATATAAAGCATTTGTTGCAGGTGAATTAAAACACGCTGACGGAACTCCAAATAATGGTAACTGGTTCAAAACTTGGGAACAAGGTGGATTATTAGCATGGACAGATAGAAATGGCGATGGTAAAATCCAATATGCTCCTGGAGCTGCATTTGATGGAAAAGGTGGTAAACCTGCATTTGATGGTACTAACGTAACTGAAAATGGTAATAGAGCTACTACAAATGGTAAAGCATTTACAGAAAATGGAAAAATCCAAAATGAAGTTTATGTTGATAGAGATATTATGGTTCTTGCGAATCCTGAAATTGCGAACTTACCTAACTGGGTAATTGCGTTTATCGCAGCTGGTGGTCTTGCAGCAGCATTATCAACAGCAGCTGGATTATTACTTGTAATTGCTTCAGCTATTTCACATGACTTATTAGGTCAAGTTATCTTTAAAGATAAAGAGACTGGAAAATCTACATTATCTGAAAAATCAGAATTAATGTGGGCAAGAATTGCAGCTATTGCAGCTATTGCAATCGCAGGTTACTTAGGAATTCATCCTCCAGGATTTGTTGCACAAGTTGTTGCGTTCGCATTTGGTTTAGCGGCAGCAGCATTCTTCCCAACTATTATCCTTGGTGTATTTGATAAGAGAATGAATAAAGAGGGTGCTATTGCTGGTATCTTAGTTGGTTTATTCTTCACATTCGGATATATTATCTACTTCGTATTCTTAGGTGGAGACAAAGCAGATTACTTTATGGGAATTGCTCCTACAGGTATTGGTACAATTGGTACAATTCTTCACTTAATTGTGGCACTTGTTGTATCAAGAATGACTCCTGAGCCTCCACAAGATATTCAAGATCTTGTTGAGAGAATCAGAATTCCTTCTGGTGCTGGTGACGCACACGATCACTAGAGAGATTAAAAAGTCAACCTTCGGGTTGACTTTTTTTTTATACTATTTTTTTATATTAACTCTTAAGAATTGATATAAAAAAGTTGTAGAGGAGATTATCTTTTATACATTTTTTAAATATAATAAACTTATAAAATATTCTAAGGAAAATAAATGAGTCTTCGAGATCAAAAATCTTTTTTGTCAAATATACACCCTTTTGAATTGTTAAGTGAAGAACAAATGGATAAATGTATTAGGCATATGGATATAGCCTATTATCCTAAAGATGAAATTTTAATTACTCCTGAAAAAATACCAAATCACTTTTTTGTAATTATTAAAGGTAGTGTTCATGAATATAATGAAGAAGAGGTATTAATGGACTACCACCATGAAGACTCATTTGATGCAAATTCATTAATATACTGAAAATCAAAAAATAGTTTTAAAGTATATGAAGATTTGATTTGTTATGAAATTGAAAAAGAGAGCTTCCTTGAATTAATAGAAAAAAATGAAGGTTTTAAGGATTTCTTTTTAAATGATTTAGTTAATAAATTTCAAACACTTAAACACAAAGAATATACATCCGAACTCTCAACTTTTATGATATCAAAAGTAAATGATACTGTTCTCCATCCACCTTGTATAGTTGAATCAGGAACAAAATTAATTGATGCGATTGAACAATCTATGGAATACAAAACTTCTACAATTATTGTAAAAAGGCCTAATAAAGAGTATGGAATTATTACTGATTCACTTTTAAAAGTTAAAGTATTATTAGAAGGTAGAGATTTATCAATTAATGTAGATGACATCGCAATTTTTCCACTTTTTAGCGTGAATAAAGATGATTATCTGTTTGATGCCTTTTCTTTACTAATAAAAAAGAATATTAAGCGTGTAGGAGTAATAAACTCCAACGGTGATATGATTGGTATTTTAGAACAAATCGATGTTTTATCACATTTTGCAAACCATACTTATGTAGTAGATTCAAAAATCAAAAATGCAAAATCACTTGAAGATTTAAAAGAAGCTAGTTCTGATTTAATTAATACCATTAAAACTCTGCATGCTAAAGGTGTAAAAGTAAATCACATCTCAAATTTAGTAGGGCAACTTAATACAAAAGTTTATCAAAAAATTTATAATATTATTGTTCCTGAAGAGTTAAGAAAAAAAGCTTGTTTTATTGTTATGGGTTCAGAAGGTAGAAACGAACAAATTATGAAAACAGACCAAGATAATGCACTTGTAATTTCAAATGAAACAGATGTTGAACAATTTAGACCTTATATGCAAAAAATGACTGAAACACTTATAGATTTTGGATATCCTCCTTGTGAAGGCAATATTATGGTTTCAAATCCATTTTGGTGTAAAAATGTTCAAGATTATAAGAATGAAACTGCAAAATGGATAGAAGCTCCAGCTATGCAAAATTATATGGACTTGGCAATTTTCTTTGATTCATTTGCTGTAGCGGGAGATAAAACGCTTTTGATTAATCTAAAAGATGATTTATTTGAAAAACTTCATGACAAAGATGTATTTATGGCGTATTTTGCAAAAGCAACATTAACATTTGATACTCCAACTACTATAGCAAACTTCATGACAAAAACTCATAATATTGATATTAAAAAAACAGGTGTATTCCCAATAGTGCAAGGAATAAGATCTTTAGCCCTTAGAGAAAAAATTAGAGAAACAACAACAGTAAAGAGAATAAAAATATTAGAAAGAAAAAAAATACTCGCAAAAGAAATGGCAGGAGAATTACTTGAGGCTTTTGAAGTATTAAATACACTAAGATTAAAAGCTCATCTACAAAAATTACAAGATAATAAAGAAATCAACAATGAAATTGATACTCATTCCTTAGGGAAAATCGAAAGGGATTTATTAAAAGATAGTTTAAAGATTGTTAACAATTTTAAAAAATTTATTAACTTTTCATTTAAGATAGATAAGATTTCATAATGTTAAAGAATTTAATTAACTCTTGGCGCAAAAAGAATTTAAAAGATCCAAAATACTTATATCTTTTTGAGAAACCACCTATGGATGAATACATTTGTTTAGATTGTGAAACTACTGGATTAAATCCAAAAAAAGATGAAATTTTATCTATTGGGGCAGTAATAGTAAAAAAAAATAAAATATTAATGAGAAAGACTTTAAATATTTTTTTAAAACCTTCAAAACATGTTACAGAAGAATCAATAAAAATTCATCATATAAGACCTGTAGATTTGGAAAATGCAGTTGAACCTGAAATAGCGATAAAAGAATTATTGGATTTTATGGGCAATAGACCAATTATCGGATACTACATAAAATTTGATGTTGCTATTATATCAAAATATACAAAAAAATATATTGGCATAGCACTTCCTAATCATCAAGTTGAAGTTTCTTCAATGTATTATAAAACTAAAAAAAGATCTAGTGATTATGAATTTGTAGATTTGAAATTTGATACAATTATGAAAGAACTTGATATTCCAGAACTTGGAAAACATGATGCTTTAAATGATGCAATAATGACTTCAATGATTTTTTTAAAACTTAGAGATATTGCACCTGCAAATTCTACTTTTTATACTGGATAAAATAGCCGATAAACTCCCTTTCGTAGCATTAAAATAGCATAATTTCAATTAGTACTTTTTACTTGTAACAATTTGATACTTTAACTTTTTTTTACTGTAACAAATTGTTACTTAGCCATTTTCAATGCTTAATATTGACTTAATAATCAAGATTTTCTTGTTTCATTCTATCAAACTTTAGTATAATCATCAAGATTCTTTTTAATACTTATTTCTTAGCATAAATAAAGTATTAAAAATATTTTACTAGGAAAAGGACGAATATATGAATAACGAATTAGTTGAGAGGATTAAATCAAATCCTAAATATCAAGAATTAATTTCAAAAAGATCAAGTTTTTCAATAAAACTTGCAATTTTTGTTTTAGTTATGTTTTATGCATATATCTTAACAATTGCATTTGAACCAACACTGCTTGGAACAAAAATTGGTGAGGGTGTTATGACTGTTGCATTTCCAATCGCGGCTGCAATTATTATTATAAGTTTTCTTACAACATTAATTTATGTAAGAAGAGCGAATAGTGAGTTTGAAGATCTAACAAGCCAAATTAGAGAAGATGTAAAGGATGCATTATAATGTTTAAAATTTTAGCACTTATTTCAATTTTTGCTATTGCTGCATTTGCAGCAGGTGACGCTACTTTTGAAGCAACGAAAAGAGATCTTAACGTTCCAGCAATTGTTATGTTTTTTATTTTTATTGGAGCGACTTTAGGAATTACTTATTGGGCAGCACAAAGAACAAAATCTGCAAGTGACTTCTACACAGCAGGTGGAGGAATTACAGGTTTCCAAAATGGTATGGCAATTGCTGGGGATTATATGTCAGCAGCGTCATTCCTTGGGCTTTCAGGTCTTGTATATTTAAAAGGTTACGATGGGCTTGTCTATGCAGTTGGATTTTTAGTTGGTTGGCCAGTTATTTTATTTTTAATGGCTGAAAAATTAAGAAACTTAGGAAAATTTACATTTGCAGATATTGCAGCATTTAGACTTGGCCAAAAAGAGATTAGAATATTAGCAGCATTTGGTTCATTATCAGTTGTAACTTTATATTTAATTGCTCAAATGGTAGGATCAGGAAAACTTATTCAAGTACTATTTGGATTAGAGTATGAGTATGCTGTAATTCTTGTTGGAGTTATGATGATTATTTATGTAACTTTTGGTGGTATGCTTGCAACTACATGGGTTCAAATAATAAAAGCAATTTTATTATTATCAGGTGTTACATTTATGGGCTTTATGATTTTAAAACAATTTAATTTTGATTTTACATTACTTGCTACAAAAGCTGTTGAGACTCACAGTTTAGGTCAAGATATTATGGCACCAGGAGGATTTATTTCTGATCCAATTTCTGCTATTTCACTTGGACTTGCACTTATGTTAGGAACAGCTGGTTTACCTCATGTTCTAATGAGATTCTTTACTGTTGGAAATGCAAAAGAAGCTAGAAAATCTGTTGTTTATGCAACTGGTTTTATTGGTTACTTCTACTTAGTAATTGCTGTAATTGGTCTTGGAGCAATTGTTTTCTTAAATTCTGATGCAAGTGCACAGTATTTTGTTGATGGAAAACTATTTGGTGGAAATAATATGGCTGCAATTCATTTATCTCATGTTGTTGGTGGAGATATTTTCTTAGGGTTTATTTCAGCTGTTGCATTTGCTACTATTTTAGCAGTTGTTTCAGGATTAACACTAGCAGGAGCTTCTGCAATTTCACATGATATTTATGCAAATGTTATTATGAAAGGGAAAGCAGATGAAACAAAAGAAATGGCTGTTTCAAAACGAGCTGTAATAGTAATTGGTGTTGTTGGAGTGATACTAGGTATTGCTTTTGAACATCAAAATATAGCATTTATGGTAGGACTTGCATTTGCTATTGCAGCATCTGCAAACTTTCCTATTCTATTTTTATCAATTTACTGGTCTAAATTAACAACTAAAGGTGCATTTATCGGTGGATTTATGGGTCTTGTTACTGCAGTTGTCTTAGTTATATTAGGTCCTGTTGTTTGGGTTTCTGTATTAGGAAACGAATCTCCAATATTCCCATATAAACACCCTGCACTTTTTTCAGTAACTGTTGCATTTATTAGTATTTGGTTCTTTTCAATTACTGATAAATCAGAACGTGCACAAAATGAAATCAAAGCATTTGAAGCTCAAAAAGTTAGAGCAGAAACTGGATTTGGTTCAGATGGAGCAGTTGATCACTAAGAGTACAATTTGTACAAAAATTGTACATCAAAGAGAGTTTATATACTCTCTTTGATCCATTTTTATACATAATAGCCTATATATAAGCATTTCACACTTCTCTATTTTCTGTTACTTTTTTACATATATTACATATTTCCTACATAATCAGTACAAAAAATGTACACTTATTGATTTTTACTATGCAATAATAAAACTGTTATTATATGCTATGTTAATGCTACATTAATAAAAGCTTATAAATAAACTTATTCATAATATAATTTTTTCTTATTAAAAAAATAATAGGAAAAAAAAGGGGAAAAGATATGAAGGACGAGTTAGTAGAAAGGATTGAAAATAATCCTAAATACCAAGAGCTAGTTTCAAAAAGAAATGCTTTTAGTATTAAATTGGGTGTTTTTGTACTTGTAATGTTTTATGCTTATATTTTAACAATAGCATTTAACAAAGAAATTTTATCAGCGAAAATTGGTGATGGTCTTACGACTGTGGCATTTCCTATTGCTCTAGCAATATTAGTAATCAGTTTTATCACAACTCTTATTTATGTAAAAAGAGCTAATGGTGAATTTGAAGATTTAACTAATGAAATAAAAAAAGACGTAAAGGATTTAATATAATGTTTAAAATATTAATACTTATCACAATTTTTGCAATTAGTGCATTTGCAGCAGGTGATGCAACCTTTGAAGCAGTAAAAAGAGATCTTAATATTCCTGCAATTATTATGTTTTTTATTTTTATAGTTGGTACCTTGGGAATCACTTACTGGGCTGCAAGAAAAACTAAATCTGCTAGTGATTTCTATACTGCCGGTGGGGGAATTACTGGTTTTCAAAATGGTTTAGCTATTGCTGGAGATTATATGTCAGCTGCTGCTTTCTTAGGTGTATCTGGGCTTATATACTTAAAAGGATATGATGGTGTTATTTATGCTGTGTCTTTTTTAGTTGGTTGGCCAGTTATTTTGTTCTTTATGGCTGAAAAATTAAGAAACTTAGGTAAATTTACATTTGCAGATATTGCCGCTTATAGACTTGGTCAAAAAGAGATTAGAACTTTGGCTGCCTTTGGTTCATTATCTGTTGTTATTTTATATCTTATTGCACAAATGGTTGGTGCAGGGAAACTAATTCAAGTTTTATTTGGTATGGAATATGAATATGCTGTTGTTCTTGTTGGTGTAATGATGATTATTTATGTAACTTTTGGTGGTATGCTTGCAACTACTTGGGTACAAATTATCAAAGCTTGTTTATTGCTAACAGGAGTATCTTTTATGGCTATTATGGTTTTATATCATTTTGGTTTTTCATTTGAAGCATTAGCTGTTAAAGCAACTGAAAATCACAAAGCAGGTGAATCAATCTTAGCACCAGGAGGATTTATATCTGATCCTATTTCTGCTATTTCTTTAGGTATGGCACTTATGTTAGGAACTGCCGGTTTACCACATGTACTTATGAGATTCTTTACAGTTGGGAATGCTAAAGAAGCTAGAAAATCTGTTGTTTACGCTACTGGTTTTGTTGGTTACTTTTGGATTATTATTACTATTGTTGGTTTTGGTGCAATTGCATTCTTAAACTCAGCAGATGGTGCGGAATACTTTGTTGATGGTAAATTATTTGGCGGAAATAATATGGCTTCAATTCACTTATCTCATATGTTAGGTGGGAATGCTTTCTTAGGATTTATTTCAGCTGTTGCATTTGCTACGATTTTAGCAGTTGTTTCAGGGCTTACACTAGCAGGAGCATCTGCTATTTCACATGATATCTATGCAAATGTAATTTGTAATGGAAATGCTAAAGAAGAAGACGAAATTAGAGTTTCTAAAATCTTCGTTGTTGTTCTTGGTGTTATTGGTGTTATTTTAGGAATTTCTTTTGAATCACAAAATATTGCTTATATGGTAGGACTTGCTTTTGGTATTGCGGCAAGTGCTAACTTCCCTATTTTATTTTTATCTATTTATTGGAAAGGATTAACAACTAGAGGAGCATTCTTAGGTGGATTTATTGGTCTTATTACAGCTGTTACTTTAGTTATAATTGGGCCAATTGTATGGGTACAAATTTTAGGAAATGCAGAAGCAATCTTCCCATATAAACACCCTGCACTATTCTCAGTAACAATTGCTTTTGTTGGAATTTGGTTTTTCTCTAAAACTGATAATTCACAAAGAGGAAAAAATGAAAAAGAGATGTTTCGAGCTCAAAATGTAAGAGCAAATACAGGTATTGGCTCAGCTGGTGCAATTGACCACTAGTAGTAATTTTTATATTTTTACTTATTTACCAAAGGATTAGTTTCCTTTGGTAATATATTTTATATTTATCTTCACTAATAATAATTTTTTTATTCATAATCTGCTAAAATAATTATACAAATTAGTTACAATTCATAACTAAAATAAATATAATAAAGAGTCTTTATGAGTATAATTGAGCAAACTTCATTTATTAGAAAAATTCATCCTTTTGAAAATCTTACAAAAAAACAGCTAGAAGAATTTGCTGAAAACTTAGATATTATTTATCTTCAAAAAGATGAAATACTTCAAAAACAAGGTAGTAAACCTGAAAACTTATTTTTTATAATAAAAGGATTAATTCAAGAAAAGTACGATGATGAAGTTTTGTCTATTTACTCTAAGAATGAATTTTTTGATCCAATCTCACTTGTAGAAAATTATTCTAAGCATACTTTTGTAGCTGCACAAGAGACTATTTGTTATATATTACCAAGAAAAATATTTATTAAAACATTACATGAAAACACTTCACTAGAGAGCTTCTTTTTTCAATCAATTTCTCAAAAATTGAATGCTAATATTAGCAATGAAAAAGACAAAGAATTGGCAAATTTAATGCTTGCAAAAGTAAAAGATGCACAAGTTCATAGAGCAGTAATAGTTCCATATAATACTACAATTTTCAATGCAGTAACAACGATAAAAAAAGAAAAAGTTCCTACTCTATTGTTAAAAGATGACAACGAAGAAATGTATATAGTAACAGATTCTGATTTTAGAGAAAAAGTAATTTTAAACCGAATGGATTTTGATGATGTTGTTGGTAAGATATCAAATAAAGGTTTGAAATATGTAAATGAAAATGATTTTTTATTTAATGCTCAACTTCTTATGGCAAAACATGGACTAAAAAGAATGGTAGTAAAAAATGATAATAATGAAATTTGTGGAATAATAGATCAAATATCACTCTCTTCTTTTTTTGCTACACATACATTCTCTGTATCAAATGAAATTGATAAAGCAGATACTATTGAAGAGTTAAAAGTAGCAATGTTATCATTTACTAAGATTATAAAATCACTTAATGCCAAAGGTGTAAAAGTTGATTTTATTTCTAAATTAATTAATCAGCTTAATAGAAAAATAATGCATAAACTATTTAAAAAACTCTCCCCTGAAGCTTTAATTGGTAAATCTTGTTTAGTTGTAATGGGAAGTGAAGGAAGAGGAGAACAGATTCTAAAAACTGATCAAGATAATGCTTTAATAATTGCAGATGATTGCGAAATAAGTGATGAAGAAATTTTAGAATTTACCAACAAATATACAGAAGTTTTAGTTGATTTTGGATTCCCTAGATGTGAAGGGAATATTATGGTTTCTAATCCATATTGGTGTAGAAGACAAAAAGATTTTAAAGACTTAATTTATGAATGGATTACAAAACCAAGTGGTGATAACTTTATGAACTTAGCAATTTTTTATGACGCAGTTTGTGCAACAGGAGATAGAGAATTATTAATACAATTAAAAGAACATTTATTTAAAATTGGTTCAACATCAAAGACCTTTTATATGCATTTTGCAAAGATTATTATGGACTTTAATGTTCCTCTTGGTTTTTTTGATGGTTTTGTATTTAGTTCAAAAGATAAAGAACATGACAATGAAATAGATATTAAAAAAGGTGGGATATTCATTATTGTACAAAGTATAAGAACTCTCTCTTTGGAACATAAATTAATGAGATCTAATACTTTAAAAAGGATACAAGATCTTAAAGAAATTGGAGAATTTGATGAAGAATTTGCTTCTGAAATAACAGAAGCTTTTAATTTTTTATTAACTATTAAATTAAAATCAAATCTTGAAAAACTTGACTCAGGACAGACTGTTGATAACTACATAAATCCAGAAAATTTAAATACTATGGAAAAAGATTTATTAAAAGATAGTTTTAAAATTTTTAATAAATTGAAGAAAAAATTAGAACATCATTATAAGTTAAATTATGTTTAATCTAATAAAAAATTATTTCAATAAAAAAAACCTAAAAGATGATAAATATTTATATCTTTTTAATAAACCAGATAATGAAGAATTTATCTGTTTTGATTGTGAAACTACGGGATTAAATCCCAAAAAAGATGATATTATATCTATTGGCGCAGTTATAATTAAAAATAACACCATTGTATCTAGTAAAAAATTTGTTAAGTTTGTTAAACCAAAAACAAAACTTCAAATTGAAGCAATTAAAGTACGTCACATTAGAGAAATGGATTTAGAAGAAGCTGAAGATATAAATGATGTTATTGAAGAATTTTTAGAATTTATTGGAAATAGAAAACTTGTAGGATATTTTTTAGAGTTTGATGTTGCAATGATAAATAAATACTTAAAACCAAAACTTGGAATTAATCTTCCAAATAAAAGATATGAAGTATCAGCTATTTACCATGATTGGAAAATTGAAAAAATTCCACAAAGTAACATTGATTTAAGATTTGATACAATATTAAAAGACTTGAAAATTCCCCTCTTTGGTAAGCATGATGCATACAATGACGCAATAATGACAGCAATGATGTTTTTAAAATTAAAAAACCAAGCAAAGGTGAAAATTAAATAGTATTTTGACATATAATTAACATATCTTTCTGATATAATTACCAAAATTTATTTTATGAAAAGGCAAAAGAATATGTTAGTACTAGTTTTAAATGCTGGAAGTTCATCTTTAAAATATCAATTAATGAATCCAGAAACTACTGAAGTTAAAGCAACTGGACTTTGTGAAAGAATTGGAATTGATGGAAGATTAATTCATGAAGCAAAAGGTCACAAAATAAAAAAAGATCTTCCAATGCCTACACACAAAGAAGCAATTAAAATAGCATTAGACTTTCTAACAACAGGAGAAGACAAAGTTATTGAGTCAATTGATGAAATCAAAGCTATTGGACACAGAGTTGTTCATGGTGGAGAATTTTTTAATCAATCAGTAATAATTGATGAAGATGTAATTGAAAAAATTGAATCTCTTATTCCACTTGCACCTTTACATAATCCTGCTCATATTATTGGTATTAAAATTTGTAGAGAGTTAATGCCAAATACTCCAAATATTGCTGTATTTGATACAGCTTTTCATCAAACTATGCCAGCTAGTTCATATATGTATGCTGTACCATATGAAGATTATGAAGACCATAAAGTAAGAAAATATGGTTTCCATGGAACTTCACATTATTATGTATCAAACGAAGCTAAAAAAATGTTAGCAAAAGAAGATTCAAAAGTGATTGTATGTCATTTAGGAAATGGATCTTCAATGTGTGAAGTAAGAGATGGTAAATCAATAGACACTTCAATGGGATTAAGTCCACTTGAAGGTCTTGTAATGGGTACAAGATCAGGAGATTTAGATCCAGCTGTAATGAATTATTTAATGGAAAAGAAAAATATGTCATCTGAAGAAATGATAAGTTATTTAAACAAAAAATCAGGATTGTTAGGAGTTTCAGGTATTTCTTCAGATTTAAGAGAAATTATTGAAGCTGCAGAAAATGGCAATGAAAGAGCTAAAACCGCTATTGATATGAAGTGTTCTAGAATCAAAAAATATATCTGTTCATATGCTGGTGTTCTTGAAGGAGTAGATGCAATTTGTTTTACTGCAGGGATTGGCGAAAATGCAGATATTATTAGAAAAAAAGTTTGTAATGGATTAGAATTTTTAGGTGTTGAACTTGATGATGAAAAAAACAAAATTAGAGATGATAAAAGTAGAGAAATCAATAAGACTAATTCTAAAACAAAAATCTATGTAATTCCTACGAATGAAGAATTTGTAATCGCTCATGATACATATGAGTTAGTAAAGGCGTAAAACCCTTTACTTTAAAAACTTTTTTGGAGTTGCATTATAATATTTTTTATAGGCTCAAAAAAAGGAACTCTATTCACTAGAAGCTAAAAAAAATGCAATGCAACTATAATTTATATTAAACCTATTTGAAATAAACTCAATAGTAATTTCATTTTCTCATATAGTTTTGAAAATATTTGTGTTGTAATTAATAACATGTTAAGAGTTCTTGAAAATCCAAAAATATGAATATTTATAAGAAAAAAGTTATTCCTATGATTCCAGAATCTTATTATAAAAAAGATCCTAAATCTGACACAAATGAAGAGCTTCTATATTTGGTTTCTTTTAATAATTTTTATTTAGACGAGTTATTTGAAAATGCAGAAGATGAAATTGGAATTCATACATTAAGTAAATGTGAATAAGAGTGTTGTTAGAAAATAATATACAAATTTAATACTTGATATAACCTAATGTACTACTTTTATACACATATATAAAATATGTATAATTATTACGCTTCAAAAATAGCAAAATGCTATTTAATTGCTACGCTTCAATATTATAATTTATTTAATTTACAATAAAGGAAGCGTGAATGGGTTTAATAGAAAATATTAAAGAAAATGCTAAAAAAGAGCTAAGAACTATTGTTCTTCCAGAGTCTGAAGACGAAAGAGTACTAAAAGCTACTCAGATAGTTCTAGAAGAAAAAACTGCCAAGATAATTTTAATCGGAAATGAAGAAAAAATCAAAGCTGACGCTGCAGCTTGTGGTGCTTCTATTGATGGTGCAACAATTATCGATCCTAAATCTTTTGACAAAATTGAAAAATATGTTGATGAATTAGTAGAATTAAGAAAACAAAAAGGTCTTTCAAAAGAAGAAGCAACCCAAATCATGAGTACTGAACCTAGATTTTTTGGTTGTATGATGGTTAGACTTGGAGATGCTGATGGATTAGTTGCTGGGTCAAACTCACCAACTGCTGATGTATTAAGAGCTGCAATTCAAGTTATTAAAACAGCACCAGGTATAAATACAGTTTCTTCTACTTTTATTATGGAGACAGCTGATGGAAAATTTGGTGATAATGGATTAATTTTATTTGCAGATTGTGCAGTAAATCCAGAACCAAATGCAGAACAACTTGCAGATATTGCATCAGCTACAGCTTCAACAGCTACTTCAGTAGTAGGATTAGAGCCAAGAGTTGCAATGTTATCTTTCTCAACAAAAGGTAGTGCAAAACATCCATTAGTTGACAAAGTTCAATATGCATGTGACATACTGGAAGAAAGAAATGTTAATTTTTTATTTGATGGAGAAATGCAAGCAGATGCCGCTATTGTTGAAGCTATAGGTGCATCAAAAGCACCAGGTTCTAAAGTAGCTGGACGTGCTAACGTTTTAGTATTCCCTGATTTACAATCTGGAAATATTGGATACAAATTAGTTCAAAGATTTGCAGGGGCTGCTGCTCATGGACCAATTGTTCAAGGTTTAAACAAGCCTGTAAATGACCTTTCACGTGGTTGTTCAGTAGAAGATATTTCAAATTTAGTTGCTATTACTGCAACACAAAGCTAATTACAAAAATTTAATACAAAAAAAGGGAAAAGACATATGTTAGTATTTATTTTAAACGCAGGAAGTTCATCATTAAAGTATCAATTAATGAATCCAGTAAACAAAGAAGTTTTAGCAGTAGGACTTTGTGAAAGAATTGGAATTGATGGTGTTATTAAACATGAATTTGGTGATGAACAAAAGTTAAAATTAGAAGTTTCTATGCCTACTCATAAAGAAGCAATTGAGCTAGTACTAAAAACATTAACTGATGGTGAAGGAAAAGTTATTGATTCTATTGATGATATTGACGCTATTGGACATAGAGCTGTTCATGGTGGAGAAGAATTTGCATCATCTGTGATGGTAACTGATGCAGTTATTAACAAAATGAAAGAATTAATTCCTTTAGCTCCATTACATAATCCAGCAAATATTATGGGAATGGAAATTTGCCAAGAATTAATGCCAGGTAAACCAAATGTAGCTGTATTTGATACTGCATTCCATCAAACTATGCCTGATTATGCATACATGTATCCACTTCCTTATGAGCAATATACTAACCATGGTGTAAGAAAATATGGTTTCCATGGTACATCTCACTATTTTGTATCAAATGAAGCTGTAAAAATGTTAGATAAAAAACATAATACAAGAATTATTGTTTGTCATTTAGGAAATGGTTCTTCTGTTTCTGCAATTTTTGATGGTAAATGTATTGACACTTCAATGGGACTTACTCCTGTTCAAGGTTTAATGATGGGTACTAGATCTGGAGATATTGGGGCAGGAGCTATCCAATATATGATGGAATCTGAAGGTCTGAGCATTAAAGAAATGTTAGATATGTTAAATAAAAAATCAGGGATTGTTGGAATTTCTGGAAAATCATCTGACTTAAGAGAAGTTCTTGAAGGAATGGATTCAGGTGATGATAGATGTAGATTAGCAGTTGATATGATTGCTTACATTATCAAAAAATATGTTGGATCTTATGCAGCTGCACTTGACGGTGTTGATGCATTATGTTTCACAGGTGGTATTGGTGAAAATGCTGCATTAATTAGAGAAAAAGTTTGTTCAGGTTTAGATTACATGGGATTAAATATTGACCCAACTAAAAATAACAAAAGATCAGGTGAAGCTAGAGATATTTCTACAAATGGCTCAGCTGGTAGAATTTTTGTTATTCCAACTAATGAAGAATATGTTATTGCAAATGATACATATAAAATTGTTCAAGGTTTAGAGAAATAATTACTATTTATCTATTATTCTAGGGAAAAGTAAAAAGGCTAAGAGTAGATACTCTTAGCCTTTTTTTAAGCACATTTTTCTAGAAATAAAATTTTATTTTTTAAATCATCAAAATGATATTTTTCTTTTAATATTTCTTTAGAATCTTCAAATATCAATTTTTGTTTTTTATCAAATTCTTTCCCATTTAATTTTAGCATTTCATACATTTCTTTAATTTTTGATGTAGAGAACTCCTCAAGTGAGCTATCCAAGACAACTTTTTTAATACCTGTTATCCCTTGATGGGGCATTTTAAAATCACTATAATATAAACCAAGTTTATCTACTCCCCAATACTCAAGTCCCAACTTATTATAAAAAGGCAGAGAAGAAGGTGTACAAGTTAATTTTACTCTATTCACATCTTTATATGTAATAAACTCAAATAAATATTTAAGAAGATCATAAGCATATCCTTTTCCTCTTTGTTTTTTTGGCGTTAATAAAAAGTTAATAATTAAATACTCTTCATTCTTAGAAATAGTGTAAAAAAGATAACAAAGGTGAATGTTATTATGGGTTAGACACAAAGGAGGAAATCTTCTCCAATAATAATTTTCATTCCACCAATCAAAAGCATGATTTGCAAAATCAGTACTCTTTTTATCTTCAATATCAACTATTGAATTCATATATTGTTCTAAATTTAGTTTTATAACTTCCATATTTTCTCCTAATGAAAGAAAAAAGCTTAAAAAACTAATTTAATTCAAATATTTTTACTCTTTATACAGTCTATTACTATTTTTTAGATTTTGAAGAATTATGTGTACATAATATACACAATTTCAATAATAAAGATTAAGAAAACCTAAAAAAATAAAATGTTAGAATTGGTTTTTATAATTTTATAAATTATAATATTTCAAAAGCTAAATTATGTTACTATTTCTGATAAAAATTTATTTTTAACTAATACAAAAGGATATACTTAATTATGAACAAAATAACTTTTCAATTACTGTTTCTAATATACTTAGTTTCCACAGCTAATGCAGCAACCCGATATGTTTCAGATGATTTATTTGCATATATTCATTCTGGTCCGGGTACTCAATACAAAATTGTTGGTAGTGTTGATGCAGGTGAACATATTAATACAATTCAAACAAATGAAAATGCAGGCTATACTCAAATAAAAGATTCGAAGGGTCGTACGGGTTGGATTAATTCAAAATATATTTCAAATCAAATAGGATTGAAAGAACGTTTGCCAAAACTTGAAATAGAACTTGCAAATCTAAACGAACAATTAAATACTGCGAAAGATAAAGCGAATGAGGATAAATCAAGTCTTGAAAAAAATTTAGAGTCTTATAAAAGTCAAGTTAATGAATTACAAAATACAAATTCAAAACTAGATAAAGAATTACAAGAAGTTCAAGCATTAAATCGTAATTTAAATGCAAAACTAGATACCCAAAAAGATGATTTATTAATGCGTTGGTTTACTTATGGTGGTATGGTTGGAGGTATTGGCCTTGTTTTAGGACTAATACTCCCTTCATTAATCCCAAGTCGTCGTAAAAAAGCTCGTTGGTAATAAAATTAGTGAATGAAAATATTTCTAAAGGAAAATAAAAAAGGGGAAAAGATATTAATCTTTTCCCCTCTTTTAGTTTTTTATAATAATTAATTAAAACTAATATGCTTTTAAAGAACCAAACATATTTACCGAAAAATTTGTCACAGCTTCGTTAATAATTTTATCAATAAATTTATCAAATTTATCTTCTTTTTTCCACGTTGGTTTTTTAACACCTGAAAGTTTTACAATCTCATTTTTAGCATAAGTTAAGGTAGAAACCTCATCTACAAGACCAACTTTTTTAGCTTGTCCTGAAGTAAAGACATGAGCATCTGCAAATTTAGTATGATCTTCTACTTTTAATTTTCTAGCACTAGCTACATCTGATACAAACATATCATATGTATCTTTTATGATTTTTTCAAGTTCTTCTTTTTCATAACTTGACCACTCTCTTGTTGGAGTTCCTGCTTCTTTATATTTCCCAGCTTTTACAGTTTGAGTTTTAACTCCAATTGTTTTCATAAGTTCTTCCAAGTTAGTACCTTGAAAAATAACACCAATAGAACCAACCATAGCTCCAGGATTTGCAATAATTTTATTTGCCCATATAGATGCATAATAACTTCCACTAGCCATAATACCACTAGCATAAGCAACAACAGGCTTCAATAAAGCCAACTCTTTTATTGCATAAGCTAACTCAACAGAAGGAGCAACTGCACCACCTGGAGAATTTACAATTAATAAAACACCTTTTATATTTTTATTCTTTTTTGCACTATTTATTTCACTCATAGTTTTTTCAATATTCATAATAGGACCAAACAATTCTATTTTTTGCAAATTTACATCTTCAAATTCACCATTGTTTAATGCAGAATCTTCTGAACTTGCAACAAAGAAATATACTATCGTCAAAAAAACTACCGTCTTAAAATATTTAGTTATAAAATCTAAAACCGCTATAATCGGATAAAATAACTTTTTAATCATCTCAAACATTTTTACCTCCAATAATTGAACTATCTACAAATTTTGTATGTAAAATTACGTTCATACATAAATCTTCTTCATCTTCTACCTCATTAGGTAAAATTAAACTAATCATATCAGCATCTTTATCTTTTGTTAATTCACCTTTATTTAATCCCAATGCTATACTTCCATTTTTTGTTGCAGCTTTTAATAAAACTTTTGAAAAGTCTATGACATTTTTATCAAAATGTGCCATTAAACAATTTCTTAATTCATCAAACATTGATAAAGAATTATTTGAACTTAAGCCATCCGTGCCAATAGAAAAAGGAATAGTTTTTAATTTATCTAAATCTAGCTTCGAATTATTTAATAATCTATTAGATGTAACACAATGATTTATTGTTGCACCTAACTCTTTTATCTTATCTAAATCATTTTCACTTGCTTCCACACAGTGAGTAAAAGACAAGTTATCTACATTTTTAAATTGATTTAAAAATTCCATAGGTTTTGTAACTGCTTTTTCTTGACCTAAAAAGTTCTTGAAGAAATCTAAAAAACTACCTTCATCTTTATGTAACCACTCAAACTCTTCAGGTGATTCTAAAAAATGAGAACTAACAGCTAATTTTTCTTCACATGCTAATCGCAAAGTTTCTCTTAATAAAAATGGATGTACAGAATATGGAGAGTGTATTGCAATTGCTGGAATAAAACTAGCACTTCTACTTTTTTTAGCATTGTCTAATCGTGATTTAAAATCTGTAAATAGAGTATCTACCATATCTGGTTTACTTCCTATTACCTCAGTAAAAAAAACTGTGTTAATTGGTGATTTAATACAAGCATCCATATCATATGAATATGAAGAGATAGCACCAATTGTTGTTGTTCCAGTTTTCTGCATTTTTAACAACTTTTGGGAAATAAATTTAGTAGTGGCTTTTTCAACTAATTGATCCCGAAAAGAGATAACAGAATTCAACCAATTCATAAAATTACCATATTTTAGTGTTGTAGAATTAGATGAAAACTCCAAATGAACATGCGAATTAATAAGCCCTGGCATTAAAGCTGAATTTTCTTTTAGTGAAATAATTTCTATATCTGGATATTTTTTTTCTATAAAATCTTTAGGACCTATATCAATAATTTTATTGTCATAAACAACAGCACCATTTTTAATAATGGTACTGTTTTCATCACAAGTTATTACCCAAGATGCGTTAATAATTTTCATTAATTTTATTCAGCAACTTCGGCTTGTGCTTCCGTTTGTTGTGCTTCTACAGCTTTAACTTCTGCAACAATTTGTGTTAAGGCAATTAACCCTAAATGATAACCAAATGGTCCAAAACCAGTGATAACACCAGTAGATGATCCGGCTGTAATTGATTTTTGTCTAAACTCTTCTCTTTTATAAATATTCGAGATATGTACTTCAATTGTAGGTAAATTTACTGCTGACAAAGCATCTTTGATTGCAATTGATGTATGAGAAAATGCTGCTGGGTTAATTAAAATACCATCAACTGTACCTAAACACTCTTGAATTCTATCAACAAGTTCACCTTCTAAATTAGATTGAAAAAACTCTAGTTCAACACCATTTTGAGAAGCTGAACCTTTCATTTGTTCATGAATTTGATCTAAACTCATTGGACCGTAAATATGCTGTTCTCTAATACCTAACATATTTAAGTTTGGACCTTGGATTACTGCTATTTTCATATTATTTTCCTTTTAAATAGTCCCTATTTAAAAGGGACTTTTGTGTTTTATGTCTACTTTTTTACAGTAGGTGTGAAACCTACTTAAAAGTAGCAAAATTCTAAAGAGAACAATTAATTGTTCTTTTGTATAAATTTTCGCTAAGATTATATTGAAATTTTAGTTAATACTAAATCAAATCAATTAAAGAGAAATTATGAAAAATTATATTTTACTAGATGAAAATGCAGTTTACTACGAATGTGGCTTTTCTTGCGACAATGTTATATTCTTAAGACTTGGGAATGAATCAATTTTTATTACTGATCCAAGATATACAGTTGAAGCAAAAGAATATGCAAAAAATTGCCAAGTAATTGAAAGTTCAAATTTTATTGAAGATACAAAAAAAATATTAAAAAAAGCAAAAATAAAAAAAATATCTTTTGATCCAAATGATTTTAAACTCTCTTTTTATCAAAATTTAACAAAAAATTTAAAAATCGAATTTGTTGCAAAAGAAAATTTCTCAAAATTAAAAAGAATTATAAAAACAGATGAAGAGATAGAATTATTAAAAAAAGCAGCCAAAATTGGAAGAAATGGGTTTAAAGAACTAGCACTATATATAAGAAAAAATGGTTTTAGACAAAGTGAAAATTTTCTACACTTTAAAGCAATAGAAAAAATGAGTGCGATGGGGAAAAATGATTTAAGTTTTGACCCAATTGTTGCAATAAATAAAAATGCAGCTAAACCTCATGCTTTACCTACGAATAAGAAACTTAAATTAAATGATTTAATACTAGTTGATGCAGGAGTGAAATATAAAAGATACTGTTCAGATAGAACTTGTACCTCAAATACAAACTTTGAAAATTTTTCTTTCAAGAGAGAACAAAAATTCAAAAATAAAAAACATCAAAAAATATATGATATTGTATTAAAAGCCCAACTCAATGCCATAGAAAAAGCAAAAGTTGGAATGAAAGCATCTGAAATTGATAAATTAACTAGAGATGTAATTGAAAAATCAGGATATGGTAAATATTTTGTTCATAGTACGGGACATGGCGTAGGACTAGATATTCATGAATTTCCAAATATAAATTCAAAATCTGATGTAATTATAGAGAACAATATGGTATTTACAATTGAACCAGGAATCTATCTTCCAAATGAATTTGGAGTAAGGATTGAAGATACAGTTGTAATGAAAAATGGAAAAGCAATTATACTTTAAACAAAAAAAATTAAAAATTAAACTTGACTTATTTAATAAGTTTTATATTTTAGGGAAAATATGAAAAAAAAATTAGCAGAAGATTTAACACTTTTTTATAGTTCTAATTTTCCAAAAAAATTTAATACAAGTTCAAACAAAAAATATACTGTAACTATTGGTATTGGGGGAAACCTGGCAAATACAAAAAGAATTTTTGATAAATTATTCTTATGTTTAAAAAAAGATTCTAGATTTACTTTACTTGTGAGTTCACCCCTACTTTTAAACCCTCCTTTTGGTTTTTTGGAACAAAATGACTTTTTAAATGGTATAATCGCGCTTAAAACTAATCTAGCTCCTAATGATTTTCTAAAAAACATGCAGAGGTTAGAAAAAAGATTTGGAAGAAAGCGATCCTTTCAAGATGCGCCTAGAACTCTAGATATAGATATCATATTTTTTGACAATAAAAAAATAAATACCGAGGACCTTATTATTCCTCACAAAGACTGGGCCAATAGAGAATCAGTGATTATTCCTTTAGAAGAGATAAAAAGGATAAATAAATGAAAAAAAAAGTAGTTGTAGGTATGTCTGGTGGTGTTGATTCATCTGTTACAGCACTTCTATTAAAACAACAAGGATATGAAGTAGTAGGCTTATTTATGCGTAATTGGGAGTATGGAATCAAAGGTAGTCAATGCCCTAACCGTATAGAGTTCGAAGATGCAAAAAAAGTTGGTGAACTCATAGGAATTGAAGTAAAAGGTAAAGACTTTGTCGAGGAATACAGAACAAAAGTATTTGATGTATTTTTAGAAGGTTTAAAAAAAGGTCTTACTCCTAACCCAGATATACTTTGTAATCGTGAGATTAAATTCAATGTATTTTTAAATGAAGCAAAAAAAATGGGTGCTGATTTTATTGCAACTGGACATTATGCCAAAATAGCTAATTATAATGACCACTTTGTACTAGACACTCCAAAAGATAATACAAAAGACCAAACTTATTTTTTACACGCACTATCAAGTGAACAACTCTCCCATGCTATGTTTCCACTTGGAGATTTAACTAAAAAAGAAGTTAGAGAAATAGCTAAAAAACACAATCTGCCAGTAAGTGATAAAAAAGACAGCACTGGTATATGTTTTATAGGTAATCAAAGATTTGATGAATTTATCACACAACATTTAAAAGCAATTCCAGGTGAGATCGTAGATGAAAATGGAAAAGTATTAGGAAGACATAAAGGTCTTATTTGTTACACATTAGGTCAGAGAAAAGGTATTGGCCTTGGAGGCATCAAAGAGACTGAATCAGCTGGTCACATTCATAATCCATGGTATGCAGCAAAAAAGAATATGGAAGATAATACCTTAGTAGTTGTGCAAGATACAAATCACCCCTTGCTTATGAACCAATATGTTGAAGCTAATCATATGCATTGGGTATTAGAAGAGGCACCTAAAGTTGGTGATAAATTAATGGCGCAAGTTCCTTATCGTCAACAAAAACAAGCTTGTACTGTAACAGAAGCAAATCAGGATAAAGTCCTAGTTAAATTTGATAAGCCTCAAAGAGCTGTAACCTTAGGACAAAGTCTTGTTTTATATGATGGTGTTTATTGTCTAGGTGGGGGATTTATAAGTAATTACTATGAGTAGAATTAAAAAAAAAGTAATGGTAGGTATGAGTGGAGGAATTGATTCCTCAATAACTGCTTATATGCTACAAAAAGATGGCTTTCAAGTAGAAGGTGTATATCTAAAACTTCACAATAGAACAGATGGTTATCACGAAAAAAACTTAGCTTACATCAAAGATGTAGCAAAATTCCTAAATATCAAATATTATATTTTAGATTTAACGGATAAATTTACAACTGAGATTTATGACTATTTTATTGATTCTTATTTAGAAGGAACAACTCCTAACCCATGTGTAAAATGTAACAAACAAATTAAATTTGGAGCGATGCTTGATTTTGCAAAAGAACATGGAGCTTCATATTTAGCGACAGGTCACTATGCTAAAACTGATGGCGAATTTTTCTATGAAGCTGATGACAAAACAAAAGATCAAAGTTATTTCTTATCACAAGTTGATAAAGAAGCACTTCCTTTTATGATGTTTCCTTTAAGTACTTATAAAAAAGAAGATATTATAAAATTTGGGAAAGATTTAGATGTAGCGTACGAAAGAATCACAGAAAAAAATGAATCACAAGAAATTTGTTTTGTTGAAACAGTTTATACTGATGTAATAAAAAAACATGCAAATATTGATGTTCCAGGTAAAGTACTAGATGAAAAAGGGAATGTTATTGGTGAACATAAAGGTTATGCACACTATACAATTGGAAAAAGAAGAGGCTTCACAGTTCATGGTGCCCATGTTCCACATTTTGTAACAAAACTTAATCCTAAAGACAATACTATTGTTGTTGGCAAAAAAGCTGCTTTAGAGATAAATAATGTTGAAGCAGAAAATTTAAATATGTTTATTGAAGAAAAAGAATTTTCATGTACTGTAAAACTAAGATTTAGATCAATTTCTATACCTTGTAAAGTTAAAATTAAAGATAATAATGCTTTTATAACTTTAAAAGAACCTGCATTTGGAGTTGCAGCTGGACAGTTGGCTGTTTTTTATGAAGATCAAAAAGTAATTGGAAGTGCCTGGATTACAAACACTAAATAAACACTATAAACTGGGAGCCTTGCTTCCAGTTTAAGTCTTCTAATAAAATATATTTTCTATATATTTTCTCTCAACTAATAAATAATATTATTGAAATTAAAATTCAAATATAAATCAATTAAGTAGTTTTTAGATAAAATCGCTCTAACACAAACAATCACACAAGGAAAATCTGATGGCAAAATTTAAGCTTTTTAGTGGTTCCGCAAACCCTGAATTTGCTAAAAAAGTAGGTCGATACTTAAATATGGAAATTGGTGGAGCTACGATCCAAAAGTTTAGTGACGGAGAAATATCTGTTCAAATACATGAAAGTGTTAGAGGACAAGATGTATTTATTGTTCAACCAACTTGTGCTCCAACTAATGATCACCTAATGGAACTACTTATCATGGTAGATGCCCTAAAAAGATCAAGTGCAAAATCTATCTCTGCTGTTATTCCATATTTTGGATATGCAAGACAAGATAGAAAAGCAGCACCTAGAGTTCCAATTACTGCAAAACTAGTTGCTGATATGCTAGAGTCTTCTGGTATTGATAGAGTTATAACTATTGATTTACACGCAGCCCAAATTCAAGGTTTCTTCAACATACCTGTTGACAACTTATATGGTTCAGTACTATTTGTTGATCATTTAAAAAATAAAAATCTTAAAAATCCAATCATTGCATCTCCTGATATTGGCGGAGTTGCTCGAGCTAGATCTTATGCAGACAAATTAGGTTATGACTTAGTAATTGTTGATAAGAGAAGAGAAAAAGCAAATGTTGCTGAAGTTATGAATATCATAGGTGAGGTAGAGGGTAAAGATGTAATCTTAGTTGATGATATGGTAGATACAGCAGGAACTTTAGTTAAAGCTGCTGAAGCTTTAAAGTCAAGAGGTGCTACTTCAGTTATGGCATGTTGTACGCATGGAGTACTTTCTGGACCAGCATTTGATAGAATTAATAATGGTACACTAGATGAACTTATTATTACTGATACAATTCCTATGCGTGGGAAAAGTGATAAAATAACAATTTTAACTGGTACAAAAATTATTGCAGAAACAATAAGAAGAATTACTAATAACGAATCAGTTAATTCAATATTTATAGACTAGATTAAAACTAATATAAATAACAAATAAATATTTAATTTATTTTAAGTTATAATCACATAAATACACAAATACAAGGGAAAAAAATGAAAAAGATTTTATTATCAAGTGCTTTATGTGCTACTATGATGTTCGCAGCAAATAGTGAGTACAAATATGAAGTTACACCAATGGTTGGTGGAACATATACTGAAGGTAACTTAGGTCTAGAAAGAAATTATGCTAATGCTGGTTTGGCTGTAGGATTTAATTTAGATGATTCTATGTTTGACCAAGTAGAATTAGGTTTCTTAAGAAGTGTAGGAGATGTTAAATATACTGCAAGTCCATATGCTAATATGGATACTGGTATTACAAGAGTATTCTCAAATGTTATTAAAGAGTATGAATTAAGTAGCAAGACTTCATTGTATGCATTAATTGGTGCTGGTTTTGAATGGTTTGATAGCGAAGCATATGGAAATAAAAGTAGTATCTTCGGAAACTATGGTTTTGGTATCAAATATAAAATTACTGATGATATTTCATTAAAAGCAGATGTTAGACATTTAATTGAAACTGACGACTCTGACAATAATTTATTATACACAGTTGGTTTAGCAATTCCATTTGGTAAAAAAGCTGCTCCTGCTCCAATGGCAGAACCAGCATCAACTCCAGCTCCAGTAGCTGAACCAGTTAAAATGATGCCAAAAGATTCAGATGGTGATGGTGTTGTTGATTCACTTGATAAATGTCCTGATACTCCAAAAGGTGAAATTGTTGATGAAACTGGTTGTACTTTAAATGTTGATTTAAATATTAATTTTGAAACAGACTCTGCAGTTATCAATAACTCATATGATTCAAAAATCAAAAAATTCGCTGATTTTATGAAAGCTTTCCCATCAGTTAAAGGTAAAATCGCAGCACATACAGATTCTGACGGTTCTGATGCATATAACCAAAAACTTTCTGAAAGAAGAGCGGCATCTGCTGTTAAAGCTTTAGAAGCTTATGGTGTTGAAGCAAGTAGATTAAATTCAATTGGTTATGGTGAAACAAAACCTAAAGCATCTAATGCTACTGCTGAAGGTAAAGCGATGAACAGAAGAGTAGAAGGTTCTATTTCTAAATAATTTCATTACTTTTATAGATTTTAGGCAGATGCCTAAAATCTATCTTTTTAAAATTCCTAACTTATAAATTTCACTTAACTCATAACTAACTAATTTTTAGATATAATCGCGATAAAATATATTACATAGGATTATGCCTTGCAAGAAAATATTAGAAACTTTTCAATTATTGCCCACATTGACCATGGTAAGTCAACTCTTGCTGATAGAATTATTCAAGAGTGTGGTTCAGTCGCAGATAGAGATATGTCTGCCCAAGTAATGGATACAATGGATATTGAAAAAGAACGTGGTATTACTATTAAAGCTCAAAGTGTAAGACTTGATTATGTAAAAGATGGACAAAATTATGTTTTAAATCTTATTTACACTCCAGGTCATGTTGACTTCTCTTATGAAGTATCTCGTTCTTTAGCTTCATCAGATGGAGCACTATTAATTGTAGATTCAACTCAAGGAGTAGAAGCACAAACTATTGCAAATGTTTATATTGCAATGGAAAATGATTTAGAACTATTACCAGTTGTAAATAAAATTGATTTGCCCTCTGCTGATCCAGATAGAGTTTTAGAAGAAGTTGAAGAGGCTATTGGTATTGATTGTACAGAGCATAATCTTATTTCTGCAAAAACTGGACTTGGAGTAAGAGATTTAATTGATTCTATTGTTGATAGAGTTCCATCTCCAGTAGGAGATACAAATGCCCCTACAAAAGCGCTTATTTATGATTCTTGGTTTGATAGTTATCTTGGAGCACTTGCCCTTGTACGAGTATATGATGGTAGCATTAAAAAAGGTCAAGTTGTTCGTATGATGAATACAGAACATGAACAACAAGTATTATCACTTATGTACCCTCACCCTTTAAAAAAACAAGTTACAAATGAGATTAAAACAGGTGAAATTGGTATTGTAGTACTTGGCATTAAAACGGTAGATATTATTGCAGTGGGAGATACTATAACTGATGCAAAAAATAGAACTGCTGAGGCTATTGATGGCTTTGAACCAGCAAAACCTTTTGTATTTGCAGGAATCTATCCAATTGATACAGATAAATTTGAAGACTTAAGAGATGCCTTAGATAAACTAAGATTAAACGATAGTTCAATCTCATATGAACCAGAGAGTTCAGCTGCATTAGGAAGTGGTTTTAGGGCAGGTTTTTTAGGTATGCTTCATATGGAAGTTATTAAAGAGAGATTAGAGAGAGAATTTAACCTTGACCTAATAGCGACTGCACCAACAGTTATTTATGAAGTATTAAAAAACAATGGTGAAAAAATTGTAATTAGAAACCCAAGTGAATTACCAGAACCAAACTATATTGATACAATTTATGAACCATATGTAAAAGCTACTATTTTAGTACCAGATGAGTTTTTAGGAAATGTAATAAAACTTCTTAATGACAAAAGAGCAGTACAAAATAAAATGGATTATATAGGAACAAGAGTTTTACTTGATTATGATATTCCAATGAATGAAATTGTAATGGATTTTTACGACAAACTAAAATCAACTACAAAAGGTTACGCATCTTTTGATTATGAACCAATAGGTTTTAAACCAGGTATATTACAAAAACTTGATATAAAAGTTGCAGGTGATGTTGTAGATGCACTTTCAATTATTGTTCCAGAAAATAAAGCCCTTTCAAAAGGAAGAGAGTTTATCAAAGCATTAAAAGAATTAATACCAAGACAACTATTTGAAGTTGCTATTCAAGCAAGTATAGGAAATAATATTATCACAAGAGAGACAGTTAAGTCTACAGGTAAAAATGTAACAGCTAAATGTTACGGTGGAGATATTACAAGAAAAAGAAAACTTTTAGAGAAACAAAAAGCTGGTAAGAAAAGAATGAAGTCTATAGGTAAAGTAAACGTTCCACAAGAAGCATTCATGGCCGTGTTGAAGATTTAATCTTCAACAGAGCTAACTATTTTTTATAATTCAATAATAATTCTTCAAAAAAAGGTACTGAATCTTCATAAGCTTTTTTACTAAAAGAACTCAAAGTAAAAAGAATGAAATATTCGTTTCCCTTCTCATCTTTCTCATCCGAATAAACAACTTGTTCATAATTTTTATTTCCAAAAAACTTTAAACTTTTATAATATTTATCACTCAAGAAACTTTTTAGTTTTATATTAGAAATGATTACATCCGGTTTATTTTTTCTAAAATCACGTATATCATCTCTAATAAATTCTTCTAATGAATTAAAACTAACTTTTTCTTTCCAAATTGCACGTGCATATATTATTGATTCTGCATTAGAAAAATTATATCCACTTGGAATGTATGTATTCATTGAATAATGTAAACTAACTTCTCTATTATGTTCCCAACCATCGATATTAGACAATTTTGGCCACCAAGAAAAACACATCTTTTCTTCACAAAAATATGAAACTTTTTCAATTTCTGCATTTACTATATTTACTGAAAATGATAAAACAATTAATATTTTTAACAATAACTTCATTATATTATATTCCTTTTTTTTCAAACTACTAAAATGTGAGCATTTTCAAAATAGCGTTAAAAAAATCTATATAAATTCGTAAAGAAATTTGGACTGTCTGAGGTGAGGGACGAGCCGAGTTTTCAAATTTTAGAATTTCTATATATTTTTTAGCTATTTTGAAACCCGCGAATGCTTTTCTTTTGCGAACTTTTCTTTACTAAAAAGAAAAGTGGAAAAACTCACCATACATTTTTATTCACATTTATCTTTTAATATAAAATATTATATAATAATACTCATTATGAAATGCTTATCCTGCGAACAACTATCATTCCAAATTATTTGTAAAGAATGCCAAAATACTTTACTAATACCCTCTTTCCATAAAAGAGAACTTGAACATGATTTTTTTAATTACTCTTTTTATTCATTCTCAGAAATAGAAGAGTTTATAACTTCTAAATACTATTTTCATGGTGACAGGGTTTTTAATATTCTAGCCTCTTTATCTTTCAAAAAATTTGCGCAAGGTTTTGAGTTTGATGAGCTTGTTTATTCTATTGGTATAGATGAACACACTAGACATGAATTTTCACAAACGGCTATTTTATCTAGGTATTTAAAATCTAAAAATATCAAACCTCTTTTCAATCAGTTAAAAGCTACAAATATTATAAAATATGCTGGTCATGATTTGGAATTTAGAAAGAAAAACAGACGTAAATTTAAAACAAATCTTACTAATAAAAAGATTATTTTGGTTGATGATTTGGTCACTACTGGCGCTACTATTTTAGAAGCTAAAAAAATATTAGAATCTAAAAACAATGAAGTCCTATTTTCTTTAACCCTAGCTGATGCTAAAATTTAGTATAATCCTTTTTTTAAAGGATTATATGTGATTGGAATTATTGATTACAACATGGGAAATCTTGCAAGTGTTTACAATGCTTGTCATCTTTTAGATGCCAAAGCCCAATTTGTAAAAGATCCAGAAGAACTAAAAAACTATGAGAGAATTATTCTTCCTGGTGTTGGAGCTTTTGGTGATGCTATGCAAAACCTAAATGAAACTGGTATGTTTGAAGCTATTCATGACTATGCAAAAAGTGGAAAACCTATGATTGGTATCTGTCTTGGTATGCAACTTTTATTTGAAAGTTCTACAGAGTTTGGAGAACATAAAGGTTTAGGACTTATCGATGGACAGATTGTAAAATTTGATAAATCAAAAATGCATGAAGATACTAAAATCCCACACATGGGATGGAATGTAATTAAAACTCAAGATGATCATACTTTATTTGAAGGATTAAAAGACCCTTACCTTTATTTTGTACACTCTTACCACGCAGTTACTGATGCAAAAAATGTTATTGGTACGACTGAGTATGGATATGAATTTGTAAGTGCTGTACACAAAGAAAATATATATGGGTTTCAACCTCATCCAGAAAAGTCTCACGACAATGGATTAAAAATACTTAAAAATTTTATGAATTTATCACACTAAGGCAAACTCGTTTGCCACTTTAGGATTTACTTCTTTAAGGATTTTTTACAAATTCTGTAAAAAGAAGTCATTAAATAAAAGGTCCCTTTTCAAAATGGGATATTTTAAAAGGAGAAAAATATGGATATATTACCTGCAATTGATTTAAAAGATGGAAAAGCTGTAAGACTAAGTAAAGGTCTTATGGAGAGTGCAAAAATCTATTCAGATGAACCTTGGCAAGTTGCAAAAAGATTTGAAGAACTAGGTTCAAAATGGCTTCATATAGTTGATTTAAATGGTGCATTCGCAGGAGAACCTGCTAACTTAGAACAAATTAGAAAGATTAGAGAAAACTGTAATCTCAAAATTGAACTTGGTGGTGGTATTAGAGACGAAGAGACTATCAAAATGTATATGGAACTTGGAGTTGATAGACTTATTTTAGGAAGTATCGCTGTAAAAGACCCTCAGTTTGTAAAAGACATGGCATCAAAATATCCAATTGCTGTTGGAATTGATGCTATGAATGGAATGGTAGCAGTAGAAGGTTGGGCAGAAGTATCTACTATGGAAGCTACAACTTTAGCTAAAGAATTTGCAAATGCAGGAGTACAAGCTATTATCTGTACAGATATTTCAAAAGATGGAATGCTTTGTGGTGTAAATGTTGAATTTACAGAATCAATTGCTTTAGCATCTGGAGTTGATACTATTGCTTCTGGTGGAGTAAAAGATATTAATGATATTACTAATTGTAAAGAAAATGGAAAGATCGCGGGTGTTATCGTTGGAAAAGCTTTCTATGAAGGAACATTAGACTTAGAAGAAGGTTTCAAAGCACTTTAATATGTGCCTAGTTCTTTCATTAGTCTTTTTAGGTCTTGCATATACATTTTTTGAAGATGGAAATATGCAAGGCTTTTATATCAATCTTTCTATTGCTATCTTTTTTATTTTACTTATGATTAGAAATATATTAAAAACTAAAAAAGATAGAGAATCAAAATAAATTAATATTAAATCTTATTTTTCAATATCCGCTGCGGTATAGTGTAATTCTAAACCTTTTGAAGTTGATACAAAACCATTTACATTTATAATTCCATCATGTACCATTTTATGGTGTTCTTTACATAATGGTATTAGATTATATTTATGATTTGCATTTATATGCCCTATAAACCCATTTTTGTTGGCTCGTGCTTGTTCTTTTATATGATGAACATCATCACATGCACGTCCACAGATTACACATGAGCTTACAAAAACATCTTTATTGTACTTTGATGCCTTTTTATGATAAAGCCTCTCTACCGGGCTGTAATCGTCAGTTAGTTTTTTTCTAATATCATTTGCAACTTGTAAAAACTCTCTGTCCATATGGAGTGATTTTGCATATTCAAGTCCATACATAGACGAACCACTTCCATATTTTAGTTTTCGATCAAAGATTAATTTATCTTCTTCATCTTCATACATAACTGACAAATGAAGTGCTATTATATTTTTTAGTTTTGCAACTTCATCGATTTCTGGCAACTGATGAAGGTGTGTTGCAAAGATAAACATAGCTTCAAGTTTTGAAAGTTTCAAAATAGCACTAGCAACAATACTTACTCCACTCATAGTTTCAGTTGAATGAGAGATTTCATCTCCTAAGATAAGGGATTGATTTGTTGCACGATTAAAAATGTTTTTAAGTTCTAGCATCTCAACGGCAAAAGATGATAAACCTTTTGCAATATTATCAGCTCCTGAAATTCTTGTAAACACTGAATCAAAAATAGAAAACCTCATAAATTTTGCTGGTACATAAAATCCAGCTTGAGCCAAAACGACTGCAATTCCAACTGATTTCATTAAAGAAGATTTTCCTGACGAATTTATTCCATAGAGAAGAACTCCATGCATTTTATTGTTATTCATATTTATTGGATTTGAATTTTTGATTATTACATTATTCTTATGTTCTTCTTTTGCCAATGACAACTCACCTAAGATAATATCATTCGGCACATAAATACCTTGTTCTTCATTTGCTTCAATTATTGGGTGTCTTAAATCAATAAGCTCTAAAAAATTTTCGCCTTCATTTGTCTTAACAATTTTTGGACACACATAGTTATGTCTTTTTGCTGTTTTGATATTTGAAATTGTTAAATCAACTTCTGCTATAAACTGTACTAAATCATCTAAAAGTGTTGCAAATTTCTTTTCAAATTCAGTGAGTTTTTCTTTGAATACTAGTTTATTAAGTTCAATAATTTTTCTTAAGTTATGTACATATTTATCAGAAATTGTATCCATAAATTTACAAGAGATTTTTACAGATGTTGTTTGAACTTTTATATTAAAATCTTTTATTAATAAAAGTTCATCATCAATAATTATATGAGAATTTAATAACTCTTCTTTTATAGAATTAAATCTATTTTTAGTCAAAGATAAAAAGAAACCTTCTTTATCAAGTCTTTGAATAGATACATAGTTTGAATCATTTGTATTTATAAATGTCAAAATATGAGTTCTTAACAATTCTAATTTTGTATAAAGTTCTTCATTTTGGACATTTAACTCATCAATTTGAACATTAATTCCCTCACTAACCATATTGCACTCAACATCTTTTAGCATATATTTTCCAGATATACTTAAATCAAAAGTTGAATCAATAGAATCAATAAACATTTGAAGTTGAGCTAAAGAACAAGGAGGAGTTATAAACTTATAATTTTCCATAAAAGAGACAACTTCTTTGATACTAAGAAGTGAATCATATAAATAATTTAACTCAAAAGGATGAAGTCTTGTAAGTTTGATTCTTCTTGTAAGTCTTTCTATATCATAAATATTTGCCAATTCATTTTCAATAGGAGCATGATAATCATACAACTCTTTTGAAAGAGCATATCTTCTTAATAATTCTTTTGTATCTTTTACAGGGTGAGTTAATCTCTCTTTTAAAAGTCTTTTACCCATAGCAGTTGAAGTATTATTTATTAGTTTAATCAAAGATGGATTATGTGTTGTTTCTATTATATTTAACTGCTCTAAAGCATTATTTCCAAGATATATATATTTGCTAACGTCAAGTTTTATAGGATAAGAAAGTTTTTGAACAATATTTGAATCATGTCCAATTACAAAATCAATCAATATAGCAAGGGATTCCGTACTTAAAGGAACTCTCTCCATATCAAGATGTTCAATCGAAGTTAAAAGAGATTCTATATTAAAAACATTTTTAAACAATTCATTTTGATAATTTATCTTTGGAATAAATGTCCCTATATGAAATGTTTTCAAAGTTAATTCTAAATAATCAATTACCTCTTTTTGATTAATATTTTTATCCGCAAAAGATACAACTATTTCATTTGTTTTATGCATGTTCATATAGTTGAATACTTCATCTAAAGCATAAAATTTATCTTCACTTGTACCATGTACTTCATTGTAGAAACATTTTCCAGTTGTTACATCAATTGCAGAATATCCAACTAAATAGATTCCTTTAATTTGGTCAATTACCAAAGATGTAATATTGTTTTCATCTTGGTCAATCACAAAATCAAAGTTTGTTCCAGGAGATACCACAGTATCTAAATATCTACTTACATTGGGAGGAACTCCACGTTGTCTTATTATTACAACAGTATATTTTTGTTCAGAGATTATCCTAGCTAAATGTTTTTCAAGTGAGATGGCAGGAACTCCAGCCATAATAGGATTTTCTTTTGAATTTTCTAAAATTGATTTATTTTTACGGGTCAGTTGAATATTAAGTAGTTCGGCAATTTCTTTTGCTTTTCCTACTTGTTCTTCATCATTGTTTACTTCATAAACTTCAAAGAATGTTCCAATTTCCATAAGAACAACAGTATTCCTCCCATATTTTTTTTCAAACAGTCTTTGTAGTTTAAAATATGTAACAGTTAAAAGTGTTTTCTTCTGGTCTAATAACTCTTGAACTTCTTCTCTCAATTTACTTTTTCACTCCCGTCCACATTCTAATCATAGTTCTTTGCTCTCGTGTTAAATCTGCTTCTTTATGAAATTTAATATATCCTGCTAATGGCATAGAAGCATATGCTGTTCTAAATATCTCTTTTAATTTTTTCTTTTTCTCTTCTTCTGTATAATCTTCCCATTCTGAGAAATTTAATGATTTACGGCCATTTGATACATGAGAATCAATTATCCAAGAAAATGGTGCAATATTAGAATACCAAGGCCATTTCACTTCGTTTGAATGACAATCATAACAGGCATTTTTAAGCATAACAGTAATATTTTCAGGAGCTTTTATTTCTAGATTTTGGGCTACTAATTTATTTGTTTTATCAGTTTGTTTAAATTGCATAACTATAAAAATTGCCAAAATTATAAGTAAAGTTTTTTTCATTAATTAATCCATAAATAAAGTATAAGGTCTTTTCAATTCATTTACAAATTGTTGAATAGAAAGATTTCTTCCCTTTCTAAAAAATTCTTTTGAATCAAAAAAAACAAGTATTGTTGGTATAGAAAATACCGAAAAACTCCTTGCTATCTCTTTATATATATCAGCTTTGACTTCATATGTTTTCATTTTAGGGAAATTTTCAGGAATTACTTCATCAATTTTTGGTTTTAGTACTTTACACACAGAACAATTTTCACCAGAAAAATATATTAGTACAGGCTCTCCTGTACTAATAAACTTATCTATATCACTTTTTGTTGATACTTGTATCATGTACCACTGCTGATTCTTTGATTTTTTCTACAGCTTTTTCTTCTTCTTTTTTCATCAATTCTTCGGTATCAATATCAGGATTAGTATGATCTTTTCTATTTACAAAAATATCATGTCTACTTAAACTAATACCTTTCATATGAGATAGAGGAAAAGCAAAAGCAATACCTTTTCCTGTTGTAGTAATATGTAAAGAATGAATAATAGATTTAATAACCGGATTCACTAAACTTTGAGGAAGGAGAAACAATAGCATTGCATCATTTGCTTCAAAAGAAGTTCTATAGAAATTATCAATTTTACCAAGTCCAATTCCATCAGCTCTTAAAACTGTAACACCAGAAGCACCTGCTTTATTTGCAGCTTGAATTGCATCTATTTTTTTCTCTTTTGGAACTAAAATAACAACAGCTGAAAAATCCATTGGTAAGGAGTGTCTTCTATCACTTCCATCAATATTTACAGTTGCTAAATCCATATTTTCAGCATCAATAAGAGCATCTTTTAATATATTTGCAGCTTCAATTTCTGTATCTGATTTAACACCAAGTTTTTCAGTTAAAATACCATACAACATTACAGTTATCATTGGAAAAAGTGATGCAAATGCAATTAGCCCAAAACCATCTATTAGAGGACTTCTTCCTTCAATATTTGTTGCTAATCCAATACCAAGAGCAGCTACAAGAGGAACAGTTACTGTTGAAGTTGTAACACCACCTGAATCATAAGCAATTGGAATAATATATTTTGGAGCTATAAAAGTTAGTATAATTACTAATAGATATCCAACAATAATATAGTAATGAATATGCCCTCCATCAACTATTCTAAATGCTCCAAGAGCAATTCCCATAGCAACACCAGTAGCCACAAATAGTCTTAAAGCAAAATCATTTATCTTACCATCACTAATCTCTTTTGCTTTTTTTGCAATTGCCATAAGTGCTGGTTCTGCCATTGTTGTAGAAAAACCAATAGCAAAAGCAAAAGCATATATAACAAATGCCGAACCTGATTTTGTTAACTGATAAGCCATTGTTTCACCAAGAGAAAACAACCCTAACTCAAGTCCTAAAATAAATGCATAAAGTCCAAGAATAACTAAACCAAAACCAAAAAAAACAGTTCTTAAATTAGAAATACCTTTTTTCAATACTCCATACTGAAAAAACATAATAATTGCTAAAATAGGAACAACATCTTTAATAACATTTGTTAATCCAATAAGAACAGAACTAATAGAAATATCAGTAGGTGCAGATATTGTAGCATTTACAACTAAAGAAGCTACATCTTTTGCATCTACTAAATTATAAACTGCAATTCCATAAATTTGAACAAATATCATAGGTGTTAATGAAGCAAAAGCAATTAAACCAAAGCCATCAATTACTGGGTTTCTTCCTTTTATCGAAGAGGCAAGTCCAATACCAAGTGCAGCAACTAAAGGAACTGTTACTGTTGATGTGGTTACTCCACCTAAATCATATGCAAGACCAATAATCTCTTGAGGAGCAAAAAAAGTAACACTTACAACTAATATATACCCAGCAATAATATAGTAGTGAATAGGATGCCCTTTTATGATTCTAAAAACACCTAAGAGTATTGCAAATCCAACTGAAGCTGCAACAACCAGTCTAAGGACTGTCGAATCAATTCTTCCACTTGATATAGAAGCTGCTTTATCCGCAATAACCGCAAGAGCTGGTTCTGCAATTGTAGTACCAAAACCAATTAAAAAACCAAAAATAAGTAACCAGGTAAGTGAACTATGTTTAGAGAAATCTCTTGCTAATCCTTCTCCTACAGGAAAAATACCAATTTCCAATCCTTGTAAGAAAATAGCAAGTCCTACACCAACAATTACTAATCCTACAGCCGTAGAGACCCAACCTTCAGGTACGCTTTGAATAATTGCCAATTGGAAAAATAAAATTACTAATACAATAGGAATTAAATCTCTAAAAGATTCCTTTAATAATTTTAAAAAAAAGTTAAACTGCATCATTTTCTTATATCCTGTGTGATTTTTTTGAATAATTCTAAATCATTTTTATACCCAATTAATACCAATGTATCTCCCTCATCAATTTTATGATTAATTCCACTAGAATTAAATATAAATTTTTCACTCAATTCTTTATCCATTATTCCCACAAGAACAAGATTATACCTTCTTGAAAAATCTATCTCATTTACATATTTTTCATTTAAAATAGAATTATTTTCTATTAATATTTCAATAACAATTAAATCTGTTTTATTAAATAATATATTATCTAAAACTTCTAAAATTAAAGGTCTATGTAAAAGTCTAAAAATTCTCAAAGCCCCAACTTCATATGGATTTAGAATTTTAGAAGCTCCTGCTAAAGTCATTTTTTTAGCATTTTGTTTATCACTTGAAAGTGCAATAATTTTTAATTCTTTATTTAGATTTCTACAAGATAAAACTACAAATAAATTGTTATTTTCTGATTTACTTAAACAAAATATTGTATCTACCTCAGAGTCTATTCCAAGTTCAATTAATTGGGAATCTTCCATTAAATCATAATTGTAACTTTTATAACCATGCTCTAAAGCTCTTCTATAATTACTAATATCAGGATCTACAATAATAATTTCATAATCTTTTTCTACTAATAACTTTGTAATTTTAGAACCTAAAGATTCATATCCGTATATAATAATTTTTGAACGCATATTAAACCTTTGGCTTCATATTTAAAAGATCTATTTTAAGTTCTGTAATATCATCAGCATAACCAATAATAATAAAAATATCTTTTTCACTTATAACATAAGCTTGATTTACTGGATTAAATATAAATTTTTTTTCTTTATTTACAATACCAATTAAAGTTAAATTATATTTATTAAAATCAATTATATCTAAAGAATACCCTATAAAACTTGAATTTTCAAGGACTTCTACTTCATCAACATTTGCTCCAATATCATCATTTAATAATATTTCATCTATTGCTTCAAAAGCAACAGGTTGTCCAACATATTCAGTTGCAACATAAGAAGTAATGTCATTCGCAGAGATAATATGATCTGCCCCTGCAATTTTTAATTTTGGTTTAGAATGTACATTATTAACTCTTGAAATTATATTAATAGTTGTATCTAAAGTTCTAGCACTTAAGATAATTGATAAATTTACAGCATCATTACTTGTTAACGCAATAACAGTAGTTGCCCCATCTCCTACACCCACATTTTTTAAAACATCAATATTTGTAGCATCTGCTTTGAGACATAAATAAGCATTTTTTCTAGCTTCTAAAACATTTTCATTGTCAATATCAAGTATTACAAATTTAGTTTTTAACTTTACCAATTGTTCTGCTAAAATTTTGCCCATAATTCCATATCCACAAAGAACAATAAAATTAGTCATTTTAGATACTTCTGACTCTACTCTATTTTCTTTGATAACTTGCATCCTATCACTAAGCCCAGTCGTAACTATAGATGTTCCAAATGCAATGACTAAAAATCCACTAATTGTCAAAACTAAAGTGACAGCTTTTCCTTCCATTGTCATTGGTGTTATGTCTCCATACCCAACGGTTGAAAGGGTTATAATTGACCAATAAATGGCATCTAGAAAACTTGTCACTTTGTCATTTATCCCTGCACCTTCATATATATACATAATAGTTGAAGAAAAAAATACAACCATAACATACATCATAGAAAGGGTTAAAAATTCAAATTTTCTCTCTTTAAAAATTTCACCAAATTGTTTAACTGAACTTGTGTATCTTAGTATTTTAAATAGTCTAAATAAAAGAAAAATTCTAAGAACTCTAAGTGGCCTATAATAAGGTAATATGGCAAGTAAATCTATAATTGACATAGGGGAAAATAAAAAATCAAGTTTTTGAGTAATAGCTTTTTTTAATGATTGTACTAAAGAGTATTTTTTTTCTGTGAGATTAGCTCTTTCAAAATCTTCAATAATAACATTATGAACATCTGAACAAACCCAAAACCTGCCTAGCCATTCTATTATAAAAATCAATATAGCTATTAATTCAAACTCATCAAATATATGCTGTTTTTGGTGATTAACTTCAAAAATAAGTATTCCAATAGTACTTAATACTAAAAATATCATGAAAATATCAAAATATTTTTTGTATTTAAAACTATTATCTTCTAAAATTGAATAAGTAAAATATTTAATATTTCTATATATTCTTGAAGATTCAATTTTATATGATAAAGATACTACTATATTATTCATAATTTCATAAAAAAAGAGTACATTTTGTACTCTTTTTAATTATTATATTTGATGTTCTTGTCTTTTTGATAATCTCTCCTTTTGAGAAAGATAAGAGTTTAAAGCACTTAAATATGCTTTTGCCGTTGCTAACATTGTATCAATACTTAAACCATGACCTACAAAAGCAGGAGATTCATCATCAAAAGCAACTCTAGTTGTTACTTTAGCTAGAGCATCTTTACCTTCAGTTACTGAAGTAACTTTATAATCTTTTAACTCACCGTTATAACCAGTAAGTCTATCAATAGTTTTAAAGATTGCATCCATTGTACCATCACCAATTGCTGCATCGCTCATTATATGATCTTCAAATTTAATAGATACAGCAGCTGTTGGAACACCATTTGAACAGTCTGAAATTTGTAATCCTACTAATTCATATGTTTTGTCTTGATTTAAAGATTCATCAGTAATTAACATTCTAATATCATCATCAGTAACATCTTTTTTCTTATCAGCTAAGATTTTAAATCTATCAAATGCAGCATTTAATTCTTCATCAGAAACTTTATCAAAACCTAAATGTTCAATTTTATCTCTAAATGCAGCACGTCCAGAATGTTTACCTAAAATAAGTGTTGAATCTTTAAATACACCAACATCCTCGGGCTTCATAATTTCATATGTTTCTTGATGTTTTAAAACACCATCTTGATGAATTCCACTTTCATGAGAAAATGCATTTTTTCCAACAATTGATTTATTTTGTTGTGGTTCAACGCCAGTAACAGTTGCAACTAATCTAGAAGTTGGGTAAATTTCAGCTGTATTTATACCTGTATATAAATCACCAAAAGCATCACGTCTTGTTTTAATAGCCATTACAGCTTCTTCTAAAGCAGAATTTCCAGCTCTTTCACCTAAACCATTGATTGTAACTTCAATTTGTCTTGCACCATTCATAACTGCTGCTAAAGTATTTGCAGTTGATAATCCTAAGTCATTATGATTATGAACAGAAATAATAGCTCTATCTCCTGCAAAATCTGATAATTCTTTAACCATTGCACCTAATTCGTGAGGTAATCTATATCCTACAGTATCAGGTAAGTTAATCGTTGAAGCACCTGCATTAATAACTGCATCCATAACTTCTTTCATAAAAGGAATTTCAGATCTTCCTGCATCCTCTAAAGAAAATTCTACATCATCAACAAATGTCCTTGCATATTCTACTGCATGAATTGCCCTTTTAATAACTTCTTCTTCACTCATTTTTAATTTATATTTCATATGAATTGGAGAAGTAGCAATAAATGTATGAATTCTATGTAATGGTGCTTTACAAACTGCTAATCCAGATTGCTTAATATCATTATCAATTGCTCTACTTAAAGAACAAATTGATGAATTTTTTACTTGTTCTGCAATTCTACTAACTGCATCAAAATCACCTGGTGATGCCGCTGCAAATCCAGCTTCAATAACATCTACACCTAATTTTTCTAATTGTAATGCAATTTTAATTTTTTCTTCAGTGTTCATTGAACAACCAGGAGATTGTTCTCCATCTCTTAATGTTGTATCAAATACTATAATTCTATTTTTATCCATTGTTTAACCCTTGTAAAAGTTGTTTATTATAACTTTTTTTTTATATAAAAAAAGTAAAACTATTTGCGTGAATATTATTTATATTTATTAAATATTAGAGTGATGTTGAAAGAAGGAGAAGAGAGTTAACACTTTTTATGAAATGATTATTATAAAAATTAAATATTTTCATTGTACTCTCCTAATTTTTTGTAAGTGTTGAAATTATAATAGCTTAGAAAGAATTTGTCAAGAGTTCTACTTAGATTCTTTTAAATTCTCTTCTTTAAACTTTTTAGTTGCAATTAAAGTTATTCCAGAAATCACTTTATCACCAATTTTTACATTAGTTTCAATGTCTGTATTTAAATTCACTATTACTTGTCCTTGTAAAAAGATGCCTATCTTTTCACTCTTTATATTTTTATTATCTTGATTTATATTAATACTTGAATTACACATTGAAGAGTATAATTCCATAGAGGAATTTGTATATTCTATCTTTGCATGTTCATTTAATTGTTTTGCTTTTAAAGTTGTTAATAAAAGATTTAATCCCCTTTTAATACTAACTTTATAATTACCAGATTCTAAACTTCTTAAAATATGAGAATCACATAAAGAAACATCTATATATATTGATTTTTTAAAATCTTTTACATCAATTGCAGACACAGTTCCAGAAATAGGTGCAATATATTCATTTTCTTTAAATATACTATAGTCAATATATTTATATCTATACATATAAATTAAAGTAAGCATTAGTACAAAAGAGATAAAAGTCAAAAATCTACATTCAAGCAGAATAAAAATAATCATTGCAGTGAATGCAATTAAAATTGATTTTTGTCCCTCTTTTGCAATAATACTATCAAACATTTTATTCTTTGCCCTCTTTTTTATCTTCACTATTTTCAGAAATATCTTCTTCTACTGTTTCATTAGTAGTTTCAGAACTTGATTCTTTAGTTTTTTCAGTTTCACTATCTTCATCTTTTATAGACTCAGTATGCAAATCTTCATCCTCAAAAACTTCTCCACCGTGAGCTTTTATAATTTCTCTAACTCTTTCTCCAGAAATAACTTCAATATCAAGTAATTCTGCAGTCATCTCTTCAATTGCAGCACTATTGTCTCTTAATTCTTCTAAAACAATAGCATATCTATCATCCAAAAGTTTTTTTACATGATCATCTAAACTTCTTGCCATATCGTCAGAAAAGTCTTTTGTTGTTTGTCCACCAAGGAATTGATTACTTCTCTTTTCTAAAACAATAAGACCTACAACATCACTCATACCATAAATAGTAGCCATAGATTTAATAATATCAGTTGCTCTTTCTAAGTCGTTTCCAGCACCTGTAGAAATTTCACCAATAAATACTTCTTCAGCTGCACGTCCACCAAGTAGAGTATCAACTTCAGCAATAAGTTCATGTTTTTGCATTAAATATTTATTTTCTTCAGGAGTATTAAGAGTATATCCCAAGGCAGCCATTCCTCTTGGAACAATAGATACTTTATTTACTTTCTTAGCACCTTTTGTAATCTCAGCAATAACAGCATGTCCTGATTCGTGATAAGCAACAATTCTTCTCTCTTTTGGAGATATTCTTCTTGATTTCTTTTCAAGTCCAGCTATTTGTCTTTCAACAGCTTCTTTAAAATCACTATATGTAACTTCATCTTTTTTAGCTCGTCCGGCTAAAAGTGCAGCTTCATTAATAATATTTGCTAAGTCTGCACCAGCAAGTCCAGCTGTCATACGTGCTACTTCAACTAAATCTACATCTTTTCCTATAACTACATTTTTAATATGTACATTAAGAATCTCTTTTCTACCTTCAAAATCTGGCTTATCAACAAGTACTTGTCTATCAAATCTTCCAGGTCTTAAAAGTGCAGGGTCAAGAACTTCAGGTCTATTCGTTGCAGCTAAAACAATAACAGGTGCAACTTCAGTTGAGAAACCATCCATTTCAGCTAATAATTGATTTAAAGTTTGTTCTCTTTCATCATTTCCACCCATTGGTCCACCTGATGCTCTAGATTTACCAATTGCATCAATTTCATCAATAAAAATAATTGCAGGTGCAACTTTTTTAGCTTGCTCAAATAAATCTCTAACTCTTGAAGCTCCAACACCAACAAACATTTCAATAAAAGCAGAACCTGAAACAGATAAAAACTCAACACTAGCTTCACCAGCAACTGCTTTTGCAAGTAATGTTTTACCAGTTCCTGGAGGTCCTACAAGTAAAACACCTTTTGGAATTTGAGCTCCAAGTTTTACATATCTATCTGGCTCTTTTAAGAAATCTACAACTTCTTGTACTTCTTCTTTAGCCTCTTTATTTCCAGCCATATCATCAAAAGTTACATTTGGTTTTTCAGAATTAATCATTTTTTTAGATGACCCTATTCCTAAGATTCCACCTGAACCTCCACCCATAGATTTTGACATTCTTTTTGCTAAAAACATCCAAACAGCAAAGAAAAGTACAAATGGTAAAATCCAACCAAGGATATCTGCAATTATATTTTCTTCGCTTATTCCTCCATAATTAATCCCTTTAGATTCTAAACTTGGAATCAATGTACCATCTGGAATAACTCTTCTTACAGTATATGCAGTAACTTGTCCATTTGAAGGTTTGCTAATAGCTCTAATTTGTGTATTACCAATTCCCACATATTCGATATTTCCAGCTGAAATCATCTTTTTTAATTCTGAATATGCAATAGTTTGATTCTTAGTTTTTCCATATGCAGATATTGCTGAATTTTGTCCAGTCAATTCTTGGCCCGTTCCTTCAGGAAATACTGCCTTAAATACAAAAATCGTAACAATCGAAAATACTACGAATACTAATAATGGATTATTATTGAAAAAATTATTGTTCTTGTCCCCATCATTATTATTATTATTTTTTTTACCACTCATAAAATATAACTCCTTTTTACTTTTTAAAAACTACAGTTATCCACTCATTTTTGTGAATTAACTCTAATTGTTCTAAGTTTTTAAATTTTCTTAGAACCTTATCTATATGTTTATCTAATATACCTGATATAACTAGTATACCATCATCTTTTAAGCATTTTTTTAAATCACTTGCTATAAAAACTAAAACATCAGCAACGATATTTGCTATTACAACATCATATTTTTTTCTTGTTGTGTATGCCGAACCTACCCATGATTCATGAAAAGTTTCCTGATTCAACTCATAATTTGATATTGTATCTTTTATGCAAACTTCATCTGTATCACAAATATCAACTTTTGCTCCAAGTTTTGATGCAGCAATTGCCAAGATTCCACTTCCAGTTCCTACATCTAGTAGAGTACTTTCACTATTGACATATTTACTGATTGCTTCAATACAACTTGATGTTGTTTCATGATGACCTGAACCAAAAGATAAAGCTGGATCAATTATAATATTAATTTTATCTTCTCTTGGTTTATCCCAAGATGGTCTAATATAAAACTTACCAACTTCAACTGATTTAACAGAATCTTGATATTGTTTAATCCAATCAATATTCTCTTTTTTTACTAAAGTTGTTTCACATTTAACATGTAAAGCCTTAGCAAATTCTTTTATTCCAAATTCTACATCACTTAAGTCGTCTTCACTTCTTGCGATAATAGCATTATCTAATTCTTCAATAGCTTCATTTGTTAATGTAGTTACTAAATCAACAAATGAATCGAATTCTTCATTTGGTTTGATTGTTAGTTCATAATAATATTCGGTCAAGTATTTCCCTTAGGTTAAAGTGCATAAATGCATAAAGCAGACTATTTTATCTAAAAAGGTTTTAAAAAAAGTTTTCGATTATATCTCTCATGATTTTTTTATCAGAAATTCGGTTAATAATATCTCTAAACTCAGCGGCACCTTTATAACCTTTTGAGTAAGAATGCAATAATTTTCTAAACATAACAGCACCATGAATTCCATGATATTTTAATACTTCATCATAATGTTCTAAGATAACTTCTCTTTTTTTATCTTCAGTAATATCTTCAATCCCATGTTTTAATTGGTAAAAGATCCAAGGTTTTCCAATTGCACCACGACCAATCATAACACCATCAGCATTTGTATATTTTAATACTTCTTTAGCTTTTTCATAGTCTTTAATATCTCCATTTGCAATAACTGGAATTGAAACTGCCTCTTTCATCATTCTAATTGCATCGTAATCAACTGGCGCTTTATATTTTCCTGCTCTTGTTCTTCCGTGGACTGAAACAAAATCTACCCCACAAGATTCAACTACTTTTGCAATTTCAACAGGAATTTTTTCATTAACCCCAATTCTAACTTTTGCTGTAGTATATTGTTTTTTATTGTATTTTTTTACTGTTCCTAAAATCTCTTCAAGTTTTTTTAAATCACCCAATAAATTTGAACCGGAACCATGTGAAAAAACTTTTGGGGCAGGACATCCACAGTTTAAATCAATTCCATCAATACCATCAATCTCGTTTAAGATTTGAACTGCATCTCTTACTATTTCTACACTATTTCCAGCAATTTGTACAATATAAGGGTCTTCAGAAGGAGATTTTTCAATCATTTTTTTAGTTCTTTCTGATTTGTACACTAAAGCATTTGAAGAGATCATTTCAGAAATAGTTATATCTGCTCCAAATTTTTTAACAACAGCACGAAATGGTAAATCAGTGTATCCAGCTAGAGGGGCCAGCACCATTAAGGGCTGGCTAAAGTCGATTTTTTTTGTCATTTATTATATTGAGATATCATCTAATGAGTAGTGTTTACCAGCATCTTTTAAATCTAAGATGGCTCTAAATGGTAACATTTCATTTTCATTATAACCTGTTAATATATCTCTTATTTTATCAATCATTTCTAATTCACAAAGGACATAGAAGTATGCAGTAGTAGCTTCATCATTATCTTCTGAAATACTTTCAAATAATTCAAGTAATTTGTCAGGACTTAAGGCCTCTTTATAAAGCTTCGCTAATGTCAAATACTCTTCACTTGTGTAATTTAAACTTTTAGTAATTTTTAAAATTTCTTCTTTTGATAATCCAAATTCAGTATTATCGATATCTTTTATAAAAAGTTTTAAAGCCATCTCTTTATCAAGTTTTACATTATTATAAACTTTTTTAACAGTTGTCATTGTTTTATTTTCTAAAACATTTAAAAAAGCAATTCTAACAATATCAGAAGAGAATTGATCAGACTTTTTTAATACATCTAAAGAGTAATCAACTTGTTCACTCATTTTGTTTATTAAATTTTGTTTTGCTAAGTCTGAGTCAAGATTTAATTTAAGAGATTTTTCATTTACATATTTACCAGCTTTAATATCTTTAATTTGAGATACAACTAGGTTTAATCCTTCATCAGAAGAAGTAAAAGCTGAATCTTGTACATCAATTTTAAATTGATTTAAAATGCTTGACAAATTTTTGTATCCAGAAGTTTTAAATTTTCTTTTATCATTTTTTTGTAAAAGAATATTTTTAAGAGTTTCAATAACAGTTACTTCGTCTTTTATAAAACCTCTATTTTTACAATAATTAAGTGAACCGTAGAACATTAAATGTAAAACCGTAAATATAAAAAGTAGGACAATTGGTGCTAAAACCCATACCACAATTGATAAATTTAATGATAAATCATAAATTTTAAGTTCATAAGTTCCTGGTACAATAGCAAATACCAGCACACCAATAACTATCATAAATAATAAAGAAAACCCTATATATATTTTAAGTCCCACATTTTATCCTTTTTATTGTTCTACTTCGTATATTTCTCTACAATGTGTACAAAATTTTGCGAATGGTTTAGCTCTAAGTCTTCCAATTGCAATTGATTCATCACACATTTCACAAACTCCATAAGTACCTTTTTCTATTCTTTTTAAGGCATCTTCAATTTCATTTAACTCTTTTATCTGTTGGTTTGCAATGATTCCTTCTTTGAAACTATCACTTGAAACCTCAGCATAATCATATTCATCTTTACATTCAGAATCTTTTAAAGAATCGATACTGTCTCTACTACCTTGAATATTTTTATTAATTGTTTCTTTTCTCGCAACTAAAACTTCTTTTAATTCTTCAATTTGTTTTGAATTAGCCATATTATACCTTATTTAAAAAATTTTGCAATTATACACAAAACTTCATAAATTATTTATGATATGGATGATTGTTTTTTATTGCTAATCCTCTGAATATTTGTTCAAGTAGTACAAGAGTGACCACTTTATGAGCCATTGTGAGAGAACTTAAGCTGATAATTTGGTTACATTTTTTTAACAATTCTTTTTCAAATCCATAGGCTCCACCGATAAAAAAATTAATTTCGCTATTATTTGTTATTATTTTTGAAAATTCGAAACTATCTACCTTTTTACCTAAAACATCTAAGGCAATACAATAACCACTCATATATGGTTCATATGCTTTAGTATATGATTCTTGTGCTTCTTTTTCACCAATAGTTTGAGCTTTTGAAATATTTTTATTAAATATAGAGTGAACTTCAACTTTTGCATATTTTGAACACATTTTAATAAACTCTTTTGAAATCTTATCAAACTCATCTGTAGATGGTTTTACAATTGCATAAATGTTAATTTTCATATAAAGCACTCCCAACTACATTAAATGAGACATTCTCTATTTTGTCAGCTATGACAACTCCTCCAATAGCACAAACAGGATGAGCTGATATCTTTGCTAAGTAAGTAATATTAGACCCTAGTATATTTTCAACATCTTTTGTAGCAGTATTCCTATACGCACCAAGTCCAATCATATCAAAATCAAGTTCATTTGCTTCAAGTATTTCAATTTCATTATGAGTTGATAGTCCTAGAAGTTTATTTCCTATTTTTTTTCTTATTAACTTAAGAGCAAGTTTCTTATCACTATGAATTTTCATAAGATCTTCTTGTCCTAGATGGATACCATCTGCATAATCTATTAACTCTAATTTATCATTTATTAAAATAGGCATATCAAGATGCTTTTTCAAATATTCTAAATTCTCTTTTTGAGTTTCTATAGAATTTATTTTGTCTCTATATTGAATAATTTTTACATCCAGTTTTTTTGTAATTTTAATAAAGTCACTTAAAAGAAGATCTTTTTTTAATAAAGTTTGAAAATCACATAAGGCATAGAGAAGATTTGAAGCTTCAAGTTTAAAACCCAAAGCTTCTTCAAATCTACTAGTCATTAGCTAGCATTAGTAGTTTTTGAGAACATTGTTAATAAATCTGATAATGTCTTTTTCATATCATTTCTATTTACAACCATATCAATTGAACCTTTTTCAAGTAAAAATTCAGCTCTTTGGAAACCTTCTGGTAAATCACTACCAATAGTTTGTTTAATAACTCTCTGTCCTGCAAAACCAACTAAAGCACCTGGCTCAGCCATAATAATGTCACCTAAGAAAGCGAATGAAGCAGAAACTCCACCCATAGTAGGGTCAGTTAAAACTGAAATAAAAGGAAGTTTAGCTTTATCCATTCTTTTTAATGCAGCTGATGTTTTTGCCATCTGCATTAATGCAAAAGTAGACTCTTGCATTCTAGCTCCACCAGAAGCAGAAACAATTATAAGTCCTTGGTGATTTTCCATAGCTCTATTAACAGCTCTTACAATTTTTTCACCCTCTACAGAACCTAAACTTCCACCCATAAAAGCAAAATCAAATACAACTATTTGTGTCGGGATTCCATTAATAGTACATTCTCCACTAACAACAGCAGAAGTTCTACCAGTTTTTTTAACTGCTTCATCTACTCTTTTTTTGTAAGATTTTTTATCCACAAATTTTAAAGGATAAGTAGGTTTTAAATCTCCATCATATTCTACAAAAGAATCTACATCAGTTAAAATTTCAATTCTTCTTTTTGCCCCAATTCTCATATGAAAATTACATTTTGGGCAAATATTATTTTGATTTTCCACTTCTTTAAAAAACATTAATGATGCACATTCTGGACATTTTATCCAGTGAGTTGGTGCATCTTTTTTTGAAGGTTGTTCTTTATCTTTACTATCAAATGAAATCTTACTAAATAAGTTTTTTAAATCCATTATACTTCCTTTTAAATTGGTCCCCAATTTAAAAGGACCTATAAATTATTTTATCTTTTTTTTATATTATATGTTCTTGAGTTTTTTTACTTCGTCAAGTTTTTCCCAAGGATAGTCACTTTGACCAACTTGCCCACGTGCAGCTACATCTGCATAAAGGAAAGTTTCTTCAGATGGTTTGTCTAATCCAAATTTCTCAGTAATCCATCTTGGAGTTAAAGAGTACTCATTCATAATAATTTCAGATAATTCATCATCATCATACTTAGTATAAGTACCCATAGTATCAATAGAAACCGAAGTAGGTCTCGCAACTCCAATAGCATATGAAATTTGCACTATAGCTTTACCAGCTAAACCTGCTGCAACAATATTTTTTGCAATCCATCTTGCTGCATATAATCCAGATCTATCAACTTTTGTATAATCTTTAGAAGATTGAGCTCCTCCACCAATTGGCGAATATCCACCAAATGAATCAACAATAAGTTTTCTTCCTGTTAATCCAGAATCATGTAAAGAAGAATGACTTACATATCTTCCTGTAGGATTAATATGAATAATTGTTTCATCTTTATTATACATACTTGTTGGTAATCCTGTATCATCGATTAATCCTTGAATTAACTCTCTAACTTCTTCAATTGGCATATCTTCAACAGAAGGTGCGCTTACAACAATTGTATGTATTTTTTGAGGTTTACAATTTTCAAAATTCTCTTTTGTTCCATAATCAACAGTAACTTGAGTTTTAATATCTACTCCAAGTTTTTGATTATGATGTAAAGCATAATTATATACTTTATCACATAACATTCGAGCATAAGTAATTGCTGCTGGCATATAATCAGATGTTTCAGTAGAAGCAAAACCAAACATAATACCTTGGTCACCTGCACCGATTTCTCCAGTCTCTTGATCAACACCTTGAGAGATATCAGGACTTTGTTGATTTAATAAAACTTGAACTTGCACATCATCAGGATGTAAACATTGCTCATTTGTAAATGCAGATTTACCATCATAGCCTATCTTAGCCAATGCATTTTTCACTAAATCTTCATAATCTTTTTGTGATAATTGACAATGAGATTTAACTTCTCCACCAATTACAACATGTTTACCTGCTACAAAAACTTCAGAAGCAACTCTGCTATTCTTATCTTCAATAATTAATTTATCAACTATTGTATCTGCAATAATATCTGCACATTTATCAGGGTGCCCTGGGCTTACAACTTCACTTGTAAATAAGTATTTTGTTTTCTTACTATTTTCAATAGTTTGTTTTGAATTGTTTTCCATTTTTGTTTTCCTATTTTGTTTTCCATGTTTGTTTTCCACTAAATTTATACTTATTTTTATCTTTAAATTCTAATAAAAAAATAAAAAATTAATATTTATTCAACAGTTACGGACTTAGCCAAGTTTCTTGGCATGTCAACATCATTTCCAAGTCGTATTGATATCTCCATTGAGAATAATTGCAATACAACTAACATCTCAAAAAACTCTAACATATAATGGTCAGTTTTTTGAGTTTTTATAAAATCATCACTAAGTTCAAACTCCAAAGGGGAAATAGAACATATTGTACTATCTCTTGCACTTAATTCTTCAACATTCGATTTTATTTTATCATATAATAAATTTTGTGGCATTAAAGCAATCGTGAATAATTCAGGATCGGCTAATGCAATTGGACCATGTTTCATTTCACCAGAAGGATAACCTTCAGCATGTAAGTATGATATTTCTTTTAATTTTAAAGCACCTTCAAGAGCTAATGGGAAAAAGACATCTCGTCCTATAAAGAAAAAACCATGACCATGAAGATATCTTTTTGATAATCTTTTAGTCTTTTCATGAATTTTATCATCAATAATTAAAGATTTTGGAACTTCTCTTAAAGCGTGAAGTTCCTTCTGTAATTTTTCAGATGAAATTGAATCATTTATTTTAGCAAAATAAAGAGCTAACATCCATAAAACAGTTGCTTGCGTTGAAAAAGCTTTTGTTGAAGCAACACCTTTTTCAATTCCTGCACGTGTAAGTATAGTATAATCAGCTGTCCTAGTCATTGATGAATTATCTACATTACAAATTACAAGAGACTTTAAGCCAGCTTTTTTTGCCATCTTTAAAGCTTCTAACGTATCTGCTGTTTCCCCACTTTGAGAAATTACAATAAAAAGTGTATCTTTAGTAAGAAGAGGTTCTTTATATCTAAACTCACTTGCTACTTCAATACTACATTTAACTTTTGACAATCGTTCAAAAAGGTATGAAGAAGTAAGTCCCGCATGATAAGAAGTACCACAAGCACAAATTTTAATCTCTTTAATTCCCTCAAGTATCGATTCATCAATTTCATCAAATGAGATTTCATTATCTTGAATACGTCCAAGCATACAATCACTAACAACAGAACTTTGCTCATAAATTTCTTTTTCCATAAAAAATCTAAAACCATCTTTTTGAGCAAATTGTTTTGAACTTGGAAGAGTTGACCAAGAATAATCATCAGAGAAAAATTCAATTGAATCAGCAGATGCTATACCACCTACTCCATCTTCTAAATAAACTACTTCATTTGACAATCCAATTAAAGGAGCATCAGAAGAAGAGAAAAGAACTTCACCTTTTTCATTGCCTTTGGCAATAATTAAAGGACTTCCATGTTTGAAGAAAAATATCTTTGAAGGATCAGCTTTCGAGATTAAAAGAATCGAAAAAGCACCTTCTAGTTTTGTTATTGTATTTTTAAAAGCTTCTGTTGTGTCATTTAATTTATTTTGAAAATTTTCAAAAAGATGAACAATAACTTCTGTATCAGTTTGAGATACAAAGTTATGTCCAGCTTTAATTAATTCTTCTTTCAATTCTTTATAATTTTCAATAATACCATTATGTACAACATAAGAGTATTCCCCTAAATGAGGATGTGCATTTAGTTCTGTTGGTTTACCATGTGTTGCCCATCTTGTATGTCCAATACCGATTTCATATTTTGATAATTTAGCACTTTCTACTTTTTCACTTAAATTTTTAAGTTTTCCAAGTGCTTTAAATACGTCAATTTTTTCATCATTTAACAGAGCTATTCCTGCTGAATCATAACCTCTATATTCTAACTCTTTTAGCCCATCTAGTAAAAATTTAGTAGTATCTTGTTTTCCTATATAACCAACTATTCCACACATTATTATAAACCTTTTAAATCTATTTTAAAAATCAGGTATATTATCTAAAATAGGCTAAAATTTACTTTATCATTATAAATTAGATACTAAAGAATCATGAATATAGCCGTTTGTAGCAACAATATATTTATGCTCAAATAGCTTATATTTACTTCCATCTAGATTTGAAATTTTTCCGCCAGCTTCATGTAAAATTATAATCCCAGCACTTACATCCCAAGCTTTTAAATTCATTTCATAATAACCTTCATAAGTCCCCCTTGCTACATAACATAAATCTAATGCTGCGGAACCTAGCCTTCTTATATCTTGACACTTTGGAAGAATATTTTTTAATTTTATCATTACATCATTTAAATCATCTTCACAAGTTCCACTTGTATAAGGGAAACCTGTTGAAATAAGTGCTTTTTGAAAATCATTTTCATTTGAAACTTGAATTTTCTCACCATTTAAAAAAGCTCCTTTTCCAATTTCTGCTTCATATAGCTCATCTAATATTGGATTATATACTATTCCAATATATGGTTTCTTGTCTTTATAAACACCTACTGAAATACAAGTGTGAGGCACTTGATTAACAAAATTTGTTGTTCCATCAATTGGATCAACTATAATTGAATTATTAAATTCTATATTTGAATTATCTGATTCTTCTGCAATTACGTTGTAATCAATAAACTCTTCTAAAAACTTGTTTTTCAAAAAATTTTCAATTCCTACATCATATTTTGTAACTAAATCTTTTTTTGCTTTAAAAGTCACATCTTTATTAGAATAATAACCCTCTTTTAAAATTTCACCAGCTTCTTTAATTATTTCAATTAATCTATTTTTCATTTTTCATCCATTAAGTTTTCTTGAATTCTAACTAAAGATAGTTACAAAAGCTCTAAATAATGCTTAAATAATAGATAATTCAGTTCTTTTTCTTAAAATTTAAAAAATAGTCAATTTCTTCTAAGGTTTTGAATCCCTATTTTATAAGCTATATAGGCTTATTTTTATAATTTATATATAAAAGGTACTTTTTTGTTTGCTTTTTAAATCTAAATAGTGTTATAATTTTATTAACAAAGACAATATGGAGGTGTAAATGACGAAGGTTTCTCATTTTTAGTATTGTTAAACACTAATTAAAAAATAATTTACGATATCGTAAATTTTATGAATATATGTTTTATTTATAACATAGTAAAAAAAAAGGGAAAGACTTTTAAATCTTTCCCTTTTTTTATGTCTAATATTTCTGAGTTTTTAACGCTTTCTTTTCGAGTTTGGTGATGCTTACACACATCACTTTAGTCTGAGCAGAGGACTAAATTCCCCTGCCTTTTCCTTCGGACTCCGTGGCTTCACTACGTTCTGACCACTTCGTCTGCGAAAGCTAAAAGAGTGAAGCAGTTCACTCTTTTTTAACGCTTGTCTTACGGGTTTGCTGGTGCCTTTGGCACATCACTCTCACCTGCGAAAGCTAAAAGAGTGAAGCAGTTCACTCTTTTTTAACGCTTGTCTTACGGGTTTGGTGGTGCCTTTGGCACATCACTCTCACCTGCGAAAGCTAAAAGAGTGAAGCAGTTCACTCTTTTTTAACGCTTGTCTTACATCATACCTGGCATTCCGCCCATTCCACCCATATCTGGCATTGCTGGCATTGCAGGTTTATCTTCTTTGATATCTGTTACAGTAGCTTCTGTAGTTAATAATAATGAAGCAACTGAAACTGCATTTTGCATTGCAATTCTTTCAACTTTTGCAGGATCAACAATTCCAGCTTCAAACATATCAACATATTCACCAGTTGCAGCATTAAATCCTAAATTTTCATTATCAGATTTTTCAACTTCATTTACAACTACACCAGCATCAAACCCAGCATTGATTGCAATTTGTTTCATTGGTGCTTTAATAGCTCTTAGTACAATAGCTGCACCAATTTGCTCATCACCAGCAAGTTCTAACTTAACCTTAGCAGCAGCTCTAATTAATGCAGCTCCACCACCAATCACAATACCTTCTTCAACCGCAGCTCTTGTTGCACTTAAAGCATCATCAACTCTATCTTTTTTCTCTTTCATTTCAGTTTCACTTGCAGCTCCAACTTTAATAACCGCAACTCCACCAGAAAGTTTAGCAAGTCTTTCTTGTAATTTTTCTCTATCATAATCAGAAGTTGTATTTTCAATTTCTGCTTTAATTTGATTTGTTCTACCTTGAACCGCATCAGCAGTTCCAGAACCATCAACAATAGTTGTATTATCTTTATCAATTACAACTCTAGCAGCCGTTCCTAATACTTCCATACCTGAAGTTTCAAGTTTCATTCCCATCTCTTCTGCAATAACTGTAGCATTTGTTAACACTGCAATATCTTCTAACATAGCTTTTCTTCTATCACCAAAACCTGGTGCTTTAACTGCTGCAATATTTAAAGAACCTCTTAATCTATTTACAACTAAAGTTGCTAATGCTTCACCATCAACATCTTCAGCAATAATTAATAGTGGTCTTCCTGCTTGATTAACCGCTTCCAAAATCGGTAACATCTCTTTTAAATTAGAAACTTTTTTCTCACATAAAAGAATAAATGGATTTTCCATTTCTGTAATCATTTTTTCAGTATTAGTCACAAAATATGGAGATAAATAACCTCTATCAAATTGCATACCTTCAACTACATCTAATTAATCAGAAATACCTTTTGCTTCTTCAACAGTAATAACACCATCTTTTCCAACTTTATCCATTGCATCAGCAATCATTGCTCCAATTGCAGTATCAGAGTTTGCAGAAATCGTTGCTACTTGTTCAATCTCTTTTTTATCACCGACTACTCTTGAAGCAGCTTTAAGTTCAACCAAAATTGCTTCACAAGCTTTGTCCATACCTCTTTTTAAAATAATAGGATTAGCTCCTGCTGTAACATTTCTAAGACCTTCTTTAAAAATAGAATGAGCTAAAACAGTTGCAGTTGTAGTTCCATCTCCAGCTTCATCAGCAGTTTTTGAAGCAACTTCTTTTACAAGTTGTGCTCCCATATTTTCTAATGTATCTGCCAATTCAATTTCACGTGCAACTGAAACACCATCTTTTGTAATAGAAGGAGCACCAAAAGATTTTTGTAAAAGTACATTTCTTCCTCTAGGTCCCATTGTAACTTTTACAGCATCTGCTAATTTCTCAACCCCTGTATATAATCTATTTCTTGCAGCATCACTAAATAATACTTCTTTTGCCATTACATAACTCCTATAATATTTTCAATATCTAATACTAAAAAATCTTCACCATTTAAAGTGAATTCAGTTCCTCTAAATTGTTCAAATACAATTGTATCACCCTCTTTTAATTCAGTAACTTCTGAACCTACAGCTTTAACTATAGCAGTGTTTGGTTTTTCTTTTGCAGAATCAACAAGGATAATTCCACTTGCAGTTTTTTCTTCTACTTCTGTTCTTTCTACTAGAACTCTTTTTCCTAATGGTTTAAAAGTCATTTATTTCTCCTATAATTTTTTGTAATAATTATTAATCTAGCACTCTATTTTTTTGAGTGCCAAATTTTATAAAATTTTTGTTTAATTGTCAAGCAGTATGAGTTTATCTGACTAAAGCTATTTGTTTTATTAATTTTTATGTCTATATAAATATTTTGATAGAAGTTCTGTTAATGAATCTTTTAAGTCTTCTTCAAATTCATTTAAAATATTCTCACATTTTTTTGCTAACTCATTTGCAGAATTTATTGAACCTTCAAGTCCAAGCAAATTTACAAAAGAATTTTTTGATTCGTCATTATGAGTAGTTTTTCCTGCTTCTTCATCACTTTGAGTTTCATCAATAATATCATCTTGAATTTGAAATAACAATCCAATATCTATTCCAAAATTGTAAAGTTTTTCTTGAGTTTCCAAATCATATTCTGAAATTATTGCACCCATTTTCAAACTTGCAGCAATAAGCTTCGCAGTTTTATGTATATGTAAAAATTCCAATTGATTTAATTCTAATTTTTTATTTTCAAAATAACAATCAATGGCTTGACCTATTATCATTCCTTCAATTCCACCATTAATACTTAAACACTTTACAAGTTCAACTTTTATGTCATTGTGTAAAGGAGCACTAACAATTTGATTAAAAGCTTCTGTATTTAGAGCATCTCCAACAAGCATTGCAGTTACTTCATCATATTTTTTATGAAGAGTTTGAAAACCTCGTCTTAAATCAGCGTTATCCATAGCAGGAAGGTCGTCATGAATTAAAGAATAAGTATGTAACATCTCTAGGCCCAATGCTACAGGATAAGAATTGGAGATAAGTAAGCTTTTATTTGATTTAATAACTGATAATAAAAGCATTGGTCGGAATCTTTTTCCACCAGCTTTTAGCATATCGCCTAAAGCATCTTCAAAATAGGGATGAAATGATTTTGATTTTGGTAAATTATTTAATAAGTAATTTTCAAAAGATAAAAGAATTTCTTGCATACTATTTTTGTCCAAAAGATCCAAGACCACCCATCATATTCATTGCCATCATTTTTTTATTTTCATCGCTTTGTTTAATTACATCATTCATTGCTGATATTAATAAAATCTGTAAAGAATCTTTATCTTCAAGTAAAGAGTCATCAATTTGTAAATCAATTACTTCTGAATTTCCATTAATTGAAATTTCAACCATTCCTCCACCAGCTTTTGATGTAAATATCTGTTCAGCATTTTTTTCTTTTGCATTATCAGCCATTTCTTGAAACTGCCCCATAACTTCATTTAAGTTAATTTTACTTAAATCAATTCCATCAAACATGGTCACTCCCTACAAGCTCATTTGTTACCATTTCGATGTTATTTTCGTCATCTACAATTACAACTGTTGGAAGATAATTTTCTAGTTCTTCTTCAGAATATGAAGCATAAGATATTACAATAATTTTATCACCAATTTCCACTTTTCTAGCAGCAGCGCCATTAAGGCACATATCTTTACTTCCTGCTTTACCTTTAATTACATAAGTTGCAAATCGTTCACCATTGTTCACGTTCACAATCTCTACTTTTTGTCCAACTCTCATTTTTGAAGCAATCATTAACTCTTCATCAATTGTAATTGAACCGATATAATTAAGATTAGCATCTGTAACAGTTGCTCTGTGAATCTTACTATATAGCATGTCAAATGTCATATATAACGTCCTCTATTGCGCTAAATTAATAGGCTCTCCCCAAAATTGCTCAGGAATTAAAAATTCTGGCACTGGATTTCCACCTATTATGTGTTCTTCTACAATTCTATCAATTTTTTCCTTAGATAACTGACAGTACATGTGATGACCTGGTTCAATTAACATTACTGGTCCCATTTGGCATCTTCCTAAACATGAAGTTCTTATAGCTTGAACTGGTCCCATTAATCCTTTTTGCATCATCGATTGAGCTAAATGATTAAATAAATCTCTTGTCTGTTCTATTACACAAGATGGCTTAGGCATGCCAGGAGGCGAACTTTGCTCACATTTAAAAATATAAAACGTAGGTTGTGGAATTGCTGGCATTTCCATAATATAATCCTTTTTAAATCTATACTAGACAAATTTTGTTTGAATTTTAACAAATATTTATTAAATTCATATAAAAATAGATTTTTAATAAGTTTTTAAAACCATACATAATATACTAAATTCTTTAAAAATCGTATATAAAAGGTAAAATATGAAAAAAATATTTTTTATTTTGTTTTGTTCGGTGTTACTTTTAGAAGCAGCAAATCCTATTGCACTTGTAAAAACTACACAAGGTGAGATTGAGATTGAGTTAAGACCTGATTTAGCACCTAAGGCTGTTGAGAATTTTGTTACTCACTCTAAGAATGGTTATTATAATGGCTTAATTTTTCACAGAATTATTAAAAACTTTATGATTCAAGGGGGAGATCCAGAAGGCACAGGAAGAGGTGGTAAATCTATTTGGGGAGAACCATTTAAAGATGAGTTTGCACCAAATGCAGTATTTGATAAACCAGGAATTCTAGCGATGGCAAATTCAGGACCAAATACAAATGGCAGTCAATTTTTCATTACTACAGTACCTACATATTGGTTAAATGGTAAACACACAATTTTTGGATATGTAAAAAATGGTCTAAAGGCAATGAGAGCATTGGAAAATGTACCAACATCAGGTCAATATAGGGGAAATAAACCTTTAAATGATCAAAAGATTATATCTATTACTATAAAATAAAGTTTAATTTTGGAAGTAAATATTTAGACTTATCTACTTCCAAAAAGTTTTGTCATTATTGTTTTATCGCCATGCTGAATAATTTGCTTTTCTAATAATTCCATTCTCTTAGCTTCATTCTTAGCTTTTTCTTTCCAATAGGCTAATTTTTGAGACATAGATTCCGCATTACCTATACCGTCAAGTTTTTCATTCATCTTAGATAACTCTTGTTCTAAATCATCAATTTGAACTTCATAATTAACTTTTATTTGTTTACACTCTTTTTCATGATCTTCTTTTATGTTATCTAATTTTGAATTTAATTTTTTTATCTGAATTCTCATATCAGCATTTTCTTTTGACAATTTAAGTGTACGAGTACTTTTTTGTTCAACTAATTCAGAATCATTTTTATATTGTTTTAACTCTGTTTTTAATTTTTTATTTTCTAAAGAATATTTTTCTGTCGTGTAAATATACCTATCTTTATCTGATTTAACTCTAAAAACTTCTTTTCTTAAAAATTCAATTTCATCTCTTAATCCATTTATATTATTTTGAAACTGAGCACTATTTTCTTTACTTTTAATAAAAATTTGACTTTTATCTTTCATAAGAGAAGAGCGAACTTCTCTATTTTTAATAACCTTTTCTGTTTCATCTTTTTGAATAACTAAACAACCAGTTAACTCTCCTAAATCATTTAGAGTACTAATTACACTTGTATCTGATATATAATAATTACCATCTTTAGTTATATTTTTTAGTTGCCCAGTCCATTGTCTGTTATTTAAAACATTATTATAAATCTTTTTATATATTTCATCATTTATATCTTTATGTTTTAAATAAATTAATTCTTGCCCTATTAACTCTTTTTTATCAAAGCCAGTAATATCACAAAAAAGGTCATTTACAAATGCTATTTTCATATTTTTATTTGTTCTAATTACAATATTATTATTATAAATAATATCTTTATATTTTTTCAATTCTTTATTTTGTTGATTAAGTAAAAAATCATGGTAAATAATTGTTGAGAGTTCAGCTAATACTTTCATTAAATTTCTAATATCAATCGGTTTGATTATATATTCATAAACTTTTAGTTTAATTGCATCAATTAAAAATTCAGTATCAGAATAAGCAGTTGTAAATATAACTGGGATATTCTTGTCAATATCTCTAATCTCTTCTAACATTTCAATACCAGTTAATTTTGGCATATTAATATCTGCAATAATTATATCAATATCATTTTGCTTTTCTTTATATAATTCAAGACCAATTTTTCCATTCTCAGCTACATATACGTTTTCAAAAAAATTTGATAATAGTGAAGACAACTCATTTCTAACATTGTCATCATCTTCAACATATAGAATTTTTAATCTTTTTAAAAGTTTTTTATCTATAGTTGCCATTAATTTTTTATTTCCATTGTTGTTACAATATCGATAAATTTTATAAAATCAAAAGGTTTTAATAAATAATTATCAACACCCAGTTCTTTTGCTCTATCAATGTACTCATTTTCCGTATGTGCTGACATTATAATAACAGGAATATCATTATTATTATTTCGAAGTTTTTCTATCATCAAAAGACCATTCATAACTGGCATATTGATATCAGTAACAATAACATCAATATTAACTTCTTTTTTAATTATTTTTAATGCTTCTTCCCCATTTTTTGCAGTAAGGAAATTAGCATTAATTTTAATTAAAGTATCTGTTATTATTTCAATTAAGTCTTCTTCATCTTCAACAAAAAGAATTTTTAATGACTTTAACTTATCAATTTTTTCTTGCATTTTATATCTTAATATTAATCTTTTAACTCATTTTTATGCACAACTGATTCTATATCCATCACAACTAACATTTCATTATTTGCGAGCCTTACAAAACCTTTTAAGTATTTTGAAGGGATGGCAGAACCCATGTCCGAAACTGGTGCTAATGTTGTTGTATCAAGTCTTTGAACATCATCAACTTTATCAACAATAATACCTACCATTCTTTTATCTTCTGTAATAACAGCAATTACTGATGTATTTATATCATATATTGCTTCACCTGTATTAAACTTTATTCTTATATCTAAAATAGGTACAACTTCACCTCTTAGATTAATAAGCCCTTTTACCCAATTTGTAGTATTTGGCAAAGTAGTAATATTATCTGTATAAGTTAATATTTCTCTTATTTTTGGCAATTCAATTGCATACTTCATTTTACCTAACTCAAAAGTCATAAATTCACTTGTATTTGCATAATCTATCAACTCTTCATCTGTATGATTATTCATATTTTTAATTTGTTCCATATTAATTACCTTCCTTCTTCTTTATTCCATTGAACATATAATTTTTCTGCAGCTTCTATTTCTTTATTTGATGGTTTTCGTCTACATGAAAGAAACCCCTTTGAACCATCACAACTTTCAAAAGGATAAACTGTTGCAAAAACCCAATAATATCCACCAGATTTTGTCGCATTTTTCACATAACCAGTCCAAATTTCACCTGATTGAACAGTAACCCAAAGAGATTTAAATGCTTTTTTTGGCATATCTTCATGTCTCACCATATTATGAGCTTGTCCAATTAACTCTTCAAGTGTGTATTCTGCAATCTTGCAAAAATCATCATTTGCAAATTGTATAATACCTTTTGAATTTGTTTCACTAACTAAGAATGCATACTCATCTAAAACTGTTTCTTGTCCTACTGACATATTTTACTCCTTAGTTAAATTTCTTAGCACTTGCATCAGCTACTAAGTCATTAGCCATAGTAGCAACTTCATTTGCGATAGATTTAACTTGATTAGCTTCACTTGCATTTTCTTGAGTCACCCTATCAAGCATTGTAACGGCAGCATTAATTTGCTCAATTCCAGACATTTGTTCTTTTGAGGCATTTGACACATCTTCTATTAAATTAATAGTAGCTCCGATATGATTATTCAAATCATCATATCCCTTAATCATATTATCAGAAATATTTTTACCATCATTTGCTTTAGAATTTGCATCTTCAACTAAATCTTTGATCTCTTTTGCAGCTTCAGCAGACCTTGAAGCTAAATTTCTTACTTCTTGAGCTACAACAGCAAAACCTTTTCCTGCTTCACCTGCCGTTGCTGCTTCTACTGCTGCGTTAAGTGAAAGTATATTTGTTTGAAATGCTATTTGATCAATGACATTAATGGCTTCATTTATTGCCGTTACTTTTTCATTAATTTCATCCATAGATTTTGCTGTTTTGCTAGCTAAATCTTGTCCTATAGATACAGATGATTTTACAGTATTTCCTAATTTTGCCATTTTTACTGAATTCTCTGCATTACTTCGTGTAATACTTGTAATTTCTTCAACAGCTGCTGCTGTCTCTTCAAGAGATGCTGCTTGTTCGTTTGCTTTTATTGCAAGATTATTCATAGAATCGGTCATAATAGCTGAATTTTGTTCTAGGGTTTGACCATTAGATAGATTTTTTTTTGCTCCTTTACTCAATGAATCTCCAAGCTTATTAATACTTTGCATTACTTCAAGCATATTTTCTTTTAACTTGGGTGAAATTTCAACTTTTTCCCTAAAATCGTCACTCTCATAATGAGTTACTACTTTAATTAATTCATTCATATTATATTCTGTAACATCAAGCATTTTATTTAAAGTATTTTTAAGGGTCATAATCATTGGATTATCTGAACTTGAACGTATCCTACATTTATAAATTCCTTGTTCAACTTTGTCAGTAGTTAATACAATCTCTCCAATTACTCGCATATCATCTTTCATTTTTTTATCAAAATTATCAGCTGCTGTATTTAACATATTTAACATCTCACCAATTTCATCATTTGTATAAACGATAGGCTTTTCAAATTTGTTAATTTTAAAAGATACAAATTCAAGAAAATATGCAAAATTTGATTTAAATTTATCTATGCCAGTAAATACTATTTTTTTGAATAAAAACATCGTAGTTAAAACTAATATAATAGTAAGAACTGCCATTAAAGACAACATTATATATACAATTTTACTTGATTCTCCTACAACTTTTTCAACAATATTAATATCAGAACCAAGTAAATATATTCCCACTTCATTTCCTAATACATCTTTAATAGGAAAATAAGCAAAATAATAATTATCCTTAGTTACGTATCCCTTAGTTTTTAAAATATCAAAATTAATATTTGAAACTGCATTTTTAAAATCTTTATCAATATTTTTTTGGGAAATGTAGTACTTACCTACTTTACTTTCTTTAGATAATGCATTTCCTCTTTTATATTTTTCATCCATAAGAACTAAAAGAGACTCACCATCAGATTTAAAATCTTTTACAACGGAGTTAAAACCTTGTATAAATTCAACTGAACCTATATATTCATGATCAAGATTAAATATTGGAGACAAACCTCTTAACACTAACCCTGCACGGCCTACTTCTACCGCAGATAGTGGTTTTTGAGTTTTTTTAACCTCTAAAATAGTACTTCTAAATGAACTTAAATCATCTCCATATTTATCATATTGCCAACCTCTTAAAAACGACTTAACATCTCTATCATGAACATGAATTTTTACACTGTTAAAAGATGTTCCTTTTTTCATTGCTTCAGAGATGCCGGATAAAGCTAGTTTTGCTGAATCTCTATCTGAAAGTTCTAAAGCAGTAATTATATCTGTGTTTTTTGAGATTGTAACAGCATTTGAAATACCAACATCCATTTTTGATTTTATTCTTTCTTTAATCATCGTTCCAAAATGTTGTTTTGTATTTAATTCAATTTCTGATCTCATATTATTAATCATAAAATATGAAATAACGGAGGCCACAGCAATAATAATTGATGCAGAGAAGATAAGTCTCGAACGAATTTTTCCAGCAATTGATTCTGCTTTCATATGTACCTTTCCGTAGAATTTATATATTTTATCTTTTGTAAACTTAAATTATTATTGTTTTTCTATATTATTTACTCTACAAGAAACTATAATTTTAGGGCTTTGAAGTCTTATTTCATCATTTATCTTTAAATCTTCAATATTAATTATTTTATTATTTAAAGAAATCTGTGCATAACCATTAATATCATTTTTTTTATGATTTTTATTCTCAAAGGCTTCTCTTAAAATACTTAACCTGTTTTGTTTGCCATTTAATAACTGATTCAAATAACTATTATAGTTTTGTTTAAGTAGATTTATTTGTTCATTAATAAAATTAAATTTTGATTCTATTGAGTTTTGTTCAAATAGTTTAAACATATTTTTAAGTTCATTTTCTTTGTGCAATAATATATTTTTTAATCTATTATCTAATTCTGTATTTAAATTATCCAGATACATTCTGTGTTCATTAATATCTGGAAGTGCCATTTCCATTGCATTTGACGGAGTTGCAGCACGAACATCAGCAACAAAATCAGATATTAAAAAATCTATTTCATGCCCCACTGCTGAAACAATTGGTTTTTGACATTCAAAAATTGCATCACATACAATCTCTTCATTAAAAGCCCAAAGATCTTCGATACTTCCTCCACCTCGTCCAACAACAAGTAAATCTACATCTAAAGAATCAGCATATTTTATTGAATTTACAATATCATGTTTAGCACATTCTCCTTGCACTAAAGTAGGAACTAGAATCAATTCAGTCAAGGGCCATCGATGTAAGGCAACCTTTTTCATATCTTCAATTGCTGCTCCAGTAGGAGATGTTACAAGTGCAATTTTCTTTGGATATTTAGGAAGCTTCTTTTTTATATCTTGATTAAAATATCCCTTTGCTTGAAGTTTTTGTTTTAACTGCTCATATGCTAAAGCTAAAGCACCCTGTCCAGATGGCTCTATCTTATTACACATAAGTTGATAACTTCCCCTTGGAGTATATACTGTAATTGTGCCAGTTATAACAACTTTCTGTCCAACTTCTAATTGAAACTTTAAATATTTTGCATTACCTTTGAACATTACACAAGAAATTGTAGAACCTGCATCTTTTACAGAGAAATATATATGTCCTGAGTTATGGTAAGTTAGATTCGATATTTCACCTTCAACATAAACATTTATAAAAGTAGTTTCTAAAAGTGATTTTATTTGTGTATTAAGAGTTGATACAGAGATAGGAGAGTTCAAGTTATTTTATCCTACAAATTATTGCAAAAAAACTACAGTTTTCTTGCAATAATTAAAGTTGAGATTTTCATAGAAAAGGCTTGTGTATGAATTGGTTCAAGTCCAGCTTGTTTTAACTCTTTACATAGATTTTCTGTTGTTAGAAATTCATCAATAGAATTAGGAAGATATGTATATGCTTCTTTATTTTTTGAAATTAATCCACCTAAAGTAGGAAGAACTTTATTCATATAAAAATCTGTTATATAATCAAGAGGATTTGTTTTTTCATTTTTAGTGAATTCTGAAATAACAACTAAACCATCTTTTTTAAGAACTCTTGCAAACTCATCAAAAGCTTCTTGTCTTTGAACCACATTTCTAATTCCATATGAAATAGAAATAATATCAGCCACTTCATTTTCTAAAGGCATTTGAGCAGCTCCAGCTTCAATAAACTGAACATCTGGAAGTTTTTGTTTTGCAACATCCATCATCCCAACACTTGGATCAACTCCAACTACATTTTGAAGATTTATTCCATTTGAGACTGCTATCTTTTTCCAAAATTCAATCATATCACCTGTTCCACAAGCAACATCAATGATTCTTACAATTTCATTTTTTCCATAAAACTTATAAGCCAAATTACAAGCTTTATTTCTCCAAGATTTGTCAATTCCCATACTTAAAACTCTATTTGCAATGTCATAAGTTCCAGCAATATCGTTGAACATTGATACAATTTTTTCTTGTTTACCCATTAATATACTTCCTTAAAAATGTCCCATTTTAAAGGGACTATGTAAATTTTATAATAAATATTTACCCACAAAAAGGCCAGCAATAAAACCTACATTTAACATAATCACTAAATACAAATATTTTATTTTATTCTCTTTTTCAGGCAGTTGTTTTAATACTTTTTTTTGCTCAATTATAGAATCATCCAAAGATCTTCTTGCATAATCAATATTATCAAAAGAGTTCCTTAGACTAAGTTCAGCTAATTCAAGTCTTTGCACTATATCTTTAGCTTCTTTAAAGCTCATATCACTCATTATTTGATTTTACTCACTTCTATTTTCATTTTTTAATCTCTAACCACTGATCTAAATCACAAAATATTTTATTTAAAGTTCCTAAAACATAATCTTTTGCTTCAGTTTGAATTCTCCTAAAAAATAAAAACTTTCTAGCACTTTCAATATCTCCAAGCTCTTTTGCTTTCATAGCTTTTGCAGCAAAATCTGTATTATTATAAGCCATTTCCCATACTGTACTTCCAAGGTATCTACTCATTGTAATTACTTTGTCATTTTTTACAGGGAAGTATCTTGGATTTTTTACAAAATCACAAATTACCGAATTACTATCCAAATATTTATGTCCAAAAAAATTAATAAATTGTTCTTCAATATACTCTGGTTCCATAGATATGGCACGATTTAATGCAAACATAACATTTTTTTCTGGATTTACTTCTATCTTTCTTATCTTTTTCATAGTTGCAATTGCATTTTTACCATCAAGTTCACCATCACCTAAAGGGATGATCCACTTAACATTTCCAAATGAACCAACTTTTTTAATCTCTTCAAGAACTAAAGATGAAGTTTTATTTCCACCTACATCTACTATAATTTCATGGTTATCATCCATTAAAATAAGTTCATCAAGCTCTGTTAACTTGTTTGTACCTAACATTCTTTTATTTACGATTTCTGTTCTAGTAAAAGATTGGCTGTCATTATTTTCATCATCAATTTCGATATATGTTACTTTTTTACCATGTTTTTTAAATAAATATGGTGCAATTACTTGCATTGCAACAGTAGACTTACCAACACCACCTTTTGTTTGTGGAATTATAATCATTTTTAAACCCTTGTCATACTCATAATTTATTATTCTTCATAAATTCAACAATCTTGCCGTGAAATCTAGAATAAAGTTTGTTTAGAGATATTTCGTAACCATAAAGTTCAGATATTTTATCAAAATTTTCATTAATTCCATATTCGCACCAAGCTTGTAAATCTTCATAAGTTTCAAACTCAAATCCAAAATGCTTTACTAATCTTTGTGTATATTTATCAACTACCATAAATTCTTGATGACAAGCATAACATAAAATTGCATCTGCCGTTTCAAGACCTATGCCTTTTTGAGAAAGCAACCAATCTTTTGAAACATTTCCACAAAAATTTTCAAAAGTTACAAACTCTTCTAAAATATTTTTTACTAAAAGTTTTATTCTTAAAGATTTTTGATTTTTAAAGCCACTTGGTGTAATTGCTATAATGAAAGTTTCAAGTTCAATATCTCTTAACGCTTCTAAAGATAAAACATCAATTTTTTTTAGATTTGATAATGATTTTTCTACATTTGTCCATTTTGTATTTTGAGTTAAAATTGCACCAATTAAAATTTCAAAATCACTTGCACTAGGCCACCAAAATTCAGGATGATTTTCCAATAAATTTTGGCTTTTTAGAAACTTTAAAAGCTCAAAACTATTTGAAATAGATTGTGTTAAATTAATCGATGATTGCATCTGTTTTTATAAGTTCGCTTTGATTACAAAGTTTTTTTAATTTAAAAGAGTTTGTAGCTTTTCCTTCTTCTATATCTATAACCATAATTTGTAAAATAGATTTACATGAATTTGGAACTTCAAAATGACCACCTAACCCAGTTGTAGCTTTACTAATTGGCACTTTATCATTCATTCCAATTACATTATCTCTACAACCAGTTAGTCCAATATCTGTTAAGTAAGCAGTTGAATCCATAATTTGTAAATCATCTGTCCCAACATGTGTATGGGTTCCACAAATGGCACTTACTTGCCCTTTTAGCATCATAAGGATTACTCTTTTTTCACTTGTTGCTTCCCCATGAAAATCAATAAAAATATTTTTGATATTTTGTTCTTTTAACTCATTTACTAATTTAACTGCCCAATTAAAAGGATTTTCAACTGTAGGCATTGCAAATTGTCCCATCAGATTTATTACTGCCAGTTTTTCTGTTTGACCATCTACTTCAACATCAAAAACTTTTATTCCACTGCCAGGAATTCCAGGAGGATAATTATCAGGTCTTAAGACATTTTTGGTTTCAAGAAGAACAAACATCTCTCTTTTTTTGTCAAAGGTATGATTTCCACCTGTGATTACATCTATTCCAGCTTTTAATAATTCATCGCAATTTTTAATTGTAAGCCCAAAACCATGACTTGCATTTTCACCATTTGCAATCACAAAATCAATATTATATTCCATTCTAATTTTAGATAAATTCTCTTTTATAATTTTTCGGCCAGGACGACCTACAATATCTCCAATAAATGCAATTCTCAAAATATTCCTTAAAAATAGTTCCTATACTTAAGAAACTTTGTTCTATTTATCTTGGAATTGTATCTAGTGTCTAATTAGGTATAACTTTATTTTAAGTTATACCTATAGATTTTTCAGTTAAAAAATTAGTTTACCTCTTGCCCATTAACTTCTATTTTTCCTTTTTTTAAATCAAGGTTAAATAATACTTTATCATTTTCTTTTTTTGCATACATAGAAATAAGATTAGCAAATTGTGGAGGAATTATTGCCGATAAATTTATGTAATCTTCTTCTAACATCTGTAAATTTGCTTTCACATTCAATAAAGTTAAAAGAGTAGACTTATTTAAAGATTCAATATTTAAATCATTTTTACCCAATCTTGCATCAACATCAAGTTTAACATTTTTTAAATTTATTTTTTCATCTTTTAATCCAAGTAGATTTGCATCAAGTTTAAGAGAGAGACCATTATTTAATAAAGAATTAACTTCCGTCACTAAAGGTTTTAAAGCAGCTACCATTTTATTATTTTTCTCATCTTCAGGTAAATACATAGATTGGATACTTGCTGATTCATAATCCATATAAGCCTTGTTTAATTTTTCAAGATTTTTATAATCTAAATCATTTAAATCTAAATATAAATCTAAATTATCAAAAACTGTTTTATTACTACCATTAGCTAATTTGAAATTTTCTGTAGATATTTTTGTATCTGCAGAATAAATTTCATTAGTAATAAAACCTGATGATGATAATTTTGTATTTTCTAAATTAATGACTTTATTATCGAAATTAAAGTTTATACTTCCAATTTCAGTTTTTCCATTGTTTAAAAATTGATTTTCATAACTGATATTAGATTTTATATTGTTAATACTGGCACTCACTTCTCCTTTAACATTCATGCTAATTTTATCAAGTTTTGCATCTGCAATAATCATTTTTTCACTTGAATTATTAACTATCTTATATCCTAATATTTGGAAAGTTCCATCTAAGTTTTTCCCCGAATTAAAAGTTCTTTTAATATTTTCATTAATATCTTTTAATGATAATGTTTTTAATTTTGTCTTTCTATCAAATGTCATATTAAAAGCTAGAGTTTCTTTTTCTAAAAGAGGTAAAATAATTTTTGAGCCCTCTTCATCATTTTTTATTTTGCTCATAATCTCATCAGAAAACTTATTTAAATATGTATAAGCTTTTATATCAGAGAAAGGGTTTATATTTGTATTTTCAATATTCCCTTTAAAAACAATTCCTTTTAAAAACTCATCAAATTTATTAGTATCATTTTTGGTAAAACCAGTAATAAATGGCTCATAAGCTGGGTATTTTGCAAGTATTATATTTTTAAAATACTCTTTGAACTTTTTTTCATCTTTTATAGTAAGAGTAAAGTCTCTAGTAGTAGTTATATATCCTTCACTACTATCTATTGATAAAAGTAACCCTTTTTTATCTAACTTTGACTTTTCTAAGTCAATAGTTGCATCAGCCATATTTTTAATTCCAATAGGAGCTAAAGCTAAAGCTATCACAATACCTGCACCCAAAATAGTTTTTTTATTCATCTATTGCCTTTTTTTAACACATTTTTTTATATTATATTAATATAATAATTTTAATTATAGTTAATTTTCAATTAAAGTTTATTACATAGATTTTGAACAAACAAAGCCTTGTGCAAAATAGAGTTGAAAGTTATAGCCTCCAAGTTCACCTGTAATATCTAAACATTCACCTAAAAAATATAAGTCTTCTTGTTTTAAACTTTCAAAAGTTTTATGATTTATTTCATCTGTATTTATTCCACAACTTGTTACCTCTGCTTTTGTATATCCAAAAGTTCCAGCAGGAGCAAATTCATAATTTTTTAAAAGTTTTAATTTTTCTTTCTCTTCACTATTTAGAGAACTAACTGCCTTATCTTCTAAGGAGATAGAGTTTAAAAACTCAATCATAAATCTTTTTGGTAAAGGAAAAGCCGAACTAATTTTTTTATTACCTTTTAAAAAGTTTTCTAGTTTTTTCTTAGGTAAAAAATCAATACTCATTTTTCCTTTTTGCCAATATAATGAAGAGTTTAAAATAACTGGACCAGAACACCCTTTATGTGCGAAGAGAAGACTTCCTTCAAATGTTTTATCACCTACTTTTGTTTCCACCAGACAAGATAAACCACTTAAATTTTTAAACCAAAACTGATCTTTTTGAACAGTAAATCCTACAAGGGCAGGTTTTGTTTTTTCAATTGTATGTCCAAATTTTCCTGCAATATCAAAGGCAATAGAACTAGCTCCTAATGATTCAAAAGATAATCCACCACTTGCGACTATTAGTTTCTTTGCTTCTATAGTTTGTTTATTTGTTTTTATTTTAAAATGTTTATCATATTCTACATCGAAGACTTTTGTATTCATAAACTTTTTTGTGTGAGTTGTAAGTTTTTCAAACATAGAGATGACTTCACTTGAACTATTACAAAAGTAAGTTCCTTTTACAATCTTTGGATTTACCTTTGGATAGACTTCATTTTCATTTAAAAATTCAAGTAAATCTTTGTTTGAAAAACTCTCCAAGGTATCTTTAGTAAATTCTTCATCACCTAAATAATTTTTATAAGATACAAATTGGTTTGTAATATTACATTTCGCTCCACCACTAACTTTTATTTTTTCACCAATTTTCATATTTGATTCTATAAGAGCAATTTTTTTATTTTTTATCAAAGAGGCAAACATCAAACCACTTGCCCCTGCCCCAATTATAGCTATGTCGTAGATTATTCTTCATCCTTTTTACATCTAAATATATTCTTCCCATCTATATATTCATATGTCAAAGAGTAGTTATTTGCTTTTAAAATATTATAAATTATATATAATCCTAAACCAAAAGAGTTTTTAGTTTTTTCTTCATTTGCAAAAAATGGTTCATAGTATTTTTCTAAATCATATTCTAATTCTTTACCAATATTTTCAAAAATAATATCTTCATTTTCAGTTTTTACAGTAACTTTTTTATCATCACTATATTTGATTGCATTGTCAATTAGATTTTTTATAGCTATTGAAAATAGTTTAAAATTTACATTAAGCTTTTTATTTTCAAAGTTTCCATTAACTGATTCTTCATCTATCATCAAAATATCTTTTGCATTATCTAAAATATCATCTAAAAAATACAAATTTTTTTCTATATTTTTTGTTGAAGATATTAGTTCTTCGATTGAAGCAAATTCGTTTATTAATAATTCTAATCGATTAAATACTTCTTTTAAAGTTGCATCATTTTGTTCAGTTCTTTCAAGCTCAGTTAAGAACTTTCCTTTTGTAATTGGTGTTTTAAGTTCATGCATGATATTTCTAATAAATACATTTCTAGCTTCTTTTATATCTTTTAATTTTTTTGCAGTATTTCTAAACTCCACTGCTAATAAAGAGACTTCATCTTTTCCCTCTGTATTACAACACTCAAAATCAAAATTTTCATCACCTAAAGTGCTTACCTTATCTTTTAATATTTTTAAAGGCATCAATTTTTTCAAAGTTACAATATAAGATAAAATAAGAGTTGTTAATATAATTGCAAAAACTAAGAATATATATACCCTAGAGTCATTTGTTATTTCATTTTTATCTTCAATTAAAAATGTTTTAGCTTTTCTTTTTAAATATAAAAATTGTCTATCATTTACTTGTAATACTCTTAATAAACCTTCTCTAAACTTTCTCTCTATTAAAATTTTTGTTTTGGGATTATATGTAATTGCATCGATTGAACCTTTTTTTGTAATTATTTCATAATTTAAAGCTGAAACATCCCCTTGAAATCTTTTATTCATTCCACCATTTCTGTAATGTTGCCTAAAAATCATCTTTGCTATTGGTTCATACTTATCTAAGAGATGATGTTCTATCCTCTTTTGAGAACCCACCATTATTATTCCAAAGCTAATTACTACTAAGACAATTGATATAATAAAACTAATAGTTATTGTGAAAAGTATAGATTGTCTATTCATTTGTAAATTTATACCCCATTCCTCTTATAGTATGAAGATATTTAGGTTCTTTAGGATTATCTTCAATCTTATGTCTAATTCTATTTATTATAACTGCAAGGGAACCTGAATTTTCATAATCTGCATTTAATAAATCTGAATTCTCAAAAATATCTTCTCTACTTATTACAAAACCTTCTCTTTTTAACATTAAAGATAAAACTTCATATTCAGCGGCAGTTAATTTAATAAATTTACCATCTTTTGTAATCTCTTTTTTATCGTTATCTAAATTAAAAAGTCTTTGTTTTTCACTTTGTTCTTCTATATTATTATGATTAAATCTTCTTAAAATAGTTTTAATTCTTATTTCTAATTCACGAGGATCGTATGGTTTAGGTAAGTAATCATCAGCACCTAGTTGTAAAGCTGTAACTTTGTCAGAGATATCACTTCTTGCACTAGATATTATAATAGGAATATCAAAATCTTTTACTATAAGTTTACACACATCCAGACCATCCATTCCAGGTAAGGTTAAATCTAAAATTATCAGGTCAAATTTATTTATCCTTAAACTACTCAGAGCCAAAAAAGGCTCTTCATAGTTTGTAACTTCCATGTTATACTGTTTTAAGTACTGAGTTAAGACATCTGCTAATTCTAAATCATCTTCTACCATTGCAATTTTTATCAAAAATTCATCCTTCTATTCATTCTTGCCATTCTATTCTCTTTTTTTAATTCCATTAATACTTTAAACTGTTCTTTTTGTTTTGGAGTTAGAATTTGATAAACTCTATCCATCATTTCTGCTTTAGATTCTATCATATTATCTCTTTTTTGTTTCATTATTTCAATAAATTTTGCTTTATCAAAACTAGTTTTTGTAAATGCAACATCAGGAGTAACTCTATTTTTCATCATATCTCTTCTGATATTTGTAATTTGTTGAGTTTGCTCAGCAGATAAATTTAATTGTCTAAGTAATGCCATAGGACCTTTTTGAGATCTTTTTTGTCCTTTTTGCATCATCATTCTTTGAGAATTTTGCATATTATTTGGACCTTGGTTCATTCCTTTTTGCATCATTCCTTGTCCATTGCAAGCGGCATAAAGACCTGTACTTAAAACTGCTGTTAAAGCTGTTGCTACTAATATTTTTCTTTTCATTTTAAATCCTTTTTTATTTTTTACAGTGAAAGTATGACATGAGGATTTTAATCATTTATAAATCTTATCTTAACGAGATATTAACAATTAGGAAAAATTTAAATTAGTATTTAATAAGATACTTAAAAATAAGGCTATTAAGCCTTATTTTCTTTTATAGATTTTAATTCTAGCCATCTCATAAAAATAGCTGATAAATAAGGAATACTCTGAATTAGAATAGTAATAGCAAATACATAAATTTCTAAAATTCGAGATTCATTCGTAATAATTAATGCAAAAAATGAAGTTAACAATAAAATAGCCAATATAATTTCACCTTTAATTGGATTGTTATTCACTTTTTTAATCTTTCCTCCACCTTTTTCTGTTCTTTTAAAAGGAAGTCCATCTTTTATAAAGCCATCAAATACTGCTTTAAATATTATTAGCTGTAGACTCATTGAAGCAATTGAACTTAAAATAGTTTTGTTTAAAGATATTTTTACATTCGTTCTATATAAAATAAATGTATGCAAAATATTTACTAAAAAGGCAGTAATAATAGGAATTGTAAGAGGAATTGTTGGTATTGTTACGCCAACAAAAATAATAACGGGAACCCATATAATATTCATCACAGCCATTATTGGACCCATAGCATCACTTAACCAAAAGAACCATCCTGCAATAAACTTTTTTTTCTGTCTTGGAGTTAATTTTTTTGATGAAGGTAAAAACTCTTTATAATGTTTTTTTAATATTTGAATCGCTCCATAGGCCCATCTATGTCTTTGTGTTTTAAAAGCTTCTATTGTATCTGGCAATAAGCCATAGCCATATCTTCTATTTGTATAATGTGCAGTATACCCAGCTTCAAAGAGTCGTAAACCTAATTCACTATCTTCAACAATTGTATCAGTTCCCCAACCTCCTACTTCAATCATTGCATTTAGTCTTACTAAAACCATTGTTCCATGAACTACTATTGCATTTTCTTCATTTCTATCTATCATACCAATATCAAAGAATCCTGCATATTCTGCATTCATAGCAGTTTTTATAATAGATTCTTCTCCATCTCTATGATCTTGTGGAGCTTGAACAATAGCAACTTTAGGATCATCAAAAACTGGAACTAAATCTGTAAGCCAAGGTGATTCAACTTTATAATCTGCATCTATAACGGCGATAATTTCTGTTTTTTTATTTGTATATTCTAAAGCTTTGTTTAAAGCTCCCGCTTTAAACCCTGTACACGTAATATTTAAAAATACAAACTTTTCACCTAATTCTTTACATAATTTTTCAATTGATTTCCAATAAAACTCTTCAGGACTATTATTAATAATAACAAGTACTTCATAATTTGGATATTTAAGTTTTGATAAGGCTATTATTGTTTCAGCTAAAACATCTGGTTGTTCTTTGTATGCAGGAACATGAATAGATACAAAAGGAGTATTTTCTGATTTCAAATCACATTTAATCAATCTTTTTGGAGCTTTACCTATGGTATTTCTAAATAATTCATTTGCTTTTGCTAAAGTAATTATAACTAAAGGAATCATAAGAAATGTACCCATTCCCCACATTACCCACATACCAAAATTCATATAATTATTAAAAGGATAGACAATAGCCATGACTATACCAAAGGCCATACCTTGAGCCGTTACAGCATATGCAAAAGAATGATTTATATTTAATCTTTGATTTTTAAGGCCAAATAGAGTTAAAAAAGCCCCAATTAAAATTGCTGCAATCATTTGATAAAGCCAATATTCATTTATTTCAATGTCTCCATTGATATAAAATTTTAACTTTCTATTTTCATCAAATATACCCCAATATTGTCCTACATTTCCTTCTTTATAACCTTTCCAAGGTTGATCAATTGCTTCAACTATATTGTATGAAATATTATTTGCTTTTGCAATATTTAAAAAACTTCTTATTGCGGTTGCTTGATTTTTTAAATTTGGTTGTGCATCTTTATTATTATAACCATTACTAGGCCATCCAGTTTCACCTATAACTACCTGTTTAGGAGAGAACTTACCTCCTATATAAAAAAACTTTTCTAGTATATAATCATTAAAATCTTCTATTGAAATTTCTTCCCAGTAAGGCAAAATATGAACCATGATAAAATCAACATTGTTTGATAAATCCGGATAATCATCCCAAGTTTTCCAAACTTCTCCTGTTGTAATTTTATTAGGTACATGTTCTGATACAAAATTTAAATATCCAATTAATTCTATACTATTTAAATCTTTTCTTAATAATGTTTCATTTCCAACTATAATACTATTTATACTTTTGGGATATTTTTTACTAAGTTCAATTGCTAGTTCAATTTCTTTAAAGTTATCTTCATAATTAGCACTTAACCAGATGCCTAAATCTATTGACATGTTATCTATTTTTGAAATAACTTTTAAAATTCGGGCAGCATCGTAAGATGAATATGTTCTAAGCTTTTTTGTAAAAAAAGATAACATATTAATATCTTCTTCTATTTCCTTATCTGATAATTTTTTTCTATCAGAACTTTTATAAGGGGTATAAGATAAAGAATCAATACTTTCATATGAATTCTGAATTATTGATATTTGATTATCCTGAATAAGCCAAAAGAACACTTGAAACAAGCCAGCCATAACAAGCCCCAAGAATATTATGTACCTCATGTTTTCCTTTTTTATTGTACTTATATATAATTTATGAATAATATCACAATTTCTTATAATATCTTCTATAATTATTAGTTATGAATACTTATATCAATTAGATATATCTTTATTCGCTAACTTTTTTTAATAAAAAGAATAAAATACTTATATTAATGACAAATATCAATTTTTTATTTTTCTAAAGAAGGTATAATTTAATCAAATTTTTATTATAAGGATAGTTTATGAGATTATGGAAAGTACTTCTACTAACATCTTTAGTTACTTTTTCTCAAGCCCAAATAGTTAATCACAGTGAAAGCATTATAAAAGATACAAAAAGTAATTTCTTATGGCAAGATGACAAAATAGTTAAAACTGAAAAAAGAAGTTTTAATGATGCCATTGATTATTGCAAAAATTTAGAAATTGATAATATAACAGGATGGCAACTACCTGGTTTCTTAGAATTATTTTCAATCGTGAATACAAAATCATATAATCCAACTCTATCAAAAAAGTTCAAGAATTTTGTAAGTGATAACTACTGGAGTAGTAAAAAATTTGGTCATGGATCAAGTACAGAAGCTTTTGTAGTAAATTTCCAATCAGGTGCTTTTAATAGAGAACTTATGAATGAGAAATTTTACGTAAGATGTTATAAGAAACTCGATAAATAATCCCTCTTTTTTCCTTCTATATATTTATATAATTTTAAATCTAAAAAAAAGGAAAGAGATGAAGAATACAGCTTTATTATTAATAGATTTTCAAAATGATTATTTCTCAAGTTTTGAAGGTGCTAAATGGAAATTGAACAAAACAGAAGAAGCAGCAAATAATGCGTTGAAACTATTGACAAAATTTAGAGAAGAGGAAATGAATATTATTCATGTAAGACATGAATTCTTGTCAGAAGATGCGCCCTTCTTTACACCTAATTCAAATGGTGCTAAAATACATGACACTCTTCTTCCAAAAGATGGAGAATATCAAATATTGAAAAATAGTGCTAATTCTTTTAAGAATACAAGTCTAAAAGAATTATTAGATAAGTTAGAAGTTGAAAACTTAGTTATAGTTGGAGCTATGTCACATATGTGCATAGATGCAGTTACAAGAGCAGCTAGTGATTATGAATATAATTGTTTTGTAGCTCATGATTCTTGTGCTACATTGGATTTAGAATTTAATGGAATTGTTGTTCCTTCAAAAATGGTACATGCTTCTTTTATGTCAGCATTACAATTTGCTTATGCAAAAGTAGAAAGCACAGATTCAATATTAGAACTTTTTTAGGGTTTATTATATGCATGTAGATGATTTATTAGTTTTATTTGTAAATGAAAATAAAGATGATGAAAATAAAATTTCTAATCTCTTAGAAAAAACTGTAAATAGAGTTATTTTAGCTTCAAATGCAAAAGAGTCTTTGAATCAATATAGAAAACACTCTCCATGTCTAATTATTATTGATAGTGATTTTAAAGATAACTCCTTAGTAGAACTCCTAAAAGAGATTAGAAAAGATGATTTGAAAACTGCATTTATAATTCTTACGAAGAACAAAGAGAATAGATATATTCTTGATTTAATGGAATTATATCTAACAAAATATATTTTAAAACCATTTACAAATGAGCTTTTATCTTATTCTTTAAATAAAGCAATGGAAATTATAGAAAAAAGAATTTATAGTAATATAAAACTAGCAAAAGGAGTTTTCTTTAATTTCCAAACTCAAAGTATAATAAAAGATGACAAATCTTATGTTCTAAATAAAAAAGAGAGTTTACTTATTAACCTATTTATAAAAAACCCTAATAGAATAATATCATACGAAGAAATAGAGTATCATATTTGGAATAATGAAGTTTCAACTGGTGCTTTTAAATCTTTAATTAGAGATTTAAGAAAAAAAACTTTTAAAACATTTATAAAAAATATTTCTGGTGTAGGTTATATGTTAAATACAGAAAAATGATTTAAATACCCTAATAATATTTATAGTATTTAAAGAGTAAAATACACAAAATAAAATTAGGTATATAAATGAACAAACAAACTATCGCTTATCAAGGTGTACGTGGAGCATATTCACATCTTTCTTGTACAAATGTATTTCCCGAATCAGATTCTATTGCATGTGAAACTTTTCAAGAGGCTATGTATTTAGTTGAAAAAGGTGAAGCAAACTTAGCTATGATTCCAGTTGAAAACTCAACAGCAGGAAGAGTTGAAGAGATATATAGACTTATCCCTAAAATGGAATTAAGTATTATTGATGAGCATTTTGAACCTATTAAACATTGTCTACTAGGACTTAAAGATTCTACTCTTAAAGATATAAAATATGTATCATCTCATCCTCAGGCCCTTGCTCAATGTCTAGGGAATATTACAAAAAGAAACATGGAAGCAATTGCGAAGTTTGATACAGCAGGCGCGGCACAAGAGCTTACTCATATGAGAGATAAAGCACATGCAGCTATTGCATCGAGTCTTTCTGCTGAACTTTATGATTTAACTATTTTGGATGATAATTTTGGAGACCACCATGGAAATACAACTAGATTTTTAATCCTTGGAAAGAGCAATGAAATACCAGAATATAATGAAGAGAAAAAATATATTACCTCTTTGGTTTTTGAAGTAAGAGATATTCCATCATCATTATATAAAGCTTTAGGTGGTTTTGCTACAAATGGAGTAAACCTTATAAAACTAGAGAGTTATTCAGTTCCAGTGAGTATGGAAGCTTCACAATTTCATATTGATATTGATGGACATACTAGTGAAAGAAAATTACAATTAGCACTTGAAGAATTAAAATTTTTTGCTAAAGATATGAAACATTTAGGTGTTTATCAAAGAGATGATTATAGAGATATAATGAAAACTTTTAATAAATAAAAGTTTTCATTCTTTACTTTTCTTCTACCCAAAGCTCTAATAAATTTCTTGCAATAGCAATTTTATTTGGTATTGAAAAAGCGCCATCATCTTTACCATTTAAAACTTCTCTTACTTCATCTTTATGAACCCATATTGCATCGGCTATTTCATTTTTGTCCAAAGTCAATTCTTGGGATTTTGCTTTCATTCTCATCCCAACCATCAAAGTTGAAGGGAAAGGCCAAGGTTGAGAAAATAGATACTCAACATCATAAGAATCAATTCCAGCTTCTTCAAAAAGCTCTCTTTTAGCTGCATTTTCAAAGGTTTCACCCGATTCAACATATCCTGCCAAACAAGAATATCTTCTCTCTTTGAAATTTATTCCACGGCCAAGTAAACAATACTCACCAAAAGTAACTAACATAATCACCGCAGAATCTACTCTAGGGAAATGCTCTTTATCACAAGAGATACAATCTCTCTTCCAACCACTTCTTGATATTTTAGTCTCTTTTCCACAAAAAGAACAAAACTGATGAGCTTCATGCCAATTTAAAACTGCCGCTGCTTGAGCTAGTATGCCAAATTTATTTTCATCTAAAAAGTTAAGATGTACGAAATCTCGTAAAGATATTTTTGATAAGTTATTATTTAACTTAGATTTTAAAGTTGCAGAAAAATATACTAAGCCCTCATACTCTCCTAGAAGAATTAACTCTTCTGTAGAAATACCATATTCATCTAATACATTTTTTTGAAATAAACAGTTTTTATTTTTTTCATCTACAATAATTTCTGAACCATCAAACAATAAAAAAAGTGTATTTTCAGAATTAAATAATTCCAAAAACTTTGAACTATTCCCTCTAACCTGATCTAATCTATCAAGCGGATTTTGACTAAAATAAGGGATTATATCCTTCATTTTTTTCCTTTTTTCTCTATTTTTTTAAGAATTTCACAGAAGTGTATAAAAATACACCTTTAACACACTCCCATTTTATATACTTACAATCTGGAAATAAAACATATACAAATTCCCATAGTTTGTACTTTGTTAGTATCTTTAGACTCCTCAAAAAAGAGAAAGGCGCCATACTCCTTTCTCTTTTTACTTTTAAGTTAAATCATTTTTTTCTTTAATACAAAAATTCTTCCAAAAAATATCCCACTAAAAAAACCATATAATGAAGAAACAATAAGAATAAAATATCCACTACTAATAAAAGCTAACTCTCTAGCAGTAACAACTCCCACAAAATATTTAGTAAAAAATATAGCCATAATCAAAAAAAATGGAATAAAACTCCCTTTTATATGAAAGACTTTTTCTTCTTTTATAAATGTAGCATTTCTAGGAAGTTTTAATAAAATACCTAAATAAATACTAAGAAATAAACAAATCAAATAAGTACTAAGACTAACAAGGTTTATTCCAAAAGTAGATATAACCCCAATAAATGAAAATAAAAGCATTATTATAGGTAAAACTATCACTCTTTTAAAAGATACATTTCTATCTTTAGTTTGACTAAGTCCAAGAAAAAGTAAAAACAGAAAAAGTAAAAAAACCCAAATAGGAGTGTGAGTTATGATTTCAGACATATTATTTTATTTCCTTAAATATTTCAAAGCAGTCGCAATAATATCATCATCATCTTTGCTTGGACTTTTTATTGTCTCTTTTGTTTCATCTGCTTTTGTAAATGTTACATTCATTTCGTATGAACTTACTGTTTTTATTCCTTTTTGTAGGCTTAGGATTTTTATTAGAATAAGTTCTAAGAACTGTTTTGTTGGAATATCTGGTTTTCCAAATCTATCTTCCATCTCTTCTTCTATAGTATAGACTGCTTCTTTATCTAAAGCTTTTGAAAGTCTTCTATATAGTTCTAGTCTAACTCTATCTTCTACTATGTAATCACTTGAAATAAATGCAGAAATAGCAAGTTTAATATCTACTGTTTTAGTTTCTTCTTTATTATCACCACTTAAAGTTGCTAGGGCATCTTCCAACATCTTAAGATATAGTCCATATCCTATTTGTTTGATGTGTCCACTTTGAGCTTCACCTATAATATTTCCCCCACCTCTGATTTCTAAATCTTGATGAGCTAAGGCTGTTCCACTTCCTAAGTATGAATTTGATTCTAAAGCAAGTAATCTTTTGATTGCATCTGAAGTTATCTGTTTTTTATCTTCTACTACGTAATAACAAAATCCCTCTTTGTCACTTCGCCCTACTCTTCCTCTTAGTTGATGAAGGTCTGCTATACCAAATCTATCTGCTCCATCAATGATAATTGAGTTTGCATTTGGAAGGTGAATACCTGATTCTACTATTGAAGTTGCTAAGATAATATCAAACTCTTTATTATCAAATCGTTCTATCACTTTTTCAGCATCTACTGGTTTTATTTTTGAGTGGAGTACTTCTATTTTTATATTTGGAACTATCTCTTCTATATCAACTTTTTTTGCTTCAATTGAAGCTATATTATTATGTACATAGAAAAGTTGTCCACCTCTTCTTTTTTCTCTTAAAACTACTTCTTTAATTAGTTTATCACTGTACTCTTTTACATAAGTTCTTACACCTAATCTCTCTGTTGGAGGAGTAAGTAAGGAACTCATACCTTTTAGTTTTGATAAGGCTAGGTTTAGAGTTCTTGGGATTGGAGTTGCAGACATCGAGAAAATATGCACATCATCTCTAAGCTCTTTTAATTTCTCTTTTTGTTTTACCCCAAATTTATGCTCTTCATCAATAATTACCAAAGCTAAATCTTTTGTTTTTACAGATAATAAAGAGTGCGTTCCAATAACTAAATCTAAAGTTCCATCTTGAAGAGCTTTTTTTATTTCATTTTTCTCTTTTGTTGATGTTTTACTATCAAGTTTAGCCATTCTTAAACCATAGCCTTCAAATCTTTTTTGCATACTATGAAAATGTTGTGAAGTAAGAAGTGTTGTTGGACATACAAAAAGTGCTTGAAAACCATCTAAAACCACCGCTAAAATTGCATTCATGGCAACTTCTGTTTTACCAAATCCAACATCACCTGAAAGCAGTCTATCCATCACTCGACCAGAGCTTAAATCTTCAAATATCTCTTTTACACTTCTTGTTTGATCTTTTGTATACTCAAAGCCCGAACTAAGAGCAAAATCACTTAATGCTTTTTTATTTGTATTTATTTTTATACCATTTACAAGTTCCCTTGCAGCTGCAAGTTTTATAATATCATTTGCGATTGCAAAAAGTCTTTCTTTTACTTTTTCTTTTAGTTTGGCAAAACTTCCTTTACCAAGTTTATCAACAACTGCATATGAGTTTCCATCAGCCACATATCTATCAATTAAATCGATATTTTCAACAGGAAGTAAAAGTTTATCATCCCCTGCATACATAACAACTACAAAATCTCTTTTTGCACCCATTACAACTACAGGTTCTATACCTCTATATTGTCCGATACCATGAATTTCATGCACTACAAAATCACCATTTTGAAGCTCATCAAGTACAAGTCTTACTCTCTTTTTTCTTTTCTTTTTTATCTCTTTATTTAAGGAGATAATTACCTCATCATTACTTACAAGATTTAAAATATATGGTTCAAAAACATAGTTTATATTTTTATTTGTAAGTTCTAAATCATAAGCTTTTACTTTTGCCTCAGTTGAAGAGATAATAGTAACTTTTTTACCTTCGTGAAAAGTTATAAACTCTTTTATATTTGCAGGGGCAATTTCTTGATAATTTTTTGCATTGTAAATTTGTGGAGTAGCTAAAAACTTATCTTTATTGATTCTTTTATCTTCAAAAACATAAGCTTCTTCTAGTTCATCAAGAGCATCTTGAGTTATATATGAATTTAACTTTTGTGGTAGATATTCACCTAAATCATTTAAATACCAAAATCCTAAAGAGTGAATATCTTTTATAAATGCATCTGATTCTATTGTTTCTATTTGTTCATTTATTTCTTCAAGTGATTCTTCATCCAAAGCTAAAAAAGCAGGAGTTATTTTAAAACTTTCAATCTCTTCTTTTTCACTTTTTTGATCTTCGATATCAAACTTTCTAATACTTTCAACTTCATCATCAAATAAAGATACTCTAAATCCAGTCTCACTTCCAAGGGGACAAATATCTATAATATCCCCACGAATAGAAACCTCAGCTTCACTAGTTACAATATCTACAAAATAGTATCCCCAATTGTAAAGTTTACTTTTAAACTCTTCTATGTTTATTGTCTCTGCAAAATTTATTTCAAAGGAGTCAAAACACTTCTCTTTTGGTAGAGGAAAAGATATTGTTCTAATAGGCGCTATTAAAATTTTATTCTCTTTTTTATAAGAGTAATAGTCACTTAAACATTTAGTAATATCTTGAAGTTCAGTAGAAAAGGAGAGTAAATCATCCCCAAAATTTGCTCTAAAATCGGCTAATACAAAAGATTTAAACCCTAAAAAAGATACAATATCATGAGCTTCTTGGGCTTGTTTATCATCATTTACAATTAAAAGTTGACACTCTTTTAGACTTTTCTTACTTTGTAGATTTTTTAAGAACTCATAAATACTATTCACTATTAAGCTTCTTTATTCTCTTCTACTAACTCAAATTCATTTATTGTTTTATCATAATAATATGGAGGATATGGAGTTTCATTTAAAAGAAAAACTAGATTCGCACTTTCAAAATTTGTTTTTTGTAAACCTTTTTTAAATACTTCTAAAATATACGCTTTTGTTGAAAACATTGTAGTTGATGATTTTGCAGTATATACAAACTCTTCTTCCTCTACAACGATAAACCCTTCTCTTTTAACATGTTTTTCAAATTTTTCTTTATCTTCTAATGCTTCCACATCTAATAATACTAATACTTCCATTCCATCTTTCATTAACTTCCTTTGAATATGATACTTTTATAATTTATTAAAGACGTATTGTATTTAAATAAGGTTTAATATGGGATTTAAAAAGCAAGTCCCTTAAAATAGACAAGAGTATAATTAGGATATAATTATTTAGAGTTTTAACTTTTTTTTAAAGTGATTATTATATGGAAGATTTAAATTTATTAAAAGACAAATGCAAAGATTTATCAATTCTTTATGTTGAAGATGAAGAAAAAGTTAGAATTCAAACTTCAAAAGTTTTAAGTATATATTTTAATAATATAACTCTTGCAACAAATGGTAAAGAAGCCTTAGAAAAACTTAAAGAAGAAAAAATAGATATTATTTTTACAGATATAAATATGCCTAAAATGGATGGGTTATCTATGGTTGAGCAAATTAGAAAAACTAACAATCATATATCTGTTGTGGTCTTCTCAGCTTATGAAAATACAGAATATTTTCTAAAATCAATAGAATATGGAATTGATGGGTATATTTTAAAACCATTTAAATTCAATCAAATTCAGAAAGTTATTGAAAAAATAATTACTAAATTACAAGGTTATACTGAATTAATACATACCTTAAAATTAATAGATAAGTATGTATGGGATATTGATATATCTACTCTTTATAAAGATTCAAAGCAAATTGAACTTACAAAAAATGAAACAAATCTTTTTAAGTTTTTAAGTTCTTCAAAACATAGAATATACTCAAGTCAGGAGATTGAAATAGAACTATTTAACGATAACTATAGCGATAATAAAAGAGTAAGAGGACTAATATCAAGATTAAATAAAAAAGTTGACTCCCAATTAATTAAGTCTATTTATGGTCAAGGTTATGAATTAAATTTGGATAAAAAATGAAAAAAAAAGAGCAATGGTTTGAACATATTTTTAATAATAGTGGCGTAGGAATTCTAGTTGTTGATAAAAATAGAAATATTTTAGAGGTAAATAAAACTTTTTGTGAGATTTTAGGATATGAATATGAAGAGCTAATAAATAAACACGCAAAAATATTACATATATCCAATGAATCCTCTGACAAGTTTGGGAAAATTGCTTTTAATACTGTATTAAAAAGTAACTCTTTAGACCTTGAATATAAGTTTAAACATAAAAATGGAGAAGCTATTTGGATAAAAATTACAGGTGATGTAATCAAAGATAAACAAGAAGTTCTTTGGATTATTAGAAATATCAACCAAAGAGTAAAATTCCAAGAAGAACTTGCGAGTTTAAATGATACACTAAACAGTAAAATTGAAAATCAAGTAAAGGTTTTAAGAGAAAAAGATAGACAACTTCAGTATCAAGCAAGGCTTGCCCAAATGGGAGAGATGCTAAATATGATCTCACATCAATGGAGACAACCTTTAATGTCAATATCGGCAACAACTAGTTACCTTTATGGGAAGCTCTTAATTGATGAATTTGATAAGAAAGAGTTTAACAATGAACTAGAATTAATAGAAGACTCAGCACAACATCTATCAAACACAATAAATGATTTTAGAAGTTTTTTTAAAGTTGAAAAAAGGAAAATACTAACAAGCTTTGAAGATATTGTGGATAATACTTTAAAGATAGTTAAACCCATTTTATCAAATAGTCAAATTGAATTAGAGTTAGATTTTCAATCACATGCAACAATATATACCCTAGAAAATGAGATAAAACAAGTCGTTTTAAATATATTAAAAAATGCAGAAGATGCTTTTATTGAGAATAATAAAATATATAGAAAAATAAAAATAAAAACTTTTAATAAAAATGATTTCACATATCTTAAAATAGAAGATAATGCAGGTGGTATTAAACCTCAACATCTAAATAAAATATTTGATTCATATTTTAGACTTAATAGTAAATATGGGTGCATAATCTTCTATCTTTTCTTATAATTTACAAGGTAATAATCAACTAATTTTATCTTCAGACTCTTACGTAATCC
>PKUJ01000030.1 GCA_002869565.1 Arcobacter sp.
ACCTTCAAACCTAGCAGTAATAGGAAGATATATCCTAACTCCAGATATCTTTGAACAAATAGAAAATATAAAACCAGGTAAGAATGGAGAACTACAAATAACAGATGCACTTTGTGCTCAAGCAAAAAAAGGTATGGTAATAGCATACAAATTCAAAGGTAAAAGATTTGATTGTGGTAGTGTTGATGGTTTTGTTGAGGCTACTAATTATTTTTATCAATTAGAAAAAAGTGATATTAAAGAAAAGAAAAAGTAACTAAATTTCTATGAAAATTATTAAATGAGTCAATTATGAGACATTTTTTAGATATAATTCCCAAAAATGTAATACAAAAGAAATTTAGTTTAAATATAATCAAATAAAAAAAAGGACAAAAATGAAGATTGCCATAGCAGGTACAGGATATGTAGGATTATCAAATGGAATACTACTATCTCAACACAATGAAGTAGTTGCCCTAGATATAATCCCAGAAAAAGTAGAAATGCTAAATAATAAAATATCACCAATAGAAGATAAAGAAATATCTGAATACCTTCTAAATGACAAATTAAACTTCAGAGCAACCTTAGATAAAAAAGAAGCCTATACAGATGCTAAATATGTAATCATCTCTACTCCTACAGACTATGATCCTGAAACAAACTATTTTAATACAAAATCAATCGAATATGTTATAAAAGATGTACTAGAAATAAATCCAGATGCAACTATGGTAATCAAATCAACTGTACCCGTTGGTTATACAAAATCAATAAACGAACAGTTTAATACAACAAATATAATCTTCTCACCAGAGTTTTTAAGAGAAGGAAAAGCTCTGCAAGATAACCTTTATCCTTCGAGAATCATAGTAGGAGAAAGATCACAAAGAGCACAAACATTTGCAAACCTATTAGCTCAGGGTGCAAAAAAAGAGAATATAGATATTCTTTTTACAGATTCTACAGAAGCAGAAGCAGTAAAACTATTTTCAAATACTTATCTTGCTATGAGAGTAGCATATTTTAATGAACTAGACTCATATGCACAATCACATAACTTAGACACAAAACAAATCATAGAAGGAGTAGGACTAGACCCAAGAATTGGAACTCACTACAATAACCCTTCTTTTGGATATGGTGGATATTGTCTACCAAAAGACACAAAACAATTATTAGCAAACTATAAAGATGTGCCTTCAAATATGATAGAAGCAATTGTAAATGCAAACTCAACTAGAAAAGATTTTATAGCAAGGTCAATAATAGAGAAATTAGATTTAACTATGTCTGAAAATGTACATACAACGAAGAAAGTCGGGATATACAGACTTGTAATGAAATCAGGCTCTGACAATTTCAGATCTTCTGCAATACAAGGGATCATGAAAAGAATTAAAGCAAAAGGTATAGAAGTAGTAATCTATGAACCTGCTTTTGATGAAGATGAATTTTTTAACTCAAAAGTGATAAAAGATTTAAATGAATTTAAATCTATGTCGGATGTAATAGTAGCAAATAGATTGTCTGAAAATCTTTTAGATGTTCAAGACAAAGTTTTCACTCGTGATATTTTTAATAGCGATAGTTAAACTATTTAACATATGATTAAGACAATAAAAAAAATTAATTCAAATAATGATTTGAAAATTGTTAGAAACAATTTTCTATCATTAACAACGTTACAAATACTTAATATGTTTTTACCACTATTAATACTCCCTTTTTTGGTAAGAAAACTTGGACTCGAAAGTTTTGGATTATTAGTTTTTTCACAAGCTTTCATAGCCTATTTTACACTTATAATAGATTATGGTTTTAATATCTCAGCAACAAGAGAAATATCAACTCATAAAAATGATAAAGAATATATTTCAAAAGTATTTTATAGTGTATTTTTTATTAAAATATTTTTATTAATAGTTTCAGTAGTGTTATTTAGCATTATTATATTTTCTTTTGAATTATTTAGAGAGAATTATATGCTTCACTACTTTACATTTAGTATGATAATAGGTCAAATGCTTTTCCCAGTTTGGTATTTTCAAGGTATTGAAAATATGAAAATGATTGTGATATTAAATGTAGTTATAAAAACTATCTATACAATTCTTATTTTTATTTTTATATCCTCTAGCGAAGATTTATTTTATGTCGCAGGATTTAACTCAGCAAGTTTTATTGTAGTGGGAGTCATTGCTTTTTATATAGCGAGTAAAAATTTAAATTATGAATCAATAGATTTTGAATATACAAAATCATTTTTTAAAGAATCAACAACTATATTTGTTTCAAACTTTTTTTCGAGTATGTATTCAATATCAAATAATTTTTTATTAGGTATATTTACAAATAATACATTAGTTGGAATATATGGTAGTTATGAAAAAATAATAACTGCCTTAAAAAGTTTGTATTTGCCATTATATCAAGCTCTTTTCCCTTATATATCAAGAAAAGAAAAGAAAAAAACTATAATTAAAAAGCTTGTCTTGCCTATGGGATTATCTGGCTTAATGATAATGATTATATTTTATATATTTTCAAACTTTTTTATAAATTTACTTTATTCAAATGAAAAACTTATAGAAAATATTCATTATTTTAAATATATGACTATAATACCATTGCTAGCATCAATAAATATGCTATTTAACTTTTTATATTTAAATTGTATGAAAATGTATCGAGAAAGAATGTATACTATGATTAGTGCAGGGATAGTAAACTTTATAATTGCGATATTACTATTAAATTTAAATTTTGAAATACTTTCAGTTGTAATTTCATATATTACAACTGAATTTATATTGTTAATAATAAGTATATACTATTTTAATAATAAAAGGATTAAACAATGACCATGGCACCAATTATCTTATTTGTATTTAATAGGTATGAACATACAGTGAAAACAATTGAAGCTCTAAAAAAAAATAAATTAGCTAACCTTAGTGAATTATATATATTTAGTGATGAAGGAAGGAATAAATATGAAATTAAGGAAGTAGAAAAATTAAGAAAATATTTATTAACAGTTGATGGTTTTAAAAAAATACATATTATAAAACGTTATGAAAATTATGGTTTAGCTAAATCAATTATAGAAGGAGTAACTGAAATAATTAATAAATACGAAAAAGTAATTGTTTTAGAAGATGATTTAATAACTAGTCCATTTTTTATTGAATACATGAACTATGCATTAGAATTTTATAAAAATGAACGTGAAATTTTTTCTATAAGTGCATTTAATTTTAATAAAAAATTTTTATCTATTAATGAAAAATATTCTTATAACGTTTATTTACATTATAGACCTATGTCTTGGGGATGGGCAACTTGGAAGAATAATTGGGATAAATGTGATTGGGAAGTAGAGGATTATGATAAATTTCAAAAAAATAAAAAAGAACAAAATGAATTCAATAAAGGAGGGAATGACCTAACTAATATGCTAAAACTTCAACAAAATGGAAAAATAAATTCATGGTATATTAGATTTTGCTACGCATCTTTTAAGGATAAAAGCTATACTGTTTACCCTAAATATTCATTAATCTCTAATATTGGACACGATGGAACTGGAAGCCATTGTGATAATAACTCGAATGACAAGTATATAAATCAATTGAATGAGGAATTAAATATTAATGAGAAGTTTTTTAATAAAAATTTAATAATTGATGATAAAATAATTGATCAATTTAATAAGAATTTCATGCCCCCAATTATTCCTGTAAGAATTTTAAACAAGCTCATAAAAGTTTTAAAAAAATATGTTTAAATTTCTAATAAAAAATATTTTTACGATTGGTCTACAAAAACTAATAATGTCTTTTTTTTATTCAATTAAATACTATAAATATAGTCTAGATATAAGATATATATCTTATATAAAAAACTGTACCTTTAAAGAATACATATCAATTTATGAAAATATATTAATTGACAGTGAAATTAACAGTTACACATATATTGCAAAAAAAACAGAAATATATAATGCCAAAATAGGAAAATTTTGTTCTATTGGTCCAAATTCTATAATAGGATTGTCAACACATCCTTTAGATAATTTTATTTCTACTTCCCCAATATTTTATTCCACGGAAAAACAACTACCGGTTAGAGTGGTAGATAAACAATATTTTAATGATTCAATAAAAGAAACCATAATAGGAAATGATGTTTGGATTGGTGCAAATGTATTAATTACAGGGGGAATTACAATTGGCAATGGAGCAGTTATTGCTGCAGGTTCAATTGTAACAAAAAATGTTGAAGAATATGCAATAGTTGGAGGGATACCAGCTAAAATAATTAAATATAGATTTGATTTAGAGAAAAGAAAATTTCTAAAAGAAAGTCAATGGTGGAATAAATCAAATATTAATTATCTAAAGATGAATTATAAAAAATTTCACAATTTTGAAAACCTAAAAAAATGGAAAAATCATGAGATCAATAATAAATAACTTATATTATTTAATTCTAATTATTTTTTTTTATTATTACCCGATAGATATAATGTTAACATACAATGGTTTAGCAAGTATACATACTTACTATTTTTTAATTATATTCTCAATTATAATTTTAATATATATAATTATAAGTTCACAAATACATCAATTTAATTTTTTAAAAGAAATTAAAAACTCCTTTTTAATTTTTACATTAATTTTGATTTTGATTATATTTTCATATCTAACTAATAACCTAAATCATATAATGGATAAAACCTTTGAGCTTTATTTATTATATTTGATAACATATTTTTTAATAGCTATATTTATAATTATGAAATTTGATTTATTAGTTAAAATCTTTGACAAAAATAATACAATCTATTTTTTTATACTATTTAATATTATTTACTATTATCTGCTATTTTATAGTAACAATTTCAATTTCATAAACTCATTTATATTTGGATTTGGAACAAATGGAGCGATATACCTTATATCTACTATATTCATAATATTTATTTCTTTATTTACAATAATTCAAAATAAAAAATATTTTATTTTATTATCTTTTTTCTCTACTATTCTTGTTTTTACATTGGGTTCAAGAACTGGGATTTTATTTTTTATTCTAACATTATCATATACTGCATTTAAGATATACGGAATAAAAAAATATCTATTATTCATAAGTTCCTTACTCATTATCTTTTTCTTTTTTAATGCAACTTTTTCTAATATTTTTGCTGAAAATGAAAGAATTATTTCCCTATTAAGTTTAAATACACAAGACTCTTCTTATATTGCACGACTACATCAATTATCAAATAATTGGACCTTTATTAAAGATCATTACTTTACAGGAATAATAATGAGTGAATATTTAGTAGGAGGAGAAGGAACTTATATTCATAGCTATTTAAGTTACCTCCAAAATTATGGAATAATCACATTTACATTAATAAATATTCTTATACTAAAGTTAATTTATCTTTTTTTTAAATATAATATAAAAAATGACTTTCACATTTTTGTTAATTCTATATTTATCTATACATTATTAGAATTTATATTTTCAAGATCATATGCATACGTTCATTTATTGATATTTTTACTCATTTTTGAATTTTACTATAGTAATTTAAAATATACAAACAAAAAGGATTTTTCATGCCAGTAATATTACCATTAATTTCTATTATAACCATTTCATATAATGAAAAAAACAATATAGAAAACACTATTAATAGTGTAATAAATCAAACTTATAAAAATATAGAATTTATTATAATTGATGGTAAATCAACAGATGGAACTGTAGATATAATAAATAAGTATAAAGAACAAATTTCATTATTTATTAGTGAAAAAGATAAAGGAATTTATGATGCAATGAATAAAGCAAATGATTTGGCATCGGGTGATTACATAATATTCCTTAATTCTGGAGATTCTTTTTCTTCAAAAACAATTGTTCAAGAAATTATAGCTAATACAGAGAGTTTTAATTACACTCTAATAACTGGACGAACAAAGATTTATTATGAAAAAGAAAATTTAAACTTAATATCTCCTCCTTCAAATATTATCTTAGACAACAATACAAAAACTTATTCACATCAATCTACATTTATTCATAAAAAAATTTATAAATTTTATAATTATAATTTGAATTATAAAATAAGTGCAGATAAGGAATATTGGTATAAAATTAAAAATACTGATAATTTTAATATTAAATTCCATGATTTAAACATTGCAAGTTTTGAACTGGGAGGAGTATCTAATAATCATAAAAATGCAATAAATAGAAGAATTGAAGATATTTTTATCGAGTATACCTATGATAAAGTTACATTGAATAAATTTATTATATTTTTTTGTACAACAATACTTTCTTACTTCTTGACAAAAAACGAAAAATTTTATTTTAAAAAAATCTATCCTCTAATTAATAAAATTAAAAATAAAAAGGTGAATAAATGAATTATATTGTACAACCATACCTATTTTGGAAAGGACATTATAAAAAATATTTTGAGAATTTATTAGAAGAAAAAACTTTTACTTATATTTATTGTAATGATTATGATAAGAATTATACTAATTCAAATTTTATTAAAAATTCAGATTTTAATTATGAAAAAGGCTTTTTAAACTTCATATTAGCTAGAATTGTTAATTCATTAAAAACTATAAAAGTATTAAATAGTAAAGTAAAAGATAATGATACTATATACTTACTTGAATTTGAACCTTTTTCTATTCTATATTTTTATATAATTAATAGAAGGAAAAAACTAACCATAATTCAAACTATTCACTCGGTAGATAGGATTATCTATTCAAATAAAATTAAAAACTTAATTAGCATAATCCAACGAAAAGTTTTTAAACTAGCAATTAACTTAATTAATAATTTTAATACTGTTTATGTAGTTCATTATAAATATCATAAAGATGCACTAGAAAAATTGATCGATAATAAAAATTTCAAAATAAAAATTATTGATTATCCTTCTCCTGATATAAAAATCGATACAAACAAAAAACTTTCTAATAAAAAATCTCTATTAATATTTGGATTAGTTAGAGAAGATAAAGGTATTTATGATTTCTTAGAACAGATAGAAAATGCAGACCTTAACATTACTGTAGCAGGGAAAGTAATAGATAACAGAATTAACACTATCAAAACTAATTTTAAACTTATCGATAAATTTTTAAATGAAAATGAAATAAAAGAATTATTTACTTCAAATGATTTTGCACTAATTCCCTATGGCAAAAATTATACAGGAGGAGCGGGACCATTAAAAGATGCATTATCATATGGGACACCAATAATTGCAACAAATCATCCAATTTTTAATTCATTGGTGTCAGAAAATAACTTAGGCTTTATTTTTAATAATATTAATGACCTTGAAAATAAAATTAAAAATATCGAAAATGATCTATACTCCACATATTCATTAAATTGTTTGAATTATGCAAAAAATAATACTTGGTATGCAATGAGAATACATTATTTAAATGATATAAAAAGGTAATATAAAAATGAAATTTTCAATATTAATGTCAATATATATAAAAGAAGAAGCATCTAATTTTGATATGTCAATGAAAAGTATTTGGGATAATCAAATACTTAAGCCAAATGATATTGTTCTAGTTGAAGATGGCCCTTTAACTAAAGAACTATACCATATGATTAACAAATGGAAATTAAAATTAGGAGATATATTCCAAGTTATTTCACTAAAAAAGAACCTTGGATTAGGTGATGCACTTAATATAGGAATAAAACATTGTAAATTTAATGTTATTGCTAGAATGGATACAGATGATATTTCATTACCCAATAGATTTAAAGAACAAATAGAAATAATGAAAAATAATGATATTGATGTTTGTGGTTCCTGGGTAAGTGAATTTTCAAACAATGAAAATGAAATTATTTCATATAGAAGAGTTCCTAAAAGACATGATGAAATTGTTAAATTTTCAAAAAAAAGATGTCCGGTGAATCATCCTTCAATCATTTATAAAAAAAATATAGTAGAAAAATCCGGTGGATATATCAAAATGTTATGGTTTGAAGATTATTATCTATGGGCTAGAATGATAATGCATGGTGCAAAATTCTACAATATCCAAAAACCATTAGTTAACATGAGAGCAGGATATGGTCAACTACAAAGAAGAAGTGGAATAAAGTATGCAAAAAGTGAACTAGTTTTACTAATTGAATTTAAATCTATAAAATTTATTACAACATATCAATTGTTAATGAATATTTTAATAAGATTTTCAATTCGAATAATTCCAAAATTTTTAATAAGATATGTTTATACATTAATAAGAAATTTTTAACTATAATTTTTTTGATAAACTCTTATATAATCAATTTCAAAAGTAGTTGGTAAAAATTTATTATTTCTAATATCTCCAAGCCACTTGGAGTTCATATGAACATTATTACTTATGCATAAATATTGTCTAGAAGATGAAATATTTTTATTAGTTTCAAAAGTTTTAATGCCATCAATAAAAAAAGTATATTTATTCGGTTCCCATAATAAAGAAAAAATATGCCACCCACTTTCTAATGTTTTAATTTTTGAAAACTTCTGTATTTTTTTCTTTTCTTTTCCATAACCATTTACCCAAATAGTATGAACCGCTTCATCAGGATGTAATGCACTGTGTTCGAAGATGTCAATCTCAGCACCTCCTTTTTTCAAATCATTCAAAACTCCTCGTACCATTCCTTTTGAATTTAGCCAAAAGGCAGGATTATTTCCTTCTCCTCTTGGCAGCTTCATTTTAGCTTCAAAATAACCGTATAGAAAATCAATTTTATTTCCGCCCGTTTGTGAATCAATAGAATATTCAGTGGTTATATCTGAAGTATAATATAATTCATCTTCTTTTTATATATGTATAATTAACTTTCCATCCTTAATATTTATATTTTTTTCTCTAGATATTGCATCTGCTCTTTTTTTATTCCTAAAAGACCAAACTTCTTTATTTATAGTATTTCCAGTAAATTCATCTGACCAAACTAATTTATAATCAGAAAAATCCACATCTGAAAATGATTCATTTTGTATAAATAAAATTAATAAAAAAAGAAAAAATATGAATATCATTATTTTTTTCATATAATTCCTTTTATCAACCTGATAAATCTACTAAAAAATAAAAGTATCTTAGATTTTTCAAACCATCTATTATTTATACAATCTAACTTTGATAAACTTAATAAAGATTCTAAGCTATATAATAACCTAAATTTTCCACCATCTGTAATTTTAAAACGATATGATTCTAATTTCTGTTTTCTTATAAAAGTATCTTCTTTTTGACTATAATTTAAAATCATATCAACAGATAGTTTATATAAAGTTTTTATTTCATTATTTATATGTTTATTAACTAAATCTAATTCAACTATATTAAGTCCAAACAATTTTTTAAGTAAATATAACATTGTAAGTACTGACTTTTTTGATTTAGAAAGAAAAGACAATTTAATAACTTTTTCCCAGTCAATCACATCTTTATTAATTTTTATTAATCTATATAAATCTACCAACCACTCAATTCTCTCCCAACCATGTTTTGAACCATGCATAGCAAGATACACAACTTGATGCTCTAATGAAAAAGTTTTTATTTTATAATTATTAACAGTAACTTCAATTGTACAATCTACTATTTCACTATATTTCAAATTCATTTTAAATATTTTTTCAATTAGTTGCCAATGAAATTCTAACTCAACTCCATTAAATGTATTTTTTAAATTAAAATCCGTAATAATTTCACTACAAACTTTTCTATCTAATAACTTTGTAGATAAAACACTCTTATAATTCAAGGTTTTTAATAATTCAAATACTTTTTTATTATTATTACGTTCGATCAATATATCCAAATCTACATATTGCCTAAGTGTTATATCACCATATGCCATTTGAGAAAGGACTGGGCCTTTAAATGGTATAGCAGTAATATTATTTTTGTCTAAAAGCTTCATCACTTTTATAAGTTCACTTGTCATAAGCATATTTTGTTTTACTATATCCATATGTATAGTTTTCATTTGTTGGAATATTTGTTTAGGAATAATTTTTTCAAACTTTTTAAGAGCATGAAAAACTAAAGGAAATACCCCGTGAGAATACGAAAGATTTACGAACTCTACCCAGTCTTTTATTGAGCTTATTTTTTCTTCAAGAGAGGCGCTCTTTACTTCTGTTTTACAACATTCTATTATAAGAGTAATATCATTTGAAATATTAATATTTTTGATTTCTCTTCCTCCTAAAAAATATACAGAATTATTACCAAATAGTAATAAATTTAAGATAAACTTTCGATTCATTTAAGTATAATACGCAAAATTATTAAATTCAAGGAATACAAATGGCTGAACAGAAAGTAGCATTAATTACAGGAATTACAGGACAAGATGGATCATATCTTGCTGAATTTTTGTTAAAAAAAGGATATATCGTACATGGTATAAAGAGAAGATCAAGTTTGTTTAATACAGATAGAATAGATCACCTATACCAAGATCCACATGTAGAAAATAGAAATCTTATCTTACATTATGGTGATATGACAGATTCTATGAACTTAACTAGAATCATCCAAGAGACTCAACCTGATGAAATTTATAACCTAGCTGCTATGTCTCATGTTGCTGTATCTTTTGAAACACCAGAATATGTTGCAAATGCAGATGGAACTGGAACACTAAGAATCTTAGAAGCGGTAAAACTATTAGGTCTTTCAAATAAAACTAAAATATACCAAGCTTCTACTTCTGAATTATATGGAAAAGTGCAAGAAACACCTCAAAGTGAAACAACTCCTTTTTATCCAAGATCTCCCTATGCAGTTGCAAAGATGTATGCATACTGGATTACTGTAAACTATAGAGAAGCATATGGAATGTTTGCTTGTAATGGTATTTTATTTAACCACGAATCACCTGTACGTGGTGAAACATTTGTAACTAGAAAAATTACAAGAGCAGCTTCAAAGATAGCTTTAGGACTACAAGATAAATTGTACTTAGGTAATCTTGATGCAAAAAGAGACTGGGGTCATGCAAAAGATTATGTAAGAATGATGTGGATGATTTTGCAAGCAGATGAACCAGAAGATTGGGTTATCGCTACTGGACAGACTACAACTGTAAGAGATTTTGTAAAAATGGCATTTAAATACGCAGGTATCGAACTAGAATTTAAAGGTGCTGGTGTAGAAGAAAAAGGATATGTATTATCTTGTTCTAATCCTGAATACCAAATAGAAATTGGAACTGAAGTTGTTGCAGTAGATCCAAGATATTTTAGACCAACGGAAGTTGATTTACTTTTAGGTGATCCATCAAAAGCAGAGAAAAAACTTGGATGGGAAAGAGAATACAGATTAGAAGAACTAGTAAATGACATGATGTCAAGTGATTTAAAACTAATGACAAAAGATGTTTACCTTCAAGATGGTGGATATAAAACTCTAAGTTATTTTGAGTAAAAAAAACATGGATAAAAATTCAAAAATATATATAGCAGGTCATCGAGGTTTAGTTGGTTCTGCTATAGTAAAAAACTTGGAAGCAAAAGGTTACACAAACCTTGTATATAAGACACATAAAGAGTTAGATTTAACTTCTCAAAATAAAGTGGAAAGATTCTTTGAATCTGAAAAACCAGAATATGTAATCTTAGCCGCAGCAAAAGTTGGAGGTATTGTTGCAAACAATACTTATAGAGCTGATTTTATATATGAAAATCTTCAAATTCAAAATAATGTAATTCATAATGCATATAAATCTGGCGTGGAAAAACTTCTATTTTTAGGTTCAACTTGTATATATCCAAAAGAGGCACCACAACCTATGCCAGAGGATTGTTTATTAACCTCTCCTTTAGAATATACAAATGAACCATATGCTATTGCAAAAATTGCAGGTATAAAAATGTGCGAAGCATACAATCTTCAATATGGTACAAACTTTATATCTGTTATGCCTACAAACTTGTATGGACCAAATGATAACTTTGATTTAGAAAAATCTCATGTATTACCTGCCTTGATAAAAAAAATACATTGTGCAAAACTTTTAAATGAAAAAAAATATGACGAAGTTCTAAAAGATTTAAATGTAAATTCATTAGATGAAGCAAAAGCATATCTTAAAGACTTTGGAGTAGATGAAAATCAAGTTGAAATCTGGGGTTCAGGAAATCCAAGACGAGAGTTTTTATATTCAGAAGACATGGCTGATGCTTGTGTGTTTTTGCTAGAGAATAGAGATTTTACAGATACTTTCTCAAAAGATTCAAAAGAAGTTATTAATACACATATTAATATTGGAACTGGTGTAGATATTTCTATAAAAGAATTATCACTTTTAATTCAAAAAATAGTTGGCTTTAAAGGTGAATTTACATTTAATACAGAAAAACCTGATGGAACAATGGTAAAACTAACTGATCCTTCAAAGCTTCATAGTCTAGGATGGAAGCATAAAGTTGAACTTGAAGATGGTATTAAAACTATGTATAATTGGTATTTAAGTAGCAAATAATGTTTTTGGATAAAGAAACTTTTAGTACAGTTATTGCAAATGCACCTTTGATATCTATTGATTTGATAGTTAAAAATAGTGATGATAAAGTTTTACTTGGTCAAAGAGTAAACAAACCAGCTCAAAATAGCTGGTTTGTACCAGGTGGAAGAGTTTACAAAGAAGAGACTATAGAAAATGCTTTTAGAAGAATTACAGAAGATGAACTTGGTATTCAATGTAAAATAGAAAGTGCGTCTTTTAAAGGTATTTACCAACACTTTTACGATGATAATGTATTTGGTGATGATTTTTCAACTCACTATATAGTTCTAGCTTTTGAGTTAAGACTTACAAATACGCCAATGACAAATGCCCAACATGAAAAATATCTTTGGTTTACAGAAAATGAACTTTTAAATAGTGATGATGTTTATTTTTTTGTAAAAGATTATTTTGATGAAAATAAAGGAATAAAATGACTAATATAATACTATGTGGTGGTTCAGGAACAAGATTATGGCCGATAAGTAGAACCTTAATGCCAAAACAATTTGTAAAAATGTTTGAAGATAAATCTTTATTTCAACTAACAGTTGAAAGAAACTCTAAAAACTGTACTTCACAATTTATAGTATCAAATGCAGAACAATATTTTCTAGCTCTAGATCAACTTGAAGAATTAAATAAAATAAATAATACCTATTTACTAGAACCTATAGGAAGAAATACAGCTCCAGCTATCGCTTTAGCTTGTTTAGAACTTGACTATGAAGAGATTGTTTTAGTGACTCCCTCTGATCATCTAATCAAAGATGAAAAAGAGTATAAAAAAGTTTTAGAAAAAGCAAAAGAATTTGCATCAGAAAACAAACTTGTAACCTTTGGAATTACACCTACTTTTGCTGAGACTGGATTTGGTTATATTGAAGCTTCTTCTTATGATGTAAAAGCATTTCATGAAAAACCAGATTTAGAAACTGCTACAAAATACCTTGAAGATGGAAATTTTTACTGGAACTCTGGAATGTTTTGTTTTAAAGCTGGAGTTTTTTTAGATGAACTTAAAAAACATGCAATAGAAGTTTATGAAACTTCAGTAAAAGCTTTTGAAAATGCTTCAAAAGATGAGATGATAAGAATAAAACATGAAGATATGCTAGCTATTCCTGAAGATAGTATTGATTATGCAGTTATGGAAAAATCCAATATAGTAAAAGTAATACCTTCAAATATAGCTTGGTCAGATGTAGGAAGCTTCGATTCTCTTTATGAAGAACTTCCAAAAGATGAAAATGGAAATACCAAAAATGAAAAACATGTATCAATTGATAGTAAAAACAACCTAATATATGGAAAAGAAAGATGTATAGCTACAGTAGATATAGAAGATACAATAATAGTTGATACAGGAGATGCCCTTTTAATCTCTAAAAAAGGAAGTTCTCAAAAAGTAAAACAGGTAGTAAATCAAATTAGAAAAACTACAGAACTTCATAATATTCATCTAACAGGATATAGACCTTGGGGAAGTTATACTGTTTTAGAAGAAGCAGAAGGTTATAAAATAAAAAGAATAGAAGTAAAACCAGGTAAAAGATTATCTCTTCAAAAGCATTATCACAGAAATGAACACTGGATAGTAGTATCAGGAACAGCAACTGTTACAGTAGGTGATAAAAAAAGTTATGTAAGACCAAATGAATCGACATATATCAAGATGGGAGAGCTTCATAGACTTGAAAATGAAGGAAAAATTCCAGTTGTATTAATCGAAGCTCAAGTTGGTGAGTATACAGGAGAAGATGATATCGTCAGAGTCGACGATGATTTTAAGAGAAGTTAATCAATAGTGATTAACTTCTTTTCCGCCAAAGCCTCTACGAATTTTAAAATATCATTTTCTACTTGACTTTCATCGATTTCATATCTAGCTAAGATTTCATCTTTAACTAAAGTCAATTCTTTTTTATCTGATAGTATTTCCCAGATCACACTTCCTACTTCATTTAATGAAAAATATTCTTGGGAAACTGTATCTAATAAAATTGTCTCTTCGTCAACTTTTTGTAAAAAAAGTGTATCTGGTATGATAACTTTTGAATCTAGTGTCATATTATCTTCCTTTTATAAATTTAATTATTGTTTGGTAAACTTCTTTTAACCTATCCAAATCCCAAGGTATAGTTATGTTATATATTTGGACTTTATTTGCTATATTCGCAAGTGCCTTAAATCTTAATTCTCTATGTATAGGCAAATCAATATCAGTAGAATATCTTAAAACTTTAAATTTTTCTATTCCAAAGATTTCGGAAATAATTATATCCGAATTTGGATCTGACTTTTCAAGATTAAATATACAATTTATTACTTTAGATTCAGTAACAAAATTTTCTACAAATAGACCTAAGTCTTCCATTTTACGATATGGTCTATGATAAGGATAAGAAGGGACTGAAAAAATTTGTTCGTCTTTTTCATAACTTGCAACTTTATCATCAGATATCATGGCATGTCCTTTTTTCATAAAAAAATCTGTCAAGGTAGATTTCCCACCAAAAGAATTTGCTACAAATAGAACTGGCTTAAAATCAATCTCAACAGCACCTGCATGTAAAAAATAATATCGATTTTCAAAAGTAAGTAAAATAGGGAAAAAAGTATGATACAACCAATAATAAATAAGACTATCTGTAGCTTTTTTATCTCTATAAAGAAATATTGTTGAAGACCCCAGCTCACAAGAGAAAGATAAAACTTCATTTACTACAAAGCTAATATATTGGCCTTTTGATATATTTTCAAAAGAACTGTCACTTGTTATTTTTACTTCACGATATTGGTTATTGTATAGATTTAATACATGAGAAAATTTAACAGAAGAAAAATTTTCTTCTGTTAAAAGATATTGATTCTTTTTTAAGTTTTTATTAGAGTTTTCTAATATTTGATAATCAAATACAGTCATTATTTATAAAAACTAAAAAACACCTTTGAATCCACCTTCATCATTGTTCCCTGGATCTGTTGACGGAGTTGTCGAAGGCCCTGAATTAGAACCATCATTTGTACAAGGGTTTGCAGCAGTACAACTTGCAGCACTAGATGTAATCGGGTTAGTGATTGCTCCTAAAGCAATAATTGTAGGTGCAACATACGCAGCTTTTTTTATAAAACTTCTTCTACTTTCAATTTTTTCTTCCATAAGTAACCTTATTTTTAGTTTTTCTAATTATAGCAGAAAAAGTTCTCTGATAATATTAAAAATTACTTAAAAATATATTTCTAAATAATTTTGTAATTAAATAGTAATCGTACTAGTTTTATTTGATGTTTAATAACTTATTGTGTTATCATACGCTAAAAATTATGCCAAAGGGAAATTAATGTCAATAGGACTAAAAAATTTAATACTTACTTGCTCAATATTCTTACTTCTTACAGGTTGTAGTATGAAAGAATATAAACTTTTTCAAGAAAATTGGAAAGAAGAAGATAAGATAACTGTCGTTCCAGATGAAGAATATAGAGAAGAGATGATATTTGAAAATGTTATTGCTCCAAATGATAGAGTTGATATAACAGTCTATATACAAGCAGGGCAAGGTTCACAGCAAATGACTTCAATCTTGACAAGTAGAGAGACAAATAACAATAATGAGATTCAAGAAAACATAGGTTTACTAGTTACTCAAAAGGGAACCGTAAGACTTCCACTTATTGGTAGTATCGAAATTTCAGGATATACTCAAGATGAAGCTTCTGAAATGCTAATTGCTGAATACAAAAAATATATTAGAAATCCATATGTATTGGTTGAAATCAAAAACCAAAAAGTGATTGTGATGGGAGAAGTAAAAAAACCTGGTATTGTATCAGTTACAAATGGAACTATGAATATTATCGAAGCAATCGCTAGATCAGGAGATTTGACAGATTTTGCATCAAGATCAAATATCAAAATAGTAAGAGGAAATCTAAGAAATCCTACAATTAGAAATGTAGACCTTACAGATATGACTCCACTTGCATTAACAAGTTTATACCTCAAACCAAATGAGATAGTCTATGTTCAGCCAAGAGATTTAAAAGGTTATAATAAAGCCTTTAATGAAATTAGCCCATTCTTTAATATGTTATCTAGTATCTTAGATCCATTAAATCAAAGAAAAACTCTTATAAAATAATGGAAGTATAATAAAAATGGAAAAACAACAAGCATTTTCTCAAAATAACAATGATGAAATCGATTTAAAACAAGTATTTAAGACTATTACTAAATATAAGTTTATTATACTAATACTTGCACTTATATTTACAATAGGAAGCGCAGTATTTGCTTATGTAAAACCTAGTGTTTATTTTTCGACAGCAACTATTGAAGTACAAGAAGAGAAGAAAGGCTTTAACTCTTCTGCACTAAAAGAAGCTTTTACAGGTGCAGGAGTAAATGTAGAAAATGAAATGGAAGTTTTCAAGTCAAGGTTCTTGGCAAATAGAGCTGCTAGTTATCTAAATCTTGGTACAAGATATTTTACAGTTCATAACTTCAGAAAAGAAGAATTTTATCAAAACTCTCCATTTGTAGTGAGTCAAAAATTCTTAGATAATATGATATATGGAAAGACCTTTAACCTCATTCCAATAGATAAGAACTCTTTTAGACTTGTAATAGAAGCCCGAAGTAAATGGTCAAAAGATGGTATTTTAGATGAATTAGGAGTTAAACCTTTTAAAGCTGTTGATCTATTTTCATATGATAAAGTACACAAGTATAATGAAGAAATAAGTACAGAATGGTTTAATATAACTGTACAAAAAATTAGTAAATATGAAAATAGTGAATATCAATTTTCATTTGTACATAAAAGTTCATTTCCTAACTATTTCAAAACTTTATCTATATCTCAAGTATCTGAATTTGCAAGTGTTTTAAGAGTAAATATTCAAGACAGTGTTTCAATGAGAGCAAGAGATTTAATAAATGCACTTTTTACAGCATATAAAGAACAAGAAAAAGAGAGAAAAAGTGAAGTTGCAAACCTATCTTTGGACTTTATTGATGCTCAATTAGACGAAATCAATAAAAGACTTAAAACATCAGAAGGAAAACTTGAAAACTACAAAGAAGTAAATGAAGTAATTAATCTTTCTGAAAAAGCGACTAATACTTCAAAAAAACTTACAGAATATGAAACTCAAATTCAAGAGCTAAGTATAGAAGAAAATATTTTGGAAAATTTACAGCAATATATTCTATCAAATCATAATCTTTCAGGTCTAACTGTAGGTTCAGTTAATTTTGCTGATCCTTCGATAGCGGCCTTAGTAAAAAAATTAACTGATTTATCTACCCAAAGAGAATCACTACTTATTGATTATACTGAGTTACATCCTGATATTGAGAAAATGAGTAAAACAATTGCTTCTTATAAAAGATCAATTAAAACTGCGCTAAAAAATAACCTTAGACAAATAGGACAAAGAAAAGCTTCTTTGAAATCGCTAATTAACAAATATACTAAATCTTTAGAGACTCTTCCAAAACAAGAAAAAGAGTTGACTAGACTTACTAGACATTTTGCAGTAAATGAAAAAGTTTATTCATTTTTACTTGAAAAAAGAGCTGAGACTGCAATTTTAAAATCATCTACAATTTCAAATGCAAGAATACTTGATAGTGCAATAATTTATCCTATTCCTGTCAAACCTAAAAGAATGTTGATTGTTTTAGTTGGTATGATATTAGGTATCATTCTTGGACTTGCATATGCCTTTATAAAAGAATTTTTAAATGATACAGTTAAAAATACTGATGAAATAGAAAGATACAGTAGTATTCCTATTTATGGAGTTGTACCTTTAAATAAAAACAAAAAGACTCAGAATATTTTTCTTGAAGCTTTTAGGTCAATACGTACAAACTTGCAATTTTTACCACAAAATGTATCAAGTAGAGTTATAACCATAACTTCATCTGTATCAGGAGAAGGAAAAACTACAATAGTAGCAAAACTTGCAGAAATAATAGCACAAACAGAAAAAAAAGTTGTAGTGCTTGATCTTGATATGAGAAAAGCAAGTGTTCATAAAGAGTTTGATGTGGATAATATTTTAGGACTAAGTAATTATCTAACTGGACAAAAAACTTTGGAAGAAGTTATTGCAAAAACTGAACAAGAAAATGTTGACTTAATTACAACAGGACCTTTACCTCCTAATCCTTCAGAGCTAATATTAACTGAAAACATGAAAACTTTAATTGAAGAATTAAAAGAGAAATATGAATATATTATTATTGATACTCCTCCTGTAGGACTTGTAACAGATGCACTAATTCTTATGAATTATGCAGATATTTCTTTTGTACTTGTGCGAGCTAACTATACAAGAAAAGAGTTTATCAAAAATCTTGATAGACTTGCGAAAGAGCATTCTCACAATCATATTGGTATGATACTAAATGGTGTAGAGATTGGAGAAAAATATGGTTATGGTTATGGTGTAAGCTATGGCTATGGTTATGGAAATGACAAATATTATAAAGATAGACCTTAATAGGTTCTATCTTTATAGACTAAATCTTATGATTTTTTATTTTATTATTCTCAAATAATTCTTTTATCTGTTTTGTACAAACAGCTTTTTTGTACGAATCAAAATACTTCATAGAATGAATATCACTACCAACAAAATCCACTAAGCCTTTTTCTGATAAATACTTAGCCGCAATTCTTGGATTTTTCCCATAAAAACCTATAAGAGAATTCAAATTCAATTGAAATCGAAGACCAGAATCTTTTAGTTTGTCAAATTTTTCTAAACTTGAATTTAAAAAAGAGTATCTTTCTGGATGGGCTAAAACAGGTTTGTAACCTTTTGATAAAAGATTAAAGACAGTTTGTTCTAGACCAAAAGGTCTGCTTGTGTATGACATTTCGAATAATATATAATTATCTCCGAAAGGGAGTAATTCATCTTTTTCAATTAGTTCTAGAAAATTTTCGTCAAAATAGTATTCAGCAGAAGCTTGAACTTCAATATCAATATTTCTATTTTGAAGTTCTTCCTTCACTTTTTTGCAACCATCAAGAATAATTTCTTTTGTATTTCTAAATCTATGATACATTATATGTGGTGTAGTAATAAGTTTTTTAAAACCCAGTTCTTTCATAGATGATATTATTTCAATACTTTCATCCAGAGTTTTAACACCATCGTCAATACCTGGAATCAAGTGAGAATGAAGATCTGTGGTACAATATTCGCTTATGTTAAAATCTGTTTTATTTAAACTTTTAAATAATTTTGAGAACATTGACTTTCCTATATTAGTTTTGACAGTAGAGGATTAAATATCCTCTACTGTAATATCTTTTTCGATTAAAAGAGTTAATGTTTGATTTGTAGTACCAGTAGCTGTGTATGCAATAAAACTATCATCTGTTGCATCAACTGTAGGATTTAAATCTGTATCAGTAATATCTTTTGACCATGTACTTAAATCTAGTTTGATTGTATCACCATTATCACCATAAATTGATAATTCATTTGATGAATCAGATACCATATCTTCAAAATCCATAACTGAAAGATTTGATAAAATATGATTTCCATTTGTTAAATCAATTGAATCTATATCTGAAACTTGAATATTAGATGAAAGATTTCCTAATAAGTTTAGCATATCAATGTTTTGATTATCTGCCACTTCTAATACCCCATTTTGATCTATAGAAATATCTATATCATCAACATTTTGAGGTGTTATTAAAATAGATGCAGATGAAGTATTACTTACAACACTAAGGGCATCTTGGCTTGAATAATCAAATGATACTTCTACATTAGTAGAATCTGGAAGTTGATTAAAATATGGATTTGTAATTGTATAATCTCCAGTGTTTTCATCAACACTAATCATAAGTTCAGCAGCTGTTTGATTTACAGATGTTGTAATTGATATTTCACCATTTTGACTATCTATTGTTGATATTTCATCTAGTTTTGTTAATACAGTTCTAATATCTATCAAATCAATAAGGCTTGAATTTGCAGCTAAAATAGCTCCTACTTCTAATCTTAAGCCATCGACTTGTGCTAATAATGATGGGTCTAAAGAATTAAGTTCACTAGCATCAATAACATTATCAGCTAAAATTGTACTAGCTGCACTTAATAATCCAGGATTATTTGCTATGAATAGTTGAATCGAATCAACTAAATTACCTAATGCAGTAATATTTGAAGGAGATAAAGCATTTGCTAATAAATCAATCTCATCACTTGATAATGTAGATTGAGCTACTAAAGCATCTTTATTTAATAAAATAAAATCTTTTATTGAAACTGCTTCTGATTTTAAATCAGGATTTAGATTATAGAAGTCTTTTAAAACTGAAGCTACTGCTTTTGAAACCATTATAGTATCAGGAGATAAAGTTAAAAGTCCTGAAAGATTTCCAGTATTTACAAAGTCTAAAATCACAGGTTTAAGCTCTATTGCTGCTTGAGCAACAGCTGGGTTATTTAATGCTGTAACAGAGGATAATCCAGTTAATCCAGTCATACTAAATGTCATAGAAACAGAGCTTGAATCCCAATCATATGTTGAATTATCATTTGAATCAACATCTTTTGATACAAGTTTCCCTTCATATGCAAAATTTATATTATCATTTTGAGCTACACTATGCACTACACTAGTAACTGGTGCATCATTTGTTCCTGTAACATCAATAAATAGTTTTGAAGATACTGTTTCTCCAACTTCAAGATACTCTACATTTACTCTGGCAGTTTCACCTTGAGGAATTTGATTTATATCTTGACCATCTATCGAAGAAATAGAATATGTTCCATCTTGATTTACTGACATATTAACTTTTATTTCTACTTTTACATTGTCTTCATCATTGTATGATAAAGTTACTTCTTGTGTAGTTGGGAAAGTTGTGATTCCATTAAATGAAGTTAGAGATACACCTATATCTCCAGATGTTGAAAATAAACTATCTTCTTGAAATATTTGAATTGTATTAATTTCGTCTTGAGTTATAGCTCCTGTTTCAGCAGCATCAACTCTATTAGTAAATTCTGTTCCTGTAGAATTTGCAGTTGCAGTTGTAGTATCATTTGTTTTAACACCCTGCTCTAACTCTTGCTCAGTTTCTTCTGCTGCAATTTGAGTCTTCGCAAGTGATTCTAATGCGCTTTGTGCATCTGTACTTCCTGATGTAGAAGTTTCAATTGAAGTATTTGTATTTACAATAATATCACTAATATCATCACTAATAGTAGAAGATAAAGTTACTCCTAGGTTATTTAATACATTTGATATTAAAGTATCGATATCTGCATCAGAAGTTAAATCAACAGCTCCCAAATTCATCATTTTTGCTAATTCTTGTGAAATTACACTTGAAGCACTTTTTTCATCAGTAATACTAGCTCCATCCAGTGCTGCTGCTAATTGCCCTACTGTATTATTAACCTGTGCATTTACAGTTTGAGTATAAATATAGTTTGTAGCTTCTGCTGGAGTTCCAGCATTTACTGATTTTGAAATTGGATCAACTAATAGGTCAACACTTGCATCAATTCCAAAGTTTGTTTTGATTAGAGTTTGTGCTTCTTCTAAAGTTTTTCCTTCATTCATTAAATCAACAATTAATGTAGTAATAGGATTTAAAAGAGTTGAACCAGCAGGTGCTTTATAAATACCTTCAAAATCCAATCCAGTAGATACATCTGTACCACCATAACCAACAACTATTCCACTTAAATCACTACCAGTTAATACAAAGTTACCGTTACTATCTGTAGTAGTATTAGCTTCTCCTGAATCCAGTGTTAAGTTTGCTGTAGTATCACTAAATACAGTCATATCTACAATATATCCATCTACACCTGTTCCAGTTATAGTATCATTTGTTCCATCAACTGTTAATGTTACAGTCTCTTCATTACTATAATCTACTCCATCAAATGCTCTTACTTTAAACGTTGCTGTCATCAGGTCTGCTTCATTTAATCCATCTATCTCTTCACTATATACTATGAAATCTCCGATTGATGCTCCTGCTGGTGCTGTCCCTATATTTGCTGCTGTTACTTGGAATATCCCATTTGTTGTTGAGCTTGTTACATCTGTTCCATTTACATAGAATTTTGAAGAATCTACTGTTATTGACAATCCTATATTTGTATTATCTACATCTGATATTCCTAATAAATCAAACACATCTTGCGAAGCTATTACTTTATAATAATTATCATTTGTTGAATTATCTAAAAAGTCTATCTCATCCATTACTGCTAAGGCTGCATCTGTTACACTTATTACTGGTGCATCATTTGTTCCAGTAATATTAATAGTTAATGTTGCAGTATCAGTACCACCTTGTCCATCTGAAACAGTGTATGTAAATACTTCAGTTACTTCTTCTCCTTCAGATAAAGCATTTGTTGCAGCTCTATCATTATATAGATTATAAAGATAACTTCCATCTGCATCCATTAGAATATTTCCATATTCACCTTTAAACCAGAATTTACCTCCACCATAATTACTAGAAGTAAGTATTTGACTTGTATTTTCTGAAACTAATCCTACAATTGATAATTCACTATTAAGATTATCTACATCACTATCTGTTCCTGGTGCACTATTAATTACATCTCCTGTTATTCCAGTCTTTGTATATATTCCTGTATCTGCTTCTGTTACACTATTTATATCAGCAACTGCAACTGGTGCATCATTTGTTCCATCAACTGTTAATGTTACAGTCTCTTCATTACTATAATCTACTCCATCAAATGCTCTTACTTTAAACGTTGCTGTCATCAGGTCTGC
>PKUJ01000004.1 GCA_002869565.1 Arcobacter sp.
AATCTTCACTTTCAATAGCTTTTAACTAAGTAATATATATAATTATATATAAATAACAAAAGCACAAGGTGGAAGATGGAGTGCAGGTTTTTGGAGTGGATTTGTAGCATCAGGATTTGCTGCACCAAATAGTTGGGGAATTGAAAGGGGAACTATGTTTACATCTTTAGTATCAGGTACTGTTTCAGAAATAAGTGGTGGTAAGTTTGCTAATGGTGCTGCTTCAGGGGCATTTGTACATTTGTTTAATACTGAGATGCTATAGGAAAAATGATTAGAGATGTATCTGGTAAATTAAATTCTGATTTCGAAAAGAAAATGTTTACTAGGTATTGGAATGGAGATGGAGATTATAAATTAACAGAGAATGAATTTAATGATATATTATCTAATGCTAGAGCAACAGCAATTAGTGGTAATGCAATTACCATATCCTTATATCATGATGATACATATGATTATGCTATAGGAAGTGCAACTTTATATTTTTCTACAGATAGTGCTAATTTACGTTTTTATGATAATTATAATTTTGATTCAAAACCTTGGGGTGGACGGAATTATTCAGCAGAAATTGCGACACGTTTAATTGGTATTGCAGGTCGTAGTCATGGTGCAAAATCTTTTTCAATTACTAATTAAGGATAAATACAATGTGGTATAAAATTGCAATATCAGTTATAATTACAATTCTTACGATATTAATTTCTATAAATATACTTGATAATAAAAATATGAGTATAACACTCAAAAATATTATTGGATTAAACTCTAATCAATTAGAATTAATTAATAAATATACTGGAGGATATGGGACACCTGTATCTATGGTAAGTTATATTTATAAAATTAAAAATAAAAAAGAATTAAATTGTTCAGTATTATCTAAATTTGAGAATAGTGAATTTGTATTTGATGATTTTGAAAAACAATATATAAATATGAAATCAAAATATTGTAGCGTATCTCTATCCCAGAAGAACAATAGATTAATTTATATTCTTATTCAAAATTATATTTTTATTATTAAAATATTTACAGATTAACTATATCTAAAAAGAAATTAGGGGTCGTCAGGTGATAACGATAACCTCTTTGGCCCTAAAGCTCCAGCTTTGAGAGCCTATAAGTTGTAAGTTCCGGGGACAGTTTATCTAATTGACTAAACAGTTAATTTAGTATCATGTCCCCAGAATTTAATAAAAGGAAAATAAATGAGTAACAAAGAGGCTGTATTTGATTATATTATTGATAAAACTTTTAAAGAAATTAAAGGAAAAACATACTTTGCTCCAGCAGGAATTTATTGGAAAGCATATATTTTAGAGAGTAAAGAACAAGTTAATGAATTAAAAGAATTTTTAAGAAAGTTTTTGTGGATTGTTTTAATTTTAATTGTTATTAGTATTTTTTCATTTAAACCATCTTTGTGTTTTCCTTTGTATATATCAATTATTTTTTTTGCATATTTTATTAGTATTATGAAAGCTAAAAGTATTCAGAAACAGAAAAAGAAAAAAGATTAACACCCCTGAGGATGAATCTTCACTTTCAATAGCTTTTAACTAAGTAATATATATAATTATATATAAATAACAAAAGCACAAGGTGGAAGATGGAGTGCAGGTTTTTGGAGTGGTTTTGCTTCTTCTGCCTTTAGTGTTGGAAATAAAGGTTTTGGTGGTAAACCAATTAGAACAGTTATAATGGGAATTGTAGGTGGTACTGTTTCTGTGATTGCTGGTGGTAAGTTTGCTAATGGTGCTGCTTCTGGGGCATTTGTACATTTGTTTAATACGGAGTTTAATAGATATATGTTGGGAATACATTCTAATGTATCTTCCAAAGGAAGTTTTAGTTCAGGTCATGCGTGGATTAGTATTTATGATAAAATTACAGGTAAATTCAATACATATGGACTTTGGGCTACAGAAAGTGGTTTAAGTTCTAATGGTTCAGGTGGCGTATTTGAAAATTTAGAACTATATAAAAATTATTCTTTTGAGTCAAACTTATTAGTTGATATTTCAGAGGTTCAATATGACAAAATATCTGGAATGTTGGAGTCAGGTTCTGATACATGGTATGTAACTCATACTTGTGCAGATTATGCTAGGGATGTTTTTTATAAAGCCTCAGGTACTTATCTTAATGTAGATGATTATTTTGGAATAGAAACACCTAGAAAATTGGCAGAAAGTATAGGTAATTAGATATGGTAAACTATTTAAAAATTTTTATTATAATTGTGTTATTTTCAAGTTGTTCAATAAATCAAAATGAATATAAAGAAATTTCTAAAGAATTATTAAAAAAAGAATTACTTATAAGTAAATCATCAAAAGACTATGATTGTAATTGGATGTATGGAAAAAATGAGATATATCATTTTTTTTCATTTGTTTGTACTAAAAAGCATATACAAGATAGTTATTTGAAAGTAGTTAAACAATATAAAATAAAATATAATAAATTAACTGTAAAATTACAAAATGAGATTAAAAATTCAGATGCTGCTTGGGTAGCAATATATAATGATAATATTTTAATATTGTGGTAATAAATTAGGGGTCAGGAGATAACGATAACCTCTCTGGCCCCAAAGTTCCAGCTTTGAGAGCCTATAATTTGTAAGTTCATGGCACAGGATACATAATTAACTAAATAGTCAAAAATATGACTGTTTTCGAAGTTTTTAAAACTTATAAGTAAAAAATAAACAAAGAAAAAATTTATGAAAAAATTATTAGTTTTAGTCGTTTTAATAGCAAGTTCTGCATTTGCAGGGGGAAGTTCATCTTCTGGAAAAATAAGTAATTTATATTTTATGAAAAATGGAGCATTACTTTTTTCACATAACGGAAATAGATCGAACCCTGCTACCGATGATGCATGTGTAATGGCACAGCATTAAGAGTGGGCAATTGATGGGTCTACAGACCTAGGAAGAACACAAATTTCAGGGCTATTAATGGCATATTCCATGGGGAAAATATTACTGTTTATGGACTAGGAAAATGCCTTGCTGAAGTGCATAAAACTCGAGAAACAGTAGTGCAAGAGACTATAAAGGGATAAAAGGTATTATTGATGTTGAAAAGTTATGGTAAGTGTAGTATTTATTCCCAAGCTGGAGCTTGGGAACTAGGAAAAGTTAGAGTATGCGAATAATTGAAAAAATAAAGTTAATTACTAATCCATTCGATATTTTTCTGATAAAAACAGGAAAAGTATTTGAATTTAAAGGCAAATGTTATCGTACAAATATGATATTTAGAGTTTTTTACAGATTTTATTATGGAGGTTTATTTATAGTTCCTTTATTATATTTTCTAAATAATTCTTTTTTTGATTATAACGATTTTATTTTTAAGATAATTGAATCAATAATAGTTTTACTTTTTATTGAAGTTTTTATAATAGTCTTTCTTCCTATGGAAGAAGTATCTTGTTATGATAATTTAAGAAAATAAAGGAAAAAATAAAATAAAAAATTAGAGGTCAGTCGCCACCTTAAAAAAACTTGAAATTTACAAATTTTAACTAAATCAAGAGTAGTTATCTACTCTTGAAGTCCACAACTTTTTTTATAAAACTTTGCATCATATTGTTTGTCATTTTTATATAAAGAATGAGCAATAATTATCATCATATCTAATGGCTGTTAATACTCCCATAAATAAACTTCCTTTATATACCCTTGACCTAAAAAATACTAATATAAGTACTAAAATAAATTTAGTTTTATATTTCTCTTTAAATTTAATATTGATATTTATTGCATAACAAATGAAATTAATTTAAGAAAAAATTATATTTTGAAATTTTCTAAAGATTTAATCTTTAAATTTCTACTATTTTAACCTTTTTATTATGGTATTATGGATAATATTAACAAACATTTTAAATAAATTATATATGGAAATGTTATATCAATTTGAATAAATAATAAAAATTATAAATTGAATTTCTTCTTATCTTTTATACATATTATTTTACTTAATTAAAATAATTGTAATCAAAAAAAATAGAAGTTTAGCTATGATAAAATCATAAAAAATATTGAAAAAGGAAAAGATATTGAAAAAAGCGTTCTCTTTAATGGAGCTTATGGTTGTTATTATTATACTTGGTCTTCTTGCTGCATTTGTTTTGCCTAATCTTGTAGGTAAGAGTGAGGAATCAAAAGGTAAAATAGTATGTATACAAATGAAAAGTGTTGGTCAAGCACTTAAACTTTATAAACTAGATAATTCTTCTTATCCTACTACTGATGAAGGGTTAAATCTTCTTGTAGAAAAAAAATATTTTGAAGATGAAAAGCTTCCAAAAGATTCTTGGGGAAATAGTTTTATTTATATTCAAAAAGAAAAATCTTTTGATTTGATATCTATGGGTGCAGATAAAAAAGAGAGTACGGAAGATGATATTTACTACTATAAATGTAGTAACTAACTTAAAAAGTCTATTAGAGTGAAAAAATCATTTACTCTAATAGAACTTATTATTGTAATCCTTCTTATTTCTATTGTTTATTTTCTTGCTTTTTCAAGTTTTAGCGTAAAAAACGAAAAAGTGTATAAAGTAAATCTTGAAAATTTAAAAGAGTTTATGTTTAAAAATTTTACATATGAAAAAAACTTGTCTTTAGTTTGTATAGAAGATGAATCAAAAGATTGTTATATTTTTATTGATGATAAAATAGATAAAGATATAAAAATCAGTAATCTTTTTAGACAAATTCCTGATGTTTATAATTACAATAAAGATTTAACTAGATATGATTTTACAAAGATAAGATTAGATGATATTGAGTATGAACCTTTTTTTGAACTAAAAATAGATAGTGATAAAAAACATAAAGATATTGTTTTGGATACTTTGAATGAAAAAGTTTATTTATTTTCCTCAATATCAAAAAATGCAGAACTATTTAACAACACAAATGAGATTATAGATAAGTTTTCTGAAAATGAAATAGAGGTAAAAGATGCTTTATAAATATAGTGGTTTTGATTCAGCAGGTTTAAAAGTAAAAGCAAAAGTTGAAGCAATATCTTTAGAAGAAGCAAAGACAAAATTAAAAGTAAAAGGTATTTTATATACAAAAATAGAAGAAGATAGTTTTAATTTTGGAAAAATCTCTTTTAAAAGAAGTATAAAACTTGATTTATCTACACTTTCATATCTTAGTCGTGATTTAAGTATATATTTAAAATCTGGAATTACACTTATGAGTTCTATGAACTTACTTAAACAAAGATACAAAGAGAACAAGCTTTTATATACTTTTTTTGATACAGTAAAAACATATCTTGATGAGGGTAAGACTTTTTATGATGCTTTAGATTCACAAAAAATTGTTAGGCTTCCTGATTTTTATAAACAATCTATAAAAGTGAGTGAAAGTGGAGGTCTTTTAGAATCTGTACTTTTAGAACTTTCTGTATTTTTAAAAGAACAAGATAGAATAAAGAAGCAAGTAACTTCAGCTATGGTTTATCCTTTATTTATACTTTTTGTATCATTTTTTATGGTTGGTTTTATGTTGAGTTTTATTGTCCCAAAAATCACATCTATTTTTACTCAGTTAGATAAAGAATTACCTCAAAGTACAAAAATTGTGATTGCCTTAGGAGATTTTTTTTCAAATAATTATATTTATATTTTATTATCTTTAATTTTTCTAATTTTTACATTTATATATTTTCTTAAAAAAAGCATTATTTTTAAATATAACTTTGATAAGTTTTTACTAAAACTTCCTTTCTTTTCAAAGTTAATAGAACAAGCTGAACTTGCAAGATTTTCTTATATGAACTCAATCTTAATTAAATCAGGTGTACCTATTGTACAGTCCATTAATCTGAGTGCAAACATATTAAAAAATTCTGTTATAAAAAAAGTTTTTGTTGAGTCTTCAAATAGTGTAGTAGAAGGGAAAAAACTATCAACACTTTTGTTTAATAATAAGATTTATAAAATAGATGAATCTTTTATTCATTCTGTTGCAATTGGTGAAGATACAAGTAGATTGAGTGAGATTTTAAATAATCTTGCCCAACTTTACAATGAAGCGAATAAAGATAAAACTGATATTTTTCTATCTTTGCTAGAACCTATTTTTATGCTTTTTGTAGGTACTATTATTGGGTTTATCGTTATATCAATGCTTTTACCAATATTTTCTATGAATCTGGGATAGGATTTTATGAAAAAAGGTGTGGTATTACTAATTACTATTTTTTTTATTGCTGCATTTAGTTTGCTTATTTTGAAAAATCTTGATGATACAGATATTTTTATAGAAAAAGAAAATTATATTTTAAATAATACCCAAGTATTAATAGCTATTAAAAATACTAAAAATGAAGTTTCTAAGCTTTTAGTAAAACATAAAAATGATATAGATAAAGCTTTGGAGAGCGAAGTTTTTCAAACATTAATACCTATAAAAGTCAATGATTTAGATATTAAGTTTGGTATAAAAAAATATGAAAAAATTGACTTAAATGAGATAAATAATAAAGATTCAAAAGTTGTTGAAGAATATTTTGTATCTTATAATGTATTTGATTATGAACTTTTTAAAGATATATACACAGAAAAGTTACAATTTGGAAATAAAAAAATTGAGACTAGTAAGCAATTAAGTGATATAATCGAGACTTTTATTATAAAAAGTTATAGTAAAGAGATATTAAGAATTAAAGAAAATCTAGGTTTTTTTAAAGCTGAAAATTTATATGAACTTAATATTGATGTTAAATATAATGGTGCAGTTGCAAGTGCATATTATATTTTAAAAAATGATGGGAAGGTTGAATATTTTGACATTAGTTTCAAGTAAAGAAACACAGAAAATATTTTTAACAACAAAAACTAAAATTAGTCATTTTGTTGGAAAGATTGATATTATTATCTCTCCTGAGTTTTATTGGGTTAGAAAGTTTGAAATCCCTGTTAAAACTGAGACACAAGCGCGACATGTTTTACCTACACTTTTTGAAGATATTATTGATGATACTTCAATTTTGACTTATCAAGTGATAAAATTAGAGGAAAATCTTTTTTTATGTTTTGCTTACAACAATAAAAAAATTTATGAAGTTATAAAAACTTTAAATATACCTATTTCAAGTATCTCTTCGATTTATTTTGCTCAAAACGAATGCCAAAACTTTAAATCTTTTAAAGTTGATGAATTGAAGTTTATGTATACACCAGAGGGTATTCTAGTAAAAATACCAAATAATTTACTAGATGATGTGATGGATTTAAAAAAAGTAATTAATAGTATAAAACTTAGTACGTATAAGCTGCAAATCAAATTATATAATGATGCAATTAATATAAAATATTATTATTGGATATTTTTCTTTTTTGCTGTGTTGATATTGATAAACCTTGTAAAGTATATTGATTTTTCTTCTCAAATTAATAAAAATGAAACTACAATAGAAAAATTAAAAAATTTGAATAAATTACCTTCTAGTATGATTCAGACAAATGCTATTTTAAATAAATATGATAAAACAATAGAAAAAGAAAATAAAAAAAGGGAAGCAATTACTTATGTTATGAGTGATCAACGATTTGATTTAAAAAGTTTAAATATAGAAAATACTATTTTAAATTTAGAATATTTATCTGCTGATAAAAGTGAAGTAGACAAATTTTTATCAAAGAAATATAAAATTCTTTCAAGTACTGTTAACTCCTTTGCTTTAAGTGTTAGGATTCAATTATGAATAAATTAAATCCTGCCTATTTATTAGGACTTATAGTTATTATATTTATAATTTCTTCTGTTTCTGTTTCAAATCAAAAAGAAAAATATAAAAATAGTATTCAAGCCTATGAAAGTATGAAAATTAAATCAAAAAATTTTAAAGAGTATAAACAGACTTGGTTTAATAAAAGTGAAGTAAGAAAAAAAATAGATAGTATTGTTCGAAATTCTACTTTTAGAAAAGAAAAAATATTAAAAGTTGAACAATCAAATATTATAAAACTAAAAATAGAATCAAGAAATCCAAGAGTTTTAAATAAATTTTTAAATAGAGTATTAAATGAAAAGATAATACTAAAAAAGCTTGATGTTCAGAAAAGAAGTATTTCAATGGAAATAGGAATTTAAAAATGAAATTTATAATAAAAACTATCTTACTTATTTCTATTTTTTTTGTATCATTATTGATTTTTTTACCTAAAGAAAATTTGTATAATTTATTTGAAAAGGAGCTGTTTAAACATAATATTGTAATTTCAGAAGAGACAAGAAATGAAAAACTTTTTTCTTTGAATATAAACAGTTCTGAAGTATATTATGAGGGAATAAATACCGCATTTATTGAAGATATTGATATAAAAACTTTTTTAATTTTTTCAGAAGTTAATGTAAAAAAAATCAGTGTTTCTCAATCCTTTAAAAACTTTTTACCTTCAAAAATAGAAAAATTAAAAATATCCCATTCTCTTATAGATTTTGCTAGTATAAAGATTGATTCTAGTGGAGACTTTGGTGAATTTAAAGGGACTTATTCGATTTTTGATAAAAATATTTCGGGGGAATTAGTTCCTTCAAAAATTATGAAATCAAAATACAGTAATATATTAAATCAGTTTAAAGTAAAAGAAGGGAAGTATTATTATGAATATAAATTATAATACTTTTATAGAAAAGATTATTCCTTATGCATTTGTAATATTATTTGCGTATGTTCTTACAACAATTTTTTCTTTATTTTTACCAAAAAGTGGCGTTGATTTTTCTGATAGTTCAAATATTAATTTAAGATATCAAAAGTATGATGGATTTTACTCTAATGTTAGAATTGATACTCCAAAAATTGATAAAAGAATAGAAACAAAAAATATTGAGACTCTTTCAAAATATGAATTAAAAGCCGTTTACTCAACTGAAAATAATGGAGGATGGGCGATAATCCAAGAAAAGACCTCAAATAAAAGTACAATAATAGAACAGTATGAAAAGTTTAATGAATATACTCTTACTAAATTATATAAAAATCATATAATATTTGAAAAAAATCTAAAAGAGTTTAAAATAGAATTACCTCTTGATAAAAAAGTATCATATAAAGTTGAAAATAAAACTTTATCAGGATATGAAAATGTAATTGTGAATGAAGGTATGGTAAAAGTTAAAAGAAATTATCTTAATTCCTATGTAAATAATCTTGAAAAAGTTTGGAAAGATATTGCAATAAAAGATGTTAGAAAAGCTGGGAAAATTGATGGTTTTATAATTGATAATGTAAATAAAAATTCTGTTTTTGGAAAACTAGGTTTAAAGAAAAATGATGTTATTAAAAGCATCAATGGAAATAAAATGACTTCATATGCAGATGCCTTTAAGGTGTATAATCAGATAAATAAAATAGAGTATTTGAATATTGAAGTTTTAAGAAATAATGAAATCGTGGAGTTAGAGTATGAAATTGATTAAAGTTTTTTTGGTAGTGGTTTTATTAACTTGTGTTTCTTTTGCAAAAGAAGAAAAAATAAATATAAATTTTAAAGATTTACAGATAATGGATTTAGTAAAAATCACATCTAAAATCATAGATAAAAATATACTTGTAACGCAGGATATAAAGGGAAAAGTAGACTATATATCTAATAAACCAGTATCTAAAAATGAACTTGTAAAAATTCTAATTTTTGTACTTGAATCAAAAGGGTTTACTTTAATAAATAATGAAAATATGTTAAGAATAGTAAAACTTAATGAAGGTGCAAATAGTAATGTTCCCGTTATAACATCAAGTTCAAAACAAAACTATAATCAAATGGTAACTGAAGTTTTCAAAGTTTATAACGCAAATGTAGATTATATAGCTTCAAAAGTAAGACATCTAATTTCAAAAAATGCAAAGCTTGTAACAAACAAAGATGCAAATACACTAGTACTTACAGATTTTCAAGATAATATAGTAACTGTAAAAAAAGTAGTTGAGATAATGACTTCTGGGGCTAAAAAAATTATGGAAGTTGTTGAACTAAAAAATATTCAAGCAATAGATGCAAAAAAGAATTTAGATGCAATTTCAAAATCTATTTTTAATCCGAAAATTGAAACTGAAAAAGTTGAAATTGTAGCTAATAAAGATAATAATTCATTGGTGATTATTGGAAATAGGACTAATACAAATTATCTAAAAAAGTATGTTATAAAAATGGATTCAAATGAGTCTTTGATAAAAAGAGTTGTTGAAGTATATACCCTAAAAAATGTTGAAGCCATAAATGTTATAAAGATAATTGAAGGGATTATAGGAAAGAAAAAATATATAGACCCAGATAGTAAACCTTTATCTTCTGTTGATGAAGAGACAAACTCAATTGTATTAATGGGACCTAGTGATGAAGTTGAATATATAAAGGTTTTATTATCTCAGCTTGATAAAGATAAAGCCCAAGTTTATGTAAAAGCTAGAATCATAGAAGTTAATAATGACAAAGTAAATGATATAGGTATTAAATATGGAATACTAGGAGGAAAAAGTAATAATTCAGGATTATTTAGTTTTTCTTCAAAATTAAATAATGGAACAGCCTTACCTTTTGACTTAGGCAGTATTGGGCTTGATATACCTACTTTAAGTTCAGGTCTTGCACTTGGTGCTTCAATTTCTTTTTTAAATCAAAACTATGCTTTAAATGTAGTTTCAGAACCGTCAATTTTATGTATTAATAATAAAGAAAGTTCAATTTATGTAGGTGAAACTATTTCAATTCAAACAGGATCTAGTACAACAGATGGTGGTACAGTTAATAACTCTTTTGCAAGAGAAGATATTGGATTGACATTAAAAGTAAAACCAAGAATATCAAATGATAATAAAGTAACATTAGAAATCAATACAGTTTTGGAAGGTGTAAAACAAACAAATACTTCAAGTGGAAATCCAGATACTTCTAAAAAAGAGGTAAAAACTACTGCAATTGTGAATAATGGAGAGAGTGTAATTATTGGAGGTCTTATAGAAGATCGAAAAGAAAGCACACTTGATAAAGTCCCTGGATTTGGTGATATCCCTCTATTAGGTAAATTTTTCAAAAATGATGCAAAAAATACTGAAAGAAAAAATTTAGTAATAATCATAACTCCTTATTTGATTCCAAAGGCTAAAGATTTAACATATGTTAGAAATGAACTTTCAAAGTTAAAAGCTATTGAAGATGAATATTTAAAGAAATCATTAATTAGACTAAAACAAAACCAAATAAAAGAACAAAAAAAGAATAAAGAATTTGAAGAAAGACTACGTGATTTAGATGATGAACTTAATACAGTAAAAAGGGAAAATAATGCCTCTAAAACAAATGGAAGCATAAATGATAATCAAAAGCATCAACAAAGAATGAAAGAATATTTCGGTATTTAACATGAATATAAAAGAAATACACGATATTAAATTAGTTCCTTTTACTGAAATAAAAGCATATGATAAAGCTTTAAAAAATTATGTGCTTTTTACAAAATTAGAGGAAAGAATTGTTATTGCTTTATCCAATGATTATATAAGTATTTCCTTTGATTATCTTTCAAAGCGTGATTATGATTATGAAATTGTTTTCTTAGATGAACTCTCATACGAAAAGCTTTATAATAGATTTTTAGAAATAAAAACCGACAAAGAAATGAGTGCAATTCAAGAAGAGCAAAAAGATGCAACCCTTGAAGATGTAGATTTTCAAGTAAGTGAATTTTTAAAAGTTGGGAGTGATATTTTAACATCAGAAGAATCTGCACCAATAATTAAATTTGTAAACTCTTTATTTTATCAAGCAATTAAGAAAAAAGCTTCAGATATACATATTGAAATGCATGAATATAAATCAGATGTAAGATATAGAATTGATGGTGTTTTAGCTAAACATATTGAGCTTGATAAAAATATAATGTCTTTGGTAATATCAAGAATTAAAGTTATCTCAAATCTTGATATTAGTGAAAAAAGAATTCCTCAAGATGGACGAACTCAAATAAAGATTGCTGGAAATACTTTGGATATAAGGGTCTCTGTTCTTCCGACTTTTTACGGAGAAAGAGTTGTAATGAGAATCTTGATGCAAAGTGATGAATTATTAAATTTAACAGAGCTTGGTTTCCCTTCTTATATTACAAATGAGCTTGAAAAAGTTGTTAGAAATTCGTATGGAATGGTGCTTGTAACTGGACCTACAGGAAGTGGAAAATCAACTACTTTGCACTCTTTATTACATCAAGTTGTAAGTGAAGAAAAAAATATTATCACAGTTGAAGATCCTGTAGAGTATAAATCAAATGATTTTTCTCAAATTCAAGTAAACAATAAAGTAGGTCTTACTTTTGCTTCAGGGCTTCGATCTATTTTAAGACAAGATCCGGATATTATTATGTTAGGTGAAATTAGAGATAGCGAGACTGCTTCTACTGCTGTTCAAGCTGCCCTAACCGGACATTTACTATTCTCTACACTTCACACAAATAGAGCTCCTGCTGCAATCACTAGACTTATTGATATGGGAGTTGAAAAGTTTTTAATTTCATCTTCTTTACTTGCTGTTCTGGCCCAAAGATTAGTAAGAAAACTTTGCTCAGAGTGTAAATGTGAAGATGAATCTACAGCTTCCCATGAACTTTTTGGTTTAGATAGTACTAGTAAAATATATAAAAGTGTAGGGTGTAAATCGTGTAATTTTACAGGTTATACAGGTCGTGTTGCTATAGGAGAGCTTTTTCTTATAAGCGAAGAGATTCAAGAGTATTTAAAAGGCGAGGTTGATGATAATACCTTGATGAAATTAGCTTCAGAAAATAAAATGATCCCTTTACATGAGCAATTAAAATTAATGCTAATAAATGGGGATACTTCAGTTGATGAAGCTGTTAGAATCGGTATAAAATAGATTTATGATGAAGAGAAAGAAACCCCTACTTACATACAAAAAAGCATTCTCTTTAATGGAAGTTATCATTGCTATTACTTTACTTTCAGTTGTGATGCTTTCACTTATTCAAATAAAAAGTAATAATATTTTTATGTTAGAGAAATCTACTCAAGAGAAAAAAAACAAAGAGTATCTACTTCTTGCACTTGATACAAAAGAGAACAAAAATAGAAATGAGAATATCAATATGGATAAGTTTTTTAATATTCAAGATGATGATTTAAGAAAAGAATTTAAAGAAGTGAAAATAAATATAAAAGACGAAATTTTGGATACACAAGAGTATAAAAATGATGATTTTTCCTTAAAAGTTAGTGAATATAAAACTTCATATAGTTTTGAAAATGGTATTAAAAAAGATATTTATAGGTTTAAATTAGAACTTTGATGAAGAGAAATGGAATCATGATTACAGGTAAAAAGGCATTTACATTACTTGAAGTAGTGATTTCTATTACAATATTTATGATTATCTTAATTTTTATGTACAAAACTTTAGATGATACAAAATTATCAAATAGTAGTTTTGAAAATCATATAAATAAAAAAGATGATGTTAACCATCTTTATAAAATATTTGCTGAAGATATTGCCGAATCAAAAGGGAAAATAGACTTTTTACAAGATAGAGATAAAAATTCATTAGTGATTTTTAAAAGCAATAATAGTTTTCATAATGCTTTTTATTCAAACATAACATATATGGTATCATCAAATAATTATTTAGTTAGAATAGAAAGTAAAGATAAGTTTCAAAAAGAAAAATCTACCTTAGAGTTTTATAATAACAATTATATCGATACTTTACAAAAAGATATTGAAAAATTTATAGTAGTTCAAAAAGATGACAAAGTTATATTTATAATAAAACAAAAAGATAAAGAGAAAATAGTTTTCTCTACTTTTATAATGGAAAATTGATGATTAGATATGTATTTTTTGTAGTGTTAAGTTTTAATATTTTGTTTGCAAATGATAATGTTGTAAAAACATCTGAATTAGAGCTCTTTTTATTTAAAGTAGGTTTTGAAAGTTTGTTAAAAGATGTATCTCTTACAAAAGATAAGAGTTCTTTAAATACAAATGAAATAGAAAAGATAAATGAAAAAATAGAATTAATTATGAGTGAACTGTATAAAGATAAAAGAGTTATAATAAATAATTCAAATGAAAATCAAAGTCCAAATATAAATACAGAAGAATTTAATAATTTAAAAAATGAAATAGCTTTTTTAAAAGATGAAATAAATAAGTTAAAAGAAAAAGAAAAAATTAAAGAAAAAGAAACAAAAATTCTAACAATCGAAAAAAAATCAAAAAAAACAAATACTATGAGAGTAGCATCAAATATAGCAAATATATATGATAAAGCTTCTTCTTCAGGAAATATTGTAAGTACGCTTAAAAGAAATGATTTAATAAATATAGAATTTTGTACTAAATTTGAATGGTGTAAAATAGCAGATAGTAAATTTTTTGTTAAAAAGTTTATTTTGAAATAAAAAAAGGTAGAAGTTTTAAAGGTAGTGTAAAAATAACTGTGTAAACCTTAAAAATATCAATTTATTAGATAGAATTTATCTAGTGAATTAATTTTAAGGATTTACATTATGGGAATATTAAATTTAGAAGAATTAAAGAAACAAATTAAAGAAGGAACATTTACAGGTTTAGAATCATTAGAGAATGAATTTAAATCAATGTTAAAAGAAGTTCTACAAGAAACTGCAAAAGAAGAATTAACATCTCATCTAGGTTATGAGAAAAACCAACCCTCAGATAATACAAACTCACGTAATGGTTATAATAAAAAGAAACTCAATTCAAAGTATGGCAAAGTAGATTTGGAGATACCAAGAGATAGAGATTCTTCTTTTGAACCACAATTAGTTAAAAAAAGAGAAACTATATTGGAAGGTAGTGAAGAACTTATAGTATCTTTGTATGCTAAAGGAATGAGTGTAAGAGATATTCAACTTCATCTTGATGATTTATATGGATATGAACTATCAACAGAAACTATTTCAAATATGACAAATAAAGTACTTGAACTGGCAAAAGATTGGCAAAATAGAGCCTTAGATCAAATGTACCCAATAATATTTATGGATGCCACTGTTTTAAAAATTAGAATAGATAGAGTAGTTAAAAATGTAGCTGCTTATATAATGCTAGGAATTACAGCAGAAGGCAATAAAGAAATAATAGGTATTTGGATTGGAAATAATGAAACTTCAAAATATTGGCTATCTCTTTTAAATGAAATAAAAAATAGAGGTGTAGAAGATGTGCTCATCTTTGCAATAGATGGTTTAAATGGGTTTAATGAAGCAATACAAGCTATTTATCCTAAAGCTGAGATACAAAGATGTATAGTTCATCAAATAAGGAGCTCCTTGAAGTTTGTATCTTGGAAAGATAGAAAAGCAATAGCAAAAGATTTAAAATCAGTTTATACTGCAAATAATGAAGAACAAGCATTAGAAAATCTAAATGAATTTCATGATATCTGGGGATCTAAATATCCACATATAAAACAATCTTGGTTAAATCATTGGAATGAATTAGCTACTTTTTTCAAATACCCAGAAGCTATTAAAAAATTAATTTATACAACAAATCCAATAGAATCACTAAATTCAACAATCAAAAGAAAGACAAAATCAAAAGGTTCATTTCCAACTATAGATTCAGCTTTTAAAGTTTTATACTTATCAATTCAGGAGGTTCAAAATAAATGGAAAAATTCAAAGGTTAGAAATTGGAGTGAGATTTATCCACAACTTCGTATATTTTTCAGTGAAATTATGGAAAAATATACAAAGTAGTTAAGAGATAACTGGTGGGTTTACACAGTTTCATTTACAGGGTCGTTTTAAACTCCTACCTTTCCCATAAAATCGAATGTTGGACTATTGTGCAACTTCTACTGTTACGGGCGTACCTTCCCACAAAAACCCAAATAAGTATGAAACTTAAATGAATAAAAAAGAATAGATAAAACACTACAAGTACGAAGTTTCAAGAGATTTTTAAATTAACTTATTATATCATACCTAATCATTAAAATATTACTTTGGGTGTAAAATAGGTGTAAAAAATGGGCTTAAAATTAGAGAAAACAAAATACACTGGTGTCTTTTTTAGAGAAAATGCTAATAGTGAAAGAGTTTTCTATATTAGGTATAAAAGATTTGGAAAGTCAGTAACTGAAAAAATAGGTACTAAAGCTGAAGGAGTTACTGCTGCTTATTGTAGTAAGGTTAGATCAAAACAGACTTCAATTGAAAGATTGAAAGATGAAGCACCTTTGAATGTGAAAGTTATACCAACTTTTGACGAAATTGCAAATGAATATTTTGAATTAAAAAGTGATAGACCTGATAATGAAAACAACAAAGGTAGATATAAAAACCATTTAAAAGATACATTAGGGAATCTCAAATTAAATGAGATTGATTCAGATATTGTTAATAGCTTAATTAAGAAGAAAAAAACTGAGATAAGTCCCAAAACTAATAAAACTTATGCACCCAAGACTATAAATGATATGATTAATTTAACTGGAACTATATTTAATTTTGGAATAAAGCAAAAAGATCTAAAAGTCATTAATCCCGTATCTAATCATAAGGTAGAAAAATTAAAAGTTGATAATGATAGAGAAAGATATTTGGATATTAATGAAATTAAAAAATTAATTGAATACTTAGAGAATAGAGATGGTAAAGAGTATGTAAATGAGTACATAATGATTTTCATCAAAATATCATTATCAACTGGTGCAAGACTTACAAGTGTTCTAACTATTACAAAAGCAGATGTTAATTTAAACCAGGAAACAATTACAATAAAAAATCATAAATCTAATAGAACTTATACTGGTCATATTCATTCTTCATTAAAACCATTACTTGAAAAGAGACTAAGAAATTTAAGTCCTATTGATTATTTAATTAGTGGTACTCCAACTGTACTTAGTAGAAATGCAATAAATAAAGTTCTACAACCAGTTTTTGATAAACTTTTTAATCAGGGATTAGCAAGTGATGATAGAAAAAGAAGGGTTGTGATTCACACATTAAGACATACTTTTGCAAGTTTATTAGCTATTCATGGAACACCAATTTATACAATTAAAAAACTTATGGATCATTCTGATATAAATCAAACAATGAGATATGCAAAACTACAGCCTGAAGCTGGTGCAAGTGCAGTAAAGGATTTAGATATATGAATAGAAGAGGTAGACCGAAATCAGATGATCCAAAAATAAAACTTGATAATGTTAGATTAAAAACTTCAACTTTAATTGATATTGAACTTATTGCAGATAAGTTGGATATTACACAAAGTGAGCTAATTAGAAGTATTATTGAAAAAGAAGTAAAAATATTGAAATCTGAATTAAATATAAAGGTTTTAAATGACTAAAGAAGTTATAGAACAAGCAGTAAAAAATATAGCAATTATTCACAGTGTTAAACAAAGGGAACTTGATAGTGTTTGGAAAACAATAATTAGAAAAGAGGTTGATAATCTTCCTGAAGGTGTATCTAGAAGAGGGGCAACAAAAGAACTAAATGCTTTAATTAAATCATTTGAAAATGAAATTAAAGAGGATATGGATCTAAATAATGAAATACTGGAACAGTTTTCAAGTACAATATTAGAGTATTATGAAATGGGTACTAATAAAGATATTGAAAAACTCTTTAATCCATTATATACTATTTCAGACTTAACAGATGTTACACCAGGTGCATATTTTTCTTGGGATAATATGGAGTTAGTGACTATTAGTGTAATTCATAATATATTTAGTGATATTCAATTTTTAAAAAAGCATAAAAAAAGGTTTTTTGAGAATAGAAGGGAAAAAAATAAGGCAATAGATAATTTAAAGAAAAGTATAGATATTGCAAAAAACTTTAACAATCAATTACTTATATATGAATTAGAAAGTATGATAGATCAAATTAAAGAAGAAAATCTAATTACAGAAGAGATTATTTATAAAAGTTGTTTTTATGGTTTACATCAATCATTATCAGAAGAGTTTTCAAAAACTACTAAAGCTGTTGATATTGCGAATAGCTTATTAGATAGTTTTTTCTATTTAAATAAGCAATATAAGCCTAGCAAAAATATAGATAAGAAAGACTTCTTTGAACAAGGATACCGAGAACCAAGAAGTTTTTATTATTATAAATCATAATTTACCCAATTACATGTAAAAAACTACATTAAATTAGCCTAACACATTACTATTCCTTTCCTCTACAATACTCCTACAAAGACATAATAAGGAGTATAAAATGAGTAACCATGAAGAAATTAAAGAATTATCAGGTTTACTATTTAGCAAATTTAATTCACTTACATTAACTACAGAACAAACAGCACAAGCAACACAAAGAAGTGTTATATCATTGCAAAGAGATAGAAGAAATGCTGCTGGGATACCATATACAAAACTAGGAAATAAATGTGGTTCTGATAGAGCTTTATATAGTATAACTGATATTGCAAAATATATTGTAAACAATAAAGTAAAGACAATATGATGAAAAATTTTAATATAGAGTCATATTTAATTAGTGATTATCTTTTAGTAAGTTGTTTATTGAATGGTGAAACATTATCTTGGGAAGAATCTAAAATTAAAATACTTTCTAGTAGAGCAGCAAATCATGTATCAAATATAAGAAAGATCATTGGGAACTTTAATTGTATAAAAAACGAAGCTGTTAATACTATGGATTCTTATTATGAACAATACAAGTTAAATAAAGAGTTTAAACAAGAGTTTCAAGATTTAAAAATGCAATATGAATCAAATGCCAAGTTTATAAAGCGATTTAATAAAAAAATGGAAAAAATAAGTTCTTCTAGAAAAGAGATTAGATAATGGCAAGTAAACTTAAACTAGGAAATAAAGAAGAGGGTTTTGCTATTTTAGACGAGTTTTATAAGTCTTTAATGTTTCAACAGTTAATGGATTCTGATTTAAATAGAAATGAAAGAGATGTTCTGTTAGTTGTTTTTAGAAAAACATTACATTATGAAAAATGGAGTGACCGAATTAGTATGCATTGGTTATCCAAAAAAGGTGTGGGTATAAGTATAAATACATTAAGGGTTACACTAGAAAGATTAGAAAATAAAGGTTTAATTGAAATTACTAGATCTACTGGTGGGAAGTCTGAAAGTTCAAAACGATTTAATGAATTTAAAATTAGTGATTATTTACTTGGTACTGTATATCGTAGATGGGAAGAAATTAAAATCGAAAATGGATTTACAATTGAATATGAATAATTTGATTAGTAATAAAATTTAAGTAGTTTTTCTTTTATATTAAATAGCATACCAAATTAGAACCCCTTTACTTTAAACCCTTTAAATTAAAGGGGCTTTGTTTTGGTATACAACAAAGAATAAACATCCATATAGAGAAAATGTATTACATAGAAAAAATTAATAGAGAGGATAGATATCGTGGTTTTATCCTCATAAAGAAAGTAATAAAAAACAAGGTAGAAATTATGTATAGAAATAGGTTAGAAAAACTAATATTTAAAGACTATGAAATAATGGCTTTAAATATAGATATAAAGGTAGGTTTATGAGGATGGGTACTATAGCAATTAAAAGTAACTATGTGGAATATTATTTAGGAGTAGTAAATAAGCTAGATGTAAGATTAAAAGGTACTTCCTGGAGTATTCCTCTTGAGGGTGTTTGCAAGTTCAGAAAAGCTCTATGTATGACTTTTAGAACTTGCTTATATTTTCTACAGTTAAGTAACAATGCCTTAAATGCCGTGAAAAAGCACTTATGGGATTTTTATAAGTTACTTATATTTTTTAGAAAGAGGTTATAAAATGGCGAGAAAGTATATATCACAAGCTGATTTAGCTGCATTTTGTGGGTGTGAGCAACCTTATATTTCACAGTTAAAAAGAGAAGGTGTTTTTGATGATGTCCTTGATACAAATGGAAAGTTTTTAAGAAGTAGATCAACAGAGTATGCAAAGATATATGAGGATAGAAAAGACTTATCAAGAGAACCCCAGCGAGAAGCAAATCAAAGGAAAAAGAATAGTGGTGAAATTTCCCAGGGGAAAAATGATGTAGCTGGATTAACTAATACTTCAAAAAGTTTTGGAATGTTTGATGTTTCATATCTAGGTGCTGAAGCCCAGGTTGAATTAACAACATTGATTGAAGAGGGTGGTAAAAAAAGTGCAGTTCAAAAAATTCAGATCAAAGATGCATTTATAGAAAGTAAGAAAAAAGAGAATGAATTTAAAAAAGAAATAGGAGTTCTCATAGAACTTGAAGAAGCTGAAGCAGTAATGGAGTTAATCTTATCAAATATGAAAAACAAAATGTACAACACACCACATCTTTTAAAAGCTAAGTTTCCAAAGATTACAAAAGAACAAGTTGAATATCTATATATGTTAATTGACGAAGCATTTTCAGAGTTTAATAAGTATGGGTTAGATGAAAGATCTGATGCTGATTAATTATGTAGTGATTCTGTGTATGATTGTTTTATAAGACCAATAAAACCTAGAATGAAAATAATGGTTATTATTGCAAGAGATAGGGAAATGTCTTTAGTTATTAATGTAACGATAATACCTGTTATAATTGTAATAAAAAACAATCCCAAAAAAGAAACTATAGTGTTGATAAAATGTTTCATTGTTTTATCTTGTTTTATTTATCAAATTATAAAATAGTTTGTAAAATAAAGCTGTGAATAAGATCATTACAAATAAAAACCCTAAAATATGATCAGTATTTGTTAATGAAATTTCCTTGGGGAAAGTTATAGGTAATATTATAAAATATGTAAATAGTGATGAAAGAATACCTATTGCAATACTTTTCATACTATTTCTCTATGTATGGTTTAATTGTATTTATTATAGTTTCAAGATCTTTGGCTTTGATGTAGTTTTCTAGCCAAGATTCAACCCATACTGGTATATTATTATTAGAACCCCAGGCATTAACTGTGTTATATTGCATATTAAGAAGTTCTGCAAATTGTTTTTTGTTTAGTCCAGCTTTTTTTAAAAGTTCTTTAAATCTAGATAATTCCATTAAAAATTCTTTTTATTGGATTATATCAAATTTACATAAAAAATATACCTGAATACATTAAAACAGAAGTATTTATATATTTTGATATGTAGTTTAAATTTATATTAATGTATTTTAATATATAGTTTTAATATATAAAATGTATTTGAATACATAAAAATGTATTTTAAATATTAGAAAAAAAGGTACAAATATGAAAATAAAAATTTATTTATTAAATGGAAGTTGTAGTGTTGTAAGAGTTAATACATTAAATGATGTAAAAACAATAGCAAATAAATATGAAAGATGGGAGTATATATTATGATTAAAATAAAAGAGATAAGTAAAACACTTAAAAAGAATAAAAGTTTTCAGTACTGGAATAAAGAGATAGGTTTGTCTTTTGAAGATTTTGATCTTATTGATATGGATAAAGATGAGATAATTTCCCACGGGAAAAAAGATATAGGTAATTACACTTTATTTCTAAAAAATGGAAAAATTGAAAGTGCATTCTTTGATCTTGATAATGAATCTGTAAGAAATATAAAAATAAAAAAGGTTGCATAATGGAAAAATTAGATATTACAAAATTAGTAAGTAGCGATAATATTAGAGATATTGAAGAAAACTTAAAAGGTGCAATAGCTCTTTTAGCTGGATTACAATTTGCTGATGAAGCTGGACAACATATCTATCAAAGGGAATCATATATCACATTACAAATTGCGCTTGGTAAAGCAGTTAAAGATTTAGAACAGATAAAAGGATCTGTTGATTATATGATGGAACAAATTAATTAAATATAATTATTTTTTTCATATTTTCTATAACTATTTTGATATACTTTTAAATATTTAATAATGAGTAAACAATGAAATATCCCAAAAAAAGATTAAGTCTATCAAAACAAGTAAAATTAAGAAAGCGAGAATCAAGTTCTATTATAATGCTTTTAAGAGAGTATTCTTTATCTCAATGGTTAGAAGCACTTAGACAGCTAAATATCAATTATGATAAAAATAATGACCTGATAAAATCGAAGCCTGAATTTTTAGTAGTGGGAGCAGATTTAGCTTTAAAAGCAGCTAGGAATAATACAAATGCTAGACTCCCAACAGAACAAGAGTGTTATAATCTATTTAATGCTGAAATCAATCTTTCAGAAGGTAGACAGAGTTTAATAAAGTTATTTGGATTAGGGGGTGTTTCTTTTTTAGCTGCCTGGCAAAATAGATTTCATTATACTCCTTCAAATATGGTGGGAAGGATGCTTGTTCTATATGAGTCTTATAATGAGAAATTATTAGAGTTTTTAGGCTTTACTATTGAAGATATGTATTTAATTCTTATGCTTATAACTGGTGCCTATCAGAATGAATATAAGTTTTATTTTAAAAAGGAAGATTTAGTTATTGAAGATTCTGACTATATGTCTGAAGAAAAAATAACAAGTTTTTTGAATACTTTTTCAATTATACAAGAAGAATATCAAGAGATTGCAAAAGCCCAAAAAATATATGAAAAAAGCTTTGGAAAGTTTAAATTTCTTATTAGGTATCCAATAATAAAAATTGATGATAAATATACTATACCTGTCTATGAACAACTACTTGATACTCTTTCTAATAATCTTTATTTTTTACTTCTTGAGAACTATGCAAAAATTGATTCAAGGTCTTCAAGAGCTTTTTTAGATGAATTTGGATTAGTTCTTGAAGAGTATGTACTAAATCTAGCTAGAGTAAGGTTTAAGAAAAATCAATTAGTTGATGCAAATAAAATAGTAACAAAGAAAAAAGAATTTAGATGTGAAGCTGTTATCTTTCATAAAAAACAAGCTTTAGCAATAGAAGTTAAGAAAATGTATTTTAGAAGAGATGATGTTATTAATATGGATAAAGAAAATATTGATAAACTTCTTAAAAATCATATAGTAAAAGCATTTAAACAAATTGAAAATACATTAACTTACATACGTTATGAAGTTTATTACGGACTGATTGTTATACCTGATATAATGATCGGTTTAGAATCTATTAGAACATATATTGAAAATGAATTTAAAGAAGAAGCACATTTTGATAAAAATATATTTATATGTACTTTATCTTTTTATGAATCACTTATGGCAAATGATAATGATACAATTTTTAATATATTAGATACAACTAAAAATAGAGATTTTTCTGAAGGTACAGATATTATCATGGTAATGTTAAATATGAGAGAATCAGATCCTTCAATAAAGTTTCAAAATTCTTTACTTTCAGAAAAAAGAGATGAATTATTGCAAAAATTTATACCGAAAAGAATATAGATATGAAGAAAAAAGATGTAAATAATATAGAATATTTTATGAAACAAAGAGACTCTTATATTAAGGAAGCAAGGGAACGTGAGAATAGATTGTTGTTTGAAGAGAAAGTTGAACAGGAAGAGCAAAGAATTAAGATAGAAGAAGAAAAAAAACTTCAAATTAAGAAAGAAAAATTAAATCTAAGTATAGTAAGTAATTTTGTAATAAATAAAAATGCAGATAATAGATTATACTATTTTAGATTTATCTTTAAAGGGCAAACTTTTTATAAAATTGGAATCACTTCTCAAACTTTAAAGAATAGATATAGTAGTGAGTATTCAAAGATAGATAAAGTTTTATATGATGAAAAAATAGATGAAGCAATAAAAGTTGAGAAAGATTTAAAAAAGAGATTTAAGGCTGATATATTTCCTTTGGCTTATTTAAATGGTGGTGGACATACAGAAACTTTTGATAGAGATATATTAGGCTTAGATAATTAACTAGTAAATCTAAATCCTTCTTTATATTTTTCATTATCATTAATCATTTCTTTAATTAATGGAAAATCTTTTTTTTCACTATAAATGTATTGTTCAGCAAAAGATACTTGCAGGCTATTATAAAACTTTACATTTTCACATGTTAACTTAATAGAATTTTTAGTTGTAAAATTTTTAATACTTTTACATATTGAATCAATATTTTTCATTGTTTGTTCATCAACTAATGTATTCTGTAGTAACCACATTGCATTTTGTTTTGATTCTTCTAGATCAATAAGATATGATGGACATAACATCCCTAAAATTAAGGTTGAAGATAATGGTAGATAAACTTGAATTCCTTTAACTGCAAGTCCTAAGTTTCCATATGGACGCAAGTCTAGTTCATTATGAAGCACAACTGGATGATCAGAGATAAAGAAAGGATTATCTTTATCTGTTTCAAAAAGATGCCAATTTTTTTTTGAGATATATTGTTTTTGTTCTATGCATCTAGGAATCATACTTAAAAAACTATTTTTTAAATTTGCGAAGTCATTGTATTTTAAATCTTTTACATCTTTAGGGTTAAACCCCATATTTCTGATTTTGGAAGCAACAGATTCAATCATTGATTCTTGCATTTTAAAATGCCCATATGTTCTAAAATATTGACTTAATACAAATATTGAAAGCATTTCCTTTTTTTCTTGATTAAGAGTCGATAAAGATTTATTTTTTATAATTTCATTAATAATTACTGCTGAATTAGATTCTATTGTTCCTAGAAATGATTCTAAACTTAATTGTTTTGGATCATCTACAAAGTTATAGAAGGAACTTCTAACTGTTGCATCATTTACCGATTGCTGAAATGCTCTTTCATTTTTTTTATCAAATGTAAATAATCTTTTTTTACTTTCTTTTCTTCCAAACCCAAAATTTTTTAAAAGAAATTTTGGAACAGTATGTTGTCTTTTTACATTGGTAGTATATTTCATCTTTTTATGATACTAAAGTATTAATATGATTAAGTATAAATAACAATACAAGTTAAATAAAGATATCATTTAGAATTATTTTAGTTGATTGATGATTTCTAGGAAAATTAATGTATGTACAAGAATATATAAGAAGAATATTAAACATTGCAGCAAATACTGATGGTAGATTTTTTCTTATTGTTGAAGCAACTAATAATAAAACATATCAGGTTAAATTTAATGTATCAAATCAAAAATCAAATATAAATGAATTTATAACAAGTTATATAGGAAAATTGATTAATGCACCAGTACTCAACGGAGCCTTTTTAACATTTACAAATAAACAAATTACTAATATACATAAAAAAATCAATCTAAATTATCCTCAAATAGAATTGGATATGAGTGATATAAAGAATAATCAATTTTTTGGAATTGAATGGCAAGATTCATTAATAACACTAGAAACAAATAGTGAATTAGAAATAATGCTAACAAAAATCAATAATAAAAAAGAATTTTATTCACTATATCCTTATGACCAATATTTAAAAAACTATGATAGACATATTGGTAATCATTTAATTTTAAAAGATGGTAAGAATTTGCCTTCACAGTATTGTCTAATAGATGGAGATAGAATATTTGGATCATTATATTGGAATAAAATAGAAGAATTAACTGATAACTTTTCTTGTTTAGAAATTGGGGTTGATTGGCATAAGTATTTATATGGACTAGTTACAGAGAATGAATACATTTTTGTATTAGAGTACTCTTTACTTATAGATGAAATAAAAGAATCAGATATAGAAACATTAGTAAGTATTATTCTCTCAATATATAATGTTGATAAGAAGGAATGTGCTATAATTAAAGACTATTTGGAAAAAAGAAGCAAAGACTTTTATGCTGTTTGCTTAAATAATTCAACATGTTTTCCTCAAATAATACAAAGAAGGCTAGGATAAATGGACTTATCTAATATTTTGATTGATAATAGAGTATCTACTCTAAATGATTATACTTATTCGTTAATTCAATTGAAATTGCCCAAGACATACGAAATATTTAACCTAGGAGTTATTATTTCTGATGAAAGTAAAAATATAGAAATAAAAACAGTTGAGAATATTTATAAAGCTAGTGAATGCTTAGCTCTTGAAAACCCTGAGGGGATAGAATATGCTCTTAATATTTTAATTGATAGAGTTATTAATTATAAAGAATTCAATGAAGGTTGTATCTCTCAATCATTATTTCTATCTGAATCAAGAAGTTATTCTTCAGATGAATCTTTAACTGAAGCCTTAGAAAACCTTTACAATATAACTACTACAATAAAAAAGGCATTTAAAGAAAAAAATAGAACAATAAATATGCATGATAAGCCACATATTTTAACAAATTTAAGAAAAGTTGTTTTAGAAAATAAATATACAAATATTTACTTTAATAAAAAAGTAAAAAACCTTCATAAAAACATTGATACTACTGTAACTGGATTAGATGAACATGATAAAGAAAAAATTATAATTGCAGCAGAGGTTGTATCTCCACATGTAACAGATTTTTTTAAGAATTTTAGTGAAAGCTATATCTTGATGCAAGAATTAATGAAATTTAATGATATAAAACATAAGTTTTTATTCATGCCTAAACTAACTAATTTAACAAAAGAAGAAAATAAAAATTATCTTATTGCATTAGAAATTGCAAGCAATAATAAAAATATTGAAATAATCACCAACCCTGATTATCAAAAATTTATTCATAATATTGATTCTTTAGGTCATCAATACAATCAAAAACTTTTTTAATTTAGTTAGTATTTTTAAGGCTTAAAAGAAGAAAAACTTTTTTTGGTGTAAAATAGGTGTAAAAATAAAAAAAGGCAGAAGCTTAAAAAGCTCCTACCTTTTTGATATAGTGGTATGTATAGATTATTCAGCTACAGAAACTTCTACAGGAGTACCTTCCCAGATACCATGTTTTGTACAGTAACCGTGAGCTACTAGGTTAAGTTTTTTACCAGTTGGAATAATTGTAAATGTTGTAGTATTATGAGCTTTAACATTTCCTAATGTTCCTGGAACATATGATGCTTTTGCTAATAAAACTTCTCCATTAAATAATGAAACTGATTCAATATAATGATCAAAATCATCTGGATGAGTATATTCATTACCCATTTTTACAGTTACTTCAAATGGCTCTCCTGCTTTTGCAGTTTCAGTACAGTGAATGAATGGTGAATGTCTATCAATTAAATCCTTCTTCGCTTCTCTCTCTACAGTATCAATATCAACATATTTGTTAATTTTTGGCATTAATCTTCTCCTAAAATAAATTTGCACATATTATATCAAAAAATAATTAAATAAAATAAGATAATTATTATCCTAATTAATAATTTAAGTAAAAAATCAGAAAACAAAGGACAATTATGTTAATATTCGCTCCATGAGTAAAGAGAATAAAGAAAATTATTTTATAAAACAATTTAGCAAAAATTCAAAAATTATTGGTGATGATGGTGCAGTTATTGGAGAATTTGTTTATAGTAATGATGCATTTTTTGAAAATGTTCATTTCAAAAAAGAGTGGATGAGTTTAAAACAGATTGCAAGAAAAGCAATGCTTGTTAATATTTCTGATGCAATTGCAATGAACGCAAAACCAAAATATGCATTATTAACAGTGGCAATTCCAAATGAGTATTCAAAAAAAGATATAAAGAGTTTAGCTTCTGGTTTTTTAGAAGTTGCTAATGAATATGGAATAGAGATTATTGGTGGGGATACTATTTCAAATAGTAAACTTGATATTAGTGTGACAATCATTTCTAAAACAAAGAATGCGAAATTAAGAAGTGGAGTAAAGAAAAATGACTTGCTTTGTTATACAGGTACATTAGGAACTTCTAAACGAGATTTAAAAACACTTTTTATGGGAGGAAGAATTCCAAGAAAATCAAAGTTTATAGAGCCAAAATTGAATCCTTCTTTTTTTTATGAAGCTTCAAAATATATAAATGCTTCTATGGATATATCTGATGGATTATTTTTTGAACTTGAAAGACTTTCAACGGAGAGTAAAAAAGGATTTAGTTTTTTCTATGATATCCCAAAATATATTGGATGTTCAGGAGAAGAATATGAACTTTTATTTTCATTTTCTCCTAAATATTTGGCTAAAATAGAAAATATAGCAAAAAAGCATAACGTAAGAATAAATATATTTGCAAAAGCGATTTCTGGCAAATATAGCTGTGATTGTAAAAATCATCATTTTAATTAATAATCTAAGGAAAAATATTGAATAAGCTACAAAGATATTTAAATCATTCAAAAATTGATGTTTTATTTAAACAAAATAGAGATGATTTTGTTGTAACTGAAATCCCACTATATGAGTTTAGTGGAGATGGTGAGCATATAATTATAAAGTTTAGAAAAAAAGATTTAACAACTTGGGATGCAGTTCAAATATTTTCTGAGCAACTTGGTTGTAAAAGTAGAGATATAGGTTATGCAGGATTAAAAGATAAAAATGCCATGACTATTCAGCAAATTTCAGTACATAAATCTTGTGAAGAAAAATTAAATAGTTTTAAACATGAGAATATTAAAATATTAGAAACAAACAGACATAATAATAAGATTAAAATAGGACACCTAAAAGGGAATAAATTTTTTATTAGATTAAAAAGAGTTACTGTAATGGATTCTAAAAAAATTCAAGAAGCAGTTTCTAAAATAGCAACTTTTGGCATGCCTAATTATTTTGGATTTCAAAGATTTGGAATTGATGGTGATAATTATAAAAAAGGTGAAGCTATTATAAAAGGTGAACTTAAAGAGAAAAATAGAAAACTTAGGCAAATGTATATAAATGCATATCAAAGTCACCTTTTTAATTCTTGGTTATCAAAAAGAATAGAGATTTCAAAATTAGTAGATACTTTTGAACCAAAAGAGATTTATGAAAAGTTGAATTTACCTTTAGATATTGTTAAAAATATGAAAAAACAAGAGCACCCATTTAAATTATTACCTGGTGATTTAATGAGTCATTATCCTTTTGGAAGAATTTTTAATGTTGAAGATTTAACAGTAGAGGCAGAGAAATTTTATAATAGAGATAGAGTTCCAACTGGACTTTTATGTGGTAAAAGGGTAAAAAATTCAGTTGAATTAGCCTATGAAATTGAAAAAGAGTATGATATAAAAATTCCTGAAGATGGTGCAAGAAGATTTTCTTGGGTTTTCCCAGATGAAATAGAAACAAACTACAAAGAAGATAAGAATTGGATGGAGATACAATTTTCTTTACCAAAAGGTTCTTATGCAACAGAATTTATATCAGAAATTATTCATTAATTATTAATCTGTTTAATTTAAGTACATATCTTAGGTAAGTACTTAAGTTTAAATAGGTTAAACTATCTTTTATATAAGTAATTGGGTTACTTTTTTGGGAGAAATAAATGACGTATGAAGAATTAATCAAAGAACTTTGTGATGTAATTAAGGAATCAGAGATAAATTCAATCTCTATTTATGAAAATCTTGAAATAATAGATCAAGAGATTGATACTTTTGATTTACCATCACATAAATTAAAAAAAATACAGGATCTAATTTTTGATTCTTATGGGATGTTACAACATCAAGATTTACATAGACAAAAAATAGAAAGAGTTGTAAATCATGTTTGTGAAAGAAATAATATTGATGCTACACAGTATAACATTGCACCTTCAGCAAAAAATATAAGTAATAATGAATCCGGAGATTTAGTCTCAGATGATGAATTAGAAGCTTTAATTAAAAGTATGGGAAATGCAAATTAAAATAAAAAGGGTTTTAATCCTTTTTATTTTTTACAAGCATCTTTTTTAAGTGCATTTAGAGTTCCAAATATTCTAAGAGATTCAATTTCCACTTCTTTTGCATTTTCATTAAGAACCTCATTTGATGCTCTATCTTTATTTGAATTAACAAGGGTTTGAAGTTTTGTATTTAAATTTAAATTTAATGTTTTTAAGTCATCAATAGAATTCATATTTGCATTAGGATTTAGGTGAATATAATTATTAATCCATTCATCAAGTGATTTATTTTTTTCTACTTGTGAAAAGTTGTATTTACCAAGGTCTGAATAAACTCCATCTTTAAGTTTTAAAATATCTACTTTTAATTTTGCAGTATCATACACTAAATCAACATTACAAACTTGCTCTCTTGCATCTACTAAGAAACTAGCTCTTGAAGCAGCAGTTACAAGTGAATTTGACATATCTGCAATTTGTGTTGACATTTTAGATATTTCCTCTGCTACATGGGCATTTTCTTGTGTCGCTTTATCCAACATATTTACAGCATCATTAATTTGAGTAATACCTCTTTCTTGTTCTTTGGATGCAGTAGCAACAAGGTCAATCTTTTCAATAGTTGAGCTAATATTTTTATTTAATTCTTCATATCCAGTAATCATTTCATCAGATATTTTTTTACCATCATTTGCTTTATTAGATGCTTTTTCAACAATTTCTTTTATCTCTTTTGCAGCATCAGCAGAACGTGATGCCAGATTTCTAACTTCTTGTGCAACAACAGCAAAACCTTTTCCAGCTTCACCTGCAGTTGCAGCTTCAACCGCTGCATTTAATGATAAAATATTTGTTTGAAATGCAATTTGATCAATTACTTCAATTGCTTCATTTATAGAACTAACTTGTTTATTAATTTCATCCATTGCTCCAGCAGTTCTATTAGCTAAGGCTTGGCCATTTTGTGCTGATTTTGTAACATCATTTGCAAGGTTAGCCATTTCCGTTGATGCCTGAGTATTTCCTTGAATATTTGCAGTGATTTGTTCAAGTGCTGCTGCTGTTTCTTCTAAAGAGGCAGCTTGCTGATTTGATGAACTTGACAAATTACCAGAAGCTTTTGAAAGTGTGTGGGTATTTTGATTTAATGAATCACCTGTATTCATAATCATTGCTAAGATTTCTGATGTATTATTACCAACAAGTTTAATTCCGGCAGTTAATGAACCTAAATCCCCATATATTCCATTATCATCAATTTTATAATCAAATTTAGATTCTGAATAGTTTCTTAATGTTATATTTATTCTATCTAATGTTTCTTTTGTACTCAAAATCATTTGATTTAGTTTATTTTTTAAGTCTTCAACATATGGATTTGATGCAGTAGAGTTAACTTGATATACAAAGAAACCATTCCCTGTCTTTTCTAATATATCATTTGATTCTTCAATGACTAATTTATCTTGTCTTAGGCCGTCTCTAACTTTGTCCATATAATTATTAAATAAACCTGCAACTTCTCCTATTTCATCTTTTGATTTAATATCTAATTTTATATTTGTATCATTTGAGTGAAGTAAGTTTTCAAAACCTTCTTTTAATTTTCCTATTGGACTTGTCGCTTTTTTTACAATTAAAAATATTAATCCAATTGTAATCCATCCAAATAATGTAGACATAACTAAAATATCAATTACTAATTGGCTAATTCTTGAATCTGATTCATTTAATGAAAAAGTTAAGTCCATAACTCCTACAACATCACCAACTGCTTGATTTGCATGACAAAGTAAACAATCTTGCGTTGCAACCATTGGTTTAATCATTCGTAAGGAGTGTGTCTCCCCCGTATTATTTTCAATTAATTGTTCTTCTTTAGTATTAAAAGATTTAAGAATATTCGTATCTTTTGTAAATTTTTCCCCTGGAGAGTACATCTCAATTAGTGGTTGACTTTTTGCTATTGTAAGGTTAGATACACCTTTAATTTTTCTTGCTTCATCTTCCGCCTTTTTGATTTGAGCAGTGTCCCCTGTATTCATTGCATTTCTTAAACTTTGAAACATAGCTGTATTTAACATTTCAAGGTTTTCTTTTGTTGTTACAATAGAATCTTTTTCAACTTGCTCTGTAGTAAAATAAGTTACAATTAAACTGGATAAAGACATAAGGATGAATAAGGACAAAATTATTTTATTACTTATCTTTTTTGTTATAAATTTTAGCATGATTACCTACTTTTTATTTAAGTTGATTTATTATATAATGTATATTATTTATTATTAATTAAAATTACACAAATTTTTGAAAATCAAGAGAAAAGTATGATAGTAGGCTTAGAAGGCAATATTGAAAAAAAAGAACCGACGTTATTAAATTTAAATGTTAATGGAATTATCTATGAAATTTTTATCTCTATTAATTGCAGTTCAAAAATTATAGATAATAAAATCAAGTTATTTATTACACACATTATAAGAGAAGATTCTCAGTCACTTTATGGTTTTTTAGATGCAAATGAAAAAAAACTTTTTGACACAGTTATCAAGATAAATGGAGTAGGGCCAAAAGTTGCACTTGCAATTTGTTCTACTTTTACTCCAACATCTTTTTCCCAAATAGTAAGTGCAAATGATGTATCTATGCTCAAAAGGGTTCCTGGCATTGGTCCAAAAGGTGCAAGTAGAATTCTTGTAGAGTTATCAGGATTTATAATTGATGGCGAAGATACTGATGAAAATAGTTCGGCAAGTACAACTTTAGAAGCTTCTTTAGCTTTAGAATCTTTAGGGTTTAAAAAGGATATAGTTTCAAAAGTATTAAAAACTTGTGATGCTACAAATACGAGTGAACTGGTTAGACAGGCATTAAAAAAATTACAAAAATAGAATTACAATACATATAGGAGATAGATTTGAAGATAGGAATAGTTTTTGGTGGAAAATCATATGAACATGAAATTTCAATTGTTTCTGCAATTGCAATGAAAGATGTTTTAAAAGAAGAATTAATATATATTTTTTGTGATCAAAATAGAGATTTTTATCATATTCCAAATAATACAATGAAATCAAAACTTTTTAGCACTGGTGAGTATAAAAAATGTGATGCTTTGACGCTAAAAAAAGGCAACTTTACAAAAAAAGCAATGTTTGGTGATAAAAATTTAGAAGTTGATGTAATTTTAAATATTACTCATGGTGGAGATGGAGAAGATGGCCTTTTTGCTTCAATGTTTGAATTTTATAATCTTCCATATATAGGTCCAAGAAAAGGCGCTTGTTCTGTTAGTTTTAATAAATTTTTAACTAAAGGTTATTCTCATAGTGTTGATGTAAAAACTATTCAATATAAATATTATACAAAAAATGATTCTATAAATGTTGTTCAATATCCTGTTATTATAAAGCCTGTTACCTTAGGAAGTTCTATTGGTGTTTCTATTGTAAAAACGCCCGAAGAATTAGAATATTCTTTAGATGTTGCTTTTGAATTTGATGATGCAATTATTATTGAACCTTTTATTAACGGAATTAAAGAGTACAATCTTGCTGGAACTAAAATCAATGGAGAATTTACATTTTCTATAATTGAAGAGCCTCAAAAAGCGGAATTTTTAGATTTTGATAAAAAATATTTAGATTTTGCAAGAACATCAACTGCATTAAAAGCTGATATAAGCGAAGAGTTACAAGTCAAAATTAAAGAGTCATTTAAAAAGATTTATAATACACAATTTGATGGAGCTCTTATAAGATGTGATTTTTTTGTACAGGATAATGAAGTATATTTAAATGAAATAAATCCTATCCCTGGTTCTATGGCAAATTATCTTTTTGAGGATTTTAATAATACACTAACATCTCTTGCAAAAGCACTACCAAAAACAAAAGATATTAAAATTACATATGACTATGTAAATAAAATCCAAGCTTCAAAAGGTAAATAATTGGCTCTAAAAAGTATAAACTTATTAGATAAACAATTTGATATTTCATACGAGATAGTAAATCCTCTTGCCGATAAAGATATTGTTTTTCTTCACGGCTGGGGATCAAATAAAGATATTATGAATCAAGCTTTTTCAAGCTACTTACCAAACTACAGACATATTTATATCGATATGCCAGGTTTTGGAAAGAGTTCAAATGAATATGCACTTACGACAAATGACTATGCCAAAATAATTGAAGAATTTTTTAATACATTAAATACTAATGTTATTGCAATTGCAGGGCACTCTTTTGGTGGGAAAGTTGCAACTTTACTAAACCCTCAAAATCTTATTTTATTAAGTACAGCGGGTATTTTAGAAGAAAAATCTTTTGATGTAAAAATGAAAATTAAGTTAGCAAAAACTTTTAACTCTTTTGGTTTAGGCAAAATCACAAAAGCTTTTAGAAGTAAAGATGTGGATAGAATGAGTGAAAATATGTATGCTACTTTTAAAAATGTTGTTGATGAAGATTTTACAAAAGAGTTTGAAAATTACAAAAAAAATGCTATGATTTTTTGGGGAGAAGATGATACTGCGACAACATTAGCTTCCGGTAAGAAGATAAATAGTTTAATAAAAAATAGTAGCTTTGTTACATATTTAGGAGATCATTTCTTTTTTATTAAATATGCGCAAGATATTTCCCTTAGAATTGAAAATGGAATAAAAGATGGAATACTTTAATATATTTACACATATCATACTAATCATGGCACTTGGTTGGTATTTAATCACAAATTTACAATGGTATAACTATAAGTTAGAAAGAGTTGTTTTAAAACATCACAAATGGCAATGGCATATTACGTATTTTGTCGCACCTATTGTTCTCTTTCATCTGTTGCCAGACTTGTATTTTGCAATTTATTTTTATCCTTTATATTTAACAAGTTTTATTTTATGGAATAAAAAACTAGATAGACCTTTGGTATTAACAGGTCGGGTAAAAAGATTTTTAGCAATTTTATTGTTCACAACATTTGCTATTACTTCTTTATGTTTAGCTAGTGAATCATGTCATGCAACAGCTATATTTATACCTCTATTTTTAGCTTTTGGAGTTTCACATATTTTAGAAAAAATATTTTTTATCTCTTTTAAGCATAAAGCAAAAGAGAGATTCTCTGCAATTAATAATTTAAAAACTGTAGCTATTACAGCTTCATATGGAAAAACTTCTATTAAAAATTATTTATATCAAGTTTTAAGAAGAAAATATAAAGTATATAAAACACCAAGAAGTGTAAATACAATTGCAGGAATAGTTTTAGATGTAAACAGAGATTTACCTCTTGATACACAAATTTATATTGCAGAAGCAGGTGCTAGAGAAAAAGGTGATATAGAAGAAATCACTATGTTTTTAGAACCTGAATATTGTGTAATTGGTTCAGTTGGAGAACAACATATAGAGTACTTTAAAACTTTAGATAATATTATCCATACAAAGATGGAATTACTAAAATCTCCTAAAATGATTCATGGTTTTGTACATGAAAGTGTACCTATGAAAGAGTATGAAACTATCACAAAATTTCCAGATAATTTAAATGTGACTATGTCAAATCTTGATGGTATTTGGTTTGATATTATTATTGATGGACAGCAACAACATTTTCATGCTCCAATCTTAGGAAGTTTCAATGCAATAAATCTTACAGCTGTAATATTAGTAGCTTATAAACTTGGAATGAGTATCGATGAAATTAAACTTGCGATAAAAGATTTACCACAGGTAGAGCATAGATTGCAAAAGATTGAAGCCGGTGGTAAGATAATTATTGATGATAGTTTTAATGGAAATCTAGAAGGAATGTTAGAAGCTATAAATATTTGTTCTTCATATGAAGGAAGAAAAGTAATTATAACTCCAGGACTTGTAGAATCAACTTCTGAGGCAAATATATTACTTGCAAATGAAATAAATTAAAAGTTTGATTTGATAATTATTACAGGAAATTTAAATACACATCTTTTAAGTGCAAATATTGATGAAAATAAACTATTTGTTTTAAAAGAGAAAAAAGATATGGAATCAACATTAGCTGAAAAAACAAAAGTAGGTGATTTGATATTATTTGCAAATGATGCACCAAACTTTATATAGGAATTATTATGGAAAGAATATATGCACCTTGGCGATTTGAGTATGTAACAGAAGATAAGATTGAGGGGTGTGTATTTTGTCATATATATGACAATCCAAATGACGATGAAAAACTTGGAGTAGTTTTTAGAGATGAAAATTGTTATATAGTTATGAACAAATATCCATATAGCCCAGGTCATATGATGATTATTCCAAATATACATACTGATAAAATAGAAGAACTAGACGATAAAGTCTGGTTAGAAATGTCTCTACGAGTAAAACAAGCCACAAAAATGTTAAAAGAAGTATTAAAAGCAGAAGGTGTAAATATAGGTATGAATCTAAGCAAAGCAGCCGGTGCAGGTATTGCTGAACATGTACACTATCATGTATTGCCAAGATGGCTAGGTGATACGAATTTTATAACAAGTATTGGGAATACAAGGATTTATCCAGTAGATTTCGACAAAATATATCAAACGTTCAAAGAGAATTCCTCCAAATACTTCATTTAAAAAGCCATCTTTTTCATGATTTCTGCGTTGAAGGACTTTTTTTATTCGGTCACATACTTTAGTATGCTCCCTCACAAAAAAAATCCTTCGCCTTGAACTAATAAAAAATATGACTTTTTAATATACTTTAATATTCTTAGAGAGATAAGTGAAATAATCTAATCTTTTATATTGCAAAATGTAATATTTTCAATTTAATTATTCTAAATCTAGTATAATAAATAAAAACAAGGTTTTATATTGACAAAAAATAAGATTATTGAGTTTATAAGAAAAAAAGATTTTAAACTTATTGAAGAATTAAATAGTGGTTCTTTTGGAAAAACAGTTTTGCTTCAAGATGATAACATAAATCATAAATTTGTATGTAAAAAATATGAGCCTCAAACAGGTATTAATAAAAAAGAGTATTATAACAATTTTATTAATGAAATAAAGTTACTACATTTATTATATAATGATAATATAGTAAGAATTTTCAATTACTATTTATATCCAGAAAAATATACTGGATATATAATGATGGAGCATGTTAAAGGGCAAGATATATATTCTTACTTAAGAGAATACCCTGAAAATTTAAATAATATTTTTGAGCAAACAATAAAAGGCTTTGTCTATCTTGAAAAAAATAAAATATTACATAGAGACATCCGTCCTGGGAATATAATGGTTAATGAAAATTCAATTGTTAAAATAATTGACTTTGGGTTTGGTAAAAAAATAAACTTTCAGAATGACAATCAAAAAAGTATTTCTATTAATTGGTGGGGGAATATACTTCCAAATGATTTTGATAAAAAAATATATGATAATAGAACAGAAATATTTTTTGTTGGCATGTTATTTCAAGATATTATTCAAGAAATTGATAGTTCCTTTAAATATAAACATATATTAAAAAAAATGGTAAATAGTGAATATGATAATCGTATCAATTCATTCAATGATATTTTAAAAAGTATTGTTGAGAATGATAATAATATTGCATTGTTTACAAGTGAAGAAAAGAAAATTTACCAAGATTTCGCTAATATTATTACAGAATCAATATCTGAGAAAGAAAATTCTTCTAAAGTAATAATGGATATAGATGCTATATTAAAAGACTTAGAAGACTTAAAACAAAAAACAATGTTAGAAGATTACGTTAAGTCAAAAAGTATTTTAAAGATTTTAGTAATTGGTCAATTTAAATATTATGAACAAAATCATTCAACAAAATTTATAAATGATTTTTTTCAATTTTTTAAAAGTATTTCAAAAGAAAAACAAAATATTGTTCTTTATAATTTAGAAACAAGATTAGATAATATTAGAACATACTACAATGAAGATGATGAAATCCCATTTTAATATAAATATATATGACAGTTTTAAACTTTCTTTTTCCCCAGACTTTATTGAAGCCGGAAGTTTTAGAATTATTTTCGGAAAAGACCGAGGACGTGTTTGACTGTATAAAAGGTACTAAACGTACCTTTTAGGAAGGAGTCCCGCAGGTCAGAAAATAATTCTAAAACTGTAGGGGACTTTAGCTTCAAGAACTCGTCTGGTGGCTTTTGTTTTACTTTTGCCATCAAAAGTAAAGAAAGCGAAGAACTTCAGTTCTTCAAGAGCATTTACAAAGTTAAAAAAAATAATAGAACATACAAATAATGATTTTCTCAATTAATTTAAATATAATAAAATAAAAAAAGAAATTCACATGTTAAATAAAAACTGTACAATTGCAAAACTCGGCGAACCCATATTAAGAGAAAAAGCAAAAAAAGTAAAAGAGATAAACTCTCCTGAGATTCAAGATATTATAACTAAGATGCTTCATTGTGTAAAACAGAGCAAAGGAGTAGGTTTAGCTGCTCCACAAATCTTTGAATCATATCAAATCTTGATTATTTCATCTCATCCAAACGAACGTTATCCAAATGCTCCACTTTTGAAAGATGAGGTTTTGATAAATCCAAAAATCATAAATAAATCTAAAGAGAAAGAAAAAGGTTGGGAAGGTTGTTTGAGTATTCCAGGTATTCGTGCCTTGGTTCCCCGACATATTAATATTGAAGTTGAATATACCTCTGTAGATGGAAATATAAAACAAGTTATATTTGAAGATTTTATTGCTAGAATTTTTCAACATGAGTTTGACCATTTAGTAGGAAAAGTTTATATTGATAGAGTTGAGGATAATATAGATATTATCTCAGAAGAGCTATATTTTAAAATAATCTAACAGCTTAGAATGGTATACTTCGCTTCAAAAAATTTATTAGGATATAAAATGATTATAAGAAAACAAGTAAATGAACGAATGAGTAGAATAGTAGAACACAATGGAACTATTTATTTTGCAGGTATTGTATCAGACCAAAAAGATTTGGATATTAAAGGTCAAGCTAAAAGAGCATTAGAAATTGCAGAAGAGAGATTCAAAGAAGCTGAAACAGATAAAGATACATTATTAAGAGCTGAAATCTTTTTAAAAGATATATACAGTGATTTTGCAGATTTTAATGAAATATGGGATGAATGGGTATCAAAAGAAAATCCACCTGCAAGAGCTTGTGTTGAAGCAAATATGGCAAGTACTAATACTCTTGTTGAAATAATATTTACAGCAGCGAAAGTTTAATAAAAAACTCTATTAAATATAATAGTACAAAGTTTCAAAGGAGACTTGAATGAAAAAAGAAGTAATTGTTATTGGTGGTGGTATTGTTGGGCTTATGTGTGCTTATAATTTACACAAGGCTGGGCAAAAAGTAACTGTCATCGATGAAGGTGATATTACTAATTGTACCTCATTTGGAAATGCAGGATTATTATCTGCTTTTGATAAAGGATGCTTAGCTTATCCTGGTGTTATATCAAATACAATGAAACAGATGATTAAAGGTGAATCTCCTGTAAAAATTCATCCAAAACTGGACCCAAAACTTTTTACTTGGCTTTTCAAATTTGCTGCAAGTGCAAATGAAAAGAGATTTAAAAAAACAGTTATGCTTTTTGAAAAGTATGGAGAAGATACTTTAAAATTATATGAAAAGATGCAAAAAAATGATAAGTTGGATTTTGATTATCACAGAAAAGGTATGCTTTCTGTATTTACAGAAGAGAGTACTTATGAGAAAAAGTTAAAAGAGTGTGAAACAAAAGATAAAAGTACTTATAAAATATTATCAAAAGAAGAGACAAAAGAGTATTTACCTTGCGGAAATGAGAAAATAAAAGGTTCTATTCTTTTTACTAGAAATGCACATCTTGACCCTAAAAGAGTTATGTTAGAGACAAAAGAATTTTTAGAAAAAGAGGGCGTAGAGTTCATATTAAATGAAAAAATTATAGACATAAAATTTGAAAATAAAAAAGTAAAATCGGTAAGTTCAGCTACAAATACATATGAAGCAGAAAACTTTGTACTTTCAACTGGCTACCAAACTCTTCTAGCAGATATTAGAAAGAAAAGTTTGATGATGACACCTGCAAAGGGTTATAGTATCACTTTTTCTATGCCAGAAGAACTTAAACCAAAAACATCAACACTCTTTAGTGATTTGTTTATAGTAATGACTCCAAGACGAGATAGTGTAAGACTTACATCAAAATTAGAATTAGGTTCTACTAATACAAAAGTAGTAAAAGAGCAAATAGATAGTATAAAATCAAACTTTGAAAAATATACTCTACCCTTTGAAATGAAAGATGTAAAAGAATGGTCAGGATTTAGACCTCTTACTCCAAATGATATACCCCTATTTGGAAGAGATGAAGAGTATAAAAACTTAGTATATGCTATGGGAATGGGATGGCTAGGTATGACTTTTGCTCCAAGTATTGGAAAAATAGTTAGAAAAATTATTACGAAAGATTTAGATAATAAAAACAGCGATGATGTTTTACTTTTTTCAGGTTTTTATCAATAAAAATTAATCTTATCTTATAGTTTATTTGTTATTATTAAAAGATGAATAATAAAATAGAAAATATATTAATAAAAGACAAAAAAGTATTTGAAGAAATATGTTTAAAACTTGATGAAGTAGGTTACGTAAAACTTGCTTCAAATACTTCTCTTACTGAAGAGATGATAAATATAATTTTTGAAAAAAATATTCCCAATGCAAATATAAACTTACTTAGAAATTCCAAATGTCCAAAAATAAAACTAGATTTTTACATAAAAGAAGATGACAAGGTTTATAATATTGCTATGGCACATAATGAAAATTTAGATGAGCACCAATTTAATAAACTGTATCACCATAGAGATTTTGATGTTAATATCTCTTTAGCTCAAAATATTAATACACCAATAAAAATATTGAAACAATTAGTGATCTTAAACAATAAGTATATAAATGAAGCTCTATGCACAAATGTTAACATTCCAATTAATACTTTAAGGCAGTTTCAATATGATGAACAGTTAAAACCAATATTATTAAAGCATAAAACCTTTAAAGAGTTCATAGATAATGAGTATAAAATTTAACCTTTATTTTGACAAGATCCCATTTACTGCTCTAATCCCTGATGCCCATGCCGCAGTAATACCTCTTGAAGTTCCTGCTCCATCACCAATAATATAATAACCGTCTTTTACCATAAAATTATCATTTACAAATTGTGGTTTATTTGAGTATGTTTTTATCTCTGGATAATAAAGAATAGTAGAAGGATGTAAAACACCAGGAACTATAGAGTCTAGTTTTTTTAGTGCACTCCAAATATCTCTTAATATTTTTGCAGGCATACTTAGACTTAAATCAGCAGCAACTGCATTTGAAAGTGTTGGTTTAAAATCATATAGATCATTATTAAAAGTCTCTTTTTTACTTCTTTGTCCAAGTCTAAAATCTCCAACTCTTTGCATAATAACAGAACCACCACTAAGCTGCATTACCATTTCTCCAAGGATTTTACCAAACTGTTGACCACTCACAACAGGTTCAGTCAAACGTATAGTTTTTAGCATAGCAAAGTTTACAAGATTATTTGCTTTTTTTTCTTTTGAAAGTGAGTGACCATTTACAGAATAGTAACCTTTATATTTTTCTCTTACAATATTTGCACATCCTGAATTTGTACAAAAAGTTCTAACTTTATTTGGAAAAAGTATTTTAGGGTCATAATAATCTTTTACAATAGAATAATTTTCTTCTTTCATCTCAACTCTAATTCCAATATCAACTATATTATAACTATATTCAACACCTAATTTATTCATCTGCTCTTGCATCCAATCATAATCAGCTCGACCAGGTCCAAGTATAATATTGTCAAAAGCTATTATCTCTCCACTTTCTAATATCATTTCTTTTTTGTCAGATACTAATTCTTTAACTTCAGTTTCAAGGGCAACGTCTACACCTAAAGTTTTTAATTGTTTAATTAGTCCGTTAATTAGTTTTGATGATTTATCAGTCCCCACATGAGCTTGATCAATAGCAAGTATATCAACACCAAGTTTTTCAGCTCTTTTTATATACTTATCAATATTTAATCGTGTTTCCATTTTTGGTTTTAAGTGGGTGGCTACTTCTTCAAGCAAAACATCAGCATTTTCTTTTTTCCAATGTTCTAAGGGAAATCCTACTGGGTAAGTATAGTTTTGTTTACAGTCATTTCTAAGACCACCTGAGCTAATCTTTTTTTTCTCAATTAATAAAATAGAAGAATCAGAATTCTCAGCCATTTTAAAAGCAGCTCCAAGACCAGCTGGTCCTGAACCTACAATTATCAAATCATAATAGTTTTTTAATTTTAAATTTTCCATAATTAAAATTATATCTTAATTTTAAAGTAAGATATAAATAAAATGTATACTAATTAGAACCTAATGTTCTTTACTCTCTTCAATCATATTTAAAATATTTTGATAGACATCACTATCTTGTTCATCATCTAATTTGTCTTCTTCAATAACCAAAATAATATTTTGTAATTCTACTAAAAATGATTCCATTTCTCTAATGGCATCCATATCATCATCTGTAGCTTTATTCTCTTCTAATAATGTATGTAAATCATTTAAATAATCTTCCACTTCAGGAATCATCGTAACTTCTATAACATCTTTTAAGTTTTGTTTTACTTCTGACATTTCTTACCTTTTTATATTTTGATTATTATATCTTGTTTAGTATTTTAGTTATGTAAAGGAGAACTCTTTAAATATAAGGATTTTTTAATCCAATTTTTAGAGTGATAATTTGTAGTATTTTTATTTCCAATATTATACCAATAGTGTTTTTGATTAAACATGGCAATAGGCTTATACTTTAGTGCCATAGTAGTAGGTATAAATGCTTTTAAAATATTGGTTTTTTGAGTTGCTTCAATAATATATTCATTGTTATCTTTAAATAATACAACCCATGCATGACCATTATTTTTAAATTCACCTAATACAACTCTTGCATCTTCACCATTTTCAATTAGCCAATCTGCTATAATTATTGCATGGTCCTCACAATCACCTCTTGGTAGGGAAAAAGCTTCACTACTTTTTTGCCAAACCTCTTTTTTATGTAATGAACCTAATTGATCATACTGATAAGTTTTCTTACTTGCAATTACAGAAAGAGGTGTCCATATTTCTGATGTTTTATATGGTGCAAAACCTTCAAGAAAATAGTTTGAAATATGAAAACTATTATCTGTTCCTAGTGCAATTACATTTATATTCTTAAATTTACTAAAATTTAAAAAATGTATATAATCATCATACATAGAGTTAAATTTTTTGCTAATAGATTTTTCTTTAAAGTACATATTTGCTTCAACTATATATAAATAATTTTCTTTATTTGTAATAGTTTTTTGATAGCTATCAATAACTTTTGTATAAATATCATCTATATCTTTTTTTTGGTACTCTAATTTTTTATTAGCATAATTTTCCTTTGAGTTTGAATCTAAATATATAATTAAATAACCAATAGAAAATGGAATAATAACAAGTATAAAGTATATAAAAAAATTAAATACTTTTTTTATCATTTTTAATCATTAGGCTTTAAACCCAAATATAACAATAAGTGCAACAAATACAAGAATAGATGATGCAAAAAGAGAAACTGCAATATTTCCATTTTTTATCTCTTCTTGAATGTTTATCCCTTTAAGTAATCTTTCATCAACTACGATAAGTGCCTTAATCCCAACGAATAAAGCAACAATTGTGTAAACAAGATTAATTGTCAAATTTATAAGTGAAGCTCCTAAAAACTCAAATTCCATAATAGACCTTTAAAATAATATTTAGCAGTATATTTAAAAATCACTTATAAGTTTAATAATATTTATCTGATTGTTAACATATTGAAGATTTTAAAAGACAAAAGATATATCTAATATACTAATAAAATAAATTTGTACTTTTACTCCATCTGAATCTAAAATAGAATATTTTATTGTTAAATTATTTGCATTTGTTATTTCAGGATTGTTTAAAACAAATTGTGAATATTTTTCATAATCTATAATCGAATAAACAAATTGTGCCTTCTCTTTAAATTTATCATTATCTATATATTGATTAAAAATTTCTTTTTCAGTTTCTCTATTATATTTGTTTTCAAAGTTTATTTTATATAAATCATTAACTAAATCTTGTTTATTAAATTCAATTGTATTATATAAAAAATAGTCATTTGCTAACAAATTTTCTAATTCATCACTTATTTCAAAATGGTTAAATCTTTTATATCCATTCTCATCAGATAATAGATGTGTTTGTTCAATCATGTAGTAATTCCTTTTTATTTTTAAAACTGTAAGGGAGTAAAAGAAATGTTAGCACTATTTCAAAAGGCGATTTTATAGTTTAGAGCCTATTTTATCGATTGTTTGAGCTTTTTTACTGACTGGTTGTAAAAAAGTTAGTGACACTCTTTTTTCCCTAGTTCCCTTTATTTTCATTTTCCTGGTAAAAATCATAGAAATTTACTCTTTTCATTTGGCGAGATAATAGCGATATACACGTTAATATGCAATAAAAAAAAGTTGAGAAATAAAAAGGAAAGAATTTATCTTATTTAAAATCTAAAAGTGGTTGTAAAGTGTAGTAATGTAACCTTTGCAATGTAAACAATGTAATTAAAAATTTGTTTATAAAAAGTAAGTAAAGATTATTTTATATAAAAGGTCAAAGTGGTTGTAAAGTGTAGCAATATACCCTGAGTAATATATCCAATATACCCAAAGTATTTGCTATTAAAAAGTAAGTTAATTTATCTTATATAAAAAAGTCAAAGTGGTTGTAAAGTGTATCAATACAAGTGAAGTAATACAAGTAAAACAAGTAAATATTTGTTTGTGAAATGTTAGTTTAGTTGTATTTAAGAAGTTTTCTATAATAATCTTTTTATAGATAAATATTTTAAAATAGTATTTAAAAAATAAAAGGCATATTAATGGGTAGAGAAAAAATTTTGAAACTAGGAGCTATTAATATAGTTCAACATCCACACACTGAAGAAAAACAAGAATATATTGAATTATTCGAAGAAATAGCAAAGAATCCAATTCCTACTAAAATTAGAGGTCAATATTATGGTTTAATTGATAAAGTCGAAGTTAATAGAAAAGAGGGATTCATTTTTGGTAAGTTTTATAGATATACGAATATAAATAAAAATTCTCCATGGTTAAATATAAAAGAAAAAAGTCCAATTGTTGATGATGATGGAAAAGCAGTTCAGCAAGTAGAAGATCATATTAAACCAAATTTAAAAGAAATATATTTTTATTTCATCATAAAAAATCATAGATTAGTTTTTGATAGTAAAATAATTTCTCCTAATTCAATAAAAGAATTTCTAAGGAATGTAATTTCAAATACAGATTTTAAAAACATAAAAAGAGAAAGTGTAAATATTACAGTAGAACAATCTGCAGAAAGTTTAGATGAAATTCTAAATATGTATTTTATAAGTCAAATAGACTTAATTATTGATAGACCTAATCCTGATGATATATCTCCGAACTTAGAAACAGGTGTTAAAAGAAGACTTGAAAATATGGAGGCTGATTCATATCAACAAGTTATTAAATCAGATCATTCAAGTATTAAACCTGATAAAGAACTGAAAGACTATATGGGTGTTGCACGATCAAATGGAAGTGTGAATGTTAAAGGGAAAGATGAAACAGGTAAAAGTATAAGTGAGTCGACAGAATCTCATTCTCTTGAAGTAAAAACAAGTTATAATGATGGAGAAGAAACTTATTTGGGAGCCTTTAAAAGTAGAGCTTTTATTGTTGTCTCTGATATCATGGAGAAATTAAGAAATTAAAATGAAGTGTAAATTATTTGACTATTTAAAAATAAAAAGTTTTAGTACATATTGGGATAATTATGGTGGTTTTGCTGCAATAGTTAGCTCTCCTTATTTTAGAATATCTATATTAATTTCGTTAATTATAATTATGTTTGGTAGTACTGAAAAATGGTATGATTTACCATTGAATGTTCTTCCTAATTTACTTGGATTTTCAATAGGTGCATATGCTGTAGTTTTAGTATTAGGAAATGGTGATTTTTGGAAATTTATCGCTCAAGATAATCAAGATAATTTATTTATGCAAATAAATAGTTCTTTCGTTCATTTTATCTTTGTTCAAGTAGTTTCTATTATATTTGCATTAATATGTGAATCGTTATCAACTACAAATTCACTAATTGCATTTATAGGTTATTTCTTACTTATATATGCAATTTTTACTGCATTTGCTGCCACATTAGCAATTCTTGAAGTTTCTAAATATTATCAAGTTTTTTTAATTGAACTTGATAAAAAGAAAAAAAGAGAACAAGCAGAAGGCAAAGAATAGTAAACTATAGCATAGGTGTTTAGATTAAAATGGTTTTATTCTTGCTCTTACAATACCTATAATACTAAGAGCTTGAATTTCATCTTGAGATTCTAGAGAGATATCTCCATATATTTCATTATCACTAACTAGTTTAATCCATTTTTTAAATGGATCAGCTTGATATCTTTTAACATAAACTTGACCATTAATATTTGCAATAACAGTTTCACCATTTCTGGCATTTTGATCTCTTTCTAGCATAACTAATTCGCCATTATGTATAAAAGGTTCCATAGAATCACCAACAACTCTTATAATATCAAGTTTCTCAAATTTTCTTACATTTAAAAATTGTTCTATAAAGTTTCTATCAAAATTCATTATTTGAGGTTTTGCATCACCATTTATTGCACCATATCCTGCTGCTGCATATACATCAGGATAATAATTGATTCTAACTACATCATTAGATAGTGTTTTATTTGAGATAATTGGAGTAGATGATACTTCATTTAAAAACATATCACCTTTACCAGTTTGAATCCAATTTAAATTAATATTTTCTTTTTCACAAATTAAACATATTGTTTCATTTAATGCAAATTTTCTTTTTAATTGTCCTACTGATTGTTGTGTAATATCATACTTTTCAGCAATATGTCGATTGTTTTTACCTTTATAAATAGAGTCCAAAGCACGTTCAAAGCGACTACCTACAGTTTCGTCAAACATGTATAATCCTTAAATTGAAATATTTTGTTTCAAAAGTATTGACAAATGAAACAAATTGTTTTATAATTCTCTCGTAATTATTCAACATATAGGGTGTAATTATATCAGAAAAAGTATTTTTCAACAAAAAATAAGAAAAAAATGTTTTTTTGTTCTTTTTAAATGATCTTTTAAAACCCATTGTTCAAATCCCCAAATATTTAAGATGTAAATAGACAGCATCTAGGAGGTATTACTCGCCCAAAGAGGTTAAAGAGTGATTTTGTTTATTGAGGTTTGTACACAGTACCAAGAAAAGAAAAACTGTGGAATTTTGTATCTATATTTAAGTTTTTATTCTGCAAGGTTTTAAGACTTAATTATGAATATTTGAAAATAAAAGGTTTGAAATGAATATGAAAAAAATAAGAGATATGACACTTAAAGAGAGGTTTGATAGAAGAGGCTTTGGAGTGACTGCATATGCTAGAGCGTATGGAGTTGATGCTTCTATTTTATCAAAAGTTTTGCAAGGTCAATTTGATGGTTCAAAAGGTCATCGAGGTGGTAAGACAAGAATAATTATTTTACAACTTAAGAATGACAAAGTATGGATAGGCAAGTTGCCTTGGGAGAAATGATATGGAGTTTACAGCTAAACAACTAACTAATAAATTAAATATTTCGCATGTAGCTTTAGTTTCTACACTTAGAGAAGTAGAATTTAAACTCAAAAAGCTTGAAGGCTCATCAAAGCCAGTCAAGCACTACAAATTTGAAGACCTTCCTTTACGATACCAGGACAAATTAAAACTCCAGGGAATAGAACCAAAAAAAAAGAAAAATGATACTAACAATTCAAAAGCAAATTTTACGAAAAAGTATCTTTTAGCTACTCCAGATAAACAAAAGAAAGCAGTTTTGAAATGTAGGCTCATTGAGTTTTATTTAAAAAAATCAAATGAGTTCTCAGTTACTAAATGGCTCAAAGAAGTTGTAGAAAAAGATATTCAGTTTGATGAACTTGGACATGTTTCTCAAAAGCAACTTTTTGATTGGTTAAAAAAGTATAAAGACTCGAGAGCAAAGGGAACTAATCTTGTTGAATCTTTCATAGATGCAAGGGGAGCTCAAAAAGGTGTAAAAGCATTAAGCTCTGAACAAAAAGCAACAGCCCAAAGATACTTTTTAAAAACCTCAAGACCAATGATAACTGAGATATATAGAAATATGTGTCATGACTATGGAGATACTATGCCTTCATATGATGCTTTGAATAACTATTTTAAAGAGTGGAAAAGAAAAAATCCACTTCTTTATGAGTTTAGTAAATCTCCTGATTCTGCTAAGAACAAATTCTTAGTTGCATATGGTGATGAGAGTGAAAAAGCAAAATATAAAAATCACTATTGGGAGCTAGATTCTACTCCAGCTGATGTTATCTGTGAAGATGGGAAGAGATATGCAATCATAGCTGCTCTTGATATCTTTTCAAGAAGAGTTGTATTTCATGTATGTGAGAGTTCATCTGCTTATACTATTTCTCAACTACTTAGAAAAGCAATTTTAAAACTTGGTATTCCTGAACATGTTGTTATTGATAATGGTCGAGATTATACATCTAATCATTTTGAAACAGTATGTATAAACTTAGGAATTGAAAAGATTGTTGTTCCTCCTTTCTCTGGAGAATGTAAACCTTTTGTAGAGAGAATATTTGGAACTTTATCAAGAGAACTTTTTGAACAAATACCAGGATATATTGGTCACGATGTAGCTCAAAGAAAAGAGTTACAAGCACGTCAATCTTTTGCAGACAAAATCAAATCTAGAGAAAAGTGGAGAGAAGAACAAAAGCTAAAAACAGATGATGAAAGAAAAGCTTGGCGAGATGCCTGGAAACTAAAAAAAGAGAATGTAGGTTTAGATTTAACTGTCCTTATGTCAGCTGATGAACTACAAATGTGGATTGATAATTGGGTTGATAAAATCTATGAACAAAGAGAACATAGCACTATTAAGACAAAACCAATTTTAAAATGGAATAGAGATATCACTCCAGTTCAATCAATACCAGATGAACGTATGCTTCTGATGCTTTTAGGTGAAAGTGTTGTTAGACGAGTTGGTAAAAAAGGTATTGCATATGATGGGTGTCAGTATTATCATTTAAATCTAGTAGAACTTACAGGTCATTATGTTTATGTAATGTCATCTGAAGACTTGGGAATAGTTTATGTCTTTGATGAAAGGATGCAATTTATTTGTACAGCTGAAGATAAATCAAAAATAGGTGAGAATAGATATCTAATTAGAAAGGCCAAAAAGAAATCACTTGCACTTATGAAACAGATGGACAAACTTGTTAAAGAAGCTGAGTCTATTCAAGATACAACTATCTTAACAAGAATAGAAGCTGTAAGTGATGAAATACAAAGTAGAACTACTGCTGTTACAAAGAGAACTCAAACTGTGGATGCCTTACTTAAAGAGTCTCCAAAAATTGAAGCTCAAGATAAAAAAGATTTAGAACAATCAAATCATTATGACTTTAAAAATAGAGATGAAAACGGCAAAGCCCAAAAAGTACTTCCATCAGGAAGACCAATGTTTACAAGTTTTATAGACAGATTTGTTTGGGATTTAGAAAACAATATGGTTGACGAATCTACAAATAATTTAGCAGCAGAATATCCAGATATGTGGAAAATAGCACAATCAAAAGCAAAGGTTGGATAGGGGAGTGAGAAATCACTTCCTGTTCGAGTCTTTGGACGGACTTAATTAAACAAACAGGAGTGAATATGAAAGATACATTTCTTCATACGCGAAATTATAACAAATTTTACGAGGCGATACAAGGTGTTGAAGATCTTCCTAAAAGTGCACCCAAGATGGGACTTGCATATGGGAAATTTGGTTTAGGAAAAACAATGAGTTTAGAAAGGATTGCAGCAGAAAAACATGCTTTACTTTTTAGAGCTGTACAGACCTGGAATAAAACATCAGTTTTAAGAGAGCTTTGTATTGAACTTAGAGTTGATCCACAAGGCAATGCATCATTTTTATATCAAAGGATTAAAAAGAAATTACTTCAAGAACCAAGAATGATAATAGTTGATGAAGTAGATGCCATATTGAAATATACAAAAAATGAGGTTCTAGAACTTTTTAGAGATATTCATGATGAGTGTGGAGTAGTTGTTTTCTTCATAGGAATGGAAGAAGCAAAAGCAAAGTTTGCAAGACACACTCACTACGAATCACGAATAGTGGAGTTTGTAGAGTTTGAAGATATTTCAAAGGAGGAGATTCGGGAATTCTGTGCATTAAGTGAGGTAAAGATTGAAGAAGATCTTATAGAACATTTTCATAAGAGGTTTCCGAACTTAAGACAAATAAGAGTTTTTTTAATAAGACTTGAAAAAATATGTAAATTGAATGGAATTGGAGAAGTTAATCTTCAAATGTTTAATCAAAGTGGAGTGAACCATGTCTCAACGAGATCAAAAAAAGCTTAATTATAAGAAGAATAAAAAGCATCAAACTATTTGGAACTATATGAGAAGAAATAGACACTTTAGAATGGGTGATGTGATGATGGTCTGTGATGTTAGCTTGGGATATCTTCAAAAGTATATAAAAGTGCTGGAGGAGACTGAATATATTATTCATACAAACAAAAATAAAAGACCTTATTCTAATAGAGAATATACACTTTATAACTATACAGGTGTTGCAGCTCCAAGAGTAGTTCCTGAAGGTTTATATGATGAGAATATAAATGAGACTCATGTTTTATATGAAGAAAGAATTGTTCATCTTCCAGAAAACTTACCTGAGATTTTGGAATCTATGAAATCAAATGATGCAGCAACAAAAGTTGAACTTTGTAAAGCATCTGGAGTTACAAGAAAAAAGTTAAATGATTGGTGGAATGTGATTGAAAAACTTGGAGTTGTAAAAGATAGATTTCAAGAAGTTGTTAATAAAAAGTTAGTTGATGTTTATATTTTTGATTCTTCAAGAGTTAGAGAAATTATAAAAGAGTTAAAAGCTGGAGCTTACAAAGAAGAAGATAAAGAATTGAGGTCTTTATGGATGCATTAGAACTATTATCACAGCAACTTAAGATAAAGAGTCTTGGAAAGATAGCAAAAGAACTTGAGGTGTCTAAATCATCTCTTTGTCTAATACGAAGTAAAAAGTATCCAAATCCTCAAAAGATGTATAGCAGGATTGTTGATAAATATGGAAATAAACAAGAGATTATAGGAATAAGCGTTAGCTCAGTAGATGAGCTTGAAGATTTAGCAAATTTAATAAAGGACATTGAATGTATTTAGAAGGTGGAACAATTGCATTAATTGTAGTGGGATTTATGATTTTAGGAGCAGCTGCTAATGAAGCTGCAGCAAGATACTTTGCAAATAAATACAAAAAACCTTTTAAGGACTAAAGATGAGTGATATTGATTATGCTCAAGCTTACTTTATGGAAACAGGTGATGTAGCAATTGAAGGTGATGAACAAAAGATTGAAGTATCAGAAGAGACAGCTAGAAAGTTAGCTGTTAGGTTATGTAGAATTTTTGGCTGGGGGATTAGACCTTCTGAGAGTGTAAATATAGGTTTTCTTGGAAAAGCAAATGAGAACTGTACAAAAGAAAATCCAATAGGGAAATAAGTTTTCATAGAGCAGCTGTTGAGCTGTTCTATTGAGTACTCAATTTTATAAAAAAGGAAAATATATGGCAAAAAAAGATGAAAAAGGTTGGTGGTATAAGAAAAATGGTGATTTAGTTCATCCTGAAAGAGTGAAGGTTGAAGATAAATTAAAAGATGAGATGATTGATAAGATACTTGAAAAAGCAGGTGTAGTTACTGAGGCTATAAAAGTTTTTAAAGAAGAGGCTTATGATGAAGTAGATGCATACTTTTTACTACTCCTTGATAAGTATGGAATCGAACCTAAAAAAGGTGCAAAAGGTAATTATACCCTGGAGAACTTCTCTGGAACTGCAAAGGTACAAGTATCAACTGCAGACAATATTTTGTTTGATGAAAAGTTACAAGTTGCAAAACAAAAGATAGATGAGTACTTGCATGAGATAACTCAAGATTCAAATCCTGATATTCAAATTCTTATTACTAAAGCTTTTGAAGTGGATAAAAAAGGAGAGGTAAATCCCAGAAAGATTCTAGCTTTAAGATCATACGACATTACTCATAAAAAATGGTTAGAGGCAATGGTTATTATTGCTGAGTCAATTGAGGTTGTTTCTACAAAATCTTATATTAGATTTTACACTAGAAATAATACAACAGAATCTTATCAACAAGTTTCATTAGATATTGCAGGGGTTTAATTATGAAAGAGGGAGAAGAAATAAAAGGTTTAGTTTTTCATTGTTCCGATTCTTCATTTGGAAGTGCCACCATGATAAAAGGGTGGCATGTAAATGAAAGAAATTGGAGTGATATAGGTTATTCAATAGTTATTTGTAATGGACATGTTGAAAATGATACTTTTATGCCTTTTATGGATGGTGCTATTGAATGGGGAAGAGATATTGATAGAGAAGCAGCTGCTCAAAGAGGCTTTAATGATATGGAAGCTGTTTGTATGATTGGGAAAAGTGGAGTTTTTACCATAAGTCAACTTGAATCTGCAAGAAGATTGATTCTTTATTTTATAGAACATCATGGATTAACAGCTGATAAGATTTATGCTCATAGTGATTTAGATAGTAGAAAACCACATTGTTGTGGTCTTCCAATAAAAGAGTTTGTTCAGGCTTGTATCAATCTTGAATCGCTTGATAGATTTGTGAAGGGTAGATGAAGAATCATAGTTTCATAGAGTCTTAATTGTAAGGCTCTATTGAGATTATTTACAGGAGATAGAATGATTGAAAAGTTTTTTATACAAAAATCTTGTTGGAAATATAGATATAGGATAGATTTTTTTAATAAATATCCTTGTAGGTGTCCAAAGTGCAAGAGGGAGAAAGTAAAATGAAATTAGCACCACAAACAGGAAACGAACAAATGGATGAAGCATATCAAAGAATGCAAGTTCATGTTGATAAATGCAATAGCTTTGAACAATTTCATAACTATTTCAATCAGGTATTAAAAAGTAATGATAAAGAAAAACTAAATACTTGGCTTTTAAAAGTTATATACGTGCATTTAAAACAACCAAAGCATGAGTTTGACCAAATGCTTGAGCTGTTAGAAAAGAATGAGCCTGAGAAAGTACAGAGGCTTAAAGTATGGCTATCAAATAGTTTATTTGAAGCAAAAGAAGGAGGTGCTAAATGAGTTTTAATTTTTTACAAGATGTAGTACTTACACCTGAAGACTTTGATATACAAGACCAAAAAGTATTTATAAAAGATTTTTTATATTCAAATACAGTAACAGTTATTTACTCTCCACCAAAGCAAGGTAAGACTTGGCTTGGATATGGACTTGCTACAACAGTTGCAAAAGATGATAGTGTGGAAGAGGTTATATATCTTGATATGGATAACTCATTGAATACTCTAAAAGATAGAGCTGTAAATGAGATACTTCTTCCTCATCCAAAGATTAGATATGTGAGTAACTCAAAACTTAGATGTACTCCTATAGAGCATTTAAGACAGATTTCAAAAGAGGCAGTTCCTGGAAACTTTGAAGGAATAGTATTTTTCCTTGAGACTACAAAAGATTATGTAGATACAGATAGTAAATCACAGTCTGAAGAGTTTATGAAAATAGTTATGAAGATGAGAGATGCAGGTGCAACTATAATCATCATGCATCATGCTACAAAAGCAGGAAGAACAATCTCTGGAGTTCAAGTGTTTATAAACTCTCCTGATAATGTATATGAACTTATACAAAAAGCTAGAGACAATAACAGCTTACATTTTATGTTAAATGTAACTCATGCAAGAAATCTTGTAAAAGATGCAGGACTTACAGTCAATACAAAAACTTTAAAGCTTGAGAAACTAGATGAAGTATATTCTACTATGAGTACTTATGAAGAAGAGTTTGTTAGAAAAGCAAAAGATGCTTTAGAAAAGAACAAAGCTGGACTAGGACAAACTGAACTTTTAAAAGCTACAGGACACGAAAAATCAGATAAGACTGCTAGAGATACTCTTGAAAAATATGTTGATAAATTTTGGTCAAAATATCAAGAAAGAAAAGGTCGACCAGTAACTTACAACCTTATCGCTTGAAACCGTTACAACCACTACAATAACCTACAGTAAAGCCCTTAAAGGTGGTAGTTGTTTGGGTTGTAAAGGTTATAGGAAAATCAATCTTTCCATATTTCAAGAAATTTAATTATAAAAAATATTAGTCTTAATAGGTCTTTGAAATTCATATTTACTCCTTTGGATTTCAAAACACTAGCACAAAATCTTTGCTATTTTGTCCATACTTTTTTGTATCAGATAGAAATATACATAAAAATAAAAAATCATGACAGGGGGGATAATTGAAAATGACAGCAGCACAAATAAAGTTCAAAAAGCAACTAATTCAAAAAATACAAGTATTTAAATCAAATGTATTTATTGATGATGAAAGTAGACGTGAGTTTATGCTCTCAAGATTTGGAGTTGATAGTACAACTAAAATGAGTATTGATCAGCTTAAATTATTGTGTGACTTTTGTAATAGAAAAGTTAGTGATATTCCAGTTGATAGAGCAACTGAAGCTCAAGTAAAAAAGATATATGATCTATGGTTTGAAAAAGCTAGAGATAAGAGTTTAGATGCCTTATATAGCTTTATATTTAGGATTACTAAGAAAGATGTATCTGAAGTAGCAGAATTACTTAAGTGTGAAGCCACAAAGGTTATTGTGGCTTTATCTAAGATGGATTAATTTTTAATCAACTCCTATTTCTTTTTTCTGAATCAAAAAATCTTATTTTTGGAACTTTTGGAATCTCAATGGATGGAACTTTTGGAATCTCAATGGATGGAACTTTTGGAATCTCATATCTTCTTATTCCTGAAGTTGTTTTTGATGAAGATTTTTTATTTCTATTATGCATCTTTGTCTTATTTAATGTGTCGTCAATTCTTTTTTTTAAAATATCTTTTTCTAATGTTTTCTTACTATCTTTTAATGATTCTATTACTGATTCGTATCTTTTCTTTTCATTTTTAAGCTCTTGAATTTCATTTTTTATAGAGGTGTTTTGGATAATTATTACATCCATATGTTCTTCTACTTCATCTTTAAGTTTAGTATCTTCTATTCGTTTTTCTTCTAAGTTTTTAATCTCTTTTTTTAATAAATCAATATTTTCTCTTAATTCTTTCTGTTCTTTGTTTAAAACTTTTTCTTCCTCTTTTGCAAGTTCTATTTTTCTCTCTTTTTCATCGTTTTCTTTTTTAGCAAGTTTTATTGATTCTTCTTTTTCTTTGTTTTCTATCTCTTTTAATGCATTTGTTTTTTCTTGTGCTTTATTATTTACTTCTTGTAATCGTGCAGCTTGACTATCAAGTTCCAATTTCATTGTATCTTTTAAAAATTCTGTTGTTTGAAGTTTCACTCTTTCTACTTCTTCTATTGATTCATAATGTTTTTTTAACATTTCATTTTTATGTTTTTTTATTTCTTTATCAATGTATTTGTTATACGGGATAACAATTAATAAGTTTAAAAATGGTATTGCATAGATATAGAATGCAGCCAGAAGAGTTGGATAAACTAGGCCTTTCATTAATCCAATAGGAACATGTTGAATATAAAGTATTTTATGGCTTATTGTCATATTATCAAACAGCATAAAAAACATAATATCGTAGTTTACAATAGCCCAAGCAATAATAAAGTTTAGTAAGAGCATATTTTTAACTCTTGCTATAAATACATCTTGAAGGCCTTTCAAAAAATCATTCATTCTTTTCCTTTTATTTTAATTCATCCATAAAGTTTCTGAGCTCTTTATAGCAAGTTGCTTTTAATGGTCTGGTCTTTTTCTCTACTTGATCATATTCTTTAGAGCTTAAGAATACTCTTTCACATTTAGCTATATCATTTCTATATTCAATAATACATTTATCATAATCTAGTATTAGTTTAATTACTTTCTCTGCTCCAAGAAGTTGTAATTTGCAAAGAGCTTCTGAACATTCTTTTATTCCTTTTGTATAATCATCATCACATTCTTTATACTTTGCCATTAAGTCTTCTCTTAAGTCAGTTGCTAATAAATTTGAATCTTTAAATCCAAACCATTGACTTTTTATACTATTTGCAGCATCAAAATATGTATGCATTGATACAGAAACTTCTTCAAGTATTTGCATTTTTCTATTTAGTTTTTCTTTTGATACTTCATGTTTATGACTTAATTTTGTAACAAAGTAAGTTGCAAAACCACTAATTAATGCACCTAAACCAATCTTTAGTGCAGTATCTATAAGTTCGTATATTTCTTTAGTATGATCTATTGTATTAACATCTGCCATTGTAATCCTTTATATTAGGTCTTTACTTATTTTATATCCTGCTGCTTTTAATTCATCAGCAAGCTTATATCTCCATGCTCCATGCTCATCCATTTTTTCATAGAGAACTCCAGAGATATCTCCGGGAGTTTCTACTCTTCCTTTTACTAGAGGGAAAGTATTCTCTCTTCCAATTTTAGCCATTAAATAACCATGTTCTAAAACTACATTTTGTCTTGCTCTTCTTTGAAGATCATCTTTTTCTTTTCCTCCCCAATCACATTCTGTGTAAAGAACTACTGCAAAACCAATATCTTCAGTATGTGCTTCAATTTTTTCTATAACAGTATTACTTCTACTTACCTGATCTCTTAAAACTATTGGTTCAAGATTTAGTTTTCTTACTATGTCAGATACTTGACTTATTGCTAATTCATCATGTCCATGAACTATAAAAACTTTTGTTTTTGGTATATCCTTTTGTATATTAATAATATTAAGAGTAACGTTGTCGCTATATGTTGTGTTAACATCTCTTGCACTATGTTCTTCCCATTCTTCTACTTCTTCAATAAAAGATTCTATTAACATTTTTTTATCTATTATTGACTTATTAAATCTGCTAAGCTCACCATTGGAATTGTATACATCATCAAAACCTTGTGCTAAAGGGCTAGGTTCAAATTTTGTTTTTTCAAGATCACTAAGATATGTGCTACCAAAAATCTTTTCAATTATTCTTTTTATTTTTCTATGCCATTTATGATAAACTGGATTGTTGTCAAGTTTATATTCAGGTAAATTATCACCTTCTTTTAATAATTCATTCAATTTATCTAATGCTTCTTGTTTTTCCATAATCTCTCTTTTATAATAAAATCTGATTATTTTATCTAAAATATAGTTATTCGTTATTGAATATCAAAATGCAATATAATTGTAAATATCTTGCAATTTGTAATTAAACTTGTTATACTTTCAAAAAACTTAAGGAGGCTTATATGAATGATGGTGCTGTAACTAACTACGATTTATTTGAAGAGTTTTTTAATTTTATTAAAAATCCAGAGACTGATTTAAACAGTGCAATCAAAGAGTTTGGTGGCTCATCCTTTTATGTACCTTCTTATAAAACCACTTGTAGAAATGATGAAATAATAGAAGAATATAAAGAAAGACTTGGTGAAAAGCATCTAGCTAAAAAACTTGCTAAGAAGTATGATCTTAGTGAATCTCAGATATTTATAATTACTAAGCCTTTACGAGAGCCTTCTTTATTTTAAGTTAGAAAAATATATACTTTTATTATCAGTTCTACAAAGATATTCAATAAATATTTTTGTAGAGTTGACTGAATGGTAAGGTGCTCGATTGATACTCGAAGGCTAGGGGCAACCCTAAGCAGGTTCGAAACCTGTACTCTCTGCAAAACTCCCCTCGGGGAGCTTTTTCAGTTTAAAGCACTTTCTACAAACTTAATAACTATATCCTGAAGTTCTTTTTCAACCCCACCATAAAGTTTTCCATTTGAATCTATAGGCATAAAAGCTCTAGCTGGCACGCTTCCATCATCTTTTCCAAACTGCATTACTACAGGATAAGGAAAGCCTTTATAAGTGGCACTTGTTCCAACACTTGCTTCATCTTTTGAAGCTGATTGGATAAATTTTCCTTGCAAGTCACCTTCATTATACAACATCTTTGCAGTTGATTTATATTTTAAAGTTGATTCTTTTAGTGGTGTCCAAGCTTTACCATCTGGGGTTCTTCCATCTTCAAAGCTATCCATACTTATGTTATAGAGGTGATTTGATAACTCTATCATCAGAGGTTGTGTATCTGAAATAGATGTTTGAGCATTTTTAAGAGTTTTTATAGCTTCAGTAAAACCAAATGCCTGTAAAGTTATTTGCATAATATTTCCTAATTAGTTATAATTTTCTATATATAAGAGAAATGGGACTACAGATATGGCATGTCGGATTGCCCTGCAAACTGTAGCCTTTAATCCGACTCTCTTTTATATATAAGTTTTTCTATTCTTCTTTTATCCATTTGAGTACCATTATCTAAAAAGTATGCTGTTACTCCTTGAGTCTTATCTTTTAAATATTCAAATATAACCAATATAGCTCTTCTTTTGCCATTGTCATTATAGTATCTAAACATTTTTTTTATAAGTCTATTTTCTTTTGTTATCTTTCCTTTTGCATACTCTAGATATATTTCATCTGGATCTTTTATGGTTTTTGCTATTTCATCTAGGTATAGATGTCTATCTCTTTTTTTGATTTTACTATGTCCTGAAGCTGCTTTAAAAAGGTTATCATCTATTATTATAGGATCATTGATTTTATCTATGAATACATCAGCTTCTTTTATGGCCAAAGTTTTATAAAATCTCTTTTTTAAATCCTCTTCACTCATATCTTTTAAGGCATTGTTTTTTATACTTTTTAAAGTTGTAAGTGCTGCTAAAGATGAAGACAAGTCTAATTTACTTATAGTTGATACTTTTGAGATATCTCCTACGTTGTAAGCCCAATCTTTTGATGCTATACCTTTTATTTTTCCTTTGTAAATATTAAGACCTCTTTTTTCTAAATCTTTTTCACTATGAGCTGTGACACTACATTTACAGTTCCAATCATTTGGAGGGTAGTTTGTACTCCAAAAACTATGATCTCTTGGAAGTACAGTTCTATGAAGGTCTCTATGCTTTTCCCTGGTGTTTTCTAAAAGAGCTGATCTATACATCCAATAAGTTGATAAAGGAAGTTGCATCATCTGTTTATATCTATATTGTTGATAAGCAACTCTCATATTTGTATCAAAGATAGTTTTTAGTCTTCTAGAACCTATAAGAACTTTTTTTATTTCTCCTGTCTTAGGATTAATTATCTCTTGTTCTCCCCACCAACCTTTTTTCTTTAAAGTAGGAAGAATGTCTTTTTTAAACTGTTTGAAGTTCTTACCATCTTTCAATGCATCAGTTAAAGCACCATGAATATCATTTAATAAATCGGCTCTAGTAACTTTTGCAACTGTGAAGGTTTTATGATGTGCCTCTTTTATCATCTCATCATAATCAAAAGTTAGTTTAAAACCTTTGTTTTTTAGATAATTTATAATCTCTTCCGGTGGTTTAGTAAAGTCAAGTTTAACCATCTTTATTCTCATCTTCTATTTGAGCAGCAGCTAAAAGTTGAGCATTTGCTATATTTTGGAAAAGAGTATCTTCTAAAGTAGAGGTATTCATATTTGGATATAGTTCAAAAAGTTTATCTAACATCTCTTCATATGAATCACTATTATTTATAACATCAACTATTTGCTTTTGAAATGTGATTGCAATTTGTGTGATATCTATCTTGTCACTATTTTTATCAAGTTCATCATTGAAAATATTCTTATTTGAAGTTATTAATGAATTATTTGTTTGTGAAATGTGATTAAGACTTAGCTCCTCTTTTTTATCTTCTACATTAATATTGTATGTTTTTTCAATATACTCTTTTGTAGGAGTGTATCCCATATCATGAATTACTTTATCTCTATCAACAAGTAGTTTATTTGGATCATCTTTATCTTTTAGTGTTCCTGTTATATCTTCACTTATTTGGTTTAATTCTTTAAAAGATTTAAGAACTTCTTTGATAACTTTATTTACTATATTTTCATCAGCTCTGGCCAAATCTTCTCTAATTTCATTGTGAACAGTAGCAGCTGCTTGTGAACCACCTTTTACTTGTCCTGTAAGATTACCACCTAATAAAACCATTCTTATTTGGTCATCTATATATTCAACTATTTCTTTGAAGTTTCCTTTATCTGTTGCAGTTTTTAAATCAATTTCATCTTCAGTATCAACAACAGCTCCATCTCCTCCTAGCATATTATATATTTCATCTGCAAGTTCGTTTTTATTTCCTTCAGTTTTTGCTATCACCCAAGGAGTACCAAATCTCTCAAGAAGTTCTACCCAGAACTCTAAAGAAGCATTTTTAAATTCAATTAGCCAAAATAGAGTTGTATAAATTGCTTGTCCATATGGTTTGTTTGCTTTTGATTTATATGTCGAGTATATTGCTTTATGCATAGGTATATCTTCAGGCATACCATCTGAAAAGTATTTTAAAACATTTTTCTCCAGGATAAAGTTCTTATAATCTCTTTCTACTAAAACGGGGTAAAGTCTGTTTTTATCTTCTTCCCAGTTTAATTCAAACACTCCAAAACCCTGGTATGGAATATCTAATATTGAATCTAAAGTATCATAATCAAAGATATCTTCTAATCTTGATTTTATTGTAGAATCTTTACAATCTATTAAAATCTCTTTTTTTAACGTTGCAGCTTTTCTTGAACCAATTGAAGCACTAACAGTTCCATCTCTTAGGATTTTATCAATAGCTTCATTATCAAGCCATGAGCTTTGAACAGGTAGTTCAAATAGTGAAGTTAAAATATCTTTTTGTTTTGAATTTAATTTTACTGATGTTCTTTCTTCTTTTTTATTGTTTGTTAATATTGAGCCTTTAGCTCTTTTAAATAAATTCTTTAATTTCATCTTCTACCTCTTGGAGTTCTTTTATTTCTACTTTCTCTTTTATGTCTTAATCCTCTTTGATTACTTCTTCTTGAACCATTTTGAGAATCTTTTTTTAGTCTTCTTAATTTGCTTAATTTATATATTGCAGAAACAGGATCATGTAAATCATCGTGTTCAGATTCAGGGAAATCATTCATTTGGTTAAATAGTTCAGGATGATCTCCCACAAAAACAATATCTTTATCATCAATAGGAAACTCTAATTCTCCCATACGGTCCTCTTTGTTTTCACTCCAATGAATAAACTTTGTATTTGGCATAGGAACATTTGCATTCCAAGCTGCATCTTTTATCCAATCTCTAAGCATGTAAAAACCACCATTTTTATCTCCAGAGAGTAGATATATTTTCCAAAGATTCATAAGTCTTAGAGTTTCAGTTACAACGGGTTTCCCTTTAATACGCATCTGTTTGGTGTAAAAAATATAGAGTTTTTTCGTTGTATCTGATACTCCACCTGCTACAAATCCACAAAAGTCACCTTCTTCTGAATCTCCTTTTGCATCTACATATAAATAGATTCTGTCTAGTTTTGGCATTTGAGTTGAAGTTATTTTCTCAAACTTTGAGGAGTCAAACTTTTGGTTCTCAGAGTTTGGATTGTTCTGCTGTTCTTTTTGAAAGGCTTTATTATTAGCAGCTCTTTTTTGCATAAGAAACTCTAACTTAACTGCATTCCAAAGTAGAACTGCACCTTCATCCATAAGTTTTTTATTTTCTAAATAGAAGTTTCTAGCTTCTTCTACACCTTCATATTTATATATTTTTGTGTATTCTTCCCATAAATCCATATTTTTTGGATAGGAGATTAAAGCTCTAAAAATTACAGGATGCCAAAACTTCAGCTTGAGCTTTCTTGATAATACTGAGTCTCTATGTAAAATAGTTCCTATATATAAAATATCAAGTGAACCATCAACACTTCCTAAGTTATCAATAGCTTCATCAAGCCACTCTTCTAGTTTATCTCTTTGTTTTCTGCTTCTTACATTTGTATCATTTTCTAGATCATCTATTATTGCAAGGTCTGGTCTATAAACTCCATGCTTAACACCTCTTACTCTTTTTCCTGATCCATAGGCTTTGATTTTTACATTGTTATTTGTAACTATCTCTCCTATTTTCCATATCTTTCCTACTCCACAACTTTCAGGAAAATCAGCTTTTAATCTTTCATTCTCTTCTAGTTCTGCCTTAATTGCTTCAACTAGAGTCTCAGCTAGTTCTATTGCATCAGAGAAGATAGTTGGAAAGTTTTTATATCCATTTACAATACACCAAATAGGAAATACAACAGAAACATCAGTTGATTTACCAAATCCTCTTGGAGCTGCTTTTGCAAACTTTAATCCCATAGGTTTATATTTATCTATGATTTTGTAGTAAGTTTTATCTAGGTCTTCTTGCAGTTCACTCTTTCCAGGAAGTGTATAGTAATGAGGAAAGTAAGTCATTCTAAAATAATGAAAGTTTGTCTTTTGCTTATCTCTTCTTTTTTGTTTATCTTTTGGATCTAAAAGGTTAGAGACTTTTATCTGCTCTTTTAAGCCAGCAGAGAATTTTCCTAACTCTTCTTTAAATACTCTTCTTGATATCTTTCTTGCTGCAAACTTGCTTTTACCTTCTTCTAAAGCTTCATTGTATGAATTATTTATAAGTTCAAGTAGTTCGCTTTTTTCAAATAGAGACATCGCTTAACTCTTCTTGGATTGCATAAACTCTTTCAATAACTTTTTCCATGCTTTCAGTTGGTATATGATCTTTGATATCTAAAAGTATAGTTTCAATTGTATGTTTTATAAGTCCATATTTATAAGCTTCAGGATCTTCAGCAGCTGCTACTTTCCTCATTTTAGAGAAACTATCTCCTAAAGATACAAGCATTTGAGCTTTTGCTTCAACACTCATCTTTTCATTTTCTCTAATCTCTTTTATACTTTGATACATATAATTTACAAATAAAGAGTACATATTTTCTTTTGTTTCACTTGACTCTTTTATGTATTTAGCAGCTCTTAGCGTTAGCCAATCAAAACCTTCAGCTTTATCTTTACTTTGATAGTTGGAGATAGTTTTATCTCCAACTTGTAAAATCTGGGCTATTTCAATTTGAGACTTTGAGGCATCTATAAAAAGCGACCTTGCTAACATTCTATTTTTATCTGCATTACTTAGTTTCATCTAAAACCTTCTGTTCTTACTCTTTTTTTATCTCTATGTCTAAATGCATATGATTTGCTACTTGCAGGAATTGTAACTGTAGTGTTATTCTTATGTTCAGTTATTAATCTTCCTGTACTCATTTTCATAAGATATGATTCATTCTCTTTTTTGAGTTCTTTATCTCCCTCACTTATAAGACCATTTTGTGCTCTTAGTTCATAGATTGTTAAATCAACAGTAATCTTTTTTAAAAGTGCTGTTGGATTTTCAGGTTGGATAATAAAAGATTCAATAAAAGAGATTGCATCATTTAGTGCATCATCTATTACGTCTTGATTTAAATTTCCTGTTGCATTTAAATCTGAAAGTTGAGTAAGTTCTGTTTGGCTTATCTCTTTTAGTAAATCTTCATTGGTAATCAATTTTAAATCCTTTTACTTTAGCGTTTAAAACCCGTTTAAAAACTCTAAACTATTTTTAGTCGATACATTTATCGTTTCAATAAATAAAAGCCCTTAAGGGCCTTTATTTTGAATATTGCATTAAGCTGAATAAATAAGCTTGATTAACGCACCAGGTCTTGTACAATATGGAATGATTTTTGTTTCAGTCTCAATTGCCCATCCTTTACCTCTTTCTAATTCTTCAGGAGATGCAGCAAAGAACATTTTTGGAGCTGCTTTCATGGCTTGAGTATGATCTGCTCTTCCATAAACAACTTCATATACTTTCTCAGACTTAGGAATAACTACAGCTTTACCTTCTTCAATAAAAGGTTTTCTGTTTCCATTTTCATCTTTCCACGAAGCTCTAAATGGAATAAATCTCTTACCATGAATAGTAAGTACTCTTTTTCCATTTTCATCAATATATTTTGCAGGACCATTATCTTTAAAGTCTCCAGCTGCTTTTGCATTTGCAACTGTTCTATTAAAGAAAGTAGAAGAACATAAAATGTCATATGGAACTTCAATACCAAGTTCATCAACTAAAGCTTCATCAACTTCATTTAAAGCAATATCAATTTCTTTGTTTTTAAACTCAATTGGATTTGCAGTTGTTCTAAAGTCAAATAAAACTTTTCCTTTTCCATCAACTACTTTTCCAAATAAAGCACCTGTAGCCATATACTCAATAGTAGTCATATAGTCATCTTTATGCTCTTTTAAAATCTGAGTAATCTTTTGTGAAACAGCTTCTACTTTTGCTTCACCTTTTAAAGATTCAAATTCATTTATTTCATGAGCTAAGATGGTATCACTCAATCCAAATCTTGGAAGTTCAATGGTTAGTTCATAAACATCTTTTAAATCTCTTACTAATCTATCTGCTCCAGGAAGAATTGTTTCTAAAACAATCCCTGCACCTTTTTTAATTTTAAGTTTTGCAGTGTTCCCCATAACAGGTTTTGCATTTGCTTTAAAATATTTATCAAATACATAGGTACCTGATGTTTTAACTTGATTAATTGCGACCATTATTGTAGTTAATGTCCACAACTTCATAATCTCTAAAAATGGCATTTCTTATCTCCTTATCTTAAAATGATTTTATTGTTAAATAAGTGTGGTTTATGAGAGGCATTTAAACCTTCAAGATATTTCTCTCTTACAACACCTAAAAGTAAAACTTCTGCAGGACCTGATGTTTCTAAGTTATCACATAGGATTCCATTTGGTTCTGCATCAACAGCTGCTACATCAAAAGTAGCTCCACCATCAGTTGTAATTAAAACTTGCCCAGCTTTTAAACCTTCTGTTCCATCTGGAATAGTTACAGCAGCCTCTGTTGCTAGAACTTTTTTGATTACTACATCACTTTGTTTTTTTAGCGTTACATTTTGTACGCTTGTTCCTACGAAATCAGACATTATTCAATACCTCCTAATTTAAGTACATTGTATTTTTGGTTTCCTGCACCTTGATTGTTGTTTGAATAAACATCATCTTCAGGTTTTGTAACAATTACTTTTGCATTTGTTAATAGACTTGTTAATCCTTCTGGATTTGATTTCCCAAAAGCAATAAGTGAATCTTTTTGGCTAGCTACAACTTTGTTTGCTGCAATTGCATCATCAACTTCTTTTTCAACTCTTGCTGATTCAGCTGCTGTTTCTTTATCTTTCAAATCTTTATTCTCTTTTTCAAGAGCTTCCATTTTTGCTTTATCTTCAGGTGTCATTCCTGTGTTCTCCTTTTTATTTATTTGATTATTGTTAGCGACTAGTTCTCCTAAGTCTTCTAAAAATGGTCTATTTGTAAGAGCTGCACTATGAATAGTCCAACCTATATCTTTTCCAGTTGTTTGGTCTATAGTGTTCTTTTGAAAAACTGGTGAAATATATTTGTATTTACCAGTTTTAATAAGCTCTTTCCCATGTTCTAGCCATTCGACTTTTGCCCATAACTCTTCATCTTTTATCTCAAACTCTTTTATCCAACCATAAGCTTCTCCTGTCCCTTCAATAACAGTTGCATGATCTAAGTCGATTACTAGATCTACCTTTGCATTATCAAAGTTAGTTTTCATCTGCTGTAAGTCTTCAAGATTGAGTTCAAAGTCTCCTGCTACATGACCTTGCCATTTACCTGTAATGGCAAGTTTTATTTCATCTTGTATTGTTTGGGAGTTTAGTGCAAACAGTACGTTACATGCTATAAGTGATTTATTCAATATATTCTCCTTGTATATGAATTTTTGGTATTGTAAATTCTAGATTTTTTTGAAAGATAGTTATATAAGCACTTTCATTTTTTGCATCTAATATTTTCTTTGATGCACCAATTTTTATTGGTTGTGAATCTAAAATTGTTTTTGAATATAGTTTTTCATTTATCTTTAATAGAAGTTCTTCTATTTCATTATGTTGTTTTTGTCTTGTTTTTTTGTTGTTTGAAAATGAAGCTTGTGCAATGTATAAAGAGAATTTTAAATTCAATTCAAATGAAGATATAGGATCTTCTTCTATAAAATCTACATATATAATAGGTAATTTTGAAGTATCTATTTGAATAGCTTTTACAGATGAAAACTCACCAAAATACTTTTCGCAACTAGCTATTTGGGATAAGTCTTTTTTTAATTCTATTTCATACTCTTGCACAATTTCCCTTTTCTAAACAAATGAGCCAAATCTTACAAAATAGTCCAAAGCCTTATCTAGTCGTGTTTTTTTGAAGAATCTAACACTAAAGTCCCTTGCTTTATAGTGCGTATATATAGATGTTAGACTGCGATAAAAATTTAAGTTAAGGTTTGAAATGGAAGCAACAATAGTGATAAATACATGGCAATTAATTATAGGAATCATCACTTTTGTAGGTTCATTTTCTATTAATACTTTTATGACTACACGAAATAGTAAGAAAATTGAAGATTTTGAAGAGAAGATTGTTGATGTTGTTAAGTGGGATAAAGCTAGGGCTACTTTTGTATCAAAAGAATTATATGCAAATCAGATGGAGCATATAGATTTAGCTCTAGGTGAACTTAAAAAACAAAATGAAGCAATCTTAAGTTATGTAGCAAAGGATAAATAATGAGTATCTTATCAAAATTAAATCCTCTTTCTTGGATAGCTGATATTGTAAAAGAACCAATAGTAGAATGGCAAAAAAGAAAAACTTTAAAAGTAGAAAATGAAGCAAAAGAGCTAGATAGAGAGCATGAAGTAAGACTTAAAAAGATGGATATTGCTGCAAAACTTGCTGAAAAAGGACAGCAAGTAGAGGCTGATTGGGATACAAATGCTCAAAACAATATGAAACACTCTTGGAAAGATGAGTGGTTTGTATTTTTATTTTCTATTCCATTGATAGCTGCTTTTATACCACACTTTCAACCATACATTTTAGAAGGCTTTAAAACATTAAAACAAACTCCTGATTGGTATATGTGGTTAGTAGTTGGAATTGTAATAGCTACTTTTGGACTTAGATGGATGTTTGGAAGAATTAAAATCAGATGATGACTTTAGGGGAACTAAAAAGAAGATTAGAAAATATAGCTCAAATAGGAACTATATCAGCTACAAAATCTCAAGATGGAAAAGCTCTAGCTAGAGTTATTTTTGATGATGATGTGGATAACAAGAGAGTATCTGCATTCTTACCAGTTGTAAGTATTGCAAACTCTTTTGTAAGAGTTCATGTACCAATAAGAGTAAATGAACAGGTTCTAGTAATAAGTCCATTTGGAAATGCAAATAGTGGATTTATTATTAGATCTATTTTTAATAAAGCTTGTAAAGAGCCAGATGGATCTAATGAGTTTACAACAGTTGTTGAGTTTGAGGATGGAACTAGGTTTTCCTATGACACTAAAAACAAAAAATTAACTGCAGCTTGTGTTGGTGATATTGAGATTATTGCAAAAAATATAACTATCAAAGCAGATAATACAAACTTTGATGGTGGAAGTGTAACTCATAATGGAACAACAATAGATGATACCCATGATCATACACAAAATGCAGGTAATCACTTTGGAGCTGGAGCTATTACAACTGCTCCAAATAAATAAAGAGAAAAAGATGGCAAAGATTTCAAAAGAAAAAAGCTTTAACAGAATGATTGAGACACCTCTAGGTTCTAGAGTTTATCTTCCTCATTTTGGCTCAAAGCTTCATATTTTAATAGATAGACCTACAACACTTAAGTGGGCAATGCTATTTAAAAAGTATCTCTTTGAATGCTTTTTTGATGAGAACTGGAATCCTTGGGATGATAGATTAGTTCCAACAGGTGTTACATTAAATAGTTTTGATACTACAAGTGGAGAGATCTCTTGTAGTGTGAATTTTGAAGATGATTTAAGTTTGGAGTATGCAGCATGATAGATATTAGTTCATTACCTACACCAGCAGTTTTACAAACTTTAGATTTTGAAGAGATAAAACAAGAAATCATATCAACTGTTCAAAGTGTAAAACCTGATTGGGAAGCTTTAGAGAGTGATGATTATATGCCTTTAATAGAAGCAAATGCATATAGAGAAATTCACTTAAGAAAAAAGTTTAATTCCCTGGCACTTGCATTTTTTATTGCAACTGCTACAGGTGATGATTTAGATAACTGGGGAGCACTGTTTGACTGTGTTAGATTGCAAGGTGAACATCCTTATGATACTTATACTTTTACTCTAAGTGAGGCTCAAGTTGGAGATATCACTATTTCTTCAGGTTTAGTTTTAAGTGATGATGAAAGTATATATGAGGCAACACTTCAAGAAGATGTAATTATATCTGCAGGTGAACTTGAAGGAAGTGGAAAAGTGGAACTTCAACTTTCAGCTTCAAGTAGTGATGTTCAAACTGTAAATATAACAACACCACTTCCTTATGTAGTAACAGCAGCTTCTGGTGATGGTTTTAAAAATGGAAGTGAAGTTGAAAGTGATGAAGAGTTTAGAGCTAGGATTTTCATCTCTATGGCTGATAAATCAACTGCAGGAGCTAGTGAAACCTATGAAAGTTTTACATACTCATCTGATGAAAGAATATCTGATGTGAATATAGAGAGATTAGAAGCTGGAACAGTTCATGTCTTTTACTATAGCAAAGATGCAGATGCAACTATGCAAGAGAATATAAACTCAAGTTTAAATGATAAGCAAATAAGACCTCTAAGTGATACAGTAATTATAGATCATGTAGAGGTTATAAATATAGATGTTACTGCATCACTTGTATTGGAAGAGAATGTTCTATCAAATGAAGTTCTTTCAAATGCAATAGCATCTTTAAAAGCTGGATTAAAAACTTTAGAAAAAATCAAAGAAGATATCACTTTATCTGAGATAAATGATTTTTTAAAAGTAGCTGGAGTTAAAGAGGTGATTATCTCAGGTCCAAATGAAAACTATGTTATTTCATACAATCAAATAGGGGTACAAAATGAGCTCAATATCACTATTGCCTAGTAATGAAAGTGAAATAGCAAAAGCTATTGATATCGCAAACTCAAAGAGACTTGATTTAATTGGTGATGAGCTAAGTATTGTAAAGCATCTTGCAAATCCTTTATTTTGTCCTTTAGAGTTTTTGCCTTTTTTGGCATATGCTTTTAAAGTTGATTTTTGGGATGAAGAATTAAAAGAGAGTGAAAAAAGAGATCTGATAAAACACTCTATTTTACTTCATCAAAGAAAAGGAACTTTATGGGCTATTGAAGAAGTACTTGAATTGGTAAATTATTCAAATAAAGCAAAAGGTGAATATGCAAAGATCAAAGAGGGGCTTAGGTTAGATAGTAGGGATGGAAGCTATAAATATGATGGTATTTATAATCATGGTTCTAATGATGATTGGGCAAAGTATGTAATTTATGTACCAAAACCAATTACTATTTCAAGGGCAAATATAGCTAGAAAACTAATTGAAGCTTATGCACCAAAAAGATCACATCTAGTAGCAATTGTTTATGATATTGCTGCTTCAAGGGATGGAACATATTTTTATAACAATGAAATAACACATGGAAAAATAGGAGCAGCGAATGGCTGATATAGAAGAATTAGAACAGTGGGAAGATGGAGTTTATCAGCTTGAAACTACTGATCCAGTTGAAGGTGGAGCAGATGGGGTTGATAACAAACCACATAAACACCTAGCGAACAGAACAGTATATTTAAAAAGTAAATTAGAAAAAAGCACTTTTGCTTCAATGATTATTGCTTCACCTTCAAATGTAGTTCCTGATGGGTTTTTAGAATGTAATGGGGCAGCACTTTCAAGAACTGTATATGCTGATTTATTTGCAAAAATTGGAACAACTTATGGTGTCGGGAATGGAAGCAGTACATTTAATATTCCTGATCTTAGAGGTGAGTTCATAAGAGGGCTTGATAATGGTCGTGGTGTTGATAGTGGTCGTGGTGTTGGTAGTTTTCAAGGTGATGCAATACGAAATATTATAGGTAGTTTTGTTATGGGGGACTCGAGTGGAAGATACAATTTTTCATCAGCAAATGGAGTATTTTCTACAGCATTTTCTTCAACTGGTGTTAATAATTCAGGAAATACTGCATTTTCAGTTGATGCAGGTGTTGAGTTTGATGTTTCTAATGTTGTACCAACAGCAAGTGAAAACAGACCACGAAATGTAGCAATGATGTATTGCATTAAATATTAGGAAGGTAAAAATGATAATTTATAATTACGATAAAGAAACTAAAGAGTTTTTATCTCAAACTGAAGCAATAAAAGATCCACTTGAAAAAGATAAATATCTTATTCCAGCTAATGCAACAACAGTTAAACCATTAAAAGAAAAAGATGGTTTTGGAATTTGTTTTAATGAAGATCAAAACAGTTGGGAATATATAGAAGATAATAGAGGTCAAAAAGTTTATTCAGCAGAAACAAAAGCTGAAGAAACTGTGAATTATCTTAGTGAAATAAAAGATGGATTTACATTGCTTGTTCCTGGTGAGTTTGATAAGTGGAATGGATCAGCCTGGGAAGCAGATATTAATTTAATCAAAAGCACAAAACTTTCAACAATAAACACTTCATGTGAAACAGCAATTGTTTCAGGTTTTGCAAGTTCAGCCCTGGGAATAGAACATTTTTATCAATCAGATAGAGATGATCAGATCAACTTGATGGGATTAGTAACTGCTGGATCAGATGATCTTTTAAAGTGTGGCCTTAAAAATGATGATGAAACTATCACATGGGAATGGAAACCACACACAAAAGAACAGTTAAAAGCAGTATTTGATGATGGAGCAGCTTATAAAAAAGAGCAGCTTATAAAATCAGCAACTTTAAAAGCACAGATCAGTGCCGCAACAACAGTTGAAGAACTTGATCTTATAGTTTGGTGATGATATGCAAAGGATTTGGAACATCTTAATAGCCATAGATCAACTTTTTAAAGTAATTATCTATGGTGGAAATCCTGATGTAACAATAAGCCATGTAATAGGCGTAAAAAAAAGAGAAGAAAGAGCCAATTGGCTTGAAAGAAAAGTATGTTGTTTTTTACAGTTGTTTGAAAATGAACATTGTATTAAATCAATAGAAGAAGATGAAAAACTTTAATTAGGAGAAAATAATGAGTATTAAAAGAGGTGTAGTAACAAAAGTTACAAGTGATAGTGCAAGAGTTATATCAGTAACTTCAACCTTGCCATTAGCTTTGGTTTTAACAGCTAATATCCAATCAGGAATTTACTGTTTTGATAGTCAAAAAGATGCTTTAGAAAGTGAGTTAATTTCAGCTGCAACTACTGGAAATATTAAAAAATATCTAAAGCTTGGAGTTGATGAGTTTCCTATTATCGTGCCTACTATTATATCTGTAGTAAATGAAGGTGCAGATGATGCTGAAACAAAATCAAATGTAATCAATGCAACAAATGCTTTAAAAACAGCAGCAGGAACAATCAATCTTGCTTCAAATGTAGGAGCAACTGTATCTTTTAAGCCTGATATTTTAGCAGTTGCAGATTATGCATCTGGTGATATGGATATTTGTAATGCTTTAATTACTACCTGTGACAGTATTAAAGGAAGAACTTTTATTGATATTAATTCAGAGCTAAATGCAGATGCAATAGCACAAAGAGTAAATTTTGGAAGTGATAGAGTTACCCTTGCAAAATGTCCTTTAGGTAAATGGAATACAGATTTAAATGCAACAGATGATTATGATTCTGGAGTAATTTTAGCATTTTTAAGAGCATATGTTGATGGACTTGATGAAATAGGATATTCATACTCTATTTCAAATAGAGTACTTCCTTTTTCTTCAGTTAAATATCCAAGTGAGTTTTATGCTGGAGCTTTAGATGAAACTGATCCTTTAACTGAAGAACAAATCATGAGTTTTATTCAATACAACGGTATTAGAACTTGGGAGTATGCAACTACATCTATTGATTCAATCTGGCAAGATGCAAGAAGAGTTAGAATCTTTGACTTAGCAGCTCAAGCTGTAATAGATGGAATTTTCTTTGCTATTGATAGAGATATGACAGCATTAACAAGTGCTAAAAAATCACTTAGAGCTTTTATGGATAGATTAGTTGGTCAAGAAGTAATGGTAGGTTTTAATATCTATTTAGACCTGGAACGTACAACAGCAACAGCAATAACTGCTGGAGAGTTTTACTTCCAAATAGATGCTCAAGAGATGCCAAGTCCTAGAAGAATTCAAGTGACATTTAACAGAGTTGACTCATATGCAGATAGAGTTTATAAAATAATAGAGGAGGCATAAGATTATGAAAAAGAGTGTAATAGTAGATGTAAATGCATTTTTAGATGGCTTTGGAAATCTTGGAACAGCAGTTTCATTTAAACAACCAGCTTTAAAACAAAAAAGAGTGAATTCATCAACAGCAGCTGGTGATGTAAGTTATGCAATTGGACAGTTTGAGTCTTTAGATTCTGAGATGTCTTTTGCTTCAGTTCCTAGAGCTGTTTTTGATGTGATGGCAAAAACTGATGATGGAGAAGTAATTCTAAAAAAAGCCATTAAAGAGGGAAGTGAAACTAGAAATCATATGTGGACTTTAACAGGTGCAATTGATATTGAGTATGGTGAAGCAAAAGCTGGAGAGATGTTAGATGTAAAAGTATCTCAAACAGGTCTTAAAAAATATGTTTATGAAATAGATAATACTTTACAAGTAAAAATAGATCATGAGAACTTAATTTGTGAAATAGCTGGTAAAGATTTACTAGCAGATACAAGACAAATATTAAACGCATAAGGAAATAAAATGGCAAGAAAAGCAAAAGTAATTAAATTTGAAGAACCAATTATAGTTGGTGGTAAAGAGATAAAAGAAGTAAGTATGAGAGTTCCAAAAGGAAAAGATTTAAAAGCAGTTTCTCATATAGTTGATACTCATGAAAGAGATATGACAATGGTTTCAAATCTTTGTGATCTTAATGCAACAATGAATGACTTTGATGAGATGGATGGAAAAGAACTACAACAGTTAAAAAAGGAACTTATAGTTTTTTTGACATAGGAGTTGACGATTTAATAATCGTCACTTCAAAAGTGGGGCACTGGCTTCACTTTGGATTGCAAGAACAGTTAGAGTTATCTTTAGGTGATTTAAAAGAATATTTTACACAAGCTTTAGAGATAGAAAAAGCTTACTTTATGCCAAGAGAGGAGTAGATTAAAATGAGTACATTATTAACTTTAGGAATAGTTTTAAGTGCAACAGATCAGTTATCTCCTATTCTTGGAAATGCAACAGGTGGCTTAGGTAAATTAGATACTCAAGTAAATAGAACTAGTGCAAATATCACAAAACTATCAACTGCATCTTTAGCTTTAGGAACTGCAATATCTGCACCTCTAAAAGCTGCATATAATGACTACCAAGAATTAGCACGTGCTCAAGGTGAGGTTTCATCTTTAGGAATAGATGATTCAGGAATAAAATCTATTACAAAAAGTGCTAGAGAGTTTTCAAATGAATTTGCAGGAACTACTGCCCCAGAGTTTGTAGCTGCTTCTTATGATATTAAATCTGGAATTGCTAGTTTAAGTGATACTGCTGTTGGAGAGTTTACAAAAATAGCAGCTATGACAGGTAGTGCAACTAAATCTTCAACAGGAGAGATGACTTCACTTTTTGCATCAGGGTATGGAATCTATAGAAAGCAGTTTGAACAGTTTGGAGCAGCTACAATTTCTGGATGGAATACTCTATCAGATGAGGAAAAAGATATTAAGTTTGGAGAGTATTTTTCTGCAGGTATTGCATCTTCAGTTCAACAGTTTAAAACTGATGGTGGAAATATGTCAGCTGCTTTATCAAATCTAGGAGCTAGTGCAACATCTGCTGGAGTTGATTTTGCAGAGCAGCTAAGTATCTTAGGTCAACTACAAGCTACTATGAGTGGAAGTGAAGCTGCTACAAAATATAGAGCTTTTTTAGGTGGAGCTGTTAAAGCAAATGAAAAGTTAGGGTTATCTTTTTTAGATGCTAATAATAATCTTTTATCAATGCCAGAAATTTTAAATCAAATTAAAACTAAGTATGGAAATACATTAAATGGAATTGAAAAAAAAGAATTAAAAGATGCATTTGGAACTGAAGAGGCTTTAGCATTAATTGAGTTACTTTATAATGAGACTGATAACTTAAGCTCAAATATAGACTCTATGAGTACATCTTTACAAAATGGAACTGCTAAAACTGAAGAGATGGCAAAAGCTATGAATAAAGGTAAAGAGTGGGATTTAGTATCTAACAAGATAAATAATTTCACTTCTAAAGTTGGTGGATATTTTGCACCTGTAGTATCTCAAGCTGCAACAATTATTGGAGATGTTATTACTTCTGTTACTTCTTGGATGGATGAACATGAAGAATTGAGTTCAGTTATTGTTACAGGGGTAGCAATTGCTGGTGGACTTTTGACAGTTTTAGGAAGTGTAGGAGTTGTAGTTGGTGCAATTGGAATGGCTATGCCTTTTTTATCCGGAGGGATTGGTTTAGTAAGTGGTTCTTTTACCTTTTTAGGAACTGCTGTAGCAACTGTTGGAAAACTACTAATGGCAAATCCAATAGGAGCAGCTGTTGCAGTTATAGCTGGAGCTGCATATCTTATCTATGATAATTGGGAACCTATATCTGCATTTTTTGCAAATTTATGGAATGGAATTACAAGTGCTGCAGAACCTGCTTTAAATTGGTTGGAAAATAAAATAGGAGCAGTTACAGGAGTAATTGGTTCTATTGGTTCCTTCTTTGGTTTTGGAGATGATGATAAAAAAGCAAGTGTTCCTTATTCAAACTCAACTTCAAAAGCAGATCAGATTAGAAAAGAAGTTTATGCCAGACCAACAGTTAGTGCTGCTAATCAGAATATAAAAAGAAGTGAATCAAAGGTGGTACATAATACTCCAACATATAATATAAATGTAAGTAACCCAAGTAGCAATGTTGATGTTGTAAAAGCAATGAAAGAGCATGAAAGAAGACAAAAAAATAGACAATATGAGGATATAGACTAATGCTGGGTTTAATAGATGAGTTTGAATTTGAGATGACTAAAACAGAGTTTGATTCTATCTCTCATATTATAGAGTTTGGTTGGGTTAGTAGTAGCCGAATTGCTAATCATCCAAAACATCAAGCCACTTCAAAATCTAGTGAGAAGTTTACTTTTAAAGGTACCTTGATTCTTCAAAGTATAAATAGCTTTAATGAGCTAATAAAAATAGCAGAAAAACAAGAGCCTGTAGTCTTAAGTTTCGTAAATGCAAATACTATTATGGTGGTAATTAAAAGTATAAGTAAAGATATGAGTATTTTTTTAAATACTGGAGAGTATATCAAACAAGGATTTTCTATAGAGCTTGAGAGGTGGTACAAATGATAGTTGTAGTTACTCAAAAGCAAAGATTAGATGAGTTGATATTTTCTCATTATGGAGATTTAGTACACTTTACTGATGTTTTAGAGGCTAATAATATAACAGAGGTACATCTTGAAGTAGGGCAAAAGATAGAACTTCCAGAGTATGAAGATGATACTGAGTCTATTGAAACTGGAGGTCTTTGGTAATGAAGCCAATGATTAAAGTTTTAGTAAATAATAGTGATATTACATCTATTATAAATCAAGATGCATCAAGTGTTAACTTTACGGATGAAGCAGGAACTGTATCTGATGAAATAAAACTAACTATTGAAGGAAACTTCAAAAAACCACAATATCAAGATGAGATAAAGCTTTGGCTTGGAGTTGAAAATCAAATGATGTATTGTGGTGTCTTTTTAGTGCAAAGGTCTATTTCTAAAATGGGAAGTGGAAATTCTATTGAGATAAATGCAACTGCAGTTGACTTCTCAAAGAATTTAAAGGTTAAGAGAAATAAGACTTATGAAAACATGAGTTTAAAACAACTAGTAGCTGCTATTTCTAAAAGACATGATTTAAAAATTAAGTGTGATTATGATGATATTTATATTACACATTTAGAACAATCAAATGAGAGTGATTTACACTTTCTAAAAAGAGTTGCAAGTGATTATAATGCTCTGTTCTCAATCAAGAATGATACTTTACTTTTTAGAAAAAAAATAAAAAATAAAAAGAAGAGTGATGATTTACCCAGATACTATTTGAGTGTAAATGAAAATACAAGCATATCAGTAGAGCATACAAATAAAGAGCAATATAATTCATGTAAAGCTACATGGAGAGATACAAAAGAGAATAAACAAAGAAGTGTAACTGTTGGAGATGGTGAACCAATAAAACATATAAAAGATGCATATACGAGTGTAGCAGATGCAAAAATAAAAGCTGAGGCATGTTTACAAAAATCAAATTCACAAACAAAAGTTGGAACTATAGATACTAGTGGATTTATAGTTTATGCAGGTGGTATATTAGTTTTATCTGGGACATTAGAAGATGATGGAGAATATAACATCAAACAAGTATCTCATACTATAGATTCTAATGGCTGGAATTTAAGTCTGGAGATTGAGAATTGATTATGACCAGACTCTATTTCCATAAAAGTCATGAAGGTTTGAAGAGAGCTTCTCTTCTTGAATTTTAATCCATTCATCAACCAAAGGAGATTTAGGAGAAGGATCTTGATTAAGTAAATTTAGTGGATCTTTTCTATAGTCATAGTTGTATTTGATAATAAATGATTTTTCGGAGATATTCAGTTTTTTATAAAGAATTTCAGCATTTCTTTTTTTTAATAAAGTGTCTTTAAACTCTGGTATTTCTGAGATATTCTTTTCATACTGTAGAGGATCAATAGTTTCTTGTTCTATTAAAAGTTTTTCAAGAGTATTTAAAATCACTTCTTTATCTTCTTTAATATCAAAGAGAGAGTGCTCTTGATTAGGTTTGATTAATTTATGTTTATATTTTGAAATATCTAAATTAAGAGTCATTTTTTTCTTGTTTAATTCATTTGTATCCATAAGATGAATAATACAAGGTTTTTATTAAAAAAGCAAAAACACACAGCCACCTTCCCCAAGCTGACTGCATAAGAATTTTAACTAAAAACAAAACTTTTACTTAAAAAAGTGACGTTTTTTCACAAAGGATAATTATGCAAAGAACAACTTTAAAAGCACCATTTGGGTGGATAGGTGGAAAGTCTAAACTTTCTCGTGATATTATAGATCTTATTCCTAAAGATCATAAGGTTTATATTGAAGTATTTGGAGGTGCTGCTTCAGTACTATATGGAAAAGAAAGAACTAAATTAGAAGTTCTAAATGATATAAATTCTGATCTAATCAATCTACATAGATCAATAAGAACTAATCCTCAAACACTATCTTTTTTCTTAAATCAAATGTTAGTCTCAAGAGAGATATTTGAGGATATCAAAAAAAGAAATTGGAAACCAAGAAACAAAATAGAAGCAGCAGCTTTCTATCTATATCAATTAACTCATAGCTTTGGCTCAAAAGGTGATAGTTTTGCAATGAATGCAAAATCAGGAAGAGCACCAAAGAATCTTTATAAGTCATATGATAAATGGTCTAGAAGATTAAAAGGTGTAACAATTGAGAATAAATCATTCCAGGAACTAATACCTTTATATGATAAAGAAGATGCATTCTTTTATGTAGATCCTCCATATGTAAATACAGAATCATACTATAAGAATACAGGTGGATTTGGAATTAAAGAGCATGAAGAGTTAGCAGAACTGTTGGCCAAGGTAAAAGGTAGATTTTTACTCTCTTATAATGATAGTGTAGTTGTACGTGAACTATATAAAGGCTTTAATATAAGATCTACTAAAGAGATATCTTATACTTTAGGAGCAAATAAGCATAAGATGGAGAAAAAGGTTAAGGAGGTTTTTATTAGTAATTATTAGATAAGACCTTTAAAAGGTCTTATCACATTCCTGGTCCTGATAATTCAGGCTCATTATCTCTCTCATTAAATTCTTGAATTTGTAATTCAGTTATATGGATTTCAAATCTTGATAGTAGTTCCTTTAAGTTTAATTCATTTAGCTTTTCTTTTATTCTTCCAATAATACACTCTATATCATCTTCACAACCTATAACAACAGCACCAATTTCATTTGCAAATTTTCTTAGTTCATAAAGAGATAAGTCTAAAGGCATAGATGGAGTTGTTTTTTTTTGCATAAAAATCCTTTTTTATTTTAATACTAGGTTATAAATTATTAATTAAAACTTAGAATGGTATATAAAGATACTATATTTGGATTTTATCTTTAAGATTCTGATAATTCTTCCGGAGTAAAAAAACTGTTTACAAAAAGAGAAGAAATAGGATTTATTTTATATCTGTTAGTTTTTTGATCAATATAGATAACAGTATATTGTTCTAACATATTTAGTTCATACATCATCGAAAAACCTCTCATTTTATGGATGAAAAATTCAGCTCCTTCTTGACCCCTTCCCCCATTTTCCCTAGCTTTTTTACTTTCAATTTCACTAAGTCGTATTAATTCTAGTGCACTAAAGGGTAGATTTTTGGCAATATGAATAGCTTGGTACCTTGCTTTCTTATCTTTAAATAAATCTGTATCTCGAATTGATTTGAAAAGATTTACATATATATTGACTTTTTCTTCTTCTTCATCTTCTATAGATGCATTCAATAGGCCATAAAAATCATCAGCATTTACTTCTATTTGTTGTTCATATTTAATACGCTCTTCTTCTGTAGTTCCTTGATAAAGTTCCTCATAAAATGTATTAATACGTTCATTTCTTTTTTTTTCAAAAAAACTAATACCCTTCTCCACAATAGTCAACATCTTTCCACTAAAGGGTTCTATTTCTAATGCTACTTCAACTAAATCTCCCATTTTCATTCCTTTTATAAATTGTCTTTACTAACTTTATATCCTGAAGCTTTTAATTCATCAGTAAGTTTATATTGCCATGCTTTGTGATCATCCATGGAAGTATATACAACACCACTTATATCACTAGGTGTATCTACATTACCTTTTACAAGAGCAAGTGTATTTTTTCTTCCAAGCTTTGCCATTAAGTATCCATGTTCTAATACTACATTTTGTCTAGCTCTTCTTTGAAGGTTATCTTGTTCTTTCCCTCCCCAATCACACTCTGTGTATAAAACTATTCCAAAACTAACATCGTTGGTAAATTTTTCAATTTTTTCAATGACAGTACTACTTTGACTTACTTGGTCTCTTAATATTATTGGTTCAAGATCTAATTTCCTGATTACTTCTGATACTTGACTAATAGCTAACTCTTCATGTCCATGTACTATAAATACTTTTTTCTTTATTGAAGTATTTTTGTTTTCAATCTTGTTTATTTTTAATTTCTCTAATTCAAATTTCAATGAAGTAAGAATTGTAAGTTGTTTTTCAAATTTGCCTTTATTTGTTCCTGCTGCTAAACCTTTCATATTATCTATCTTTTCAAATTCTTCAAAATAAATCGTACTCCCTAAATGCTCTTGAATAAAAGATTTTGTTTGATATCTCCATGCATTATATAATGTATCATTTACATATTTAAATCCGCCAAATATCTCTCCTGTAGATATATAGGCACTATTACTTACTTCTACTCCTAACTCTAATAATTTTTTGTATCTATCTAAAATTTCATTATTCATTATTTGTTTTCTCCTTCATTTGATATTTATTAAATACTAATATAATTTTACATGCAGAATTATAATGAAATAATAGATAAATTAAAAGATATCCTATCAGAAGAAGTAGGAAACAAAAAGATATATGATAAAGATGTTGCTACAGCTCTAGAAATAAAGCATGATACATTTAGAAAGCAAAAATCTAATAATAAAATACCATATCTAGAAATAATGAGCTTTCTTGCTAAAAGAAACATCTCAATTAATTGGTTCTTCTTCAATCAACTTCCAGAGTCTTTAATAGAAGCAACATCAAACTTCATTATATTAAAGTATCAAAAGAGTGTAATTGCATCAGCTGGAGGGGGAGCAATAAACTATGAAATAGATACTGATCCTTTAATAATAGATAAGCAACTTCTAGATCATATAAATAGTAGCTACAAATATACAGAAGTATTACAGGTCTTTGGTGAGTCAATGGAGCCAGATATAAAAGAGGGCAGTTTAATATTTGTAGATAAAACTCAAAGAGATATAAAGCAAGATTCTATATATATGATAAGAGTAAATGACTCCTTATATATAAAGAGTATTAAACAGGATAAGAGTAATATTACACTCATATCAACTAACACAGCTTTTGATGATATACATTATAATATAGATGAAATAGATATCATTGGAAGAGTTTGTGGAGTATTAATAAAAATATAATAAAGGTAAAAAATGAATAAAGGTAAAGACTTAAGTGTAATTAAAAGATATAAATCTTCCGAAAATATAGACTTGGGATTTATGGGAGTTGAAAAATCAATAGACAAAGAAGAAAACATATATATCGAAAGTATAAAAAACAATGATGATAAGTTTTTAAAAATAAAAAAACTATATGACTATTCAAATGTTTTATATTCACAATATCATGACAAAGCAGTGTGCCAAAAAGGATGTGCACATTGTTGTAAAATACAAGTAGATGTTAGTGAGATAGAAGTTGAATATATCGAAAAAAACACAGATTATAAAAGAAGTATGACTAATAATATAAATACAAATGATTATTGTGCATTATTAGATTTAGATACAGGTTTATGTAGTATATATGATTATAGACCATTATCATGTAGAGCTTTTTTAACCTTTGATAATCCTAGTTATTGTGAAGAAAAAAATTCTAGTCATACAGTAACTACGTTAATAAAGAATCCAAAGTTATATCAGATGTATCAGTTGTTATTACTTACTACAAATACAAATCAAGAGTTGCGTGACATAAGAAACTATTTCCAATAGTATGATATTTGGTAATGAAATGTTAGTAAAAAGATTAGGTCTTCAAGTAAAATATATTATGATATTATCTTTTTAAAGTCTATATTAGGAGAAAAGATGGAAACACATTATGTATGTTTATGGAATAATCCACATTCAATGACATTCACTCAAAAGGAAGAAGTTGAAAGAATAACACTTGGAACACCTGAAGAAAGGTTTATAGAAGGAGTAGATGTTGAAGTCTATTTTAGAGGTACTTATGCTGAATGTGAAGCATATAGATTAAATAGCAATGAACTTTTAAGAAGTGAGTTTGATATTAGAGAAATTCCAAGTTCATAATAAGCGTCCAAATTTTGGACGCCCTTATTTAATATGAGGCTTATCTGTAAGTATCTTAGAAGATTGTAGGTAACACATACAATATAGTATAGTTTATTTGCATGAAAAAAGTAAGTAAACTATACTTAGAATAAGTAATAATTCTGTGCACTAACATTTCATAAGCAAATTACTAACATTTCACAAACCGTTCTACAAAAACTTTAATAAAATTGCACTTTGAGATATATAAATTTAGTCAAATCTTCAAGATAACTTAAATAATTCCTCAATATGGGCATATTATCCTTTTAAAAAGGATAAAAGTTATATAAAAATACTATCTAAACACCATAACTCTTGACATTTAATGAAACATAAGTTATAATCCGCGTCCATAAAAATGGTTAGAGTGCGTTTTTTCGTATATCTAACGAGTTCTTTAAAGGAAAAATACATGGAAAAAATTAGATTAAAGCTTAAAGCTTACGATCATAGAGTTTTAGACAGAAGTGTTGCTTCAATTGTTGAAGCTGTTAAACGAACTGGTGCTGAGTTGAGAGGTCCTATACCTTTACCAACAAAAATTAGAAAGTACACAGTTATAAAAGGTCCTCACGTTAATAAATCATCGAGAGAGCAATTCGAAATCAGAGTACACACAAGAATGATTGATATCATTGCTGCTACTCCTGATACTGTTGATTCGTTAATGAAACTTGATTTAGCTCCTGAAGTAGACGTTGAAGTTAGATCAATGGGTCAAGAATAAAAGAAAGGGTAATATAGATGGAATTTATCGTAGAAAAAATCGGTATGAGCAGAACTATTTCTGTTCCAAGTACTCCTGTTACACTTTTAAAAGTTCTTGATACTAAAGTATGTGCAGTGACTGACGGCGTAGCATTTGTTTCTTATGCATCTGGTAAAAAGATGAATAAGACAATTGAAGGTCAACAAAAGAAATATAACTTATCTAAAGAATTTAACAGATTTGCAACTATTACAGTAGCAAACACTGAAGCAGGTGATTTAGATGTAGCTGGTTTAGCTGAAGCAAAATTATTAAAAACAACTTTTAAAACAAAAGGTAGAGGTTTTACTGGTGTTGTTAAAAGATGGAATTTTGCAGGTGGTAGAGCATCACATGGACATAGAATGGGTAAAAGAACTGGTTCTATTGGTAACTGTGAGTGGCCAGGTAGAGTTATGAGAGGTAAGAAAATGCCAGGACATTACGGAAATACAACAAATTCTGTTAAAAATGATGTTGTTTCATTTGACGCAGAAACTGGTATTTTAGTTGTAAAAGGTTCAGTATCTGGACCAAATGGTGGATTAGGAAAAGTAAGGATTGCTAAATGAGTAATGCAGTAGTAGTAAAAACAAACGAGTTACCAGAATCTTATAAAGATATTAACTCGCATAACTTATACCTATATGTTAAATCTTACTTAGCAGCGCAAAGAGCAAACACTGCTAGAGTAAAAAATAGATCTGAAGTAAGCGGTGGTGGTAAAAAACCTAAAGCTCAAAAAGGTTCAGGTGGTGCTAGATGGGGTTCTAAAAGATCTCCTTTATTCGTTGGTGGGGGTCAAGTTTTTGGTCCTACTAAAAGAAACTACAACCAAAAAATTAATAAAAAGCAAAAAGTGTTAGCATTAAGATTTGCTATTAACGCTCAAGCTGAAAAAGGTTCTTTATTTGTATCTGATTCAATAAGCATTGAGTCTGGTAAAACTAAAGATGCAGTTTCAATTATTAATGAATTAAACCAAAGAGATACTCTTATTATTGTTGAATCAATAGAAGAAAAAACTTATTTAGCGTTTAGAAACATTAAAAATTGTTACATGATTGAAAGACAAGAAATTAATGCATATTTAATTTCTGCGTATCACTCAGTACTTATTGAAAAATCAGTGCTTGAATCATTAACAAAAGAGGCGTAAGATGGCAGATATTACAGATATTAAAGCAATATTATATACAGAAAAGACAATTGAGCTTCAAGAAAATGGTGTAATCGTTGTTCAAACTAGTCCTAGAATGACTAAAAGCGGTTTAAAAGAAGTATTTAAAGAGTATTTTGGTGTAACACCATCAAAAATTAACTCTTTAAGACAAAATGGTAAAGTTAAAAGATTTAAAGGGAAACCAGGTCGAAGACCAGATTTCAAGAAATTCTACGTTACATTACCAGAGGGCGCTGAAATAGCGAACCTTTCAGCTTAAGGAGATATAGATGGCAATTAAAAAATTTAGACCAATAACTCCTGCAAGAAGATTTATGTCTGTTATGGATACTTCTGAAATTACTTCTAAACCAACAGTTAGATCTTTACTTGTAAGAGTAAAAGCTTCAGCTGGTAGAAATAATAACGGTAGAATTACTTCTAGACACAAAGAAGCAGGTGCTAAGAAATTATATAGAATTATTGACTTTAAAAGAAATAAATTTGGTGTAGAGGGTACTATTTCAACTATTGAGTATGACCCATATAGAAACTGTAGAATTTGTTTAGTTACATATTTAGATGGTGATAAAAGATATATTTTACAAGCATCTGGATTAAAAGTTGGAGATAAAGTACAAGCTGCTGAATCTGGACTTGATATTTTACCAGGTAATGCAATGAGACTTATGAATATTCCTGTTGGAACAATGGTTCATAATATCGAAATGAAACCAGGTAAAGGTGGACAAATTGCAAGATCTGCTGGTGGATACGCTCAAATCATGGGTAGAGAAGATAAATATGTAATCATGAGATTACCTTCTGGCGAAATGAGAAAAATTTTAGGTGTATGTATTGCTACTGTTGGAATCGTTGGAAACGAAGATTTCTCTAACATGGTTGTTGGAAAAGCAGGTAGACAAAGACACTTAGGTATAAGACCTCAAACTAGAGGTTCTGCAATGAACCCTATTGATCACCCACACGGTGGTGGTGAAGGTAAAACAAACTCGGGTAGACATCCTGTAACTCCATGGGGTATGCCAACTAAAGGTTATAAAACTAGAAAGAAAAAAGCTAGTGATAAATTAATCATTTCAAGAAAAAAGAAGTAAGGGTTTAAGATGGCAAGATCAATAAAAAAAGGTCCATTTGTAGACGCACACTTAATGAAAAAAGTATTAAAGGCTGTAGAAGCTAATGATAAAAAACCAATAAAAACATGGTCAAGAAGATCTATGGTTTTACCTGACATGATTGGTTTAACATTTAATGTGCATAACGGAAGAAACTTTGTACCTGTAAATATTACAGAAAACCATGTTGGATATAAGTTAGGTGAATTTGCACCAACTAGAACATTCAAAGGGCACAAAGGTTCAGTGCAAAGAAAGGTAGGATAATGGCTAGAGCAATTTTAAAATTTATCAGATTATCTCCTACAAAAGCAAGATTAATTGCTAGAGAAGTTCAAGGTATGAATGCTGAGTATGCTATTGCATCTTTAGAATTCACTCCAAATAAAGCTGCAGGAATCATTTCAAAAGTTATTGCTTCAGCTGTAGCAAATGCTGGTTTAGAGCCAGAAGATGCTGTTATCACATCTGCAAGAGTTGATAAAGGTCCTGTTCTTAAGAGATTTACTCCAAGAGCAAGAGGTAGTGCATCACCAAAACATAAACCAACTGCGCATATCATGATTGAAGTTGCTGCTGCATCAGAAGGAGATAAGTAATGGGTCAAAAAGTTAATCCAATAGGTTTAAGACTAGGTATCAATAGAAACTGGGAATCAAGATGGTTTCCAAAATTCTCTACTATGCCTGCAAACGTTGCTGAAGATGATAAAATCAGAAAATATGTAAAAAAAGAGTTATACTATGCTGGTGTTGCTCAAACTATCGTTGAAAGAACTGCTAAAAAAGTTAGAGTTACTATCGTAGCTGCTAGACCTGGTATCATTATTGGTAAAAAAGGTGCAGACGTTGAAAAACTTAAAACTAATCTAGCTAATTTAGTTGGAAAAGAAATCGCAGTTAATATTAAAGAAGAGAGAAAGCCTCAACTTTCAGGTCAATTATCTGCTGAAAATGTTGCTCAACAATTAGAAAGAAGAGTTGCATTCAGAAGAGCTATGAAAAGAGTTATGCAAAACGCTATGAAGGGTGGAGCAAAAGGAATTAAAGTTTCTGTTTCTGGAAGACTTGGTGGAGCTGAAATGGCTAGAACTGAGTGGTATTTAGAAGGAAGAGTTCCTTTACATACTTTAAGAGCAAGAATTGATTATGGTTTCGCTGAAGCTCATACTACTTATGGTTGTGTTGGTATTAAAGTTTGGATCTTTAAAGGTGAGGTACTTGCAAAAGGAATACCTGCTGAAAAAGATACTTCAGATTCTAAACCAAAAAGAAGACCACAAAAGAGAAGAGGTAAATAATTATGTTAATGCCTAAAAGAACAAAATTTAGAAAAGTAATGAAAGGTCGAAATAGAGGTAAGTCTATGAGAGCTAACACTCTTGCTTACGGAGAATTCGGTCTTAAAGCTGTAGAGCATGGTAGAATTGATTCAAGACAAATTGAAGCTGCCAGAATTGCTATGACTAGAAAAGTAAAAAGACAAGCAAAAGTTTGGATTATGGTATTCCCTGACAAGCCACTTACTGCTAAACCATTAGAAACAAGAATGGGTAAAGGTAAAGGTGCAGTTGATAAATGGGTTATGAATATTAAGCCAGGAAGAATTTGTTTTGAAATGGCTGGTGTTGATGAAGAACTTTCAAGAGCGGCATTAACTTTAGCTAGACATAAATTACCATTCAAAACTAAAATTGTAACAAGAGACAGTGAAAATGAATTATTCTGATTTAAATGAAAAAAGCTTACAAGAGCTTAATGAGTTATTAAAAGAGAAAAAGGTGCTACTTTTTGAATTAAAAGCTAAGCTAAAAACTATGCAGTTAACAAATACGTCTGAATTAAGAGCGTGCAAAAAAGAAATCGCACAAATCAATACAGCTATTACTGCATTAAAAGCTAACTAAGGATCTAAAGTATGAGTACACATAAAAGAGAGATTCAAGGTGTAGTGGTAAAAAAATCAGGTGATAAAACTGCGTCAGTATTAGTTACTAGACAAGTTATTCACCCAAAATATCACAAGACTGTAAAAAGATTTAAGAAGTATTTAATACATGATGAAAAGAATGAGTTAAATGAAGGTGACACAGTAGTTGCTATTGAATGTAGACCTTTATCAAAAACTAAATCTTTTAGATTAAAGACTATTGTAGCTACAGGAGTTAACTAATGATTCAAAGTTTTACTAGATTAAATGTAGCTGATAACACTGGTGCTAAAGAGATCATGTGTATTAAAGTTTTAGGTGGATCTAAAAGAAGATATGCATCTGTTGGTGACGTTATTGTTGCTTCAGTTAAAAAAGCTTTACCAACTGGTAAAGTTAAAAAAGGTGCTGTTGTTAAAGCTGTTGTTGTAAGAACACACAAAGAGATTCAAAGAGAAAATGGTTCTTTAATTAGATTTGATGATAACGCAGCTGTTATTCTTGACGCTAAAAAAGAACCAATTGGAACAAGAATTTTCGGACCAGTAGCTAGAGAAGTTAGATACTCAGGTTTTATGAAAATTGTTTCACTTGCTCCGGAGGTATTATAATATGGCTGTTAAATTAAAAATTAAAAAAGGTGATACTGTAAAAATTATCGCTGGTGATGACAAAGGTAAAACTGGTGAAGTTTTACAAGTTTTACCTACAACTAAACAAGTAATTGTTAAAGATTGTAAAGTTGCTAAAAAAACAGTTAAACCTGATCAAGAGAAAAACCCTGAAGGTGGTTTTGTAAACAAAGAGATGCCTATTGACATTTCAAATGTAGCAAAAGTAGAAGGTGAATAAGATGGCATCAAGATTATTAGAAAGATATAATTCAGAAATTAAACCAGCTTTAGAAGCAGAGTTTCCAAAAAACAAAATGTTAACTGCAAAGTTAAACAAAGTTGTTATCTCTGTTGGAGCTGGTGAAGCTATGAAAGATAGTAAATTAATGCAAAACATTCAAGATACTATCTCTTTAATTGCTGGTCAAAGAGCAGTTAAAGTTATTGCTAAAAAATCAGTTGCTGGTTTTAAAGTAAGAGAAGGTTACCCTGTAGGTGTTAAAGTAACACTAAGAGGTGAGCAAATGTATAACTTCTTAGATAAACTTTGTTCAATTGCATTACCAAGAGTAAAAGACTTTAGAGGTCTTAACAGAAATGGTTTTGATGGTAGAGGAAACTTCAACTTTGGATTAGATGAGCAATTAATGTTCCCAGAAGTTGTATATGATGATATTATCAAAACACATGGTATGAATATTTCAATTGGGACAACTGCTGATAATGATGCTGAAGCATATAAATTATTAGAATTAGTTGGAATTCCATTTTCAAAAGGAAGAGCGTAATGGCAAAGAAATCTATGATCGCTAAGCAACAGAGAACTCCTAAGTTCTCTTCAAGAGCATATACAAGATGTTCTGTTTGTGGTAGACCACATTCAGTTTACAGAGATTTTGGTCTTTGTAGAATTTGTTTAAGAAAAATGGCTAACGAGGGATTACTTCCTGGCGTTAAAAAATCTAGTTGGTAGGAGAAATTAAGCTATGATGAATGATATAATCGCAGATGCTTTAACAAGAATTAGAAATGCTGCAATGAGAAAATTAGAAGTTGCAACATTATTACATTCGAATACGGTAGTTGGAGTTTTAAATGTATTACAATCAAAAGAATACATTGATGGTTTCAAAGTTATTGATGGTGAAAAGAACAAAAAAACTGTTCAAGTAACATTAAAATATGATGATAATGAGAAATCAGTTATCAATGAAATCAAAAGAGTTTCAAAACCAGGAAGAAGAGTTTATAAAAACGCTTCTGAAATAAAATCTTTTAAAAACGGATATGGTACAATCATTGTTTCTACAAACAAGGGTGTAATTGCTAACGATGAGGCTTTCGCTGCAAACGTTGGTGGTGAAGTACTATGTACAGTTTGGTAGGAGAGTGTAATGTCTAGAATTGGAAAAAAACCTATCGCTATCCCATCAGGAGTAGAAATTACTGTTGATGGTTCAGTTGTTAACGTAAAAAAAGGAAATAAAACTATTCCTGTTGAAACACACGGAAGAGTTGGTGTTGAAGTTGCTGATGGAAATGTTACACTTGCAAAAGTTGGTGAAACAAAAGAATCTGCAGCTTTCTGGGGAACTTATAGAGCTTTAATTAGCAATGCAGTTGATGGATTAGATAAAGGTTTTACTAAATCTTTAGAAATCAATGGTGTTGGTTATAGAGCTGCTGTTAAAGGAAAAGTTTTAGAACTTCAATTAGGTTATTCTCACCCAATTAACTATGAAATCGCTGATGAATTAGAGATTACAGTTGAGAAAAACATAATCCACGTAAAAGGTGCTGACAAACAACAAGTTGGTCAAGCTGCTGCAATTATTAGAGGCTACAGAAAACCAGAACCGTATAAAGGTAAAGGTGTGAAGTATACTGACGAGCATATCGTTAGAAAAGCCGGAAAAACTGCGAAGTAAGGTGTAAAAAATGAGTAGATCAAAAGATTTAGCTAAAAAGAACTCTTTAAGAGCTATTAGAAAAAGAAGAGTTAGAGGTAATATATCAGGAACTGCGCAAACACCTAGAGTAACTATTTTTAAATCAAATAAGTACTTAAGTGCACAAGCAATTGATGACGTTGCTGGTGTTACACTTGCAGCAGTAAATTCTAAAGCGTTAGGATTAAATTCTAACAAAGAGAATGCAGTAAAAGTAGCAGCACAATTTGCTGAAACTTTAAAATCAAATAATATTGAAACAGTTGTTTTCGATAGAAATGGTTACCTTTATCATGGTGTAGTTGCAGCATTTGCTGATGCACTTAGAGATAACGGTATCAAATTATAAGGGTTAATGATGGCAGCAGTAAATAGAGAAGATTTTCAAGAAGCAATCGTTAAAATCGGAAGAGTAACAAAAGTTGTAAAAGGTGGACGAAGATTCAGATTTACAGCTTTAGTTGTTGTTGGAGATAAAAACGGTACAGTTGGATTTGGTACAGGAAAAGCAAAAGAAGTTCCTGATGCAATTAAGAAAGCTTTAGATGATGCTTTTAAATCATTAGTAAAAGTTAATATTCATGGTACAACTATTAATCACGATATTGAACATAAATACAATGCAAGTAAAATTTTATTAAAACCAGCATCAGAAGGTACAGGACTAATCGCAGGTGGTGCGGCTAGACCAGTTCTTGAGCTTGCTGGAGTTAAAGATATTATTGCAAAATCTTTAGGTTCAAATAATCCAAATAACCTTGTGCAAGCTACAGTTGAAGCATTAGCAAGAATTAAAGGGTAATTTATGGTATTAGATAACTTACAACCAGCATCTGGTAGTACAAAAAATGTTAAAAGAGTAGGTAGAGGTCAAGGTTCAGGAATGGGTAAGACTTCTACTAGAGGTCAAAAAGGTCAAAAATCTAGATCTGGATACAAAATTAAGAGACATTTTGAGGGTGGTCAACAACCTCTTCAAAAAAGAGTTCCTAAAATTGGATTCTTTTCAAGAGTAGCAAAACCTTATTCAATCAATGTAGATAAAATTAAACAAGTTGCAGAACTTGAAGAAATTACGCTTGATTCAATTAAAGCTGTTTACAAACTTTCTAGAAGAGTTACAAAAGTTAAATTAATTGGAACAGCTGCTAAAGATTTAGCATCTAAAATTAAAGACGAAAACGTAACAACAACTGGAAACTAATTATGAGTAAAGATCTGATAAATAAGATTCTTATTACATTAGGTTTTATTTTACTTTACAGGTTACTGGCTTATGTGCCAGTTCCTGGAGTAAATATAGACGTAGTTAAAGAATTCTTCGATTCAAATGCAAACAATGCATTAGGTCTTGTTAATATGTTTAGTGGTAATGCAGTTGAAAGACTGTCAATTATCTCTTTGGGTATTATGCCATACATCACTGCTTCAATTATTATGGAGCTTCTAGCCGCAACTTTCCCAGCTTTAGGTAAAATGAAAAAAGAGAGAGATGGGATGCAAAAATATATGCAAATCATCAGATACACAACTATTGTTATTACATTAATTCAATCTATTGGTGTATCAATGGGTCTTAATTCATTAACTGGTCAAAGTGGACAAAGTGCAATTTCAATTGATATGGATACATTTGTAGCTGTATCAGCAATTTCTATGCTAACTGGTACTATGCTTCTTATGTGGATTGGTGAACAAATCACACAAAAAGGTATTGGTAACGGTATTTCACTAATTATTTTTGCTGGAATAGTTTCTGCAATTCCTAGTGCAATTGGTGGAACTATTGACTTAGTTAATAATGGACAAATGAATTTCTTAACAGTAATAGCTATTGTGATTATTGTTCTAGGAACTGTTGGAGCTATTATTTATGTTGAATTAGGTGAAAGAAGGGTTCCTGTTTCTTACTCAAGAAAAGTTATGATGCAAAATCAAAGCAAAAGAGTAATGAATTATATTCCTATTAAAGTAAATCTTGCAGGTGTTATTCCAGCAATTTTTGCATCAGCTATTTTAATGTTTCCTGCTACAATTTTACAAGGTTCTCAAAATAAATATCTTTTAGCAGTTGGAGATTTTTTAAGTCCTCAATCATATACTTTTAATGTATTTATGTTTTTATTCGTAGTTTTCTTTGCATTCTTTTATGCATCAATTACTTTTAATGCAAAAGATATTTCAGAAAATTTAAAAAAACAAGGTGGATTTATACCAGGCGTTAGACCAGGGGCAAGCACAGCAGAATTTTTAAATGAAACTGCAAGTAGATTGACTTTCTGGGGTGCTCTTTATTTAGGTGCTATTTCAACTGTGCCATGGCTTTTAGTTAAAGCAATGGGTGTTCCTTTCTATTTTGGAGGTGTTGCAGTACTTATCGTTGTTCAAGTTGCTATTGATACAATGAGAAAGATTGAAGCACAACAATATATGAATAAATATGAAACTCTTAGTGCAGTAGGTCTATAAATCTTATGGCTATTCCATTAAGAAAAACAAATGAAATTGAAAAGCTTCGTACTGCAAATATTGCAGTTGCGAAGACTTTAAACTATCTAGCGCAAAATGTTAAAGCTGGTATGACTTTAAAAGAAGTAGATGCTTTAGGTGAAGAGTTTTTAGATAACTTAAATGCTCGTCCTTCTTTTAAAGGTTTATACGGTTTTCCTAATGCTATTTGTACTTCGTTAAATGAAGTAATTATTCATGGTATTCCATCAGATGTTGTTCTAAAAGAAGGTGATATTTTAGGTATTGATATTGGAACAGAAATTGATGGGTGGTATGGTGATGCTGCTATTACAATGCCTATAGGAAAAATATCAAAAGAAGATGAAGAATTAATTGCTTGTGCAAAAGATGCTTTATATTATGCTATCGATATTATTAGAGAAGGCATGAGATTTAAAGAACTTTCAAAAGAGATTGAAAACTTCATTGTTTCACGAGGTTATCAACCCCTTGTACGGTTTTGTGGACACGGTATTGGTAGAAAACCTCACTGCGAACCAGAAATTCCAAATTATGTTGATGCACCAAATGTAAAATCTGGACCAAAAATCAAAAATGGTATGGTATTTTGTTTAGAACCAATGGTTTGTCAAAAAGGACGAGAACCAATTATTTTAGACAATGATTGGGATGTTGTATCAGAGGATAGATTGCGAGGAAGTCATTATGAGCATACAGTTGCCGTAATTGATGGTAAAGCAGTTATTTTAAGTAAAGTACAAGAGTAAACTTAGGAGATAAAGTGGCAAAAGATGATGTAATTGTAATAGATGGTAAAGTAACAGTAGCTTTACCAAATGCAATGTTTAAAGTTGAGTTAGATAATGGTCATATGGTTTTATGCCATATCTCTGGAAAAATGAGAATGCACTACATTAAGATTTTACCAGGAGATAAAGTAAAAGTTGAAATCACACCTTATTCTTTGGATAAGGGTAGAATCACTCACCGATATAAATAATTATTTAGAGATATCTTATTTTTAAGATATCTCTTTCTTTGTATTATTATGATAGAATCTAACAAATAATTTTTTAGAGAATGTCATATGAATGAAATCACAGAAGTAATAAATACTACACTAGAAAACTTAAATAAAGAAAATAAATTAATCACACCCCTAAATTATGAAAAAGAATTTTTCAGTTTATTAAAAAAAACTGATCTTATTTTAGAAGATTATGTTGATTTCGAAGAGATTACAAATCAACTAACTAAAGAAGAAAAAGCTTTCTTTAATGAAAATAACATTACAACATTTAAAGAACTTGCAATTATTTTTAGTAAAAGAATAGAGCAAAGTGATATAAAAGAATTTTTAAAACATTTAGCCTACTATATGAGGCCTTCACTAAATAATATAGATGTTAAAAATGATATAGATAAAGTTTGTGCAGAAATTGCGAGTAATCCAAATAATTTAATTAGCAATGAATCAAAAAGAAAATTAAGAAGTTTAACAAATATCAGAATTAAAAATGAAAGGCAATTTTTTGATGATAAATCATCTGATGTAAAAAAACTTGTTCTTTTTATTAGTGATTATTTTAAAAAAATATTAGTTAAAAATAAAACGAGTATAGAAGAAGTTATTACAATTAAAAATGAGATTAAAAATTTAAAATTATCTAATTCATCTTTAGATGATTTATTAGTATTACAAGATAGACTTTTAGAGGCTACAGAAAAATTTGAAAAAGCATTATTAAGTAATAATGTTGTTATAAAAAATACTAAAAATGAATCTGAACTTTTATATGAACAAATTGAAGTATTGCAAGAAAGTTTAATTAAAGCAGAAGAAGAAAAATCTATTGATTATTTAACTGGTGTTCTTACTAGACGAGCCTTTGAAATGGAATCAGAGAGAATAGAAAAAGAGTACAAAGTATACGATTCTAATTATGCAGTGGTATTTTTTGATATTGATCACTTCAAAAAAATTAATGATACACATGGTCATGGCTGTGGAGATATTGTGCTTAGCACTTTTTCATCAATTTTAAAAAAACTTACAAGAACTGAAGATTTAATAGTTAGATATGGTGGAGAAGAGTTTGTAACAATTGTACATTATAAAAACAAGATTGAAATATCTAATTACTTAAGAAGAGTAAAAAATATAATTACAAATAATAAATTTGTTTGTAAAAATATTAAATTAAATGTTCAGTTTTGTGCAGGTGTTAGTTTTAGGAATAATTATAATTCTTATGAAGAGGCATTACTTAAAGCAGACAATTTATTGTATAAAGCAAAACAAAGTGGCCGAAATAAAATTATATTAGATAATGACGAGATATATTAATTTATAAGTATTTCAAACTTATGAAGCCCATAATTAATATATTCGCGCACTTTAAAAAGTAACTAATTAAAAGGCTTCATAAGTTTGTCTACTGTTATAATACCCTATTTTTTGTTAAATTTATCTCTTCTTCAATATATTTTTTTTGTTCAACCATAAAATCTAAATGTTTTCTAAGTATTTCTTTATCTCTATATGATTCAATTATGAATTTATATAATATTGGCCTATTTTTTTTCCAATTATGTAAAGTTGTTTTGTTTACATTTAAATCTGCTTCTAATTTTCTAAAACTTGGAACGCTCATTAAAATCTCCTAAAAAGATAATTCTATTGTACAAGTTAATGGTACAAAAGTCAATAAAAAATTCTTTATTATTCCATTTAACGGAACAAATAATATCAAAAGTAGATTTTTTGTACAATTCCGTATGACAAAAGCAGTTAAAAATAAAATTTTATATCAATTAAATTTTTTAAAATCATTAGGATATAAGTATCATGAAGTGATTAAAATGACTAATCAAGAGGTAAATGGTAATTCTTTGCCAAATAATATCTACAGTTTAAAAAGTGTAGTTGAAAATTGTTATTTGTGTGAATTGTCAAAATCAAGAAAAAATGTGCTTTTTGGAGAGGGTAATTTAAATGCTTCATTAATGCTAATTGCTGATGAACCAACTTCAAGTGAAGATGAACTAAAAAGTTTTTTTGTTGGGAAAAGTGGAGAACAATTATCTAAAATGATCGAAAATGTTTTACCTTTAAAAAAAGAAGATGTATATATTACAAATTTGGTTAAGTGTAAAAGTTTAAATGGAATGGGTGCCTCTCATTATAGCTCGTGCAGTACTTATTTACATAAACAAATTGAGCTTATTAATCCAAAATTAATTGTTACTTTTGGAGAAAAAGCATATCAATATTTATGTAATGATATAACTTCTTTTAGTAAGATACGTGGACAAGTTATGAACTTTAGAGATTATAAAGTTATTCCTACACACAGTGTTAGTTTTCTTTTACGTAACCCTTCATCTAAAAAAGAAGCATTTTATGATATGTTAAAAATTAAATCTATTTTGGAGTTAAGTTGAAAAATCTTTTAATTATAATATTTACAATTTTTTTGTTAGCCGGTTGTGGTCCAAAAACTATAGTAGTTCCTAAAGATTCATCTACAAAAACAAAACCTGTTGATGTTATTTCTGAACCAGAAGTTATTGAACCAGAAGTTGAATTTATTGAACCCGTTCCAGTTGTTGTAGATGAAAATAGAGTAAATAGAATTGCGGTAATTTATCCATCAAAGAATGTTGGACCATATGCAAAATCTACAATTAGTACTATTAGTGCTTTTTTACTTTTTAATAATGTAGAGTTCGAAATTGAAGCTTTTGACACTTATAATGAAAATCCAGATAGTATTCAAAGAGAATTAATAAACTTAAACGAAAAGGGTTTTACAAAAGTAATTGCTCTTTTTACTCAAAATGGTTTTAATATTTTAAACTCTTTAGAAGAATCAAAAAATGCAAAAATGTATTTTCCTTTAATTAATAAGTCAGAAATATATACAGAAAATAGTAATTTTGTATTTGGTGGTATTTCGTATTCTAAACAATTTGAGTTATTACAAACATTGTCAAGTGGCAGAAATACAATGTTCTATATCAAATCACATTTAGGAAACAAACTAAAAGATAGTTATCTTACTAGTTTTAATCCTGGAATTATTAAAGAAATAGAAAGAAATAGCAATAGGTTTAAAAATATAATGAATGACAAAAGAATAATAGGAACAACAGTTTTATTAAATACACCTATCATAAAAACTTCAATTATTATGTCACAACTTACAGCATATGAAGTTTTTCCATCTAAGATATTATCAACACAATTAAACTTTAATCCTTTACTTTTAAAACTTACACAAGATAGAGATAGAGAAAACTTTTATATAGTAAATTCTATTGCTGATGTAGATAATTTTATAGAAGAATATAGTGAACTTTTAGGTTCTGATATTAGGTACAATTGGGTTGATTATTCTTCTTTAGTTGGAGTGAATTATCTATTAAATGAAAATGAATCAGAACTTATAAGAACAAAAGTAATTGACAATCAAGTTGACTATGAACCAACTTTATATAGAACTACATCTTATGGATTTCAAAAAGTATTAACAAATTAAAAAATTAAGTATCATTTAGATATAATCGCGAATAATTAATAAAAAAGAATAAAAGACGGAGTCAAATTTGAGAACGCATTATTGTACAGACGTAAACGAAAATAACATTGGTGAAACAGTTACTGTTGCCGGTTGGGTAAATAGTAGAAGAGATCATGGTGGAATTATATTTATAGATTTAAGAGATAAAGGTGGAATAGTTCAACTTGTAGCTGATCCTGCTGATTGTAAAGAAGCACTTGAAGTAGCAGAAACAGTTAGAGATGAATTTGTTTTAATCGCAACGGGAAAAGTTAGAGCTAGAGGTGAAGGATTAGAAAATCCAAACTTGGCAACTGGTAAAATTGAAATTATCTTAGAAAAACTAGTTATTGAAAATAAATCTAAGCCTATGCCTTTTGATTTAAATGATGAAAAAGTAAATGATGAAATTAAATTAAGAAATAGATTCTTAGAGCTTAGATCTGCAAAAATGTTAGACATTTTTAAATTAAGATCTAAAGCTGCAATTCAAGTTAGAAATACTTTGGATGAATTAGGTTTCTTAGATGTTGAAACTCCGATTTTAACAAAATCTACTCCAGAGGGAGCTAGAGATTATCTTGTACCTTCAAGAGTTCATGGTGGTGAATTTTATGCACTTCCACAGTCTCCTCAATTATTCAAACAATTATTAATGGTATCTGGATTTGACAAGTATTTTCAAATTGCAAAATGTTTTAGAGATGAAGATTTAAGAGCAGATAGACAACCAGAATTTACTCAAATAGATGTTGAAATGTCTTTTTGTGACCAAGAAGACGTAATTAAAGTTGCAGAAAAAGTAATCTATGATGTATTTACAAAATGTGGTAAAACAGTTTCTGAAACTTTTCCAAGAATGAGATACCAGGATGCAATGGAAACTTATGGTTCAGATAAACCTGATACAAGATTTGAAATGCCACTTGTTGATGTTATTGATATCTTTGCAAATTCTACAAATGAAATTTTTAGCTCTATTGCAAAAGACAAAAAGAACAATAGAATCAAGGCACTTAAATGTCCAAATGGAGATAATATTTTCTCAAAAAGACAAATGAAAGGCTTTGAAGATTATGTAAGAAAATTTGGAGCTAAAGGTCTTGGTTACTTTCAAATGAAAGAAGATGGTCTTAAAGGTCCTCTTACAAAATTCTTCTCAGAATCTGATTTAGAAGAAATAATCAAAGTAACTGAACTTGCAGTTGGAGATGTAGTATTCTTTGGAGCAGGAGATAAAAAAACTGTATGGGATTACATGGGTAGATTCAGATTATATTTAGCTGAAACTATGGATATTATTCCTGCTGATTTATTCTCATTTTTATGGGTTGTTGACTTCCCAATGTTTGAAATTGAAGATGGTAGAACAAAAGCACTTCATCATCCATTTACAATGCCTAAATCACTTGAAGATACTTCAGATTTAGAAGCTATTGAATCAATTGCTTATGATATTGTACTTAATGGTACTGAGCTTGGTGGAGGATCAATTAGAATTCATAAAGAAGAAATTCAATCAAAAGTATTTGAACTTATGGGAATTTCAGATGAAGAAGCTAGAGAGAAATTTGGTTTCTTATTAGATGCTCTTCAATATGGAGCACCTTCTCATGGAGGATTTGCAATGGGACTTGATAGAATGATTATGTTACTTGCTGGCACTGATTCTATTAGAGATGTTATTGCTTTCCCTAAAACTCAAAAAGCACAATGTTTATTAACAGGGGCACCAAGTCCTGTTGATGCTGAGCAATTAAAAGATTTAAGCTTAAGAATTAGAAAAAACGTAGAAGCTTAAAAACTAAATTATATTATAAAAAAGGGCAATAATATGCGTAAATTACTTTTCATATTATTGCTTCTTTTTGGTAACTCTCTTTTTTCTAAAACAATAATAACTGTAACTCATCCTATCGAAAAATATTTTATTGCTAAAATAGCTAATGACAAAGTTTATGTAAGAGTAGTATATGATAAATCAAGAGAGTTTAAATTAAGTGACAGAAGTTTAGTGAATTCTCTTTCTGCTAGTAGTTATTATTTCAAATTAAACTTAAAAGAAGAAGAATCAATTTTAAAAAGATTTAAAGAAAGAAATGAAGATTTAGAAATTATTGATATAACAAAAAATATAAAAAAATTAAAATCCAAAGATGGAAAAGAAATTCCTTATGTATGGGTAGATCCACTTCTTGTAAGGGATATTGCAAAAAATGTATATGAAGAACTTGTTAAGATAAGATATTATGATAGAGATATATTTAAAAAAAATTATGAAAATTTTTTAGCTGAAATTGATACTATATATTTACATTTAAAAAAAAGGCTTGATAATAGTGAAGTTAATGGTTTTTTTGTTTTTAATGAGCACTTGGACTATTTTGCAAAACGTTATAGACTTAATATTCATCATAAAGAGTATCGTTTTTTTAAAATTTCTGAAATTTCGGAAATGATAAGATTTTCTAGAAAAGATAATATTAGGCATATAATCATTGATAAAGATAGTTCTTATGAAATAGCACAATCTTTAAATAGTCAAATCCAGGGTAAGATAATAGAGTTTGATATCTATTCAATGCATTGGAAATCAAATTTATACCAATTAGTTAGAAAAATTTCAAATTTTTAGATTTGTATGTTAATTAATTTATCATAGAGTAAGTTAATTATATTTCGGCAATATAAGAAAAAAATAAAAGAAGATAAATGTTTTTACATACAACAAAAAAAGAAATGGATTCTCTTGGTTGGGAACAATGTGATGTAATATTAATTTCTGGTGATGCCTATATAGATTCACCTTTTATTGGTGTTGCTGTTGTTGGCCGAATTTTAGAAGAACTTGGATATAAAGTCGGAATTATTGGACAACCAGATATTGAGACTGATGATATCACAAGATTAGGGGAACCAAAGCTTTATTGGGGTGTTAGTGGCGGAAGTATTGATTCTATGGTTTCAAATTATACCGCTACTAAAAAGTTTAGAAATTCTGATGACTATACTCCTGGTGGAAAAAATGATAAACGACCAGATAGAGCAACTTTAGTTTATACAAACCTAATAAGAAGAAAATATAAAAATACAGTTCCTATTGTACTTGGTGGTATTGAAGCTAGTCTTAGACGGGTTACACATTATGATTTTTGGTCAAATAAATTAAGAAAACCATTGCTTTTTGATGCAAAAGCTGATTATCTTATTTATGGAATGGGTGAAATAGCAATACGAGAATTTACTAATGCACTAGCAAATGGAGATGATCCTAGAAAAGTAAGAGGTATTTGTTATATTTCAAAAGAACCTGTTGAAGATTATTTACAAATTCCTTCACATCAAGATTGCTTAGATGATAAAGAAAAATATATTGACCTTTTTGATGCTTTTTATCAAAACAATGATCCTATAAGTGCAAATGGACTTTGCCAAAAAGTAGATACTAGGTATTCAATTCAAACTCCTCCTTGTGATTATTTAGATGAAAATGAGATGGATGAGATTGCAATGTATCCTTATCAAAGAGATTTACATCCATATCATAAACCAGAAGGAAAAGTAAAATGTTTAGAGACAATTAAATTCTCTATTCAGACTCACCATGGTTGTTGGGGAGAGTGTAATTTTTGTGCAATTGGAGTTCATCAAGGACGAACAATAAGAACTAGAAGTGAAAAGAATATTTTGGAAGAAGCAAAAGAGTTTACAAAATTAAAAGACTTTAAAGGGATTATTTCTGATGTTGGTGGACCAACTGCAAACATGTATGGATATGAATGTGGTAAAAAACTAAAAAAAGGTACCTGTGATGATATTAGGTGTGTAGACTTTGATAGACTTTGTAAAGTAATGAAAGTAGACCATGGAAGACACTTAAAGCTTTTAAAAGACATTAGGCAGGTTCCTGGTATTAAAAAAGCTTTTGTGGCTTCAGGGCTTAGATATGACTTTATACCAGCGGATAAAAAGCATGGATATGAATATTTAAAAGAGCTTGTAAATCATCATATCTCTGGACAAATGAAAGTAGCACCAGAACACACATCTGATAGAGTTTTAAAACTTATGGGGAAACCTGGTAAACAACCACTTATAGAGTTTAAAAAGATGTATGATAGATTAAATAAAGAGGCTGGTAAAAAACAGTTTTTAACTTATTATTTAATAGCAGCACATCCAGGTTGTGAAGAGAGAGATATGCATGAATTAAAGCAGTTTACAACCCATGAGCTTAAAATGAACCCAGAACAAGCGCAGGTATTTACTCCAACTCCTAGTACTTACTCAGCGGTTATGTACTATACAGAAATGGATCCAGAAACTAGAAAACCTATTTTTGTAGAAAAAGATAATGTTAGAAAAGAGAAACAGAAAAATATTGTAATTGATAAAAAATACTACCAAAGAAGAAAGCAGGGTAGTTCAGGAATGCAAAGTTAAGAGGTGATTATGAGAAAAATATTTTTAGTTCTAATTTTTACATTTAGTATAGTTTCAAGTTTAAATGCAACATCAGCAAAATTTATAAAAGAGATGAATTACGAAAGTGATTATAAAACTGCACTAGAAAAAGCAAAAAAAGCAAACAAATCTGTTTTTATGGTTGTTAGTGAAACAACTTGCCCTTGGTGTAGAAAACTTGAAAGACAAACTTTAAAAAAGAAAAATATTAACTCAATCATAAAAGAGAACTTTATTCCATTATCAGTAGAAAAAGATATTAATAATTATCCAAAACAGTTTTAAACTAAAGTAGTACCTACAATATTTTTTATTGATCCTAAAGATGAAACTATTATAAAAAAAGTTCTTGGTTATAAAAACAAAAAAGATTTTAAAAATATATTAGAAGAAGTAGTATCAAAATGAAAAAACTTTTTCTTTTAATCTTTATTATTTCTTACTCTTTTGCAATTACTCCTTACTCTTTAGAAAATTTAAAAGAGGTAAATTTAAAAGTTTTAAATAAAAGAGAGACTATTTCAAAAGAGCTTGAAAAGAGAATAGAGAATAAAATAAAAGAAGAGTTTCAAAAACTTGAAATAAAAACTGAATCTAAGAATTTTTCAAATCTTTTAGTAAAGATAAAAATTGATAAAATAAAAGATATAAATTTTGTAAGAACTTCACTTATTATTACAGAAGATGTCATTCCTCTGAGGGATAAAAATCTAGAAGCTATAGCAATTACATATAAAGTTGAGGATAGTTTCGAGGCTGAAGAACTTGAAAAAGATATTTATGAATCAATTATTGATTATCTATTAGAAGAATTTATTGAACAATATAAGGAAGAAAATGACAAATAATGAACTAATGAAAGAGGATTTGAAACATATTTTTCATCCTTGCTCTCAAATGAAAGATTATGAAAAATTACCACTGATTCCTATAAAAAAAGGGAAAGGTTCATATATACAAGATTTTGATGGTAATGAATATTTAGATTGTATTAGTTCTTGGTGGGTCAATATTTTTGGACATAGTAATGACTATATTAATCAAAAAATAAATGAACAAATTCAAGATTTAGAACACGTTATTTTTGCAGGTTTTACACATAAACCAGCTATTGATTTGGCAAAAAGATTAGTAGCTTTAACTCCTGAACCTTTGCAAAAAATATTTTTTGCTGATAATGGTTCAAGTGCAATTGAAATAGCTTTAAAAATGGCCTTTCAATATTTCAAAAACAAAGGTGAGAGTAGACCTCTTTTTGTATCTTTAGAAAATTCATATCATGGTGAAACTATGGGTGCTTTGGCAGTTTCTGATTCTGGAATGTACAAAGAGATTTATGAAGATATTTTAATCAAAGCAATTCATGCTAAAACTCCATCTTTACACGATGAAGATGTGGCAATAGATGATATGAGAAGAGTTTTATCTGAGAATAAAGGAAAAGTATCTTCTGTGGTAATTGAACCCTTAATCCAATGTGCTGGTTCAATGAAAATGTATGATGCAAGTTATATGAAAAAACTAAGAGCACTTTGTGATGAATTTGGTGTATTTTTAATTGCAGATGAAATAGCAGTTGGATTTGGTCGAAGTGGTACTATGTTTGCAATTGAGCAAGCAGATATTTGCCCTGACTTTTTATGTCTTTCAAAAGGTATCACAGGTGGCTACATGCCACTATCAGTTGTAATGTTTTCAAATGATATTTATGATGCATTTTATTGTGAATATAATGAAGGAAAATCATTTTTAGATTCTCATTCATATACTGGTAATACAATTGCCTGTGCCGTTGCAAATGCTGTACTTGATATTTTTGAAAATGAAAATATTATTGAAAAAAATCAAGAAAAAATCAAATTAATAAATGAACAAACACAAAAATTCAAAACTTTAAAAAATGTACAAGAAGTTCGTCAAAGAGGTATGGTATGTGCTATTGAACTTCAAGGCTATGAATCTAACAGAAGAATCAATTTAGAGATATTTCAAGAAGCATTAAAAAAAGGTGTATATATTAGACCTCTTGGAAATGTAGTTTATTTTATGCCACCATACTGTTTTACTAATGAGCAATTAACAAAAATGATAGATGTTACTTATGAAATTGTAAAATCAAAATTATAGACTTAATTAGATTTAGTTATTAAAAAAGGGTAACTATTTTTAATAGTTACTCTTTTTTTCTTTATATAAATAAAATTATGAAAGTGATTCAATCATATCTTTTGTAACTTCTGAAACATCTTTTGTTCCATCAAGTTCAGTAAATACATTCATATTTGTATAAAAATCAATTAGCGGTGCAGTTTGCGCATGATAAGCTTCTAATCTGCTTTTTACAGTTTCAGCGTTGTCATCTTTTCTGATGATAAGCTCTCCACCACAATAATCACATACCTTCTCCTCTTTTGAAGGATTAAACTCTACATGTAAAGAGGCTCCACATTTTGGACATACTCTTCTTCCTGTAATTCTTCCAACGATTAATTCATCTGGAACATTTAAAGAGATTACTCTGTCAAGTGAAATTCCCATATCTGACATCAATTCATTTAAAGATTCAGCTTGTGGCAATGTTCTTGGAAAACCATCAAGAATAAAACCATCTTTGCAATCTGATTCTGCAAGTCTGTCTTTGATAATACCAATAATAGTTGAATCAGGAACTAATTTCCCTTCATCCATAAACTTTTTTGCTTCCATTCCCATATCTGTTTTGTCAGCAATAGCAGCTCTTAAAATATCACCAGTAGAAATTTGTGGAATATTATACTTTTCAATTAAAAACTTTGCTTGTGTTCCTTTTCCTGCACCAGGTGCTCCAAACAACATTAAATTCATATTTTTTTTCCTTAATTTTTTCGTATTGTATTCAAAAAGCTTTTAATAGTACATAAATAATTAAAATGAGTTTCGATATACTTACATCTTCTAAATTACTAAGGCTATAAATGAAAAAACTATTTTTAATTATTGGAGCACCTGGAAGTGGTAAAACTACCGATGCTGAATTAATTGCTGACAAACATAAAAATATTACACATTATTCAACTGGAGATATGTTTAGAGCAGAAGTTGCAAGTGGCTCCAAGAGAGGCACTATCATTAATAAATATATCAGTGCTGGACATATTGTACCCATTGATATTGCCATTGAAACGATTGTAGGTGCTATTAAAAAAGCACCAACTGATGTAGTTATCATTGATGGATACCCAAGAAGTAGTGAGCAGATGATTGAACTTGATAAATATTTAGCAAATGAACCAGAGGTTGAATTAGTGAATGTTATTGAAGTTGAAGTATCAAAAGAGACTGCTTTTCAAAGAGTACTTGGACGTGCATCAGATGCACAGGTTGTAAGAACTGATGACAATGAAGAAGTATTTTTAAATAGAATAAAACTATATACGGACCCACTTGCTGAGATTCAATCTTTTTATCGTGAAAGAAATCTTTTAAAAATAATTAGTGGTGAAGCTACAATTGAAATGATTGTAAACGAAATGGATGAATTCATTCAATCAAGAGTATAAATGAATTTTTATAGTGTAATAATTGGTACTGAACTTTTGAATGGACGTCGCAAGGATGCACATTTTTCTTTTTTAAATAAACAACTTCTTAATCGAGGTTGGACGCATAAAGCCTCTTTTGTAATAGAAGATGATACAAATCTTATGAAAAATATTTTCAAACTAATCAAAGAAGATCCAAATTCTGTGATGTTTTGTTTTGGTGGGATTGGAGCAACTCCTGATGATTATACAAGAGATATTGCAGCTGAAGTATTTACTGATTCAAAAATGCAGTACCATGAAAAAGCAAAAGAGTTAATAATAAATCAATTTGGACAAGAAGCTTATCCCCATAGAATAGAAATGTCTCATTTGCCAATAAATGCAAAATTATTAAAAAATGTAGTAAATAATGTGGCAGGTTTTTATTTAAAAGATAGATTTTTCTTTACGCCAGGTTTTCCATCTATGAGTCAATCTATGATAGTAGAGGCACTAGATAAGTTATATTTTAAAAATAATATAAAAAAATATAGAAATACATTAATTGCTCAATGTCCTGAAAATGAATTGATTAGTATAATGAAATTAATACCTACAAATATTGAATTATCATCACTTCCAAGAATTAATGGCGAAACTAAAAAAGTTGAAATTTCACTTTCTTCTGAATCTAAAGAATTAATTAATAAGTATTTTCAATTATTTATTGATTATTTAATTAATAAAGAGATAAATTATAAAATAAAATAACTATTAATTTTTAAACCTAATTTATATACAATGTGTATTTGACAATTATATTTTAATACTATAATATACATGTTTGTGTGAAGACTAAGAGTTTTAAAATTATTTTAGGATATAAATCATGTTTAAAAATTTATCTATAAAAAACAAACTTACAATACTTGTGCTCCTTCCAACTTTGTTTATTATAATACTTGCCTTAAAATCAATTAATTCTGATTATAATAATGTAAATAAATTGTCTGACCTTAAAAATGGAGTAATTTTATCTACAAAGTTATCTGCCTTGGTTCATGAAACACAAAAAGAACGTGGGATGACAGCTGGTTACTTAGGAAGTAAGGGAAAGAAGTTTAAAGATACATTGCCAAAACAAAGAAAATTAACTAATGATAGGTTAGGGGATTTGAAAAAATTTCTTGATGAAACTAATGTTTATAATATTAGCATAGAAATGTCAAAATCACTTGACTTAGCAATGAAAGATATTTCAAATATAGATAATATAAGAGCTAGTGTTACAAGTTTAGAATTACCTCTTGGCAAAGCTTTAGGCTTTTATACAAATATGAATGCAAAATACTTAAATGTAGTTATTGAAATTTCAAAAAGTTCTACATCTCCAGATGTTACAAAAGGACTAGTTGGATATTCAAATTTTTTATTAAGTAAAGAAAGAGCTGGAATTGAAAGAGCTGTAGGAACAAATACTTTAGCAAAAGATAAATTTGGAAAGGGTATGAGAATTAAGTTTAATAATTTAATCTCAGCACAAGACTCTTTTATGAATAACTTTTTAAGATATGGATCTTTACCTGCTAAAATTTTTTATAATAATACCTTATCTGGGAAAGATGTTGAAGAAGTAAATAGAATTAGAAAAACTTTATTATTTTATGCAAAAAAACATGAATTAGTATCTGAAATAAAAAATATAGTTGGATATGGAGGATTGATTCATAAATTCAAAAACTATGTAATAAGAGGTAAAGATAAAGATTTTCAAGAAGTAAAAGTATTATATGCTAAATTATTAACAAAAATTGAAGAATATAAATCTTTGGATAATATAACAAAAAAAGAGCTTGAATTACTTTTAGATGTAGAAAAAGCATTTAATTCATATTATAATGGATTATCTGCAGTTCAAAATGCTGTAGAAAATAATATGAGCGTAAAATTACTTGATAAAGTGGTAAAAGTTGATGATTCTTCAGCAGTAAAAGCTTTAGATACTTTAAGTAATAGTCTTTTTAGTGCAGAAGCTACCTATTGGTTTGAAACTATAACAAAAAAGATTAATTTATTAAAAAAGATTGATTATTATTTAGCAAAAGAATTAATTGTTACAATTAATAAAGAGTATAAAGATTCAAATAGTAACTTCTATTTAGTATTGATTTCTACGATTGTTGCAGTATTGATTTTATTTGTATTATCAATAATTATGTTAAAAGGAATAAGTACATCTCTTTTAGATTTTAAGTATGGTTTATTAAGCTTCTTTAAATATGTAAATAAAGAAAGTGAGGATGTATCAGTACTTAAAGAATCGGGTGATGAAATTGGTGAAATGGCAAAGGTTGTTAATCAAAATATTGAAAAAGTAAAAAATGGAATTGAAGAAGAAAAAATAGTTATTTCAAAAACTATTGAAGTGTTAAAAGATTTTGAAGATGGAGATATCTCTAAAAGAGTTAATATTACTGTCTCGGATAAAGCATTAAATGAATTAACCTCGTTATTAGACCAAATGGCCAATAAGTTAGAACAGAATATTGAAGAAGTATTAAAAGTATTAGAAGAGTATTCTTCTTATAATTACTTAAATAAGGTAGAAACTAGTAATCTAAAATCACATTTAAAAAGATTAGGGATTGGAGTAAATACATTAGGTGAATCAAGTACAGAAATGTTAGTTCAAAATAAAAGAGCTGGATTAACACTTGATTCTTCTTCTTCAACATTACTAAATAACGTAAAAACAATGAATCAATCAACAAATGAAGCTGCTGCATCTTTAGAAGAAACTTCTGCTGCTCTTGAAGAGATTACTAGTACTATTATTAGTAATAATGAATCAATTAGTCAAATGTCTAAATATGCAGCAGAATTAAGTGTGAATACTAGTTATGGGCAAGACCAAGCAAATAAAACAATGAATTCGATGGCAGAAATTAATGAACAAGTAAGTGCAATTAATGATTCTATTAGTGTTATTGATCAAATTGCATTTCAGACAAATATTTTATCTCTTAATGCAGCTGTTGAAGCAGCAACGGCAGGAGAAGCAGGAAAAGGATTTGCTGTTGTAGCTCAAGAAGTAAGAAATTTAGCTACTAGAAGTTCTGAAGCTGCAAAAGAGATAAAAAATATTGTTGAGAATGCAAATGCAAAAGCTAATGATGGTAAAGATATTGCCGAGAATATGATAAAAGGTTATACTACTTTAAATGATAATATTAAAAAAACAATTAATTTAATTAGTGATGTTGAAACTTCTTCGCGAGAACAACAAACAGGAATTGAACAGATAAATGATGCTGTAGCTAGACAGGATCATCAAACACAACAAATCGCTAATGCTTCAAGTGAGACTTATGATATTGCTATTAGTACTTCAAATATTTCAAAAGAAATAGTTCAAAGAGCAAATGCCAAAGAATTTCATGGTAAAAATGATATTGTTGACAGAAGAGAAAAAAGTTTAAATCCAAATTTCAATGGTAGAGAAAAAAGAAGCTCAGAAAAAGAAATTAAGAAGTTTTATAATAAAAGATAAATGATATTTTAAAAAATTAAGGTTTTGTATAAAAATTAAATTTCCAACCTTTGTCTTCATCATATTTTTGTAAATTATAGTCTTCCCATACTTTTTTACATTTCTTATTACCTAAAGACAAACCTTTTCTAGCAAACTGGTTTGCTCTTCCAAAGTTTGGGAATACTCCTTTTCCACTTGCATACATAAAGCTTAAGTTACATTGTGCCTCTACATAGTCCTGTTTTGAAGCCCTTTCAAAATAAATAACTGCCATTTTATAGTCTTTTTCTACAACTATTCCCTTTGTGAGGAATTGCCCAATCATATTTTGTGCAGGTGCATAGCCTTTGTTTGCAGCTTTTAGAAAGGTATTAAAAGCAGTTGCTAAATCATAGTAGGGAGTTTTTTCGGAAAGATATATTTTCCCTAAATAATATGTAGATTTATGATGATTCAAGTTACTTGCTCTTTGTAATAAATCTTTCGCTTTTGAAATACTTCTTTTTATAGTTTTACCACTTGAATATATTTGAGCTAAACGAAACATTGCTTCAACATTATCTTGCTCTGCTAAAATTTTATACATTCTTAGAGATTTCATAACACCAAATTTTTTTTCCACTTCTTTAGCTTCTTGATAGGTCATTACTCCATGCAAATTTGATATTAAAAGTACAGAAGCAATAATATTTTTTATCATCGTATTTCTTTAGGTATATTAGGGCTTAATGCAGTAGTTATTTCATATGTAATTGTATTATGTAATTTTGCTAGTTCTCTTACATCATCAAAAATACAGATTTCATCATCTGTACTATTCACTGAAATATTATCCATTGATACTTTCCCTAAAATTTCGTAGCCTTTAGTAGTTGTATATTTTTTAGTATCATCTATTCTCAAAAAGCCATCTCCATAACCAAGATTATAAGTAGAGATTTTCATATCTTTTTTTACCAAAAATAATCCACCGTATCCAATTTTTTGATTTTTTTTGATATTTCTTGTAGTGATTTTTTTTGCCCAAAGTGACATTACAGGTTTAAAATAGGGGTTCTTAAATATTGTATTTGTTTCAATATAACCATAAGAAGCAATGCCCACTCTTACTAAATCTTCATCGAAATTCTTAAATTTAAATAAAGCGGAAGAGTTAGCAGAATGAAACTTAGGAATCGGTAAAAAAAGTTTTTCACATATCATTTTTGTTTCATATTTTATCTGTCTAAAAACTGACCTTTGCCAAAAAAACTCACATGAAAGCTCATCGGAACTTCTATAGTGCGTTAGGATGCCAGTTAAATTAAGTTTTTTCTTATAAATCCCATAAATAGCCTCCTCTAGAGAATTTATAGTAATTCCATTTCGATGCATTCCACTATCCACTTTTAAGTGAACGTTCGTATTCTCGGGTAACCTTTGAATCTCATCCAAAGAGTTGATTACTATGTGAAAAGTATGTGAATAAGTACTTATATTAGTGTCAGCTAAAATTAAGATTTGGCTGAAAAATGTCTCAATTTGCTCAGCTTCTTGCACTGTTCTTACTACAGCACTCGTAATTCCAAACTCTTTGGCAAGTGATGCAATTTCTAAAATACCATGTCCATATGCATTGTCTTTTAATACAACCGCAACCTTATCAATTGAACCAGCTTTTTCTGAAATGATTTTTAGATTGTGAAAATAGTTAGATTTATTTAAAACAATTTTTGCCAAGGAATTAAGCCTCTAAATCTTTGAAATAATTTATTAGAAGAATAGCATCTTTTTCGTTTAAAATTTCTTTTAATTCTTCTAATTTTGCATTTTTTATATTTTCAAATCTTCCAAAATATGAAAGAAGTTTTTTAACTTTTGCTTCACCAATTCCTTTTATCTGTAAAAGTGAAATTTGAGTATCTTCTTTTCTTTTTTGTTTTTTATGAAAAGTTATTGCAAATCTATGAGCCTCATCTCTAAGTCTTTGTATAAATTGTAGTCTTTTATCCGAAGTAACAAGTTCAAGTTTTAAGATTTCTCCTGCTCTTTCATAAAAAATTATGTCTTTTGCACTCCCTTTAGCTCTATGAGCTTTAAAATCAAGTTTTTCCTTAGCAATGGCAATAATATCAAGATTTACTCCCATAGAGTTTCTTATATCCCTTGCAAGCTTTAATAAAGTCTCTCCACCATCAATAACCCACATATCTGGAGCAGGATTTTTTTCAAAACTTTCTACTCTTCTCATTAGAGTCTCTCTCATTTGAGCATATTCATCTTTTGCTTCAAGGTTATAGTGTCTAAAATCAGATTTTACAAACTTTTCCTCCCATGTAACCATTGCTCCCACTGTTGCTTGTCCCATCATATGTGAGTTGTCAAAACATTCAAATCTAGTTGGAGTTTTTTCAAGATGGAATAAAAGTTTTAGTTGTTCATAAAGGGAACTTTCTGAATTTATATTTGAAAGTCTAAGTAGTTCATCACAGTTATTATGAGCAACTTGAATAATCTCTTTTTTCTTTCCTCTTTTAGGATGAGTTATACTAATACTTTTTGAGAATCTTTGTTTTATGAATTCTTCTATATCTTCTTTTTCTTCAATTTCATCTGCAATTAGAATTTCACTTGGAAGTATAGGAATCTCATTATCATAGTAATTTATAATTGCTCTTTTATAAACTTCATTTATATCTATACTTATATCATCTTTATTTTGTTTTATATAATTGTGGTTACTAGATGCTAGTTTTCCATCTCTAAAGAACATTCTTACTAGAATAGCTTTATTATTTGTAGCTCTTATTGCAAATAAATCAAGGTTTTCATTTGTGGCTAAATCCATTCCTGTTTGAATTTCTGATTTTTTTATTGTTTTTATTCTATCTCGTAATTTTAAAGCCTCTTCAAATCTAAAGTCTGTACTATATTCTTCCATTCTACTATTTAATTTTGCGATAAGTTTATTTTTATTGTAAATAAAACTTAAGGCCTCTTCAACTAATTTTGCATACTCTTCTTTTGAAATTTTATTTTCACAAGGTGCTAGACATTTATTTATCTGATGGAAAAGACATGCAACTTTTCCTTTGATACAAGATTTTTTTTGTACAAGTGGAACTATCTCATAAATTGAATCCACCATATCTCTTGCCCCTGTAGAATAGGGACCAAAGTATTTAATGTTTTTTTCTTTTAATACTTTTCGTGTGATTTCAATTCTAGGAAAATCTTCATTTAGATTTATATAAATATAAGGATAGGTTTTATCATCACGAAGGAGGATATTATATTTTGGTTTTAACTGTTTGATTAAAGAATTCTCCAAAATCAATGCATCATGTTCATTTGGCACAACAATCCATTCTAATGATTCAACTTCAGAAATCATTTTATAAATACGAGGACCAAGTTTATCGGAGGGAAGAAGTTTGGGTGTAAATTTAAAGTAAGATTTTACACGGTTTTTTAAAACTTTTGCTTTTCCTATATATAATAGATGACCATGTTTATCAAAGTATTGATAGACACCAGCATCATTTGGTAATTGTTGTAGTTTTTCTTCCAGATTCATAATCGAATGATATTTAAAAAATGTTTTGATATTGTTTAAAAAATGTTTTATTTTTATTGGGTAATATTTCAATAAAATATACAGAGAGTATAATGCCTGGACGATTAGTAATTTATGATGACAATTCTTTTAAATCTGATTCAAAAGATTTAATAAAAAATGACATGATTGGAAATTTGAATCCAAGATATAATATTGCTCCAACTATTCCTATTCCAGTTTTATTAAACAATGGTAATTATTTGTATGCTCACTTTGGATATTTGCCTTCTTGGACTAAAGATAAAAAATCTATGAATATAAATGCTAGAAGTGAATCCCTTTTTGAGAAGATGACTTTTAGAGATTCTTTTAAATGTAGACGTTGTATTATTCCTATAAATGGCTTTTTTGAATGGGAAGTTGAAGATAAAAAGAAAACACCTTATTTTGTAAGTAATCTTCAAGATAATTATTTAGCAGTTGCTGGTATTTGGGATGAGTGGTTTGATATTGAATTAAATATGAAAATAGTTACTGTTGCCCTTATAACTTGTGATGCAAATGAAAAGTTAAGCAAAATTCATCATCGTATGCCTGTAGTGTTAGAAAAAAAAGATTTTGCTAAATGGTTATCAGATTCAAGTATAAAAGAATTAAATGAGTTATTTAAAATATATGCTAATGAAAAGCTTGATTTATTTGAAGTTAGTTCTGAAGTAAATAAAGTCTTATTTGATAAGGTAAATTGTATAGAAAAAATAGAAAAAAAAGAAGTAGGGCAGTTAGCCCTTTTTTAGGGAATTAAAGTCCTAAAAGTCTTCTTATATCTTTCTCTATTTCTTTTGGTTCTGTAATTGAACCAAATCTTTCAACTACTTTTCCATAAGGATCCACTAAAAATTTTGTAAAGTTCCATTTAATACTTTTTGTTCCTAAAACTCCACCAGCTTCACTTTTTAAGTAAGTATATAGAGGAATTTCATTTTTCCCATTTACATCTACTTTTTCAAACATATCAAAGTCTACACCATATGTTAAACTACAAAATTCTTTTATCTCTTCATTTGTTCCTGGTTCTTGGTTTGAGAACTGGTTTGATGGGAATCCTAAAATCATAAAACCATTGTCTTTATATTTTTTGTAGAGATTTTCTAATCCTTCATACTGTTTTGTAAAGCCACATTTACTAGCAACATTTACAACTAAAAGAACTTTTCCTTTATATTTTTCTAAAGAAATTTCTTCTCCATCTATGTTTTTTGCTTTGAAATCATATATACTCACAGTATTGTCCTTTGTAAATGATGAGGTAAACATAAGTGATAAAATTAATAAAATTTTATATAACATTTTTTATCCTTATAAATATCTTTTTGGTTTTATAAATATAGCAAATTTTTACAATATATAAAATTTAATTTTAATTGTATTTGTAATTATGAAGAAAACTAAAGTATAAAAAAGAGTATTAAGTTAAATGTTCTATCCGTTTAAGAGAACAGAACATTTAAATTTTAAATTAATGAGATAAAAATACAGGTATTGTAGAGTTTTCTAAAAGATATCTTGTCGTTCCACCGAACATTAATTCTTTTAATCCTTTATGTCCAAATGCACCAGCAACTATTAAATCAAAATTGCCATCTACTGCAGCGTTTAGAAGACCTTGGCCAGGGATTCTTGTAGTTTTTACTATTTCATAACTTGCTTTTATATCATGTAAAGCTAGATAATCAATTATCTCTCCTAGCTGTTTTCCATCTTTTGCGTATTCAGATGATGAGACTATTTTTACTTTTTTTGCAAGTTTTAGTATTTCAATAGAAGAAGTTAAAGCTTTTGAAACTTCAGGAGAATTATTCCATCCGATAATTACAGAATCAAATGAAAATTTTCTCATAATTCTTGGGAACATTATTACAGGTTTTCCACTTTTTAAAACTGCAGTTTCAAATGTAGCAGTCGTGATTCCAGAAGGAGGAGCTGCTGCAACAACTAAATCACAATATTTTGAGTTTTCTTCAACCAAAGAACTTCTAATTCCTTCTTTAATTTTTAAATCTATTAAACTATTATCAATAGAAACATCATCAATAACTTTATTAACTAAGCCCTTAAACTCTTCATCTTTTTCTTTATATTGACTTTCAAGAACTTCGTCAATTGATTTTTGAATATCTTTTGGCAAATTCATAGAGTCGACCATTTCAATTCTAGATTTTAATCTTGATTGTAAAACATCTAATTTAACACCAAAATACTTTGCTATTAAGAAAGCTCCATATAGCCTCTCTTCTAGTTCTTCACCACCACCTATTGGAAAAAAAAGTTTTTTATATATCATTTGAAATCCTTAAATATTTGTCTCTTATTCTAAATATTATAAAATTAAAAAATGTAATAAAAATCAAATTTATTAAAAAAAAGGGTTGAAGATTTCTGTTTTTTTATATTTTTATTTAAAACTTCTATTAAAAAAAACTTGTTTTTCCAATAATTATATCATTATGGTCAACAAATCTATCACATCGTAAACCATTTAGTGCTTTACAAATGTTTTGCCATTTTAAAGTATGCCCTCCATTTTGCTTTGTTATATTTCCCTTAACAAACATTAAAGCATGTGCATATTCGTGAGGAAGAACATCTTCTATCATATATTCAACACTTTCTTGAAAACGTTTTTTATTTAAGAAAATTTGAATTTGTCCATTTTTTGATAAAGTAGCTGCTCCAAAAAGATTTGAAGGCATTTTATCTGATACTATAATAGGTATTTTTCTTTTTATATTAAATTTATTATATGTTAGAATTTGAAGGTATTGCTTTTTTTCTTGAATCTTTTTTTGTATTTTTTTATCTAAGGGATTATTTTTAAATTGATAATTTTCATACCAACTATAAATTAGAAAAATTGAACTTAAAATTGTAATAATTATAAAAAAAAGTTTTAGTTTTTTTATAAACATAAACTTATCCTAGTTAGGATAAGTTTTAATTAATACATCTTTATAATGATTTAGTTGTTTCATAAGTTCATCACCTTTATCATTGATATCTGGATGATATTTTCTAGCTAGTTCTTTGTACTTCTTTTTTATTTCATCTTTTGTTGTATCACTTTTAAATCCAAAAAAATCTTTCGCTTTTTGAACTTCCCCAAATTGTGGGGCACCTTGAAAACCACCTTTATTAAATTGGTCTTGAAAATCATTAAAATTGAAATTTCCAGCTCTTCCTCGATTTGCTTGTGAAAAGTTTTGACCATTGAAAGTAAAGTTAAAACCGTTTGGATTTCCTTGCTTTAGTTTCTTCTTAAATTGGTAGATGAAATAGTACACAATAGATAGTAGTAGAAATATTATAATTAAAAAGGTACCAAAATTAGTAAATATTAAATAAAGAATACCAAAGAATATTCCCCATTTTATTAAACTATTAATTATAAAAGCAACTTCTCTACCCATATTTTATTAAATCCTTCTTTTTTTAGTTTGACATTATAGTATTTTATCCTAAATTTTAGCCTTTTATTATGAAGAAATTGTGGAGTTAAAATGATCATATGATAAAAACGCTATGTTAATGCTATTTTATCATACGATTATCATCTAAATAATTTATCATTAGCTTATCGAAAGAAGGAGAAAATTATGGAAATAGGTACACAAGCCTTTTTTGCAGCATTACCAATTTTTGTTGCAGCAATTTTATTAGTTGGATTTAGATTACCAGCTAAAAAAGCTATGCCAGTTGTATATATAGTTACATCTTTAGTAGCACTATATGTATGGGAAGTTACTTTTAATAGAGTTTTAGCTTCAACAATTCAAGGTCTATTAATCACAGTGGCTGTGTTATGGATTATTTTTGGGGCAATTTTATTGCTAAATACACTTAAACATTCAGGTGCTATAAAAGTTATTAGAGAAGGTTTTAATAATGTTAGCCCAGATAGAAGAGTTCAAGTTATAATCATTGCTTGGTTATTTGGTTCTTTTATTGAAGGTGCATCTGGATTTGGAACACCTGCAGCAATTGCCGCTCCACTTATGGTAGCAATTGGATTCCCTGCAATGGCTGCAGTTATGATTGGAATGATGATTCAATCAACTCCTGTGTCATTTGGTGCAGTTGGAACACCAATTTTAATTGGTGTAAATAAAGGTTTAGACTCTGAAGGTATTGGGGCAACGCTACAAACTCTTGGTTCAAACTGGGAAACATATTTACAAATTATTACTTCAGAAGTAGCTATTGTACATGCCCTAGTTGGTACATTAATTCCTCTATTTATGATTATGATGATGACAAGATTTTTTGGTCAAAATAGATCATGGACTGAAGGTTTATCAATCTTACCTTTTGCAATTTTTGGTGGTTTAGCATTTACAATTCCTTATGCACTAACAGGTATATTTTTAGGTGCTGAGTTTCCATCACTTATTGGTGCATTAGTTGGTCTTCCAATTGTAATTTTTGCTGCAAAAAAAGGTTTTTTAATTCCTAAAAATTCATGGGATTTTGCTCCTAAAGAAGAGTGGCCAGTTCATTGGGTTTCTAAGTTTGAAATGAAATTAGATGCAATGACTCAAAAAGTTGATATGTCTTTAACAAGAGCTTGGGTTCCATATGTATTAGTTGCTGTTATTTTAGTATTAACAAGGGTGTCAGATGAAGCTAAAGCATTTGTAAAATCTTGGGTTATTCCATTTAAAGATATTTTAGGAGAAGGTTTAGGTTACTCTATTGTACCACTTTACTTACCAGGTGGTATCTTAGTATTTGTTGTATTTATTACATATTTCCTTCATAGAATGGAATTTAAAGAAATGAAAGAAGCATTTTCAGAATCTTCAAAAGTAATGTTAGGTGCTGGATTTGTACTTTTATTTACTATTCCCTTAGTGAGAATATTAATTAATTCTGGTATAAATGATGCTGGATTAGATTCAATGCCAGTTGCAATGGCAAATTTTGTAGCAACTTCAGTTGGGGATATTTATCCCTTATTTGCTCCAATGGTTGGTGCCTTAGGTGCCTTTATTGCAGGAAGTAATACTGTATCAAATATGATGTTATCACAATTTCAATATGGTGTTGCGGATGCTTTAACTATCTCTACAGCATTTATGGTGGCTCTTCAAGCTGTTGGTGCGGCAGCTGGAAATATGATTGCAATTCACAATGTTGTAGCGGCTTCTGCAACAGTAGGTTTATTAGATCAAGAAGGTGAAACTTTAAGAAGAACAATAATCCCTACAATTTATTATTGTCTGGTAGCAGGTATCTTAGGTCTTATAGGTATGTATACAATAGGACTAGTTGATCCTTTAATGAAATAAATTAGAAAGAAGGAAGAAAAAGTCTTCCTTCTTTTATTTACTTATAGTAAAATTAAAATAAATTATTAATTTTTATCTGTTTTTATATTGTTATTTGTTATACTAACTTATTAATAATCTAAAGGCACCGATGAAACTTTATTTTCGTATTTTTATTTTTTCAATCTTATTTATTTCTTCAATCTTACATGCAGAAAATATTGATACCTTATTAAATATTTATGCCCAAGAAAATGATCTTTCAAAAAAAACAAAAAAAGAAGCTGCTGGTACAGTAATCGTCTACACAAAACAAGATTTAGAAAGAATGCAAATTAAATCTTTATCTGAACTTCTCAAACGAATTCCTTTTTACAGTTATAGTGAGAACAAACAGGGCTATGCCGATTTAGTAAGGGAATCTGGTTTCCCATCTACTAGTAGCGTTGCAAGAGTTTATATAAATGAACGAGAAATAATATCACCATTTTATGGGAATAGTTTAGGCATTATCTCAAAATTTGATATGGCACATATTGATCATATTGAAATTTATACAGGAGTTACTTCTTTTGATTTTGGAGTTGAACCTGCAAATATGGTTATAAGACTTTACACGAAAGATCCAAAAAGAGAAGTAGGTGGCCAATTTAAAACAGCTTATGGTTCTAACAATTCAAAAGAAAATAGTATTTCTTATGCAGATATATTTGATGATTTTTCATATTATGCTTATTTTGATTTAAAAGAAACAAATGAAGATAAAATCAGATACTCAGGAAGTGACTTATCAAGAGACAAAGAAACTAAGCACATTTTTCTTTCTCTTCAAAATGATACAAATAGATTAGAGTATGATAGAATAGAAGGTAAATCTGATTTATTTATGGAAGGTATTGGAGGAGGAGATGGCTCTCCAATTGAAAATAAAGTTGATGTTTCTTATAACCTTCTTGGTTGGTATTCAACGTACTTTGATAAAAAATTATCTTTATCTCTGGATTATATTGATGATAATGCAGAAACAATACAAAGAGATAATGAACCATTAGGAACTCTATTTATTAATGGAGGTTTTTTAAATTCTTCACTAGTAGGTACTCAAGTCCCAATTCAATATGACTCATATTATTTAAAATCAAAAGAAAGACAAATAAGTGCTGTTTTAAAATATAAGGAAAATATTGGAAAACACAATTTTGTTGGGGGATTACAACTTAGAAAAAAAGATTTTTCATTTAATGAAATAGATATAAATGTTTTAGGTATAGGCATAGTAAATGTTTCTAAAACAATGTTTCCTAGCTTGTTTAATTTTACAAGTGAAAAAGTTTATAGTGGATTTTTAGAAGATACTTATTCAATTGATGATAACCAAGCTATAGTTGCCGCAGTAAAACATGATATTATTGAGCCAAATGGAAGTTTAGATAATGAAAATCTCTCTTTATTTAGGCTAGGGTATATATATTCTAACGAGGACTTTAGTTTTAAAACATTTTTAGTATCAACTGAATCAAAATTTGATCCAATCTATTATGTAAATTTTAACAGTATTAGTAAATTAAATCCTCAAAGAGATGATAGCTTCAAGATTGAAGCTAATTGGAAAAAAAGTCAGTACTCTTATGGTTTAGAGTTATTTAAAACCAGACAGATAAATAGACTTTATGAAGATTATACTGGACTAAGAAATTTATCTAAACCTTATTATACTCAAGGTATTTCTTTTAAAAATTCATTTAATATTGATAAACTAAACCGAGTTGATACTAACTTTTATGTTATGAATTCACATAATAAAGTTTCAGATGAAAAAGATACAGTATATGGTGGATATATACGAATGCTTAATACCATAGGTAAATTTGATTTATATAATGAGCTTATATACAGAGATGGTTATGAAGGTATTCAAGGTGGATATGATTTTAATAGTGCTATTACATATAAATATTCAAAAGATTTATCAATATCATTAAAGGGTGAGAATATTTTTGATAAAGCTTTAAAATCTGTATATACTACAAGAGATACAACTCCTCCATATAGTATAAATATTTTAGATCCTATTTCTGCAACAACGAGGAAATTTTGGATTACATTGGAGTATAGATTTTGAAAAAATTAATATTTACTCTAATTCTTATTATTATGCCTTTATTTTCTAGCGAATTAATTATAGTATCAAAAATTATGGATAAGATATCTACTGCATTGATACATAAAAATGAAATATTAGTATTTATAAAAGATAAAAAAAATGTAGAAATAACAAAGCATTCTAATCATTTAAAAGAAGTTAGTTCTTGTAATGAAGCAGATATTATTTTTACAGATGGAAAAGAAAAAATTAAATGTAATAAAAAAGTCTTAGTTTTTGCAACAAATTATTTGGCATTTAGAAAATCACCAAAAGCAATAGGTGCATTTTTTTATCAAAAAGGAAGGCCTAATATTATCTTTAGAAAAGAAAATTTAAAAAAACATAATATTACACTTCCAAAAGAATTTGAAAAATATATTGAGTAAAATGTGAAACAATTTGTTAGCTCGAAAATAAATATTTTATCTATTATACTTCTTACTATCTTGACTTTTGTAATAACAGTCATTTATATTCAGTTTGAAAATAAAACAAAACAATTAAAAAATGATATTTTGCAGAATGAAATTTTCAAAGCTTCAGAATATGCCTATAATATATCAGAAATGATTGAGTTAAGTATAAAAGATAATAATCTTTATTCTACTTTAAAAAATAATCTAGATCTTAGAAATGAAATTGATGAAAAACTTGCTTTATTCAAGTCTTCTAAATATTTACATATTTTTGTAATTAAAAAAGATAAAAATGGAAAACTTAGATATCTTCTTGATGCCGAAGAAGATTTAGAAGAAAGAGGTTTTTTTGATCAAAAATTTGATCCTCAAAGTAACTTGTGGTACGATGTTTTTAATTCTTCTACTGCTGAATATGCAATTCAAGATAATATTGAAGAACTCTGGATTACTTTTCTTTATCCTATAAAAATAAAAGGAAAGATACAAGCTGTTTTAGCTTTTGATTTTTCTGCAAATGAACATACTTATATTGTAGATATGATTACTCCTTTAAAGAATATTTTTTTATTTTTAGCTCTAATCTTAGCTATATTTTTAATCTTTAGTTATTCTCAATTATATTTAAATTATAGAATTGAGAAAAAAGGATTTGTTGATCCTTTAACTAAAAGTTATAATAGGCTTTTTTTAAATAGTCTAAAAACAAAGATAGATTTAAAAAAATATGAATTGTGTATGATTGATATTGATCATTTTAAAAAAATAAATGATACGTACGGGCATAGTGTTGGAGATATAGTTTTACAAAGTTTTTCAAAAAGAATATTAAATCAAATTAAAGATGGTGATATTTTAATAAGATATGGAGGAGAAGAATTCTTACTATTGATTAAGAAAGAAAATAAACATACTCAAGTTCATCTAATTCCAGAAAGAATAAGAAAACTTATTGAATCTCGTCCTTTTGCTGTTGATAATAAAATACTTCATATAACTGCATCTTTAGGTGCAAACAATAGACCTTACGAATCAATAACATTATATGAAGCAATAAAAATAGCTGATGAACAACTATATAAAGCTAAAAAAGCTGGAAGAAATAGAGTCTCGTCAACTCACAATTTCAACTAGAAATTAATCTTTGTTGTTAAATTCTTAATTTGTTGTAAAATTTTTTCTGCTTCATTATATTTTATATTTATTGGATAAATCTCTTCTTTATATTCTATTGCTAAAGAAGGGAAACTATTTAATTGTAATTTTCTTCTTAAATTCATTTTTTCTTCAAATTTATTTATAATCTCAGAAGAATATAAATCTTTTTTAAATAGTTCAATATCAAGGTTTAGTTCAAGTGCAAGTTTTACCATTGTATCTTCATCACTTGGGTTCATAGCTCTTTGATAATAAGCACTTTGAATAGCTTTTATCATCTCTTCTTCTTTATTCTGAGCTTTAGCTGCTAGGGTTGCTTGACAAGCTAAATAAGTGGAACGTCTAGGTGTACATTTTGTCCAGAAATCATGATTAAATTTTGTCCCTACTACGCTTTCGATTTCGTACCAAATTGATTCAAGTTTTTCTTTCATATCTTGAGGCATTGGTTCACTGCTATGTAGAGCTAATCCTCCTGGAACGTAAACAATTTTTATATTTGAGCTAAGTCCTATTTTTACCTTTTCAAAAGTAGGGGCAAAGGCATAACACCAAGAACACATTGGATCATATACATAATATAAAGTATGGATCATATTTCATCCTAAAATTTTCTTTCATACTACATCAAATATAGTAGGAAAAATCATAGATTAAAAAAGTAGTAAAATTTTTTAAGAATATGTCTAAGATTCTTTTTGTATTTTTATAATTGCATCAGATAATTTTGCAATATTTAATATAGAGAGTCTAAAGGTCATAGTTAGTAATTCTTTAATAGTTAAATTATTCATTATAATAATATTGGCTGCTTGATTAAAGTCATTTTTATTTATAATCAAATATACAATGTCATTTATAAGTTCTTTATATGATTTGTATGCACTCATTTATTTATTCTTATCTTATTAATATATAAGTCGGCTAAATAACTTATATCATCTAAATCTAATCTACAAGTTCTTGTAATAACATCTTCTAATGTTAAATTATTGTCAATCATCATTTGCAGTGCTTTTTCAAAATTTGCTTCTTGTTTAATATGACTCATTATAGAAAAAACAATTTTATTTCTATAATCTTCTTCATGATAATTAGAAACTAAATCTTCAATATATTTAGACATGAATCTCCATTATAAATATGCGTAAAATAAGAAATTGTATTTTTTACTATTTTTCTTGAGTCTCTTTTTCTTCTTCTGCTTGAAGACATTTATCAGCTGTTACTTCACATTTTAAATAACATTCTGAAATGTTATCGCTATTTTTTGCATCACATTCATCTACACAGTTATTGTAGACTTTTTCACACATACTTGGTTCCATAAGTTTTTCATCACTCATTGTTTCATTTGAAAATGAAAATGAAAATATCATAAAAGATATTGCTAGTATTTTTAACATTTATACTCCTACTTAACAAAAGACTAAGTTTAATTTGTTAGTATGAAGGTACTCAAAATATAAGAGTACACCAAAATTTCTGAAAACTCTAAAAAAATGCACGGCCAAATGCTTTGATGGGTTTTCAGGAATGCTTATTTTACATTTCTTATTCTACAACAGAATTATAAACTATAAAAAAAGAAAAAAGCTGAAAAATTTCTTAAAATATTTTTTGTCTTTAGTAAGTCCGATTTTACCGATACTTTATAAGATTAAAATGAATATACATTTTAATTATTATTTCTTTTATTTGTTCTAAAAATTTGTTTTTTTATCTTTTTTTCATTTGTCTTTTTAAAAGATACATATATAGGTTATAATAACATGAATAAAAAATAGAGAGTTAAAAGATGAAAAATAAAAAAATTATTGGAAGAAAAGAAATTATTTCAATTCTTGATTTGGAATTATTTGATTTAGATGCAAAAATTGATACTGGTGCTGATTCAAGTGCTTTACATTGTGATCATATAGAAATAGAAAAGGATATAGTCCATTTTACGTTACTTGATGAGGTACATCCTGCTTATCATGGTAAAAGAATGACTTTACCTTTATATAAACTAAAAAGAGTTAAAAGTTCAAATGGTGAAATTCAATTAAGACCTTCAATAAAAGTCTCAGTTGAATTTATGGGGAAAAAATATAAAAGTATTATATCTTTAACAAATAGAGCAGATATGACTTTCCCTATGTTAATAGGAAGAAGATTTTTAAGTGATAGGTTTTTAGTAGATGTATCTAAAGAGTATCTTATTAAAGAATTAAAAAAGGAAATGAAATGATTGTATACATATTATCTAGAAATAAAAACTTATACTCAACTGCAAGGTTAGTTGAAGCAGCAAAAGAAAAAAATTGGGATGTTCAAGTAATTGATTATTTAAAATGTACAATTGAGATTATGAAAGGTGAATTAGTTATTAATTATCTAGGAAAAGTTTTACCTACACCTGATGCAATTATTCCAAGAATAGGCGCAAGTAGAACATTTTATGGTACTGCAATGGTTAGGCACTTTGAGATGATGGATGTATTTAGTACTTCTGGAAATTTAGCAATTGCAAGAAGTAGAGACAAACTAAGAAGTTTACAGGTTTTATCAAAAAATGATGTAGATATGCCTAAAACTGTTTTTGCATCAAATAAATCAACTGCAAAAGATGTGATTGCATTAAGTGGTGGTGCACCCCTTGTTTTAAAAATTTTAGAAGGGACACAAGGTGTTGGAGTTGTTCTTGTAGATAGTGAAAAAGCTGCAAAATCAGTTCTTGATGCATTTTATGGAATGGATGTAAATTTACTTGTTCAAGAGTTTATTGAAGAAGCAGGTGGAGCAGACATAAGAGCTTTAGTTGTTGGTGGAGAAGTTGTCGGTGCAATGAAAAGACAGGGTGCGGAAGGTGACTTTAGATCAAACTTACATCAAGGTGGAAGTGCAACAGCATATAAATTAAATAGAAAAGAGAAATCAACTGCACTAGCCGCAGCAAAAGCAATGGGGCTAGGAATTTGTGGTGTTGATATGATTCCATCAAGTAGGGGACCTCTTGTAATGGAAGTGAATTCTTCACCTGGATTAGAAGGAATTGAAAAATCAACTAATATAAATATTGCAGGTAAGATTATGGATTACATTGAAAAAAATGTAATTCCAGCAGATTCTAGTAAAAAAAGAAAAATAAAGAGAGATAATATTGGTGCATAAAGATAGAATGATAGAATTTGCAGGTAAAGAGATTTTTAAAGGTACAAATGTAACTATAAATTTAGAATTACCCAAACTTTATCACTCTCCTATGGATCTGCCAATAAGAGTGATTAGAGGTAAAAAAGATGGTCCTACAATTTTTATAAGTGCTGCAATTCATGGAGATGAATTAAATGGCATTGAAATTATAAGAAGATTTAGAAAATTGAATATTCTTAAAAGGTTAAAAGGAACTATTGTCCTTATTCCTATTGTAAATATCTATGGGGTTATGACTTTATCAAGATACATGCCAGATAGGAGAGATTTAAATAGGTCTTTCCCTGGAACAAAAAAAGGTTCTTTAGCTAGTCGAGTAGCAAAAGTTTTTTTTGATGAAATTGTTTCAAAATGTGATTTTGGAATAGATTTACATACTGCGGCAATTCATAAATCAAATTTACCACAAATTAGAACAAATTTAGATAATGAATTTACTTATAATTTAGCAAAAATATTTGAAGCACCAATTGTTCTTCACTCAGAATTAAGAGATGGTTCTTTAAGAGCAGAAGCTCAAGAGAAAGAAATTCCTGTATTATTATATGAAGCAGGGGAAGCTCTTAGATTTGATGAAACATCTATTAGAATTGGTGTAAAAGGTATTGTAAATGTTTTAAGAGAACTGGATATGCTACCTGTAGTTAATAGACAAAAAAAATATAGAAATCCAATAATAGCAAGAAGTAGCCAATGGATTAGATCCACAGAGAGTGGTGTTATTAGAACAATTAAAGCACTTGGAGATACAGTAAAAGAAGAAGAAATTATAGCTTATGTGGACGAGCCTTTAGGTGATGATAGTTTTGAAATAAGAGCAACTTTTGATGGAGTTATAATTGGAAAATCTGAAATTCCTTTAATCCAAGAAGGTGATGCAGTTTTTCATATTGCTAAATTAAAAAATCTAGGCATAGCTGATGATAAAATCGAATATTTTAATGAAAATGCTATAGAAGTAAGTGAATTTATAGAATTAAAAGAGGAAGAAAGTATTGAATAATTTTATTCAATGCTTTTTTAAATTTTTATTCTTTATTCTTTCCTAAAATAATACATCAGCATTTGTTCCTTCATCTTTTGATTTTAATTTATCTATTTTAAATTTTAAATATGAAGTATTGACATTATGAAATTTAACATTTTTTGAGAAGTCTTCTTTTTTAGTTATTTGATCTATAATCGCTTCCATAGATTCAATATTTTTTATCTCTATTTCTTCTTCAAGTTCTGCATAAGTACTCAATAAGGAATCAAAAGCAAAATGATAGTTATATGCTAATTTTCCTTTATCATTAAGAAGTTTTTTTATAAAAACCCATCTATCAAAAATTATACTCCAAGCCTTTTTTTGTTCAGTTGTAATACATAAGTTAGTAATAATTTCTTTCCATTTATATAAAGCAAAGTAAGCTTGATGACTCACCCATAACTCTCTTATCCACCAATCTTGATATTTTGGAAAGCCTGAAAAAGTTTTTGTCTTTATTTCTGGGACTTTTATCTCTTTAGTTTTATTAAGTTCATTATTAAGACTTCCTATTGTAGATTGTACATTTTTAATTTCTTCTTTGTCACTATTTTCATCTGACTGTAATTGATTTAATATCCCATCTTGTACTTGTAATGATTGTATTAACTCTTCTTGTTTTTTATTTATTTCTTTTAATAAGGCATCTTGCTTTTGTAAGGCTTTTTCATTTTCATCATTTATATTTTGTATTATGTTTGAATTTAAGACATAAAAATGAAGAACAATAATTGGAATGAAAAAATCAAGAGTTGCCAGTTCTTGAATATCTTTTTCATCTGACTTGTTTTTTATTGCTTTAAACTCACCTTTTATATCTTCTAATTTATTATAGATATCATTTAAATCTGAAAGGCCTAATTCTATTGATTTTGTTGCCATTTCAAAAAGTTCTTTGTCTTCAAATTTGACATCATTAGGTAGCTCTTCTATTATTCTTAATGCTTCTAGTTTTTTATCATTACTTTGTTCTTTATTTAATTTTATTCTAGAATCTTGTGCATCAAAATATTTTTTTCTTTCAGCAAGATAAGCAAGTCTTTCCTTTTCTTCTAGTTCCTTTGCATTAAGTGTTTGAAGTTCTTCTAGCATTGATTTATATTTTGTCACAAGCTCTGTTGATATTTCTAAGGAATTTTCAGCTGATGCAAAAGCCATTCGAGAAAGCTTATTTATTCCTGCTTCATGATTTGCGATTTGTTGTTTGTGGGAAGCTATTTTTGCTTCATTTTCTTTAATTAAAGCTTCTAATGCTATAATACTTTCCATTTTAAATATCCTTTAGGAACATTGTATAAAATTATTTTATCTAATTTAAATGAACTTAAGCTTTTATTTACTGACTTAGCTTAAATTATTTTTCAAATCTATTATCTTTATATGTCATAGTAAAATTATTGTTGCCAAACCTAGAAAACTAAAAAAACCTACAATATCAGTAACAGTAGTAAGGATAACAGTTGATCCAATTGCAGGATCAATATCTAATTTCTCAAGTAAAAGAGGAATTACTGCTCCAAAAAAACCGGCACTAATTAGATTTATAACCATTGATATAGCAATTACTACACCAAGGAGTGGTATTTTAAACCATAAAAAAGAGATAACTCCTATTATAAAAGCAAAAAGAAAACCATTTACTAATGATATTGTTACTTCTTTATAAATAGTTTTTTTTGCATCATCGTATTCTATTGCACCTAATGCCATTTGACGAACTGTAACTGTTAGAGTCTGAGTTCCAGCATTTCCTCCCATTGATGCTACAATAGGCATTAAAACAGCCAATGCAACTAATGATTGTATTGTTGCATCAAATAAACCTATAACAATTGATGCTAGAAGAGCAGTCAACAGATTTATACCTAACCAAAAAGCACGATTTCTTCCAATTTTATATAAATTCTCAACTTCTTCTATTTTATTATTAACTCCAGCTAGTGAGTATAATTGCTTAGTATCTTGTTCTTGGGCTATGGTACTAATATCGTTATGAGTAACTCTTCCTATGAGTTTATTATTATTGTCAACAATTGCTAAAGTATTTAAATCGTAATTTGAAAACATATTAACAGCATCTGAGATATCATCTTTATGATCAAAACTGTGATGTTCTATTTTATCAGCAGATATTTCATTAAAGCTCTGAGCTCTTTCAAATAATATTAATTCTTCAAGTCCTATTGAGCCTAAAAAATTATCGTTATCATCTACTAAAAATGCATGAAAAATATTGTTTAATAGTTTTGAATCTTTCATCTCTTTTAGTCTTTTTAATGCATCTCCTATTGTTTCATCGATGTTCACTGCAAAAAGTTCTTTTTGCATATAAGCACCAGCTTCATGAAAATCGTATGCATTAAGTTCATTTATAATTTGTTTTTCATCATCATTTAATTTAGACAAGACAGTTTCTGCTGCTTCTTCATCTTTTTGTGAAATATTATAAATTAACATAGAAGCATCATCACTATCCATATTAGATGTAACTCGAGCAACTTTTTGTTCACTAATAATATCAGTAATCTCTTCTTGAATATAAATTGGCATATTAATTAATATTTGTGCAAATAATTCACTAGGAATTTTTTTACAAATACTTTTGTAGATGCTTGTATCTACTTCTCTTAAGTCTTGGAGCTCTTTAGCTATATCATAAGGATGTTCATCACAAATGCCATTTTTATAGTTTGTTATAGTTTTATTAATATAAGAGCTTAACTCTTCTATCTTTTCACTTTGATTCATTGTTATTCCAATTTTTTATTACTTTTGAAAATCTTTAAATAGTATAACTAATAATATATTTTTAAATTTTACCTTATTTTGAATTTTTTTCATAGTATGATATATTCTCTTTTGAAACATCAACTAAAAAACCTTTTTCTAAAAATTCTCTGCCTAAAAGAATAGGATAATTCATTTTTTTTCTATCTCGTAAGGTGAATTCAACATCATAGTTTTTTTCAAAAATAATTACTTTTGTTGAAATAACATATCTATTTTCAGTTATTCCATTTGAACTTCTTACTTTTGCAACTCTTTTGATAGGCATAGAATATCTTATTTTTTTATATTTTTCATGAGTTTCATCTAAAACTTCAAAAACAACAGTTTTTTTATCTAAATCTTTTATATAGCTACAATGAAGTGACGAAGTTTTTGCCCCTGTATCAATTTTAGCTCTTAAGTTTTCTAATTTTAGAATAGGTAAATCTATTCTATCGTATTTACCTATTATGGTATTTTCTGCAAATAAACTTTGAATTAATATTAAAAAAATAAAAATATATTTAAACATTCTTATCTTCTAAATAAAGTTTTTTTAATATAAATAAAATACTATTTATTGATTGAATAGTAGTTGTCTCTTCAACTGTGTGATAACCAATTGTAGGAATTTGTAAAGTTGTTCCTTGTATAGCACCTTTACTAGCATTAATAATTCTTCCAAGTTCTGTAATACCTAAAGATGATTTAACATTATTTTGTTTCATGATATTTTTTAAATACTCATCTTTATAATGATACTTAATTCTATTCTTAATAGCTATCTTTTTTATTTTACTTTTTAAAGGTGATCTAAAATAACCATTTTCATCTCTACTTCTTAGTACTATATCTAGGTTTTTTATGTCTTCAACTATTTTATATGGACTAGTATCTAAAACCAAAAGTTCATTTGTTGTTATATCAAATCTTCTAAAATATTCTAATAAAAACCTCCAACTTTTACCTGCCTCTTCAGAGGCTGTAAAAAAAGCAGTACCTTGATATCCTAATTGATACATATGAACTAAAATTGCAACACTCAGTACATTATCTAATTGTGCTGAAATCATTTCATTATCAATTATAAGTTTATCCATAAAAGCGATTGGTGTTCCAGGAAAGAGATGTTCAAATTCATTTATTTTAAAAATGATATTATTTCTTCTTTCACATAAAAATGCATTTTCAATTGTACCCATACCTAAATAGCTACCAGACCAAGGTTCATAGGCTTGTACTTTTTGACCAACAAATCTTTTTTCAAAGTTTTTAAGCATTTGGTTTCTATTTGAAACCTCATTTAAATCAGATTGATTTTTTGCTACATATGCTGCATATTGAAACTCATTATGTCCCGTACAAATCAAACCATGTCTATCTGAATGAGCTGAAATATATCCACTTTTAGGAGCATTTCCTTTTGCAACTAATACTCCATCATAATATTCAACCGTGATGTTTAAATCTTCAAGTTCTCTTTTTAAATACATAAAAAAAGAGTGCTCATATCCAACTACAGTTGGAACCTTTATAAGTTGTTTTAATATATCGTAAAATTTTTCCATTATAACCATCTTTTCTTTCTAAATATATATAGTTGAATTGCAACTATACCTACAAGTATAAATATAAATATGTAAAAAGACTTACTATTTTCAGCACCAGGTATCCCTCCAACATTTATACCTAATAATCCAGTCAAAAAACCAAGAGGTAGAAATATTGCAGAAATTATTGATAATACATACATCCTTTGGTTTAGTTGTTCACTAAGATTATAAGCTATCTCTTCTTGAATAAGTGAAAGTTTATCTTTTATAGAATCAAGCTCTTCAATATATCTAGTAAGTTGGTGAGTAATCTCTCTTAATTGGATTTTCTCATATTCATTTACCCAAGATATTTTTTCACTGTATAATTTATACATTGCCTCTTTTTGGGGTGTTAAGTATTTTTTTAAAGAAATAGATTCTCTTTTTCTTTCTGATATTTGTGTTCTTAGAACTGAACTATTTGATTCTAAACTAATTTCTTCTAAATTCGAAACGTTTTCTTCCATATCATTAATATTATCTTCCATTCTAACAGTAAGTCTTTTGGTGAGTTCTATTAAAAATTCTGAAGATGTTTTAGGTCCAATTCCTTGTTCTAAATATTTTAAAATATCATTTACAGATAAAAGGTCTCTTTTTTTAGTACTTATTATTATATTTTTATTTATAAATAATCTAATAGATATCATATCTTCTGGATCAGAGTTAGGATTAAGATTAATTCCTCTAAGGGCTAATAAAATTGAATCATTTAATAGTGTTGTTCTAGGTCTAGTTTCTTGTTTTAAAAGTGAATTAATTGCAACTGGATCTAAGTTACTTTTATTTGTAATCCAATCAATTGTTTGAGGATTTGAATAATCAAAATGTACCCATAAAATTCCCATTTTTGGGTCGTAATTATCAAGTTTTTCAAAACTTATATTTTTTGCACCACCTTTACCATCAAAGATGACACCATGAGAAAAGCCATTTTTATTCATAAAAAACCTTAATTTATGTAATATTAGATAAGTAATTAAAACAACAGATTTACTTTATCTCTTTAAAAAAGATTTTATTCTTTATTAACTTAATAAAGAGTCATCTTTTAACTGTAAATATACTATAATCCTTTACCAATATAAGGCTATTTAATTATGAAATATTTTATTTTATTTATTTTTATTTTAAGCATATCTTTTTCTGCTGAGATTGATATTAAGTTATTTGATAACAATCAAAACAAAAGCTATTTTGCTGAGATTGAACAACAGATTTTAGAAGCACAAAAAAGTAAATCTAAAAATATCGAAATTATAAATGCTGAAAAAGCCCATTTAAAAAGATTAGAAGAAGCTTCTTCTCAAAAAATGTCATTTGATGAATTTGATTTAAACTTATTAAGTCATGAAAATAACTTAGCTGATTCAATTTTAAAAGCACTATTTTATGTATCAGAAATAGAAGTAAAAATAAAAAAACAAAATGATATTTTACGAGATATTCAAAATAAATTATCAGTTTTAAAGAAGAGAATAGAAAATATTGTAGAAAATGATAAAGAGTTTCTTTTATCTTATCAATTACAATATGCATATTACAGAGTGCAAAAATCACATATTGAAACTAGATTAGGTCTATTTTCTTTTAACAAAAAAAAAGTTGTAAACTCAATATCAGACTCACTGAAAAATAAAATTGATTTTTCTCTTGATAAAGTTGATAATGAGATAACTAAAATTGATGAAAATAGTAAAAAACTGATTCAACAAAAAACTGGATATGAAATAGAATTAGAAAAAGAAATTATAAATGAGAATGATAAAAATAAAGAGACATTAGAAAAAGAGATTAAAAAATTAGAAAAATTACTTCAAGATGGTTTTTTTCAGAAAATTGATTTACTTAATAAAAAAATCTTAAATACTCTAATAGATAAAAATGGTAAAGAATATTTAAAACTATATGAAAGAGTAAATACTATTTTATTAAATTTAAATGGTGAATTAGCCGAGATATATTCAGAACAAAATATACTTATTCGAGAAATTGCAAAAAAAATATTAGGAAATACAAAAATATTTATTAATACTTCTTTATTTGAGAGTAAAAGTTATATTGAACAATTTAAAAAATACTTCTCATCTACTCTCTTTGTATTTAATGAACAAGCAATAACTCTACTGAGCATATTAAAGGCTTTATTTCTTATTACAGCAGGTTTTTTATTTGGAGTATTTTATAAACGATGGATATATAAAATCTCTTCAAAATGGCCAAATATGAGTCAGATGTCTTTAAAACTAACGGCTAATGTTGGATATTATCTGATCGTTTTTATTACTATAATGATTGCAATGAGTAGTTTAGGTATAGATATGTCATCAATCTCTTTGATTGCAGGGGCATTATCAATTGGTATTGGTTTTGGACTTCAAACGGTAGTATCAAACTTTATTGCTGGGATTATACTTATGTTTGAAAGAACAATTAGAATAGGGGATATAATTGAGATTTCTGATGTTTTAAAGGGTACGGTTGCTGACATAAGAATTAGATCAACTACTATTAAAACATTTGACAATATTGATATTGTAATTCCAAATTCATCTTTTATTCAAAACAATGTGATAAATTGGACTTTAGATGATGCAACAAGAAGAATACACATTTCGTTTGGTGTTGCATATGGAACCAAAATTGAAAAGGTAAAAGAAGTTATTCTCTCAGAACTTAAAAATAGTGATTTGACATTTTTAAGAAATGTTAAAGATAAAGAACCTGAAATTAGATTAGAAAACATGAATACAAGTAGTGTTGATTTTGAACTATTAGTATGGGTAAAAGCAAATGATAAATTTAAACCAAATTCTTTAAAATCTGATTTTATGATACTAATTTATAATGCTTTATATAAACACAATATCGAGATTCCATTTCCTCAATTGGATTTACATGTAAAAAAAGATTTAAAAAAAGAGAATGATAGTGGAAGAGATACTTCCACTATTTTATAATTTTGAAGTTAGGAATTCTTTAAAAGAGTCAATATTCTCTGAAACGATACTCTCTATACTTAGTTCATAGAGTTTTAATATGTGGTATGCTCCCTCAAAATCATTTTTTATAATTAAATATTTAATTTGAAAAATAGCATCTTCTATTTTTAGGGGTTTACTTATTCCATTAATTAATTCTGGATATTTAACTTTACTCAATTTTCTTCTCCCAATTGTTTACGAAGAGTAGCTAAGTCTCCAAGAACCCAAATATCAGAGATTTTATCATCTTTAAATCTGAAAAAAGAGGCACCGTTGTATTTAATTCTATTATTTGTTGCTTTAAATCCAAATAGTTCTCCTTTATGAGTACCATTGTATATTGCTTTAGTTACTACGACATTATTTTCAAAAAGAATAACCTCAATACCATGATATAAATTTGGGATAGCTGTTAATATTTTATCCATGTACTCAGCGAATTCTTTTTTACCATTTGTTTCAATATTTAAAGAACCTCTAAATGAAATATTATCATCAAATAAGATATCCATATAATCTTTATTTTGTTTGTTCCAAAGCTCTTCATAATATTGTCTTACTAAATTTTTATAAAGACTATTTTTCATCATTTCTTTCTTTTAAGTTATCTTCATTTTCTTCAGATTTATTTTTAACTTCAGATTCGCATTGATAATATAAGCTTTCGCATTTAGCAACACATTTTGAAATATCAATGTTTTCAGTTTCTTCACATTTTATACTACAAGCTAAATAGCTATTTTCACAATCTAATAATTGTTCTTCTACAGTTTCATTTGCAAATAGAGAAATACTTAGTAAAGTAAGAGAAATTAGTAATTTTAGTTTTAACATTTATACTCCTAAGAATTGTCAATACAGAAGTATTGGCAGTATAAACGTATTCAATTAATTTTGAATACACCAAAATTTGAAAATCTATAAATTGCACGGCCAAATGCTTTGATGGGTTTTCAAATACTTAGAACACTTTTATATTCTACAGCAGAATTATAAATCAAAAAAAAGAAAATAAACTGAAAAAAATCTTAAAGATTTTTTTTCTCTCATAAGAAGCCTATTTTTCGCATTTTTACTAGATTTTTTTTTATTTAAAAATAAACCTTTATTTAGTTTAGATGAAGATAATTATGAAATTTATATAAAATTATGATTTTTATAAGGAATTAAATAGAAGGAATATAAGATTTAATTAATGATACATTAATAATTATAAAGTATTATTAATTCATAAATTATATACAATTATTTAGAATAATATTATCTTAGGAAATTAAATGGATTATGAAAAGTTTGAGAAAGCTGTAGACTTATTTGGGATACTTATTAGAACTTCAAAAAAAGATTTAAAAAAAAAGTATTTGAAGTTGTCAAAAAAATATCATCCTGATATGCCAGAAGGAAGTGATGAAAAATTTCAAGAACTTCAAGAAGCTTATGAGTTATTAAATAGCTATATGGATTCATTTACATTTTCTTTTGATAAAGAGGAATTTAAAGAACAATTCCCTTTCTTTACAAATTATAAAAACTGGAGATAAATATGATGAAATATAATGGAATCCAATTTATTGGTAAAAAAGTTGCTTTATTTTTAGCAGTAACAGGGACACTTTTTGCAAATGTAAATGTAAAAAGTATTGATATATTTACAAATAAAAGTTTTGTAAATCAAAAAATAAACTTGACAAAAAATAGTACAGAATTATTAGGGCAAGTTAGATTAGAAGATATTAGGTTTAATTTACAAGATGGATGTCAGATAAATAATGTAGATATTAGACAACAAAAATTTGAAAATGATGAACTTAGTCTAAAGATTACTAAACTTCAAAACAAAATAAACTCAAAACAAAATGAGATAAAAGCTTTAAAAAGTAATGTGGCTTTTCTTGAGAGAACTTCAATAACTAATATTGCAGACTCTAAGTCTTTGGAAACTACATCAGCATTTATTAAAAAAGAGATTTTGAGTGATTATAATTTTATTTATACTTTTGAAAATCAATTAAAAGATTATAATGAACAGTTAAATGAACTTATTAAAACAAGAACAAATACAAAGTTCACAACCTTTGATTATGATTTAAATTGTGCGAAGACAAATGAAGTTTCAATTTCTTATCCTATTTACAATATTTCAAGAAATGGTTTTTATGAAATTGATTATAATTCAAAAAGTAAAAATATAAATATTAAAAATTCATCTTTTATTACCCAATCAACAGGCGTTGATTTTAAAAATATTGATATAAATCTTTATACATATAATTATGTTCAACAATTGATGCCAAATACTTTTAGACCAGAGTATTTGGATATTATTCAAAAACAAGCTGTCTATGAATCTAATCTTATGATGGATGCTGCACCTATGAAAAGGATGCTTAAATCAAAAGCTGTAGCAAGACCTATTTATACTTATGTTGAAGATACTACTAAATCATTTTTCAAAGCTTCTAATGTAAGTTTAGTAAGTGGAAAGAAAACGGAAGTAGTTTTTGCAAAAGATAAGTATAAAGCTAATGATAGTTTAGAAATAGATGGATATTCTAGTTCACAAGCTTTTTATAAAGTTGATTTTAAAAGTAAAAAACTCTATGGAGTTTTAAATTCAAAATTATATTTAGATGGTACTTTTATTGGAAGAAATAATTTGCCTGAAATAAAAAAAGATAAAAAAACATCTATTTATTTTGGATCAAATCGATTTATTGATGTAAAAAAAGAGTTAATAAAAGATATGAAAGAGGAACCATTTTTTAGTCTTAATAAATTAAAAACACAAAAGATTTGGAAGTATAAGATTACAAATAATCAAGATAAAATACAAAAGATTACTTTACTTGATAGAGTTCCTATTTCAAAGCATGAAGATATAGTTGTAAAACTTATTGGAAAGAGTAAAGAGACAAAATTAGATAAAAATGGTAAGATTTATTTTGAATTTGAATTAAAACCAAATGAAAGCAAAGAGATTGAGTTTGGTTATGAAATAGAAAAACCAGCAAAAAAATAAAGGATTTAGAATGTTTGATGAAAAAAAAGTAAAAGATTTAGTATTAAGTTCACTTGTTGCAGACGCATATTCTTTAGGAGCACATTGGATTTATGATGAAAAACAGTTAGAATCTCTTGATATTAATTGGCAAGAGTTAAATGATGCAAAATCTATTTGGCATAAAGATAAAGTTGCAGGGGATTTTACTCATTATGGGGATCAGACATTATGGTTATATCAATTTTTAGAAGATAAAGAAAGCTTTAATGCAAGTGAATATATTAAATTTTGGAAAAATAAAATAGAAATTTATAATGGTTATATTGATGGTGCAACAAGAGATACTTTAGAAAATATCAAAAATAAAATTTCTCTACCAGGTTCAAGTTCAAGTGATTTATCAATAATTGGAAGAATTGCACCTTTACTTTTAGTATCTAATACAAAAGAAGAATTTTTAGAAAATGTAGAAAAATTTGTTACTTGTACCCACAATTCAAGTGAAGCAATAGTTGCTTCTGAATTTTTTGCAAGTTTACTTTTAGAAGTTCTTTCTGGAAAAGGAATTGAAGAAGCAATTTTGGGATTAAAAGAGAGTTTTGATACAAAAATTCAAGCATATATTTTTAGTGGAATTGCTTCAAAAACTGATGATACTTTTGATTCAATCAGAGGTTTTGGCCCAGCTTGTGGTATTGAAGGTGGCTTTGAAGGTGTGATTCATTTGTTATGCAAGTATGATAATTTTAAAGATATGCTAATTTGTAATGCAAGGGCTGGTGGAGATTCTAGTGCTAGAGCAATGCTTGCAACTATAATTTTTATGGCACAAGAAAATAAAAAAATTAGTCAAATTCCGCCTTCATGGTTGAATATGAAAGCAACAATAATATAAGGGAAATTTATGAGAAGATTTATTAGGTTTTTTCGTGAAAAATTTTACATTGAGATAGGTTTATCTTCAATTCTTTTTATAGTTGCTTTAATGATGGATATGCTTATGGAATTTATTATTTATATGCTTTATTTTATCATTTTTTTAGAAATTGTAAGAGCTGTAGTAAATTATATCAGAGAACAAAGAGTTATATTATCGATGCTGGTTGATGCATTTATTATCCTTTCATTGAGAGAATTAATTGTAAATGTTGTCAAAATTAATAAAGAGAATATTGATTCTTTAGATACCTTATTTGCAAGTAGTTTGAATTATAATATTCTAATAATATCTGGTGTGATAGTTTTCTTGCTTTTTGTAAGATACTTATCTGTAAAAACTTCGCAAAAATACTTAATAGATAAAATGAAAAATTGTGATTGTCATGATTAATTATCATCAGCCTCTTTTTAGACCACCAGCTGAAGCTAATTCAATAATTATACAAGTTACACTTGGTTGTAGTTTCAACAAGTGTAGCTTTTGTTCTATGTATGAAATCAAGAAGTTTCAAGTAAGAGAATTAGCAGATATTTTTTTAGATATTGATAAATTATCATATTATGAAGAGACAAGAAGGGTTTTTTTGGCCGATGGAGATGCTTTGGCTTGTGAGACTTCTTTTTTGATAGAAGTGCTAAAATATTTAAAAAAATCTTTTCCAAAACTACAAAGAGTATCTTCTTATGGAAGTCCATATAACCTACTAGAAAAATCGCTTGATGATTTAAAACTTCTTAGAGAAAATGGATTAAGTCTTGTTTATTATGGAATAGAGAGTGGAAATCATGAATTACTAAAATATATAAATAAACCAATGAAACCAGAAAAAATGATTGAAGGTTTGAATAAAGCAACATCTGCAAATATGAAAATTTCTTGTACTATAATACTTGGACTTGGTGGTAAAAATCTATCTATTCAACATATTGAAGATACTGCAAAACTTGTAAATGAATGTGTGCATATTAATTATCTTTCAACTTTACAACTTGGATTGACAGATACTAAAGAGGATGATTTTTTTAAAAGGTTTGAAAAGAAAAATAAAGAGTTTGTTTTTTGTAGTGATGAGGATATGTTAGAAGAACAGAAAAAACTTATATCTTTAATAAATCCTAAAAAATCTATAATTTTCAGATCAAATCATGCTTCTAACTCTTTGCCTTTGAAGGGAACATTACCAAAAGATAAGGATAATTTATTGGACGTTTTAAATATGGCCTTAGAGGATGAATCCTTACTAAGACCAAAATTTTTAAGAAGCTTCTAAAAGCTTATTTTTTTGCTTTTTTCTTTGCAGATTTTTTTGCTACTTTTTTAGTTTTTACAACTTTTTTTGTAGTTTTCTTTTTAGTAGGTTTTTTTTCAACTTTTTTTGTAACTTTTTTAGTTGTTTTCTTTTTTGGTGCTTTTTTTGCAGTTTTTTTAGCAACTTTCTTAGCCGCTTTTTTTTCTACTTTTTTCTTTGTAGCTTTTTTAGCAATTTTCTTTGCAACTTTTTTAGCTTTTAATTTTTTTTCTTCTTTTTTTGACATATTAGTGTCTCCTTTATTTATTAATTATGGAATTGTACCACTTTATATAAATAATGTCAATAAAATATAGGTTTTTTCTTTAAAATATATATAAAAGTAATCTTTAGGGACTATTGCCCTAAAGATTATTTGTGTTAGTTAAACTCAGGTTTTGGAGTTTTATTTGTACTTACTGGAAGAATTGGATAAATTATAGTTGGTTTTTCCCCCGTTAAAGTTTTTAAGAAAGTTGTGATTTTAGCTGCATCTTTATCAGAAATAGTAAGTCCTAATTGAACAGAACCCATCTCTTTTACTGCTTCAGATAGAGACCAGATTCCACCGTTGTGAAAATATGGTGCAGTCTCTTCAATATTTCTTAGTGTTGGAGTTTTAACCATGCCATTTTTATCTCCTTTAAAATCACCTAAAGAAGCAAATTTGTATTTTTTTGCTACTTCGAAAGCTTGCATAGTTCCACCTAAACCAATATCATTATGACAAGATGTACAACCTTTATCAATAAATAAGTTTAGACCCTCTTTTTGTTCACTTGTTAATGCATCTAAATTACCATTTAAAAAGTCATCAAAACTCGATGGGGTTACTAAAGTTCTTTCAAATACTGCAATTGTATCTGCAATAAGTTTGAAATCAATCTTTACAGAAGAACCATAAGTATTTTTAAATTCATTTACATAACCAGGCATAGAAGTTACTCTTTGTACAACTAATTTTGCAGGAGCAGCCATTTCAGGACCAGCTTGAATTGGACCTTGTGCTTGATCTTCTAAGTGAGGGCTTCTTCCATCCCAAAATTGTGCTTTGTTTAATACTGAGTTATAAACAGTTGGTGAATTTAAGTGATGAGGGTTTGCAGTCCATTTATGACCAATTGCTGCTGCAACTCCATCAACTCCTCCTGCTGCTAAATTATGACAGGTATTACATGATATTAATCCACTTTTTGAAAGTCTTGGTTCAAAATATAACTTTTTACCTAACTCAACTTTCCTATCAGTGATAGGATTTTTTGGATCATCAACTAATTTAAGTATCTCCATTTTACTTGAGGGGATAGGTTTAATTCCTGCTTTAGTAACTTTTTTTACTAAATCCATATCTGACATTGCAAAAGCACTTACTCCTGCAAATAAAATTGTTGTTAAAGCCAAAGTTTTTTTACCTGTTAGCATGATTTTATCTCTTTTAATCATTTCTTTCTCCTTAAAATGTTCATAAAGAAGTATAAGGAAAAAAAATGTGGAAATTATTAGAAACTAAATTTTTTCTAAAACTAAAAAATTACTATTTAAATGTAATAATGAATGAAGCACCATCTTTAATATTTTGGACTTCTAATCTAGCTTCACTTTTTTCAACAATGATTTTTGACATATAAAGACCAATTCCCAAGCCTTTATCTTTTGTAGTAAAATATGGTTCAAATATCTTTTCTAGTAACTCATTTTTTATGCCACCAGCATTGTCTTTTATTTCAATTTTTATGCTATCTTTTTTTGTATAAGTTTTTATTGTTAGTTTTGCATTGGATATTTCTCTTTTTATAAACTCATCTTTTGCATTGTTGAAAATATTAAAAAGTACTTGTAAGAATTCACCTCTATAGGCTTTTATAGAGATACTATCGTCTAAATCATACACTATACTTATATTATAGACTTTAAAACTATCTTTTAAAAGATTTGTTACCTCTTTTATAGAAGTACTTAAATTAAAAAGCTCTTTTTGATTTGTATTTTTAAAAAAATCTCTGAAATCATCAATAGTATCTGAGAGATATTTTATTTGGGCATTTGCAAGTTTATTTTTCTTTTCAAAATATTCTGTTGTTAATTTATCTTTTTCATAAGCAGTTTTTATATTCATTAATATATACGAAATATGTGTTAATGGTTGTCTCCATTGATGAGCAATATTTCCTATCATCTCGCCCATAGATGCAAGTTTACTTTGATATGTCAGGTTTTGTAATTGTTTTTGTGATTGTTTTAGTTTCCTATAAAATAGTGTAAATAGTATCAAGAATATAGTCACTAGCACATAAAGTATATTCAAAGTTATATACACACTATTTTGTGCCGTTTCTCTCTGTTTAAGAAGTAACTGTTTAGTATCATTTAGAAGATTATCTATATCTTTGTTTATAGCAATATCTTGATATTTTAATTGAAAGTTTATACTTTTTTGAATTGTTTTTACTTTTTTTAAAAAATTTATTATAAAGGTATTGTTTAGTTCTAAATCATAATGTTTAATAATATCGATATCATAAGACCTATTTTGTTCAATTTTTTCTAATATATCTATTCTTATATTATGAAGTTTATTCTTTGTCTCAAGATCAAAGTCTAAGAGTTCATGATGTGACCTATCTAAAATTAATAATATTGTCTGATTGTTTGTTGCTCTTCTAGCCTTAAATCTCTCTAACCACACAATCTTCTTGTTAAATAAAATATGTAAATTATCTAATGCATTTATATATAAAGTTTGAAAATTAGCTAAAAGAGCATCCTTTTTTAATTTTTCAATAGAGTCTAAACTTCTGTTTATATCTTTATTTAAAATATCAAAATTGTGAACAGCACTATTTCCTAAAATATAACTATTAAGTTTATTGTTTAAGGCCATAATTGTATTTATCTGATCATTATGGTCAAAAAATATTTGTGTATTTTTTTTATGAATAACAATAGTATAAATCATTAGAAAAAAAAGTACAAGCAAAGTTATCAAGACAATATAGATATTGTTTTTTATTAAATATTGTTTCATCTTATAATAGTTACTTTGCCGCTTAAAGATTTCAAAAATTCTTCGATTAAAAAAGTTTCCTCTTTTGATAGATCTAAACCTAATTGTGCTTTTGCAATTGAACTTATAGCTTCATTTAAAGTCTTTATTCGACCATTATGTAGATATGGATATGTTAATGCTACATTTCTTAGTGTTGGAACTTTAAAATAGAATTTATCAAAATCATTTTTTGTTATATTATAAAGTCCAAAGTCTGGGTTATATCCATTCTTTGTACTCTGATTTATTAAGTTATTAGCAATACTTTCATCTGTTAAACCAAATTGTGCATAAAGCCCACCTCCTATATTTATTCCATTATGACAAGAAACACAGCCTTTTTTATTAAAAAGTTCATATCCTTTTTTTTGATTTTCTGTAATTGCTTTTTCATCACCTCTTAGAAAATCATCAAAAGAACTAGGAGTAATAAGTGTTTTTTGAAACTCTTCCAGCGCATCACCAATATTTTCTTTTGTAATTCCATTTTTGTAAAGAGCCTTAAATGTTTTATTGTAATAAGTACTTTTATTTAAAGTTTTAATAATATTTTCAAAACTATTTCCCATCTCTTTTGGATTAGTAATAGGGAACTTTACTTGATGTGTTAATGTTTTTGCTCTTCCATCCCACATCTGTCTAAAATTAAATATTGAATTTAGTACAGTAGGTGTATTTATAATTCCTTTTTGTCCTTTTATTCCAATAGAAAATTGAAGGTTGTCCACTCCTCCTAATTCAAGATTGTGACAACTTGCACATGACACTGTATTATCTTTTGATAAAATTGGATCAAAATAGAGCTTTTTCCCAAGTAATGCCTTTCCTTTATCATATGTTATTGTCTTTGGCAATGGCTGTATAGGTTCATTTGCATAAAGAGTTGAAAAAAATATTAATAAAATTAGTAAGTGTCTACACATCTTTTAGCCTGCTAAATTAATTTGGTAACCAATACCAGATATATTTTTTATACTTTGTTTTGACATCTTTTTCCTAAGTTCTCTTACTATAGAGCGTAGGGCATCTTCACTCATATATCCGTCCCACACATAGTTACTAAATTCATCATATTTTACTGCCCGTTTAGAGTTCTTTATTAATAGGTCTAAAAAGAGTAACTCTTTTTTTGTAAGTGCTATTTGTTCTTTGTCAAAAAAAAGTGTTTGGTTTAATATGTCAAATTTATATCCACAATAAAGACTTAATAGTAAATATGGGTGCATAATCTTCTATCTTTTCTTATAATTTACAAGGTAATAATCAACTAATTTTATCTTCAGACTCTTACGTAATCC
>PKUJ01000005.1 GCA_002869565.1 Arcobacter sp.
AAAACAAAAAGGACAAAAGAATGATAAAAAGATGCCTATTTCCAGCAGCAGGATATGGAACAAGATTCCTGCCAGCAACAAAAGCGATGCCAAAAGAGATGTTGCCAGTACTGACAAAACCATTAATCCAATATGGAGTAGAAGAAGCGATGGAAGCAGGATGTAATGTAATGTCAGTAATAACAGGACGAGGAAAAAGAGCAATCACAGATAACTTCGATATTTCTTATGAACTAGAACATCAAATAAAAGGATCTTCAAAAGAAATAATGTTGGCAGATATTAGAAATATTATTGATAAATGTACCTTTACCTATACAAGACAAAATGAAATGAAAGGTCTAGGAGATGCAATCTATAAAGGGAAAGTATTAGTAGGAACTTCAAGACCATTTGCAGTAATACTAGCAGATGACCTTTGTGTAAACCCAAAAGGTGATGGAGTACTAACTCAAATGGTAAAACTGTATGAGAAATATAAATGTTGTATAGTAGCAACAATGGAAGTACCAAAAGAAGAAGTACATAAATATGGTGTAATAGAAGGGAATAAAATAGAAGATGGTGTGTTTATGGTATCAAATATGGTAGAAAAACCAGATAATGATAAAGCACCTTCAAACCTAGCAGTAATAGGAAGATATATCCTAACTCCAGATATCTTTGAACAAATAGAAAATATAAAACCAGGTAAGAATGGAGAACTACAAATTACAGATGCCCTTTGTGCCCAAGCAAAAAAAGGTATGGTAATAGCATACAAGTTCAAAGGTAAAAGATTTGATTGTGGTAGTGTTGATGGTTTTGTTGAGGCTACTAATTATTTTTATCAATTAGAAAAAAATAAAAAATAGAAGTTAAATAAGATAATTAATTGTTATAATGTTATAATGTTATATAATTAATTTAAATTTTCAAAAAGAAGTAAAAATATGACAAGAAAAAACAATTTATGCGATTTTATATTATTTGGTGGGCATGGTGATTTAGCATTTAGAAAATTGATGCCAGCACTATTTCATCTTTGTAAAGATGGTTATTTAGAAGAAGATAGTAGGGTTATTACTATTTCTAGAAGAGAGATGAGTAATGAAGAACATATAGAATTGGTAAAAGAAAAATTAATTCAGTTTTTACCTGAAGATAGTTTTACTGAAGAAGATTTTAAAAGATTTGCTAAAAAACTACTTCTTGTAACTGTTGATTTCTCTACTAATGAAGGTTATGCGAAACTTCAAGAAGTTTTAAATGAATTTGAAGATAGAGATAGAATAAACTATCTTTCAACAGCACCTGATTTTTTTGGTGGAATTTGTCAAGCTTTATCAGAGAATAAATTAATAACTGAAAACACAAGAGTTGTTTTAGAAAAACCCTTAGGACGAGATTTAAAGTCATCTCAAGAGATTAATAAAAAAGTATTAGAATATTTTCAAGAAAATCAAATTTATAGAATTGACCATTATTTAGGAAAAGATACTGTTCAAAATATTATGGCATTAAGATTTTCAAATAGACTTTTTGTACATTTATGGAGTTCAAATCATATTGATCATGTTCAAATTACAGTTGCAGAAAATGTAGGTGCAGAAGGAAGATGGGGCTATTACAATGACTATGGAGCTATGAGAGATATGATTCAAAATCATCTTTTACAACTTCTTTGTCTAATAGCTATGGAGCCACCTTGTTCTTTAGATGCAAATGATATTAGAGATGAAAAAGTAAAAGTTTTAAAAACTTTAAGACCTTTAACTTCAGCAGATGTTGCAAATAAAACTGTACGTGCTCAATATACCGCAGGTTCATCTATTGGTGAGTCTGTACCAGGATATTTAGATGGAGATACTAAAGAGAGTGATACTGAAACTTTTGCAGCAATGAGAATTGATATTGATAACTGGAGATGGAATGGTGTTCCTTTTTACATTAGAAGTGGAAAAAGAATGCAAAGAAGAAATTCAGAAATTGTAATTCAATTTAAAACTATGCCTCACTCAATTTTTGCAAATAAAGGTTCCTCCATAGAGGATAATAAATTAGTTATAACTCTACAGCCAGAAGAGAGTATTGAACTAAAACTTATGAATAAAATTCCTGGGTTAAGTGAAAATATGAAACTTCAAGAAGTTGATTTACAGCTTAATGCTCCTCATACCTTAAAAAGAAAATCAGATGCTTATGAGAGACTTATTTTAGATGTAATTAGAGCAAACCCAACTCTCTTTATGAGACTTGATGAAGTTGAAGCAGCTTGGAGATGGGCAGATAAAATCTTGGACGGATGGGCTGATCATGTTGTACCTATGAAAAAATATACAGCTGGAACAGATGGACCCACAGCTGCGGTACAATTAATAGCACAAGATGGTAGAAGCTGGCACGATGAGTAGTATATTTTACAACTTCGAAACTAAAGAGTCTCTAGTTTCAGAGTTGAGTTTACGAATTGCAAAAGCTTTAGAAAAGTCAATTAGAGAAAAGGACAAGGCTTCATTTCTAGTCTCAGGAGGAAGTACTCCTAAAGCTCTTTTTGAAAAGCTTTCGAATATTGAGATTCAATGGGATAAAGTGACTATTGCTTTAGTTGATGAAAGATGGGTTGATTCAAATCATCAAGATAGTAATGAACTTTTGGTAAAAACAAATTTATTAAAAAACTTTGCTTCAAAAGCAAATTTTGTTGGAATGTATTTTGATGAAACTGATGAAGAAAAAGCACAAGAAGAATGTTCTAAAATATATTTAGAAAAAGTATATCCTTTTGATGTAATAGTTCTAGGTATGGGAGGAGATGCTCATACAGCTTCACTTTTTCCAGAAAATGAAAAACTTGATGAGGCTTTTGATATGAATAACAAAAATTTGTGTATATCGATTAAACCTACAACAGCATCACATAGTAGAATGAGTTTAACTTTACAAGGTATTTTAAATGCAAAAACTATTATTTTGCATATTGAAGGTGAAGAGAAGTTAAAGGTATATAAAGAAGCAATCTCTTTAGACGATAAATATAAAATGCCAATAGCTTCAGTTTTAAATCAAGATATGAAAGATATAGAGGTTTACTACGCATGAATAAAACAATTTTAGAAGTAACAGAAAATATAATAGAGCGTTCAAAAAAAAGTAGAGAAATTTATCTCAATAGAATCTCAAATGCAAAAAGTAAAAAAGTAAAAAGAAAAACTTTAGGTTGTAGTAATTTAGCCCATGCAATGGCACCATTAAATAAAGAAGAAAAATCTTCAATGGTAAATATGCAAAAACCAAATATGGCAATAGTAACGGCATATAACGATATGTTATCTGCCCATGAACCATATTCTACTTACCCATCATTGCTTAAAAGAACACTTTTAGAAGATGGAGCAACTGCGCAAGTTGCAGGTGGAGTTCCTGCTATGTGTGATGGTGTAACTCAATCACAACCAGGAATGGAATTATCTTTGTTAAGTAGAGATAATATTGCGATGGGAACAGCTATCGCTTTATCCCATAATGTATATGATGGAGCTTTCTATCTTGGTGTTTGTGATAAAATTGTTCCAGGATTATTAATAGGAGCTTTATCTTTTGGACATCTTCCTGCTATATTTGTTCCAAGTGGTCCTATGCCTTCTGGAATTTCAAATTCCCAAAAAGCAAAAATTAGACAAGAGTATGCACAAGGGAAAGTTGATGAAACAGCTTTATTAGATGCAGAATCACAATCTTATCATTCATGTGTAACTTGTACTTTTTTTGGAACTGCAAACTCAAATCAAATGTTATTAGAGATGATGGGATTACAACTTCCCAATGGCTCTTTTGTAAATACAAATACGCCATTAAGAGATAAATTAACACAAAAGTCTGCAAAAGTTTTACAGAAGCTTGTAGAAGATGATATTTCAATAAGTGACATAGTTAGTGAAAAAAGTTTTGTAAATGCTATTGTTGGACTAATGGCGACAGGTGGTTCAACAAATCATACAATTCATTTAATTGCTATGGCAAAAGCTTGTGGAATAATTCTTACTTGGGATGATTTTGATAATATTTCTAAAGTAACTCCTCTTTTATGTAGAATGTACCCAAATGGTAGCGCTGATGTAAACCATTTTAGGGATGCTGGTGGTATGAGTGTAGTTATAAAAGAGCTTCTTGAAGCTGGTATTGCTCATAATGATGTACAAACTGTTGTAGGATTTGGTTTAGATAATTTTATTGTAGAACCTAGTTTAGAAGATAACAAATTAGTATTTAAAGATAGTGCAAGAATTTCAAGAGATGAAACAGTTATTTCAAATGTTGAAAAACCATTTTCAAAAGAGGGTGGTTTAAAGCTTTTATCTGGAAATATTGGAAGAAGTGTTATAAAAACTTCTGCTTTAAAAGATGAATATTTATTTATAGAAGCTCCTGCTATTGTATTTGAGACCCAAGAAGAGTTGCAAGTATCATTTAAGAATGGTGAACTTGAAAAAGATTTTATTGCAGTAGTAAGATATCAAGGACCAAAAGCAAATGGTATGCCAGAACTTCATGGACTTATGCCTCCTTTGGGTGTTTTACAAGATAAAGGTTTTAAAGTTGCAATTGTAACAGATGGAAGAATGTCAGGTGCTTCAGGAAAAGTTCCTTCAGCTATTCACTTAACACCTGAAGCTTCAAACAATGGAATCATTGCTAAAATTGAAACTGGTGATATGATAAAATTTGATGTCATAAGTGGAGAGATTAAACTTTTAGTAGATGAGGAAGTATTAGAAAAAAGAGAAATTATAAAACCAAATTGTCAGTCAAATATGCATGGTTTTGGTAGAGAACTCTTTTCTTCAATAAGAGCAAGTATAAGTAGTGCTGAAAATGGTGCTACAATTTTTGAACTATCAGGAGAAGAAAAAGCATGAATGGATTTGATGTAATGAGTGTGTCGCCTATTGTTCCCGTTATTGCAATAAAAGATGAAAAAGATGCTTTACCTTTGGCTAAGGCTTTAAGTGAAGGTGGAGTAAATGTTATGGAGATAACTTTGCGTACAGAAGCTGGTCTTAAAGCAGTGGAAATTATTTCAAAAGAGATGCCTGAAATGAATGTCGGAACAGGAACTGTTTGTAATGAAGAAGATTTAATAGCTTCTAAAAAAGCAGGAGCAAAATTTGTTTTTTCTCCAGGAATATCTCAAGAGTTAATTGATGCTTCAATAAAGCATGATATTACTTTAATCCCTGGTGTGTCAACTTCTAGTGAAGTAATGCTTGCTCAGAATAATAATATATATTATTGTAAACTTTTTCCTGCTACACTTAGTGGTGGAGTTGATATCCTAAAAGCTTTCAGCGGACCATATGCTAAAATGAACTTTTGTCCAACAGGCGGAGTTAATTTAGCCAATTTAAATGATTTTTTAAATTTAAAAAATGTATTGTGTGTTGGCGGAACTTGGTTTGTTCCAAAAGACGCAATTGCAAATAATGATTTTGATAAGATAACTAGGCTTTGTAAGGAAGCTATTAACAGTATAAAATAAAGGCTTGAAAATGAATGAGAAGAGAGATTCTCTTTTTAGTGAACTAAAACAGATAAAAACAAAGTTAGAGGAAATCTCTATAAGTGATTTATTTAATTCAAATCCAAAACGATTTGATGATTTTTCTGTTTCATTAGATGATATGATTTTTGATTACTCTAAATTGCACATAAATAAAGATGTTTTATCAAAGCTTTTCGATGTAGCAAAAATTTGTGAAGTCGAAGAAAAAAGAGATGCAATGTGTAGAGGTGATAAGATTAATATCACTGAAAATAGGGCTGTTCTTCATACTGCTTTAAGAAATGATATAAATAAACCAATCTATGTTGATGGCAAAAATATTATGCCTGATGTTGCACAAGTATTAGAAAAGATGAAAGCTTTTGCTACTGATATTAGAAGTGGTAAAATCCTATCTTCTTCAAATGAAAAGTTTACAGATATAGTAAATATTGGGATTGGTGGCTCTCACTTAGGTCCTGAAATGGTGGCTAAAGCCTTATCTCCATATTGTGATGGACCAAAGGTTCATTTTGTTTCAAATGTTGATTCTTCGCATATATCTGATACGATAAAACAATTAAATCCAGCAACGACACTTGTAATAGTTGCTTCAAAAACATTTACTACAATTGAGACAATGACAAATGCAAACTCTGCAAAAAAATGGCTTGTAAATTCACTTGGTGAAAAAGCAGCAAATTTACATTTTGCAGCATTATCAACTGCTTTGGAAAAAACAAAAGCTTTTGGAATTTGCGATGATAGAGTATTTGGATTTTGGGATTGGGTTGGTGGAAGATATTCAATCTGGTCTGCAATTGGCTTAAGTGTAATGCTGGCAATTGGAGCAGAAGATTTTCAAGAGTTTTTAAATGGTGCCTATGAAATGGATGAACATTTTAAAACTACGCCACTTGAGCAAAATATGCCAATTATATTAGGACTTATTGGAATATGGCATACAAATATTTGTGATTATGCAACAAGAGCAATCTTGCCATATGACGAAAGATTGAGTAGATTTACTGCCTATGTTCAACAACTTGATATGGAGAGTAATGGTAAGCGTGTAACTTCAAGTGGAGAAGAAGTTCAAGTAAAAACAGGCTCAATAGTTTGGGGAGAAGCAGGAACAAATTCTCAACACTCATTTTTCCAATTATTACATCAAGGAACTAATATCGTACCATGTGAATTTATGCTTGCAGTTAATAACCATGAAGATGATATGAAAATTCACAATGATTTATTAATAGCAAACTGTTTAGCACAAAGCCAAGCTTTGATGAATGGACGAGATATAAATGAAGTTATTCAAATCTTAAAAGAGAATGGATTAAATGAAGAAGAAATAGCTAAATTATCACCACATAAAGTGTTTAAAGGAAATAGACCTTCTTCTACACTTATGTACAAAAGATTAAACCCAAAAACATTAGGAAAAATCATTGCTTTATATGAACATAGAGTGTTTGTAGAAGGTGCAATCTGGAATCTGGATTCATTTGACCAATGGGGTGTTGAACTTGGAAAAGAACTTGCAACAAAAATGCTTTCTCATCTTCAAGATAGTAATACTGATAAAGAGAATATGGATGCTTCAAGTATAGGATTATTAAATACTATTAAATCATGGAATGAAGATAAATAGTAAGAACTTATCAAGCCTTTTCTAGATAGAAAATATAAATAATTGAGATAAAGTTTTGTTTTTCATTAGACTTTATAATCAAGTGCAGAATTATTTAATTCTTTGTGCTAATTGATGTACAGACATTGCATAATAGGCACTATGATTATATCTTGTAATTACATAAAAATTTTTGGCTGCATACCAGAGTTCATCATAGTTTTCTTTGCTTAATTTTATTAATTTTACTTTATCAAAATAATTCCATTTCCCATATTTAGGTTTTATGCCTTTTAAGTCTTTTCTATTATACTTTCTATTGTAACCTGTTTTATATTTAGTAAATCTATTCCCTTTATACGAAACTCTTGTGGCAACTTCTTCATTCTTACGCCAGTTATGCTTTTTTAAATAGTTAGCAATACTTGCAATTGCATCTTGGGGGTTTTGTAAGCTAACCTTACCATCTTTATCAAAATCAACTCCAAAATGTCTATAACTACTTGGGATAAATTGCCCAAGTCCAATGGCTCCTGCATATGAACCTGTCACATTTTTGGGATTAATTTTATATTTGTAAGAAAGTAAAATAAACTCTTTTAATTGTTTTTTAAAAAATTTGTTTCTTCTATTTTTTTCAAATGCTAAAGTTGAAAGAGTATCAAAAACTGGAAATTTACCTACGTTTTTACCATATACACTTTCAATACCAATAATAGCTGCTATATACTCGGCAGGAACTCCATATTTTTGTTCCACTTTTTTAAAAGTTGTTTTATATTTATTTATAAACTTTCTACCTTGTTCAATTCGTTTTGGAGTTACTTTATACTTTACATATCTATCCCAAGCTCCATATTTTGGATATAGCTTAGCTCTTTTTTTAAGTATATCTTTATCTTTTGGTGGTGGACTATAAATACTTAAAGGAGTAGCTTGAATTTGCACATTTTTAAATAGCTTTTCTAAATATATTCTTTTAAAATTATATTTTGTAGACATCATATCAATAAATTCCATTACATTTTTATCTTTTCTATAGTCTTTAGCTTGAAGTGAAATTGTAAAAAATAAGAGTAGTAAAAGTAGATATTTCATAGAATAAATTCCCATAGTTTTTTGTTAATATTGAGTTTGTATTCTAACTAACAATATTAAAATATAGATAAATATTTTAAGCTAAAATTTTTTAAATTTATATATTTTCTAAGATAGCGATGTGGTCTCTCGAAGTTGAATCTATATAGGGCATATAGAGATGTTTTTAATAAAAGACCCTTAAAAAGTACCCTAAAATTTAATATTAGTTTATAAAGTCATATATTGAAGAAATTAAATAATTTCAGTATATAAAATTAATGTACTGACAAAATCTATTTTTTTCGGTATATTTAAATACCTTCTTTTAAAATTGAAAATAGTTCTTTGTGGATAAAATACTTATTTCTTCCTATTTTTGTACTTTCTAAAATTCCAAGTTTTTCTAATTCATTTAAATACTTAGATGCAGTATCTCTATGTAATCCTAAAACATCAATTAGAAAATCAATTTTTGTATATGGGTGCATAAATAATATTTCTAATAAATCTTTTGAATATATTTTTGTTAACTTATCTTTTAACAACTTTTTATTTTTTGACATTAAATCTTTGATTTTATTAACTAAGGAAATTGTTTGTATAGCAGTTTCTTCAACTGCTGTTAACATATAAATAACCCATCTTCCCAAGATTCTTTTGTTCTAACTTCCTGTAATAATCTATAATAGTCTTTTTTATGAGTAATTATAAATCTACTTAAATATAAAATATTTATTATTCTTCCAGTTCTTCCATTCCCATCATAAAAAGGATGAATAGTTTCAAATTGATAGTGAATAATAGCCATATTAATTAATGGGTCATATTCATTTGGTTCGTTTATGTATGACTCTAAATTATCTAATAGTTTATGAATATCTTGATTATTTTGAGGAGGAATAAATATTATCTCTCCTGTTTTTGCATTCTTTAGATTTGTACCACTTTGTTTTCTAATTCCAGCATCATTTTTTTCAAGTTGCATTTGAATTTTAACAATATGTTTTTTTTATAAAAGCTCTGACTCTTCAATTAAATTAAAACCTTTTAATAAAGCTTCCTTATAATTTTGTACTTCTTTAGCTTCATTTGAAATAGTTGATGTACGAAGTTCTGCTTTATATAATTCATCATGCGTCGTAATTATATTTTCAATTTCACTACTATCTTTAGCTTCTTGAAGAACTAGTGAATTTATTAGTATTTCACTATTTGGAATAATTTTTGAAATACCATTTAGTTTTGCTAATTCTTTATTTGCAGATATAGTTTTTTTAAATATTTTTGTAGTTTCAAAATCAAAATCTAATGGTAATAAAGGAGGTATAAATTCTTGGTTAGACATTAATTATTACCTAAATCATTTTTAATTTGTTTGAGAGTAATTAAAAGTTCTTCTATATGTTCTGAGCAAATTTCTTGAATAACATTTGCATCAAGGTCAAAGTAATGATGAGATAAAATATCTCTGATACCTTTTATTTTCTTCCATTCAATATTTGGATAATTTATTAATAGTTTATTATCAGTAATTTTGTCAACATTCTTAAGACTTTCACCAATTGCAATTAATTTCATACAAATACTATCTAATTTCTCTTGACCTTCTTTTGTATAATAAAAATCATCTTCACATTTTGAATATGAACATCTCTCTTGTACAATTTCTACAGCATCAATAATTTGACTAAGTATATCTATTACTAGGCTTTTATCATATTGCATTTATACCATCTTTTAATATTCTTTTTTGTAAATATGGATTCATTCTATCTCTTAATCTTACAATATCAACATTTTTTTTGAAGTCATTCTCTAGTTGTTCTTTAATATCCATCATATTAAAAAGTGATGGTTTCATTTTTACAAATATATCTATGTCGCTATTACTAGTGGCTTCATCTCTAGCAAAACTACCAAATAATCCTATTTGTTCTACATTATATTTTTCTTTAAATTCAGAATAATGCTCTTTTAAATAGTTTAATATATTTGTTTTATCAATTTGTTTAGACATGAATTAAGTCTTTCTTTATTTTTTTATTAGAATCTGGAACAAAATCAACTTCAGTTTTGAAAATTGATTGTAGTTTATCTTTGATTGAATCAATTCTTAATAATTTAGAAAAACCACCAACATATTTTTTAGAGAATTTATCATAATCCAATTTATAAGCTATATCAATATCACTATACTTAGTTTGAGTGTTATTTGCATAACTTCCAAATACTCCAAGTATTTCTAAGCCTTCTTTTTGATATATTGGTTTTAGTTCTTTTAATTTATTTAGTATTTCATCTTTTTTAATAATGTAAATTATATCATAAAATATTTTATAATTTTGTTTTCATCCATTGTTCAATTTTCTCTTCTTCCCAAACTGGAATCCTAGAACTAAGTTTTATAGATTTTGGTAACTTTCCTTCCTTTAACCATAACCAAACTGTACTTTTAGCTAATCCAGTTTTTTTGATAACATCTGGTATTCTCAAAAAAGTGGAGATTCATTCTCTGGGGTGTAATTTTTTATATTTCAGAAGAACATCATCTTTCAATAGTTAAATCATTTAGTTATCTTAAGTAGTTTGGAACAAGAGAATAACCAACTTTGTTGGTTTTCTCTGTTCCCCTTGTCTTATTTAATAAAAAGTATCAGTTACCTATTCTTTCTCTTTTTTTATCTGCAATAATAGGAGACTCATTAATTCTCTTTTCAACCCAAGTAAAATCATTTATATTTGAATATATTTGAGATGTTGCAGTTTGTATTAGTAAATCATTATTATGAATGACATTAGCTTCTTTTGCTTCTATAATTGTTTGAGTAAATAAGTCTGGAGCAATTTCTTTAAAATAACTTGGTTCCCATATTGTTATTGCATACTTTGGACTTATTGGATAGTAGATTTCTATTCCTTTACTTGCAAATCCATGTGCATATGGATTGCCTAAGTTATTCTTTTTAGCTACAGGATTGTCTGTAGTAATGAATGGTATATCTGTATTATTAATTAATATTAGCCACTTATAATTCATTAAATATTTTGATATATTATCTGCATGTTCAAAAATTGATGATATATGGCTTATTTTATTATAAGTTTCATCTATTTCTACAGTATAGGAATCTGAATTAAATTCACCACTTGTTACCTTTTCTTTAAATTCATTAAATGAATCTTTCCCGCCCATTTTTTCTATTAATTGTTCATCATGTTCTAATTTATCTATATTTTGTAATATAGTATCAGCTGTAATTTTTGCAAGCCATTTAGTTATATCATTTTGAACTATTCTCATCTCTTCTGTTCTTGCAAACTGTAAAGCAATAAAATATGATAATTCCAAAATATCTTCATCGTTTAAAAAGGAATGATTTAAAAAATATTCGATAGGTAATGCTTTTATATTGTCAAGTTTTGATATAATTGAGCTAATAACTCCATTATTTATGCCTTCTATTTCACTTAAGCCTTTTTCAACAACTTGTTCATTTATGTTTGCAATAATCTTTTCTTTCTCAACAGGAGAAAGTGATTGTTCATTATTTACTTTTTCTATAAATTTGTTTTGCTGCTCTTCTGTAAGCTCAGGATAATCATAAAAATATCTTGATGATGCTGTTCCTTCAATATTAGCACTATAACTTCTTTGTAGTTCTTTATTATATACATATATCTGTTCATCAGATTTTTCATTATGCCATTGCCTTAAATAAAATTGTGGCACATAATGTTGTCTTATTACTTTACTCATTTAAAGCCTTTAAAAAGTTTTTAATATTATACTGTATAAAAATTTACTGTGCTACATTGGTGAGATACCAAACGATAAAAGTTAAAAGAAGTCCCTATTAATAGGGATTGAATTCTTGAAAAGTGTATGGTGGAGATGTCCGGAATTGAACCGGAGTCTTAAAACAGCTACTACCAGCGTCTACATGCTTAGTAAAAGGTTGATTAATTTCACTTTTTAAAAGCTCAACCTGCAAGGCTAACAAAAAGCTAAGATTTTAAATGTCTCATCTAATTCAAATCAATTCTAAGATGATAATCTATCTAGGGTGAATCTCCGTGTTACTACATAGATAGAATCTGTAGTGGAAACCTCCAAAGTCTCAAGCCGTTAGGCGAGTCTGTGTTTAACTTATGCTACTTTAGCGTAAGCTGGAGCGTAATCTGTATTGTTTGCGTCTAAAAAAAATGAACCGCGTAACGGCATGTTCAGGCCGACATGCAACTAATCCTCACTGCTCTAATCGATACCAAGTCATCCCCATGAAAAATGGAAGCGAATTATAGCAAAACTATGAATCTTTAGCAAGCTTTTTTTATGTGACTATTTTTAAACTATCTTTTTGATATAATATTGCATATTTTAATTGGAGATTTTTAATGGAAAAAAAAGGTATTTTAATAATTGGTGCAGGTGGGGTTAGTCGTGTGGCTACAGTTAAATGTGCAATGAATATTGACACATTTGAAAAGATTACTTTAGCATCAAGAACTATTTCAAGATGTGAAACAATTAGAGATGAAATAAAAGAAAATCAAAAAGTAGAGATTGATGTGGCATCTGTAGATGCGGATAATATTCCTGCTCTTATAGAACTTATAAAAAAAGTAAATCCAAAAATTGTTTTAAATGTGGCATTACCATATCAAGATTTGACTATCATGGATGCTTGTACAGCTACTGGTGTTGATTATGTGGATACTGCAAATTATGAACATCCTGATGAGGCAAAATTTGAGTATAAAGAACAATGGGCTAGAGATGAACAGTTTAAAGAGGCTGGAGTAAAAGCTTTATTAGGTTCTGGTTTTGACCCAGGTGTTACAGGTGTATATTGTGCTTATGCACAACAAAACCTTTTTGATGAAATTAATTATATTGATATTATGGATTGTAATGCAGGTGACCATGGGTATGCTTTTGCTACAAACTTTAATCCAGAGATTAATTTACGAGAAGTATCTGCAAATGGAAGATATTGGGAAGAGGGTTCTTGGGTTGAGACTAAACCACTTGAAATAAGAGTTGAACATGATTATCCAGAAGTAGGGGTTAAACCATCTTATCTTTTATATCATGAAGAGCTTGAATCTTTAAGTAAAAATATCAAAGGTCTAAAAAGAATCAGATTTTTTATGACATTTGGGGATTCTTATATCCAACATATGAACTGCCTTCAAAATGTGGGAATGCTTGGTATTGAGCCAGTAATGCACAAAGGGGTAGAGATTACTCCTATAGAATTTTTAACAACTTTATTACCTGATCCTGCATCTTTAGGACCAAGAACTGTTGGTAAGACAAATATTGGTTGTATTATAGAAGGTTACAAAGATGGTAAGAAAAAGAAAGTTTATATTTACAATGTTTGTGACCATCAAGAGTGCTACAAAGAGACTGGTGCACAAGCTGTAAGTTATACAACAGGAGTTCCAGCAATGATTGGTACAAAGATGTTATATAAAGGTATTTGGGATGGTAAAGGTGTATTTAATATAGAAGAGTTTGATGCAAAACCTTTTATGGATGAATTAATGACTCAAGGTTTACCTTGGAAAATTTTAGATTTACCAGTAGATTAATTTTTTTAAAAGATATTTATTTTCTAGTAGTATAATTGAATTAAGTTTAAGTATATAAATGACAATTTGTTGTCCTCTTTAGAGTTTGTTTCTTTAGTTATAGCTTTTGCTATGCCGCTAAAAGAAATCAAAATTCAAAAGGTCCCTAAAAAAATAGGGACTATTTTTTTAGGAGAATGTTATGCAGAAATATATTTGTACAGTATGTGATTATATTTATGATCCAGCTCTAGGTGATGAAGACAGTGGCATAGCTGCTGGGACTGCTTTTGAAGATATTCCAGAAGATTGGGAATGTCCAGATTGTGGAGTAAGTAAAGAGGACTTTGAACCATATAATGAAGATTGAAATAAGAAAAGATTTAAATGAACTTCCAAGCCCTTGTTTTGTTTGTGAAGAAGAATTATTAAAAAGAAACTTAGAACTTTTAAAAAGAGTTCAAGATGAAGCAGAAGTAAAAATACTTCTTGCTTTGAAAGGTTTTGCACTTTGGTCTACTTTTGATTTATGTAAAGAGTATTTGCAAGGTTGTTGTGCAAGTGGATTACATGAAGCAATATTAGCAAAAGAAGAGTTTGGTAAAGAAGTACATACTTATTCTCCTGCTTTCAAAGAAGAAGAGATAGATGAGATTATTTATATTTCAAATCATCTAGTTTTTAACTCTTTTAATCAACTAAATCAATTTGTAAATAAAGCCAAAGGAAAAACTTCTATAGGCCTTAGAGTAAACCCAGAGTACTCTTCTGTTGAAGTAGACTTATATAACCCTTGTGGTTTATATTCAAGATTAGGTATAACTAGAGCAAATTTTCAAGAAGACAAGTTATCTGAGGTAGAAGGTTTACATTTTCATGCTCTTTGTGAGCAAAATGTAGATGCCTTAAAAGGTGCTTTATCAAATTTTGAAGAAAAGTTTGGCGAATTTTTACATCAAATGAAATGGGTAAATTTTGGTGGAGGACATCATATCACAAGAGCTGATTATGATGTAGAAGGACTTATCCAATTACTTAAAGATTTTAAAAATAGATATCCTCATTTAAAAGTTTATTTAGAACCAGGAGAAGCAGTAGGCTGGCAAACCGGTTACCTAATGGCAACTGTCTTAGATATTGTTGAAAATGGAATGCCCATAGCCATTTTAGATACTTCAGCAGAAGCACATATGCCAGATACTTTAGCTATGCCTTATCGTGCAGATATACGAAATTCTGATTTACCAAATGTAAAAAAACACACATATAGGCTTGGTGGAAATACTTGTCTTGCGGGTGATATTATGGGTGATTACTCTTTTGATGAACCTTTAAAAATTGGTGATAAAATTATATTTGAAGATATGATACATTATACTATGGTTAAGACAACTACTTTTAATGGAATTAAGTTACCATCAATTGTAATAAAAAATGACCAAGACTGTTACCAAATTGTAAACAAATTTGGTTATAATGCATATAAATCGAGACTTTCATAGAGGAATAGTAATGGGACAAGATAGAAATATAATTTCAGAAGAATTTAAAGATGAAGAAGAAATAGATACAGAAGAAAAAATAAAACATATAGGAAAAGACTCAAAAAGAGAGCGTAAAGAATTCAAAGAAGAAGGAACGAAAGTTCAAATTTGGGTCAAAAAAGAGACTTTAGAATATGAAAAAGAGTTAACAAAACTTCAAATTGAATTATTGAAATTCCAAAACTATGTAAAAGAAGAAGGTTTAAAAGTTCTTATGATTTTTGAAGGTAGAGATGCTGCTGGAAAAGGTGGAGCTATTAAGCGAATCACCGAACACTTAAATCCTAGGGGGGCAAGAGTTGTTGCTTTAGAAAAACCTAGTGATATAGAAAAAACACAATGGTATTTCCAAAGATATACTAAACATTTGCCAAGTGCTGGTGAAATAGTATTATTTGATAGATCTTGGTACAACAGAGCGGGGGTTGAACCTGTTATGGGATTTTGTACATCAGAAGAACACCATGAATTTTTAAGAGAAGTGCCAGAATTTGAGAATATGCTTGTAAAATCTGGAATAATTTTAATGAAATATTATATTTCTGTTTCTAAAAAAGAACAAGCTAGAAGATTTAAAAAAAGAGAGACAGATCCCTTAAAGCAGTATAAATTATCTCCTGTAGATAAAGAGTCTCAAAAACTTTGGGACAAATATACTATTGCAAAATTTTCGATGCTTATGTCTTCAAATACAGATTTGTCTCCTTGGACTGTTATAAAAAGTGATGATAAAAAGAAAGCAAGGATAAATTGTATTAAACATATTTTATCACATGTTGAATATCCAAATAAAATTGATAAAGAACATTTAAAAACAAGTAATAAAATATTGATTTCAGGAGCTCAAGAGCTTGAAGTTATGGAACAAGAAAATAAATTTGCAAAGGCCTAAGTAGATGAATTTAAGTGATTTCGAAAAAACAAATTATAGTGGTTTATATATTTCAAAAGCCACACATCCAGCTTTTGGGAAAAAATATATTGAAAGATTTCAATATGATAAAAAGAGATATGTAAAAGTTCTTGGATATACAAAAAAAGATAATCTTACCAAAAAAGCTGCTTTAAATTTAATGCAAAAATTTAAAGATTCTATTGTTATTACACAAGAACCAGAAGCTAAAAAAGAGAATAAAACTAATAGTATAATTGATGAAAAATATGAAAAGATAGTAGAAGAAAATAAAGCTTTAAAGGCAATTTTAGGTGATTTCAAAAATGTAGACCCTGAACTTTTACATGATGGTATTCAAAAAGTTTATGATTTAGAAGAATTAAAAAGCTATCAAATTGAGTTAATTAAACTCCAAAATTATTTAGAAGCTGAAAATAAAAGAATGATTATTCTTTTTGAAGGAAGAGATGCTTCTGGAAAAGGTGGAGCTATTCGACGAATTACAAGATATATGAATAACAAACACTACAGAGTTGTTGCTTTAGGTAAACCAACTGAAACACAAAGAAATCAATGGTTTTTCCAAAGATATATTCAACATTTCCCAACAGGAGGAGAAGTAGTACTTTTTGATAGATCCTGGTACAACAGAGCAATGGTAGAACCTATTTTTGGATTTTGTACAAAAGAAGAACATGAAATTTTCATGGAAGATGTCGTGAATTTTGAACAAGATTTAGTAAGGCAAGGGATGATTTTAATTAAACTTTATTTTTCAGTTTCAAAAGATGAACAAAAAAGAAGATTTGATAGAAGAATTAATGATCCGTTAAGACATTGGAAATTCTCTGAAGTTGATATGCAAGCTCAGGATTTATGGTCTGAGTTCTCTGAGAAAAAGTATGAGATGTTAAGACGTACTTCATCTAGATCTGCACCTTGGCATGTTATTAGAAGTAATGATAAACATAAAGCAAGATTAGAGGCTATGAAAATTATTCTTAATTCTGTTGATTATGATGGAAGAAATTATGCATTAGATTTTGAAGCAGATGAAACAGTTAATATATCTGTTCAAAAAGAATTAATGCAAATGAGAAAATCAGCTAATTACTAAAATATCTATATTTATTACCAAGGATTTGAAGATGTGTCTTCATTCTTGGTTTTAACCTTTTTTAACAACACCGGAGTTTTTTTATCCTGAATTTTGCCTAACCATTTTTTCTCTTCTAAGTCAGATATCTCTTGAGGTTTTATTTTTTGTTCTTGTAAATTTTTGTTATCATTTTTATTTTGTTCTTTATTTTTCTTTTCATCTTTTTCTTTATTTGAATTATTGTTTTGGTTTTCTTTATTTTTTTTCTGATTTTCTGATTTTTTCTTGTCTTGGTTTTTATTTTCCTGATTTTCTTTATTATCTTGTTCTTGATTGTTTTTTTTATTTTTATTTTGATCTTTATTCTTGTCTTCTTCTTTATTTTTATCTTTTTTATCTTTTTGTTTATCATCTTGTTTTTTATCTTGCTTATTTTGCTGTTTTTTAATTTTATCAAGCATCTTTTGCACTATATCAAGATTTTCTCTAGTCTCTTTATCTTCTTTTATTTTTAGAGTATTTTCATACATTTTTTTTGCATTTTCTAAATCATTTAATTTCACAAAAGAGTTTCCCATATTGTGTAGTTTTTTATACTCTAAATCTTGGTCTGAAGTTACTACATTTTTGTATTTTGCTAAAGCCTCTTTATATTTTCCTTCTTTGTATAAAGAATTTGCCAGATTGTAATTTGCTTCAGAAGTATTTGCTATTTTTTCATAGTTTTTTGTAGCTTCTTTATACTCTTTATTTTTGTATGATTCATTGGCTTTATCAATAGTCTTAAAATCAAAGATAGAGGCTTTTGCAAGATTTGTATTAGTAAATAAAAATAGTAAAATTAAACTATTTGTTGCTTTTTTAAATCTAAGTTTTGGAAGTGAAGAAAAAGCAATTAGAAGTAAAACTAGTGCTAAAGCTAAAGGATAATAAAATAGTTCAGTATAAGTTTTGAATTTTTTTGATTCAAGCTCTTTTTTTGAAGATTTTTTATCAATATCAGCCAGAATTTGTTTTATATCATCATTTGAAATAGAAAAATTAATATATCCTCCATTTGTATTCATGCTTAATTTTTTAATATTTTCATTAAGTGCAACTGTAACAATAGTTCCATCTTTGTTTGTAAGAAATTCACCATTATCAAGTTTTATAGGGCTAGCTTTTTTTGTTGCAAGAGCTATTGTATATATATTTATTTTGTGTTCATTTGCATATTCTATTTCTCTTTTATAATCACTACTATTTCCACCGTCACTTAAAAGTATTAAGTTTTTGTTATCATAATCTTTTAGCAGTTTATTTGTTGTTTCTAAAGTTTAAAAAATATTTGAACCATTGTCAAAATTCATTCCTGAATCTAAATTATCTACGAGTATTTTTAAAGAATTAAAGTCTTGTGTTACAGGTGAAAGAATAAAAGAAGACCTTGCAAAAAGTATAACTGCAATTGCATTTTTCTTTGAATTATCAATAATATCTAATAGTTTTTGTTTTGCCATTGTTAATCTATTTGGATAAATATCATTTGCAAGCATTGATTTTGATACATCAATTGCTACAACAATTGAAGCAACTTCTTGTTTAAAACTATGGTCTTTTTCATTTGCTACGGGACGCGCTAAAGCTATTGTCATGAGGATTATAGCCATAAAGAAGAGTATATTCCTTGTTGTTTTGCCCATGTGTCTATTAGATATAGAGAGCTTAGCTAATACTTCTTGAGAAAAATGTTTTTGAAAACTATCTTTATTTGTAATAATTAAAAACATTAAAAATAAAACTGGAACTAACATTAGAAATAAGACGTTATGGTATAGAAATTGCAATATGATTTACTCTCTTTATTTAATATAAACAGTATTTTAGTAAGTTTTAGATAAAATCACGTCTAAAATTAAAATAATCGGAGTAGATTTAATGGAATTTAATGCAAATAGAGTTGATGACGCTAATGCAGTTATTACTTCAACAATTTCAGCTGAAGTTATTGAAACAAACTTAGACAAGGTAGCGAAACAAGCTGCAAAGACAATGGATATCCAAGGTTTTAGAAAAGGTAAGGTACCTGTTTCTGTGGTAAAACAAAGATATTCAGACAAGTTAAGAGAAGATGCTGAAGGTGAGGCTTTAAGAGGTATTTTAGCTGATGCTCTTAAAGAATTAGATATCAAAAATGAAGATATCGTAGGTGAGCCAACATTTTCAAAATATGACAAAAAAGAAGATGGTTCAATTGAAGTTGAAGTAAAAGTTGCTTGTAAACCAAATGTTGATTTAGGTGATTATAAAGCTTTAGTTCCAGCAGTTGAAGATAAAACTGTTGATGCAAAAGATATTGACGCTAGACTTCAAGAGATGGCTAGTGCTTCTGCACCTTTACAAAAAATCGCTAGAAAAAGAATGGTTAGAGATCAAGATCATGCCGTTATCGATTTCGAAGGTTTTGTTGATGGTGTTGCATTTGAAGGTGGTAAAGCTGAGAAATATCCATTACAAGTTGGTTCTGGTTCTTTTATCCCTGGATTTGAAGAGCAAGTTATTGGAATGAAATATGAAGAGCAAAAAGATATCACTGTTACTTTCCCTACTGAGTACCAATCAAAAGATTTAGCTGGTAAAGAAGCTGTATTTAAAGTAACTTTACATGAAATTCAAGAAAAAGCTGCTGCAGAAATCAATGATGAGTTTGCTGCAAAGATGTTACCTGGTGAAGAGGGTGCAACAGTTGAAACTTTAAAAGCAAAAATTGAAGAGCAAATGAAAAATGAAGCTAAAGGTACTTACTACAGAGATGAGTTAAAACCTGCATACTTAGATAAATTAGTAGAAGAGTTAAATTTTGCATTACCTGAAAGTGTTGTAGAACAAGAAGTTAATTTTTCACTTAACAACAAAGTTAGAACGATGAGTGAAGATGAAATTAAAGCTTTACAAGAAGATGCTGCAAAAGTTGAATCAATGAGAGATGAATTAAAAGAAGATGCAGAGAAATCTGTAAAAGCAACATTTATTGTTGATGCTTTAGCAAAAGCTGAAGGTGTTGAAGTAAATGATCAAGAAGTTACGCAAGTAATTTATTATGAAGCAATGCAAACTGGTCAAAATCCACAAGAGGTATTAAAACAATATCAAGATGCTGGATATTTACCTGCAATTAAAATGTCAATGATTGAAGATAAAGTTATCACTAAATTATTAGACGAAAAATTAGGAAAATAAACCTTAGAATAGGATAGAAAATGAGTTATATACCATACGTAGTTGAAAAAAGTGGAAGAGGTGAGAGAAGTTATGATATTTATTCTAGACTTCTTAAAGATAGAATCATTATGTTAAGTGGTGAGATAAATGATCAAGTTGCATCATCTATTGTTGCACAGTTACTTTTTTTAGAAGCTGAAGATCCAGATAAAGATATCTATTTATATATTAACTCTCCAGGTGGAGTAATTACAAGTGGTATGTCAATTTATGACACTATGAACTATATTAAACCTGATGTTTGTACTATTTGTATTGGTCAAGCAGCATCTATGGGAGCATTTTTATTATCTTCTGGAGTTAAAGGAAAAAGATATTCTTTACCTAACTCTAGAGTAATGATTCATCAACCATTAGGTGGAGCTCAAGGTCAAGCAACTGATATTCAGATTCAAGCAAAAGAGATTCAAAGAATGAAAGATACTCTTAATGAGATGATTTCTGAACAAACTGGACAAGATATTAAAGTTATTGAAAAAGATACAGATAGAGACAATTTCATGAGCGCTGAAGAAGCTTGTAAATACGGTCTAATTGATGAAGTAATTACTAACCACAAGTAAAGATAAAAATGATTAGAGAAGTTATAACATATCCAAATAAACTACTTAGAACAAAATCAGTAGATGTAGAGAAGTTCGATAATGAACTTCATACTCTACTTGATGACATGTATGATACAATGATTGTTGAAAATGGCGTTGGTTTAGCTGCTATTCAAGTAGGAATTCCTTTAAATGTTTTGATTATTAACCTTCCAAATGAAGAAGATACTCAAGAAAAAGAGAATTTAATTGAAGCAATTAATCCTGTAATTACTCACAAAGACGGAACTCAAATTTTTCTCGAAGGATGTTTAAGTGTTCCAGGATTTAATGAAGAAGTTAAAAGAGCTCAACATATTATTGTAGAATATTTTAATAGAGATGGTGAAAAACAGATAATGGAATCTGAAGATTTTTTAGCTGTTGCTTGGCAACATGAGATGGAACATCTTACTGGTCATCTTTTTATTGAAAACTTATCTTTTATAAAAAGAAAAAAATTCGAAAAAGAGTGGAAGAAAAGAATAAAGCAGAAGTCATAGACTTCTCTTCCTTTCTCTAATTATAATCTCAAATAACAATCTTAATTTCTAGCTTTTTTGCAAAATAAATAATAGTATACATTATGTATATTTTAATAAGTTTATAATATAATTATAAAAATTATTCAAAAGAGCATGATGAAAACTATTAAATCAGCAACAATAAATGATATAGAAGCAAAAGAAGTAATTGTAGAATCAACTTTTACAAAGGGCTTGCCAAGTTTTACTATAGTCGGTTTAGCCTCAAATAATATTCAAGAATCAAAGGATCGAGTCAAATCAGCACTTTTGACAAATGAATTTAAATTCCCTCCAAAAAAAATCACAATTAATTTAAGCCCAAGTGAGATTAAAAAAAGTGGAACTCATTTTGATTTATCAATTGCTCTTTTAATTTCTTTATATGAAGAAAAAAGGGCAAAATTTGATGATTTTCATACCTTTGGTGAGCTATCTTTAAGTGGAGAAATTAAGGATAGTAGTCAAATTTTTCCAATAATATTATCTTTAGCAAAACAATCTTTGATAAAAAATGTTTTAGTTTGTACTGATAGTGCAAAAAAAATATCTAAAATACCAAATATTAATATCTATTGTGTAAAAAATCTAATTGAAGCAATAGAATTTTTTACCACAAAAGATATAAGTAGATTTTTATATAAAAAAGAAGAAACAAATAGTGAAAAAATAAATATAAATGGAAAAGAGTTCTATTTTATAAAAGAGTATTTACAAGATTTTAAAGACGTAAAAGGTAAAGAGAATGCAAAAAAAGCAGCAATTATATCAGCTGCAGGAAACCATAATATATTGTTAGAAGGATCTCCTGGTTGCGGTAAGTCTATGCTTGCAAAAAGATTACAGCACATTATGTCACCAATGAGTTTAGACGAGATATTGGAAGTTGCAAAATTGCAAGCTTTAGATTTAAAAGAGCCAGATTTTAAACCAAAAAGAGTTTGGCGTTCTCCTCACTGTACTTCTTCAAGGGCTTCGATTGTTGGCGGTACAAATTTAGGAGAAATAGCTTTAGCTAATAATGGAATTTTATTTTTTGATGAATTACCTCATTTTAGTAGTACTATTTTAGAAGCTTTAAGGGAGCCCTTGGAAGATTATAAATTATTAGTAAGTAGAGCTAATACAAAAGTCTTATATGATACAAAATTTTTATTTATAAGTGCAATGAATCCCTGCCCTTGTGGTAATTTATTATCTAAAAATAATTCATGTAGATGTAATGAGTTAGAAATTAAAAGATACAAAAATAGACTTTCTGAACCCTTTTTAGACAGAATTGATTTATATATTATAATGAATGAAACAGATGCAAATGACAAAACTACAGTTACATCAGAAGAGGCACATGAAAAAGTAATTGCAGCTTTTAAAATGCAAATATTAAGAGGACAAAAAGAATTAAATGGAAAACTAAGTGATGAAGGCATATTAAAATATTGTCAATTAAATGAGGAATGTAAAGATATTTTAGATAAAGCAACAAAGAATTTTAATTTGTCTTTTAGAAGTATAAACAAAGTTTTAAAGGTTGCAAGAACCATTGCTGATTTGGAGAATTCATCTCTAATAAGCAAAACACATTTAATGGAATCTTTAAGTTATAGAAGAAGATAAGTAGCTTGATTGTGTTATAATGCCGATTCAATTATATTTTAAGGAATAAGATGAGTAAGTGTGGTTATGTTTCAGTTGTAGGACGTCCAAATGCAGGGAAAAGTTCTCTTTTAAATTGGCTTGTTGGTGAAAAAATTGCAATGGTTTCGCATAAAGCAAATGCAACAAGAAAAAGGTCAAATATTATTGTAATGCATAATGAAGCTCAAATGGTATTTGTAGATACTCCAGGACTTCATGAGACAGAAAAACTACTTAATCAGTTTATGCTTGATGAAGCTTTAAAAGCTATTGGAGATTGTGATTTAATATTATTTTTAGCACCAGTTACTGATAAATTAACACACTACGAAAATTTCTTAGAGAAAAACAAAAAAAATACAAAACACTTATTATTACTTACAAAAATTGATAATGTAACAAATACTGAAGTATTAGCTAAGATAAAAGAGTATGAAGAGTATGCTGATAAATATGAAGCAATTATTCCTGTTTCAATTAAAAAACAAACTAAACAATCTGATATATTAGATGTTGTTGAAGAACATTTACCTGTACACCCATATTTATATGATCCTGAAATTATGACAACTGAGCATATGAGAGATATTTTTAAAGAGTTTATTCGAGAATCTATTTTTGATAATATATCTGATGAAATTCCATATGAGACTGATGTTTTAATTAACAAAGTTGAAGAAAAAAATGATTTAGATGTTGTAAAAGCAACAATTATAGTGCAAAAAAGTACTCAAAAAGGTATGTTAATAGGGAAAGGTGCTGTAGCAATTAAACGTATTGGTAAAGATGCTAGGCTAAAAATAGAAAAATTAACAGGTAGAAAATGTTATTTAGAACTTTTTGTTTCAATTAAAAAAGGTTGGACTAAAAATAAACAAGGTCTTAAAGAATTAGGATATGACGTAACTTTTTAATAAATGAATAATCAAAATACTTATTTAATTAATCAAAAATAAAACTTTAAAATAATAAACTTACTTATAAAAAAATATAAGGGTTTATTATTAAAGTTTTTGAGATAAAGACATCTACTAAAATTGATGATGCATATTTAGAAAAATTTATACTTACAAATATACGTTTTAAACCTACAAAAAAGACTTTTATTTATTCTAGTTTTATTAAACCTCTTGAACTATATCAAGTAATAGCCTTTGAAAAAGATATTCCAAAACCTTTTTTATTTAATTCTGAATATTCAACTGAACTATTTATTCAAGAGGATTTTTTCGCAGTATATAAAGAACAGAAGTTTTATTATTATCAAAAAATTAAAGGTGATTTTGAATTAGAAGAATTAAGCTATTTTATTAAAAATAGTCTGCTTATTGATAATATTAAAATTCACTATAAAGAAGACTCTTCTTTTATTGATGAAAATAAAAATAGACATATATTTTTTAAACCAATTAAATCTCAATTATTTAAATATTATATACTTTATTTTTCTCTTTTGTGTATGTGTTTTTATTTTTATGACTTTGAAAAAAGCACTAATTTTCAAACTCTTGACATTATTAAAAATGAAACAAAACAGATTATAAATAATAGAAAATATCAATATCTTTCTGTTTTTACTTTAAAATTATATGAAAAAGCAAAAGAGAAAAAAGTTTTTGTTTCTTCTCTTGATATTAAAAATTCAAAAGTATTATTAACTTTAGACTCAAAAAGAAAAGAGAATATATATAGTTTCTTGAACGAATTTGAAAATAATACAATTGAAAATATCTATTTTGATGAAAAAGAAAAAAGGTTTAAAACAAATGCAAGTTTTAAAATATATAGAAGATAGTTTTAACTCTTTTTCTTTAAAAGTAAAGATAGAGTTATTTATATTGCCTTTATTTATTTTTGGAATTTTATTTTTATTTTTTGATGAAGAGAAAAAATTAGAAATAGAAAAAGTAAATATCTCAAAAGAATTAAAGAATTTAAATATGAATGAAAATATTGTGGATATATTAAAGAATATAGAAAAACAAGCAAATAAAGAATCTTTAAAAATAAAATCTATATCGAGTGATAAAAAAAGCATCAATTTAGAACTTGTATCAAATAAAAAAAGAATTATAAAATTTCTAAAATATCTTGAAGATTATAATAGTTTTTCGAAAATAGAGGCTCTTTCAATTAGAGAAAAGAGTTTAAAAGTTGAGTTAGTATTTAAAGATTTGTATATTAAAGAAAAAATTGATTTGAGTAACAGAATTTCAAAACTTGAAGAAGAAAAGAAAATAGAATTAAATCTTTTTGCAATCATAGATAATAAAGCTTACATAAACAATAAATGGCTCAATATAAACGATATTTATAAAAGTTATAAACTAATAAGTATTGATACAAATAGCGTTTCTTTCCAAGGTGAATATGAAATAATAAAATTAAAGATGTATGAACATGAAAACTTTTAAAGAATTGATTGATTATAGTTGTTTTGAGCAATTTGATATAAAAAAACTTCAAGAATATTTGGTTTTGCCTATAAAATATGATGGTATATATTTTAAATGTTTTATTTGTGAAAAATCTAATCTTAAAGCGTTTAATATAAAAGGTCTAGTGCGTAGTGAGTATTTAAATAAAGATGAAATTTTATTCTTTTTAAGTGATATTAATATAAGAATAAAACTTTTTGAGTTAGCAATAAAAGCAAAAAATAGTGAAAACATAAAAGATACTTCAATCGAAGATTTTTTTTCACTTTTGATAAAAAAAGCAATAGAAATGAGAAGTAGTGATATTCATATAGAATCTTTAGAAAATAATATGGTTATAAGATTTAGAGTAGATGGAAATTTAAAACTTTTTTATATATTTGAAAATGAATTTTTATTTATATTAAGTTCATATATAAAGATGATTTCAAAACTTGATATTACAATGTCTAGACTTCCTATGGATGGTAGATTTTCTTTATATATAAAAAATTATAAATATGACTTTAGAGTATCAACGATGCCCACAATAAATGGAGAATCAATTGTTATAAGGGTTTTAGATAATAAAAATATTAAAAAAACAATTGAAGAGTTAGGGTTCTCTAAAAACATATTTGATGAAGTTGAAAATATCACTGCTCTTACCCAAGGATTAGTTTTAGTATCTGGTCCAACAGGAAGTGGAAAAAGTACAACTTTGTATTCAATTTTAAAAAAACTTAATACCGAGAATAAAAAGATAATAACTATTGAAGATCCAGTGGAATACAAATTAGAACAGACTCAGCAAGTTTCAGTTGATGAAGAATTAGGTCTTAGTTTTATTACTATTTTAAAAACAGTTTTACGTCAAGATCCAGATATTTTATTAATAGGTGAGATAAGAGATAGTGATTCATTAAATATTGCATTACAAGCCTCTTTAACCGGACACTTAGTCTTAGCTTCAATTCATGCAAATAATTCTTTAGAGACTTTATCTCGCTTAATTGATTTGAAAGCTGATAGATATCTTTTATCCTCTGCTTTAAAATATATTATATCTCAGCGATTAGTTTTAAATATATGTCAATCATGTTTTCAAAAAGGTTGTGTGATTTGCAATTTTACGGGTTTTTACAATAGAAGTTCAATAGCAGAGGTTTTAAAAATTGATGAATCCATTTCTTCATTTATTTTTAGAAATGTAGAGTTAAAGAGTATAAAAGAGTATTTAAAAACAAAAGGTTTTAAATCGATGATTGATGATGGAAAACAAAAAGTAGAAAAAAGAATTACAACTATTGAAGAAGTTTATAAAGTGGTAAATTCTTAATATGAAATATAAAATAGTATATCAAGAAGATGAAATAATTAAAAGTAAAATAATTGATACTCTATGTATAGAAAATGAAATATTACCTCAAAATACAATAGAAATAAAAAAACAGTTTTTATCTTCAAATATCACATTATTTGAGAATAAATATATAAAAGAGAAAGATTTAAAATCTATTTTTTATGAACTCTCCTTAATGCTTGATTCGAAAATATTATTTGATGATGCAATAAAAATATTGATTAAAAATAAAAAGGGTAAACATGTAAAGGAATTTTTAACAGTCTTACAAAATTCCTTTGTAAAATCACAAGATATTGAAAAAAGTTTAAAGTTATTTAAAATAAGTCCATTAATAATATCATTTTTTAAAATCACTCAAAATACGGGAAATGTAGCTTTAAATATTAAATCATTAAGTGAGATAATAAATGAGAATTATGAGATAAAAAAAGAATTTAAAAAAATTATGATTTATCCTATGGTTTTACTTATAACATTTTTTTCATCTTTAATTGGTATCTTCAAATTTGTTGTACCAAAATTTGAGTTTATGTTTTCAAATAGTAAAATGGAATTATCATTTGCAACAAAAGTACTTTTTTTTACTAAAGATATATTTGAAAATTATCTTTTTTTTCTTTTGACTGGATTATCAATCTTTATTTTTTCACTTATTTATTTATATAAGAATAATCAGAGTTTAAAATATAAAGTAGATAAAATATTAGTAAAAAACATATATCTATTAAGTGATATTTATAGATTAAAAACCCTTTATTCATACTTTGTTGTAGTTGATATTTTATTAAAAAGTAAGCATGAATTTCACGAATCAATAGTTAAGTCAAAGGTTTTAATAAATAATAAATACCTTTTGGATAGAATTACGCAAATAGAAAACCTATTGAAAAGTGGGAAAAGTGTAAGTAGTGCATTCGAGTCTACTAAACTTTTTGATGATATAACTATAAGTTTGATAAATACGGGTGAAATAACCAATTCACTAGATGTGATTATTAATGAAATTAAAATAGTTTACAAAAAAAGATTTGATGAAAAATTAAAACTTTTTTCACTTTTGATAGAGCCTGTATTTCTTGTTTTTATGATGGCATTAATTGTATGGATAGTTCTTGCAGTTTTTGTTCCTCTGTGGAGTATAGGTGATATGTTAAAGGTTTAAGAGGAAAATATTTATGAGTAAAGAATTAGAATTTGAAAATTCTGTAAGAAACATGTTATCGTATGTTGGTGAAGATATTAATAGAGAAGGTTTAGAAAAAACTCCTAGCCGTGTAAGAAAAGCATTTGAATTTATGTGTAGTGGATACGATAAAAATCCAAGAGAGATTATAAATCAAGCACTTTTTACAAGTACAAATGACGAAATGGTAGTTATAAAAGATATTGAATTTTATTCAATGTGTGAACATCATATGTTGCCTATTATTGGAAAAGCTCATATTGCATATATTCCTAATGGAAAAGTTGTTGGTCTTTCAAAAATACCTAGAATAGTTGATGTTTTTGCTAGAAGATTACAAATTCAAGAGCAGATGACAGAACAAATTTGTGATGCTCTTCATGAAACGTTAAATCCAAAAGGTGTGGCAGTTATGATAGATGCAAGACACATGTGTATGGAAATGAGAGGTGTTGAAAAGATTTGTTCTACAACAGTTACTTCTGCTTTAAGAGGACTATTTAAAAGAGAAAAGAAAACAAAAGATGAATTTTTATCTATTGTAGCTCAATCTTTACATAAATAGAAAATATTATTAAACTTTAAGTGGCAGTGTTATTGTAAACATTGCCCCTGTGTAAGTTTTGTTTTTGAAAGTAAATTGTTTATTTTCTACGCTTATTGTTCCTTTCATATGCTTTGTAATAATTTCTTCACTCATGTATAAGCCAATACCTGTGCCTTTCCCTTCATGTTTTGTTGTGAAGTAAGGTTCAAAGATTTTGTTTATTATTTTATTTGGAATTCCTCCTGCTGTATCTTTTATTTGGATAACTGCAGAATATTCATCATTATAAACATCAATAAAAATAAATTTTTCTTTAGTATTCTTTTCTATAAAAGCGTCTTGAGAGTTTGAAAATAAATTTAAAAAGACTTGGATTAAAGCATTGTTATAATTTAAAATTTGGAAGTTTTCAATATCTTTTATAAAATGGATATTTTCTATTTTATATTTATTACCTATAATCATCATAATTTTTTCAAAAGTATGATTAATTTTAAAATACTCTTTTTTTTGATTTGGTTTAAAAAAACCTCTGAAATCATCAATAGTTTTTGAAAGATATTGTGCTGAATTATTTATTGCATCCATAGAATTATTTAATATTTCATCATTTAATGTATCAAGTTCATTTTGTAGTTTTATGCCTGTTGCCGCAGTTGAGATTGTAGAAAGTGGTTGTCTCCACTGATGTGCAATGTTTTCTAAAATTTCACCCATGGCAGCCATCTTTGATTGTTGCATTAACATTTTTTCTTTCTCTTTTATGTTTGTAATATCCAAGGCGGTTGCTATGATTGTTTTTTTACCATCTTTTATTCCGTATGATGTTGTATTAAAATGCCAAACAATCTTTTTTCCACTTTTAGTAGTAATTGTATAATCTCCATTATCTATAATAGTTTGTTTATCATATAAAGTATCAACATTTTTTTTTACTTCTTCTGCATTTTCTCCATAGGCAAGGTTTGTCCATTTTTCAATAGTATTAATTTCTTTATATTTGTATCCTGAAAGTTCTTCCAGAATTTTATTTATTTTAAGTATTTCTCCATCTTCATTTATAATCATTATTGGAGTAGCTAAAGAATTAAAAATTCTTTCTAAATCATTTTTTTCTTTTTTTGATTTATTCAAAGCAATTTTCATTAAAAAATATAATAAAAGTGAAGTTATTGTAATGAAAAACCAGCCTTTTAAAGTTTGTAATGTATTTATTACTTCTTTGTCGAGTGAAAGGTTATATAGTATTTTATCTGAAAAAAGAATCCAGATAAAACTAATTATAAAATATGTAAATGCAATAATAAAAGCAGGAGAAATATTTTTCATCATTAACGTTTGAAGCAAAATTATAACATATATTTTAAGATTATATTTTAAACTTTTTATTATTTAAGTATAAAATAAAACTTTATAAAAGTATAATTTTTGCTAACATTAAAAAACTAAAAAAACCTACTATATCAGTTACTGTTGTAAGTAAAACAGTACTTCCAATAGCTGGGTCAATATTTAATCTTTTTAATACAAGAGGAATTGATGCTCCAAAAAAACCAGCACTAAAGAGATTTATTAACATTGACATTGCAATTACGACTCCAAGCATTGGGGTTTTAAACCATATCCATGCAACAATTCACATAATAAAAGCAAAAATTAAACCATTAAAAATAGATATAAAAATTTCTTTTTTTATAGTGTCTTTACTATTATCAAAGTCAATATCCCCTAATGCCAGTTGCCTTACTGTTACTGCAAGAGTTTGAGTCCCTGCATTCCCACCCATGGAAGCAACAATTGGCATCAATATTGCTAATGCAACATATGATTCAATAGTTTCATCAAATAATCCAATTACAAGAGAAGCTAAAATCGCTGTTCCTAGATTTAGGAATAACCATAATGCCCTTTTTTTTGCAGTTGTAAATAGATTGTCATCATGCTCAAAATCATCATTTACCCCTGCTAATTGGTACATTTGCTCTGTTGCATTTTCTTCAATTACATCTAAAATATCATCTGATGTAATTCTTCCCATTAGCATTTCTTGATATCCCACAACTGCAACTACATTTAAATCATATTTTTCAAATTTTTTTGCTACTTCAGAAATGTCTTCTTTATCTTGTACAACAAAAGGTTTAAATTTATTTTCTTGATGTTCATCTAAAACTGTTTGATAAGTTTTTTTAAAATCTATGATAATTAAATCTTCTAGTAGAATTGATGCAATAAGTTTCTTGTCATCATTTACAATAAAAACTTGATGAATATTAACCAATTCATCTTCAGCTTTACCTTGAGTTAATCTATCAAGTGATTCTTTGATTGTTTCTGTTAAGTTTGCTGAGAAAAGCTCAGTTTGCATATATGAACCAGCTTCATCTTCTTCATATCTTCTTAACCAGTTAATTTCTTGTTGATCTTCTTCTTCCAGACCATCAAAAACTTCTTTTGCTTTTTCTTCATCGTATTCTTCAATTTCTTGAATAATATCTGTTGCATCATCTGATTCTAATTCATCAACTGCTTCTGTAAGTTTTTTGATAGATAGTTCTTCATAGACATCTTCCCTTAAATAATCAGGAAGTTCAAGTATAACTTCACCTAAAATGTCATCAGGTAAATTTTTTAATACTTTAAAAAAATCCTCAGTAGATTCTTTTTCAATTTTTTTTAAAGAGTAAGCTATATCACTTGGATGAAGTTCATTTATTTTTTCTAAAAGTTCAGTAGGATCTTTTATAGCTTGCTCTATTGTCATTAAATTTTCCTTGGAGTTAATTTGCTTGTTGATACAAGTCTATCAAGTCTTGTGGCATTTTCCCTATTTTCATCATTAATAACTTCTTGAAACTTTTTAATTGTAACTTTAGCATTTGCAATAAATGTTTTTTTTCTTTTTCCTTTTAATCCTATAACATCTGGTTTTTTAATAACCCTTAGAGGATTAACGGCTCTACCATTTTTGTAAAGTCCTAAATGTAAGTGAGGACCAGAACTAAGTCCCGTACTTCCTACATATCCAATATGTTGACCTCTTTTGATTCTAGTTCCTCGTCTTAGACCACCTCTAAATTTATTTTGATGGGCATATAATGTTTTATATCCATTTGAATGTCTGATTATAATAGTATTACCATATCCACCTTTACGCCCAATGAATTCAATTTTTCCATCGCCTGCAGCATAAATTTTTCTTCCTCGTGGTGCTGCAAAGTCTGTACCTAGGTGAGCTCTGTATCTTTTTAATACTGGGTGCCATCTTTTTTTTGTAAATTGGCTAGAAATTCTACTATATGTTAGTGGAACTTTAAAAAAATATGTTTTTGTAAAGCCTATTCCTTTTTCATCATAATATTTATCATCTTTTTCATTTTTGAATCTATAATATTTTTTTCCAGATATTTCAACCATAGCAGCTTTTATATCAGGTTGTCCAAAAGGTCGTCCTAAAAGTGATTTTTGACTATATTCTATTGCTATAAAATCATTTTTTTGCATTCTTCTAAAGTTTGCAGAACCTTTAAATATATATTTTAAATGTGCTGCAAGTGCTGCACTTCCAGTTGCTTCTTGAAGTTGATTTGAAACTGATGATGTAATTGGCATTGCAATTGTTTCCGTATACTCTTGATACGAAATTGGTAGTGTTTCAAATTTATATGTATTATCAACAGTTTTAAAAATATGAAGTTGAATCTCTTCTGAAACTGGTATTAGAACTTGATCTAATGTACCATCTTCGTTCTCTTTAAGATAGTAATAGTTATCTGCTGTAATCTCTGAACACAACTCTTTATCTTCTTTTTCTAATTCAAAATATAGTTTTTGAGGAATAGAATATTTTTCTAAAAAAGTTAAAAAGGTTTCACCTTTTGGCCAAGTAGTTTCTTTTATCTCTGTAGAGAAAAGAGTTGAAATAATTAGGGAAATTAATATTATGATTTTTTTCACGATTCTTCTTTATTAAAGTATTAGAGCATTTATTATACAATTGCGCAACTAAAGGCAATATAAATTTCAGGGAGATTTGAGTGAAAAAAGTAGTACTATTTTTAACAATAATTATTAATATTATGTTTGCAGATTTAGTAGACATATATAGAAGTCAAGGCTTAGATGCCGTAAAACTTCAAATAGAAAAAGAGATGACAAGTAAAGATTATTGGGAAAAATACTTATCAGATAAAAATGTAGATTACGGATATTATGAATCAAAAAAATTTGTAATTTTAGCGCAAAAAGAAGCTAAAGAAATAGCGTTATACCAAGTAGATAAAAAAAATTACAATCTCGTCCTTAGAGATAGTGTAATTGTTGGAGAAAAAAATGGTGATAAGCAAGAAGAAGGAGATTTGAAAACTCCAATTGGGGCATATGATTTAACTGAAAAACTAACAAAACTTGATTCTTTTTATGGACCACTTGCCTTAGTAACTTCATATCCCAATACCTTTGATAAAACTCAAAATAAAAAAGGTCATGGGATTTGGATTCATGGTATGCCTATTGATGAAGTTAGAGAAGAATTTACAAAAGGTTGTATAGCTTTAGATAATCCTAGATTAAAAGAGCTAGATGAGAATATTGAATACAATAAATCTATTCTTTTAATATCTGATGAAAATATCAAAAAAGCATCAAAAAAAGATATTAGTCTTATTTTAGCTTCTATTTTTAAATGGAGAGATGCCTGGAAAAAATCTGATATTGAGCAGTATTTAAAATTTTATTCAAAATCATTTAAAAGACATGATGGTATGTCTATATCACAATTTATGGAATATAAAGAAAGAATCTTTTCTAAAAATGAAGAGAAAAAAATTATATTTTCTAATATTAATATTGCTCCATATCCAAACTCTTTAAACAAGCAAATGTACAAAGTAGTTATGGATGAAGATTATAAAACAAAATTTTATACATTTAATGGAAAAAAAGAATTATATATTGAATTAAAAAACAACAAAATTGAAATCTTAGCCGAGGGTTAAAACTTTAGCTAAGAGCTTTTTGGATATAATCGCCCTTATTAAAACAACCATATGTAAGGCGAACGATGCAAAAAGAAGAGATGAATCTTGAAGAGATAGCACTTGCTCACTCTCTAACACTTGAAGAATTTGAAAATATCAAAGAAATTTTAGGAAGAGATCCAAACTATGTAGAGATTGGAATCTTCTCTGCTATGTGGTCTGAACACTGTTCATACAAATCAAGTAAAAAATATTTAAACGGTTTCCCAACTAAAGCTCCGTGGGTTATTCAAGGTCCAGGTGAAAATGCTGGTGTAATTGATATTGGTGATGGTTACGCAGCTGTATTTAAAATGGAATCACATAATCACCCATCATTTATTGAACCATATCAAGGTGCAGCTACAGGTGTTGGTGGAATTTTAAGAGATGTATTTACAATGGGTGCGAGACATATTGCAAATATGAACTCAATTAGATTTGCTGGTATTGAAGGTGATAGCGAAATTGCTCAAAAACATAGATTTCTTTTAAGAGGTGTAGTTGCTGGTATCGGTGGATATGGTAACTGTATGGGAGTTCCTACTATTGGTGGAGAAACTACTTTTGAAGAGTGTTATGCTGGAAATAATCTTGTAAATGCATTTACATTAGGACTTGCAAAATCAGATGAAATTTTCTTAGGACTTGCTGAAGGTGTTGGTAATCCAGTTATGTATGTTGGGTCTAAAACAGGTCGAGATGGTTTAGGTGGGGCTGTTATGAGTTCTGCTTCATTTACAGAAGATTCAGAATCAAAAAGACCAACAGTTCAAGTTGGTGATCCATTTACAGAAAAACTACTTTTAGAGGCTTGTTTAGAGTTATTTAAAGAGGACTTAATTATTGGTATTCAAGATATTGGTGCTGCAGGTCTTACTTCATCATCTTTTGAAATGGCAGGACGCTCTGAGTCTGGTATGATTATGCATTTAGATAAAGTTCCAGCTAGAGAAGAGGGGATGACTCCTTACGATTTCATGCTTTCTGAATCTCAAGAAAGAATGCTTATTTGTGCTAAAAAAGGTTCTGAACAAAAAATTATTGATATTTTTGAAAAATGGGAACTAGATGTTGCTGTAATTGGGGAAGTTACCAATACTGGAAATATGGAACTGTTTTGGCATGGCGAAAAATGTGCAGAAGTTCCCGTTCAACCAGTTTCAGAACAAGCTCCAATTTTAGATAGACCAGTTGCTAAACATGCATATTTAAATGGTATTGAAGAGATTGATATGAGTAAAGAGTTCTCAAATCAAATTGCATTTGATAAACTATTTGGTGATATGGAAGTTGTTGATAAATCTTGGGTTTATAACCAATATGATTCAATGGTTCAAACAAATACAATCAAAGGTCCAGGTTCTTTAGATGGTTCTTCAATTAGAATTAAAGAGACTGGAAAAGCTTTAGCTATGAGTGCTGATTGTAACACAAGATTATGTTATATTAATCCAGAATTAGGTGCAGCAGCAGCTGTTATGGAATCAGGAAGAAATGTAGCTATGACAGGTGCAGTTCCTAAAGCAATCACCGATTGTCTTAACTTTGGAAATCCTCAAAACCCAGAAGTGATGTGGCAATTTGCTCAATCATGTGAAGGTATCAAATCAGCTTGTAAAGAGTTAAATACTCCAGTTATTGGTGGAAATGTATCATTATACAATGAAACAAATGGTGTGGGTGTTTTCCCAACTCCTTCAATTGCAATGGTTGGTGTAAATGAAGATGCTAACAAAGTATTACCATCAGCTTTACAAGAAGATGGAAACTTTTTATATATCTTAGGAGATACTAAATCAGAATTTGGCGGATCTTTATATATGAAACTAATGTTTGATAAAGTTGCAGGAGTTCATCCTGAAGTTGATTTTAAAAAAGAGTTAAACCTTTGGAATACAGTTGTTGAAGCAAATCAAGAAGGTTTATTAAAAGCTGCAAAAGATGTTAATGTTGGTGGTATTGCAGTTGCATTAGCAAAAATGGCTGTAGTTGGAAATAGAGGTGTTGAAGCTGCAATCTCATTAGAAGAAGATAGAGATGTTTTCTCTGAAACTTTAAGTAGAGCTATAGTAGAAGTAAGTCCTGAAAATTCAGAAAAACTTGAAAAACTTTGTGAGAAAAAAGGAATGGTTTATTCTAAATTAGGATTAGTTGGTGGAGGAAAAATTTCTATCAATGATATTTATAAAGATTTAGATTCAGCTAGAGATACTTATTTTAATAAATTTAAAAGAGTTATTGAGCAAGACTTATAATAAATAAAAGAGGCTAAAACCTCTTTTATTAGTATTTTTTATCTTCCCATTTTTACTGCACGTTTTGACATCTCTTCAAAGTCTATAATTTCTAAACCTTTAAGAATTGATTCTTTTTTTTCGTGTGCTCCAAAACCATAAGCCATTGGCGTAACATTCATTGTGTCATAATATGCAGTTCTACCATCAATCCATTTTGAAGTTTTTATATCAGTAACCCATATTTTAGCTTCATCTTTCCATTCAATTGATTCCTCTTTAAACCAAAGAGCTAAACAACCAATATCATCAAATTTATAAACTTTTCCATTTCTTTTGTTTATTACTTGTGCCGCATGATTCCTTTCACTTAGAACCATTTTACACCTATCACACATATCTCTGTCCCAATGAATTACTTCATGTTCATGAGATACTTTTTTTTCGCATGCACTTAATAAAATTATTATTATTAGTGGAATTAGAAATTTAACAATATTTATTTTCATTTATACTCCTATACTCTATCATCTGATTGAATTTTCCCCAAATCCATGTAGATTTGCCTATTTACAATATCTTTTACTTCATCTAATCTATGAGTGACAAAAAGAGAAATTTTTTCTTTCTCATTATCTTTTAATAGTCTATAGAAATCATCTCTTGCTTTTGGATCAAGATTTGCAGTTGGCTCATCATATATTATAATTTCACTTTTCTTTGCTAAACTAATTGCAATAAGCATTTTTTGTTTCATTCCACCAGATAGTTTAAAAAATGATTTATTTAGATTATTTTTAATATCTAATTTCATTTCATTTGCATAATGCATAATTAATTCTTTGTCTACATTTGAACTTGTTTGAATATATTTCATTAGTTCATCAAGATTAAGTTTTATAGGAGGTGGTAATTGTGGTACAAAAGAAATTGCATTTAAAACTTCTGTTCTTTTTTTTATTGGATTTAAACCATTTATTAAAACTCCACCTGCATTTGGATGATAATAACCCATAATAGATCTAATAAGTGTTGTTTTTCCTGCCCCATTTGGTCCCATTAAAGCTACATAATCATTTTTATTAAAGTCTACACTTATCTTATCTAATGAAATATGTGAGCCAAATTTTTTTGTTAAGTTTGAAACTTGTATCATTTTATATTAAACCTTTTAATCTAAAATCAAATTTTAATGCATCTGAATGACATACGTCAATACATCTTCCACATAAAGTACAATCTGCACCTGTCACATATTGAGTTTTGATTCCTTTTTCTTTTCTTTGTTCATCATATTTTGATTTAGTCAATTCTAAAACTTGGCTTTCAAAACATACGTCATGACAAACCATACAATGGTCACAATTATCATTCCATTCTATTCTAAGACCACTTGCTTTTCCAAGATAACCATAAGTTGTTCCAATTGGACAAAGGTAAGTACACCATGCACGTCTTGAATATAAGACCTCAATTAAAAAAATAACTAGTACCCAAATTAAAGCTAAACTCCATCCATATGCAATAAATCTACTTAGAATTCCTACAACATTGAATGTTTCAAAAACTAAATAACCACTTGTAAATGCTAAAACCATAAATATTGCCCAAAAAATATGTCTTATTCTATGATCAAACCTTCTTTCTTTTATGATTTTTTTTGTTACTAAGTAGTTATGAATCTTTTCCCCAATTTCACTTATTAGACCATATGGGCAGACCCATGAACAATAAGTCCTTCCTCCAATAAGTAAATAGAAAATTACAATTGTTGCTGTACCTATTATTATATTGATTGGCATATGATAGGTTGCAAGATACATTTGTATTGTAGTAAAAGGGTCAATTAAATGAAATCCTAAAAACCTTGAACCATTTAGTGTACCTTCTAATGTTTGAATATCAATTGCAAAAGATAAAAAGAAAAGTAAGTGAATTGATATTACTACAATCCACCTTTTCATTCTGTATGAAAAATATGATTTGCCTTCTTTTGTTTTATCGAAAAAAGTCGAAAAGAATGTTGTGTTTTTTATTGTTTCTCTATTGTTCCATTTATCCATAGTTTCTTCCTAATTGCTAAATACTAATAGCTATTTTGTTAAAGCTTCTTTTTTAGCTTTAAATTGTGCAATTTCATTAGCGAAATTTTTTAACTCTTCATCTGAAAGATTAATTAAAAGGCCTTTCATTATAAGGTTCTCTTTTCTTCCAGCTTTAAAATCAGCTAAATCTTTGTATAGTTTTTCTTTTTCTTGTCCCATTAACCTTGGACCCATAAGTTTTTTACCATTTTGCATTCCTGAACCATCAACTCCGTGACATGAAGCACATTTTCTTCTATATGCATTACTTACTTCAAATGAAGAAGTATTTCCCGCTTTTTCTCTTAATGCTTTAATTTTGTCTTCTTCAATATTATCATTTGTTGGAACTTGGTTTTTAACTTTAATTTGATCACTAGATACTTTTATATTTTCAATAATATTTCCAGCTTCTCCACCTTGAAATGCAGTACCATTATAAAAAGTAAAAAGCATTAATCCAAAAATAAATATTGTTGAGATTATTGCAATTATTTTTTTGCCTGTAAATAGGATTCCGGTAGGCTCCATCATTTTGCTTCCCTAATTTGTTTATTAAATTCGAAAATTTCATTTGCAATTTTTTTAATTTCACTTTCTTCCATTTGATTTACTAATCCTGTCATTAAAACATTTGCATCTTTGTTTTTCTTAAATTTCATAATACTATTAAAAATAAACTCAGCATCTTTATTAAGCAATGAAGGTCCAATTATTCCATTTGCATAATCATTGTGACATGCTGAACATTTAACAATAAACTCTTTACTTAATTGTTTTACTAATAAAGAAACTTTCACTTTTTCATATGGACTTCTCACATGTAAATTTGCATCCATTCTTGTTCTTGGTACAGTTCTTACTGATGCATCTTTATTTGCAGGTTGTGAGTTTGGATCATATTCACTTTTTACACCATTGTAGTTAAAATAATAAGTTTCATTTTTATTTTTTAGATTTTCTTTTTCAACAACTTTTACTTCTTTTATATTATTATTTTTTACAACTTCAATTTTTAAAGCTTCTTGTTTAGTTTCTTTTTTAACTACTGTTTTTTCTTCTTCTTTATCTGAACAAGCTGTAAATAAAAGAACAATAGCAGCACTTAATAATATTTTTTTAATCATAATTTAATTCCTTTAACATAATAATCTTCATAAGATAATCTTGGTTTTATAACAATTGCAGCTTCATTTGCTGGACATAATTCTTCACAGGCCCCACATCCAATACATCCACTGTAGACTTCAGGTTTATTTCCAATACCTTCTTTTATCATTGCAATAGCATTAATTGGATTTGGAATTGGACACATATCTGCACAAATTGTACATTGTTCCCCTTCAAATTTATCAAGTTTTTCAAGCATATCTCGTTCTAATTGGGTTACATTATTTTGTGCATTTGTAAAATCATGAACTCTTTTACTATGTCCTTTTGGTACAGGTGTATTAGTTATGGCTAAACATTTATTTGGAAATTCTAATACAGCAATACCCATTTTTATATCTTCTGCTTTTTCTGTTTTATGATCTAATGCACCACTGGGACATGCCAACACACAGGGAACAGCCGTACAAGCATAACAACCTCTTTCTCTTGCATCAATATAAGGAGTTCCTATACCGTGCCCCTTTGCCATATCTGCAAGTTCGATTGAGTGATAAGGACAGACTTGTAAACATTGTCCACATTTAATACAGAGTGCTAGAAACTCTTTTTCAGGAAGTGCACCTGGTGGTCTTAATCTCATTTCTGCTTGTAGAGCATAAGGACTTATACCTATTCCTGCTCCTAAAGTTAATCCTAATATTCCAAGTGTTGAAAACTTTATGAATTTTCTTCTATCTATTTTTATTTTTGCCATTATTAAATCCTTACATCTTTAACTTAGGTTTTGGATCTTGCATTAAAAAAACTGGTTCACTAAATGGAGCGAGTTTTGAAAGAAAGTTTAATAAAGAGATTACAGGAGAACCATAAAAGAATTTTACATCTTGATTATACATCCAAAGTTGATCTGCGTATTGATAAACTTTATGTGGAGTATCTCCTACATTGTCAGCATTTTTATCAAAACCTTCATAATTATCTCAATAATTACCTTCTATCTCATTTTCATCGGTTTTAGCACCTCTACTGTCATTTATAATATCTTCAATATTTCCTATTATAGAATTTCCTTTAATTACATTATTCTCACTTAATGAGTGAAAATGAATTGCTTCAGAATTGTATAAAACTTTATTATCTTCAATCCAATTTTTGGTGTCAGGTTCAAATGGAGATCTATCTATATAAATTCCTTGAGCATTGTAAATAACAGTATTGTCTTTTAAAGTAAAATTAGAAACATCTTTTAATCCAATACCCATGCCTGTTGCCCCTAAAGAGCTTTTTACTGTGTTCCCTATGGCAATAGTATCTTTACTGTACATAAAAAATATTCCAACTGAGTTATATTGATAGGTATTATTTTTTACATAATTTTTACCTGCATACATAAAATGTAAAGAATATCTGTTATATTCTCCAAAGTTTTCAGATATCTCATTTCCATGGGAATACCAGACTACCATATCTCTAGATTTTACAACTTTGTTTTTTGTTACTATATTATCATTTGAATACCAAAGTCTTAAGCCATCACCTCTTAATCCTAATTCTAAATCTTTTGATGTAATATAATTATTAGAAATAATTGAGTTATTTGTCATTGCAACATCAATTCCAAAAAGTGAATCTTCTATAATACAGTTTGAAATTTCTGATTGTTTAGAATTTGATAATTTTATTGCGGCGTCTATTTTATCGTGTCTATCACCACTACCTCTAATTGTAAGATTTTTTAAAGTTACATATGGAGCATTAATTTGAACTACTGTTCCAACTCCCAGTCCATCTATTATTACACCATCTTCTTTACCTATAATTGATATAGGTTTTTTTATAACAATAGAACCTTTATAAACTCCTTTTGGAAGTTTTAAAATAGAACCTTCTTCTGCATTATTAATTGCTTCTTGCAATAAATTAGCAGATAAAGAATTGAAAAATAATAAAAAGAAGGTAATAGCTATTTTAAACATTTTAAGCCTTGTAATTTATTCCAGTTTCTTTCATTGCTTTATTCTTAGAAAGAATAGACAAAAAGCTAAATAATCCTATTGCTAATAAACAATAAAAACCTATTGTTGGATATGAATGTGTAGTAAACTGAGCTATTTTACCATCTCCAAAAACTGTTGGCATAAAAGGCTTGATGGAAAATGCTCCCCAATCATGTAAATTATGACCAAACCAATATAACCAATATGAATAATCAGCTATAAAAAGTAAAGGCAAGGCAGCAGGAATATACATAATATAAGTTAAAATCTTTTTATGAAAAAGTAAAAAATATATCATAAATAGAGATAAACCTAAAAGTGCATAAATTCCAATTTCTCTTTCAAGTTTCCCACCTCTCCACATTGGATCCATCCCTACATAATGATTAATTGTATTCATTTCATGAACTTCTCCTGAAAATCCATCAAAATGAAAGAAAACTGGAATCCCTTGTGGAAATGCTTTTTTAGGATAGTTTGGAGCTTCTAAAGAACAAGACCAAATAGGTAAAGATGCTACACCAATTTCAGATGATGTTTCAATCATTTCTTTTAAGTTATTATGTGCTTCTTTAGGTGTGGTAGTACTTTTATATCTTCCTTGATTATAATAATTCCAAACTTTTATTGCAAGTGGAGATATCTCTTCAATTTTATCTTCATGTATTTTATTTAGTGTTCCATGAAAAGTAATCATTGGGAAAGTAAATGCTATTGTCATAACAATTAATGCTAATGAGGCATAAATTGTTGATTTAATAAAACTTGAGTGCATTTGTGTCCTTATCTTAAAAGTTCTAAAATATAAACTATTTATAGTATATATTTTAAAATTTGAATATTAAGAAGAGTATCAAATATAACGAATTTTATTGTTGATACTCATCAATAAAAAGGAAGAATATAATCATTCTTCCTTTTAGATTAGATTTTAGAAAAGATTAGCGTTTTCGTCAACCCATTTAAGATATTCAATAATATCTTTTGTTTCTTCTTTGCTCATATGTTGATTAGGCATTTTTAAATTAAAGTAATCAATCATACCTTTGATATATGGATCGTTATACATAGCTTCTGGATTAAGAATAAATCTACTTACCCAATCAATACCATTTTCATGTCTTTGTAATACACCAGTTAAATCAGGACCTGATGAAACTTTTCCTATTACGTGACATCCATTACAACCACCTTCAGCAAATGCAGTAGCTCCACGAGCTGCTGAGGCACTTTGTTTTGAAGAAATCTTCGTAACTAAAGTATCTTTTGCTCTAATACCAACGTCAGCTGTTTTAACCATTAATTGCCAAACCATACCTTGATGTAAGATAGCTTTTTCTATATCTCCATCTTTTATTGCATCTTCTGCTTTTTTCTTTTCAGCTGGGATTTGATTATATTGGTCAAATGCATCTGTAACTAAATCAGCAACTACTTTGTGTTCACCAAATTTATTATCTTTTAAGAATTTAACAACTGATTGGATAACAGCATCTGTTGCATCATTAACTGCAACTGTTTTGTCATATTCAGCTTGTAATTCTTCCGGAGACATTGCATTGATTTTCATTTTTGTCGCACTAATGTACTTTTTATTAGGATCTTTAACCATCATATATCCCATCATCTCTAAGTGAAGAGCTGAACAGAACTCAGTACAATAGTAAGGGAAAACGCCCTCAATATCTGCTGTAAATTCAATAGTTGTTGTTTCTCCTGGTTCTAATGATGCATGTTGATCAAATCCACCAATAGTAAATCCATGAGTTTCATCTTGAGCTCTTTCTAGATTTGTCATATGGAAAGTAACTTTGTCCCCTTTATTAACAGTAAGTCTTTCTGGGTTAATATGAGATCTAACTAATGTAGCATATACAGTTACATGGTTCCCATCTCTAACAACCCTTTCTTGACCTGCAAGTGTTTTTCCAACATGTTGTTTACCAGTTTTAGTATTTGTACCCATTTTATATCTAACATGAGGGTGAAGTTTAGAAGCTCTAATCCCAACTGCTTGATGAGGTTCACCTAAAGGTAAAGGCATATCAACTAATAAATCCATAGTTTTACCAGTGATATCAATTAACTGGTGGTTTTGTGGATGTAAAGGACCAACATTTTGGAATCTATCAATTGCTAATTTATTTAATGCAATGATATATTTACCTTGAGGATCAGCAGTTTTACCTTCCATTCCAGCTAAGTGACCAATGTTATAGTGTACATTTTCTTTATCTAAAACTTTTAAGTCTTTGTAATTCCATTTAACAACTTGAGAATCTACATATAAAGAAGTATAAACTTGTCCATCTACTGGAGAATACTGAGTATGTAAAGGGCCAAGACCCAACTCTAATTGTCCATGTAAAGATTTTTTCATATCTAAAATTGGAATACCATAAGGATCTTTTCCTATAAATTCCATTTTATCAATTTGATTTTTGATTTTTTCAAAAGAGTAAACAGATGCGTGAGTATCTAATTTACCACAAACAATCATATATTTTCCATCAGGAGAAACATCAACACCATGAGGTGATTTTGGTTCTGGAATTAGGAATAATGCGTTGTTTTTAACTGCAACTTCAATTGGAATGATATTATGACCATTTACAACTTTTACATTTTTAGGATCTTTTGCAACTTCAGCAAGTTTTTTCCAGTTATAAACATGTAAAAAGTCAGTATCATTTCTTGACATACCAGCTTCATTTGGTGGATTACCAACTTCAATTCCACCTGTATACATTTCTGTATTAAATGAGTTTGTAAATCCCCAACCATAACTCGCACCTTTACCTGCATCACTTAAATCTTGGTGATATGGAGGCATTTCGATTGTAAAAGAGTCTTTTGGTTGAATTCGTCCGATCTTATCATCGAAACTCCACATTGTTACACCACCTCTATATGACTCTTTATAGTCTTCTATTGGATGATAATTGTTATCATATGGTGCAGCATACTGTGATGCTTCAATTATATATTCTGAATTTGGTGTAAAGAAAGCCCCACCATGATTTGATTTAAAAACTGGATTTGGAACAATTTGTTTTGTTTCAAAATCTTCTAAATCAATAATTGCGATTCTAGGATTTGCTTTATCATTGATAGCTAGCCATTTACCATCATATTTTCCATCTTTTTCAGAAAGTGCAGGGTGATGAGTATCTCCCCAGTTTATTTCTCTTCCTCTAATATTTCCTTGTCTTAATATGGCTGTTGAATCTTTATCATAACCATATCCTTGCCAAGGCTCAGGTGTAAATACACCAATATATTTTAAAATTCTCATTGATGGAACACCATAAACAATTATTTGTCCAGATTGTCCACCAGAAGAGAATATAACATATTCATCTTTTACCCCAGTTGGATTATAAGTTTTCGCTGCTCTTACTACATCAATCTCAGAGAGACCTCTTTCTTTCATAACTTTAGCTAATTCACCACCAGCAGTAGCTGATGCTACCGTTGCAGTAAGTGCAGTACCTAAAATTAATGAAGAAAGTTTAGTATGTATTTGTTTCATATTAACTTCTCCTTATTTTTTTGTTAAAAATAGCATTATACTATTCCTGAACAATACACAAAATGATTAATATCAATAATGTTCAATCTTAATTATTAATAAAATAGTAATATTTATAATTAAAACTTAAATATTGTAATTAATATTTAATCTTAATTAGAATTGTATAATATGTTGAGTTTCTTTTTGGTCGCGGAATTATAAATTTAGAAAAATATTTATATGTTATGTTTTTTAGTTTATCATATATCCAAGTTTTGAAACAGTTTTTATAATATTATTATTTAGTTTCTTTCTAAGTTTAAAAACTAAATTTTTAAGAGCACTTGGAGGAGCTTCTTCATAAATGTATAGTTTATCTTCTATCTTATGTTTTGTAACTAAATTTCCTCTATGGGCTAATAATATTTCAAGGAATTCAACTTCTTTACTAGTTAAAAGAATAGTCTCATTTTTATATATGAATGTTTTATTATTATAATCATATAAAGAATTATCTTCTAGTTCTACAACCATTTTTGAGTTTTTAAATAAACGATTTGCACAATCTTCTAAAAGCTTTGATAAGTTTGCTTCTCTTATTGGTTTTACAACGTATTCAACTAAAGAGAGTTTGATTGATTCTAATAGAAAATTTTGATCTGTGAATGCACTTGTAACGATAATAGGAATATCTTCATTCTCTTTTCTAATTATCTTTATTAAGTCTAAACCATTAAGTTTTGGCATCTTTAAGTCAGTAATTAAAATGTCAGGGTTATATTTTTTATATTGTTCTAGTGCTTCTTCTCCATCAGATGCAGTGTATACTTTTTCAACATATAATAATAATACTTTTTTAAAACTATTTCTTAATTGTTCTTCATCTTCAGCTAGAAGAATTGAAGATTTTTTTAGTTTTATTTCGCATTTTTCAGTCATATAAAATATCCTATGAACAAATATTCAGAAAATTATGATAGCATTATTAATTAAAAAAGGAATTGAGGAATATCAATGTTTGAAAACTTTAGTTTTACAAAAAGATATATTTTAGCTCTTACTATTATTGCTTGTTTATCTTTATTAGCTTTTTTTAATTTAAGTAAGTTATTAAGTATTCAATCAAATGATGCCGAACTTGTTAATATAAGTGGTAATCAAAAGATTATTACAAGAGAAATTGCCTTTTTTGCTATTTATTATAAAATTGATAAGTTAAAATTAAAAATTAAGGAAATGAAGACTAACCATAAAAAATTGATATCTTTGGCTTTGTCAAATGAATTAAGAGATGTATATTATGGAGATAAAATAAATTTAAATAAAAAAGTTGAAAAATATCTTTTTCATGCTGAGAGATTTTATATAAATAGGGATGGGCGAAGTCAAAACTATGTTTTAGGTCAATCTGAAGAATTATTAAAGCATTTACAGAAGGCTGTTTCTGTATATTTAAAAGAGGCTCAATTAAATACAAAAAAACTACAACAAGTTGAAACATATATTTTATTTTTTACATTAATAACTCTTCTTTTTGAAGCTTTATTGATTTTTAGACCTGCAAATAAAAAAATAAATAAAAGAACAAATGATTTAATAAAAGAGAAAGAGTTTTCAAATGCAGTAATTGAATCAAGTAGAAATGCAATTATTACGCTTGATGGTAATTTAAATATAAGAACATTTAATAAAGAAGAAGAAAATATTTTTAATTATACTAAAGATGAGATACTTAATAGACCATTTTTTGGTAGGTTAATTCCTAACAGTGATGTCTTATCTATTATTGATATTAATGAAGTTCAAGAGCTTGAATGTGTTAATAAAGATGGAAAAAGTTTTCCTATTAGGATTTCTTTTGGTTCTAGTGGCGAAAATAAAGATATTGCAATTGTTGCTAATATTCAAGATATTTCAAAAGAAAAATTAAATGATAAAATACTTGAACAACAATCTAAGTTTGCTGCATTAGGTGAAATGATTGCTATTATTGCGCATCAATGGAGACAACCTTTAGCACAACTTAGTTTCAACTGTATGTACATTAGAAAAAAAACAAAGGATAAAGATATTTTAGAAGAATGTATTGCAAATGAAGAGATTATTCAATTTATGTCAAAAACAATAACAAACTTTCAGGACTTTTATAAAAAGACGGATAATACAATATTCAATCCTATTATTTCAATTGAACAGGCCTTGAAAATTGTTGATTCTGTCTTACGTTTAAATCAAGTTAAGATTAAAAAAGAGATTGATTCTAAGACAGAGATATATGGAAACTCAAATAGTTTAGCACATATTGTACTTTCAATAATTCAAAATAGTATTGATATTATAAAGTTAGGAGAAATCAAAGATTCTAGTATTCTAATTACATTACAAGATACAAAAGATAATATAGTACTACGTATAAGTGATAACGCGGGAGGAATAAAACTAGATCCAATTGATGATATTTTTAAACCTTTTAATACAAAAAAGGAAAAATCTTCCACTGGAATTGGATTATATATGTCAAAAATAATAATAAAGAATCAATTTAAAGGAACAATTAAAGCTAAAAATGTAAATGATGGTGCAGAGTTTACAATTTTATTACCACACTAAATAGCGATTAAATATCGCCATTTAATAATTGAATTAATCCACTTGAAATTTCTTTAAAACTAAGAATTCTCATTCCTCTATTAGCTTTAGAAAAGTTTTTAGCATTTTCAATATTTTTAAAAGCTGGTAAATCATCTCCTGCAAAAGATATTTTATTACTTCCATATACATAAAAAGCATATTTCGCATCTATTGCTTCTCCTGTTGTATAGTCTGTAACAATTAGTTCTTTAAGTTCTGAAGAGTTATTTATTTTTGTTTCTGGCCAATTTTTTGGTTTATAATAAAATTCAAGCATAGATTTAGGACTAATAAAGAATAATTCCCTTTCATCGTTTGTTACTATTTTACTAACCCACATTGGATTTTTGTAAACTAACATTTTTCTAACTACGCCTCTTGTGTCTTTATCAAATTTTAATGAATAGTCTTCTTTTGCACTTAAATTAAGTGTTGAAAACAGACAAGTTGATAATATTAATAGTGATAGTTTTTTCATATGATTTCCTTTAAACTAAATCTTTTTTAGTAAAAATGGCATAACCTAAAAAGGCAAAACCAATTCCTAAAAGTATTGGATATAAAATTGAAAACAGTACAAATGTAGTCTGTTTAAATGTATCTAAAATATAAAATGCTACTGGGCCCATTACAGTAAGTGATGGGTCAAATAATGAAATTGCTGCAACTCTAAATATTTCCATTGGATTTAATAGTGCAATTGCAATAATAAAACCTTCTTCAAATCTATTTTGCATCATAAGTGAAATGAGTGCAATGTCAATAAAAGCTAAAAGAAAAATCCAGATAAAAAATGAGATACCCAGGGCTACTTCACTTGTTTTTACAAACGATGATATAAAAAATGCAATTCCCAAAAATGCAGATGATAAAGAAAATAGTAATCCTGTATATAAAAAGAATATACCCCAAGGAATTGAAGCTCCAATTGCTGCACCATAAATAATTGCAATAAGCATAGCAAAGAATACTGGTAAAAATACAGTTATAAATCTACCTAGAATTTTCCCCCAATAATATTGTTTTAAAGATATTGGAAAAGATAACATATATTCTAAAATATGACTATCTCTATCTCCTGAAATTGAACGTACAGTTGTAATAAGTATGAATATTGGTAAAATTACAATTGTAACTTGAATATACATAAGTAGTAACCTACTTAATCCACTAAATCCCATTACTTGTGATTGTGTAACTCCTGCAATAAAAAATAGTGCAATCATTCCACCAAAAACTAATGAGTAAACAAGAAACCATTTTGCTCTAAGTGATTCTTTTAAATACAAGTAAGCTATTAATGATAGGTTTTTCATAACCTTCCTTTTATAAACGAAAAATGTATTTTACAATATCAAACTAAGAAAATAATTGTTTTGTATCAATATGTTAAAAAGTTTTCCTATTGCCAATATGAATAAATAGACTTTAAAAGTATTCATTATATAAGTAATATATTAAATATTATAATTAATATTTTTAATTATGGATTATATAATATCTTGAGTTTCTTTTTAGTCGCTAGTATAAAAATTTAAAAAAAGTCTATATTTCAATAATAAATTAAATAATAGTTTTTATTTTCCAAAATGTAATGAAATCAGTTTTTCTAATACTTTTAAAACATCATCTTCATCACTTAATGATTCAACTATTGAGTGAATACAAGCGTTATATGGATTAAAACCTTTTTTGATAAGCTTTGCTGCATATATTAATAACCTAGTTGAAACTGCTTCTTGAATATCTGTATCAGAAAGTTCTCTTATTTCTCCTGCAATTTCTACAAGTTTTTGTGCAATACTTTCATCAACTTCACTCTCTTTAATAATTATTTCTTTTTCAACTTTTGCTTCTGGATAGTTAAATGAAAGAGAAATAAATCTTTGTTTTGTACTTGGTTTCATTCCTTTTAAAACATTTTGATAACCTGGGTTATATGAAACAACTAACATAAAATCTGGATGTGCTTCTATCACTTCTCCTGTTCTATCAATTGGTAGTACTCTTCTATAGTCTGCTAGTGAGTGAAGCACAACTGTAGTATCTTTTCTTGCTTCTATAATTTCGTCTAAATAACAAATTCCACCATTTCTCACAGCTTTTGTAAGTGGTCCATCTTGCCAATAAGTTCCATTTTCATCAATTAAATGCCGTCCTACTAAATCAGCAGCACTTAAGTCATCGTGACAAACTACTGTATAAACTTCTCTATTTAGTTTTTCACCCATATGTTCAATGAATCTAGTTTTTCCACATCCTGTCGGACCTTTTATAAGAACAGGTAAATTCATAGAAGCCGCAGCTTCAAAAAGTTCAACTTCGTTTGATTGAGATAAATAATACGTATTTGACATTATCAATTTCCTTTTTTATTTTGTTAAATTTATATATACTTCAGGCATAACTTTTGGAAGTTTTTTGCTGTCTCTTACAACTGCATAGCCATTTTTCCCAAATAGATATCCTAAATAATCTTTTGCTTCAATATCAATTGTTATGCAAAAAGGAGTAATACCTTTTTGTTTTACTTCTTCAATAGCTTTTTTTGTATCTTCAATACCATATCTTCCATCGTATCTATCTATGTCATTTGGTTTTCCATCACTAATAATAAGTAAAAGTTTATTTTGACTTTGTTGTCTATCCAAAATCTTTGTAGACTCTCTAATTGCTGCACCTAATCTTGTGTAGTAGCCTGGTTTTATAGAGTCAATTCTTCCTCGTATCAAATCAGAGTATTTTTCTTTAAAATTTTTTATTATATGAAATCTTACATTTGTATTTTTATTTGATGAGAATGCGTAGATTGCAAATTTATCCTGTAGTTTTTCTAAAGCCTGAGAGAAGACCATTAACCCATCTTTTATCATATCAATTACCCGAATTTCTTCAGTGATTCCAGCTTCTGTTGAAAGTGAAATATCTGCAAGAATAAGAGTAGCCATATCTCTTGTTTTCTTTTCAAAGTTTTCATAAAATTTTTGATGATGAAGTGATTTATTTTGATGACCTTTATAATCTATCCAAGTATCAAGGCAAATTTCATCTCCATAGGGAAGTCTGTTACTTTTAAATCTATCAATCTCAAGTAAATCAAGTTCTGTTTGAATTTTTTTAACTGTTTTTTCTAATCGTTTTGGTAGTGAAATTGCTTCAATATTTGATGTAATAATAGGTTTTATCCGAACAAAATTTTCTAAATACTTTTTCTTTGTATAATCCCATTCATCAATATAATATCCTTTACCAATAGGATATTCTTCAGGCATATCAGGAGTTAAATCTAAATCCATTTTAACTCTTGCTTTTAGATTTGCTTTTTTTTGTCCTAAAGTAATCTCATCTAAATCTTCTGCATTATAAAGTGCATCTTCATCAAAACTATCATCTTCAGCACGATCAACATTCACTTGTTCTAATATACTCATTAAGCCTTCTGGAATAAAAGCCATAAATCCATCAGTCTCTTTTTTATCATCAATTTGATTGGCTTTCTTTTTCATATTTAGAGATTCAACTTTTTCATCTTTTCTTTTATCTTGATTCTCTTCTTCCTCATCTTGAGTATTAAGACTATTTTTTTTATTTAGTGATGGATATACCCACATTATAAATGGATATTCTTCATCTGTTTTTTTATATTCAAGTTGATTTACGTAAGAGAGTTCAGGTATCCTTGAGATAAGATATTGGCTTGACTGATTATAGAAATCTCTAAATCCAATATATCTATCACAAAGATATTTTGTGGCTTCTTGATTTTGTTTTATAATATTTGACTCTTTAACATTTACTTTTGTAATCATTGCAATTAACCAAAAATACAGCATTTTATTCTCTTCTATTGTTGGTAAAATATCAAGTGAAGGAGGAAGATAAATTGCATTATTATCTTGCCAAGTTAAAAAAAGTGATTTTCCGTATCCTGAAAGTTTTTGTAAAAAAGTTCTTGATTTCTTAATATTTCTTTTGTCTGTAATTTTTAACTCTTTACCTTTATCACCTCCTAAAAGATGATAAAAGATTTTAAAAGATTTAGAGTGTTCAGAAAAAGAAACTTTTGCTTCTTTATTAGAAATAGTTGTTTTTTTGCTTAAATATTTATCCCAAGCTTTACCTATATCTTCTTCCCACTCTAACATGATTATGCTCTTTCTTCTTTAGTTTTTACAAAAAAACTATATAAATAAGTAAGAAGCCCAAGAACTGCAATTACACCAAAAAATAATCTTACACCATAAACAGGTACGATTTGTGCTTGAGTCTCCATAAAACTTAATGGTTCAGTACCTATTCTTTGGTAAATTACTTGCATTGTTCCTGCAACTACTAAAGCTAAAGTAAGACCTACCATACCTATATTCATCATCCAAAAACTTGTTAGCTCAACTTTTTGTGATTTTTCACAATTTCCACTAGTTCTTCCTCTTAAAATTGGCATTGCATATGAAACAATTGTAAATAGAATCATAATATAAGCTCCATAAAAAGATAAATGCCCATGAGCCGCAGTTAACTGAGTTCCATGTGTGAAATAATTTACAGGTGCCAATGTATGTAAAAATCCTAAAACTCCAGCTCCTAAAAATGCAATTACTGCTGTACCTTTTGCCCAAGTTAATGCTATTTTATTTCCATGTTGAATTCTTCTATTTTTTGTCATTGCAAAAGCAAATAAAATCATCATAAAAAATGGTAAAGGTTCAACTGCTGATGCAATAGATCCAAGCCATAACCAATAATCAGGAGTTCCAATATAGAAAAAGTGATGTCCTGTTCCAACTACACCTGAAACTAATGTCATAGCAATAATTAAATATAACCATTTATCAATATGCTCTCTATCAACACCAGTTACTTTAATAAGTACAAATGCTAAAATTGCACCCATAATTAATTCCCAAACACCTTCAACCCATAAATGAACAACATACCACCAGAAAAATTTGTCTAGTACTAAGTTATCTGGAACGTAGAATGCAAAAAGGAAAAATACTGCAAGACCAACAAGTCCTGTTAGTAAAACAACAGTTACAACAGTTTTTCTACCTTTAAGTACAGTCATTCCAATATTTAAAATAAATGCTAATGCAACAATAACAATACCAATTTTAGTTATAGTTGGCTGTTCTAAGAATTCTCTTCCCATGGTTGGAAGAAGATCATTTTGTGTTAATTCTGCTAATGCAGCATAGGGAACTAAAAGATAACCTAAAATTGTAGCGACACCTGCTGCTGCAAAAATCCAAAATGTGATAATAGCTAATTTTGGACTCCAAAGTTCTCTTTCACTCTCTTCAGGAACCAAATAATAAGCAGCACCCATAAAACCAAAAAGAATAAGTACAATAAGTAGATTAGTATGAACCATTCTTGTAACATTAAAAGGAATATATGGGAATAAAAAGTCACCAAATATATATTGTGTTCCTAATGCTAATCCAAAAAGCATTTCTCCTGCAAGAAGAACTAATGCAAAAATAAAGTATGGTTTTGCAACCATTTGTGATGTATATTTCATATTATTATCCTATCCTTCAATATTCGGTGGCCATTCATTGTCATCAATTTTTGATGTCCAAATCAGGAAGTTTGCAAGATCATTTACTTCTGTCTCACTTAAATTAAACTGTGGCATTTTTCTTCTGTCTGGTGCATCTAGTGGTTGTGCAGCCATCCATCCTTGCATATATGCTTTAAAAGTTGCTTCATCTGATGCTCCTCTTCTATTAAATACATTTCCTAGTTCAGGTGCGTAATATGCTCCTTCTCCCATAATAGTATGGCAACCAACACAGTTGTTAACTTCCCATAAATGTTTTCCATGTGCAACAGATTTTGTAATATTCTGTGCATTAGATAATTTAGGAACTTGTTGTACTGTATCAAGTGTCAATCCGGCAAATACTAAAATAGCAAAAAGGCTTCCACCTAAATAGATGTTTCTAGCCATACCTTTTGTTATTCGATCGCTCATTCTAACTCCTTTTTTTAATTCTACCTATAAGTAGTATTTTGAAATATTAACAAATATAAGTTTAATTCTACCTTTAAGTAGTATATAAAATTTATATTGTTAAAATCACTTCTGATATAATCATTAAAAGGAAAAATATGCAATTACATAATACAACACAATATGCAATTCGAATATTGAGTTATATCGCTAAATATGGCACTTCAAGGCTCTACTCTGCAAAAGAATTATCAGAAACTTTAAATATTCCATATAAGTTTTTAACAAAAATTATGACGACATTAGTGAAATCTGACTTTGTAGATTCAATAAAAGGACGAGAGGGTGGATATAAATTATCAAGATCTGCACAAAGTATAAGTGTTTATGATATATTAGGTTCTTTTAAAGAACTAGAAGATGATTCAAAATGTGTTTTAGGAATTGGTGAGTGTGATGGTAATAATAAATGTGCATTACATGATCAATGGATAGAGCCAAGGGATTTAATACGTAAAATGTATAAGGATACAACTTTAGATAAATTAGAGGGACAAGATTTTAAGATGTAATCTTATCTTTGTATTGGTAAAAGATAAGCTATAGAAATTAACCCAACAATTAATAGTAACCACAAAGATATGAACATTCTATATTTTAATTTTACATTTTTTAAGCCCATAAAATAATCAATTATTAGTTGTCCTTTTATTATTGTTGTAATAAATACAATAATAGTAAAAGTAGAAGTAAATGAATTTGAATTTCCTAAAAAAAGTGTTATGGAAGTTAATAAAAATAAAATTATATAAATATATATTGTTTTAATCATTTTTATCTCATTATATAAATTAAAGGAAATAGAATAATCCACAACAGGTCTACCATATGCCAATATGAAGCACCAGTCTCTAACCCAATATGATTATTCTGTGTATATGTACCAACTTTTGTTTTTTGATAAAGATTGAAAAGAATAATAACACCAAGAAGTACATGTAAAAAATGGAATATTGTTAAAAGAAAATAGAACATAAAAAATGTATTTGTACTTAGATTTATGCCTTCTTGATATTTATGAGTAAATTCAATTATTTTTAAAACTAAAAAAAACGTTCCAAATCCAATTGCAGCTAAAATCCAATTCGATGCAATAAAAAATGTATTTGATTTTTCATCTTGTTTTATAATATTTGTAGCTTTTACAATAAAAAAACTACTACTTATTAGAAGAATAGTATTTATAAATCCAAAATTTTGTTCTAATAATAGCTGTGAGTTATTAAAAATATCAATCTCTTGTCTTCTGGAATAAGCAAATCCTAAAAAAAGAGCTCCAAAGGTAATAAGTTCTATATAGATAATAATCCATATAGCAAAATCCCCTGGAGGATATTTTTTATCTGTTATTTTCATAAAGTTTTTTTATTTAAAAGGATTAAACACTGAACATTATTTGTGATATAAATACTATTATAATTACAAAAATAAAAGGTAGTAAATGGCCTTTGAATACAAAAGGTTGTATCCCAAAAAAGACCTGAAGAACTCCTCTTAATCCTAGCCACAGTCCTAAAAATGCTTTTATAGCAAGTAGTATTTGGAAGTTTGAAAACCCATTTTCAATTGAACCAAAATTTACATGAAATAAGTATATCCCAGTAATAACTGCAACTACCAATGCTTTAGGTACTAAAGCTTTTGTAAATAATGCAAAATAACTTCTTACTTCATTGTATTTTTCTTCACTTAATGCTTTTTTCATTCTCATCAAAATTAAATTATCAGTAAATAAAAAGCCACCATAAATTAAAACTGAAAAAAGATGAAGAAGTTTTATAAAAACATAAATCATATATTACATTCCACCAAGTTTTGCTTTTACATTGTCATCAGCCATTGAGATATTCCAAACAGGTTCCCAAACAACTTCAACAGATGCTAATTGTGCTTTTGGTAACTCTCTTAAAACTGCTTCTTCAACCCATTGTACAATCATTTGATGAAGAGGACAAGCTTTTGTACTAAGTGTCATAATAACTTTTACTTCCATATCTGCATTACACGAAGCATCATAAATAAGCCCCATTTCAACAAGATTAAATCCAACTTCAGGGTCATTTACTGTAGAAACAGCTTTGAAAATTTCTTCTTTACTATACATTTTTTTCTTCCTTAAAATTAATCATAAATAATATATCTTTTAATAAAAATATTGAGCCTATAAATAAGATACTTACACCACTTTTATAAATAATATCAATACCACTATATAATCCAACTGCTACAATTATAACTCCTATTGAAGTTGATAAAAATTGAAAATTAGAGCTTTTTTTCGGAATTAAATCCACTAACATCGGTACTTTTCTTTTCCCAACATATGGAGAAAATCTTTCGTACCAAACTAAAAATGGAATAATTTTATACAAATGCCCAGTAATTATAAAAGTAATATATCCTGCAAATATTAACCATGAAAATGTTAAAAGTAATTCTTGTCTAGGATTATAAAGATATAAAACTCCTAGAATTAAGGCTATACTTAGACAAATATATGAAAAAACCATACTTTTAAAATAGATATCAATTTCTATTCTAACTCTTGTTTTATATATTATATAAATTTGATAAAAATATAAAAAGAAAGCTAGAATACTTAATCCATACCCTAAATATTCAAAAATTTTATTTTCTAATAAAGTAGAAATACAAACAATTATAATTGCAATAGATAAGATTATTAAAGCAGCTTTTACATAATTCCACGTGAAGTTATGACTTAACCAAAACATAGGTAGAAGAATTAAACTCATTCCCATAATTGTTATCCCTACATATCCAAAGAAGACTAAAAAAACATGAGTTTTTAATAAAGAATAAATATCAACAGATAATATTCCTGCATATCCTAAAGCCATAATGATTCCTATTATTAATCCAAATAATAAAAAAAGATTTGCCACTATTACGGTTGTAATTACAAAGTTAATTTTTTTTACTCTTAAAACTGTTAAAAAAGTCTCAATTAAAAATATACTAAATGAGATAAAAGCAATAATTCCACCAAAAGGCAAAAGTAGGGGATAGGTATAAAAACCTAAAGCCATTAAAATTGTTCCAATAAGAAGTAAAGGATATATAGCATAATACAAATCAACTGCAAAGTGACCAACTTCTAAAACTACAGGTACAAGTTGTGCCATCGCTCCAAAGATTATCATCATAACAAATCCAAGTAAAAATAGATGAACCCATGATAACACAGCCCCCTCTAGATTATGAATAAGTTCAACATTAAATCCAAATAGTAAAGCTGCACTACAAAGAAAAACGAGTGCAGCTATTATAAAATAGGGAGCTATTAGCTTAAAAGGTGGTGCAAAAGCAGTTGAAATATTCATTATTGACTAACAATCCCCACCACTACAAGAGTTTTGAGTAAAATCAGTATTATTATTTGCATTTGATTTTTTTTTGAAAGTTATTTTAGCTTTTCCCTCTTCAGTAATTTCTTCATTAAAATTAAACTCTGCTATAATTTTTGGGAAGAGTCCTCCTGGAGATTTATGATTTATCATTATTAATTGACTACTTTCATCTAATAATTGTAATCCTAGCATTGCATTGACCATAGGATCCGGTGGTCCACACATACTTGTATCAAATTGGTAAGTTGTTAATCCATCTTCAATTGATTTGAAAAAATCTACAGTTGCGCCTAAAACTTCTATTTTTTCCATAGTTTAGCCTTTGATTTAATATTCTAGAAGTTTAACTTTTTTAAATATTTCTAGCCTTGATACAAATCAATAGGGTGGAGTTTAAGAATTTGTTATAAAAAAACTCCATTTTTAATATAGAAGTATATAGGATAAAAATTAACTATTAAGGTATAAATTATAATAAATATTATTGAAGTATTATAATAAGTATTTATTTTTATTGTTTTTCTTGAAAGAATATTTGAAATTCCAATAGCAAAACCATAAAATGTACCAAGAAAGAGTGTTAGATATATTAAATAACCTATGTAATAGTATTCTTTTTGAAGCATGCAAAAAGGGCAATGGTGAGTAGGAAGTTCATAAATATATGTTCCAAAAAAGATGATTAAACTTATAATGGAAACTATTAAAAATAAGAGATTTCCAATTACATATAAAAAATCATTTTTAAGAAAATAAAATAAAATTAAAAGTAAAAATAAGGCATAAAATACTATTAAAATCAAATTTTCATTTAATGTAAATATTGAAGAAATATATGATTCACTTGAGTTTGAATAAATTGTGCCACAGCAAGAGACTAGTTTTGTAACATCTATGGAGCTAAACATTGTTATTTCAATTATAATTTCACTTACAAATAGAATAAATATAAAAAGATAAAAACCAAACTTTAGTTTTGTATATTTTAGTTCTTTTGTATTCATATCAAATTTATGAATAAGTAACCAAAATCCAAACAAGTAAATATTAATCAATTTGAATAAAAGTAAATATATTCCATAACTTGTAGCATCAACAACACCTGCTGCACACATTGCTCCTGTTAATACATTTGAAATTTTATCAAGTGTAAAAATAAAAAATATAAGTAGAAGTATTTTTATAAAAAGAATATATTTTATAATTGTAGCAGTTAAAAAACTTTGTTTTTCTAAATTGTATTGTTTCTTTGATGTTGCATTTATATCCCAGCCAAAAAATATTTTTATACTTAAAATAAAAGCAATACTTCCAAAAACTAAAAAAATTAGATTTATAATAATGATTGTTAAAACTTCAGGAGATAATATCATTAGATAATTTCTCCATTTGAAATTTCAATTATTTTATCTACACATTCTAAGTCAAAAAACAGAGGATCATGGGTTGCAATTATAATTGTTTTATTTTGCTCTTTTAACTCTTTTATAATATCAATAAAATGAAGAGATAACTCTTTATCTAAGTTTGCTGTTGGTTCATCAGCTAGAACAATAGTTGGATTATTTATTTGACTTCTTGCTATTGCAACTCTTTGTTGTTCCCCACCTGAAAGATTTTTGACAATATCATCTTTTTTATGTTCGATTTTAAACTTTTTCATGACATCAGATAAAAGTTTTTCTATCTCATCTGAAGATGGATTTTGAGGAATTAGCGGTAATAAAATATTCTCTTTTACCGAAATATTTGGAATCAAGTTGTACTTTTGGAAAACAAAGCCTATATGCTCTCTTCTAAAAATGGAAGAGAAATTATCAGGAAGTTTTGATATTCTATCTTCTTTTATAATAACTTCTCCAGATGTTGGTTTTGATAATCCAGCAAGTAAAGATAAAATAGTACTTTTCCCGCTTCCGCTTGAGCCTTTTAATACAACTAGTTCTCCTTCATTTATTTTTAAATTTATATCTTTTATTGCAGTTGTTATATTGTTTTTATTTACTTCATATATTTTTGTTAAGTTTTTTAATTCAATCATCTTAAAACCTTATCTGTTTCAATTGTAGCACTTCTCCATGAAGGGACTAATGTTGCTGCTACATAAATAGGCACACTTAAAAAAAAGACTAGGAATAAGGTGTTAAAATCTAATACAAAAGGTAATTCAAATGATGTTTTGAGCATTGAATATCCCGTAAAAATATTACTTAAAAGAGGTGCTTGTAAAACATATACAAAAGTAAAAGCAATCAAAATTCCAGAAAGATAAGCTAAAAATGAGATAATAAAACTTTCATAAAATTTTTCTTTTAATACATCTTCTATTTTCCAACCAAGAGCTTTTAATATTCCTATCTCTTTTTTTTCTTCTGAACTTAAACCACTAATTTTGTCATAAACTATAATAAAAAAAGTGAAAATAGAGATAATAAATAGTGCTAAAAATACTCCCCCTTTATAATCGAATATATTTTGATAACTCATTTCGATATCTTTATTTGTAATTATTCTACTATCTGGAAATTTTAGTTTTATCTTTGAAGCAATTGTTAGTATCTCTTCTGGATTTGAAACTTTTACTACAATATCCGTAGCTTTGTTTTCATCCATTTCAAAAATTTCTAAAGCAGTTTGTTTTGGAAGTAGTATTATATCATTTGCTTCAAGTTGAAGAGAGCTATAGAAAACCCCAGCAATATTTACTTTTTTAAAACTACCATTTGGTTTTATAAAATTGAAATACTCTTTATAATAGTTTTCATCAAGTATTTTTTTTACACCGCTTCCTACAATCATCGAGTTGCTTTCTAAAGCTTTTGAAAAATCATTCTCTTTTATGATTTTATTTAAAGAGTTTTTATATTGATTTTCAAATTCATCAATTCCTATAATAGAGAAGTTTACCCCTGCATTTTCAAAATAATAATATCCCCAAACTCTTGCTATTGCATCTTCTACTCCTGCAATACCAATAATCTCATCAATTACATCAATATCTATATCATAATGACGTCCTGCTTTTAACTTTTGAATAGTTATATCAGGAAGCGATTTTAAAGTAAGATCAAGTTCATATTTTATGGAATTTGATATAAAAAATACAGAAGCTAAGATTGAAGTTAAAAGTGTAAAAATTACTAATATAAAGCCATTTTTAAATTTTTGTCTTAATAAAGAATTGATTGCATACTCTATTAAGTATAGATTGATTTTATTACTCATTTATTACCTTTGAAGGGGTATTATTTAAAATATGAGAGTGTGAATATATAAAAGTACTAGGAAAATACTCTCTTAACTCTGGACTATCTTTAAATATAGAAAAAGTATTACTTAAAGTTCTATGTCTAATATACATAGCTTCATTTGAAGTACTTAAATCAGGAAGCCCTATGGCTTTTAATAAAATATTTTTTTCTAAAATATTTTTTTTATTCAAACTTTTATTTATTTGTAAATAAATTACTTCAAGAGTAATTGTACAGATGGCTATTGATATTATAAATAATAGATATTTACTTTTTTTATTCATCTAATTTGTAAACTTCTTCTTCTAATATTTTATCAAAATGTAGGATTTTTGTTCCTTCATGATCTTTTTTAAATGTTAAGGCATCCTTCTTTTTAATAAAAGGTATAAGCTCATTTCCCATTGGTCCATAGACATTTGAACCAACTACATAATAGGCTTTTTTACCATCAATTCCTTTTTGTGAATAATAATCAGTTACTAAAATTTCGATAGGCATTTGTTTATTAATTTTATAATTTCCCCATTTATTTGGATTAAAATAAAATTTCATTAAATCTTTTACTCCATCAAAAGAGAAGTCATGCTTATGGTCATCATGTGTATAAAAGATTTTTGCTGCCCATCTTGGATATTTTGATACAAACATTCCACAAACAGGGCATTTTTCATCTTCTTTTACTTGTACTCTATTTTCTATTGTATCTAATACACCAAGTTTTTTTACATCCCAAAGATAAAGTGCTACAGCTTGAAGTTTTGATTCATCTAGTTTTTTACATAAATTATTCTTTTTTATATCTGCTTTTAGTTCATTTATTTCAAGATACATTGTAGGGTCAATGTCTTGATTACAAAGTTTCTCAAATATTTTTTTACCCTTTGGATAAACTTTTTTTATTTTTTTATTTTTTATAAATGAACTATCTTCTTTTAGTGTTTCTTTAGCTTTATTAAAAGCTTCTTCAAAAGAATAGACTTTTCCACCGTACTTTTTAATAAATTCATTAGCATCTTCATTTTTTTCAAATGCTAGTTTACTAACTTTACTCATAGTTCCTTTTATTTTACTTCCAATTACATAAAATGCTTTTTTAGCGTCTATTATTTTTTCGCTTTTAACATCAATTACTTTCATAAGACTTTTATCTATTCCATACTCTTCATCATCTTTAGTTAGGCACCTGATTGAACAATACTGTCTATTTGTACCATTTTTCAATTTTGCAATATATGATGTTTTATAATGTTTCTTTATACTCATTCCACAAATAGGACACCAAAGTTTTTCTTCACCTTTTTGAGTGTAAGTAGGTTCTTTTGTCACTTCTTTTGAAAAATCTTTTGCATTTAAATTAGTTAGTAATACTGTAAATAAAAATAGAAAAAGAAGTTTTTTTGCTGTAATTAGAATAATATTTTGTTTTACCATAAAGAATATGCCCTTTGTTAAAAACATTATATTATCAAAAAATTGTTAATTTTATGTTAACGAAAAGACAAGGATTAATACTAATTTAACATTTTTAAAATATAATTATCAAAAATTATGGGACTATATAAATGAAAAAAGCATTACCTATTTTAACAATTTTAATTTTTATTGGAATAATAATTGGAATTTTTTTATCTATGTCTAGTCAAAAACAAATGGTTGTGATTTATGAAAATAATCATAAGCATAAGCCTGTTGATATTAAACTTAGTCATTTTCAAGATACTCAATGTGGCATGACACTTAGTAAGCTTGAAGATTCAGTGCAGGCAATATCCCCTGATGGTAAAACTTGGTTTTTTGATGATATAGGTTGTTTCGCTTTATGGTATAAAAATATTTCATTTCAAAAAGATGTAATAATTTGGGTATATACTAGAGATACAAAAGAGTATATACGTGCAAGAGAAGCTTGGTACACACAAACAGATAAAACAGAAATGGGATATGGTTTTGCTTCACATAAAATTAAAAAAGAGAAAATGATTTCTTTTGATGATATGATTCTTAAAATGTTTCGTGGAGAAAATATGAAGAATCCCCTAATTAGAAAAAAATTGTTAGGTTATTAATGGAAAGCATAAGTATATTAAGTATTATTACAATTGCATTTCTAGGTTCTTTTGGGCATTGTGTGGGAATGTGTGGCGGCATAGTTGTAGCTTATTCAAGTACAAAGATTGGACACAAATGGTCTAAAACCAAACAATCAATTTCTCACCTTTTATACTCTTTTGGAAGAATTACTACTTATACAATCCTTGGAGCACTGTTTGGTTTCGTTGGTGGAGTTGTAACTTTTGATAATATAACTAGTGGAATACTACTTCTTTCAACAGGTTTTATTATGATTTTAATAGGATTATCTTTAAGTGGTAAATTTAAATTTATTACTAACTTAGAACATTCAATCTCAAAAACTAATATTTATAGAACTACTTTTAAATCTTTAGTAGGTTCTGAAACTATGACAAGTTTTTATCTGCTTGGAATGCTAAATGGACTTTTACCTTGTGGTTTTGTGTATGTATTTGCAATTACAGCTGCTAGTACAGGAAGTCCATTATGGGGAGCTTTTGTTATGTTTATTTTTGGATTAAGTACTTTGCCTGCTCTTTTTTCTTTGGGATTTTTTGTTGGAGTATTTAAACAAATTACTTTAAGAAATCTTTTTATTAAATTAGCATCAATTTTAGTAATTGGATTTGGTATTTATATTATGTACAATGGTTATGAATATATCACTGACCCAAATAAAACTATTTTAAGTTGCCATATCTAAAATATACTATACTAAATTACTTGTTTTAACATTTAATTAACATATTTTTTATATCATTTACATAATATATCGAAGGAGAATAAATGAAGAAAATTATATTAGTAGGTTTATCCATGTTAATTTTGGGTTTTAGTGCTTTTGCCACAGAAGAGATGAAAAAGCCTAAAATGCAATACCAAGCAGTCCCAATGGAAAAGGTTACTTTGGTTCAAAAAGGTGAGTCTAAAAAATATTGTCCAGTTTGTGGTATGACATTACCAATGTTCTACAAAACTTCACATGCCGCTAAACACGTTGGTGAAGATAAACAATATTGTTCAATTCACTGTTTAGTTGAAGACAAAGAAGTAAATGGGTCTGAGTTAACAGACATAAAAGTTGTTGATAATAAAAGTTTAAAATTAGTTGATGCAAAAAAAGCTTTTTATGTTGTAGGAAGTTCTAAACCTGGGACTATGACTATGGTTAGTAAATATGCTTTTGAAAAAGAATCAGATGCTAAAGCTTTTGCATCTGAAAATGGTGGAGAACTTAAAAATTTCGATGAAGTTTATGCAATGGTTTCAAAAGGAATGGAAAAAGAGAAAGCTATGATTGCAAAAAGACAAAAGAAAATGCAAATGATGGGAGAAAAAGTTTATAACAAAATGTGTAAAAAGACTGATAAAAAATTTACATCAGTTGCTGATGCAAAATCTTTTGTAGCAAAAAACAAACTTTGTGGAGAGATGCAAGGTAAAAAACTCCAAGCAGTTGGTATTTATTTAGGAAGAAGATAATATTTCATTTTAAGAAAAGATAGCCTTTTTTAGGCTCTTTTCTTTTTAAGCCTTCAAGTATTAACTTAAATTATTAATATGTAAAAATTAAAGTTATTTAAATAAAAATTAATATTAATTATTTTATAATCCCCTCCAAAATTATTTTAAAGGTATAAAATGAAATATATTACATTATTGTTGTTATCACTTTTTTTATTAAATAACAACCTTTTTGCAAAAGAAGAAAAAGAAGTTGAAAGAATCGTTTGTAAAAAAATAACAAATAAAGCAAAAGCTAATAAAATCTTAGAAAGTGATCCCAAAGCTTTCATTACTGGTGATAAATTATGTGTAGAGAAAAAAGCGGATTACAAGTCTAATATAAATATATCATATAAAAAGTCTGGCAAGAATAGCTAATAAAATATTCCTTCTCTAAATTACTCTTTCATTATTCTTAAAATTTATAAAAGCATTCTATAAATAAAATTTAACTATAATCGCGCCATAAATCTATGACAAAAAACAAATCAAAAGGTAAATTTTAATGAGAGCATTAATTAGTGTTAGTGACAAAAGTGGTGTTGAAAACTTTGCAAAAGAATTAGTTGCATTGGGTTATGAAATCATCTCAACTGGTGGTACATACAATAAATTAAAAGAATCAGGAATAGCTGTAATTGAAGCAAATGAAGTTACAAAGTTCCCTGAGTGTTTTGAAGGAAGAGTTAAAACTTTAAACCCTTATATTCATGGCGGTATTTTACATAGACGAGATAAACAATCTCATCTTGACCAAGCAAAAGAGTTAGGGGTTGAAGGTATTGATTTAGTATGTGTTAACTTGTATCCATTTAAAGCAACTATTGAAAAAACTGATGATTTTGAAGAAATAATTGAAAATATCGATATCTGTGGACCTGCAATGGTTAGATCTGCTGCTAAAAACCATGATTCTGTTATTATTGTAACTGATGTTGTTGATTACGATTTAGTACTTAACAATCTTAAAAATGATACAAATACTCCTGAGTTTAGAAGAGATTTGATGATTAAAGCTTATGAGCATACAGCTGCTTACGATTCTATGATTGCAAATTATATGAATAAAAGATTTAATGGTGGAATGGGTGCAAAACAATTCATCGTTGGTGAAAAAGTATTTGATACAAGATATGGAGAAAACCCACACCAAAAAGGTGCATTATATGAGTTTGATAAACACTTATCAAGTAAATTTATCACATTAAAAGGTGAAGCATCATTTAACAACATGGGTGATATTAGTGGAGCTGCAAAAATTGCATCTGCTTTTGGTAATGACAATGCTGTATGTATTGTAAAACATGGTAACCCTTGTGGATTTGCAATCAAAGATACACTTTTAGAATCTTATGAACAAGCTTTAAGATGTGATCCTATCTCTGCCTTTGGTGGTGTTGTTGCAGTAAATGGTATAGTTGATTTAGACTTAGCAGTTAAAATGAACGAAATCTTCCTAGAAGTAGTATTTGCAGCAGACTTTACGAAAGAAGCAGAAGTAGAATTAAATAAGAAAAAAAGAATCAAGTTATTCAAACAAAGTACTAAAAAACTTGAGATGGCTAATGACAATTTCAACTTTAAAATTCTTGATGGTGGATTTGTTTATCAAGATGCTGATAAAGTTGAAGAAGATGAAGTTAAAAACTCAGAATTAAAATCAAAAAGAGAAGCAACAGTTCAAGAAGTAAAAGATATGGAAATAGCATATAAAGTTGCATCTTTAACAAAATCAAACTGTGTTGTATATGTAAAAGATTCAGCGATGGTAGCAGTTGGTATGGGTATGACTTCAAGAGTTGATGCTGCAAAAGCAGCTCTTAGAAAAGCAGAAGATTTAGGAATTGATGTAAGTGGTTCTGTATTAGCATCTGAAGCATTTTTCCCATTTAGAGACTCTATTGACGCAGCCCAAGAAGCAGGTGTTAAATGTGTGATTGAACCAGGTGGGTCTATTAGAGATGATGAAATTATTGAAGCAGCAAATGAATTTGGAATGGCTTTATACTTCTCAGGGAAGAGACACTTTTTACATTAAGATTGATTTTAAACAAGCTTAGAAAAATTATCTACTAGATGTAAAGTTTTCTTATCCATTTAAGATAAGAAAACTTTACTTACTTTACTTACTAAACCTTAAGAAAAAAATAGAATTATTGACTTAATTAAGGGTTTTTTTTATAAAATGTATTATTATAAAATATTTATGTTTTGAATTAAATCTTTATCAATACATTAATAAATAAAAAGACTATCATCGACCATGATCCTCTTATTAAATAAATCTTTAATATTTATGTGAAAAGAAGGAATTACCAAAATTGAAAATAAAAGAAAATTTATTAGGAGGTTTAACTGCTGCAATTATTGCACTACCTCTGGGATTAGCATTTGGTGTAGCTAGTGGATTGGGTGCGACTGCTGGAATTTATGGAGCTATCATTTTAGGATTTTTTGCTTCTTTATTTGGTGGGACTCCTACTCAGATATCTGGGCCAACAGGACCTATGACTGTTGTTGTTGCAACAGCTGTAATAAGCTTGCATAGCGATATAAATATAATAGTTACAACTATTTTACTTGCAGGTATTTTTCAAATTTTGTTTGGGATATTAAAAATAGGGAAATTTGTACAATATATTCCATATCCTGTTATTTCTGGTTTTATGAGTGGTATTGGTATCATTATTATAATATTGCAAATCAATCCATATTTAGGTTTAGCTAGTGATGCTTCTGTTATTCATATACTTTGGTCACTTCCTTCAAATATTTCTCAAATAAATATCTATGCTTTTATTTTAGCTACAGCTACACTTGTAATTATGTTTTTCACACCAAATAAAATTGCTAAAGTTATACCAACACCACTTATTGCACTTACAATTCTAACGCCACTTAGTGTATATCTTAATTTTGATGTATTAAGCATAGGTGAAATTCCAACAACATTACCATCAATTATTATTCCATCAATTACTCTTGAAAACTATACTGTAATCTTATCTATATCCTTTACACTTGCGGTATTAGGGACAATAGATACTCTTCTTACCTCTATTGTTGCTGATTCTATTACTGGAACAAAACATAAACCAAATAAAGAATTAATAGGTCAAGGTATAGGAAATTCTCTTTGCGCAATGGTTGGAGCATTACCTGGTGCTGGTGCTACTATGAGAACTGTTATTAATGTTAAAAGTGGTGGAACAAATAAATTATCCGGGATGGCTCATGCAGTAATTCTTTTACTAATCGTACTTTTTTTATCTCCATTTGCAGAACAAATTCCTTTAGCAATATTAGCTGGTATTTTGATAAAAGTTGGAATTGATATTTTAGATTATAGATTTTTAGCAATATGGAAAGAGAGCCCAAAACAAGATTTAAGTGTAATGTTAAGTGTATTTTTCATAACAGTATTCATTGATTTAATAACTGCTGTTGGTGTTGGTATCGTCTTGGCTTGTTTATTAATAGTTTATAGAATAACAAAAGAAACTAAAGTAACTTTAGTTGAGAATAATAGTCATAATATAAATTTGAAATATAATTTAGCCGATAAAAACATTAGAATAATTAAAATAAATGGGGCATTTTTCTTCGGTTCAAGTACTGCATTTGAGAGTGAGGCAAATGCTATTTTAAACACAAAGGTTGTTATCGTTGATATTTTAGATGTACCGTTTATTGATATTACTGCAATTTTTACATTAAAAGATTTAATAATAAAATTGCAAGCAGATGATATTAAAGTAATTATTATTTCATCAAAAGATGATAAAGTACAGCTTTTGAAATTTAATAAATTAAACTTATTTGATACTGTAAAATTTTATGATAATATGGATAACGCGCTTAAGAATATTTAAGAAAAAAATATTTTTTTGTTAAATACAGATATCTTAAAAAATCTAATATAGAATCATTTCTACGTGTATAGATTTAAAATTAAACATTTATATATAATAATTATTAATAATATTTTTTGTATTTAATATTGTTGTAATTTATCTATTTTTAGTTATACTTTTTAGAAAATCTATTTAAAGCACAATTATGAAAAAACATTTAATCTTATTTATATTATTTTTAATATTACCAATAACTATTTTCTCAAAAGACTTGAAAAAAGTAAGCCTACAATTATCTTGGTTTGATCAATTTCAATTTGCTGGATATTATATGGCAAAAGAAAAAGGTTATTATAAAGAATATGGGCTTGATGTTGAAATCAAACCTTTTTCATTTGGTTTAGATATCCCGAAACTTGTAAGCGATGGGAAAATTGATTTTGCAGTAGGTAGAGAAACTTTAATTTTAGAACGAACAAAAAATAGAAAAATCGTAGCTTTATATTCACTTTTTCAAGCTTCTCCTTTAGTTTTACTCTCGACAAAAGAATCTGGAATAAATAAAATAGAAGATTTTAGAAATAAGAAAATTATGACAACCATAGATGATGCTCATGAAGTATCTTTAAAAGCTATGATTACTTCTCAAAAGATTAAAGTTGACAAATTGACTTTTTTAAAACATTCACATAATATAAATGATTTAATTGATAAAAAAACTGATCTTATTTCAGCTTATTTATCTAAATCACCCTATGAATTACAACAAAAAGCTATAGAATATAATGTCTTTGATCCAAAAAAATATGGATTTGATATGTATAGTGACTTTTTATTTACAAGTGAAAGTTTGATTGATAGAGATTTTGAAACTGTAGAAAATTTTAGAAATGCCTCTTTAAAAGGTTGGCAATATGCATATGATAATATTGAAGAGAGTACAAATCTAATATTGGATAAATATAATGTGCAATTCTTAAATAAAGAACAACTTATGTTTGAAGGTAAAGAGTTAAAAAAATTATCATATTTTAATACTTCAGATTTAGGAAATATAAAAAGAGAAAAAGTTCAAAGAATTTATGATTTATACAATGTCATGGGCTTATTACCATCATCTGTAGATATTAGTAAATTTATTTACGACGAAATCAAAAAAGATAAACATAAAATTAAATTTTCTGAAAGACATTTAGAATACATGGAAAAACATAAAATTATTAGTATGTGTGTAATTCCAAATGTTAAACCATATAGTTATATTGAAGATGGAAAATTAAATGGACTGGTTTCTGATTATTTAAAACTTATTAAAGAGGATGTTCCAACTTCTTTTAGTTTAGTTGAGACAAAATCACTTGCTCAATCTGTTGAGTATTTAAAAAATAAAAAATGTGATATTTTACTATCTGCTGAAGCTACTAATAGTAGAAAAAAGTTTGCAAATTTTATCAAGCCTTATCTTGATGTACCTCTTGTTTTAATTACCGATTCCCATACGACATTTATAGAAGATTTAAAGGTATTAAAAAATAAAAAAATTGGTTTAGTTAAAAGTTATTCACTAAATAAAACAATTCGAACTCTTTATCCTCAATTAACTTTTGTAGATGTCGAAAACTTGGATGAGGGAATAAATAAAGTTTTAGATGGAAAGCTTGATGGGCATATTGATTTGATGTATACTTCTTGGTATAAAATATATTCAAAAAATTTATTCGACCTTAGAATATCTGCAAAATTGGATTTTATGGTTCCTATTTCTATCGCTATACAAAAAGATGATTTAATTCTTTATGAGATATTAAATATAGCAGTTAATAATATAGACATGGATAGAAAAGAAAAATTAATTAAAAAATGGGTAACTGTTGAGTACAAAAAAGAGTTTGATTACATGACTCTATGGAAGTTTATTTTTGTTTTTATAGTAATTCTCTTGGCTATAGTTTATAAGCAGATTATATTAAGAAAGATGAATAAAACATTAAAACAGAAAATTGATGAAAAGACATTAGAGTTACAAATAATAAACAACAATCTTGAAGAAAGGGTTAATTTAGAAGTTTCTGAAAACTTAAGGAAAGATGCCCTTTTAACAAAACAATCAAAACTTGCCGCAATGGGTGAGATGATTCAAAATATTGCACATCAATGGCGTCAACCTTTATCTATAATTTCAACTGGGGCAAGTGGTTTAAAAGTTCAAAAAGAGATAAATGGTAAGATCGAAGATAAACTATTAGATGAGACTTTATCTACAATTGTAGATACCTCTGTGAATCTTTCAAGAACAATTGATGATTTTATGAATTTTTTTAAGCCTAGTAAAGAGCGTACGCTTATAAGTATTGAAAATAGTATAGATAAGACATTGAACATTTTTGATTACAATAGGTACGAAGGAAAAATAAAAATTATTAAGAAAATTGAAAATATAAAAATTACTGGATATGAGAGTGAATTTATCCAAATAATAATGAATATTTTAAATAATTCTAAAGAAGCCTTTATAGAATCAAAAGAAGAAGAAAAATTAATTTTTATAGATGTTGAAAAAAAGAAGAAAAATCTTTTTATTAAGATAAAAGATAATGCTGGAGGAATATCAGAAGAAATTTTGCCACGAGTATTTGAACCGTATTTTACGACTAAACATCAGTACAGCGGGACTGGAATAGGACTTTATATGTGTCAAAAAATGCTAGAAAAACATATGAATGGAATAATGGATATAGAGAATATAAGTTTTGTATATAAAGGAAAAAAATATAAAGGTACCTTGTCAACTATAAAACTTGAACTTGATTAAGACTATATAAAGCCGTGGGAAAAGGAATACGGCTTTATATATTTTCAATGATTTGTCAAACGAACTGTAAAGGAATTAATCATTGAAAATTATTACAAGTAAATGAGTCCATATTATAAATAGGAGTAACATAATATTATTCTATTTGTATGATAAATTAATGATATTTTGAAGTTTTATATAAATATAATAAATGAGTTTTGATTTATTTGTCACTTATCTAAATCATATTAGACTTGTTACAAAAAACATTTTTTACTACATGTAAAATAGATTATAATTCAAAATCTGTTATACTAAACTAATAATATATAAAAAAGATACAAAGATACTATGAATAAAAAGAATTTTAAAACATTTATAAAAAATTTACCTTTAAGTACAGATGTAATGGGACGAGATAGATACTTTAATTCGGCCGTATTAATTCCTTTAGTAAAGATTGAAGGTGAGTATTATTTATTATTTCAAAAAAGAGCTGCAAATATAAGGCAAGGTGGAGATATTTGTTTTCCAGGTGGAGGATATGAGGATTGTGATAAATCTTTTAAACATACTGCACTTAGAGAGACAAAAGAAGAGTTAGGTATCAAGAAAAAAGATATAAAAATTTTAGGACAACTTGATACTTATGTAGCTCCTATTGGTGCTGTTATCGAACCTTTTGTTGGAGTTATAAAGAAAAAAGCTATTGATAGTATGATTGTAGATGCAAGTGAGGTTGAAAGAACATTACTCATCCCTATGAAGTTTTTTAAAGAAAATCCTCCTGAAGAATATACTTTAAAATATGAAGTTCATCCTTATAGTATAAATGAGGAAGGAGAAAAAGAAGTTCATTTTCCTGTAGAAGAACTTGGTCTTCCTGAAACTTATCATAAGCCTTGGGGGCACAAACGTCACAAAGTTTGGGTTTATAAATATGATGGAGAAGTTATTTGGGGAATTACTGCTGTAATTATTAATGATTTGTTAAAAAGATATTAGTTTATTAATAATTATAATTAGATACTTAATACAGCCCATTTATCACTTTTTAATGCTTTTGTTAAAAGTTCTCCTGTGTGATTAATTTTAATATTTAATTTTTCTAATTTTTTTATTGCTTTGTAATCTTCTACACATACAATACATGCACTCATTTTAACTCCTGTTGCTTGGATTTCTAATAGTTGTTGTTGAATTTTTTTATTTTTTTTAGTTAATTTAATTGATGGCCCCCAAAGCATTAAATGTGCTTTCTTCCAGTAATCTCTTTCCAAAACTACAGAAGAGTATAGAAGTGGAAATTTATTCGCAACTTCAATATCTCCATTAGACCAAACTATTAATAAATTATCTTTTGACATTTTAGAATCCTTTTATTATATAGTTTTAAATTATAGTAGATTTTAATTAAAAAAATAGTTTATTAATACACAAAGAGTAAATATAAAAAAATTATAATATGATAAATAAATAAAAAGGATATATCATGATTACAAAAATATATAATGGAGTTTCAGATATTTTCAGTAATTTTCAATCTTTGTTTTTATTATTCGCTAGACTGATTGTTGCTTATGGGTTTTATGAACCAGCGATGATGAAGTGGGGGAATATTGGAAATGTTGCACAATGGTTTGGTTCTATGGGAATTCCCTTCCCGACATTAAATGCATATTTAGCCGCGACAACAGAGATTCTAGGTGTTGGATTACTTGCTCTTGGATTATTAACTAGATTTATATCTTTGCCCTTAATTATAATCATGCTAGTTGCAATTTTTACTGTTCATCTTGGAAATGGGTTTAGTGCAGCTGATAATGGATTTGAAATACCCTTATATTATTTATTATTCTTAGGTATTTTTCTTTCTCATGGAGCAGGAAAAATTTCATTAGATAATTTAATATTTAAAAAATAAATTGTTTTAATTTAGAAGAACTTTTTGCTATAATTGCTTCTCTTGCTATCATGGTTAAAAGTTCATCTGTGAAATTAGCAAAGATTATTTAAAAGTTAGAAAAATGAATAATATTATAATAAATGATAGAGAAATTTTCCCTTCTAAAGTTGTCTGTATAGGAAGAAATTATACTGAACACATAGCAGAATTGAATAATGAAACTCCTGAAGAACCAGTTTTTTTCTTTAAACCAAACTCTTCAATAAGTAGTGAATTAATTTTTCCAAAAGGAAATGAAACTTGCCATTATGAGGCTGAAATATCTTTTTTAATTGAAGAAAATAAAATAAGTGCAGTAGGTTTTGGATTAGATTTAACATTAAGAGAAGTTCAATCAAAATTAAAGAAAAAAGGTCTTCCTTGGGAGAGAGCAAAATGTTTTCATAATTCAGCAGTTTTCTCAAAATTTGTTAGTATTAATGAAAATATTGAAGATTTAGAAGTTGAACTTTATATAAATGGTGAGTTAAAACAAAAAGGTGGAGTGGATTTAATGATTACAAAACCTCAAGAAATAATTGATGATTTATTGACTTTCTCCTCTTTTGAGGATGGTGATATATTAATGAGTGGAACACCAAAAGGAGTAGGTACTTTTCAAATTGGTGATATTTTTATTGGTAGAATAATTTGTAATAAAAAAGTAATAATTGAAAAAAGATTTGAAGTTCATTAGAATATTATGATATTATTAGGTGAAATATCTATGTTTTAATTATATTATCTAATAAGAGCGCATAATGAATTTTTTACGGCTGTTTATAATTTTATTTTTATTTGTTATTAACTTGAATGCTACTATTTTATTAACAGATGAAGAAAAACAATGGATATCAAATAATCCTATTGTAAAAGCTGGTGTTGATGAAAATTGGCCACCTTTTGATTTTGTTGATAATAAAAGAAATTATTTAGGCATATCTTCAGATTATTTAAGTTTAATATCCGAATCAACAGGTCTCAAATTCGAAATTTATTCTAATAAATGGTCAAAAGTAATGAGTAAAATACAAGCTAAAGAGATAGATATTTTAGCTTGTGCTGCAAATACAGAAGCACGTAGAGAATACTTAGATTTCACTTCTTCTTACTTAGATGTTGATATTGTTGTTGTTGGTAAAAAAAATTTAAATTTAAAAACTTTTGATGATGTACAAAATTACAAAGTAGCTTTACCTAAAGGTAATTTTGTACATGAAAAATTAAAAAAGAGATTTCCTAAAATAGAATTTATATTTGTTAAATCTAATGAAGAGGCTTTAAAGTATGTTTCATATGGGAAAGCTGATGTATATATTGGAAATTTGCCCGTTGTAACATATATAATTAATAATAATCTTTTGACAAACTTACAGGTTAAACAAAAATCTGATTTTGAACAAGCTAAATTATCAATAGGGGTATTAAAAGATAAAAAAATCTTGTTATCTATTTTAAATAAAGCACTAAATAATATAAGTAAAGAAAAAAAACAAAAAATTGCAACCAAATGGATATTAAATGATTCCACTTTTACCCAAGATTACAATATTAATTTGACAAAAAAAGAAAAAGATTGGTTACTCTCCCATGGAAAAATAAATATATCTGGGGATAGTTTTTGGCCACCTTATTCTTTTCTCAATAAAGATGGAAACTATGTAGGAATGGTTCCTGATTTAGTTGATTTAATGGTAAAAAAAATAAATTTAAATATTGAATATGAACATAGTCTAAATTGGGCTGACACAATAACTTCTATGAAAAACAGAAAATTAGATATGATTGATGCAATTTCATATTCTCCTAGTAGAGCAGAATTTATGAATTTCTCAACAAAATATTTTGCTGCTGAAATTGTTATTATTGGAAACAAAAATAATGAAAAATACATAAGCTCTTTAATGAAAATAAAAAATAAAAAGATTGCTACAGTTAAGGGATATTCTGTTATTGAAAGTATTTCAAAAGATTATCCTTTATTGCCAGATTTGATAAAAGTAAATTCTCCTTTGCAGGGATTACGAAATTTATCAAATTCTCAATTAGATTATTTTATTTTAGATATTCCATCATTTGAGTATTATAGTAAAGCTTATGGCTTAAGTAATTTAAAAATTGTTGGACCTACAGGCTATAGATATGAGTATGGATTTGGTATTTTAAAAGAGCATAAAGAGTTAGTCTCTATTATGAATAAACTTTTAAATAGTATATCTACAGATGAAAAAGATGAAATTTACAGAAAATGGATTAAAATTGATTATGAAGAGAAGATTGATTATGACTTAGTTTGGAAAATAGTTGTTATTTCATTTATAATTTTATTAGGAATTATTTATTGGAATAGAAAACTTAAAATTGAGATAGAAGAAAAAGAGATAGCTCAAGAAAAACTTAGTGAAAGTAAAGATTTTGTAAGTGCAATAATGAATTCTCAACTTGATATAATTGTTGTTACAAATGGAAAAGAGATAAATCAAGTAAATCAAGCTTTTAACGATGTTTTAAATTTTAAAGATTTAGAAGAGTTTAAAAAAGAGCATAAATGCATAAGTGATATGTTTGATACAAAAAATTATGAAGATTTTTTAGTTCCTATAAAAAACGGTATTGTATGGATAGATGAAATACTAAATAATCCGTCAAAATCATATAAAGTAAAAATTTTAATAAAGAAAAAAGAGTACATATTTAAAGTAGTTGCTTCAAGAATTAAAAATAATAGATTATTAAAAACAGCAGTATTTCACGATATAACAGAACTTGAGAACTTATATAAAGATTTAATTGTAGCTAAAGATAATGCATTAAGCGCAGCAAGACATAAAAGTGAATTTTTAGCAAATATGTCTCATGAAATTAGAACTCCTATGAATTCTGTTATTGGTTTTACTGACCTTTTAGAAAAAGAGATAACAAACCCAATTCAAAGAGATTATTTAAGCTCTATTCAAAAAGGTGGAGTAGCACTACTTGCAATTATTAATGATATTTTAGATTTATCTAAAATTGAAGCTGGAAAAATGAGTATAAATAATGAATCAGTAAATCCAAAAAATTTGATTATGGAAGTTGAATCAATTTTTCATTCTAAAATTGTAAGTAAAAATGTTAACTTTTCAATTGATATAGATAATAGTATTCCAGATTTTATAATAATTGATAGTGTAAGACTAAGACAAATTTTATTTAATCTAATTGGTAATGCAATTAAGTTTACTGAACAAGGTAGTATTACTTTAAAAGTTCAAAATTTATATAAAGATAGTATAAAAAGTAAAATAGATTTAGTAATATCAATTGAAGATACAGGAATAGGTATCGAAGAAAAACAATTAAAAAATATTTTTAATGCCTTTGAACAACAAAGTAATCAAGATACGAAATTTGGAGGAACAGGTTTAGGTCTTGCAATTTGTTCAAAACTTGTTACTATGATGAATGGAGATATTTATGTTGAAAGTGAACGAGGTGTTGGTTCAACTTTTACTATTTATTTAAAAGATATAGCTGTAAGTTCTCTTGGAGAACAAATTACTACTCAAAAGTTGGACTATTCAAATATTGTTTTTGAAAAAGCTACAATATTAGTTGTAGATGATATTGAAGAAAATAGAAAACTTGTAAAAGCTAGTTTAAAAGAGTTTGACTTTAAAATAGTTATGGCTGAAAATGGAAAAGTTGCTTTAGATAGGTTAAAAAATATTAACATAGATTTAATTCTTATGGATTTAAGAATGCCTATTTTAAATGGATATGAAGCAGCAAGAATAATTAAAAATGATAATAAATTTAAAAATATTCCCTTAGTCGCATTAACTGCTTCAGTTATGGGAAAAGATTTAGAGAAAGTTGGAGAATTTGGTTTTGATGCATATTTAAGAAAACCTGTAATAATTAGTGATTTGATTGAGAAAATTTCTGAATTTTTGCCATATGAATTTTTAAATAATACAATAGATAAAGAAAGTGAAGATTTAAAAGATTTGGATTTAAAACTTTTTAATGAACTTATTGAGCTTTTAAATGGTAGTTTAAAAGAAGAGAATAGAGAAATAAAAAATAAAGGTGATTTTCTTCTTATAGCTTCTTTTTTAGATAAACTAATAGAGATTTCTTCAAAAGTTGAGATTAAATTATTATCAAATTATATAGAAGAACTAAAAAACAATATTGATTCTTTTGATATTGAAAAAGTAGATTTTTTAATGAATAGTTATGAGGAATTAGTTGATAAACTAATTTTAATGAAGAATATAAAGGGAAACGTAAAAAATGGGTAAGATACTTATAGTTGATGATGTACAAAAAAATATTCAAATGGCCATGAATATTTTAAAAAATGAAGGTCATCATATGTATTATGCACAAAATGGAAAAAGAGCTTTATCATTAACTCAAGAAAATGATTTTGATTTAATTTTATTAGATATTATGATGCCTCAAATGAATGGATATGAGGTTTGTACAGAATTAAAACTTAATAAAAAGACAAAAGATATTCCAATCGTTTTTTTGTCAGGGAAAGATTCTTCTTCAGATATTGAAAAAGCGTATGAAATTGGTGGTTTAGATTATGTTATAAAACCTTTTATTTCTATTGAACTAATAACAAAATCAAATACATATGTACGATTGAAAAACCTGGAAGATAAATTTAAAATGAACAAGGATAAATAATGAAGATGAACGCCTACGATAATAAAATTTTAATTGTAGATGATAATCCTAAAAATTTACAAGTTGCCATGAATATTTTAAAAGATTATAATGTTATTTATGCTCAGAGTGGAGAAAAAGCTTTAGAACTTGTATCAGAAAATGATTTTGATTTAATTTTACTTGACATAGTGATGCCTACAATGGATGGGTTTAAAGTCTGTGAAATTTTAAAGTCAGATGATAAAACAAAAGATATTCCAATTATATTTTTAACAGTTAAAGATGATGAGAAAGATATTGTAAAAGGTTTAGAAGCTGGCGCAGTTGATTATCTCACTAAACCTTTTTATTCTGAAGTTTTATTAAAAAGAGTAGAACTCCATCTTCAATTAGCTACTTCATTTAAAGAACTAACTTCATTAAATGAAAATTTAAATGATATAGTTAGTAGACAAATTGAAGATATAAGAAAAAAAGACCAAATTTTATTTAAACAATCAAAAATGCTAGCTATTAGTGAAATGATTGATATGATGTCAGAACAATTAACTTATCCTTTAGGATTAATAAAAATACAAAATCAAGGTTTAGAATTAAAACTCTTGAATGATTTAATAACAAATGATGATATTGAACAGTCTATAAAAGTTACAAATGAACAATTAAATTATCTTGATATGTCGATAGATGATTTTAAAAGTTTTTTTAAACAAGATGCACAAAAAGATACTATAAATTTAAATGTGATGGTAGATAGAGTTTTATTGTTTTTTAAAGATACATTGATAAAAGAAAAAATTGAAGTGAGTGTAAAAGGAGATGTATATTTAAAAGTAGATTTTGTAAATAGCGAATTAAAACATGTATTAATGAAATTGATTTTTAATACTTTATACCTTTTAAAAACAGATAATCAAAATAAAAAAAAGATAGATATACTATTTGAAGAAGAAGAAGAATATATCCAACTTTATATTCAATCAAATATAAAAAATGTAGATTATTTTGAATTGAATGAATTATTTGAAAAAAATGATATTAATATAAATGATACAACAGAGCTTAATTTGGGACTTCAACTTGTGAAAACACTTGTAGAAAAAAACTTTTCAACAATACATATTGAAAAAAGAAATGATAATATAAGTTATAGTATAAGATTTTATAAATAGAAATATTCAATAAAAATTAAAAGAAAATATTATATTTTAAATTAATCAGTAGTTTTTTTTCTTTGGCTACAATTTTTCAAATATTATACTATTTGAGGAAATTATGAATTATAATAAATTAACACCTGAAGAATCTTATGTTATTGATAGTAAGGGAACAGAAAGACCATTCTCTGGAAAATATAATGATTTTTATGAAAAAGGTATCTTCAAATGTAAAAAATGTGGAGAAGCTTTATATAAATCAGAAGATAAATTTTCATCAGGGTGTGGATGGCCAAGTTTTGATGATGAAATTGAAGGATCTGTGAAAAGAATTACAGATAGTGATGGCATAAGAGTAGAAATTGTATGTAACTCTTGTGGAGCACATTTAGGACATGTTTTTGAAGGTGAAGGCTTTAGTGAAAAAAATACAAGACATTGTGTAAATTCTATTTCTTTGAAGTTTGAGAGTTATGATAAAAATTGTAAAGATCATGCCTTGGCATATTTTGCAGCGGGATGTTTCTGGGGTGTTGAATATCATTTTGAAAAATTAAAAGGTGTAAATTCGGCTATTTCTGGATATATGGGTGGACATCTTGAAAATCCAGATTATCATTCAGTTTGTACGGGAAGAACGGGACATTTAGAAGTTGTAAAAGTTGATTATGATGAATGTCAAATTAGTTTTGAAGAATTAAGTAAAGTATTTTTTGAAATACATGATTTTACTCAAGCTAATGGGCAAGGTCCTGATATTGGAAGTCAATATCTTTCTGCCATTTTCTATGAAGATGAAGCACAAAAAAGAGTAGCTTTAGAATTGATAGATAAATTAGAAGATATGAATTATAAAGTTGCAACTTCATTGTACGAAGTTTCTAAATTTTATGAAGCAGAAGATTATCATCAAGATTATTATTCAAAGACAGGAAAAACTCCATATTGTCATAGTTATAGAAAAGTTTTTTAAATAGTAATATAAAGATATCTTTTCAGATATCTTTATATTTTAGACTACTCCAAGTATATAATATACTGGTTTATTATCAATTTTTTGTAAATCTACGTTATATTTATTTGCCCAATGAGAAACTTCCTCATGGAATTCTTCAATTATTTCATTTGCATCATTTTCATCACATTTGATTTTTAAAAAATCTGATGAATTTGAAAGTGCTACATAAGCGTTCATTTTTTTAAGATGATCATTTAAACTAATAATATGTTTAGAAAATTTATCGAAATCTTTTGTTGTATTAATTGCAAGTTCAGCTTGTTTAAGTGAAGAATCACTTTTTGCATAACCTAATTGAGATAATAAAACTTCAGGTGATATATCTAATTGCATATTGCTCCTTTTTAATATATTAAGAGCAAATATTAGCGAAAAAAATGTAAATATGACTTTAAAAAATATATATAATATGACTTTCTTTTTAGAAGTTTTTCTTCTATAAGATAAATAATAAGTAGATAAGATCGCTTATAACATTTCTATAAGGAATTAAATTATAATATATTAGATTACAAGAAGAAAGAGAACTTTGAAAAAAAGTAATTATAGAATAGTCACAATTATTACATATCTTATCATCTCTGTTTTAGCTGTCTCTATGACATCTAAATATCTTATTACAAAAGAACAAGAATTATTAAGTAAAAAATATGATGCTATCTCGAAAAATCTTCAAGAAAAATTAAAATCCTTAGTAGAAAAAAAGAAAAATGCAACTTTAGCTTTGACTATAACATTGGCAAATAACACTGATGTAAAAGAGATTATTAGAAATAAGACTTTTCTTAATAACAAATTAAATAAACTATCGTTACTTCTTAGAAAAGAGACAGATTTTAAGAATGTATGGTTTCATGTCATAGATAATAAAGGTTTTTCTGTATTTAGAAGTTGGTCTGAAAAGAAAAATGATAATCTTTTGAAAGTTAGAAAAGACATAAAAGATATGGTTCAAGAGCCAAAAATTAAAAGTACAATAAGTGTTGGTAAATATGATATAACTTTTAAAGCAATGGTTCCTATTTATGTTGATAATAAATTTATTGGAATTATAGAGTCAATTACACATTTTAATTCAATTACAAGAGGCTTAAGAATTTCTAATAAGCTTGAACCTATAATTGTTTTAGAAGAAAAATTTACAGAGCAATTAAAATATCCATTTACAAAACTCTTTGTAGATAATCATTATATTGCAAATATCTCTGCAAATAAAGAAATACTAAAGTATATGAATGATTATGGTATCAAAAAAATAGTTAATTCTGATGAATATATAGTAAATTCAAAATATTTGATTATAAAATATCCTTTATATTTTGATAATATTAAGCTTGCGACTTTTGTTCTTTTTAAAGATTTGAAATTTATTGATTCAATTTCAATAGAAGAATATAAGAAAAATGTGTTTTATTATCTAGGACTATTCATTATTCTGCTTGGATTGATTTTATATGTTATTAGTTATTACTTATATTCAAGAGAAATTACAAAATTATATAATCGTTTAAATAAAAATCAGGAAGAATTAAAAAAATTAAATGAATCTTTAAAACAAACAGTTGAAGATGAAATTGCAAAAAATGATAGAAAAAATAAAATTATGTTTCATCAAAGTAAACAAGCTGCAATGGGTGAAATGATTGGGAATATTGCCCATCAATGGAGACAACCTTTATCAATTATTACTACTGCTGCATCAGGAATAAAACTCAAAAAAGAGTTGGATATTCTTGAAAGAAAAGAAGAGTTTGAGATTTTAGAATCAATTATTGATTCAGCAAATTATTTATCAAATACAATTGATGACTTTAGAGATTTCTTTTCTCCTAATAAAGAAAAAAAATTATTCAATACAGAATACTTATTTAATAAAGTAATGAATCTTATAGAAAAGGAATTTTCTAATAAAGATATATATATTATAAAAGAAATTAGTTCTTGTAAAATTGCAAGTTATGAAAATGAGCTTTTGCAGGTGATTATTAATCTTTTAAATAATTCAAGAGATGAATTAATAAATAGAAATGATTTAGAAAATAAGTATGTCTTTTTAAAAAGTTATAAAACAAATACCAAATTTGTAATTGAAATAAAAGATAATGCAGGTGGGATTAATGAAAAAATAATTGATAGAATATTTGAGCCATATTTTACTACTAAACATCAAAGTCAGGGTACAGGCATTGGTCTATACATGAGTGACGAGATTATTTCGAAACATATGAATGGAAATATAAGTGTAAAAAACTTAGAGTATGAGTATAAAAGTGAAATATATTTTGGAGCCTGTTTCAAAATTGAAATTCCTATTGAATAATATATAAAAATTTGAATTAATTTATATATTTAGTTTACTTAAAAAAATTATAAAGGTAATTTATGAGTGTTTTATTGAATATAGCAATGTTTCCAACTGATCATGGTGAGAGTAAAAGTGAATATGTATCTCAAGTAATTAAAGTGATAAGAGAGTGTGGATATCCTTATCAATTAACTCCCATGGCAACAATAATTGAAACTGAGGAATTATCACAGGCCTTAGCAATAATTCAAAAGTGTTATGATGTATTAGAAGATTTAGATTGTAATAGAGTCTATTCTATAATTACTTTTGATATTAGAAAAGGGCATGATAATAGATTAAAATCAAAAGTAGAATCTATTGAAAGTAAAATTGGTGAGGTTTCAAAATAGTCTAAAATAGACTTTTTTGAAGACCAATATTTTCTTCACCTAAAGCTTTGAGTTTAAAAGATACTCTGTGCTCCTCACATCTTCCAAACTTTTTAATTTTTTCTACATGTGCTTTAGTTCCGTAACCTTTGTGTTTTTCAAAATTATATTTAGGGTATTTGGGGGCAATTTCACACATAAATCTATCTCTACTTACTTTAGCTAGAATTGATGCGGCGCTTACTTCTTGAACAGTAGCATCTGCTTTAATTTTATGTTGAAGAGTATTTATTCCAAAAGAAGTGTTTCCATCCATTAAAAAATTATTAGAATATTTTTCTAAAGTTTCCATTATCTCTAAAATAGAATTTTTCAAACAAATTGATAGTCCTCTTTCGTCAATCTCTTTTGCATGAGTAAATACAATATGATAATGGCAGTTATTTTTTATTTCATCAAAAAGTTTTTCACGTTTTTTTTCACTTAAAACTTTTGAATCATTTAATCCTTCAATATTTTTTATTATAATTGCTCCTGCAACTACCAATGGCCCTGCAATTGGACCTCTTCCTGCCTCATCAATACCACACAACATACTATCTCCTAAAATTATTTCAAATTGTAGTATAATGTAACAAAGTAATTACTTTGGAGAGTATGTATGAAAAGAGTTCTTATACTAATATTTTTACTCCTAAGCATAATTGGTATATACCTATTATTTCAAAATGATGAAGAAAAAGTAAAAATTGGTTTTGTGGGCGCATTAACGGGTAAATATTCAGTTTTAGGCAATGCTATGATAAATGGAGTATTTTTAGCTTTTGAAGAAGAAAACTATAAAATAGCTAACAAAAAAATTGAAATTATTTTAAAAGATGATAAACAAGATGAATCATTAAATAAAAAAATTATAAATGAATTTATTAAACAAGATGTTAAAATTGTTATAGGTAATGTTACAAGTTCTATGAGTAAAATTTCAATGTCAATTATAAATAAACATAAAGATATGTTTATGATTTCAGCAGCTTCTGACTCAAATGAGTTTTCAGGAAAAGATGACCAATTTTTTAGAGTTCATGTAGCAAACAACGCCCAAAGATTTGACTCTTTTACTAATTATATTTTAGAAAATGGCTATAAAAATGTATATGGAATATATGATCCTTTTAATGCAACTTATACACTGGATTATTTGGTGAATTTTGAAAAAAGTTTTATTTTAAATGGTGGAGATAAATTTTTAAAATATGCAAAAACAAATGATAATCCAGAAAAATTAATAAAAGATATAAAAGAAAAAAATCCAGATATTATTGTGATGTGCGCAAATTCTGTTGACGCTGCAAGAGTTATCCAATATATAAGATTAAAAGGTTTAGATATCCAATTTGCCCTAGCTGAATGGGCGAGAACACCATCTTTTTTAGAAAATACAGGTAAAACTTCAGAGGGAACCATTTTTAATATTGATTATGATGAAGAATCAACTAATCCAAGATATCTTGATTTTGTAAAAAGATACAAAAAAAAATATAATCAAAATCCATCAATGTACGCAGCTAAAGCATATGAGTTATCTAAAATCATAATTGACTCTTTAAAAAGAGGAAAAGTATCAGATATGAAAAAAAATGTTTTGGAAAAAAGAACTTTTGAAGGTTTACAAGATAATATTATTTTTGATGAGTATGGTGATGTTATAAGAGAGTTTTATAATTTTAGAGTAAAAGATGGGAAATATTTAAAAGTAAAATGAAGAATAAAAGTTTAAAAAAAGAAATACAAAAACTTATAATTGTTTTTTCTATATTTGTAATTGTAGTTATTGGAATTATTGCAATTGTAAATCAATATAATTCAAAAATAAAAGAAATTAAACATAATCAAAATCTTGTATTGAAACAAGTTGAAGAAGAGATAAATAATCTTACACTAAAGATTGAATTTGTAGCAAATTATATTTCAAATAATTATCCTGGAAATAAGGATTTACTTAAAAATGTTGTGGATACAAATTTAAATATTTCATCAATATTAGTCTTAAGTAAAGAGGGTATTATTGAAGATTTTTATGCTTTATCAAATTTGAATATAAATAAGGGCTTTGATTATTCAAAAAAAGAATATTTTAAAAAAATAAAAAAATCATCAGATACTTATTGGTCAAATGTTTTTTTATCAACTGTTAATGAAGTCCCTTCTATTTCATATAGTTTTAAAATGAATGATAAAATTGGTGTATTTATGATTAATATATCTGAGTTATCAAATTTTATGTTAAGATTTAAAAATCATAATGGTTCTCATATGATAAGAATTTATGATAAAAATGGAATTATTATTGTAAATCCCGATAATAAGCAATTAGTATTAGAGCGTTTTAATGTTAGGTATTCAGAAGTTTTTACAAAATTGATTAATATAAAACAAGCTTTTGAGCATGCAATTTTTAAAAATAAAAATGGAGAAAAAAGTCAATTTGGTTCCTATACTAAAATAGAAAAAACAGCTTGGTATGTTATTGTTAGAGAGAGTCATAATTATATTTTAAAATCATTAGATACTATTGTTTATTATTTTGCATTTGCAATTTTACTATTTATAATTATCTCAATTTTTTTATCTTTAAGAATTTCAAAAAATATTTTTAAATCATTTGATGATATGCAAGATATCACTTCTAAAATTGCTTCTGGCGATTATAATGTAAAACTCAAAATCAGTGAATATGACGAATTCAATAAATTGTTAGAAAGTTTTAACAGTATGCAAATAGAAATTGATAAAAGAGAAGATATTTTAGAAAATTCATTGGCTAGTTTTAAAGCACTTTTTAATTCGACTATGGAATCAGTCATGCTACATGAAAATGGAATATGTTTTGATGTTAATGATGTTACTTTAAAGCTATTTAGAGCAAAATCTAAAGATGAATTAATAGGAAAAAAAATAGCTGATTTTATAACAGAAGAGTCCAAAGAAATTTTAAAAGCAAATATTGATAGGGAGACTGAGACTTATGAACTTGGAATTATAAGAGTTGATGGAACAAGAATAGATGCCTTGGTTCAAGGTAAATTTTTAGAACTAAATGGAAGAGTCGTAAAAGTTTCTGCAATTATTGATATAACTGAATTAAAAAGAAAAGATCAATTACTTTTTCAACAAAGTAAAATGGCTTCAATGGGTGAAATGATAGGAAATATTGCCCATCAATGGAGACAACCTTTAAGTATAATTAGTACTTGTGCTAGTGGAGTAAAATTTGAAAAAGAGTTTGCAGTTTTAAGTGATGAAAGATTAAATGAATCAATGGATATGATTGTTAAGAATACACAATATTTATCAAAAACTATTGATGATTTCAGAAATTTTTTTAGATCAGATAAAAAAATAGAAGAATTCACATTAGAAGATATTCTTAATAAAGCACTTCTTCTTTTAAACTCAAGTCTTAAAAGTCATGAGATTAATATAGTGACAAAATTTTCAGATAGTGAATTTAAATTAAAAGGTTATCCAAATGAGTTTATTCAAGTATTAATTAATATCATAAATAATTCAAAAGATGCATTTATATCCAATAAGATAGAAAATAGATATATCGAAATTGAAGAAATAAATGATAAAAATTTATATAGGCTACATATAAAAGATAATGCAGGTGGCATTGCTCCAAATATTATAGATAGGATATTTGATCCTTACTTTACAACTAAACATAAATCTAAGGGAACAGGAATTGGATTGTATATGAGTCATCAAATTATTGTTGACCATATGAAAGGTAATATTTTTGTAAAAAATATTGAAATAGAGTCTCCTTGTGGTCTTTCCCTGGGCTCTTGTTTTTGTATAGAATTTGATAAAAATATTTAACATAGCTATATATATAATATTTAACTTGACAAATATACACTCAAGTAGCTATAATTCTTTTAGCAGTTAAATAAAAGGAGTGCTAAAATGAAAAAACTATTTGAAAAATTTACAAACCAACTAAGTGAGACTATTGATTCTTCACTTGCTTTAGCTTTACATAATAAAAATCAAGAAGTGGAAGTAATACATTTACTTTGGGCTTTATTAACAAATACAAACTCAGTATTAAACCAATTATTAAATAAAATGAATATAGATAAAGTAAGTTTAGAATTAGAAGCAAAATCTTATGCAGCTAAGTTATCTTCAGTATCATCTGTAACAAAAGAGAATATCAAATTATCAAGAAACTTGGTTCAAAGTTTAGAAAAGGCAGAAGGACAAGCTGCGAAGCAAGGTGATAAATTTATTGCTATTGATTCTTGGCTTATTGCAAATTTTGATTCTAAGGAGTTAAAAGAGGTATTAGGTAAATATATAAATTTACATGATGCAAAAAAAGAGCTTGAAGCAATGAGAGCAGGGGCTACAATTGATAGTGCTAGTTCTGATGATAATTTGGAAGCTTTAGGTAAATATGGAATTGATTTAAATAAAATGGCTATTGATGGTGAGCTCGATCCCGTAATAGGAAGAGATGAACAAATTAATAGAATGATGCAAATCTTGATTAGAAAAACAAAAAATAATCCAATTTTATTAGGAGAACCAGGGACTGGTAAAACAGCAATTGCTGAAGGACTTGCCCAAAGAATAGTAAATAAAGATGTTCCAACTTCTTTACAAAATAAAAGAGTTGTGACTTTAGATATGAGTGCTTTAATTGCCGGTGCAAAATATAGAGGTGAATTTGAAGATAGATTAAAATCTGTTATTGATGAGGTAAAAAAAGCTGGAAATATTATACTTTTCATTGATGAAATTCACACAATTATTGGAGCAGGGGCTAGTGAAGGCTCAATGGATGCAGCAAATATTTTAAAACCAAGTCTTGCACGTGGTGAGTTACATACAATTGGAGCTACTACACTTAAAGAGTATAGAAAGTATTTTGAAAAAGATACAGCTATGCAAAGAAGATTTCAACCTGTGAATGTTGATGAGCCAAGTGTAAATGAAGCTTTACAAATATTAAGAGGAATAAAAGAAAAACTTGAAACACATCATAATGTGACAATAAATGATTCTGCACTAATTGCTGCTGCAAAATTATCTAATAGATACATTACAGATAGATTTTTACCTGATAAAGCAATTGATCTTATAGATGAAGCAGCGGCAGAACTTAAGATGCAAATAGAATCAGAACCTACTGTTCTTTCAAGACTTAAAAGAGAAATTCAAACTATCAATGTAGAAAAAGAAGCTCTTAAAATGGAAAAAAGTAAGAAGAATGATGAAAGACTTGAAGAAATAGAAAAAGAACTTGCAAATTTAAATGAAGAAAAACAAAATTTAGAAAGTAGATTTCAAAATGAGAAAGAGACTTTTAATGCAACAAGTGAATTAAAAATAAAAATTGATGAATTTAAAACAAAAGCAGAAAGAGCAAAAAGAGAATCCAAGTTTGAAGAAGCAGCTTCTATTGAATATGGGGAAATTCCTTCGTTAGAACAAAAGATAAAAGAGAATGAAGAGAAGTGGAATAGAATGCAAGAGCAAGGTACTCTTCTTAGAAACTCTGTAGATGAAGATGCCATTGCAAGTATTGTATCAAGATGGACAGGAATTCCAGTAAATAAGATGATGGATTCTGAAAAAGAAAAAGTTTTAAAAGTTGAGTCTGTATTAAAAGAAGATGTAATAGGACAAGATGAAGCCCTTAAAGCAATTTCAAGAGCCATTAAACGAAATAAAGCAGGATTATCTGAAGATTCTAGACCTATTGGTTCTTTTATGTTTTTAGGGCCTACAGGAGTTGGTAAAACAGAAGCTGCAAAAACACTTGCAAAATTTTTATTTGATGATGTAAAATCTCTTATTAGATTTGATATGAGTGAATATATGGAAAAACATGCAGTTTCAAGATTAATAGGTGCAGCTCCAGGATATGTAGGATATGATGAAGGGGGACAGTTAACTGAAGCTGTTAGAAGAAAACCTTATTCTGTAATCCTTTTTGATGAGATTGAAAAAGCACATCCTGATGTTTTTAATATTTTACTCCAAGTTCTTGATGATGGAAGATTAACAGATAACAAAGGGGTTACTGTTGATTTTAAAAATACAATTATAATTTTAACTTCAAATATTGGAAGTTCTAAGATTATTGAAATTTCAGATAAAGAAGATAGAAGAAAAGAAGTTTTAAATGAATTAAAAGCATATTTTAAACCAGAATTTTTAAATAGACTTGATGATATTATAATATTCGAACAATTAGGATTAGAAGCAATTACAAGTATTGTAGATATTATGTTTGATAATATAAAAATAAAACTTGAACAAAAAGATATAATAATATCTTTAACAAGTAGTGCAAAAGAGTACATAGCTCAAGCTGGGTTTGATCCTGTATATGGAGCTAGACCTTTAAAAAGAGCAATATATGAAATTGTAGAAGATAGACTTGCTGACTTAATTTTGGAAGATAAAATTATAGAAGGTTCAAAAGTTGAATTTGATGTAGTGAATAATGAAGTTATAGTGAATATTAATTAATTTAAAGATTAATTTTTAAAATCGCTTAATCTAAACAAAATTTAAGTATAGTTTAAATATACTACGCGACTTAATTTGTGAATAGAGGAACTATAAGAATATGAAAAGAACATATCAACCGCATAACACGCCAAGAAAAAGAACGCACGGTTTTAGAATCAGAATGAAAACTAAAAACGGTAGGAAAGTAATTAAAGCTAGAAGAGCTAAAGGTAGAAAGAGATTAGCTATCTAAATAAAGACCACCGTCTTAACAATTCAAAAGATTTTAATCGACTTTATAAAAGCGGCAAGAAGTGGCATACCCACTCCTTTGTCGCTTTTTTTTCGTATAACGAAAAAATGCAATTAGCATTTGTTGCTTCCAAAAAAGTAGGAAATGCAGTTAAAAGAGCAAAAGCAAAAAGAAGAGTTCGAGCTTTAATTCTTAACTTTGAAGAAAAAATCAAAACTGGAAAATATATTTTTGTTGTAAAAGAGAATATATTTGATAAAAGTCCTAAAGAACTAGAAAAAGATTTCAAGTATGCTATGAAAAAACTTGAATTATTTAAATAAATGCATATTTTATTTCGATATCTCATCAAATTTTATCAACGCTATTTATCTGTAATCTCATTTGGATCTTGTAGATATTATCCCACATGTTCAAATTATGCCCTTTGGCAATTAGAGAACAATACTTTTTTTAAGGCAATTTATTTTACAATATCACGCATATTAAAATGTAACCAACTTTTTCCTGGCGGATTTGATTATCCAATAGTTAAAATTGCAAAACATAATAATATCAATTTCAAAAAAATAAAAATCAAATATTGGCTTGTTCCAATAGACGATAAAAAATACCTCATAGTAAAAAACCGGGAGTGGAAGAAGAATAATGAATAATCCAAATCAAGATAATGGTATGCAAAAAAGAATGTTAATAATGACACTAATAGTGTTCGTGTTTTTTATTGCATATGAATTTTTAGTATTAAAGCCTCAACAAGAAGAAAAATTAAAGAAACAAGAAATAGCGAAACAAGAAGCAAAAAATGCTGCTCCGGATATAACTAGTACTGTAGCAGGAGAAGTGTCTCAGCCAGCAGCACCAGGTGAATTAGCAAAATCTATTTCAGCACTATCTACTAAAGCGATAGGTACAGGTGATATTATCACTACTATTAAGACTGGAAGAAATATTATTCAAATTGATAAATTAGGTAGAGTTGCACAAGTTACTCTAACTGAAGAAAAATATAAAGATGAAGAAGGTAATAGGTTTAAACTGTTTGAAGCAGACCAATTAAGACCATTAGAGGTTAGGTTTGCTAATACGGATTTAAATAATGAAGCTTTTAAAGTTACATATACAACAACTGCTTCAAATGTAGATGCTACAAAAGAAGTACAAAAATTCACACTTAGTCAATCTTTGACTGGTGTTACATTAATCAAAAATTTTACAGTTTATCCTAATGGTCACTATGATTTAGAAATAAATTCTACATCTAAAGAACAATTTTTTGTTACAAATGGATTTAGACCAAATATTTTAGCTGATATGTATGCTGATCATGGTGTATATGTTAAATTAGCTGATAGTACAATGGACTTAACAGTAGATGAAGATTTAGATAAAACAAAATCTTATGTAGGTGCAAAATTTATATCTAGTTTTGATAGATATTATGCAACTGTAATTTATAATTTTGATAAAACTTTACAAATTTCACTTATGCCAGATGCAAATAAAAATCCTCAAGGGTTTATTCATGGAGTTAATACTCTTTCTTTCTCAGGATACATGGGACCAAAAGAATTTAAGGTTTTAGAAGGATTAAATAAAGAATTAACAGATGTAATTGAATATGGTTGGTTTACTTTTATTGCAAAACCAATGTTCTTACTTTTACAATTTTTACAAAGTTATATTGGAAACTGGGGTTGGACAATTGTAGTTTTAACAGTTTTAATTAAACTTATTTTATATCCATTATCATACAAAGGTATGGTTTCAATGCAGAAGCTAAAAGATTTAGCTCCTAAAATGAAAGAAATTCAAGCTAAATACAAAGATGATAAACAAAAACAATCTGCACATATGATGGAATTATATAAAAAACATGGTGCAAACCCAATGGGTGGTTGTTTACCTCTTGTTTTACAAATTCCAGTATTTTTTGCAATCTATAGAGTATTACTTAACTCGATTGAACTAAAAGGTGCTGAGTGGATTTTATGGATTCACGATTTAGCTGAGATGGATCCATACTTTGTATTACCAATTTTAATGGGTGCTTCGATGTTCTTACAACAAAAAATCACTCCTAATACAATGCAAGATGAGATGCAAAAGAAGATTTTCCAATTTTTACCAGTAATATTTACGTTCTTCTTCTTGTGGTTCCCTGCCGGATTAACACTTTATTGGTTCATAAATAACGTATTTACTATTTCTCAACAATATTATATAAATAAATTATTTGAGAAACAAAGAGTTGCTAAAAAATAGGGAGTCTATTATGAAAAAATTTGAAGCAAAAAGTTTAGAAGAAGTCTACGAATTAGCATCAAATGAATTTGGTTGTTCAATTACTCAATTAGAAATTGAAATAGTTCAACAATCAAGCAAGGGTTTTTTAGGCTTTGGTAAAAAAAATGCAATTATTTCAGTAACTGAAAAAAGTAACCATAGAAGAGATAATAGAAAACCAAGAGAACAAAAATTTAGAAAAAAAGATGTAAGAATCGAAGATGTTTCTAAAAAAATTGAAGATTCAAATCGTAGAGATGAACAAAGAAATAGAAAAAAAAGAGTTTCAGAAAATAAAGTGGAACAAAGAAAAAAAGAACCAAAATTAACTGAAGTTCCAAAAATTGATTCAAAAGATAAAATTTTTGATAATTTTTATAGCGAATCTAAAAATCAAAGAGAAGTTGCAAAAATTGTAGTAAAAAAAGATAAAGATGAAGTTTTATCTGAAATAAAATCAGGTCTAAACTCTTTATTTGAAGATACTTGTTATGAAATTGATAATATAAAAGTTGAATTTTTTGATGAAAATACAGTTTATATTGAATTTACAGGTGAAGATTCAGCTTTATTAATTGGAAAAGAGGGGTATAGATATAAAGCTCTTTCATATATTTTATTTAATTGGATAAATGAAAAATATAGTCTTATGTTGAGACTTGAAGTAGCAGAATTCTTAAAAAATCAAGAAGCTTCAATTCATACATATTTAGATCCAGTAATTGAAACGATTAAAGAAAAAGGTTCTTTCAAAACAAAACCTCTTGATGGTATTTTAGTACATATTGCACTTAAAAAATTAAGAGAAGAATTCCCTGAGAAATATGTTGCTGTGAAGACAAATGTAAGAGGGGATAAATACGTGCTTGTAAATGAGTACAGAAGTAAAGAGCAATAAAAATTGTTTGATGATAATACAATTGTAGCAATTGCTACAGCCAATGGAATTGGTTCAATCTCAATTATTAGAGTTAGTGGTAAAGATGATTTACCAATAGCTCTAAAACTTTCAAAAAAAGCTGATTTAAAACCACGGTTAGCCACTCTTAGTTCAATCTACAATTCTAATGATGAACCAATTGATGAAGCACTTTTAATATATTTTAAAAATCCTTTTTCTTTTACTGGTGAAGATATTGTTGAATTTCAATGTCACGGTGGAATTGCTATATCAAATATTATTATGAGTGAAATTATAAAACTTGGGGCTAGACTTGCACAACCTGGTGAATTTTCAAAAAGAGCATTTTTAAATGGAAAAATAGATTTATCAAAAGCAGAAGCAATTGCTAAGATTATTGAAGCTAGAAGTGAGGATGCTGTAAAACTTTTGGCAAAACAGTTAAAAGGTGAATTAACTGATTTTGTAAATGATATAAGAGAAGATTTGCTTTTTATGTTAGCTTATACTGAAGTTAGTATTGATTATGCAGAAGATTATTTACCTAGTGATATTTTTGAGCAAATTGAAAATAAATTGACTAAAATAAAAACTAAATTAACAAACACTTTAGATGCTAGTAAAAGAAGAGAAGGATTAATTGAAGGTTTCAAAGTTGCAATTATTGGAAAACCAAACGTTGGAAAATCTTCACTTTTAAATAAACTTCTAAATTTTGATAGAGCAATTATCTCTGATATTGCAGGAACAACTAGAGATACAATTGAAGAGTCTGTTAAAATAGGAACTCATATCATAAAAATAGTTGATACAGCAGGTATAAGAGAAGCTAGTGATGTAATTGAACAAATTGGTATAGAAAAGTCTATTGAAGCAATTAGCGAAGCTGACATCGTAATATCACTATTTGACAATAATAAAGAGTTTGATGAAGAAGATTCAAAAATTTTAAATTTGTTAGAGCAAAACTCTGACAAAGAGATAATAAAGGTTTTAAATAAATCAGATCTAGAAAATAAATTTGATAAATCAAAACTTGTAGAATTCACAGAACTAAGTACAAAAGAAAATATAAATCCTTTAATCTCTAAAATAGAGAATCTATTAGATTCAAATACTCATAGTGATGATATGACTTTAATCTCTAAAAGACAAGTGGATGAAGTGGAACAAACACTATTTCATATAATTGAATCTTCAATACCTTTAGAAACTGGTGAGTTAGAGTTTTTTGCACATCATATAACAGAAGGTTTAGAACATATAAGTAATATTACAAGACCATATGAGAATGACCAGATGTTAGACGTGATGTTCGGAGCCTTCTGCCTAGGCAAATAAAAAATCAATGAAGTAGTGCATCTTTTTGCATATTTCTTTGTTGAAAATTTTATTTTATAAACTCATTTACTTTAGTAAACTCCTTCATAAAATAAAATTTCCGCCGTGAACTATACTAAAAATCTGCACCACTTAATTGATTTTTAACACTTTACCTTGTTACCCTCGTCTGAATGGAATAGATAAGATAATTTAATGGCTAGGAAGTCCAGACTTTGTTGGTTTTGGAATTGTTTTCGGAAAAGCCTGAAGCTGTTTGACTGGAAAAAGGTACTAAATGTACCTTTCTTAAGGAGTTTTGCAAGGTAGTGTAAAACTAACTGTGTAAATTCAAAAAATCAATTTTCTTAGATATCAATAGAATTTCAATACTTTCCCATCCTTAACTTATATTTCACTAATCTTTAGATAATATATATCATTATAAATAA
>PKUJ01000003.1 GCA_002869565.1 Arcobacter sp.
GAGTTTTTTTACAGCCATTTGTAAATTAACCTTTGTTTACTACCAATATACCATAGTTTAAGAGCTATTTTATGCACCCGTTTTTACTATTAAGTCGCATTTAATGCTCCATCTATAATACTTCTTTCATTTCCTATTACTCTATTGAGAGTTATACTATTTACATTTGGTTGATTGAAGTTTACTGTTTCATGGGAAGCTATATTAAACTTATTCCAGTTTATACTAGCTTTGGAGGTGGATTGGTTTATATTAGTTGTATTTCCATTTTGAGAAATATTTGCAGACCCTGAAGTTACTACTCCACCACTAGGAGCTGCAAAGCTTAGAGTTACACTTCCTAGAAGTGCACTTACTACTAAGCTTATCTTTCCACCTTTAAGTATTCTAAAACGTGAAGAATAGTTATGATTTGATTTCATGATATAATCCTTAAATAAGAAGAAGCTTTCTTCTTCTTTCTTTTATTCAAGTATTATATTTAGCTATCGTTATATTCACCGTTACTTTTTTGGTTTTTATTTTTAAACCATAAAGAAATATGTGTTCCCTTATCAACTACTACTTGAAGTTTCCCCTCTAGTTGATCTGTTGCAAGTGATTCGACCATCATCTCCCCAAAGCTTGCTTTTGTATTAGCACTTTTTCCTATGCCATTGTCTGAAACCTCTAATAATGTTCCATTATCTACACTATTTAGAGAGATTTTTATGATTCCTCCTTTTGAATCAAAAGCATGCTTTACAGCATTTGTAACTAGTTCATTTACTATAAGACCACAATAAATAGCTTCTTCAGTGTCAAGAAAAGAGTTTATATCAAGTTCAAATGTAATATTTTCTAGCTCAAAGCTATCTTTTATGTTTTGTAAAACTTTTTCAAAATACTCTTTTGCATCAATATTTACAAGATTTTTTTGATTATAAAGCATCTGGTGTACGATACTCATAGCATGGATTTTTCTTTCTACATCATAAAGCTTTTCTTGGATATGCTTATCATTGTTATCATTGAGTTTAAGTGCATAGAGTGAAGTGATAAATTGCATGTTATTTTTTACTCGATGGTGTAACTCTTTTAGTAAGAGTTCATTTTGTTTTAATTCGTTGTTTAACTCTTGGGTTCTTGTGTTTACAATTTTTTCTAAACGGTTAGATTCATTTTGTTGTTGTACTAAAAGGGTTTGGGTTAAATCATTTTTTTTCTTTTCTAGTGTTTTGATACGATATGCCAATGATATAGCGAACAAAATAACCTCTGCCATAATAAGAGTTTCAAAAGTATAAGTAAATACATACTGTTCAGGTAGTAGCCCAAAAAATTTAAAAAATAGTGATAACCAAGCTAAAAGAGCAAAACTCCACCCTAGTAAAAAGAATTTTGCTTGAGGGTTTTTCTTATAAAGAGCATAAATCCCAATCCCAAAATAATAGTAGGGAGTAAGAAACTGAAAAAGAATTACCTGTGGAACAGTAAAGATATTAAAGATTTGTAAAGCATAATAAACAGGTATTATAAAAATGATTAATTTTAAAGACAAGTCAATCTTAGGATAAAGTTTTGTATTTAAAAAATATCGAATAAAAAGAGTCATAGTAAAGGTAACAAAAACATTTGTATAAAAAAGGTTAAAATACATACTTTTTTTGAGAAATTCAATATCATGCATAGGGAAAAGATAAAGTTTTACGTATATTGAAAATTCACTTTGCATAAGTGTAGCAATAAGATATAAGAAATAATATAAATAAATTTCATCTCTTGTAAAAATAAATATAAAAATATTATATAAAACAAGAGACAATATTCCACCAAAAAAAAGTGCCCAAATTACTTGCTTTGCTGTATCTTCTTTTTTAAATTCTTTTGGGTCATGTATTATTGGTTTAAACCATAAAGAGAGTTTTTCATTTTTTACATGAAGATAATAATCTTGTGTAGTCTTTGGGTTAAGAGTTACCGGAACATTAAGTTTGACTGTACCTTCAAAACTTTTTAGATGGTAAAATCCAGTAGTTTTTTTAGATACTATTTTCTGATTTTCTATTTTGTAAAGCTCAATTTCTTCTAAAAAGATATTTTCAAAACTAATTATCTTTTTTATAGGGGAAGATGTAGGATTATAAAGTTGAAATTTTATCCATACACCTTCAGGAGCCAAAATACAATAATCAACAACTTTTTTATTTGTTGTGATAAATTTATCATTCTTTTTTAAAATAGTGTTTATGGTTTCGTGATTGCCAATATCATGGTATATTTCGGAGTTGGGAAGAAGGTCTATATTATTTGGTGTATTGACCAAAATAGTTGCTTGTAAATTTATATATAAAAAAACTAATAAAATGATTGAATAACGCATAAGACTCTTTTTTTCAAAATTCTAACATAATAAAAGTAATATTTTTTGAATATAACGATAAATATAACGCAGAAGTGATAAAATACTTACATGAAAAAAATCAACATATTAATCATAGAAGATACAACTTTAACTGCCCAAAAGATGAAAAGAACATTAGAATGGGCAGGATATCACGTAGTTGCTATTGCAAGTAGAAGCGAAAATGCTATAGAGGCAATGTTCAAAGAGCATGTTGATATTATAATTGCAGATATCAATATCAAAGGGGAACTAAATGGTATTGAAACAACGAAGCTTATTCAAAAAAACTTCAATGTTCCAGTTATATTTTTAACCTCATACCACGATGATACAACATTAGCTGAGGCTTCAAGTGTTAATTTTACAGGCTATATCGTAAAACCATATTTAGATGCACATCTTCTTAGAGAAGTAAAATTAGCTTCTTTTCGTTTTGGACTCAATAATCAAATCAAACCAATCCAACTTAATAATGAGTATGTCTATGATGTACAAAAAAAAGTTTTATTAAAAAACAATCAAGAAATAAATCTAACAAAAAAAGAAGAACAATTTATATATATACTAATACAAAATAAAAACACTATAGTATCCAATGAATATATAGATTTAACATTATGGCATGAGAATACAACATATGATGAAAATAGAAGACAATTACTTTTTAGACTAAGAAAAAAAGTATCAGAGCTAGATATTCAAACTATTAAAGGGGTAGGTTATATTCTAAAGATTTAAATAGTATATCTTTAGAATATTTTATAAGCTATGATATTAAAGTTGAAACAAAACCAATCAGTCCACCAAAAACTGCACCCCAAATTACAAGCCAACCAAGATGTTCTTTTATCATATCTTGAACAATCTCTTTTACCATTTTAGGTGTTAATTCATCTAATCTTTTATTTACAATAGTGCTTAATTTATTATAAATATCTTCACTAAAATCATCTGATTTTAAAGCTTCACTTACAACTGATTGAAAAGAATCAGTTTGTGAAATTTTTATTATAGATGCTTGTAATTTTTGGGTAAAGGGATCTTTTAAAGGTTCTAATGCCGCTTCTCCACCGAACATTCCAAGCATTCCACCAAATGGTGATTCTAAAACTGCTTCTTTTAAAGAGTCATAAGCTGGAGAAAAATCTGTTTTATTTAAAATTTTCTCAAAATCAACAGTTTTTTTCGCACTATCCATTTCATCTTGGAAAAATTTTGATAAGTTTTCTTTTGTAAAAAATTGATTCATCATAAGATTATGAATTGATAATTTAAATTGTCCAAATTTCTTTTCAATAATCCCTGAACCATAAAGATATGGCACTTTTTCAAAAAGCATATGAATAGCAAGAGTGTTTGTAATAGCCCCACTAAAAGCAAAAAGACCTACAGTAAATAAGATATGATTATCATTTCCATAACCGTAAGCTAAAAGTAAAATTGTAAAAATATTTGTGATATCTGATTTATTCATAAATAAAATCCTTTCTCTATTTTAAAGAAAGGATTTTAGCATAAGTTTTCTATGAAAGATTTTTAATGTTTTATTGCTTTGATACCTGTTGATTTATCTATTTCTATTTCTTTGTAAACTGTACTATCTAAAGGAGCGGTATGTCCATCTTTTCCATAAATATAACTTTGTTCATCTACAATAACTTTATACTCTTTATTTAAGGATATTGCTCTATTTACACTTGGATTTATTAAATAGGTAATATCATTTGCTATCTTATCTACTTCACTTTGAATTAAGTTACCTTTACTGTCAAAAAATTTAGACTTTATCTCTTCATTTCCTCTAAATTCATCGCCTGCACCGTTGTTTTCTAAGTAATAGGCATATTCACCTTTGTTATTATTAGTTAATATTCTATCCTTCATCCCACTTAAATCTTTTTGACTCCAGTGATACCATCCTTTGTTATATGTATTATTTTTTCTAGGAAATGAAAAGGTCGAATCCGTAATAGCTCCAATACCTGAGTGACAACCAATACACGATAAAGTTTCTTCGTAAGATTGAGGTCTTAAATGTCCACCTTTATCCTCTATAAAGCCTTGATAATGCCAACCAAGCCCAGTATTTAAGCCCTCTTCTACATTACCTGTAATAGTTCTTAATCTGTCAGGAAAAGCATCCCGTTCCTTAATCTCAGAACTTGCAGCATTGCTTAATTGTGAATAAGTATTCCAGCTAGTTTTTTTAGCATATCTTAGTTCTTTCATTCTATTGGCAAGTTTAATACCCGTTTTAGCCTCATTTATTCCAATATATCTAACTGAATGTAAAAACTCTGTACCTTCTGGATATAATCCAGGAGCGATGTGTAATTTGTTTTTTTCTAATTCAAGTTTTGCAAATCCTACATAAAAATTAGAATATATATATTTACCATTATTATATTCTGGAATTATCCAATTATATACTACAGTTGAAGTTTCACTCAAGATACCATCATGATTTAAATCTACCCCATAAATATTTTCATCAACTTTATCAATACTTATATCTTTTCTTTTTATCATTGATTCAACTATTGCAAGATTTATTTTATATACTTCTTTTGAAAAAATTCCATCGGCATCTTTCATCATTGAAGATGGCAACCTAATAAGTACATCGTCAGTACTACCATTTGTTGGCCAAAAAGTTCCTAAGAATGGAGAATACCCAAAAGCTACCCATCCTGTATAATTCCCCTCTTTGTTTTTATCAAAACCTTCCTTATCAAAATTAAAATAACTATCTGGAACAAAACCACTCCACTTTCCATCTTTTATTCCATCAGATGAAAAATCCCATTTTTCAGGTAATGCATATTTTAATCTATTAGCTAAAATAATATTCCCTTTATTATCCATATAATTATCTTCAGCAATATATTCTAAAATTTCTTCATCACTTATTGAATTAACTTGAGATGTTCTATCTTTAAACAGATTTGTAAAAGGATTTTTTTTACTATTTTCACTAAAAGCATAACTTTCTTGTAAATCCCAATCATCTACGTAATTTGGTTCATTAGAATTTATATGACAGGAATAACAAGGATTATAAACCTTTCCATTTGTATCTTTTGTTTTGGTATAACACTGAGGAGAAATATATGCACTTTTTGCATTTGATACAAGTTTTGATGTTAAATCTTTTCCCGAATAAACTGGAAAGCTTTCATCAAGTATTCCTTTTGAAGTAATTTCTCTTATAGTTTGTGTTTCATGCATTTTTAAAAACTCTTCACTAGATAAATTAGTATACTTATTTAAATCTATAGCATTAAATTGCTCTAAAACATTTAGTTCATTTAATTTAATCTTTTCAATAATTTCAGATGGGTTTAAGGCTGGATTTAACTTCAATATTTTATAAATTATGTCTGAAAGCACTGCAACTTTTTTGTTCTTAGAGGGAAGAAGTAATAAATCATCACTTGATATTGAAAAAACTTGACTTAATGTATTTAAATTGGATTCCCTATTTAAACCTACTATAGTACTAAGTAGAGTAATTGAAGTACCTGAATGGGTTGATAATGGAATATCAAGGTCTATATCATCTCCATTTTTAATACCATCTTCATTTAAATCAATAAAACCTCCTGTAACAGTTACAGGATATGTAATCTCTCCGGTAAATTTATACTGATTCCCTCCTATATAAGAAGCATTTTTTCCTGAAAAATCACTTACTCTTGCATTTACAACTGAACCTCTTTGAACTGTGAATATACTTGTTGCATTTGATTCTAAAGAATTTTCTCCTAATAATGAAGAGGAGGAACTACTACCTCCACCGCCACAAGCAATAAGAAAAATACTTACACCTACGCTAAATAAAGCTTTTTTAAACATTTTATGTCCTTCTAAAAAATTTAAAAAAACTAAATATAAAGAAGTGGAAAATCCACTTCTTTAATAATTTATTTAATTTCGTAAACTGCGGTTGTTCCACTAATTTCATATGCTACTAATAAAAGTGCATTGCCAGTAAGAGAATCTTCAGCTTTTATAAACTTCATACCTTCAGGAGATTTATCTCCATCAGTTTCAGCAACAATATATTTAACAAACTTAACATCAGTAGGAGTAGTAATATCATAAACTACAAACACATTTTGTCTTTCAAGTCCAACAAAAGCATAAGTTTTTGTTCCTACTTTACCAATAGTTAGTGCTTCAGGCTCAACACCTTTGTTACCACTTCTACCATCAATTTTTCCATCATCTTGATTAAATAATGTTGGCATGATTTTTGAAGTCAATTTAGATAATTGATCTGCACTATCAAATACTAAAACGCCTTCATTATTCCAAATAGAAAAACTTCTTGCACCAAATGCATATAATTTATCATAATCAGAATCTGAATCAACATCACCCATATCAGTAAGTACTTTTAAGTCATCTTCATTAGTATAATCAGAAGCAATAGTTGAATCTAAATTTAACTTTTTGATTTTCTTTTCATCAGAAAAAATTGGATTATTACAGTCTGGGTCTGCACTAGAACAATACTCTCTTCCGTCACCTTCATTTGCAGTTACCAAATAAGTACTACCATCTACAGTATATGAAGCGATTGAATCAGGCATATAAAGTCCATGTAACCCAGCATAGTTCTTCATTAAAGCATAGCCTTCTTCTTCAATATCAATTGTATTAAGAGTTGAATAATCTTTAGCACCAAAAGATTTAATTAAAACTAAACTAGGAGTATCTCCACTAATATCAACTTTTGCTACTGCGTTATTCTCTTGTAACGTTACATATGCATAGTTGCCACTTACAGTAATATACTCAGGTTCTAAATCTAAAGATTTATCATTGCTTGGAGTTCCTCCAAGTCTTACTGGTGTTCCATCAAGAGCATCAGTTAACGTAGCAGAAGCAAAACCTACTTCAGCATAACCATTTGCATTATCATTAGCATCTGTATTTGCTAAAGTTACAATACCAATTGAACCTGCAACATCTACATATGATCCAGAGCTTGCATCAGGTTCACCTTCATTTGCAACAATAACTTTTGTACCATCCTCATTAAATGTAACCATATCAGGTAAATAACCAACTGTAGTTTGAGAGATTAAATTACCATCAGTATCAAATACAACAACTTTTCCTTTTGTAGTTACTTTATTTGCTGAACCAACTGCAACAGCTACTTTTCCATTCTTTGAAGCAACACTTTGAACTCCAGCACCATAAGCTGCCAAAGAAATTGAAGTTGTTGTACCCAAATTAGTTGTTTTTGTTTCACTATTGTATGAAAGAGGAGTAATATCTAAAGCATTATTCGCTCCATTTGTTGTAAACATTTTATTTGTATTTTTATCAAAAGCAACAATTTCTGAACCTCCTTTAAGGCCAGTACTTAATGTAGCAATTTTAGAAACAGAATTAATAGTTTCAACATCATTTAATTTTGTTAAATTTTTGAAAGGTCCTACATAACCAATAGCAGATTGACCAGCATCAGTTGTTGTTGAATCTGGATGTTGTGTTACTACTGATAAATATCCAAAACCGTTTGCTAAATCGTTATACCAAAATGGTGATGTAGTCTCTGCTCCAACTGGTGCAGCAAATGTTCTTGTTAATTCACCTGTTTTTACATTATATCCCCAAACGATATTATTCTTATGTTTCCCTGTATCTTCGCCAATTGTTAAGATATCTGAATTTGCTAAGAATGTTACGTTATCTGGATTTGAAATTCCATTTACATCACAAGTATTTCCTGCATAGATTGAAGTATCAGCATAAGTAGTTGGTGTTCCTTCTATAATAGAGTACATATTTGACACTACATATGAAGATGAAATTGCAGAAGATGCAGTATCATTTACTTTAGATGTTGCAATATCTAAAGCATAAACTGCTCCACATGAATTTGAACTTAATTTAATATCATTATTACCACCAAGGTCATTTGAAGAATTATCTTCCATACCTTTTCTTACTTCACTCATTGCAACATAAAGTTTTCCTGAGTTTTTATCAAAAGTTATACCTTCTTCTTTTCTAAACTCAGTTGTAGCACCTTTAATTGCAGCATATCTTCTAGTTTCTAATCTAGATGCTACTTTTTCCATGCCATCTTTGATTTTTAGACATTCATTACCTGCACTTGTATTAATTGAAGTATAACCTTCTGTACAAATTCCACCTGCTGTCTCAACTGCATCAAAAATTTCTGAAAATTTTGGAGCATCATTTGTTGCAACGTTACCATCTTTATCTAAAATTGTTTTGATTTCTGAATCTGTTGCATGTCCTAAATTAACCCATGTAAGATTTGCAGCGCCTGCACCTTTTGAAGATGTTTGATTCCATTTTGCAGCATACAATGTTCCTGCACTTAAATCTTTTGCTTTATCAGCAACAAACATAAAGAAGCCTACATTTGTACCATCATCAGACATATATACCGTTTTATTATCTGGCATTACATATGATAATTCATGAGAAAATCTACCCATTGAGTAATGTTTTGTATAATCAGCTTCACCTGCTGAAGTGATTTTTACTTCTGGTGTCCATCCATAATAATAAGGAGATATTTTTTTTGCATCTCCTCCCCAGAATTTTGCACTTTCATCATAATATTTATTTCCAGTTAATCCAGTTGTTGAATCAACACTTTTTTCCACTGCTCTTGCATCATTTTCATACTCTTCTGAACCTAAATGAGATTCCCAAGGAGTTTTTTGTCCAGCACAATGTACAAATCCACCAAATTCATCTTTTTGAGAAATGAATTTTAATGTTCCATCTTTTGCACTTAATGCTCCTGTTGTAGAATCTTGTTCTAATTCTGTCATATACATTGCACCAATTTGACACTCAAACTGAGACACCATATATAGTTTATTATTTACATTTAAAAATGAACTATAATCTAAACCTGAACCCACGCCACTATTTGTACCATTACAAATATATGGACTTCCATCATCAAATTTAATTAATTTATCTTGATAATCTTTTAATAAACCAAAAATTTGTCCATTTGCATCAAAATCACCTGTTCTTAAAATAGTTGAATATCCTATTGATTGCTCTTCACCATTTACATATGCTTTAGATGATACCTGTTGCGTATTCATTGCTGTTTCAGTTGTTGGTGTTATAATCTCTTCAAATCTTACATCAACCCTCTTTGTTGTTTTTGAGGCAGGTATTTTTGCAATATTTTTTTCAAATTTAGATTTTACAGCAGGATCAACATCAACATCAGACATAATTGCGGCACTTATTGCATCAAAAGAAGAAAAGTCTGTAATATCATCTGTTGCATTTTTAAAAGTATCTGAAATTTTTATACTTCCTGATCTTTCGATCTCTGCTTGGGAAAGACCTGTTGCTGCACTTAAATATCCCCAAATAGCATCTTTACTAATGCCTGCATTAGCTGCACTAGCTAAAATTTCATCAATAGTTAAATTATCTTCTGGCGTAGCAGTTAATTCTTTTCCACCAAATTTAAAAGTACAAGTATCTCCACTATTGTATGAATACTCTCCATTTGCTCCTGTTACACCTGAAATTGAACCACAGGTATAATCTATGTTTGACAGGAAGGGATTTATTACTAAGGCACCTGTTGAAGAAGAACTAGAGGAAGAACCTACAAAAGGAGTTGAGGATGAACCTCCACCACAACCAATAAAGGCTATCGAAGTAACTATAGCAGCTGCTGCAATGCTAAAGTGTATTTTTTTCATTTACTTTTCCTTGATTTTTTTATTTATATCACTCATATCTTACATATGAATATCACAGAATTTTAGAAAAGTTTGGTTACACATTTATTACAGGTTATCTGAATGGTTAGTGAAATAATTATCTACATGTTTGTTATTTTAGAGTATTCATCCTATTTATAATTTAATATAATTATTTATGATTTATTATCTATATATAACTAATTATATTAATGTAACTTAGATGTAATAGATTTTTCCTAGAATTTCATATTCTAAGGAGAAACAATGATTGATGTGCAAAAAGAGATAGAAAAAAAGTTTCCAAATGTGGCAAAAAAGCCAAACTTTTTAAATAAATCCTTAATAAAGCTTGCAAAAAAAGTAGTTCATGAAAATTCTATAAATGAATTTTTAGGCAAAAATTCTCACCTAAAAGGTTTTGAATTTGTAGATGCAGTATTAGATTATTTTAATTTTGATTATACTGTATCAAGTAATGATTTACAAAATATTCCAAGTTCTGGAAAAGTAGTAATAATAGCAAATCACCCATTAGGTGGACTGGATGCCCTTTCTCTTTTGAAATTAGTTGGAACAGTAAGAAGCGATGTAAAAATTGTTGCAAATGATTTTTTAGTTGGAATAGAAGCATTAAAATCACTTTTTATTCCAATTGATAATTATAAAATGAGACAATCGAAAAAAGATATACAAGCAGTTTATGATGCTCTAAATAATGATCAAGCAATTATAATTTTTCCAGCAGGAGAAGTAAGCCGCGCTAGTGCAAAAGGAATTAAAGACCCCCTTTGGAATAAAGGTTTTTTAAATTTTGCAACAAACTCAAATGCACCTATTTTACCAATTTTTATTGGTGGAAAAAATTCAAGAACATTCTACACTATGTCTGTTATAAACAAAACTTTTTCAACGCTACTTTTATCAAATGAAATGTTTAAAAAGAAATCTACAAACATAAATATAAAAGTTGGTGAAATAATCCCAAATGAAAATATTAAACCAAGAGGCTTAGATAAAAAATATCTTGTAAGCCTCTATAAAAAACATCTTTATTCTCTAAAAAAAGGAAAAAAATCTTACTTTGTCACACAAAAAGCTATAGCTCATCCACAAAAAAAAGATGATTTAGTAAAAGAACTAAAAAAGTCTACACTTATTGGTGAAACAAATGATGGTAAAAAGATTTACTTATATGACTATGAAGATGATTCTGTTGTACTAAAAGAATTAGGAAGATTAAGAGAATTATCTTTTAGAAAAGTAGGAGAAGGAATTAATAAAAAAAGAGATACTGATAAATATGATATTTATTACCAACACATTATTCTTTGGGATGAAAATGATTTAGAAATTGTTGGTTCATATAGGATAGGAAATGGAGATTTTATTAATAAAAATATAGGTGTTAAAGGTTTCTATTCTAATACCTTATTTAAATACCACGAAGAATTCAATCCTTATTTAAAAGATTCTATCGAATTAGGAAGAAGTTTTGTACAACCCAAATATTGGGGGACAAGAGCTTTAGATTACCTATGGTATGGAATTGGTGCATATTTAAAAAATTATCCAAATATCAAATATATGTTTGGTCCTGTTTCAATTACTGGGACTTTTCCAAGTGCGGCGAAAGATATGATGATTTTTTATTATTTACATTATTTTTCAAATAAAGAGGAAATAATTGAACCCAAAATACCATATCAATACTCTTCACATATTCAAGATTTAAAAGAAAATTTTATTTTAGATGATAGAAAAAAAGATTTCAAAGTTTTAAAATCTAGTTTAAATAGTATGGGTGTTACGGTTCCAACACTATATAAACAGTACTCAGATATTTGTGAAGAAGGGGGAGTTAAATTTTTAGGATTTAATGTTGACCCAGATTTTTCAGATTGCGTTGATGGATTTATACTTGTAAATGTAGAAAAGATTAAAGAGAGCCAAAAAAGAAGATATATCGGAGCTTAGCTCTGATTTGTCTTCTTCTGAGCATCAGAAAAATCAAGTATACACTCTTTTGTTTCATCAACTAAAGCACGAGCCATAATATCGTCTTCTACAATAATGTGCTCTAAATGAAGAGATTTAAGATCTTCTTTTTCACTAAATCTAGTAACCTTTACAATTGTTTTAGTATTATGTGTTAAATCATCAATTACTTCACAAATCAAATGAACTTTTTCTGCATTATCTATAGCAACAATAACTGCACAAGCATCTTTTATATTTACCGATTCCAAAATATGTTTATGGGATGCATTTCCAAAAATAATTGGTTCTTCTGCTTTATATCCCATTTCGAAATACTTTAAATTATGCTCAATAATTACATATTCATGCCCGTCAAGCCTAAGATTATGTGCTATTTCTTGCCCTAAGTGTCCAAATCCTAAAACAACAATATGTCCTTTTGTATTTTTTTCAATATTATAAGTATTAGGAATCATCATAGAATCTTCATGTAATAAATATGAAGCTAAAGAAGACATATTTTTTAAAGCTATTGGAGTTAATATCATAGAAATTACAATCGTAACTATTAATATTTGAGAATAAACTGGGTTAATTAAACTTCCACTTCTTGCTAATTCTAAAATTGCTAAAGAAAATTCTCCTATTTGGACTAATGAAAGTGCAGTTTTAAAAGCAACTCTTTTTGTATCATTTATTCTAACCACAGCATAGATTATAAGATATTTTAGAACAAGCATTATTGGAAGCAATATTAGAATTGTAAAAATATATTCAGATATAACTGTAAAATTTATTTGCATACCAACTGTAATAAAGAATACCCCTAGTAATAAATTTCTAAAAGGGGTTAAATCTGCCTCAACTTGATGTTTAAATTTAGTTTCACTAATCATCATTCCCGCAACAAAAGCTCCTAAAGAGTATGTAAAACCAAAATAGTGTGCTATATATGATGCACCAATTGCAATTAAAAGAACAGAACCTACAAAAAGTTCATCTGATTTTGATTTTGTTACATGTTCAAAAAATGGTTCTAATAAATACTTACCTACAAAATATAATAATGCTATTAGAACTATTGCAGCTATCGTTGTTTTAAGAATAAGAAACCATATATCTGTTTTACCATTATCTGAAAAAAGTGATATCATCAATAAAATTGGGATAACTGCAATATCTTGCATAATCAATATACCAAGAACTCTTTGCCCATGTCTTTTTTTAATATCATTGGTTTCATTATATATTTTTAAAACTATGGCTGTGGAGGAAAGAGATAATGCAGCACCTATAACTAAAGAAGTTTTTAATCCAAAATCCAAAATATAAATACAAACTAAAAGAACAAGTACTGTAGTAAGTATAATTTGAAGAGAACCTGTAAAAAAAACTTCCATTCTCATTTTTTTAAGATGCTCAATTGAAAATTCTAATCCAATAGTAAACATCAAAAATACTACACCAAACTCAGCAATTTCTTTTAAGTCATGATTATTAACTGCTTCATGTAAACCAAAAGTATAAGCAATTATTGTTCCTGTAAATATATAACCTATAATCGTTGGAAGGTGAAATCTTTTTAATAATAAATTAACAACAATAGCAATTAATAATGTCCAAAAAATTATCCCTAACATTTTTCCCTCTATTTTTAAATATAATGCATCTGCTTATAACCCTCAACTCTTTTTTTGTAAGAGGAGTTAAGCATAGCATGTTTATAATCTAAAAAATCAATAGCTAAACACTCTTGATTTCCTCGACCAATTCTTCCTAAATATTGTACAAGTCTACCATAATATGAAATTGGTGTAGCAAAAATTATTGTATTTAAATGTGGAAAATCAATTCCTTCACCAAAATATGAAGTAGTTGCTAAAATAAGATTTTTACTTTCAACTAATTTCATTTTTTCTTCTTGTTCTTTTTTACTAAAACTTCCATGAATAGCGACAAAATCTATATTTTCATTTAATAACTTTTCTTCAAGAATACTTATATGTTCAATTCTATCAGTTAAAAGCAAAATTTTCCTATCTTTGTTTAAAATAATTTGTTTAATCAATAAATTATTTCTGTTTTCATCTGTACAAAGTTCATTTATAAGTATTGCATAATTATCAGACTCACTTATAAAGTCAGTTCTAATTATTTCTAAACGATTATTAAAAGTTCTTTTTTTCTTATGTTCATAAGCAATTTTTCCAAGTTGTTGGAATAAGATTGGCTCTAAACCATCTTTTCTATTGGGAGTTGCACTTAAACCCAAAATATATTTTCCAAAAAATTGTTTTACAATTAATTCAAAAGTAATGGCAGGTATATGATGACACTCATCAACTATTACAAAGGAGTATTGATTGATAATATCAGGGTTATTTTTCAAACTTTGCATAGTTGCAACATCGATTTTACCGTTTAATTTATTTTTTCCTTTTCCTAAATATCCTATATCTTTTTTTGAATATCCAAAATAATCAACAAACCTCTCAATCCATTGATTTAAAAGCATGTTTTTATTTACAACTATCAACGTGTTACAAGCTCTAAGTTCAAACATTTTTGCACCAAGCAAAGTTTTTCCAAATCCAGGAGGAGCAACACAAATACAAAAATTGTTTTTCGTAATTTTTTCTATGGCAGTATTTTGTTCAGGACGAAGTTCAAATAATACTTTCTTTGTCTCAACCTTTTCATAATATGTTTTATTTACAATCTCATAATTAACATTATATTCAGAGAAAAAAATTTTTATTTGATATATCAAACCACGTGGTATTTTCAAGTAAGTTTCATCTTCTTCAAAGTTTTTTATAACTCTTGGCGTATTATAAAGAGGTTTGCGCAATGATAATAAAACTTTTATCTGAGGGTTATCAAAACTTGCAAAACTTTTTAACTTATTAATAAAACTTTTTGATAAATTAAGTGTTGGAATATATAAAAAATCATACAGTTTTATTTCTAATTTAAAAACTGGGAATTCAATATTGGCAAACATAATATTTGAATTATTAACTTCTTCAAAATTTAAAAATTTTAAAACAGTTTCTAAAGAAATTTTATTTATATTTTGCAAAATTTGCCATTGATCTTCATAAATTACATTAGTAATAGGATTAAAAAATACTGTTTTATTTTCATCTCTATATTTTAAATGAAGAGGTAATTCAATAGCTTCCCCTAAACTTGCGTTTGTAGCAAAGTCTTTATTTGGATACAATTTTGCAGTTATTTTTGATTTTTTTAAAATATATTCTGCAAATTTTTTTGCATCTTTTGTATCAATAAACTATTCAAAAAAAATCCAAACTAAAATTGAATTATATGAACTATACTCAAACAAAGCCTCTATTTTTATGCTATTGAAACTTTTTTGTAAGTAATTAATATCTTTTTTTAAAATTTCTAAAACTATATATTTTGATTTATTTTCTTTATTAGTTAAATAAGAAGCTAATTGAACTTGTCCTCTTAAATGAAGTTCAATATCTTTATTTGTAACAGGTAAGAAATCTGTACCTTTAAAGGTTTGAGTTATATGATAAAAACCTTTTTTTGAGCCATCTTTACTAACCCATTTTTTAGCAAAAATATCTTGCCTTGAAAAAAATAGAGTTTTAAAAAGCTCTATTTTTTCATTTTTTGTAAGTTGTCTATTTTGATTTTCAACTAAAATAGATTCAAGTTTTTTTATCTCTACTTCAATCTCTTGTTTCTTAGAATAGAGATATTTTAGTCTATCAACTGTCTTTTGATTCATGCTCTATTTGATGTGATGGAGATACAATAATATTATTAATTTTACTCTCGATTTCATCATATCGACTTTTTAGTTTAGAACCTTTTTTGATACCTTGTCCTTCAAAATTTCCAGATTCATCGATTATTAATTCATTGTATTGCATTGTTCCAATTACTTTTCCATTAGCTAAAATTTGTACTTCATTACAATCAATTTTACCATCTAAAAGTCCACTTACTATCAAGTTATTTGCTTTTATATCACCAATAACTTCTCCAGTTTTTCCTATAGAGATTACATCTGCTTCTAAAATAACACCTTCGAATTTTCCATCGATGTGAACAGATCCTTCAGTTGAGATCCCTCCAATAATACAAGTGCCTTGTGCTATTACTGTTGCACCATTCTGTGCTGTTCGTTTATTAGCCTTACCAAAGATTCCCACTGAACTCTCCTCTCTTTTTTTAATATATTATCATAATTTCCAAGTTGCCATCGAATAAATTCTTTCGGATTTAGAATTTTTGAAGCATATCTTACCTCATAATGTAAATGTGCGGCAGTACTTCTACCACTATTTCCACTTAAAGCAATTTCTTGATTTTTTCTAATGATATCACCTACTTTAACATTTGTTTTATTTAAATGTGCATAAATAGTTTCAAAACCATAATTATGTTGTATTTTTATTACTCTTCCAAAGTCACCAATGTTTCTTGGCTGAACAAAACTAACTATCCCATCAGCAGTTGCATAAACTTTTGTTTTCATGCGAGCTTTTAAATCAATCCCTCTATGGAATTTTTTTGCTTTTGTAATTGGATGTATTCTATAACCAAAGTTTGAAGTTACCCTAGTACTTTCTAATGGTGCTCCATTTGGAATAGTAGTTAACATATACATTTTTATTTTATCATTTATTGAAGCCAAAGTTTCTTGAGTTATTTCAGCTTTTTTATCTTCATCTTGTTTTAAACCAATCATCTCTTCAATATGATCTAATTTAGAACTTAAAGCTTCAATATCTTGAACTTTACCTTTTATTTGCATTGAATAAAATTGGTTTTGAGCTTGAAGTTTTTTTTCTTTTTCACCAAGAAAAGTAATCTCTTGCTCTTTTAATTGAATTTCCTGTTCTTTTTGAATTTTAAGGTTATCCATTTTTTCATTCAATTCTGAGATAAACCAAAAGCCACTAGCTATTACAGTAAGTACAAATAATATTATAAAAAGAATTAGTTTTTTTGCAATTTGGTGGACATTAAAAGCTCTTGTTCCATGAACATCTGAAACAGTAATAATTAATCTATTTTTCATTAAATCCCATATTTCTTATAAAATTTTCTACAACTAAAAAAGAACCAAAAACTAAATATTCTTCATTTTCTTTTATCTCTTCTAAGTTAAATGTTATTATATTCAAAGTTTGGCAAATTTCTAATAAATTATTTTTATTTACTATCCTCTTATCATCAATATCAAGTATAGTTATCTTTTTGATAATAGGTTTTAGTATTCTTAACACTTCTTCATAATCTTTATCTGCATATGAATTATAAATAAGATTTATTTTTTTATTTTTAAACTCTTTAGCTAAAACTTTTGCGGCTAAAGGATTATGTCCAACATCTATAGTAATATTTTCTGCTATTTTTTCACATCTTCCAAAAAGTTTAACTTCATCAAAAATTTCTAAATCAAGTTTAATATCTAGCTCTTTTAAAGTTGCTATTACTAGATGAAGATTAGTCTTTAAATAATTTGCAAATTTCTTATTTAATGAGTACTTGTCAAACCTTTTAACTATTTGTATAAGTATTTCAATATTTAATTCTTTTTTTAACTCTTTTTTTACAAGTTTTGCTACTTCATACACTTCTTGGTGAATTTGATAACCTATAATCATTTTTTTATCAACAGAACGCATTTTAGTTCTAGCTATTTTTTCAATAGTATTACCTAAAAAATTTTGATGATCTAAATCAATGGTTGTTATTAGAGAAAGATTACTTTGGACAACATTTGTAGCATCAAACTCTCCACCAAGTCCAGCTTCTAATATAAGATAATCAAAGCCATCAGATAAAACTACTGCTAAAAGTGTTGTATATTCAAAATATGTTAATTTTTCTAAGAGTTCTATATCTAACAATCTTTGTATTTTTTTATTTGCAAAGTCTAATTCTTCATCAAAACTATCTCTTCCATTTATCCAGATTCTTTCATTGAATTTTAAAATATGAGGAGAACTATTGTGTAAAGTTTTAAATGACATTTTATTTAAATAGTGAGATAAAAATCTTCCTGTACTTCCTTTACCATTTGTACCCACAATATGGATTACATATGGTAAAGTAATATGTGAAGATAAAATATCATATGATTTTTTTACAATTGTGAAGTCTATTTTATCATAATACATTGTTTTATGATTTAAAACTTCTTTTAAAGAAGTAGTTTTAAAATCTATCATCTACTTCTTTTTAAATGAACTTACTGCAATTTTAGAAATAACCTCTTCTAAGGCTTTAGTAGCAGCATTTTTAATAGCTTCAAATCTTTTTGTATCAGTTATAGTAGTTCCATCATCAATTGAAAAATCATAATCACCTGTAACATCAAAAGAATCTGATTTCTTTTTATTAGTATATTTTACATATATGCTTACAACTGCTTTGTACAATTTATTATATCCAGATGCATCATCTTGTAAAACTGTCATAGTTACAGAATTCAATTTTATATCCATAATTGTATCTGCAATAGATTTATCATAAACAATTTTTGAATCAAGCCTATGTATTATAATCTCATTCATTGCATCTTTTATTAGAACGGCATTTCGTGGATCCTGCAAATCAATAATTAGATTTACAAAGATTTTTCCTTTTAATTGTTCTTTTGCATATTGGCTTGAGGGTTTATATCCACAAGCAGTTATAAAAAACACTAAGAAAAAAGAAAATAGTAATTGGCTTGATCTCATTTTATCCCTTTATTACTAGGTTAACTAATTTATTAGGTACAACAATATCTTTAATAATTTCTTTTTCTTCAATCCATTTTACAGATTTTTCTTTCGCTAAACTAAGAATTTCTTCTTTTGTAGCATTCGGAGAAACTTCAATCTCACATCTTTTTTTACCGTTAATTGTAACAGCAAGAATAATTGAATCTAAAGCAAAAACTTCTTCTTTTACTTCAATTTTATTATTAAAGTTTGATCTTGCAAATAAATTATCTGCAATTTCCCAAGATAAATGTGGAATAATTGGTTCTAATATATTAGTTAGAATATAATAACCTTCAGCCCAGACAAGTTCGTTTTCTTGTAGTTGAAGAGCATTCATTGCTTCCATAGAAGCTGCAATCAATGTATTAAAGGCATATGTTTTATTAAATACGTCATTTGATTTTTGTAAAGCTTCATAAACTTTTTTTCTAGCTTCTTTTTCTTTTTTATCTAAAGAAGAGTGATCAATATTTTCAAAGTTTTTAATTGCATCAGAAGTTACATGACTAGCTCTTTCTGAAAATTTTCTAATAAATCTAAATGCACCTTCAACTGCAGAATCATTCCACTCCAACTCTTTTGTAGGAGGAGCAGCAAACATCATAAACAATCTAGCTGTATCAGCTCCATATTTTTCAACAATAGAATCAGGATCTACAACATTTCCTTTAGATTTAGACATTTTTGCACCATCTTTTAAAACCATACCTTGTGTAAGTAATCTTTTAAATGGCTCTTTAGAGTTTGTATATCCTAAGTCATTCAATGCTTTTGTAAAGAATCTTGCATAAAGTAAGTGTAAAATAGCATGTTCTATTCCACCAATATATTGGTCAACATCCATCCAATAATTACTATCAGCTTCACTTATCCCTTCTTTATTCCATTTTTTAGGATTTGTTGCATATCTTAAAAAATACCATGAAGACTGAACAAAAGTATCTAAAGTATCAGTCTCTCTTAATGCAGGTTTCCCACACTCTGGACATTTACAATGTTTCCAAGTTGGATGTGTATCAAGAGGGTTTCCTTCTCCTGTAATTTCAACATCTTCAGGAAGTGCAATTGGTAAATTTTTGATTTTTTCAGGAACTAATCCACATTCTTCACAATGAACAAATGGAATTGGAGCTCCCCAATATCTTTGTCTTGAAACTCCCCAATCTCTTAATTTATAATTAATCTGCTTTGTTCCAAAAGAGTTTTGCTCAAAATGATAAATAATTGCTTTTTTAGCTTTTGTATTTTTTATACCTGTAAAACTCTCGGAATTGATTAAGTCACCTTCTCCTGTGTAAGCCTCATTCATTCTTTCAATTAATCCATCAGGCCCAATAATAACTTGTTTGATTGGTAAATTATATTCACGTGCAAATTCAAAATCTCTTTGGTCATGAGCAGGAACAGCCATTACTGCACCACCACCATATGAACTTAAGACAAAATTAGCAACCCAAACAGGAATTCTTTCAGCAGTAAGAGGATGCATTACTTCAATTTCTAAAGAGACACCTTCTTTAGGCATTGTAGCACGGTCTCTTTCACTAACTTTTTGCATAGCTTTTATTAAATCTAATTTTTGACTAGAAAGAAGTTCGTTGTCAATAAGATACTGAACTATTGGATGTTCAGGAGCTAAAGCAGAGTATGAAACTCCATAAATAGTATCTGGTCTAGTTGTAAATACTTTAAACGATCCAAATTGTTTATTAAGTTTATATCTTGATTCTTGAGATAAATCAAAAGTAAATTCTAAACCTTCACTTCTACCTATCCAGTTCTCTTGCATAGTAAGAACTTGAGAAGGCCAATCATTTTCTAAATCTTTTAAATCATCAAGTAAATCTTGAGCATATTTTGTAATTGCTACATAATATCCAGGCATCTCTTTTTGATCTACAGGAGTATCACATCTCCAACAACATCCCTCTTCTACTTGTTCATTTGCTAAAACAGTATGACAAGGTTCACACCAGTTTACAGTAGTAGATTTTTTATATAAAAGACCCTCTTCATACATCTTGATAATAAACTCTTGTTCCCATTTTGTATAAAGTTCATCAGATGTAGCAAATTCTCTTGTAGTAGAAAATGAAAGACCTAATGCATTTAATTCATTTCTCATATAATCAATATTTTCATAAGTCCATTTTTTTGGATGAAGCTTATGTTTAATTGCTGCATTTTCTGCTGGCATTCCAAAACTATCCCAACCAATAGGATGTAAAACATTAAAATTTGATTTTCTAAAAAACCTAGCAAAAGCATCACCTAAACAGTAATTTCTAACGTGTCCCATATGAATTCTACCACTTGGGTAAGGGAACATACTTAAAATATATTTTTTTTCTTTTTTATAATCATCTTCTGGTTCAAAACAGTTATTCTCAATCCAGTATTTTTGCCATTTTTTTTCAATATCCTTTGGAATATATTCCATTCTAGTACTCTTCCTTATCTTGACTTTTTGCACTCTCAATTAACGCTAAAGCAATTGAGAAAATGTTTGCAACGACAGCTCCAATTGCTAATGAAGTAGCCATAGGTTCATCCCCTATAAAAGTTAAAACCATAAATGCAGGAATTAGGTGTAAATCAGCAACTAACGAACTAGCCAATAATTCAGCCGCCAATAAATTTTTAACACCAATTTTCAAAATTGTTGAGATTACATTTACCCCTGCTGCTAAAAAAAGTGCAACTGCGTTTGGTTCATATAAAAAACCCGCTGTAGTAGTTAGAGACATAAGTGAAAAGAATATATAAGTTACCTTACCCCAATCCATGATTTTCCTTTTGTTATTTTCTTAAAGCCTAGATTTTATCTAAAATATGATAAAAAAAGGCTTTTAATATAGCTATTATAATTATGAGATTATATTCTGTTTTTTATGCTAATAATAAGTTGAAAAAGTAAGTAAGCAATAAGAAGTTTGAAAAAAAGTTCAATAAAAAAAACTACTCCAAAATTGAAATCAAAGAAATGAAAAGGATTTAAATTTTGCAATAAAAATTGCAGCGTAAAGTCATTGGTTATAATAAAATAAAGACCAATCATACTAAAAATTGCAAGTCTAAAAATATTTTTTCTATTCTCAAAGATAATATTATAAATAAAAAACCAAACATATAGTGTAACGAAAAGTGCTACAATAGCTTCTGTAAATAGGGTATGAGGGACACTTATAGAATAAGTATCTGATTTATCAACATATAAAAACTCAATTACTGAAGCAATAAATTCAAAAACTATAATCCAAAATAAAACCAATTTCCAATCTGTGGAATTCTGTGAAGTTATTTTATCAAAATTATGTTTTGCTTTTTTAAGTCTAAGCTTATTATTCTCACCCATATCGTCCTCTGATAATAGTTATTTTTTTACTATATGGAATTATTATACCATGTAAATATGTTAATTGTATGTCAAAAACTGTATTTTTTTATTAATTATTTATTTTTATATTAACTTTATATTTATGTTTTTTAAATAAAAATTAACAAAACTATTATATTTAAAAAATGTTTTGTTTTGTCTTGAAGATATGAAAATCTTCACATTCTTTACTTTTACCCTTTGGGATTTAGTCACTACGTTCCAGCATGATGGCAAAATTAAAACCTTGTGCTTGCACACACTGTGAGAAAAACCACCAGACAAGAAGTTGTCAGATATTTTTTTAACTTGTCAGAAAATATGAGATTTTGGGTTAAATCAAGGCGATGATTAGATTTTAAATGGGAACGTACTAAAGTACGTGAGTGTTTAAAATATAAGCTTCAACGCAGAGTTAGCGCTAAAGCTTATGTTTTATGACAAGTTAAACTGTTCCTTGTTCATACATAGCTCTCATCTTATCTTTCTCTTTTTGTCTTTTTACTTTCTATGCTTCTTTTGCTCTAAAGTTATTAATTGAGAATTTTAATTGAACTAAGAATGAAGCTGCGATGAAGATAGATGAATATGTACCTACAATAACACCTACAAGCATTGTAAATGCAAACCCGTGGATTATCTCTCCACCAAATAAGAATAGCGTTATAACAACGAAGAATGTTGTTAATGACGTAAGTGTAGTTCTGGAAAGTGTTCTTGACACGGACTCATTCACTACACTATCTAATTCTGATTCTTTTGAAGTTTGTACACCTTCTCTAATTCTATCAAATACGATAATCGTATCATTTAACGAATACCCTAAAATTGTTAGAATAGCTGCTAAAATGTCAAGATTTACTTCTACACTAAATAAAGATATTGCTCCAAGTGCAATAAGAACATCATGTACTAAAGCTAGAATTGAAGCAATTGCAAATCTCCATTCAAATCTAAATGATACATAAGCTAAGATTACGATTAAAGAAAGAGCAAAAGCCATAAGACCTTTTTCTCTTAATTCTCCTCCAACTTTTGGACCAACTATATCTACTCTTCTTACTTCAAAGTTTCCTGTTGATTTAAGAATTTTATGCATTTCATCACCAATGTCATTTGCTAAGTCAGATGATGAACCTGTAATTCTAATTACTACTTCTTCAGCACTTCCAAATTCAGTGATTGAAGCATTTTTATAAGGAGTATTTTTTAATGTATTTCTAATATCATCAATTGGAGCTTTTTGTTCATATTTAACTTGAACAATTGTACCACCCGCAAAATCAATACCAAAGTTAACACCTTTTGATAATAACAAAACAATTGATGCAATAACTAAAATAGCAGAGAATCCAAGAAATGGGATTCTTTTTCCCATAAAATTATAAATTTTATCGCTTTTAAAAATTTCCATTATTATATCCCAAACCATTTTTTTAATTTTTTGTCTTTTGACATTTTTGGTAACATAGCTTCATAAATACCATGGGTTCCTAAAATAGCTGTTAACATAGATGCTAAAATACCAATAGCGATTGTTACAGCGAAACCTTTAATAGGTCCTGTTCCATATGCATATAAAATCACAGATACTAATAAAGTAGTAACATTTGCATCAAGAATTGCTCTCATTGCATTTGAATATCCATCTTCTATTGCTTTTGGAATAGATACCCCTTGTTTTAATAGTTCTCTAATTCTTTCACCAATAATTACATTGGCATCAACAGCCATACCGACGGTTAATACAATACCTGCCATACCGGGAAGTGTTAAAGTAGCACCAAACATTGCCATTACTGAGATAATAATAAAAATATTTGTAACAAGTGCAATATTTGCAATAATTCCTGCTCTTCTATAATACACAATCATAAAAATAAATACAATTAAAAATCCAGAGATTAAAGCTATCTTTGAAGCTTCAATAGAATCAGCACCAAGACTTGGTCCTACACTTCTTTTTTCAAGTAAATCAACTGAAGCTGGTAAAGCACCAGATCTTAAAGCGATAGCTACATTTCCAGCTTCAATAAGTGTAAATCCTCCAGAAATTTGTCCAGATCCACCACCAATTCTTTCTCTAATATTTGGAGCAGAATAAACTGTTCCATCAAGTACAACAGCAAGTCTTTTACCTACACTTTTAGCTGTAAAATCTCCAAAAATTCTTGATCCACTTGCATTAAGTGTAAAATTGATAATTGGTTGATTAGATTGATCAAAAGCAACTTTTGCATCAATGACTTGGCTTCCATTTAAAATAGGAATCTCTTTTACAAGATATTTGATATTAGAATCTTTGGTATCACTTAAAATGATATCTCCATATTCTGCTGCTGCACCTTTACTTAAAGTATAAACTTGATCAGCTCTTTCTTCATCAACTGCCATAAGTTCTAAATTAGCAGGTTTAGAAATAAGCTCACGTGCAGCTTTTTCCTCTTCTGCTGTTTTAATACCAGGAAGCTCAACAACAATATCAGTTGCACCTTGCCTAATAACTGTAGGTTCTGCTAAACCAAATTGGTCAAGTCTATTTCTAATAGTTTCAACTGCTTGTGCTACTGCTAAATCTTGTGTAGTTGCAGATTCTTCTTCTGTTAAATTAATTTTAAAATTTAAATCATTTTTTACAATATTTAAACCCTTAATTTTTGCTAACATTTCATCTACTTTTGGAATTTCATCTTTATCCAATACTGTAAATAGTACATTATCATTTCTTATACTTAAATCTTCTATTAAAATATCTTCATCATCAGCAAAGTATTTTATAGATGTAGCAATTGATTTGATTTTTGAGGTAACAGCTTCTTCAGTTTTTACACCTAAAAGCATATGTAATCCACCTTGTAAATCAAGTCCTAATGATATTTTTTTACCTGTATCAGTTTGTAATAAAGTTGGAACTGAAAAAACAACCCCAAAAATAATACTTAATATAAATATAACTAGTCTGTAATTAAAAAATTTCAATTGTGTCCCTTATCGAGTGAGTAAATTAATATAGTGTTTTAAAACATGTAAGTAAATACATGTTTTAAAAAAACTATTATTCTGAAAGTTTTGAAACGAACGCTTTTACAAGTTTCATTTCAGTGTTATCATGGTTTTTAACTACTAAGTATTCTTCTTCAACTTTAGTAATTTCTACCATTAAGCCACCATTTGTTACAATCTTATCGCCTTTTTTAAGTTCCGCGATCATTTCTTTATGCTGTTTAGCTTGTTTTTGTTGCGGTCTGATAATTAAAAAATAAAAAATCGCAAATAGTGCAACTAGGGGTAACAATGACTGTATTAGATCTGCTTGACCTTCCATCAAATTTCCTTTTGAAAAGTATTTTTGTATGTTTTTAGTAAAACGCGATAATTTTAACAAAATTTACATAATAAAAGGCTTGATAATAGCCTTATGTTTCAGTGCTTTTATTTACTTAGATTACTTTAGCATTGAATATAAAATTTTAAACACCATATTAGGCTTAGTTTCACTATATTTTCTACTAAAAGTTGAGAAACAAGCACTTTTTTTTATTGGATTTTTTATAGGAATTTTATGGTTTTATTGGGTTGGAATTAGTTTTCAATATTATGATTTGACTTATTTGTCACCACTAATTGTTTTAGGATTTGCATTGACTTATGGAGTAATTTTTTACTTTATTGCATTATATGATCACCCTATTTTCAGAATTATTATTATCTCTTTACTCTCTTTTATTCAACCTTTTGGATTTAATTGGTTTATTCCAGAATTAATTTTTATTAATAGTTATTTTCCTATTTCAAAAGAGTATTTTATTCTCATTTTAGCTTTGATTTATGCATTCATTTATCTTAATAAAAAACTTAAAGTTCTAGCTTTAATTCCACTATTTTTATTATATTCAAACAATGAAATTCATGTTGATAATCCAAATATCAGAATATCAATGCCACAATTAAATGTAGCACAAGATTCAAAATGGTTAAAAAATAATTTAACAAATGTGATAGAAGATAATCTAAAACTTATTGATAAGGCAATTAAAGAAAAAAAACAGTTAATAATTTTACCTGAAACTGCATTTCCTGTGTTATTAAATAAAGAAATTTTTCTAAGTTCAAAACTAAAAGAAAAATCAAAAGATATTGATATTATAGCTGGGGCTTTGTATTTAGAAAACAATCAATATTATAATGCTACGTATCATTTTACTCAAGGTCAAATAGAAATTGCCAAAAAAATTGTTTTAGTTCCCTTTGGTGAAGAGATTCCCCTTCCTAAGTTTTTTGTTGATTTAATAAATGATACTTTTTTTAATGGTGCGCAAGATTATAAAAAAGCAGATAAACCTACTGATTTTATAATAAATAATATCAAGTTTAGAAATGCAATATGTTATGAAGCAACAAGTGAAGAAATTTATCAAAATTTAAATGGAGTAAAATATGTAATTGCCACATCAAACAATGCTTGGTTTACACCATCAGTAGAACCAACACTTCAAAAATTATTGCTAAAATATTTTGCAAAAAAATATGATGTAACCATTTTCCATTCTATTAATGGAAGTAATAATTATGTAATTAGGCCTTAAAAAAAAGTTAAAAGTTTCTAAATTTTTTCGATATAATTTCAAGAATTATTAAAAAAAGGATAAAACATGGAAGAATACGTCTCACAGACAATGAAATTAACAATTGAATATGCCCCTAAACTTGCACTAGCAATTATTACACTAATAGTTGGATTATTTATTATTGGTGTGATTATAAAAATATTAGAAAAGGCTTTGATAACATCTAAAACTGATGAAACACTAATTCCATTTTTAAAAAGTTTGACATCTTGGGCTTTAAAATTACTACTTTTTATCTCTGTTGCCTCAATGGTAGGTATTGCAACAACTTCATTTATTGCAGTATTAGGAGCCGCTGGCTTAGCAGTGGGATTGGCACTTCAAGGTTCTCTTTCAAATTTTGCAGGAGGAGTGTTATTACTTATTTTTAGACCATATAAAATTGGAGATTTAATTGAATCACAAGGACAATTGGGAATAGTAAAAGAGATTCAAATTTTTAATACAATTTTAACAACTTTTCAAAATAAAACAATTATTTTACCAAACTCTATGGTTTCTTCTAATTCTATTACAAATATAACAGCTAATGGCACAATTAGAGTTGATATGGAAATTGGTATTTCATATGGTAGTAATATTGATGAGGCAAGAAAAGTTATATTAGATACTGTTTTAAAAAATGACAAAGTATTAAAAGAACCAGCTTGTGCAGTTGGAGTTAATGCTCTAGCAGACAGTTCAGTAAACTTACTTGTTATGCCATGGTGTAATACAGATGATTATTGGGATGTATATTTTGGAGTTAGAGAAGATATCAAAAAAGCACTTGATGCAAATAATATCATTATTCCATTTCCTCAAAGAGATGTACATATTATCAATCAATAAATATTCATATTAGAAGTAGTTTTTTTATACTACTTCTAATTATTTGATACAAAATTTCTTGTATAAGACTCAACCTCATCAAAACAAATTGCTTTTGAATAATACCAACCTTGAACAAGATTTATATCTTTATTTACCAACTTATCATACTCTTCTTGGGTTTCAATCCCCTCTAAAACAATCTCTAAATCAAGTTCAACAGCTAATTTACAAATATTTTCATATAAAATTAGACCTTTTTTAGTTTTTGTATAAGCTATTATTTTTCTATCTATTTTTACAATATCTAATGGAATTTCATATAACATTGAAAAATTTGTGAAACCAACACCTAAATCATCCAATGAGATTTTGAATTTATTACTTTTTAATAAATTTATATTTTCAAGCACCTTTTCATTTAAAGATGAACGTCTCTCTATTATTTCAAAACTTATTTTGTGGCCTTTTAAAATATCTATTACTTCATTAATAAAATCTTTATCTTCTAAGGTATAAGGAAACATATTTATTGAAACACTTGGATAAAAACCTTTTTGAGCCCATGATTCTAAATCTTTTTTTACTTGTTTACAAACCCACATATCAATAATAGAAGCCAAACCAGAATCTTCAATATCAATTATAAAATCTGGCCCACGAATAACTCTATCTTTACCTTTGATTCGAAGTAAAGCTTCATAATCATTACATTTTTTATTCTTTACATCCACTTTTGGTTGATAATAAACCATTAAATTCTCTTGATTTATTCTTTCTATAATATTATTAATTTTATGATGGGATTTTATTAAAGAAGATTGTGCTTCTTGAAATCTAATATTTTTTTTATAATCTAAAGATGCTGTAATATCAAGTTTAGAAGCAAATTTTTCTAATGAATTAGTTGAGCTTTGTGTTCTTGAATATCTTTTTATAAAAGGTATATATATAAATGTGCCTAGAATTATTAAAAACAATTGTAAGCCTACAGCTATAATATTTCCATCTGTACTTAAATAAATATTTAGCAAGGCAGGAGTTGTCCAAGGTACAAAAACATCGTTAAAAATGATAATATTTGTATATGATAAAAATAGATATGCAATAAAAAAATTAACAATTGGGACTAAAATAAATGGAATTATCAAATAAAAATTCATAAAAATAGGAATACCAAATACTAAAATTTCATTAATATTAAATATAACAAAAGGCAAAGATATTTTTCCAATAAAAGTGGTATGTTTATCTTTAGATGCGAATACAATTGCGAGAACTAAAGAGACACCCGCTCCAGATCCTCCTAACACTATAAATAAATTAAAAAAATCTTTATAAGTCAAATTTTGAAACATTGAGTTATCCAAAACACTTATATTTATTATTGTATCGAATAAATTAATTCCATGTATACCAAAAAGCCAAAATAAACTAGATACAATAGTTCTAAAAAAAATAAGTAATGTTCCATCTTCAAAAAGTATAATATTCGAGCCTATATCAAAATTAATAATCAAAAAAGAAAAAACAAAAGTCAAGATGAGAAAAACTAGTGTAAAAGGAATAATATAAATTATCATTGTAGAAATATTACTTGAAAGAGAATTATCTAATCTTTTTTGATAGGGTTTTAATAATCGAACAAATTTTAATATAAGAAATGTAGTTGAAAGAGGAATAATCATTGCTAATATTATAGACTGAGGAAAAATATAATTTGATAAGGAAACTTGATTTGTAAATATCTCAACACAAAAATAAATAATCAAAGATAAGATAATTGTCAAAAACTTATTTATACTATAATAAACACTTCCTAGGTGGTATGAAATACTAATATTCAATAAAATAGGCAATAATCCAAGAAGAAATTTTATAATATCATAAGATGTTTCTAGTGTAAAAGAGGAATTATAAAAACCAAAATTTCTAAATACTTCAACAAGTAATGTTACAAAAGAATATAAAACATAATAAGGTACTAATGAAATAAAAGAGATTCTTAATATATCAAGTATAAGTAAAATTCTATCTTTTATATTATTCATTATATGTCCTAGAATTGCTATTTTAACGAATTTTTACTTTTTATATCTTTTTATTATCAAGTCTAAAATCATATTCTTTTCCAAATTCTCTTCAATTTGAAGATTTAATCCATATTCAAGAATCTCTTTAAACTCTTTTGATGGATTCATACCTAGGCTTATTAAATCTCTTCCTTGAACAAAAGGTTTTAATCCATCTTCTGATATATCCAATTCTCTAGCTTTTTCTAATACCCATGAAATAGCTTTGTCACACTTATCTTTATCTTTTATTGTACGCCCTTTACAATCAGAAAGACAAACAATGCATAAATCTTCAATGTTGCATTTTAAAGACAATCTTTTTACTGCTTTTATTGACGAATCTGACTTATATAGCTGAAATGGTGCTAAATGATTTTTTACTAAAGGAACAATTTTTTCGATAAATTTTTTTTCATTAGTTATTTTAGATAAAAAACTAATTGTTGGCTCTACTCCTAAAGATTCATGGCTGAGGGAAGTAATTCTTCCATTTATCTCTTTTGTACAAAATGGTTTTCCTAAATCATGGCAAAGAAGAGCATAAAAAAGATATAAATCTCGATAATCATCACTTGTTTTATGATTAACCATTTCATCCAATGTCATAAGAGTATGAACCCACACATCTCCTTCAGGATGATACTCTTTATCTTGTTCACAATCCACAAGTAATTCAAGTTCAGAAAAATGTTTTAAAATACCTAAATCTTTTAAAAGTTTAAAGCCATATGATGGTTTTTCAGATTTCAATAATAACTTTTTAAACTCTTCAAATATTCTCTCTTTTGGAAGTTCTGATAAGTTGTTATTTTCTACCATTTGCACACATAATAAAAATGTCTTTTCATCTATTTCAAGATTAAATCTTGAAGCAAATTGAACAGCTCTATATACACGTAAAGGATCTTCTATAAATGTTTAATTATTAATATGTCTTAGTATCCCATTTTTAAGATCAGAGATTCCATTATGTGGATCTAAAAACTTTTTTTCAAAGAAATCATATCCTATAGAATTAATGGTAAAGTCTCTTCGTAAACTAGCTTCTTCATATGTTAAATTAGCTTTTGTAGTAACTTCAAAACCTTTGTGTCCTGAATCTATTTTTTTTTCAATACGAGAAAGTGCAAAATCAAAATCAAAGTCATCAACTCTTAAAGTTAAAACGCCAAATGATTTACCAACTTCTCGTGCTGAACCAAATTTATTAAGTGATTTTTTTATAGTTTCTAAAGAGTCAATATTAAAAATTTCAATATCATAATCTTTTGATGGAATATTTAAAAAGCTATCTCTTACACATCCACCAACAAGTATTGGCAGGGCGCCAATACTCTTTAAGTCAATAAGAATTTCTTCTAAGACTTTGGGGATATTAATCGTTGTTGTAGTGATGAACATCCTGTTGTGGGTAAGGAATTGAAATCCCTTCTTTGTCAAATGTTATTTTAATATTTTCTGTTAAATCAAATTTAACACCCCAGTAATCAGGAGTATTAACCCAAGCACGAACTACAAAGTTCACTGAAGAATCTGCTAATTCTGAAACTGCAACTGTAATTCCTTTTTCTTTTAAAACTCTTTCATCTGCATTTATAAGTGAAGTTAAAACTTCTTTGGCTTTTTTAATATCGTCATCATAACCAATACCAACTACTAGGTCTACTCTTCTTTCAGGTTTAGCATTAATATTTGTTATTGCCCCACCTGTAATAGCTCCATTTGGCACCATTATTTTTTGATTATCAGGAGTAATTAAAATTGTATTAAAAATAGAAACTTCTTCTACTTTTCCTGTAACACCACCTGCATTAATTACATCTCCAACCTGAAATGGTCTGAACATAATAATCATAACACCAGATGCAAAATTTCCTAAAGAATCTTTTAAAGCTAAACCTATAGCAAGACCTGCTGCACCTAAAATTGCAAAAAATGAAGTTGTATCAACACCTAATTGTTTTAAAGCTGTTAAAAGAACAATAATCATTAAAACATAATAAATAATATCATCAAAAAAGTTTGCTAAGGTATCATCTATTTTGCTGCTTTTTATCATTAATTTATGAGCAATATCAGTAACTTTTCTAGCTACCCATTTTCCAATAACAAAAATAACAATCGCGGTAGCAATGTTTAAAGCATATAAACCAACCATATCCGAAACAGTTTGAACACTATCCATATTTTCTCCTAAATAAAATTTTTGAATTATATCACATAATTCTTTGTAAATCTAAAGAAAGATTATTTAATTTTTTCAAATAACTTTTCTGTAACTCTTTTTATATCAACATCTTCTTTTTCTAAAGTTTTTCTATCAATTATTTCTACAATGCCATCTTGTAATTTTTTTCCAACTACAACTGCATATGGGAATCCAATTAATTCAAAATCTCCCATTTTAAAACCAAATCTCTCTTTTGTTCTATCATCAATAATTGTATCAACTCCTAAAGCTTTTAAATCTTTATAAATTTTCATACCAGCTTCAAGTTCTTCTTCTTTTTTTGCATTTGAAACAATAATATCAACCATAAAAGGAGCAGTTGCTTTTGTCCATATTGCACCTTTTTCATCATGATTTTGTTCAACAACCGCAGCAACTAATCTTGAAACTCCAATTCCATAACAACCCATAATAAATGGCTGTGATTTTCCATTTTCATCTAAAAATTTTGCATCCATTGCTTCACTATATTTTGTTCCAAGTTGAAAGATATGTCCTGCTTCAATTCCTTTAGTGTACTCTAAACTTCCACCACAGCAAGAACATTTATCTCCTTCTTGAACAGTAACTAAATCAAAATATTTCACATCTTTTAAAGTAGTTAAATCTGTACCAGTAAAATGATAATTCTCTTCATTTGCACCACAAACAAGTCCAACTTCATCTTTTAATTCATTATCTATAACAAACTTTATTCCTTCAGGAAGACCAAATGGTCCACAATATCCTGCACAAAGTCCAGTTGTAAGAATATCTTCTTCTGAAGCATCTTCTAATTCTAGGCAATCAACTGCATTTGCAGCTTTTGTTTCTTCAAGTTCATCATCTCCTCTTACAAAGAAAACTACGATTTCTTGAGATTCTTCATACACAGCTTTTTTAATAACTGCTTTTATTGATTGTGCTTGAGAAGTACTTAAAAAATTTGAAACATCTTCAATTGTTTTCATACCTTCAGTTAAAACTTTTTCCATTTTAATTACACCATCAGTCAATTCATGCCAATTTTTAACTTCTTTTTTAACTCTAATCGCCGCTTCAATATTAGCACCATACTCACAATCAGGACAGACAACAATAGTATCTTCTCCTGAGTTTGCTAATACCATGAACTCTTTTGAACCAGAACCACCAATTGCACCTGAGTCTGCATCCACAACTCTAAATTCTAGTCCAAGTCTTGTGTAAACCCTTTTATAAGCTTCTTCCATAACATGGAATTCTCTAACTAAATCTTCATGTGTAGCATGGAAAGAGTAAGCATCTTTCATTAAGAATTCTCTACCTCTCATTAGTCCAAATCGTGGTCTTGCTTCATCTCTAAATTTTAAGTTAATGTGATAAAGATTTATAGGTAAATTTTTATAAGAAGTAATTCTATTTTTAACCATATTAACAACAGATTCTTCATTTGTAGGACTTAATACATATTCAGCATTTTTTCTATCTTTAAAACGTAATAGTTCATTTCCCATTGTAGTAGATCGTCCAGATTCATCCCAGAAAGATTGAGGAGTAACAAAAGAACATAACATCTCATTTGCTCCTGTATTATCCATCTCTTCTTTTACAATAACTCTAATTTTATCTAATACAATTTTTCCTAAAGGTAAAAAATCATACAAACCTGAACCACTTTGAGATATAAATCCACCTCTAACTAAATATTGGTGAGAAGGTAGTGTTGCATCACTTGGTGTTTCTTTTGTTGTTGGCATAAACATTTGAGAAAATTTCATTTTATTTAATCCTAATTTTTATTTTCATTTATATGATCACATTTATACTTATTTAGCATATTTGTATCTGATTTTAATCCAAAGAGTGATTGTACTGTACCTACGATAACATCACACTCCATATCTTTTGAAATACATTTTAATTTTTTTTATGGTTGATGTAAATATTCAGTAATTACTGTTTGACAAAGTTTTCTAATATTCTCTTCATCTTCACGATTAATAAAACCTTTTTTAATAGCAGTTTGAACTTTTTTATCAATAATATCTTCACCTTTAATATACATGTGTTTTATTACAGGTTCAACTTCAAGTGATTTTAACCATTCAAAAAATTCTAAAGACATTTTATTTACAAGTGAATAAGCTGTTTTTGCTTGTTGTGCTCTTAAACTCATATTACTATCAACAATATCTTGTAAATCATCAACAGTATAAACTATTAAATTTGGAGAATCAATGTCATCAATATCTCTTGGAACTGCAATATCAAACCAATATCTTTCAAAAGAACAATTTTTAGTCATTTCTTGTTTGATTATTGGATAAGGAGCAGATGTTGCAGTAATCATTACTGGTATTTCATTTAATAAATCATTTAATTTTGAATACTCTTCAACAATTATATGTTCTTCATATGTATCTGCTAAAATTTGTGCTTTTTTGATATCTCTACTTGTTAAAACAACATCAAATCCAGAAGATAATAAATGTTTAATTGTAAGTTCACTCATTTCACCAGCACCAATTACCAATGCTTTTACACCACTTGTATTTCCAACAATTTCTTTTGCTTTTGCAACTGCTGTAGAAGCTACAGAAACTGAACCTGTCCCTAAACTTGTTGCATTTCTAACTGTTGCAGCACACTTAAAAGAGTAATGAAGAGCTCTTTGAAGCTTTTGCTCACAGTATTTTTTAGCAATTGAAAACCTAAATGCATCTTTTAATTGTCCTACAATTTGTGTTTCACCAATAACCAGAGAATCTAAAGCTGAAGCAACAGAAAAGAGATGATGAATTGCTCCATCATGTTCATATATATCCGCTCTATCATATAAATCTTCAAAATCAATTCCCGAATAATTAGCCAATCTTTTTATAATAGATTTAGATGCAGCATCAGTATGTGTAACTGATGTTATTATTTCAACTCTATTACATGTTGATAATAATATAGCTTCATTTACAATATCATCTTCCAATATTTTTTTCAAAAATCTATCTTTATTTTCTTCACTTGGAAATGCTAATTTTTCTCTTGTTTGAATATCCGTATTCTTATGTGAAAAACTTATTACTAAATAACTCATTTATTAAAACTCTCTATCAATCATTGCAGACATAATTTGTACAAGTGATTCATTATTTTCATTTTCAACTGCTAAAATTGCTTCTTGTCCCAATTTTTTAGCTTGAGATATAGAATCTTGAAGGGCATTTGTAGAAATCATTTGTTCTTTTATCCAAGAACTTTCATCAGCGCTTAATGGCTTTTTATACAATAATTCTAATTTTACTTTATCTTGAACTCTCTCGTGTAGTAACAAGTAAGGAATAGTTACTTTGCCTTCAACAAAATCAAGCATTGCAGGTTTCCCTAGCGTTGTACTATCTTGCGTAATATCTAAAATATCATCAATCATTTGAAATGCTAAACCTAAATTTTTTCCATATAAGGCATATTTATCTTTATCTAAACCAGCAATAATTGCTGCAGCTTTTGCACTAGCCTCAATTAAAGAAGCAGTCTTTTTATAAATCATATCCAAGTATTTATCATAGAAATCATTAAAAGTTTCAGTCAAATCCACATCCAACATTTCACCAATACTTAAAAGAGTAACAGCATTTGATACTGTATAAGCAACTTCTTTATCCATTTGAGAAAGTTCAGTAAAGGCTTTTGAATATAAAATATCTCCAAACATAATTGAAGTTTTATTATCAAATAACGCATTTATAGAAGGTTTTCCTCTTCTTGTATCTGACTCATCTATAACATCATCATGCAAAAGTGAAGCAGCATGTATCATCTCAACTACTGCACATAATTTTATAGACTCTTCATTTACTCCTGCAATTTTTAAAATCAATTTACTTCTAAGCATCTTTCCTGTTGCTAATAAATCAAGAAGCTCTAAACTCTTTTTATCATTACATTCAACTACGAATGATTTAATTTGTTCTTTTACTTGTTGTAATTCTTCCACCAAAAAACCTTACGAATCTAATCTACAAACAATATCGCCTGTAAGTTCTACATACAGACCTTTTTTCATCTCTTCTACTTCATCTAAATTCTCAAAAACATACTGTTTTATAACTCTATTAATATCAAAATCTTCATCTTTATCTTTCGATAGAAGAAGTTCCATAACTGCGTATTTTTCTAAAAGTTTATCAAATTCATCTTCAACAATTTCATTATTCGCCTGATTTGTTATATCAAAATATTTTGATTTTGGACTACCTGTAAAAATATCATCTTCATCTTCTAAAAACCAATCTTTAGACATATTATTTCCCTTCTCTTAATCTAACTCTTACAGATTCTGCATGTGCTGTTAAACCTTCTGTATCTGCAAGTAATGCACAAGCTTCACCTAACTCATCAATTGCACCTTTTGAGAAATTAATAATCGAACTTTTCTTCATAAAATTTTCAACATTTAAAGGAGAATAAAATTTAGCAGTACTTCCAGTTGGTAAAGTATGGTTTGGTCCTGCTATATAATCACCAATTGGCTCAGGAGTGTTTTCACCTAAGAAAATTGCGCCTGCATGTTTTATTTTTGATAAAAGTTCAAAAGGATTTTGAGTCATTACTTCTAAATGCTCAGGAGCAATTTCATTCATTAAGTCAATTGCTTCATCCATATTTGAGGCAATAATAATAGCACCTCTTTCATCAATAGATTTTTTTGCAATTTCTCTTCTACTTAAAGTTTCTAAATATTTATCAACCTCAGCAGATGTTTTATTTGCAATGTTTTCATCTATTGTTATCATTATTGAACTTGCCATTTCATCATGCTCTGCTTGAGAAAGTAAATCAATAGCTAAGTATTTAGCATTTGCAGTAGAATCACTTAAAATCCCAATTTCACTAGGACCTGCAATCATATCAATATTTACTTCACCAAATACTAACTTTTTAGCTGTTGCAACAAAAATATTTCCAGGACCAGTTATCACATCTACTTTTGGAATAGTCTGTGTTCCATAAGCCATTGCAGCAATTGCACTAGCTCCTCCAACTTTATAAGCTTTTGAAATATTACAAATATGACAGGCAGCTAATAAAAGTTCATTTATCTCATCATTTGGAGTTGGAGTACAAACTACAATTTCTTCAACTCCGGCAACTATTGCTGGAATTGCATTCATTAAAAGTGAACTTGGATATGCAGCTTTCCCACCAGGAATATAAAGACCTGCTCTATCAACGGGGCTAACTTTTTGTCCTAAGATTGTTCCATTTTTTTCAAAATCAATCCAAGATTTTGGAAGTTGTTTTTCATGATATTTTTTAATTCTATCATATGCAATATGTAAAGCATTTTTTAAATCATCACTAATATTTTCATATGCAGTTTTCATCTCTTCTTGTGAAATCATTAAATCATTGTCAGATTTAACTTCCCAATTATCAAATTTTTTAATATGCGATTTTAATGCTTCATTTCCATTTTCAACAATCTCATCAATAATATTATTGACAATTGCTGAAACTTCTTTAATATCTGTTTTTGCACGTGCAAGTATATTTTCAAACTCTTCTTTAAAGTTTGAATCTGTAGTTTTTATTATTTTCATTAAATATTCCCTAATATATCTTTTACAATATCTTTGATATCTCTATTTTCAACATTTATTGTTAGGTCAGAAACTCTTTTATAATCTTCAACTCTTAGTTTAAAAAGTTTTTTTGCAAGATTTAAGTCCTTAAGTAAAGGTCTCTTCTTTAATTTTGCTTTTGCATTTGGAGCAGAATGAATTCTATTTAAAATACCTTCAAAGCTTGATTCTAAATAAATTATTTTACCTATATCTTGAATATTTTCTTGTTTAAAAAAACCACCACCAGTGGAAATAATTGTATTATCTACATTTTTTTCAAGCCAGATAGCACATCTTTTTTCTAAAGCTCTGAAATAAGCTTCACCCTCTTCTTTAAAAATAGTTTTAACTTTTCTATTTTCAATACTTTCTATCAAGTCATCAGTATCAATGGAAAAATAATCAGAGGATTTCACAATTTCTCTTGCAACTGTTCCTTTTCCCACTCCCATAAAGCCAATTAAAATAACATTGTTTTTCTTGCTCAATTCTAGGTTCCTAATATATATTATAAATGATTAAATCTGAAGATTATATCTAAAATAAGGTAAAACTTTAAATGATTAAAATCAAATTTAATTTTTAAAGGGAAGTTTTAAGATAAACACTGCACCAGTATATTCGATATTTTTATATTTATAAGTAGAATTTTTAACAAATATAGAACCTTTCATATGATTTTCAATAATTTGATGAGTCATGTATAATCCTATTACTGTTCCTTGGGACTGATGTTTTGTTGTAAAATAAGGCTCAAAAACATTCTCTATAATGTCGTTATCAATGCCACCACCATTATCCTTAATACTAATTTCAATATAATCTTCAAGAACTTCTACATTAATAAATATATACCTCTTACCATGCATATTTTCCATTACATCTTTTGCATTATAAAAAATATTTACAAGAGCCTGAGTAAACTCATTTTCATAATTTTCAATAATTATATCTTCTGATTTTTCAAAAACAATTTCAATATGGTTTGCACTAAATATTGCATCTAAAAGAAAGAGATTTTTATTCACAGACTCAAGTACAGAAAACTTTACAAGAGTTTTATCAGATTTAAAAAAATCTCTAAAATCATCAATTGTTCGAGATAAATGTTGAACTGTATTATTTATTTTTTGTAAATCTTTTGTACTATCTTCTTTATTTACTACATCTAATTGTATTTTTAATTCTAAACCTGTTGATATTGTACTAATCAAGCTTAAAGGTTGTCTCCACTGGTGCGCAATATTATCTATCATTTCGCCCATTGAAGCCATTTTTGATTGTTGAAATAGTAGTTTTTCTTTTCGTTTCATTTCAGTAATATCCACAACTGAAGAAATTCTTACTTTTCTACCATTTAAAGTGGTATTTATACCTTTTGCCATAATATCAAATACTTCACCATTTTTTCTTATTCCATGAACTTCATATTGATTAACATTATTTAAAAACTTACCTCTAACTAATTCAAGATCTTCTTTATATGCAAAATCTTTTAACTGTTTACCAATAACTTCGTCTTTTGAGTCATAACCAAACATCTCTAAAACAATTTTATTTGCATGAGTACAAATTTCCCCTTCAAAAACAAAAATAGATTCCGCCGCTGAATCTAAAAGAGTCTCAAAGTCTTCAATAGAAGATTTTAATCTTTTTTCTGTATGTTGTAGTTCCTTATTTGAAATATTCAATTCTAATTGTTGTTTTTCTAAAACTTTGTTATATTTTATAACTTGCTGATGTCTATATAAACCGAATAAAACTATTAAACTTATTACAAATAATATTTGATATAAAAATTCATAATCAACTTTATTTGCAATTTTAACCGAAATATATTTATTCAAGATTTCTTGTTTTCTTGGTTCAGAAATAGATTGTATTACTTTTTCAAAAAGTTCAAAAAGTATAGGATCATCATTTCTAACTCCAATACCTAATTCCAATTTTTTATCAAATTTACCTGCAATTTTTAATTCACTTATATATTTATGTTGCAAAGAATATGCAACAGTAGGTAATGCTCCTAAAAATCCAAAAAGTTTCCCTTCTGAAACCATTTTCATACCAATATCAACACTTGGAACATCAATTATTTTATGATCAGGATATTTCTTTTTTAAAATTTCTGAAATTGCGTAACCTTTTACAATACCAATTTTCTCTTTAGTAATCAAACTCTCAGGATTGGATATAAAAAGTCTATCCATCCTTGTTGAAATAACTAAAGGAAAAGAGATATAAGGAATTGTAAAATTCATATAATTTAAACGAGAACTTGTAGGCATTGCTAATGAAAAAATATCACATTTTCTCATCTTTGCATACTCAACTGATTCCGCCCATGATTTTGTTGGTACTAAAGTAATAGGAATCCCAATTCTTTGACTAATTAATGGAATAAAATCAGATGTCATTCCAATATGCTTCCCTTTATCTAATTTCTCATAAGGCATCCAATCAGGATCAATACACATTGTAATCTTTTTTTTCTTTAAAATATACTCTTTTTGTGCATTAGTAAATGTAGATAAAGAAGGCTTATCTTTTTCTATATCATAAATAATATCGTTTATATCTATTTTTTTATTTAATAAGCCCTCTTTTTTAAACTCATTTAAATTTTTTTGAAGTAACATTTTGTTAATTTCACCAATATTATAAATATTTGACATAATTAATTTTTCTGTCTCTTTTGCTTCAAAAAGTAAAGCCTCTTTTGATTTAATTTTGGAATATTTGGTATAAATTATATCAACAATTTCTTCTTTGTGTTCTAAGGCATACAACCAGCCTTTATTTGTAGCTTCAATGAAATGTTGAACTCTTCTAGGATTATTTTTAATTTCAGTTTCAGAGGTAAATACATTTACTCCCGAGCCATAAATTCCATATGAAAGAGGATCAATTATAGTAAAAGGTTTTTTAGATTTTTTAATATAATAAAGTTCATTTGATACATAGGCACTCATAACATCAACTTTACCATTAATAAAATCTTGGGGATTAAAAGTATGTTCTTTTACAGAAATTTCATTCTCTTTTATGTCAAACTTTTTGAGTAGCACACTTAAAGTTGATGATATCATTTGAGAAGATTCAGCCATAATAGTTTTATTTCTTAAATCTTCAGGGGTTATTATATCTTGAGTTGCAATAAATATTAAAGATGATCGCTTAAAATAATTTGCAATAAGTTTTAAAGAACTATTTTTATCATTAGAAGAAAGTAAAGAGAGATCGTATATTCCGTAAGTTGCTTTTCCTAATTTTATTTCATCTAAAACATTTATTTTATGATTAAATTCTTTTATTTCTACATCTAAATTTACATCTTTGTAATAACCTTTTTCTTTTGCAGTAATAAAACCTGCAAATTCAAATTGATATTTCCAATTTAATTGTAAAGATATTTTATCCATTGAAAAGGAGGTATTTGTAATAAATATAAGAAGAAATAATAATTTATTAACTCTCAAAACATCTCCTTATATTTTACAAAAATAATTTTATCTGAATTATTTTTAAACAAAAGTCAAATATAAACTTAAAAATATTTTCTTTTATATCTTTCAATCATTGTTTCATTTCCTAAAAGTCCACCTTGATGTATATATAAAATATTCTCTTCCTCAAAATAGCTAGAATTTGCTAGTGCAAAAAAACCTAAAGGATCATAAAGCAAATCAAATTCAATATTTGTTTCAGTTTTAATCTCATTCCATACTTCATAGAACTCTTTATAAAGTTTCCCAAAATGATATTTTTTTTGCATTTCTAAAATTTTAGGATGAGAGCAATCATTCTTCGATAAGTGAAAAAATTGTTTTTTTAAATATTCACTTCCTCCAACACAAGATACAGTTAGCACTTCAAAAGGAAGATTTTTTTGTAAAAAAAGAGCTGTTGTTCCCGTCCCACTTGGCAACATTATCTTTAAATTTTTAATATCATTCTCTTTTGCCCATAATTTAATCTCATCAGCTAATATTTTTATACCAAACTCTGCTTCTTTTACTCTTCCACCCTCTTCTATAAAAAGAGTTTTATCATCCAATAAAAATTTTTCAATGTACTCTTGTAAATCGTAATCAGGTTTTTCAATTATATTAGCACCATTTTCTAAAGAAGCTTTATAATTTCCCTTAGGGTTTTGTTTTAAAAATGAGCTAATATGATTTACATAAAAATCTAATTCTAAATCTTTTAGTTTTGCTAAAACGGAAAGCGAATATAAAGAGTTCGCTTGTGCTGAACCATAAGAAATTATTTTTTTTATATTTGGAAAATCATTTTCTAAAAAGTAATAAAATTTTCTAGCTTTATTTCCTGAAAATTTCTCATCTAGTAAGTCATCTCTTTTTATATAAATAGTTCTATTTCTAAATTTTGTTTTTGTTATTGGAGAGTTTTTATATATCATTAACAATATTATACTAAAATGTCACAAAATAAAATACTTAAAAAAAGAGAATAAATGAATTTATTAGAATATATTGATAAAGGTGGAATAATAGTATATATTCTTATCTTTTTAAATATAATTGGATTAACAATTATTATATGGAAGTTCTTAACTATTCCTAGAAAAAATGCAATGGTAAGAAGAATTGAATCAAAAATTGATAAAACAAATGATAAAACCTTAGAAATCCAAATAGAATATGAAGTAAAAAGATTAGAAAATGGTTTAACCTATATCAAAAATATTGCTTCTATTGCTCCACTTTTAGGACTACTTGGTACTGTTTATGGAGTATACAAAGCTTTTGAACAAATTACAGAAAAAGGCTTAGGTGACCCAACAATTTTTTCAGGTGGTATTTCTATAGCACTTATTACAACCATTACAGGTCTTATTGTAGCTATTCCTCACCATATTGCTTACAATCATTTTATATCAATTATTGACTCAATAGAATTAAAAGCAAAAAAAGAGTTAATTGGTAAATAATGAAAAGACGTGAACCTTTAGGCATAGATTTAACACCTATTATTGATTTAGTTTTTATTCTACTTATATTTTTTTTAGTTACCTCTGTATTTAAAAAAGAAGAGCTTGCTTTAATACTTGACCTTCCTGAATCTGAAGCAAAAGCAACAGAGATTAAAGATGAACAAATATTTATAGAATTAAATGAAAATAAACTTGCAATAAAAGGGATTGAAGTATCTTTTGAATCTTTAGAAGATAATTTAAAAGAGATTAAAGATAATAAAAAAGCCGTAATAGTAAGAATTGACAAAAATACAAAATATGAAAGAGTAGTAAAAGTTTTAGATTTACTTCAAAAATATAATCTAAATAATCTAGCTTTAGTTACAAATGAAACGAAAAGTAAAAACTAAGTCTTTTAGACTTAGTTTTTACTTATTGAACAAAGATCAGAATATGCTACTTCAAGTCTAGCAATCATTCCTTCTTGTCCTGCTCTTAACCACTTTCTTGGATCATAATAAGCTTTATTTGGTTTTTCTTCACCCTCTGGATTTCCTATTTGTCCTTGTAAATAATCATGATTTTTTGCTTCAAATTCTCTTACTCCGTTCCAACAAGCCCATTGAGTATCTGTATCAATATTCATTTTAATAACACCATAATCTAGTGCTTCTCTAATTTCAGAAAGTTCAGAACCTGAACCACCATGAAATACAAAATCAACTGGTTTCGCATCAGTTGAATGTTTTTCAGAAATAAATTTTTGCGAATTTGCTAAAATTTTAGGAGAAAGTTGAACATTCCCTGGTTTATAAACACCATGAACATTTCCAAATGAAGCAGCAATTGTAAAATTAGGACTAACTTTACTTAACTCTTCATAAGCATAACATACATCTTCAGGTTGAGTATATAAAAGTGCATTGTCAATATCAGAATTATCAACACCATCTTCTTCTCCACCAGTGATTCCTAGTTCTATTTCAATCATCATATCAATCGCACTCATTGTCTTAAAATACTCAACACAAGTGCCAATATTATCTTCTAATGAATCTTCAGATAAATCTAGCATATGGGAAGTATATAAAGGCTTTCCAGTATTCTTAAAATAAATCTTTCCAGCTTCTAATAAACCATCTATCCAAGGTAAAAGTTTTCTTGCAGCATGGTCTGTATGCAAAATTACAGGAACACCATAAGCTTCTGCCATAGTATGAACATGCTGTGCACCTGAAATTCCACCTAAGACTGCAGCATCAGAAGATTTCAATCCTTTTCCTGCATAAAACCCTGCCCCACCATTAGAAAACTGAATAATAATAGGTGAATTAACTTTTGCTGCAACTTCCAAAACAGCGTTTACAGAATCTGTTCCAACAACATTTACAGCTGGAATAGCAAATTTATTCTCTTTTGCATAGGCAAAAAGTTTTTTTGCTTCGCTTCCACTTAATACACCAGGTTTAACAATATCTAATATAGCCAAAGTAGTCTCCTTATTTAATTACGATTTTTGCATTTTTTCTTAAAGCATCAGATTGTTTTTTGATAAATGCTCTAAACTTTTCTTGTAATAATACTTGATTAATTTTATTTTTTACTTTGTCAAATGAAAGAGTTTTTTCAGCAGCTTTGTCTTCTAAATAAATTAAATGATAACCAAATTGAGTTTTTACAGGTTTTTTTGTATAAGTACCTTTCTTTAAAGCTTTTGCAGCTTTTGAAAACTCTGGAACCATTTGTGTTTCAGGAAATTTACCTAAATATCCACCTTTTGGACCACTAGGACCAACAGATTTAGTTTTTGCTAAATTAATGAACTCATCTTTTTTGTTTTTAGCACTATTTAATACTTTTATTAAATCATTTGCTTCTTTTTCAGTTTTAACTAAAATATGTCTAGCCTCTAAAGTTGCTGGAACTTTAAACTGTTTTTTATTTTTATCATAATAAGTTTTTTTATCACCATCAGAAACAGAAACTTTTTTATACTCTTTTTGCATCCAAATTTCTAAAGCTAAATCTTTTTTTAACTTTTCTAATGCATCTTTGTAAGCAACATCTGCATCAACACCACTCTTAACAGCATTTTCTGTTAATAATTTTTTTTCAATAACTTGATCCAAAACTTGATTTTTACTCTTTTTTGGTAATGAGTTAAAATCAATATTAGGATTTCTTAATACTACAGAAATATCTTGCTTTGTAATATCTTCTCCATTAACTGATCCATAAGATTCGGCAGCATTTAAAGAAGCTGCTGAAATTGCTATCGTAGCAATTAAACTTGATACTATTTTTTTACTTTTAATTTTAATCATTATATTCCTTATAATTTTTATAATTGATATTTTATCCTTATTTTATTAACAAAGGGTTAATTTAATGTGGAGTTATTGTGTATACTATGTCAAAGTTAAGAAAAATTTTATATTTAGGATATTCTAAAGAATTTCCTTTTTTTCTCTTTTTATAGCTTTTTTAGAATAATTTAGTAATTCTCTTCTCTATTAAATCTCTTTTTAAGATTAAATTTGGAGAAATTTAGAAATTTAGCTTAAAAAGCCTTTAAATTTTACTATATTTGTGATATAATGCCGACAAAATTTAAACTTAACTTAAATTTAAGCTAACGAATAAATAAGGAATGTGTATAATGAGAATATTAATTATTGAAGATGAAATTACACTTAATAGAACACTACAAGAAGGTTTAACTGATTTTGGTTACCAAGTAGATGCTGCTGAAAATTATAAAGATGCAGAGTATTTCATTGATATTAGAAATTATGATTTAGTTTTAACTGACTGGATGTTACCTGATGGTGATGGAATTGAATTGTGTAAAATTGTAAAGAATAGAAGCTCAAGAACTGCTGTAGTTATTTTATCTGCAAGAGATGATAAAGACAGTGAAATTGAAGCATTAAAATCTGGTGCTGATGACTACATCAAAAAACCATTTGATTTCGATATTTTACTTGCAAGAATTGAAGCTAGATTAAGATTTGGTGGAACTAATGTAATTGAAATTGAAGATTTAATCATTAATCCTGATGAAGAAAAAATTGAATACAATGGTGAAGAAATTGAATTAAAAGGTAAACCTTTTGAAGTATTAACTCACTTAGCTAGACATAGAGATCAAATTGTTTCAAAAGAACAATTATTGGATGCTATTTGGGAAGAGCCTGAATTAGTTACTCCAAACGTAATTGAAGTTGCAATCAACCAAATTAGACAAAAAATGGACAAACCATTAAATATCTCTACTATTGAAACAATCAGAAGAAGAGGTTACAGATTCTGTTACCCAACAGCTGACGAAGAAAACTAAGAAAGACTAATAGTCCAACAAATGCAAGCGAAGAGCATATATAAACAGTTTTACCAAAAACTAGTACTTGCTACTTCGCTTTTCATAATCATATTATCATTTATATTTTACGGATATACAAAATCAACTATATTTGAAGAAATAAAAGAATCTTTATACTCAGATGCTGGACTAATCTTAAAAGTTAGTCAAAATACAAAAGTTGATTCAGATAATTTTAATATTATTACACATAATGGAATTAATGTAGATATTGTATTTTTGAAAAATATTCCTGAATCTTCATATATTACATATCAAATTAAACAAAATAATTTCATGGAAATTTTATACCCTTTTGATGAATCAAAAGGACTCTACATAAAGATTGTTAAAAATATAGATTCATCAATTCAAATGTTAAATAAAATATTTAATAACCTTTTATTAATCTCACTTGGTGGTTTAATTATGGTAATTCTATATGCGTTTACCGTATCAAAAACATTACTAAAACCAATTATTGATATTACTAAAAAATTATCAAACATGGATGAAAATTTCTTAACTCAAATAAATAAAAAAAATCTTCCAATTGAGTTTCACCCTTTAGCAAACTCAATTAATTCTTTAACTACAAGAATAGAAACAAACATTCGATTTAAAAAAGAACTCTTCATTGGTGTTGCACATGAATTAAAAACACCTTTAGCTGTTATGAAATTAAAAAATGAAGTAACTTTAATGAAAAAAAGAGAAGCTGAAAAATATCAAGAAACTATGAAATTAACAATTGAACAAATAGACGATATGAATAAAATGATTAGTTCAATCTTAGATATTGGAAGAGCTGAAGGCGCACAATTTGAAAAACCAGAAGAGATTGATTTAGTTCAATATCTACAAAGAAAAACGAATGATTACAGAATGTTAAGTGCTAAGAAAAAAATAATTCTTACATTTTTTTCTAATGTAAATCATCACGAAGTTTATTTACAACCAACACTTTTAAATCAAATAATTCAGAATTTTGTACAAAATGCAATTAAATTTACTCCTGATGACAAAGCAATTGCGATAAGACTTGAAAAGACAAAAGATGATACCACAATTAGTATTACTGATGATGGTAGAGGAATAGATGAAAGTATTGACTTATTTGCTCCATTTAAAAGAATGGGTGAAGAAAGTGGTGCAGGATTAGGTTTATTCTTAGCTAAAAATGCAGCAGATGCATTAGGGGCAACAATATTAATAAAAAATAGAGTTGACGGTAAAAATGGCTGTGTGGCAACTGTAACATTACCACACACGGTTACAACAAAATCTAATTAAAAAATAGCCCTGTGTTCTATCTTAGTACATTTATTTTGTACTACTTTAATTCCTTTTTCTTCTGCTTTTGCTGCCGCTTCATTATTTACTAAACCTAATTGGGTCCACACACAATCTATATCACCACGTTCGATAGCAGCATCAACAACAAGACCAATAACGTCAGGTTTTCTAAATATATCCACCATATCAACTTTAAAAGGGATTTCTTTTAAACTTCTATATACTTTTTCACCTAAAATTTCTTCTTCTTTTGGATAAACTGGGACAATTTTATATCCAACGTCTTTCAAATACTTAGCCACCATATTACTAGCTTTATCTTCATTGGGAGATAGTCCAATAATAGCAATAGTTTTAGTATTTTCAAAAATATTTTTTATCTCTTCTTGATTACTATTTACTGAGGGAAATTCACATTCCATTATATATCCTTTTATAAATAATTATTATAACATTTAATTTTACATAAGTTTTTTGAATGTGCACTTAAGTATAATTCTAAAAGAAAGATAATATTATATGAAAAAACTTGAGGGATAAATGTATAAATTACCAAATGAAGCAAAAAAGATTAGTTTAGAAGGTTCAACTGTAGATTTTTTTGAATATATTAAAAACAATATAAAATATTACTATTTTGATACTTCATTAACAAGCCCACCTGATCCTATGGTAAATGCCATGATAGGATTACAACTTTTAGATAATGAAAATAAAAGATTAATTATGATTAATCACTCTATACCCAATGCCCTATTTACTAGAGTAAGTACAAATTTTGAATATGAAATAGAAGAGACTTCTGGCACAATAAAAATTGAGTTTAAATATAAAACTAGTTCAATATTAGAAACAGATTTCTCAAATAATAAATGTGGTAGTTAAAGAATAATTAGAGAGTATTAAGCTTGTCTTGTACAAACTTTTTTACATCATCAAAGTTAATACTTTCTCTGAAATCATCAAATTTACATCCACTTGCATTTACATGGCCTCCACCATTTGCTAACTTCTGAGCAATATATGAAACATCAACAACACCATCTGCTCTTAATGAAGTATTACCTTTTTTACCAATATCTATAAAAAAGTCATAATCATCATTTGCTTTTAAAAATGCATTTGCTGGTATTGAAATTGATCCTAAAGTATAAGTTAAAAGTCCTTTATGACCTTTGTAAGTTACTGTTAATTTATCTTTTAATTTTTCAAGAGAATTTACTAAATATTTTGCACTAAGATTATCAATAGTATCATCTTTATCATCTTGCATTAGAAATCTCTTTTTTAAAACATGTATATCATTATCTAATTTAATATTTCCATTCTCTTTCTCTAAATATTTAGAGGATTCTTTTAATAAATGTAATCTAAATTCTCTATTTAAATCTGTAAATAAAATATTGTTTATTTCTCTTACTTTACTTATCATACTAAGTAAAACTTTTCCAAACTCAAAGTTTTTTATCTCATCATCCAACCAAATATCAATTGAATTAACAGAATCAATTAGTGGTTTAAGCCAAGAGCTTGTATCTAAAGAGAAACCTTCATATTCTTCACATATGTAATCATAAACAATTTTTGCAGCACATCTTTTAGTATCTAAAAAATACCAATCAAATGCCTCTGCACTTTTTTTACCTGTTGCATGATGATCAAGTAATTGAAGTTTAATATTAAAACCTTCATTATTTAATTTAATGATTTCTTTATCTAAGTCTTTTGATTCATTAAAGGTAAGATTTAAATCTGAAATAATAAGTAATATCTCTTGCTCTTTAAATTCTTCAATATCATTTAATATTTTTTTTATGCTTAATTTTACTTCTAGACCATAATTCGCATTATAAAAGAAGCCTTCTTTAAAAAACTCTTTTGTTATAAGTTGACAAGAATATCCATCTAAATCAGTATGAGATAAATGAAAAAGTTTCATGTAGAGATATCCTTTAAAGTCAATTCTTCTAAAAATATATTTATTTTACCCTGAAGGTTATTTAAAAGTGGCCAAACACTACAAGCATTTGCAAGATCCGAAGGACACGAAGAAACAGAAGGAGAACATTCAAATACTGAAGGCATTTTTTCTTCAGCAACTGTTGTTATCTCTAAAATAGTAATTTGATCATATGGTTTTTTCAAAACAAATCCACCATTAACTCCCCTATGAGAAATAACAATTTCATTTTTTGTTAAGTTTTGCATTATTTTTGCTAGGAATGATTTAGGTATATTTAACTCACGTGATAATACATCTACATTTTTAGGGCTATCACTTTTTGCAATAGAGATAAGAGAAAGTAGAGCATATTCACTCTTTTTTGTAAGTAACATATATTTCCTAATTAAAAATTTTTAGAACTTATTTTACTAGAAGATTTATTAATACTAATTATATTTATAAATTAATCTTTTAGTTTATATGAAAATTAAAAAAAAAAGGTTACAAGATAAAACTTGCAACCTTTTTAAAACGATTCAAAACTAAAATTATTTAGCTCTAATTCCTAAATCAGCAACTAATGCAACAAATTTAGTATAATCAGTTCTTCTTAAATATTTAAGAAGTCTTTTTCTTTTTCCAACCATTTTTAAAAGACCTAATCTTGATGAATGATCTTTTTTATTTATTTTTAAGTGCTCAGTTAATACTTTAATTTGCTCTGTTAAAATAGCAATTTGTACTTCTGACGAACCTGTATCTTTTTCAGCTCTTTGGTGCTTCGTAATAATCTCTGCTTTTAAGTCCTGATCTAAAGCCATAATGACCTCCTAATAGGTATAATAATCTCACTTTATTCAAAGTGGACGCGAATTATATAGAAAAGAACTTTAAAGATTGTTTAAGCAAAAATTGGAATAATTGCATTTAGAAAAGGTAAATAAAATGAATATCATAGATTTTGAGAATATTTACGTAAGTTATGACATCAGCCCAGTTTTAAAAAACATAAATTTAAAAATAAATGAAAATGAACACTGGGCAATTTTAGGTTCAAATGGAAGTGGAAAATCTACTTTAATAAAACTGCTTTCTAATGATTTATATCCAAATACAAAATACAATTTTAGTAAAAAAATCTTTGGTAAAGATAGATGGAGTATTTTTGATTTAAAAAAGAATCTTGGTATCATAACTAATGACTTGCATAATTACTTTGAAACCCATGGAAATTTTCTAACTGCTTATGAAGTAATACTAAGTGGATATTTCAGTTCTATTGGAGTTTTTAAACATCAAGATTTTACAAAAGAACAACATAAAAAAGCATTAGAAGTCTTAGATTATCTTGAAATTTCGCATATAAAAGATAAACAAGTACATCAAATGAGCACCGGTCAATTAAGACGTTGTGTAATAGGAAGAGCTTTAATTCATGACCCAAAAGCTTTTATCCTTGATGAGCCAACTGTTGGACTTGATTTAAAAGCACAAGATAGTTTCATTAAACTACTTAGAAGACTTTCAAAAAAAGCTAGTATTATTCTCGTGACACACCATATTGAGGAAGTTTTTCCCGAAATTTCTCATATTGCATTAATCCATAATCAAGGCATTTTTAAACAAGGGAAAAAAGAAGAGATACTTAATTCTAAAAACCTATCTACTATTTTTGATATTGATATACAATTAGCTTTAGAAAATAATAGATATTACATACAAAGCATCTCTTAAACATTACTCTTAATAACCATAAAAATAAAATTCTTGCAATAAAAATCTATTTATGCTACAATACTATTTAATCTAATTTAAAGAAAAGGAGTTTTATATGATTACAATACCAAAAATACTTGATAATCCAGAAAATCCTAATTTTAATTTAGAAGATGATGAAATCTATTCATTGAAAGAAGCTAAAGAATTAATACTGTTAGAGAGATATTCATATTCACTATTTGCAATTTGGACTAGTGTTGTTATAAATATTCAAAGAAGATTAGAAAATTTTGGAATAGCTAATTTTTTAAATATTATTGAAAAAGAAGAAACTTTTAATAAAGAAGGTAATAATTTAAAAGATAGATGGTTGAATATAAATGAATTTAACTTAATAAATTATGCAAAAAAAATAAATATAATAAATCATGTAACACACGATTTACTTACTACTTTATATTGGATGAAATCAAATACAAATGAAGAAGAGACTAAAGCTATTAATAAAGAAGAAGTTTTTGCATTACTTTTTTTAATAGAAAAAAATCTTTTTGTAAAACCTTTTAAAATTGATAAGAGAAATAGAAATACCTTTCCTGAAAATAACTCAAATTTAAAAAGAAGAAAAAAAGATAAAGAAGAATTAATAAATTCATATAGGAACACTCATCATGAACTCCTTTTAAAATCTGGTGTAAAATCATTCAATGAAAATTCAAAAGAAAATGATATAAAAACAAATTTACTTAATACTTACATATAAAAATTGTTTACTTTAATAAACTTACCATAAATTTTTGATATAAATAGACTCTAAAAATTTATGAAGGTTATATTTATGAAAACATTTATATTAGAGAAAGGCTTTGGTTACAAACTTTTTATGCTTTTAGCTTTCTCGATTTTTGCCTCGGTTATGTATCAAGGTCATATTAGCAAGCAAGGCATTTATTCTATTCTTTTCTTTGCATCATGTATATTAGTTTCTTATCAGATTGCTTCAATTGTTTATGTGATATTTGTAAAAAGAGTAATCGAAATCACAATTGATGAAAATGAAATATCTTGGGAAATAACTGATAATGGAAAATTGCATAAAGAGCAAAAGATTAAATTAGACCAAATCAAAGATGTAAAAACTGAAGTTAATTATTTAACAGGAAATATCTATTCTACTTTTTCTGTAATATTTACACTAAAAAATGATGAAGAAGTAATTTTAACAGATGGACTTCTATATGATTTTGGCTTAAAAAAAGCAGAAGATGTTTGCCGCTTTTTACTTGATAATAATCTCGGTCATGAGCAAGATATTAAATTTTCAAAACTTGTAAAAGAGCTTAATATAGACCTTTCAGTGGAACAAAAATTTACAAAAAAAGATCTAAAATCCTATTTTATAGGTGTTATTTCAAAAAATAAAAAAGAGTTTTTAAGTCTTAGACTTCAAATTGAAGCATTATATACTGATTATAAAAAAGTTGAAAAAAATGCTAATAATGAATTTCTTGTAAAATCAGACGAGATAAAAGAGAGTTTTATTTATCTAAGATCAAATGCAATTGGATATATAGTTGAATTTCATAATGTTAAAAGAAAAGAAGAGTTAAAAACATTAAAAGAAATGGGGAAACGTGAAAAGATAGGTTTTTAAACCTATCTTCATTTAAGTTATTTTCAGCCACCAGTTTCATAAAAAGCTCTAGAAGAAGTCTCTGTTCCATCCTCTTCTGACCATTTATTTTTTTCAGGTTTATTTGCTAAAACATCTTTTAAAATTAAAGCTGCTTTATCAATATCATTTGCTTTAATTGCTTCTTTTATACTCTGAGAATCTTCAAAATACAAACAAGGTATTAAAACCCCACTTGCAGTCAATCTAATTCGATTACAAGTAGCACAGAAATCATCTTTGTGAGGTTCAATAATACCAAAGATATAACCATCATCTAACTGATAATCTTGAGAAGGAGAACTTCCACTTCTTTCTAACTTTTTAAAATTATATTTTTCTTTTATAATATTTTGAATAGTTTCAGAGTTAAGACCTTTTGCAATATCTGTAGCATGTTTATTTTCCATATACTCTATAAATCGTATTGGATATCCTCTTTCTTTACAATATTCTAAAAGATCAATTAACTCACCATCATTTATTCCTTTCATAGGAACACAATTTACCTTTATCTTAAGCCCAACATCTGAGGCTGCTTGAATACCTTTTAAGACCGTTTTTAATACATCTTTTTGAGCTATTTTTGCAGCAACTTCATCTTTTAAGGAATCAAGAGAGACATTTATTCTTCTAAGTCCGGCATCTGCAAGCTTTTGAGCAGCGGCTGGAAGTAAATAAGCATTTGTTGTTAAAGCTAAATCAATACCTTCTTTATAGTCAGCAATCATCTTTATGAAGTTTTCTAAGCCTTCTCGAAGCAGCGGTTCACCCCCTGTAATCCTAACTTTTGAAATTCCTTCATCTATTGATACTTTAACAAATTTAAATAGCTCTTCATATGATAATAAATTCTCTTTTGGAACCCATGAAAATGGCTTTTCTGGCATACAATACTGACATCTAAAATTACATCTTTCTGTTACAGAAACTCTTAGATAATCAACTTTTCTTCCATATCCATCAACTAACATATCCACCTACTTAATTAAAAATTTCGTTAGCATATTATAAAATCCCTTAAACGAAAAACTTTATTGAGGTGTGAAATTACAATACAAGATACAATTAAGTCTATAGATTTTTTTGATGAACTAGATAAAAATCAATTAGAGCAGTTATCTTCAATATCTAGTGTAGTCACTTATCCAGAGAAATCTATACTTTTTTACGAAAGCGATACTAACAATCAAATTATGTTTTTAGTATCAGGATTAATAAAAATTTATAAATTAGATAAATTTGGTAATGAAATTTTTCTTTATCATATTTATAAAAACTCAATGATCTCTGAACTTACAAGACTAGAAGATGAAGGTATTTATTGTTTTTCGAATGCAGAATTTACAGAAGATTCACTTATTCTTAAAATTGATTACAAAAAATTCAAAGAATTATTCTTATCAAAAAATATTTTAACTATAAAATTAATGAATACACTTTTAGAAAAAACTCATCAATTGCAATGTATTGTTAATAGAGAGTTAGTATTTGACGCAACGGCAAAAGTCGCCTTTATGTTAAACCAAGATTTAGCAATGTTTAATAAACTTAAGCGACAAGAAGTATCTTTTATGCTACATATTCAACCTGAAACTCTTTCAAGAGTACTAAAAAGACTAACAAGAAATGGTACGATAGAAATTATTGAAGGAAATATAAGTATTACAAACGAAGAAATGTTAATTTCTACATTTAGAGGAGTTGGAGTATGACAACAAATACCATACGAATAAAAATTAAAACAATAGGAGCATTTTTTGTAATTTTAATGCTTTTGATAGTTGGAACTACTATTTATTTAAATGCAAAAAATAAAAAAGATGCATTGATAATTAATATTGCGGGTAAAGAAAGAATGCTAACCCAAAGAATATCTAAAAATATTTTTTATCTTTATCATAATAATTCAATAGATACAACAGAACTAGACTCTGCAAAAACTGAGTTTATCTATAACTTAAGCTCTTTAAGAGATGGAAATGACTTAACAGATATTCAAAAAGCTCCTACAGATGAGATTTCAAATCAAATTGCAAAAGTTGAAATACTATGGAATACATTTAGCACAAATGTTGGTAACTTTAAAGAACTATTATTAACAAAAGAAATAAATAGAGATGAAAGAAGAATAAAAAGTTATGTTAATGCAGTATACAATACAAATAATAAACTATTACAAGAAGTAGATAACCTTGTATCAATGTATACTATTTATAGTGAAAATAAAACAGAAAAAATAAAATATTTTCAATTTGGTTTTGTATTAATGATTATAATTTTAATTTTGTATAGCTTAGCTCAATTAAGAATAATGGAAAACAATGCAAAAAAATTCTTTGAATATTCACAACAATTAATACAATCAGATTCAAATCATTTAGAGCCTATACAAATAGAAGCTGAAACAGAAATTGTTCAAGCAACTGATACATTAAATGCTTTTATAGAAAAAGTAAATTCTGCAATGGATTATTCAAATGAAGCAATAGAACAATCAAGAAATGCTTCTTATAAACTTGAAGAGATTACAGATGAATTTGATAAAGTACTTAATGAATTAACTAATTCAGGAGATTTATCAAAGCAATTAAATAAAAGTGAAGATATGGTTATTGAATCAACGGAAGAATTAATAAATTCATCTCAAAAACTTCAAAATCTTAAAGCTGAACTTGATAAATTAGTTCTTGCTGCAAAAAAAGTGAAATAAATTATACATGGTAAGTAAAAAATATTCTTTAATTTTAGCTATTATTCCAATAAAAAAGATTTATTTATGAACAAAGTATATTTAACAGGAGCTGGTCCTGGTGATTTAGAATTACTAACATTAAAAGCAGCTAGAGTAGTAAAAGAAGCTGATATTATAATTTATGACAAACTTGCTAACCCAGAAATTTTAAAAATGGCTAAAAAAGATGTGGTCTTAAAATATGTTGGAAAAGAGAATAAAAGACATACTCTTCCTCAAGATGATATAAATGAACTAATCTATCAATCATCAATTAAATATAAAAATGTTGTAAGATTAAAAGGTGTAGATCCTTTTGTATTTGGAAGAGGTGGAGAAGAGGCTTTGTATCTTTACCAAAGAGGTATAAAGTTTGAAATAATTCCAGGAATAACATCTGCTGTTTCAGTTCCAGCATATGCAGGAATTCCCGTTACACACAGAGGAATTACAACTTCTTTTAGAGTAGTAACAGGACATGAAACTCCAAATAAAAAAATATCTCAAATAGAGTGGCAAACTTTTTTAAATGATGAAACAATTGTTTTTTTAATGGGCTTACATAATATTGAATTGATTACTTCAAAGCTAATGAGCATGGGGAAAAGAGAAGATTATCCATGTGCTGTTATTTCAAAAGGAACAACAATAGATCAAAAAGTTGTGACAGGAACATTAAAAACTATTGCCAAAAAATCTAAAGGATTAGAAGCTCCTGCAATAATAGTTGTTGGAGAAGTTGTAAAATTAAGAGAAGAAATTAAATGGTTTGATTAAGCAAAATATGCTTTCAAACCATCTTTATTTATAATTTTTTCTTTTGTATCAATTAACTTTTCATATTTAAATACTCTTAGTATTCGAGAAAGAGTTTCAGGAGTTATATTCAAAATTTCTGCAACTATTACATTTTTTGTATTGAAAAAATCTTCTGTATGATCATGGATGTATTTAGCAACTCTCTCTTTCGAATCAAGAACTAAATGCATAGATACAATATTTTCAAGATTTCTAATTTTTGTAATTAATGATTTCATTACAAGGTATGAAAGTGTTGGATTTGTGAGAATTTCTTCCTTAAACTTTTTAAAATCTATTTTTAAAACTTTTATATCAGTAAAGGCTTGAGCTGTTGCTGGATAATTAATCTCTTCAAAATTTGCAACTTCTGCTATTAACTCATTTTCATGAAAGTACTTTAATACAAGCTCTTTATCTATAGAAGTAACCTTATAAAGTTTTATAATACCTTTTAAAAGTATATACATATATTTTGATTCATCACCTTCGTAAAACAATATGTTTTCTTTATTTAGTTCTTCTATAGAGGAGATAGTTTTAAGCTTACTAATAATACTATCATCTAAATTCTCAAATAAATATATATTTTTTAATTCCATGATTTAATATACTCCTTTGCTTTTTCATCTAAAAATTTCATTCTTTCTTTTCCTTTAGGAAGTTCTTTTCTTAAGATACGCATTTGTGTTAAAAAATTTGAAATATCTTTTGGAATTATATTTTTTAAATACTTTTTAAAATTTTTAGAAAATGCAGGAGAACTACCATTTGTAGATATAGTAATAGTTAAATCACCCTCTTTTATGTATGAGGGAAAAATAAAATCACAATATTCTTGTAAATCAACACAATTACATAAAATTCTTTCTTTCTTGCATTCAAAATATATTTCTTCTTGCACTTTTAAATTATCAACAGCAACAATTACAATATCAAAATCTTTTATATCACCAACTCTATATTCTCTTTTAATTATATGAATATTGTATTCTAATACTTTATTGTATATATATTCTGATAACTTTGGAGAGACAATTGTAATATTATTTGTAAAATCCAAAATTTTTTCTAATTTTTCAGAAGATATATGCCCTGCTCCAACTAACAATATTCTTTTATTTTCAAGTGAATAAAACATTGGGAAATATGCCATATAAAACCTTATTTAAATATTTATATAATTATAGTTAATTTTTTTAATTTTTTTATAAAATTTTAAATTGCATATTAATTATACATATAATTACAAAAAATTTACTAATTTGTTTAATATAATTGCATTTGCTATTCAATTGCTATTGTAAAGTTATACAATTATAATTGAAAATTAATACTAAGGAAAAAGAATGAAATTATTAAAAACTGCCTCGTTAAGTATTGTTGCTTTAGCGTTAGCTTCAACTGTTGCATCTGCTGATACATTAGAAAATGTTAAAAAGAGCGGTACCCTAAGTTGTGGTGTTTCTACTGGTATTGCAGGTTTCTCTGCTACTGATTCAAGTGGTCAATGGAAAGGCTTAGATGTTGACATGTGTAAAGCTGTTGCTTCTGCTGTTTTTGGAGATGCTTCAAAAGTTAAATATGTTCCTCTTACTGCTAAAGAAAGATTTACAGCACTTCAAAGTGGTGAAATTGATATGTTAGCTAGATCTACTACTTGGACAAATACAAGAGATACATCTTTAGGTTTAAACTTTGCTGGTGTCAACTACTATGATGGACAAGGTTTCTTAGTTAATAAAAATATTGGTGTAAATTCTGCTTTAGAACTTGATGGAGCAACTGTTTGTATTCAAGCAGGTACTACAACAGAGTTAAACTTAACAGATTACTTCAAAGCAAACAAACTTACATATAAACCAATTACTTATGATACATCTGGGCAAACAATTGAAGGATTTAAATCAGGAAGATGTGATGTTGTAACTTCTGATGCTTCACAATTATATGGTTTAGTATTAAAAGTAAAAGATCCAACTTCTGTAAAAGTACTTCCAGAAATTATTTCAAAAGAACCATTAGGACCAGTTGTAAGACAAGGTGATGATGTATGGTTTAATATTGTTAAATGGTCTCATATCGCAATGTTAAATGCTGAAGAAATGGGTGTAACTCAAGGAAACATTGATTCTATGAAAAGTAGCGCTAATCCAAATGTTCAAAGATTAATTGGTGAATCTGGTGAAGCTGGTAAAAACTTAGGATTAGATGCAAAATGGGCATACAATATCATTAAAAATGTTGGTAACTACGGTGAATCATTTGAAAGAAATGTTGGGAAAGGTTCTCCACTTAAAATTGATAGAGGTTTAAATAAACTTTGGAATCAAGGTGGACTTCAATATGGAGCTCCTATTAGATAATAGAGTATCTAATACTATAATTATTTAATAAAAAGGGGAAATTGAATTTCCCCTTTTTTAATGACAAGGTAAAAAAATGAAAAAACACAAAAGAGCTCAGCCTCAGGTTGCTTTCTATAACAATCCTGATAATAGAGCCATAATCTATCAAGTACTAGCATTAGCACTTATATTTATTACAGTATATTTTGTTATAAACAATATGTTTATAAATATTGAAAAACGTGGGATTAATACAGGATTCGATTTTTTAGGTTCAGAAGCTGGATTTGGAATCTTACAATCTTTAATTGCATACGATGAATCAGACTCACATGGTAAAGTTTTTATTGTTGGACTTTTAAATACTATTTTAGTTTCAGGTATTGGCATCTTTTTTGCAACAATTATTGGACTTTTAGTTGGTATTGGACGGCTTTCTAAAAACTTTATGATTGCAAAATTATCAATGATTTATGTTGAAACTTTTAGAAATATCCCAATATTATTGCAAATTTTATTTTGGTATAATGTTGTATTAGCCTCACTTCCAAGCCCCAAACAAAGTATTTCCTTTTTTGATTCTATTTTCTTCAATAATAGAGGGCTTTATATTCCAAAGCCTATTTTAGAAAGTGGATTTACTGCTGTAATTATAGCTTTTATTTTAGCTATTGCTGCAGTTATCTATTTATCAAAATGGGCAAATAAAAGACATGATGAAACAGGTGAAGAATTTCCTACAATATGGGTTTCTGTAGGAATACTAATTGGTGCTCCTGTTATAGTTTATTTTTTAAGTGGAACTCCTGCTACTTTAGAGTATGCAGTGTTTAAAGGATTTAACTTTAAAGGTGGATGGACTTTAATTCCAGAACTTTTAGCTTTAGCTTTTGCACTAAGTATTTATACTGCAACTTATATTGCAGAAGCAGTTCGAGCAGGTATTGAAGCTGTACCTATTGGACAAAAAGAAGCAGCTCATGCTTTAGGTTTAAAAGATTATATTATCTTAAAAAAAGTTGTTCTTCCTCAAGCTCTTAGAGTTATTATACCTCCTGTAATTAACCAATATCTTAACTTGGTTAAAAACTCATCTCTTGCCACTGCAATTGGATATCCAGAATTGGTAACAATTTTCTCAGGAACTTCACTAAATCAAGTTGGACAAGCCGTTGAAATTATTTTAATGACTATGGCCGTTTATTTAACATTAAGTATTTTGATTTCTATATTAATGAATTATATTAATTCTAGAATGCAAATAAAGGAGCGATAAGATGGCAATTTATGAAAAACTAGAAGCTAAACCAGCTCCTTTAGGAACAAAAGGAATTATTCATTGGGTAAAAGAGAACCTTTTCCCTTCAGTTCTTAGTTCAATTTTAACTATTATTTCTATATACATTTTGTTAACTATTATTCCACCTTTATTAGATTGGATGATATTTGATGCAACATGGACAGGAACAAAAGAAGAAATTACAAAAGATGGAGCAAGATGGATTTTTATTTTTGAAAAATTCAATCAATTTATCTATGGGTTCTATCCAGAAGAATTCTATTGGAGACCAAATTTAGTTCTATTTATATTTACAGCTTACATTTTAGCGTTTAAATATATTGATACTGTAAAAGTGAAAGCTTTTATAATAATCTCTTTCCCAATTATTGCGTATGTATTAATTGCAGGTGGTTTTGGATTAGAACATGTTGAAACTGAAAAATGGGGAGGATTACTTCTTACTATTATAGTTGCATCTGTTGGTATTATTGCATCATTTCCTATTGGGATTGTATTTGCCTTGGGACGTCAGTCAAATATGCCAATCATTAAAACAATCTCTGTAATGTATATTGAGTTTATTAGAGGGGTTCCTTTAATTACTTTATTATTTATGTCTTCTGTAATTTTACCACTATTTTTTCCAGAAGGAATGGATTTTGATAAATTATTAAGAGCATTAATAGGTATTACTCTTTTTCAAGCTGCTTATATAGCAGAGGTTATTAGAGGAGGATTGCAAGCAATTCCAAAAGGACAATATGAGGCAGCCGATGCAATGGGATTATCTTACTGGCAATCAATGGGATTAATTATTCTTCCCCAAGCATTAAAAATATCAATTCCAAATATCGTAGGGTCATTTATTGCGCTATTTAAAGATACCACGCTTATCTTAATTATTGGGTTATTTGATATCTTAGCCATGGTTACATTAACAAATAGTGATACTAATTGGCTAGGTTTTGAAACAGAAGGTTATGTATTTGTAACAATTATTTATTGGGCAATTTGTTTTAGTATGTCAAAATATGCTAAATCAATCGAAGATCGATTTAATACAAATCACAAATAGTAGTATAAAATAGGAAAAATTATGAGCGAATTAGAATATATGATTGAAATGAATGAAGTTAACAAATGGTATGGAGATTTTCATGTACTAAAAGATGTTAATTTAAAAGTTAAAAAAGGTGAAAGAGTTGTAATTTGTGGACCTTCTGGTTCTGGTAAATCTACAACAATTAGATGTATTAATAGATTAGAGCCTTTTCAAGAAGGACAAATTATTGTAAGCGGTTTAGAATTAACTGAAGATGTAAAAAGAATCAGAGAAGTAAGAACACATGTTGGAATGGTATTCCAACATTTTAACTTGTTTCCACATCTTTCAATTTTAGAGAATCTTATTCTTGCACCTACTTGGGTAGGGAAAAAACCAAGAAAAGAAGCTGTTAAAACTGCTATGCACTATTTAGAAAGAGTAAAAATTGCAGACCAAGCTGATAAATATCCAAATCAATTATCTGGTGGTCAACAGCAACGTGTGGCAATAGCAAGATGTTTATGTTCCAACCCAGAGATTATGCTTTTTGATGAACCAACGGCAGCTTTGGATCCAGAAATGATTGGAGAAGTTCTTTATGTAATGACCGAATTAGCAAATGATGGAATTACAATGGTATGTGTAACTCATGAAATGGGATTTGCAAAAAAAGTTGCAGATAGAGTAATTTTTATGGATGCAGGACAAATTGTAGAAGAAAATACTCCACATGAGTTCTTTGATAATCCTCAATCTGATAGATTAAAATTATTCTTAGAGCAAATTTTATATCACTAATAGTCAAATATAAAAGGTAACTTTTATAAGCAAATACTCCAGATTCTGAAGTATTTGCTACTTTTCATTAGCTTTAGCTTTTGATTAAAAAATACTTCTCTAAAAGTTATTTTATTTTATTTAACTTTCTTAGTAAGATTTTTTAATTTGGAAACTTTAAGCACACTTGGTATAGCTATAATTATAGGTTGAATTTTAATAATTAAAGTTCAATATATTTATTGTTTTAAATAATTCAATAAATAAAAATTAATATAGGATTATTTAAATGACTATTTTCAATCTATTTAAAATAGGGATAGGTCCATCAAGTTCCCATACTGTAGGCCCTATGATTATTGCTAAAAATTTCTGCACTTTAATAAAAGAGAAAGAATATTTTCCTCTTATAACAAGAATTAAAATAGAGCTTTATGGATCGCTTGGAGCAACTGGAGTTGGACATCAAAGTGATATTGCTGTTTTATTAGGACTTCTTGGGAATCATCCAAAAACAGTAGATACTACTAAGATCGAAGAAATAATTGAGAATATAAAAAACAAATCTTCAATAAAACTATTAAATGAAAAAGCTATTAATTTTACAATGAAAGAGGATTTAATTTTACATAAAATGCACTCTTTGCCTTTTCATCAAAATGGTATAAAAATATCAATTTATAATTTAGAAAATGAATTATTTTCAAAAATCTATTATTCTGTGGGTGGAGGAGAAGTAATAAGTGAAGATGAAATTACTTTAGAAAAAAAAGATGAAAAATTTTTACCTTATAATTATTCTAATGCAAAAGAGTTATTAAAACAATGCAAAGAAAATAAGATTACAATTGCCCAACTAATTTTTGAGAATGAAAAAATTTATAAATCAGAAGATGAAATAAAATCTTCACTTTTAGAGATTTGGAATGTCATGACTGAATGTGTAACGAATGGTCTTAATAGTGATGGCATATTACCAGGTGGATTAAATGTTCCTAAAAGAGCTTATAGAATACATCAAAAATTAAAAGATAAGCGGACTATTGATCCATTGGCTTTTGTTGATTGGATTAATTTATATGCCCTAGCTGTAAATGAAGAAAATGCCTCAGGCAAAAGAGTTGTAACTGCGCCTACAAATGGAGCAGCAGGAATTATTCCAGCAGTTTTACACTATGTGATTAATTTTTTAGTAAATAAAGAAGATAAAGAAAAAGTGATTACAGATTTTTTATTAACAGCTGGAGCAATTGGGCTTTTATACCAAAGAAATGCATCAATATCAGGTGCAGATGTTGGATGCCAAGGAGAAGTGGGAGTTGCATGTTCTATGGCGGCGGCTGCCATGGCTGAATTTTTAGGGGCGACAATTGAACAAATAGAAAACGCAGCAGAAATAGCAATGGAACATAATCTTGGACTTACTTGTGATCCAATAGGTGGACTTGTACAAATACCTTGTATTGAAAGAAATGCAATGGCAGCTATGAAAGCAGTAAATGCGGCACGTATGGCACTAAATGAAGATGGAACACACTATGTTTCTCTAGATTCAGTTATTAAAACAATGTTTACAACGGGTAAAGATATGCAAAATAAATATAAAGAGACATCAAAAGGTGGATTAGCTGTCCATTATGTTGAATGTTGATTTACAAATAAAAGGATATTTTATGACAAAGAACACGATAAATAAAAAATTCTCTGTTTTAATAGGAGTTACTATTTTAGTTTTAATGACTATTTTTACAACTTTTATTATCTCAAATATAAATAAAAACTTAATAAAAGAGTTAGAATCAAATCTACAATTGCAAGTACAAAATTATTATCAAACTGCTGAGATATACAACGATTCATTAGAAGATAATTCATTAATTTTAATGAATGTTTTTTAAAAATCTTTTTTAAACTTAAGGAAAAAAGGTACAGGAACTACAAAAATCAATGGTGTTGAAACATTAACTTTATATGATGGATTTTCAAGATTAAATAAAAATTTTGATCCAGTTGACCACTTCCAAGAATTAACAGGTGCCGTTTCTGCTGTATATGTAAAAGATAAAGATGAATATATAAGAATAACATCATCTTTAAAAAATGAAAATGATGAAAGAATCTTACTTGATAAAATAGATGCTAATACAGAAACTTATAAAAATATTGAAAAAAAAGAAAAATTTATAGGTTTAGAAAAAATTGCAGGGAAAGATTATATGTCTGTATATTCTCCTATTATTAAAAATGATGAAATCATTGGTGTTTTATATATTGGTTATGATTTTACAAAAGGATTAGAAACTTTAAAAAACAAACTAAAAGAGGTTGTTATTGGTGATACTGGATATATTTATATTTTAGATAATAAAGGAAAACTATTACTTCATAAATCACTCGAAGGTAAAAATATCTCAAAACTAAAAGATGCAGATAATAAGTTCTTCATACAAAATATTTTAAAAAAACAAAATGGTGTAATACATTATGAATATGAAGAAAAAGGGAAAGTTGCAACAAAAACTGCAGCATTTGCATATTACAAAAAATGGAATTGGATTATAGTTGCAGGCTCATATCAAGATGAATTTTTAGAGATTTCTTCTCAGGTTCAAAAAGTATTTGTTATTGCTACTATTATTTTAACACTCATATTATTAGGTGTTATTTTTGTTTTAATAAATAAAATAATATCAAATCCAATTGAAAAATTTCAAAATGGACTTCTTGACTTTTTTTCTTACTTAAATAAATCAAAAGATAATGTAGAAAAAATTAATGTAACTAGTAATGATGAAATTGGTAGAATGGCAAATATAGTCAATGAAAATATTGAAGATATAAAAAAACATATAACAGAAGATAATAATTTGATTTAAAATGTTAAAGAAGTAGTTAATGAAGTTAGTTCTGGTCATTTAGAAAAACGAATTCAATTATCTTGTAGTACAGAAGCATTAAATGAGTTAAAAGATTTAATAAATAATATGTTACAAAATTTAGAAAGTTTTGTTGGTAAAGATATTAATGTTTTAAGTAATGTTCTAGAGAGTTATGCAAAAAGAGATTTTACAAAAAAATTAGATTCAAATACTTGCGGTAAAATTGGAAATGAAATTTCAGTTATGAATAATATGATTACTCAAATGTTAATTGACAACCAAATGGATGGAATAAAATTAGAAGAGAGTTCAACAAAACTATCACAAAATGTAAATATCTTAAATCAAAATGCAAATAATCAAGCTGCTTCACTAGAAGAAATAGCTGCATCTATAACTGAAATATCAGAGAATATAAATCAAACTAGCCAAAAAACTCAAGAAATGTTTACTTTATCTTCAAATACAAAACATTCATCTCAAGAAGGTAAAGATTTAGCCAATAAAACTGTTATATCAATGGATGAAATTAATGAAAAAGTTCAAACAATTAACGAAGCTATTTCTGTAATTGATCAAATTGCATTTCAAACAAATATTTTATCACTAAATGCAGCTGTTGAAGCAGCAACAGCGGGAGAAGCAGGAAAAGGCTTTGCAGTTGTAGCACAAGAAGTAAGAAATCTTGCATCAAGAAGTGCAGAAGCAGCTCAAGAGATAAAAAATCTAGTAGAATCAGCAACCATGCAAACTCAAGAAGGAAAAGAAATTAGTTCTAAAATGATTTCAGGATTTGAAGAGTTAGAAGATAAAATAAATGAAACAAATCATCTAATAAATGACGTGACAAATGCTGCTAAAGAACAAACACAAGGTATGAATTTAATTAGTGATAATATTAATGGTTTAGATAAATTCACTCAAGAAAATGCAGAAATTGCAAGTAAAACAAACTCTATTTCAATGGATACAAATAAAATAGCACTTGGAGTAGTAGAGAGTGTAAATAAAAATAACTTTGAGGGGAAGAGAAGTCTATAAGACTTACTCTTCTATAAAATAAAAATCAAGTAAGAGCTAACCAAATACCAATTCCCATCATCATACTCCCTGCAACTTTATTTATTAACCTAACATTAGAACTATTTTGTAATAGTTTTCTAAGAGTCTTACCTCCTGTTGCATATATAATTAAACATAAAAATTCTAATGAAAGAATCAATAAAATTAATACTGGTAATTGAGAAAACATAGGTAAATTTTTATCTATAAAGGGAGGTAAAAGTGCAATAAAAAATGCCCAACCTTTTGGATTAGCAATGGCTGTGATAAATCCTTGAATTGCCAGACTTTTTTTAGAGATATTAAAATTACAATCGTTAAGATTTAATGCCATTTTTCCACGCGAAAGCCACATTTGAATACCAAGATAGATTAAATAAGCTCCACCTCCATATTTTAAAACTAAAAATATTGTTTGATACTTAAGCATTATTGTTGCAACGCCAATTACTGATGAAGTAGCAACTAAACCAACTCCAAATAATTCTCCATACATCATGTACATTGTTTTTTTTATTCCAATACTCATTCCCATACTTAAAGACAATGTCATGCACATACCTGGAGTAATTGAGACAAAAAAGAAAGTTGGAATAAATATAGCTAAAATTGATAAGTTTATATAATCTAAAATGTGAATTCCTTTAAAAAAAACAAGAGACAATTATACACTAATTTAAAACCAAAAAAATAAATGGGACCATTTAAACTTCGGCAAGTCTTGCTGCAAAATCTTCTTCTACAAAATAAGAAATATTATCTAAACAATCTTTTGAAAAATCTTACAATACAACAATCATTGTTATTTAACATTTTATATGCTTTTTCAATTGATTCTACTCTTAATGTTGTATATAATAAAATAGCTACGTTTAATTTAACTAATTTCATAATCTCTTCACTTGTATTATTTATCACTTCAATAGCTTCTTCTAAAGTGATATTCTCATACTCTTTAGTATAAGTGATATTCAAATCTTCTAGTTTAATATTTTTTTCACTAATCTCTGTACCTTCAGTACTCCAATATTTAAAATCTTTAAATACTTCAGGATTTCCTTCACTACCTTTTACAACAATTAAATTTTCATAAGTTTCACCAAATAATTTATTATATTTTTCTACATAGGGTTTATGAAAAGCAGATGTTATTGCATATTTTGAATTTGCCGGATTTAAAAGTTTTTCAACTGTATTAAATATAGTTCTCATATATAGTTGTTTTCTCAAATGTGTCAAATCTGATAACTCTTTAAAATACTCAGCTCTGTCAAAAAAATGAATATTATCTTCTAAATCAATTGCTTGACTAAGTTCTTTTAATGTCAAACCATCTTTAGCAGGTTGAGGATAATCTCCACTAATAACAATATCAAAAGGTTTTATATCTTTATTCTTTTTGAAAAATTCTTTTAAAACTTTTCCATATAAAGGAAATAAAAATGGTTGGTCTGTTTTCCCATCATAAGAAAAACCTAACTCAATTGATTCAGAAATTTCTTCTCTTTTAATATACTTATCAAAAGATTCTAAGCACCCTTTTAATTCTTCATCACTTTCAAGTTTTACTCTTAAAAGCATCAAAAATGCCGCAGATTGTTCACTATCACATTTTTGTTCAAGTATTGCTTGAATTGCCTCTATAATCTCTTCTTTTGTTAAATTTCTATTTGATTTAGGTCCTGTTCCTACTGCTTTTATATATTTAAAAAAATTCATATTTAGTTTTTTCCTTTAAATTGGATGATAAGATGACTATGTTTATTTTTATCTAAGTGCTATAATAACATATGTACATTTAAATAAGACAATAAGTATCTTATTTAAAGCTTAATTTAATTGACTAAAGTCAAAGCTTATGTTTTAACTTAGTGATAGAATAATTTTGTAAAACTTAAACAAGGAGAAATAAATGGCACTTTCAAGAAGAGATTTTCTTAAAAGTTCAGCAGCAGCTTCTGCAGCAGCAGCAGTAGGGATGAACATTCCTACTCAGATGCAAGCAGCAGCAAATAATGCTGAAACTAGCTGGAGATGGGACAAGGCAGCATGTCGGTTCTGTGGTACTGGTTGTGGTATTATGTTAGCTACTAAAGGTGGTAAGATTGTTGCAGTTAAAGGAGACCCAGCGGCTCCTGTTAATAGAGGGCTTAACTGTATTAAAGGTTATTTCAATGCTAAAATTATGTATGGTGCAGATAGATTAAAGCAACCATTATTAAGAATGGGGGCAGATGGTAAATTTGATAAAAATGGTAAATTTGCTCCTGTATCATGGGAACGAGCTTATGATGAGATGGAATTTCATATCAAAAAAGCACTTAAACATGCAGGACCTGAAGGTGTTGGTGTATTTGCTTCTGGACAATATACTGTTATGGAAGGTTACGCTGCTCAAAAAATGATGAAAGGTGGATTTAGATCAAATGCAATCGACCCAAATGCTAGACACTGTATGGCATCTGCGGTTGTTGTTTTTTACCAAACTTTTGGAATTGATGAACCATCTGGTTGTTATGATGATATTGAACTTACTGATACAGTTGTAACATGGGGTTCAAATATGGCAGAAATGCACCCAATTTTATGGTCAAGGGTAACTGATAGAAAATTATCTGATCCAAAAAATGTAAAAGTTGTAAATATTTCAACATATAGACATAGAACTTCAGATTTAGCAGATATTGAGATTATCTTTACACCAAATACTGACTTAGCTTTATGGAATTATATAGCAAGAGAAATCGTATATAATGCACCAGAATCAATTGATTGGGATTTTGTTAAAGAACATATAGTGTTTGCTGCAAGTCCAGTTAACATGGGTTATGGAATGAGAAGAGCAGGTGAGAAATCAATAGTTGATGGTAAATACTCAAAAGCTGAAATGGAAACTATTGATCAAGAAATGGTTCATGTAGTATCTGAAGCGGAAGGTCCAGCATTAAAACCATATGGATATAAAGCTGGTGATAAAATGGTTAATAAACCTGCTGGTTTAAAACACTGGGAAATTTCTTTTGAAGAATATAAAAAATTCTTAGATCCATATACATTGGATTACGTAGCAAAAATCTCTAAAGGTAATCCTGATGAAGATATCAATGAATTTAAAAATAAATTACAAGCTTTAGCAAACCTTTACATTGAAAAAAACAGAAAAGTTGTATCTTTCTGGACAATGGGAATGAATCAACATACAAGAGGAACATGGGTTAATACATTAGCATACAATGTTCACTTATTATTAAATAAACAAGCTAAACCAGGTTCTGGTGCATTTTCATTAACAGGGCAACCATCTGCTTGTGGTACTGCTAGAGAAGTTGGAACATTTGCACATAGATTACCTGCTGATATGATGGTAGCAAATGGAAAACATAGAAAAATTGTTGAAAATTCATGGAAAGTTCCTGAAGGTACTTTAAATCCAGTTGGAAATCAACATATTATGAAAATTCATAGAGACATCGAAGACGGTGTAATTAAATTTGCATGGGTAAATGTATGTAATCCGTACCAAGATACTGCATCAGCATCTCATTGGATTAAAGCAGCTAGAGAAATGGATAACTTTATTGTAACTTCTGACGGATACCCAGGTATCTCTGCAAAAGTTTCGGACCTTATCTTACCAACAGCTATGATCTATGAAAAATGGGGAGCTTATGGAAATGCTGAAAGAAGAACTCAACACTGGAGACAACAAGTATTACCAGTTGGTGATTCTATGTCTGATACATGGCAATGGGTTGAACTTTCAAAAAGATTCACAGTAAAAGATGTATGGGGTGAGCAACCACTTAGAGGTAAAAATAAAGACGGAAGTCCTAAAAAATTACCAAATGTTATTGCAAAAGCAAAAGCTATGGGATATACTGAAGATACAACAATGTATGAAATCCTTTTTGCGAATGAAAAAGCTAAATCTTATAAATTAAGCCAAGATGATCCAATTCAAGCTGGTTTCGATAATTCAGAAGCTTATGGAGATAGCAGAAATGTTGTGGGTGCTGATGGTAAAGTTTGGAATGGATATGGTTTCTTTATCCAAAAATACCTATTTGAAGAGTATGCAGACTTTGGTAGAGGACATGGACATGATCTAGCTGACTTTGATACTTACCATAGAGTAAGAGGATTAAAATGGCCAGTTGTAGATGGAAAAGAGACTCAATGGAGATTCAATACTAAATATGACCCTTATGCTAAAAAAGCAAAACCAGATAGTGATTTTGCATTCTATGGTACTTTAGCTAAAGCACTTTCACAAGGTGACTTACTTGGTATTAAAGATAAAACAAAAAAATCTCTAAAAAATAAAGCAAAAATATTTGCTAGACCTTATATGGATCCACCTGAAGTACCAAATAAAGAGTATCCAGTATGGTTAAGTACAGGAAGAGTATTAGAGCACTGGCATTCAGGAACAATGACTATGAGAGTTCCCGAACTATACAGAGCCGTTCCTGAAGCATTATGTTATATGCATCCAGAAGATGCTAAAAAATATGATCTTAAACAAGGTGGTCTTTGTTGGATTGAATCAAGACGTGGGAAAGTAAAAGCAAGAGTTGAAACCAGAGGTAGAAATAGACCTTCTAGAGGCCTTGTATTTGTTCCATGGTTTGATGAAAAAGTATTTATTAATAAAGTTTGTGCTGATTATACTTGTCCACAGTCAAAACAAACAGACTTTAAAAAATGTGCTGTAAAAATTTATAAAGCATAATTAGGGAGGGTATATTGTTTTGAGCAATATAAATCCTCATGAAAAAAATGAAAAGTTGAAAGAAAAAATGGAAACAGGTGTAACTAAAAAAGAACCTATTAATAGCAGAAGAAGATTTTTCTTAGATATTGCAAGAGCAGTTGGTCTTGCAACACTAGGTGGCCTTACATGGAGTGCTTATGTTGATAAAGTATCAGCATCAAAGTTAACTCTTAGACCTCCTGGTGCATTAAAAGAAGAAGATTTTTTAGCAACATGTATTAAATGTGTAATGTGTGTTGAAGCATGCCCTTTTGATACATTAAGCTTAGCTAAACCAGGAGATAATAAACCTTTAGGAACACCTTATTTCATTCCAAGAGATATTCCTTGTTATATGTGCCCTGATATTCCTTGTGTTCCGGTATGTCCTACCGGAGCCTTAGATATAAAGAGCCTTAAAAATGATAAGAAAAAATTAGATATCAATAAAGCGGAAATGGGTGTAGCTGTTGTAGATGATGATAGTTGTATTGCATTCTGGGGAATTCAGTGTGATGCATGTTATAGAGCCTGTCCAATTTTAGGAGAAGCAATTACTATTGAATATTCAAAAAATGAAAGAACAGGTAAGCATGCATTTATGAAACCTGTTGTTCATAGTGATGTTTGTACAGGATGTGGACTTTGTGAAAAAGCCTGCGTAACTGAAAAAGCAGCAATATTCGTACTACCTAGAGAAATAGCCTTAGGAAAAGCTGGGGATTATTATATCAAAGGTTGGGATAAAGCTGACGAAAAAAGACTAGAAAATGCAACAAGTGAAACAACAACTACAGAACTTAGTAAAAAATCTGCAGTTGATTCTTTAAATAGCGTGGGGGATTTATATTAATGAAAAATTTTATTTATAAACACCGTTTTCTATTTTTAAGAAGATTTACACAGATTTTGATTATGGCTTTATATATTATTGCAAATGTTTATGGAATTAATGTTTTAATGGGGAACTTAAGTTCTTCATTACTTCTAGGACTTATTCCTTTGAGTGATCCATATGCTGCTCTGCAAATATTTTTTGCGGGTGCAGTAATAACATTTGATTTAATAGTTGGTGCTTTAATAATTCTTACTTTTTATGCAATTGTGGGAGGAAGAGTTTTTTGTGCTTGGGTTTGTCCTGTGAATATGATCACAGATTTAGCAAATTATTTGAGAAGAACCTTAGGATTTAATCAAATTCAAAAAAGACAACCAGCTTCTAGAAATATAAGATATTGGGTTATAGTTTTAAGCTTAATCATATCTTTTGTTCTAGGAATAACAGCATTTGAATTCATCTCTCCAATATCAATGATGCATAGAGGTATCATATTTGGTCTTGGTCTTGGTTGGGCTGCAATGCTCGTAATATTTCTTTTTGACTTATTTGTCTTAAAAAATGGCTGGTGTGGCCATATTTGCCCACTTGGTGGATTTTATTCACTAGTTGGTAAATTTAGTTTAATAAGAGTTCATCATGATTCAGATAAGTGTACTGCTTGTATGAAATGTAAAGTAGTATGTCCTGAAGAACAAGTTCTTCACATGGTAACAAAAGAATCAGTCCCTGTCTTATCAGGTGAATGTACTAACTGTGGAAGATGTATTGAAGTTTGCGATGATGATGCCCTTATTTTTTCAATAAGAAATAAAAAAAATGGAGAAGAAAATGAAATTAACTAATATAGCTTTAGGACTTTTTACAGCAACAGCAATCTTCATAGCTGGTTGTACTGCGAATCAAACAGTAAGCGAAGAGTCATTAGGTTTAAGAAAAACAAATTTATACACTGAAGATACAACTGTAAGTGATAAAACAGTGTATAGCAATAAAATGGCAGGAGAGAGTAAACTAATAGCAAGAGCTTTTGAAAATGCACCTCCAATGGTTCCACATAGTGTTGATGGAATGTTACCAATTACTATAAATAATAATGCTTGTACAGGGTGTCATGTGCCAGGTGTTGCAGAAGCAATGAATGCAACTCCAATTCCAAAAACACACTTTACAAACTTTAGACCAGATACTTCTTTAGCAAAAGATGGAAGAATTGTAAAAAATGGTAAAATTATTACTAATACAAGTGATCTTAAAACATCTAGCAAGTCTTTAGATCAATTATCTGGTGCTAGATTTAACTGTTCTCAATGTCATGCTCCACAATCAATGGAAACTATTGCTCCTGCAAATGAATTCCAAAGTGAGTTTAGAACAGAAGGACTAAACAGTAAATCAAACTTAATTGATAATATCAATGAAGGTGTAAAATAACAGATGGAACGAAGAGAGCTATTTAGCTCTCTTACTTCCTCTTTTCAAAAAAAAGAGCAAGTAGAGAGTATTTTAAGACCTCCTTATTATGTGAATGAATCTGCTTTTCATAAAGAGTGCATAAATTGTGATGGTAAATGTAGCAATTTTTGTGAAGAACATATTATAAAAATTGGTGAAGATAAAACACCATATCTAGATTTTAGTAACAGTGGATGTACTTATTGTGACGAATGTGCTCTTGCTTGTAATGAATATAATGTCTTAAATATTGAAGATAAAAAGCAAATCAATGCTAATATAAGTATCGATATATCAAAATGTTTAAGTTGGAATCAAACAATGTGTTTTTCATGCAAAGACCCATGTCTAGATGATGCTATAGAGTTTATAGGAATGTTTAGACCTGAAATAATAAGTGATAAATGTACATCATGTGGCTTTTGTATAAAAACTTGTCCAACAAATGCTATTGAAATAAAAGTAATAAGGTAAGGATTAATATGAAACTTTTAATATCATTACTATTTTGTTTGTCTTTTCTCCTTTCATCAGAGATAAAACCAACTCATACATATTTAACTAGTGGAGGAGTTACTGATTTAGTATTAAAAGACAATCTATTATATATAGCTACAAAAACTGGTACAATTGATATTTTTGATACAAAATCTTCAGAACTCTTAAAGCTTATAAAAGTACCTAAAATAAAGGACTTTTTAGGTGATACTATTGATACAAAAATATATTCTGTTGATGTAATAAATAACAAAGTTCTTCTTGTTTCCCAAGGAGAAAAAGGATATAGAAGTATTTTTGAATTTGAAAACAACAAATTAACTCCGGTTATTAGTGTTGATAAAAAAATGTACATATCAAAAGCTAAATACATAAATAAAGACCAAATTGTATTAGGCCTTTTAGGTAACCGTTTATTTTTATATGATTTAATACAAAAAAAAATTTTATGGGAAAACCAAGTATCTCAATCAAAGTTTTCTGATTTTGCATTAAATAAAGAGAAATCAAAAATAATTATTGCAGATGAAAGTGGAAGTTTAAAACAAATTAATACAAAAAATGGAAAACTTAAAAAAATCTACTCAGGGGTTAATGTAGATAATGTATTTCAAGTAGATATAAAAAATGGTATTATAATAACAGCAGGACAAGATAGACGTTGTGCAATTTATGATAAATTTAATCAATATTATAAAAAATCTAATTTTTTAATCTATAGTGCTGGACTAAGTCCTAGTGGTGAAATTGCAGGTTTCGCGAATAATGAAGATAACGATATATCGATATTTAATACAAAAACAAAAAAAGATTTATATACGTTAAAAGGCCATAAAATGACTTTAACAAAAATACTTTTCAAAAACGAAAATGAATTATTTAGTTCAAGTGATGACAATGAAGTATTTTATTGGAAAATTAATTAAGGAAATTAAAATGAATATATCAAGTATAGTAGTACAAACAAGACCAGAATATTTAGAAGCAGTTGTAAATGATTTAAAAAATTCCGATGTTTGTGATTATCATATGCACGATGAAATAGGAAGAATTATTGTAACAATTGAAGGTGAAGGAGTAGCCGAAGAGCTAAAAAAATTAAAAGTAATAGAATCTATTCCTCACGTGGCAAGTGCTGATATGCAGATGGCATATAGTGAAGATGAATTAAATGATCATATGGATGTATTAGAAAACTCCGATGCAGTTCCACATATGCTTCATGATGATGATTTAAAACCTGAAGATATAATTTATAATGGTGATCTAAAGAAAAAAGATTTAGAAGGATTTGCAAAACAATTTGACCAAACAGGGAAAAAATAAAATGCAATATAATCAAAGTGAATTTTTATTTGAAACAATTGTTCCTAAGAATGAACTTATTGTTTCACGAACAGATTTAAAGGGAATAATTACTTATGCAAATGAAACATTTGCTGAAATAAGTAATTATGAAGTCGATGAACTAATTGGAAAACCGCACAATATAGTAAGGCATCCTGATATGCCAAAAGCAGTTTTTGACAATCTATGGAAAAGTTTAAAAAATGATGGTAAATGGTCAGGTTTTGTTAAAAATTTAAGAAAAGATTTTGGATTTTATTGGGTTTTTGCTGAAATCTCGGGAGTATATAAAGAAGGTAAATTAGTTGAATATAAATCCATAAGAACTCCAATTTCTTTTGAAAATAAACTTTTCTACCAAAATAAATATGATGAAATGAAGAAAAAAAATGGAGATTTTGTAAGAACAATATCTTATGAATTATATGATAATTAAAGTCTCATATTTATAAGAATAACTATAACAACTTTTTTTAAACTACTTTTATTGTTATTCTTATAATCTAATATATAAAAGAACTAATTTTACTTTAAAACTTTTCCTTTTACCCTCTTTTTTGAACTGTCAATTTTAGAAAAAAGTAAAATTTTTAAATTTTCTAAATGAACTATAAAATAATTATCTACTGAATCATTATTCAGTAAAATAAAATTTACTACTTTTATAATTTAAATTAATTTATTATAATAAATACTTATCAATAATTTATATAAATTACCATTTTATTGTGCTTTTAAATTGTTAATAATATTAACTTATAATTAATATATATCAAAAAAATTAATTTTTATTATAAGAATTAATTTTTTATAATAATTTACCTCAATACATAAAACTCAGTAATAACACTACTCAGAGTATGAATATCTATTCATCTCTTGACATAATGTAAAACGGCTAATGAAATGTTATTAATTTGCTAATGAAATGTTATTACGCTCCATTATTAGTAAAAATATCCCTTTATTCCTTTACTTACTTGAAGTTAAGTAAAACTATATGTATTTTTCTTTACTTACTTTTCTTTAGCAAATTTATAACTTTATTAACATTCCTTTAACTCTTCCTACTATTTCCTCATCACTTAATTTAATATTTGCGTATAAAAGGTTAGTGCTATTCATATAGTACTCTTTATCTTTTATTAGTATTCTTTTTATATATAAGCCCTCTCTTGAGTTAATAAGATAAATCTTTTTATCTATGATTGTCTTATCGTTTTTATCTATAAATATTAAACTATCATTTGGGATATCAGGCTCCATACTATCTCCTATATTTTTTATAACTTCAGTATAGGTATAGTTAGCTTCTATATGATCTAATAGTTGCTGGTCTATAATTAAGTTAGTTGTATTTAGATTATGGTTTATAGCTCCAGCTCCTGTTGAGGCAAGTACTCCTTTTTGATATTTGAGTATTATATAGTTTGAAGTTGGTTCTATTAAGCTCTCAGGAAGTTGATTAAAGAAGAACCAATTAATTGATATGTTTCTTTTAGCTAAAAAGCTCATAATTTCATAGTATGGTATTTTATTGTTTTGTTTTTGTTTTCTAAAGGTTGGATAGTTTATTCCAAGAGCTTCTGCAACATCTTTGTCAAATACTTTTTTATCACCTAATTCTTCAGATACAATATTTTTTAATTTATCTATTATTTCGTTATAATTTTCCATGAATTAATTTTACTTATTAATTCTTAAAATATCAAAGGAAAGATCATGAAAAAATTTGTATTCCCTTTTATTGGAGTGCTTACTTTAATAACTGGATGTGCTTCTAAAAAACCAAATACACCTCAAAGCTTTACATATGACAATACTAGTCATATAATTGGAGAAAGAAAAAATGCAATTGAAAAGGTCACCTTTTTAGAAGAAACAGATGATAAAGTCAATAAAAAAATAATATTTTATATCGATAAATTCCCTTATAAAAAAGTCTTTAATTTATGTAATACAAAAGATTTTGTAAAAAATATTACCACAGAAAATAACCTTAAACATGTAAAAGTAAATGATAATTATACATGTAAGAGTTCATTTTATATAAATAAAAATGACTATTTAAAAGCTCCATATAGTATATTCTACAATTTAACATTTTTTAATAAATACGACTATAATAAAAAAGAAAAACTTTTATTAGAAAATACAAGTAGAAATAAGTCTAAAGGTGGTTATTACTCGAAAGGAGAGAACTCTCTTGATAGTGGTTTTTCATTTATCGATAAAAGATCTTTTAAAAAATATATTATAATAGAATGAGAATCTACATTAGTAGATTCTCATTCTTAATAGTTACTAATAAAAACCTCCTTAACGCTCTTTCTCTTCTTATGCATATTAGCTCCTAAAGTATAAGATATCTCTTTACTAGATCTTATATTGAAATCTTTATATAATTCTCTTACTAAATCACAATCATTGTAAGAGAGTAAAAACTTGCCTTTTACATTAGACAATAGTGCTGCCAATTCTTTATGCTCTTTGATTCCAAATCCACCTGTATTTTTGTAGTATGATTCTGTTGATACATAGGGAGGATCTATATAGAAAAATGCCTCTTCTTTATCATATAGAGGTATTAACTTTTGAAAAGACATATTTTCGATGGTCACACCTTTTAGCCTATGGCTCCACTTTTGATATGATTTATATATATCTTTTGGTTTTCTTCCACTCTTAGCAGCCATGGCAAAGTTATCGCCTTTTGAGCCAAAACTTTGCACAAGTTGATAATAATAAAAAGCTGCTGCTTCTATTTTGTTTCTTGGTTTCCATCTTCTTTTTTTGATATCCTCAAATATCTCTCTTGAGACAAGCATCTGGTTTAAATAAAAAGATAGTGTTTGTGGATTCGTTCTAATAGACCTATGTAGATTAATAAGATCAGAGTTGATATCATTTAGAACTTCTAGTTTTGTTCTTTCTTTGGCATATAGTACACTAGCAGCACCTCCAAATACTTCAATGTAAATCTTGTGATCTTGTGGAATAAGATCTATAATATCTTTGGCTAGTTTAGACTTGCCACCTACCCATCCAAATGGGGCTTTTAATTTTGTTGACTGCATTTGTTTCCTTTGTGAAAAAACGTCACTTTTTTAAGTAAAAGTGATATTTTTTGTTAATATTCTTTTAGCAGTCAGCTTAGGCGAGGTGGCTGTGTTATTTACTCCTTAAATCATTAAAAAATCTAGAATTCTTCTTCTTATTTATCTCAACTCTTGAATAATAGCCATATATGCTAATCCCATTTGGTCAAAACCATCTTGTCCTAAGTGAATATAATCAGTTTTAACAAGACTTTCATCATCTGTTAAACTACCATCATATTCAGCAAACGGTTCTTCGATAGTGCTGTCGTATCCATATACTCTATCAACTTGTGTATGATAATCTAATATATAAATATGTTCATCTTCTCTGTTAGCAAAGTCTGTGTGTAGTTTTTCAGCGCACATCCACATAGCTAATTTTCCTCTTTCAGTTTCAATAGTACCGTATTTACCTTGTTTACCACGAGATGGCGGTACTCCAACAATTATTTTACAAGTTGGTAAGTCAGCATGAACTGAAGTAATTAACTGTTCGTACTTATTTTTAAAATTTGTATATGTTGCATTAAAAGTACTTATAGTTGAACCTGAGAAATCATTCGTTCCTAATAATACATGAAGAATATCTATATCAGGTATACTCCACGCTGTTCTATATTTAGCAAAGTTAAATTCAAACCCGCCTAATGTTGCTTCATCAATAGCTATCCATGAACTACCATTCCAAACTATATAATCAGGATTATCTTTGTCTCCTTGATTCATTACATCGTTTACATTCGGACTTATTTTTAAACCTGTGACGCTATTAAATAAAAGTTTAGCGTCATCAAATGTATCTGCATTGTATGACGGACTAGCGCTATTTGCATCAATCCAGAATGACGTTTGACCATAGTATAAATAGTCATTAACTGGATGCATGAATTGGTTATAAATATTTAAGTTATCTAGTGTGAACCATGACGTAATATTATAACCACCCTGAGCATCACATTTAATTGGCGCGACATTTGCATTTCTAACTCCAACAAAAATTAGATTCTGCGAAGGTATTGCTTCGTTTAAAATATTATTAGCCCAGGTCATTCTGCCACTGTAACTATCCCCTATGTTTGCAATTGTTACGGTATTGTTTTTAGTCATATCAGACACGTTAATTTGAAAGTCTTTGTCTAACACGGTGTTAAAATCATCGTTAACTACTTTTAAATTTGCAGTATATAGACCACTCAGCGACGTTGCGTTAATTAATTTATTAGAGATAGATGTATTTTTCCATCTTGTAGTGGTTAGGGATATTGTTATGTCTATCTGTCCTAGATATTTCTTAGCATCCCTAAGTACGTTTTCATAATAGAAATTGGTTTCTTTAGTGGAACATACGTATTGCACTGGTGCGATAGACGCATACTTGGTTGTTTGTGTTTCTTCTTATTCTCTTATTGGTAATCTAGTATAATAGTAACAATAACTTTCATATGTAGAAGCTATATTTCCTATTTCAATTTGCAACTCATTTTTATCTGTGATATAGTAAGTTGCTATTAAATATTTAGCACCTTCAGGAACAACAAAAGAACTGTCACTAATACTCTCAATACCGACACCGCTCATTGCTATTTTTGCTGCATCAAAAAATGTTAAGAATCTTACAAATTTATTTGTAAAATATGTCTCATTCTCAACTACCTCTATATATTCTGAATATCCATAAACGCCACTAACAATCGCATCTCCTTTTAAAGACATATAATACCCATCTATACCACTATCTTTATTAAATTTATTTTTCCCTATTTCTATAAAATTAAAACTATCTAAAGAGACAGATTTGTCAGGAATAATTCCATTCAATATGTCTATTAAGTTATTTTGAGGAGAATAGCCATAATTAACAAATGATGTTATAGCCACACCTTGCTCAACCTGTACTGCGTTAAAATCATAATCATTAGTATATAATGTTATCACCATATAGGCTGTATTTGCTGGTGTACTAATAACAGTACCAGCATCTGTTGCAGCTATACCACTAATAACTGTTTTATTAGAATCGAAAAAAGTTACGAATCTAAGGTTTTTATTACACACATAATCTGTATTTGCATTAACTTTAATATAATCCGATATACTATAGATTACATTATCGGCTATGACACCAGTTTCAGGCATATATTTATTTGATGTTACTGAATCAACATCAAATAAATTTTTAGACTTAACAATTAGTTTTAAAAGTTCATCTATTTGTAGTAAGTTTGTGTTTACTTTTGTTGTAGCACTATCTATCTCACCCCCAGTTGCACCCATAGCATTAATATTCTCAAGAACAGTCTTGCTATTATGTGCTGCAACAATAGCTGAATCCTCTTCTTCAGAAGTCAAATTACTTTGAGCTATTTCGTAATTTTCTCCGCTTAAGGCTTGTAAAAATTTGTTTAAAAGTGTCATTTCTTTTCCTTATATACTTTTATTTTGTTATCACTTGATACTCTTATTTTGTTATCACTTGATACTCTTATTCGGAAAAACCATCTTTTGATTTTTCCAAAACTTCTTAATACTCCGGTAATAGGTCCTGTGATTGTTTTGAACATTTTATTTTCCTAAACAACATCTCTAGTTACAAGAACTTGTACTACATATTTATCGCTTGCTGCTATTCCATAAACTTTTGTATCTGCTCTAGTATTTTCAAAACTTAACTTATTTCGATCGTCTCCGTATAGAGTCCGGGAAGCTACTGTTTTGTTTGGCTGTACCGTATCAAGTCTAAATTTTAGATTTTGATTAAAGTTAGACATATTCGTTATAATTCCTTCTCCGTCTAGGAGCAACACATAATCTTCATTCGTTACTGGAGTAAATTCTAAATCATCTTTTAATGCCATTTTTTTTCCTTTGTCATTTAATTTGAAGCTGCTGGAGTATTTTCCACTAGCCAATCTTTACAAGCTATATCAATATCACTTTCATTTGATACACCATCATATAAATATGTAAAGGTTCCAATTTTGTTATGATCTATTTCAACTTCTATAAAAGTTGAATCAACTAGATATTTCATATTCAATATAGTTACTATTATTTCATTTGCCATTTTATACCCTTACGATATTCTTCTAAATACTGCTATACCACCATTAGCAACAGTTCCACCAGACATATTTCGCCATGTTTGAATGCCGGAATTAAGTACTACATCTGTCCATGAACCGCCAGCTGTAAAATATCCAGTGTAAAGATATCCCCCGTTTATCGCTACTCCATCTCCAACAGTTGTTCCATTTGCCTTACACAGTCTATCTGTACCTATAGCTCCACTAGTCAGTGGAACTTGGCTCAACTTAGAGTTCGCTACATTTAATGCGTCTACACCTTTATCATATGCTGTTTTTACTCCTGTTAGAGAGGCTGACGTTGTACTATCTATTGTTGTAACAGAATCACTGATACCTCTCCACGTGTTAGTGTCACTTATAGCGACACCTATAGCTGTTAACCAATTTTTAAAAGCAGTAGAGCTCATAGTCCTATGGAAATTGTCTACTACACTATTTCGAAAAAGTATTTCGGCTGTTGTTGCTGGAGTAGCAGTCTGAACTTGATAAGTTGACTTAAAGAGTCTTGCAGCTATATCTTCATCCGCTGTTCTTTTTACAATAGTACTAGCAGAGACAGTTTCATCTTCTACATGATTGTGTCCCGTGTCAGACTTTCCCTCTAAAGCTATCGTCATGTCTGACGTATTTGCTTTTTGCGACAACTGACTTAAAACAGCTGTCGCAAAGTTTTCATCATCATTTAATGCCGCTGCAAGTTCTACGATAGTGTTTAAAGCTTCAGGTGCACCGCCTCCTAAATCAACTATAGCCTGATTTAAATCAGAGATCATTTGATCTATTGTTGCTTGATCGTAGCCTCCGTTTAATGGTGCTTGATTTTTAAAATCATCGTGCATGAGAATTACAGCTTCTTTTAATTGCGTGATATTATCAACGGTTGCATCAATATCATCTGTAACTTCGTCAATTTTTGGTGAAATATCTGCAACTGCATTGATTACAGCCATAAAGTCTTCTTCGTATTTTCCTTCGGGATCTCCGTAGACAGGTATTGTGTCTATTGTTATATTTATTTTTCTTATTGGCATTATGCTGTTCCTTCTATTATGATATTTCTAGTTATTGTCTTTAAATTATCCCTTGGTGTTGTAATTCGTTTGTAATACCCAAACAAAACTAGACTTGGTATATTTTCAGTTTTTTCTATTGCTATCCATAACACCGCTTTTCCGATTAATTTTGAGAAAATATTTTTTGTTCTTTCTATTTGATTTATATTATTAATAACAGGTATCGTTCCGCCTTCTATTGGTAATATTGGAACTTTTTTGACTATCCCAGTTCTTTCGTCCAGGGTGATGTCAAATAGATTTTTTAATTCATGTACAGGTGCAGGTGAAATCAATGTTAAGCCTAGATCTTTTTTTCTACCATAGGGCATATTTCCTACTTCTGCTATTCCATTTGGCAATTCAATTGATATTCTAAGTTTTACATCAAAATAAGGAAATAAATTGACGATTAAAGTATCTTGATATTCATGATCTGCCATAAGCATGTCATACACACTATAGACATCTCGTTTAAAGGTTTGAAAAGTTTGTACTTCTAAAACGTTTGAAAAAGTATCGTCAGCTAAATCAAATCTCTCTACTGTTACGCTCAAGGCTTTTAATTTGATAAAAGCCAAGGTATCAACAAATCTACTTTTGACTACATATTCTATTTTTTCTGCATTAGTTGTTATGGTTGAATTAAAAGAATCAAATGCAGCCCATTTATTTGCTTTTCTGACGTATTCCCAATCGATTGTCGTAGTCGTAGCAACTGGAATTGAGGTATTATTAGCTATTAAGCTTTCAAAGATATCCTCTCCTTTTTGAACCGTTACACCTAAATCATAGTTTGTACCTTCTACAAATTGAGTTATGCCATCCTCTGCATCGGGAATATTTGATTCTAAAAGTTCTACTTCTACTGGATCAACTATATAACAGCTCATTTAGCTAACCTTTTTTATCGTAATTTGTTGACGACTATTCATTTCGCCAGTTGAAGAATTAATATCTTTTAATTCTTCAACTGCGAGTAAAATAGCATCTCGAGTCTTTCTATGTTCATCAAGTAGCTCTTGGTTATTCGACATAGAGATATCTCCATTTCTTATTCCTTCAGAAAAAGAAGTAGGTATAACGATCTCTTGATTGTTAAAGAGAGCTAACTGATCATCTTTCATATTAGATGTTCCATTTTCGTAGCCTAATATCTGTTTTTGATTTAACAAGCTTTTGTAGGTTGCATACGAAGAGTATGCTTCTTCAAACTCTTTTTCATATGCAGAATAATAACTTGATAAAAAGTACATCCCAAATGGGCTCAAAACTGCTTTAGAATTATTTTCAAAGTCTTCTTGCTTGCTATTAAACGGAGCAAATTTTGCAAGTTGTGCATCACTTTGAGACTTTTGCAATTCATAGTTTGTTCTTGCAGACTCCAGAGTGGATAAGAAAGCTTGTTTTTCATTGTATGCATTCATTTCTGTATCTATTGACGATATTACATCAGGAATATTTACAGAAGATAGATAAGGATCTAATTTAAGCAAAGTTGAGCCTAAATCTTTTTGATATGAGGTATCTCCATAACCTGTATAGCCCAAAAGTGATTTTAGCTCTTCTTCTGGATTTGCCGATAAATTTAAACCTTGTAAACGTTTTATAGTTTCAGCGATATTCTCATCGTACGCTCGTCCAAAGATATTAGAAATATCTATTTGCTCTTGTTTTCCAATGTAATCGCCATACTCAAAAGATGAGCTGCTTAAACCTGTAGTTTCAAGTGCATTGGTTTTTTTTAACTCTTCCAATTGATACTGAAGCAAAGTAGTCATTAGCCCCAATGTGGATTCAGTCGAAAAATATTCACTGTTGTTTGCAACAGTTATTATGTTATCTTTTTGTTGCTCAGTTAAGCCTGCTATATTATTTAGTTCATTGTTGGTTATTACGGTATCAGCCAAAGCCTCTCGCAAGGCTACTAGCTGATTTTGGCTGTAAAGTTCTAAATTATCAAGGCCAGATATGATCTCGGTTTTAGATGCTTCTTTAGCTGCATCAGCTAAAGCATTAAATCCTTCCATATTTGATAGAAGTACATAATTTAGTGTATCATCTTTTGCAATCGCTTCTGTATTATCGACCATGTTTATTATAGATTGAATTTGAGCTGTTGATAAATCTTTAATTTCTAGCAATTCTGACAAACTTAGTCTTCCATCTGCAATAGCATCTTTTAGAGAAAGACTTTGTTCTTGCGAAAAGCCTTCTATCTGGGAGAGCCCATCGACTATATTTACTCTAAGAATATTTTCTTGATCATTAAATTTTCCAAGATTTCCATCTAAATAATTTAATATATCGCCTCTTAAGCTTTCAGAAGAACTCGCGACATTTGTACCAAAAGATAATAAACTGCTATATTTAGAAGATAATTCATCTTCAGAAAAATTTGCAGTTCCATCAAAATATGAAGAAATTTCTGTTCTTAATTTATTAAATTCAACTAGTTGATCTTTCTCACTATAACCACTAAATTTTATACTCTCAATCGTAGATTTAGTCTCATCCGCCAGATCAAAAATAACAGTTCCTAAATCTTTTATATTATCCATAAACGTGGCAAATGTTGTATCTATAAACTCAACTGCTGAATCTTCCAAATCCTTAATAGATTGAATTTGAGCTTCAATTGCATCTTTAATGTCTTTTGCATCTCTTGCTTTTATGAAATTTTCACCAGAATATAAAGATATCAAGGCTTCTTGCTGCTGATCTGTCATTATTTTTGTATCTTTTACTACCAACGAAATATCACTAATCTCTTTTAGTGTATCTCTATATGCGGTATAATCAATTCCAGAAATTAGACTATCTAATTCTTGAATGGAATATAAAGAATAATCTAAGCCCTCTGAAGCAGCATCTACGATTGCAGTTTTTAAATCAGAATTCGCTTCGTCAGCAATTTCAGCTGCTTTATCTGCTTCTATCTTTAGTTTACCTGCCATAGAGGCATACATTGCACCCGTTTCTGTAAAGGCATTTGCATAAGCTAAGTTAACTTTTTCTTGATATGCAGCCATTAAATCAGCTGCTTTTTTTCCTTGATAATCCTCAGTTTGAGTGAGTAAACTTATTTGCTCGGAGAAACTAGATCCCGAATTT
>PKUJ01000024.1 GCA_002869565.1 Arcobacter sp.
ACTTCAAGTAAGTAAAGGAATAAAGGGATATTTTTACTAATAATGGAGCGTAATAACATTTCATTAGCAAATTAATAACATTTCATTAGCCGTTTTACAGGTAATGAATATACTTTAGAAGAGATGATAATAGATTATCCAGTACATTTTAAATTACATTTAGATGAAATAAAAGAATTAATAAACAAAAAGCTATAGGATAAAAAATGCAAAAAATTCTTGAAGTAACTGATAAAAAAATGATAAAAAAAGTTTTAGATAAGGCAGAGTATGGAACTCTTGCTTTATGTACAAACAATAAACCATACTCCCTTCCTATTAATTTTGTAGAATACAACAATGAAATGTTTTTTCATGGGGCAAAAAAAGGAAAAAAAATTGATTATATAAAAGAGAATGCAAATGCAAGTTTTTCTGTAGTAGAAGCTTATTCCCTACTTCCCTCTTATTTTAGTACAGATACAGGAAATGCAGCACCTGCAACTCATCTTTTTAAGTCAATAATTATTGATGGTAAAATTGAGTTTGTAGAAGATTATAATAAAAAAGCCCAAGCCCTAGAAGCCTTGATGAAAAAATACCAAAAAGAAGGAAACTACACACCACTAAATGATACCATGTATGAAAAAATTATAAAAGCAACTTGCATATATAAACTTGTACCTGAGCAAACAAATGCAAAATTTAAACTAGGACAAGCCTTTACTAAAGAGAGATATGAAAGAGTAACAAGCCATTTAAAACAACGAGGTACGCCAAAAGATTTGGAAACGTTGAAGTTGATTGAAGAGTTTAAAAGAGTATAATATTTTCTAAAAAATATTAAAAAGAGAAAAAATGGCACTAAATGACAAATTAAAATGGGATAAAAAATATCAAAATACGCCCTCATTACTTGAAAAAAGAGAGCCTAGTAAAAAACTAATCAACTTACTTACAAAAGTAAAAGGTAAAAAAGCTCTTGATCTGGCTAGTGGAGCTGGTAGAAATTCTATTTATCTTGCATCTAAAGGTTTTGATGTTGAAGCAATAGATATTTCTCAAGTTGCCCTAAATGAACTTGATAAAAAAGGCTTTAGTAATATCACTTGTAAACTAGTTGATTTAGATGAATATGAAATATCTAAGAACTCTTATGACCTTATCATAATGACAAATTTTCTTGATAGAAAACTAATACCCAAATTAGCCTCTGCGCTCAAAACTGATGGCATACTATTTATAGAAACTTATATGCATGATGAGATAAATGAAAAACCACCATCAAATCCTGATTTTTTATTACAAAAAGGTGAATTAAAAAGTTTTTTTAGTGATGAATTTGAGATTTTAGATTATGATGAATTTGAAAATGAAGCTTATGAATTATATAGAATGAAAAAACAATCAATAGAAGTAAAAAAACTCTAAAACTTCAAGCTAAGGACTTACATAGTAAGTCCTTAATTAGCCTCAGCCAAATATTTAAATAATGAAGTAGACCAATCTTGCTTCGATAAAATATCTTTATACTCTAAAGCTTTTTCTTTAAGCTCTTCATCTGTTATCTTTAAAGCACGATGAACCTTAAATGTAGATGTAAAAATCATATGAGTAAACTTTGCAGTTATCTCAAAAGGTTTTAATATCTCATTAATACTTGCTTGTATATATGCCCCTGATTGATATGCATATTCTGGCGAGCCAATTGTAATTGCTATTTTAAACTCTTTATTTGCAAGTTTATAACCATCACTTCCATATGCAAAACCATATTCCAAAACCTTATCTTGCCAATCTTTTAATAAGCCAGGAGAACTAAACCAATAAAGAGGAAACTGAAATACAATCCTGTCATGTTCTAACAAGAGTTTTTGTTCTTCTTTTACATCAATATCATCAAATGACTTATACTTTGAATACAAATCATTAATAGTTATAAAAGGCTCATCTTTTATACTATTAACCATCTCTTTATTTAATCTTGATTCTTTCATATTAGGATGAGCTAATATAACCAATGTTTTTTTCATTATACTTTCCTTATATTCTATTGCATTACTTTAGGTAAGTAATAGAAGTATATTATAATATTAGATTTTAAATAATACTTAAAAATATAAAATACTCTGTTTTTTTTCAAACACTTTATTTAAACTATTAAGATATACTGAATAAATAAACTTAAGAAAGGAATTACAATGGCAAAGGGAAAAGACGTACAAAAATCTGTTAAAACAGAACCTGCAAAATCATTAAAAGAAAAAAAAGCTGATAAAAAAGCTAAAAAAGCTTCAAAGAAATAATTGATTAAATTTAATTAATCAATTATCTCTCCTTTTTCATCATAAAAAGGATATGGACCTTCAAACTTACCAATATAACTAGTATGAGTAGTAAGGCCTTGTTCTTCAGTCAAATAATGTACTTGTATAGATGGAGGTTCCATTATAAACTCTGCTTTTGCATCTTTTCGTAAATCAAGAGCAACTTGATGGGAAGGTGAAGCAGCAGTTAATACAATAATTTTATTCCAAAGTGTAGTTGAGACTCTATGAACATGTCCACATGCTAAAGCTAAAACTTGTTCATATTTACCTAATAAATTAGCCAAACATTCTTTTCCTATTTGAAGATTTTGTACATCCATATGCTCTATTCCAATTTTTATAGGAGGGTGATGTATAAAAAGAAGTACTTTTTTATCAGGAAATTTATTTAATTGTTTTTCAAGCCATAATAAACGCTCTTCATTAAGTCCACCATAAGATTCTCCTTTAATTGAAGAATCTAATCCAATTATACGTATAGGAAAGTTTTCTATTACCAAACTTAAGTGATTATTTTCCTCAAACCAATTATACTCTTCAAATTCTCTCTTTAAATTTTCAGCATTATCATGATTTCCAGGAATAGCATAAAAAGGGACATCAAGTAACTTAACTATCTCTTTAAATAATTTATACTCTTCATTAGTTCCATTATCCGTAATATCTCCTGTAAAGATAACTAAATCAGGTTTTGGATTGAGATTATTTATATGAATAACACAATTATAAAGCGCTTTATGTATATCTACTTTGTTGTATGCCAACTTTCCTTTAGATTTTATATGAGTATCTGAAACTTGAACAACAATCATATTTGTCCCTCTTTAGGCATTAAAATAAGAAATGATTCATTAATTGTAAAATTAATCTCTTGTCCTACTGAATATATATTATGATTGTCTGTTTCTATTACAACTTCACGTTCAGATTGCATATCTACAATCAATTTAGTTCTATTACCTAAAAAAAGACTATTTTTTAATACCCCTTTAAAAGGCGTATCTTTAGAATCACTTATTATTACATCTTCTGGTCTAAAAAGTACATCTACATGGCTTTCATCTTTTAAAGATGAAGAGGAATGAGAAAATTGATGTCCATCTATATTTAATAAACCAGAATTAAACTTGCCCCTAAAACGATTAATTGTACCTATAAATTCAGCAGTAAAATTATTTGAAGGTTGATGATAAAGCTCAGTAGGAGTACCTATTTGAGAGACTTTTCCATTATTCATAACAACAATCCTATCACCTAATTCCATAGCTTCTTCTTGGTCATGGGTGACATAAATAGCTGTAATACCTAATCTTTTCAACAGTGAATTTATTTCAACTCTTAAATTATTACGAAGTAGAGCATCCAAAGCACTTAATGGTTCATCAAGTAATAGTACCCTTGGATATGTGGCAATAGCCCGAGCTAAAGCAACTCTTTGACATTGGCCTCCTGATAATTGATTGATTCTTCGATTGGCTAAATTAGTGATATTCATCATCTCCAACATTTCATTAACTCTAATATCAATTTGTTCTTTTTTCATCTTTTGAACTTTTAATCCATAAGCAATATTATCTCTAACATTCATATTAGGAAAAAGAGCATAAGATTGAAATACCATACCAATATTGCGTTTTTCTATTGGTAAAGAAGTTACATCTTCGCCATCAAATAATATCTTTCCTCCTTTATCAACTTCTTCTAATCCTGCAATTATTCGTAAAAGTGTAGTCTTTCCACATCCAGAAGGACCTAGTAAAACTATTGTCTCTCCACCTTTTATTTCCAAAGTAAAGGGTTCTAATACTTGAGTATTATCAAAAGTTTTTGCACAAGCTTCTAATTGTATTTGCGTTCCATGAAATTGAGTACTTATCATCAATTCACTCCTTTTTTTATATTATTGTCATCTCTTTTTTTAGAACTTTGTTTTATATTTCCAAAATATTGTAAAGCAATTAAAAGTGGTAAAATCATTACTAAAAATATTAGTGTATATGCGCTACCAATCTCTAATCGCATTGAAGCATAACTATCAGCTAAACCTACAGGAAGAGTCTTTGTCAAAGGAGTATGTAACATCCAAGTGAGATTAAATTCTCCAATTGAAAGGGTTAATACCATAAGCGAACCTGCTAAAATACCTGGCATACAATTGGGAATAATTATAGTAAAAAGTCGTCGCCAAAATTTTGCGCCTAAACTAGCAGCTCCATCTTCAAGTGTTTTAAAATCTATACTATGTAAAACAGCAAGAATTGAACGTACCATAAAAGGTAGAGTATAAAGGACATGTCCAACTAAAATAAATGTCCAACTCATTCTAAAATCACGAATTCCTCCATACGAAATAATCAAAGCAAGAGCAATTGCCAAACCTGGAATTGCAACTGGTAAAACTAAAAATTCTTCAATCAAACGAGATAATTTACCTTGCTTTTTAGCTAATACATAAGCAGTTGGAATACCTAATATCAAGGTGACAATAAGAGTACTTAACGCAATATAAATTGAACGATAAATAGTATCAAGGTATAAATCAAAAACTTCCAATATCCATTTAAAAGTTAATCCACTTTTAATACCTATAAAATAGTTCTCTGTTAAACCAGCAGTTATTGACATAAGTACAGGCACAATCAAAAAAGCACAAACTAAAAGAGTGAAAATTAATTGAGAATAAAAAAGTATAGGTCTTTTCATAATCTTATCCTGCCATCGCTGTATTATTATCTGATAAACTACGAGAAATATATAAAACAATCCAAGTAATTAATCCCAGTACCACACTTAAAGTTGCAGCACCCACAATATTTGCATTTAAAGTAAACTCTGTATAAATTGTCATAGCCAAAACATCAATATTTGTCGCAAGTGTAAAAGCTGTACCAAAGGCTCCCATAGAAGTCGCAAAACAAATTGCTCCAGAAGCTATCAATCCTGGTTTTAAAGCAGGTAGAATTACATCTACAATAATTCTAAATTGTGAAGCACCTAAAGAACGAGCCACCTCTTCTAATGCTGGATCCATTTTTTCTGCCGTTGCAATTATTGTTAAAATCACCCGAGGAATAGAAAAGTAAAGATACCCTAAAAAAAGTCCCATAATAGAATAAGCAAAAACAACTTTTTCTCCAACTAATAGATTACTTATCATACCTATAGCTCCTTGTTGTCCAGCCAACATGATTACCATAAAGCCAATGACAACACCAGGAAAAGCCAAAGGGAAAACTAAAATTGACTTCAATAAATCCCTTCCAAAAAAACGATGTCTTTCTAAAAATACCCCAGAAATAGTTGAAATAACAAGGGCTGTTATCGTAACTGTAACTGAAAGTAGAATAGTGGCAATAAGACTTTCAAAGTTACGTGCAGATGTAAATATATCAAAATAAGCAGCCCAGCCTTTTTCACCATTACCTGCAATTAAAATTAAATGTATCATTGGTAATATAAAAAATGCCATACAAAAGATTAAAGTAGGAGCTATAAGAAACATATACTTATTATTTAAATTTTTTTTCAATTTCTACCTTTTTTATTTATATCAACTATAAAAGCTTGATTTTTAGTACTTTATAGTTCATACAAATTAAAAACATAGCAAAAGAGCTATGTTTTTAAATTTAATTATCTAACTTCGTTTAAATAACGTTCTCTAAAGTTATTTTGAACAGCAGCCATTTTTTTATAATCAACAGGTTTTGAACGTACATAATCACTTGAAGGAAGGAATTTTTTCGCTATTTCAGGTGACATTGCCGATGCACGAATTGGTCTTAAAAATGCATTTGCCCATACTTTTTGTCCTTTGTCTGACATAACAAAATCTAAAACTTTTTTTCCATTTTCAGGATTTGGACTATTTTTTACTAAACTCATAACATAAGGAACAACAACTGAACCTTCTGATGGAATAACAAATACAACATCGGCTTTATCTTTATATTTTGCACGGTAAGCATTAAAATCATAATCTAACAAAATTGGAATTTCCCCAGAAAGAACTCTTGCATATGAAGTTTGTTTAGGAACAATTGGGTGATTTTTAGAAAGCTTTTTAAAGTAATTTATTCCAGGAGTAAAATCATCTAATGTTCCTCCCATAGCTCTATTGATTGCAACAGCACCAGCATAACCAACAAACGCACTACTTGGATCTAAATATCCAACCATACCTTTATATATTGGATTTAATAAATCATTCCATGATTTTGGAACAGGAAGACCATGAAGAGCAGCTTTATTAATAAATAAACCAATAGTCCCTGAATGAATAGCAAACCAATACCCATCTGGGTCTTTAAGTCCCTTAGGAATTTCATCCCAGTGTTTTGGTTTATATGCACTTACTACGCCTTTTTCTTTTGCTTTAATACCAAAAGATACGCCATAATATGCAACATCTGCAACTGGACTTGCTTCTTCAGTTATAAGTTGTGATAATGTTTGCCCAGAATTTTTATTATCCTGAGGAATAGCAATACCAGTATTCTTTTTTATCTCTTTTAATTGAGTAGACCAATCTGCCCATTGAGGAGGACAGTTGTAACAAATTGCACTTTCAGCCATAAGACTATTAGCTGTTAAACTAAATAAAAGTACTAATATACTTTTAGATAGAAAATTATTGATTAACTGATTTCTAAACATGATTTTTCCTTTTTTTATTTTAATGTAAACGTTTACATTAATTATTGAAATTATAAACTACAAAAATTACCTTTTGATTACAAAGAGTAAATCATGAATATAAATATATATGATTTATTGATTTTTGGGTGGAGTTGAAGTAGTTCCTGCCATTTTAAGTTTATATGGTAATAATATTGTTTGAGGGGTTGAATTATCAATAATAAGACTAAGAAGTTGTTTAAATGCTTCTTTTCCCATATCAATAGAAGGCTGTACAACAGTAGATAGAGTAGGCTCTATTAATTCTCCAATTTTTATTCCATCAAAACCAATAACAGATACATTATTGGGTACTTGGATATTTATTCTTTTTAATAAAGAAATTACATTTAATGCGATTGCATCATTTGAACAAAAAAGTGCGGTAGGAGGATTTGCTTTAGAATAGATTGATTTTAGTTCTTCTTCTATATTTGCTTCAGTTGAATCTATTTCAATTAACTTTGTATTATTAAATCCTCTTTTTTTTAAATATTTAACAAAGGCTTGTTGTCGTAATATTGCCCTATCTGATAGATTTTGTGAAATACTTATCATGCCAAAACGTGTATGTCCCAGATCTAAAAATGCTTTTGCAACATCTTCTGAAGCTTTCGCATTATCAATACTCACAATGCTTCGATTAGGATTTAAAGTATTATTATAAAGTAAGACATAAGGGACTTTTTCTTTATCTAACTTTTTTAAAAAAATATTATCTTGTTCACATGAGACAGTTAGAATAAGCCCATCTACTCCATTACTTAATAAGGCTTCGATTGCACTTTCTTCATAAGAAGAATCATATTCTGTATTTGTGATTAATATAGTATAGCCATACTCTCTAGCTAATTGTTGAATACCCGTCATGGCATCTGAAAATACTGGGTTAGAAAGACTTGGTAACATTACACCTATTAATTTAGATTTACCAGTTCTTAGACTTCTTCCTATGATATTTGGTCTAAATTTTAACTCTTCTATTGCTAGTTCAATTTTTTTAGCAGTTTGAGAACTAACATTTCCTGTTTTATTGATATATCGAGAAACAGAAGCTATTGAAACACCTGCACTTTTTGAAACATCTTTTATCGTTAATGCCAAAATCATCCTTTAAACTAATAACTAATTAGTAAAATGATTTTATCTTTTTTCTAATTTAAATGGACTTACAAAATAAAAAATCACATTAATAATGAAAAACAAGATATTGCTATTATTAACTTCTAATGTACTTTTGATATATGTATTTTTTAAATATTAGTTGGCTTTGTCGCTCAAAAATATAAAGAGGGTGTAGTTATAATTCATGAGATAGATTAAGTGTCTAATAGGCTAAATCTAAAATTTTCTTAATTTTTTCAATTTGTCTTGATTTTTTTTATATATCTATAAATAGATGGTTCTGACATATGTAGTTTATTTGCAACTTCTTGTATTGAACCTCTGATATTAAATACTCCACAATCATTTAGTGCCGCCATAACCTCAGTTTTTTCATCTACGGTCATCCTACTTGGTATCACATCAAATTGATTTATAATTGCATCAATTTTATTTATGGTTAGCTCTTGTGGGTCAGAGCTCAAGTTCTCTTTTATATGATTTAGCGTATTAACTTTTTCATCAACATAATTAGGGAGTAGGGAGCTTAGAAATGATAATGATTTTTTAAATTCATGGTAGTCAGAGTTTAAACCTAAAGCTCCAACAATTTTATTTTTTTCATTTCTTATAAAAAATGTTGATGAATATAAAAGCTTACCATCTGCTGTTTTTGAATTATAATTACAAATATAATGTTTTTCCCCCTTTGATTCAGTTGTTATAAAATCTAACATTAAATCAGTTATTGGGTCACCAATCTTTCTTCCACTAATATGAGAGTTTATTATATGTACAGTAGATTGTTTGTAGTTTGTTAAATCGTGTAGTATAATTTCAGTATTGGAACCTAATATCTCACCTAAAAAATTTGCTATAGGTATAAAGTTTTTAACATTTTGATTCATAATTATCCTCATCTGACAAATGAGATTTATTATAATTAAATAATAAAAAATTGTCAATTAATAAGAATTTTTTATTATTATGATAAAAATTTATTAATTTGTGATAAAAACTATTTACAATAATAAAATTTTATTATATACTTCACTAAATTAATAAAAAATTATTACAAAAAAGGATTTATATGAAAGCTATTAACTCAACAAAAGCACCAAGTGCAATAGGACCATACTCACAAGCAGTAGAAAAAGACGGGTTTATATATGTATCGGGACAATTACCAATTGATGAAACAACTGGTGAATTTGCAGGAGAGGATATTGCAGCACAAGCAAGACAGTCTCTTGAAAATACAAAGTATATTTTAGAAGAAGCTGGTTTAGATATGAAAGATATAATCAAAACAACAATTCTTTTAAAAAATATTGAAGATTTCGCAGTAGTAAATGAAGTTTACGGACAATTTTTTTCAGCACCTTATCCAGCAAGAGCGACTTACGAAGTTGCTAGATTACCAAAAGATGCACTAATTGAAATAGAATCAATAGCTAAAAAATAATATAAGCGGAGAAAAAAATGAAAAAAGACATAATTGTAGTAGGTGGGGGTTGTATTGGGCTTATGACTGCTTACTGTTTAGTTAAAAGTGGAAGAACTGTTACTGTTATTGATAAAAATGATATTACAGATGGAACTTCTTTTGGTAACGCAGGATTACTATCTGCTTTTAAAAAAGCGCCGTTAAGTGCACCTGGAGCAATTCCTGATACTATAAAATTAATGTTAAAAGGTGAGTCTCCTGCAAGTGTTCACCCTACATTAGATTTTCATTTATTAAAATGGCTTTTAAAATTTGCAGCAAGTTCTAATCAAGCTAGACTAAAAAGAACACTTGCTTTATTTGAAAGATATGGACAAATAAGTTTAGATATGTATGAAAGTATGGTAAAAGAAGATGGAATGGATTTCCATTTTTGTAAAGATGGTTTACTTATGATTTATACAGAACAAAAAACTTTTGATGCAAAAGCAGCTCATTGTGATAATACAGATGCTTATGAAATACTTTCTAAAGAAAGAACAAAAGAGTATATGCCAATCTTAAATGATAAAGTAATTGGTTCAATTTTGTTAAAAGAAAATGGGCATGTAGATCCAGGTGAATTTATGCTTGAATTAAAAAAATTCTTAGAAGAAAAAGGTGTAGAATTTTTATTAAATGAAGAAGTTACTAGATTAGAGTTTAGTGGTTCTAAAATTAAAAAAGTTCATACTTCTAAAGATTCATATGAAGCTGAAACATTTGTTTTATCAACTGGTGCAGATGATACTTTAGCAAGACAAGCAAAAAATAGATTTATGATGACACCTGCAAAAGGTTATAGTATAACTTTTAAAATGGAGGATTCATTAAAACCGAAAACTTCTTCTTTATTTGCTGATTTATTTATAGCAATGACACCAAGAAGAAATACAGTTAGAATGACTTCAAAATTAGAATTAGGGACTACAAACCCTGAGGTTGTTAGAAAACAAATTGATAGTATTCATAAAAACTTAGCAATGTATAGTAATGACTTTGTAAAAGAAGATATGGTTGAATGGACAGGATTTAGACCTCTAACTCCAAATGATATTCCAATTATTGGATATGATGAAAACTATAATAATCTTGTTCATGCAACAGGCTTAGGTTGGTTAGGAATTACTTTTGCACCTGCAATTGGAAAAGTGATAAATGATGTTATCACAATTGATAAAAAGAATGAGACAAATACTGATATTTTATTATTCTCTGCATTTTTTCAAGGATAAATTTTAAATGAAGAGATTTAACTCTTCATTTAATTAATACTTAAATTGGGTATGATAATATAAATAAATAATTTGCTATTTAATAATGGAGATAGATAATTGGAATTATCAAGACCAGTTTGGGCTGAAATCAATTTAGATAATTTGGCTCATAACATAAAAGAAACAAGAAGAATTACAAATAAAGATACTAAAGTAACCGCTGTTATAAAAGCTGATGGTTATGGACATGGTGCTTTAGCTATTGCTGATACTTTGCTTGAAAATGGGGCAGATAGATTTGCTGTAGCAACTTTATCTGAAGCTATTCAGTTAAGAACAGTGTTTAATAATGTTGATATTATGATTTTAGGATATACTCATGAAAATCAGGCTAAAGAAGTGATTGAAAACAATCTTATTCAAACTATATATTCTTTAGAACAAGCAAAAATATTTTCTAATGCCGCAACAAATTTAAATAAAATTTTAACAGTACATATTAAAATAGATACAGGAATGAATCGATTAGGTATGCAAGTTTGTGATGAAACTGTTGAATCTATAGTTCAAATGAATCAACTAAAAGGTTTATATATAGAGGGAATTTTTACACATTTTGCAGTTGCTGATGAAATTGATAAAACATATACTCGAGAGCAAGTTAAGAAATTTAATCAGCTTAATAATGCTTTGGAGTCCAAAGGAATCAGTATTCCTTTGAAACATACATCAAATAGTGCTGCTATTATTGATTTACCTGAGTTCAATTTCGATATGGTTCGTGCAGGTATTATGTTGTATGGTTTATATCCTGGAGATATAAAAACTGAGCAAGTTGATTTAAAAGAGGTAATGTGTTTAAAAGCAAAAATTTCTCAAGTTAAAGAGATTGATGCAGGCAGTGGTGTAAGTTATGGTTTAAAGTATAAATGTCAAAATAAATCAAAAATTGCTACTTTACCTATTGGTTATGCTGATGGATATACTCGTATGTTGTCAGGCAAATCTAAAGTGATGGTTAATGGGACAAAAGTTCCAATCATTGGGACTATTTGTATGGATCAATGTATTATTGATGTTACAGGTCTTGATGTTAAGATGGGAGATGAAGTAATATTATACGGAGGGAATGATGCTAATGGAATTTCAATCGATAGTGTTGCTAAACTGCTTGATACAATCAACTATGAAATAGTATGTATGCTTGATAAACGTGTTCCTAGATTATATGTAAAAAATGAAAAAAAAGTTGAATATAAAGATTATATTTTGATGTTAAGTGATAAAAAAAGCTAGTCTTTTAAGACTAGCTTTTTGATAAGTAATTCAAATATGGCTTAACTATACTCTTCAAGTAAATTTCTGTAAAATTGTCTGTAGTTTGTATCTTTTTCATCCCTTGCTTTCATAGCTGGTCTTGGGTGTTCATTTAATTTTCCAGTTAACATATATGGAACTGAATATCCCCAATCTAACTCTTTTTCAAGTTCAATCATATTTTCTTCAATAAATTTTAATACAGGCATTAATTTATATTTAGGATTTTTCAAAAAACCAAGTAAAAGCTCAGAAGGACAATTTCCTGCACCTCTACCAAAACCACATGCTGTTACATCTAAATAGCTTGTTCCATACATCATAGCTTCAAGTGTATTTGCATAAGCTAATTGTAGATTGTTATGTGCATGAATACCAACTGATTTTCCTGAGGCTTTTGCTACAGTTAAATATTTGTCAGTTAGTTTATTGATTTGTTCAGGATAAAATGAACCAAAACTATCAGCAATATAAATTATATCCACATTTGTATGACTTAATGTTTCAAGTACTTGGTCTAATTCATCATCAAATGATTTTGAAATTGCCATGATATTACACGTTGTTTCATAACCTTTTGCATGAGCATCTTCAATTAGTTCTATTGCTCCTGGAAGTTGATGAATATATGTTGCAACTCTTATCATATCAACAACACTATCTTCTTTTGGAATGATTTCTTCTTTCAATGTTCTTCCAACATCAGCCATAACAGCAATTTTTAAATTTGTGTTATTCTCTCCAACAATTCTTCTAACATCATCTTCTTTACAAAAATTCCAACAACCATACTCTTCTTCACTCATAATTGTAGGAGATACGTTTTTCCCAATTTCCATATAGTCAATACCAGCATCAACACATGCATTATAATGTGCTTGTACAAATGCATCTGTAAAATGATAATTGTTTACTAATCCACCATCTCTAATAGTACAATCAAAAACTTTTACGTCTTCTCTTACTGTAAGTATTGAACCTGTTTTCTCAACCATTTCTTTTCCTGTTTTCTAATTATTTAAATATGTATTTTAATGAATTTAAATAATATCTTAAAGGCTCTCAAATCATCTTTAAAAAAGGTATTATTATAGAAAAAAGTGTAAATTTTGATTTTTAGACTCTATTTTTTAAGAGCTTGTTCTCTTAATTTATCTTTTTTGCTTTTTCGTTTTCCTTTAATAGGTTCTTTTCCTTTTTCTTTTTTAGGTGCAGTTCCTATTACTTCAAATCTTTTTATTTGCTCTTTTTGAAGATTTATTTGTGAGCGCTTTTCAATTAATTTAAAATGTTCTTCATTTTCAAAAGTGATAAATGAAATTGCAATTCCAGATTTTCCAGCACGTCCTGTTCTTCCTATACGATGTATATAATCAGCAGGTGAACGCGGAAGGTCAAAATTTATAACGCAAGTAATATCATCAATATCAAGACCACGTGCTGCAATATCAGTACAAAATAGAATTTTTATTTTTTTTGATTTAAATTCATTTAAAGTGTAATTTCTCTCTTCTTGTGTTAAATCACCATGAAAAGAATCTGCTTTAAAACCATATTTTCTGAACTTTGCACCTATATTGTCAGCAGCTCTTTTGTTTGCCATAAAAACCAAAATTTGTTCCCATTTCTCTTCAAGAATTAGATGTCTAAGTAGAGGACTTCTATTTTCCTTATTTACTAGTATTGCTCTTTGTTTAATACTTTGTACAATTTCTTCCTCATTTTCAATACTAATCTCAATTGGATTTAGAGTGATTTTTGAAGCAATTTCTAACATCTTTTTTGGATAAGTTGCTGAAAATAATAGATTTTGTCGTTTTTTTGGTAATTCTTTTAAAATTAATTCAAGTTCATCCATAAATCCAAAGTCTAACATTTTATCAGCTTCATCAAGAACGAAAAAATCTATATGTGAAAGGTTTATCTGCTTTTTATTTAAAATATCAATTAATCTTCCAGAAGTTGCAACTACAATATCACAACCTTTTTGTATATTTAGAAGTTGATTTCCTATACTTTCTCCTCCTATAACACTAACAATTTCTGGTTTTTTTTCTAAAAATTTACCAAATAATGCAAAGGTTTTTGAAACTTGAATTGTAAGTTCTCTTGTTGGAGTTAAGACAAGTACTTTTATTTTTGCTTTACCTTTTTTTCTATTTTCTGAAAGTTGTTTTAAAATAGGTAATACAAAACTAGCAGTTTTTCCACTACCTGTTTGAGCTTTAGCCATAATATCTTTATTCTCTAATATTAAAGGTATTACTTTTTCTTGTATAACAGTTGGCTGTTTATAATCATTTTCATTTATTGCTTTTATAATTTCTTTGGGTAGTGTAAACTGGTCAAATGACATTTATATTTTCCTAATATTGCTTAGTTTATGCGTATTATACATAATTCTTTTGAAATAATTAAACTATTGGATATAATGGCAGAAAATTATAAGGATATATATGCCTAAGGGTAAAAAAACAGTAATAAAAGAAATCAAACTATTAAGTGATGATGAAATATCAATCAATGGAAAAACTTATATTATTCTTGAAAATACAGAAAATATTGAAACAGCTAAAACTATGAAAATATCTTCAAATGGAAATAGAATATTAAGATTTGATGATGAAAAGAAAAAAGCAAGACTTGATGTAAAAAGAGATATTGATATTGTTAAGTATACTATTCTTGATGATGAAAGAGCAAAAAAATTTAGTAAAGGTAATGACAAATCTATAATAACAACAAATGATAAAAAAGATGTTGTTGCAACTGCGAGTTCTTTTATAAAAGCGAGAACTATTGCCTCTGAATTTGGAGATAAAGAGAGTGTTAATTATGATAAAGAGATTGGTAAAAGTACTTTTTATTTAATTGAAGAGATGTAAAGTTTATATTTTAGACATAAAAAAAGCTAGTCTTTTCAGACTAGCTTTTTAATAGTAAATAGTTTTATAATTGATATTATAAAGCAGTTACATTTTCAGCTTGTGGTCCTTTTTGACCTTCACCGATTTCGAAAGTAACTTTTTGACCTTCTTCTAATGTAACTCTACCATATCCTGAGTTATTAACTTGTCTGTAGTGTACGAATACATCTTTTCCACCATCGTCTTGTTGAATAAAACCAAAACCTTTTTCACTATTGAACCATTTTACTGTTCCGTTTACTAAATCTGCCATGTCTTTCCTTTGTTGTGTACGTTCAAAATAATAAATGCATATTTTTTGAAGATGATAATTAAATATTTTTGACGAAATAATTTAATATTGCAATAGGATATCAAGTTTTAGCTTAAAGAAGTCTCAAAAAACTATTATTTTTGTGATTTAAAGGTGGATTTTTTACTTTTTATGAAAGAAGTTGTAAAATATATTTCTCTTAAGAATAAAAGTAATGCAATTATTAAAGAAGCCATTGCCATTATAAAAAGTATAGAAATAAATGTAGAACTATGGAAATTTAATAATTCGCTTAAAAACATAGTAAGAATTACAAGCGCAATCATTAATCCAGTTGCTGTACAATAAAAGATAGCTAGATTAGTATTTTGCATTCTCATTATTAGAAAAGTTCTTCTTTTTATAATTCTTTCATCTTCTTTATAGTTTGAATCTTTTTTTTCTTTTGAGTTTACATAATTATCTAGTTTTTCAACTTTATCAATAATTCTGGTTAATCTGCTTGTAAATACATTTAATAATCCTGCCACTCCAGCAAGTAAAAAAACAGGCGCAACAGAAATTTGTATAAGAGAAGAGATTGTATTTATTATATCATTTGGATTACTTGTTAACATTTTATATATTACCTTTTTAACTAGTTTTTTTATTATTAAGCTTTGTTTTTTAATTAAAACAAATTCCTTTTCTAGAATTTACAATTAGTAAGTATACAAAAACTAGCATTTATAAGAGGTTTATCCCTTTTAAGTTATAATTCGCGAATGCAAGAAATATTTAAAAAATTAGATTTATTAGACTATATAGAGTCTTTTTCAAAATTATTATCAAGAGAAAAGTCAATTATCTTAGAAGGTGATATTAATATCCATCATAGATTAATAAGTGAGCTTTCAAAATTTGATTTTAAAGAGCCACCAAAAATAGCAAATTTGGATAATGCTTTAATGCATATTCAAAAACAGGGTATTTTAAAAGTATATGAAATATATGAATTTGTTAAGATTATAAACTATTTTAACTATTTAAAAAGATTTAATTTTGAGGGAAAACTTCAAGAATGGATTGATAAGATTATTATTCCTTTAGATGTAGAAAAAGTATCTAATTATTTTGATGAGAAATCAAATCTAAAATCGGGAATAGATGAAGATTATGATTCAATTAAAAATGCAATTTATCAAAATAAGCAAGAGATAAAACAGAGTCTTTACAAAGTAATTAATTCAAGTAAATTAAGAAGTTATCTAGTTGATTCTCAAGTTCATTATATAAATGGTGAAGAGTGTATTTTAGTTCGTGGTGGCTTTAACCATATATTAAAAGCTTCAGTAATTGATAGATCAAATTCTGGATTCTTTTATGTTCTTCCTCACAGTGTAAGTACTTTAAAACAAAAACAGAGTGATTTAGTAAATAGACAAGAAGAGATTCTTTTAAAGATATGTAAAGAGCTTAGTTCTTTATTTGAAAAAAACTTAATGTTTTTAAAGTTTATAAACAAAGAGTTTGATAGATTTGATCATTATCAAGCTAGGCTCTTTTTTGCTAAAATTGGTGATAAAAACTTTATTTTACCAAATAAAAAAGAGAAAAATAAATTAGTAGATTTTAAACATCCAGCACTTCAAGATCCAAAATCAATTACAATTGATTTTTCAAAAGCAGTTGTGATGATTACAGGTGTAAATGCTGGTGGTAAAACTATGATGTTAAAATCTATTTTATCGGCAGTTTTACTTTCTAAATATTTACTTCCATATAATACTCATTCTGATACACAAATTGGAACATTTAAGGAGATAAATGCTGTTTTAGATGATCCTCAAAGTGTTAAGAATGATATATCTACTTTTGCTGGAAGAATGGTAGAATTTTCAAAACTCTTTTCTTCAAAAAATGCTATTGTTGGTGTAGATGAAATTGAATTAGGAACTGATTCAGATGAGGCTGCAAGTTTATTTAAAGTTGTAATTGAAGAGTTGATACAAAAAGATATTAAGATTATTATCACAACTCACCATAAAAGACTCGCTGCTTTAATGGCTGCAAATGAAGAGGTTGAATTAGTAGCTGCTCTTTATGATGAGGAAAATAGAAAACCAACGTATGAATTCTTACAAGGAACAATAGGAAAATCTTATGCTTTTGAAACTGCAAGTAGATATGGAATTCCTCTAAATGTAATCAAAAAAGCAAAAATTGTTTATGGTGAAGATAAAGATAAGTTAAATGAGCTTATTGAGAGAAGTTCTGCTTTAGAGATTGAATATAAACAAAAGATCGAAAAACTTAATAATGAGATTGAAGAACACGAAAGATTAAATAGAAATTTAAAAGATTTAAAAGAAAATCTTGACGAACAAATTTACACAGAAAAATCAAAACTTCATAAAGAGTACAAAGACGCAAGAGATGAAGCTAAAAAAGCTATAAAAGCAAAAGTAGCCCAAGGACATCAGCATTTAAATATTGCTCACGATAAAGCAAAGTCAATTAAAACTGAAAAAATTCAAGAAGTAGTAGCTGATTTAAAAGTAGGGGATAGAGTAAAATATCGTAATGCAAAAGGTGAAATTCTTTCTATAAAAGGTAAAAAAGCTTTTATTGAAAATGATATGGGAATGAAACTACAAGTTTTATTAGCTGATTTACAAAGAAGTGGAAACCCTCCAAAAATAAAAGCTAAACCAAAGTCAACAGTAACAATACAAAAACCAGATTCAGGTCATGTCAAACTTGATTTACATGGACAACGAGCTGATGAAGCTATTGAAAATCTTGATAAGTTTTTATCTGATGCTTTAATTGCTGGTTTTGATGAAGTTTTAGTTTATCATGGAATTGGAACTGGAAAATTATCATATGCAGTTAAAAAGTTTTTAGACTCCCATAAAAGGGTAGTTTCATATACCGATGCGCATCCTTCTCAGGGTGGCTTCGGGGCAAAAGTAATAAAGCTTTAAAAAAGTAGGGCTAAATGCCTTACTTTTTTAATGATTTTATCATCTCTTCCATAATAACATTTGCTTGTTCATTAGGCGCTTCAAGAAAGTTTACAACATATGAATCTACAAGTTCTGCTACACCTATTGATCTTGGTCGTACAGCTAAAACTTCTGGTGTAGGAATCTCTTTTCCAAAACAGAAAATTATATTCTTGGCATCTTTAATATCTTCTCTAATAATTCCATCAACTCTTTTTGTTTGTGCAAATTGATCAAAAATTGCAATATATGCAATTACTGGATGTACATCAATTTTTTCTTTTAATGCATTTAGAATTTCATCTACATTTGTATATTTTAATTCTGATTTATCAAATACAATTTCAAAGATATGATATTTGTCTTTAAATATTTTTTGTTTCATTTTTTATTCTCCTTTTATTGTTATAAATGATTTGATTACACAATCCATACGATCTGGAATATCACTTGTATCCTTTTGCATATAGTCTGTTTGTATTTTGTAAATTAGTTTTTTGTCTAGTTTAAATTCAAAGACTAAATATCCTGCATAAAGTTTTGCTTTATCAGATTTTTTACCTTTATCTTCTTTATCATTCTCATAAATATAATAATCTATGATTAGCTTTTTATGTGCTTCTTTTTTTTCATTTATATGTTTATTAATACTATTTATTAGTATTTTATCAGCTTTTTCTATTGAAATATAGTTTAATATTTCTGATTTCATATACTTTGAAAGTTCTATTTGTGAGAGTATCTCATAATTGCCAGATTGTAATAAGTTTATTGCTTCAGGTGCTAATTTTTTGTTTCTAATACTTTCAAATGTGATAGATTTATTTTGGCAAGCAACTCTTTTTTGATTCTTATTTTGAATTGTATTTACATTATATATGCCATAAGCAAAGAAAAGAACTAGTCCAATAAATATGAGAGAAAAAATTTTATTCATAAAAATCCTATTAGTATAATTGATATATATTATAATTTTTATGAATAATAACCGAAGTTTTATTATAAGTTAATTAAATAATATTATTATAAAAAAAACTTATGATACTTATTTTGTTGATACTCCTAGTTTAAAAATTATCCATTTGCTTTTTGCTGTTTCTTGTTTTTTAATTTCCTCGATTTTTACTGCGTCTTTTGAAACTTTTTTAACTTCTAATAAATATTTTAGAATATTAGAAATTCTACTTTTAGCTAATGTCACAAGTTCTTCATCTGAAACTTCTTGTTTTGAAGCAAGGAATTTATGTAAATATTCAACATAAGCATCATTGTTAAACTTTTCTTTTCCATCCTTGTCTTTTTTTGTATATAATTTTTTAATATCATCTAAATCTTTTACTTTATCAATATCTTGGTATAAATCTTCGAGTGTTTTTTTATATTCATCTCCTTGAGGAATTTTCTTCATCTGTTTTATCAAGAATTGCTCAAATTTTATATTTTGTAGTGCTAATTTATCTTTTATTGGATCATAAACTGGCGTAACAGTTATTGCTAGTTTTTGTTTTTTCTCTAAAATTTTTGCAATATTATCTAAAGATTCTTTTTCTGAAGATAATATTTCACTCTTTCCAAATTCAAATTCTAAGCTTTTAATATCATCTGCATTTATTCCAAATACAGAAGCTAGAAGTGAAAATGGCGATGCAATAGCTTTTACTATAAGATTTGTAAAGGCTTTCCATACAATAGGTGCTATTGAGAATTCTGGATCATCAACATTCCCTTTTACCGGAAGTTCTAAATCAATAACTCCCTCACTATTCTCTAATAAAGCGATAGCTAAGTCTAGTGGTAGATTTACTGCATCTGGACTTTCAACAGTATTTCCAAATTTTATATTACTAATTATTACTGAGTTTTCTGCTTTTAAATCTGATTTTTTTATATTATATTTTAAATCTAGATTTAGTTTTCCACTCTCAATTTCTCTTCCAACAAATTTTCCAGAGTAGGGAGTGAAATTTTTAATAGCAAGATTTTTGAATAACAAATTTGTATCAGTTAATAGTTTGATATCGTTTATATCAACTATACCTGAGATTTTTGTATATCCGTATTCGTCTACTGTTCCTTCAAGACTTAGTTTAGTGGGTTTAGAGCTGTTTGAATTAAGGCGTGAAAATTCACCATTTAGTTTAGTAATATCAGTTTTAAATGGTATTGGAAGATTCTTATCTTCAAAAGTCATTTTCATATCTTTTATTTTTATTGGACCTATATCAAAAGCAAAATTAGATTTATCTTTTTTAGTTTTTTCTTTATTAGTAACTTTTTTTGTATCTTTTTCTTTCTTTTGACTAGTTTCCTGTTTTCCAAGAGTAACAGAAAGATAAGGCTTATTTAAAATTGAACGAACAATTTTTAATTTATTGTCTTTATGTGATATATCTTCTATATTTAGATAAATATTCTTTGCAAGAACATCAGTTTTACCTTGGATATCTTTGAATATTAAGCTAGGTTCATTTAAATCTATTTTTGAAATTCTTACTTCATCTTTATAATTAAATATATCGCTTATTATAAGACTTAGCTCTTTTGCTAGTATTGAAGTATTGTTTTTCTTATCTTCTAGAGATATAGATGACTTTGTAAGACTTAAGATGGCAATTTGTAATTTCTCATCAATAAAAGAGTTATCTGTAGCTAACAGATTGATGTTTTCTGTTGATATATTCATTTCATTTTTAATGTCATTATATTTTAATAATGGCGCTTGTAGTTTTATTTTATTAATTTTTATATTAGAACCATTTATATTTAAGTCTTGAGTATCAATTGCAAGAGAGTTTCCAATTATTGTCATATCATTTATTTTGTCTTCGAAAGAAATATTTGGACTATTTAAAGATATTTTTTCAAGATTTACAATTGAATCTTTTGAATTAAAATTTGAAGCACTAAGGTTAATATTTGTATTCATAGATAAAGAGTTAGCTAGGTCTTGAAAGTTTATATTAGAATTTTTTACATTTAATTCTTTTAGTGAAACTTTCCAAGGAGTTGAATCTTTTTTACTATTTTCTTCTTGAATTTGTTTTTTATTTATATTTTCTGACTCAACAGTTTTTTCAATGTTGTTAGCAGTTCTTTTCTCTATAGGCACTTCTTTTTCAATATTGATTAGATTTGTTAGGTTTAGTATGTTATTTTTATTATTTATAATTTGAGAGTTTAATTCATTAAAATATAATGAATTTATTTTTATAATATTTTCTGGATAATTTAAATTAAGATCATCAAGAGCTAGCTGTTTTAAAGAAAGTATTGAATTGTTATTTTGTTTAATATCTAAATTCTTAATATCTAAATTTGCTTCATTAATTTCAACTTTAAGATCTTTTTTTGTATCAACTTTGAATCCAAATTTTAAATTTAAGTAAGTTTTATCACTTAGGTCAAAATTTAATAACTCTTCTTTGTATACTAAAAATTCTTTTGGTTTAAAGTTTTTTAATTCAACTACACCATTCATTTCAAATGGATCTAATCTTAATCCACCGTTTACAGTAAGTTCTGTATTTGTGTTTATTAAAGCTTTGAAGTTATGTGAAGCTAGAGTATTTCTATATGTTCCCATATCATAAAAAGTATAATTTAAATTGTGTATATTCAATTTATATGGTTCTTTATTTTTAGAAAATTTTGTGAATTTTATTTTTGCATTGTCTAAAACAGTTTTATAAATTTGAAACTTTATATTTGAATTTGTTTCATTTTCTTTTTTATTGTCCTCTTTTTGTGTTTTTACAAGTTTTTCTAAGTTTAATGTTCCATCTTCAAATTCAATTATATTTACATAAGTATCTTCAAGTATTAGGTCTTTAAAACTGATATGTTGTTCATCAATCGATTTAAATAATGAAAAATCTATTAATAGTTTTTTTATGCTAATTGTTGTTTCTCTTTCATCAAATATCTTCAATTTATATGCTGAAAATTTTAATAAAAAAGGATTAAATTCTATTTTTTCTATAGAGGCTTTTTGTGTTAGGTTTTCATTTATTATGTCTTCAATTTGAGGTTTTAGGATTTTAGGAAGTACAACAAAACCAATTATTGTGTATATGAGAAGAAGTGATGATATTATAATAAGTAATTTATTTTTTTTCATAATGTAACCTTTTTTTATTCCATATAATTATAACAAAAATTAACATATTTTCTTTGTATGATTAAGTTTAACATTCTTTAGAATGAACTAATAGTTTTTGTTTATTTAACATAAATATTTAAACTACTTTTTATATTAATAATTATTTAGGATTAATCATTTTATATTAATTAATCATTAGCTTTTTATTAATAAAAGGTAACTATACTTCTGATAATTTATTAATAAAGGCTTTCGTTGAAAAATATCTCTCAATATAAATTGATTACTCTTATATCAATATTTTTTGTATTATTTTATAATCTCGCATTTTTTAAAAATGTTCTTTTAGTATACTCTTTTAGTGGGATAGATATATTATATATTTGTTCAATTGCTATTTTACTATTTAGTTTATGTGTTTTTGTATTTTCTTTGTTTAGTTCAAAATATACAACTAAACCTATTTTAATATTGACTGTTTTGGTTTCATCATTTAGTGCATATTTTATGGATACTTATCATGTTGTTATTGATTCTAGTATGATTAGGAATTCATTGCAAACAAATCTTAGTGAATCTTCAGATTTATTTAGTCTTAGACTTGTTCTTTATGTTGTTTTGTTAGGAATCTTGCCAGCTATTTTTATTTATAAAACTAAGATAGAATATAAAACACTAAAAAAAGAGATTTTTGCTAAACTAAAAACTCTATTTTTATCTTTATTACTTATTGTAATAATAATTTTTTCTTTTAGTAAGTTTTATACATCATTTTTCAGAGAACATAAATCTCTTAGATATCATGTAAATCCAATTTATTGGATGTATAGTATAGGAAATTATATAAATAAAACTATAGATAATGGCCCTCTAGTTGTAGAAACAGTAGGATTAGATGCAAAAATTATTCCTAATTCACATCCTGAAGAAGTAGAAAAAACTGAATTAATCATAATGGTTGTAGGAGAAGCTGCAAGAGCTGATAGATTTTCTTTAAATGGTTATGAAAAAGAGACAAATCCACTTCTTAAAAAAGAAGAAATAGTTAATTTTACAAATATGTATTCATGTGGTACTTCCACTGCTGAATCAGTTCCTTGTATGTTTTCAATGTATGATAAAGCTGATTATAGTTATAAAAAAGGAATTTCTACTGAAAATATAGTTGATGTGTTAAAACATACAAAAAAAATAAATGTATTATGGAGAGACAATAACTCTACTTCAAAAGGAGTAGCTCTTCGAACAGAATATCAAGATTATAAAACATCTAAAAACAATACTATGTGTGATGAAACTGAGTGTAGAGATGAAGGTATGATTGTTGGGCTTGAAGATTATATAAAAAAACATAAAGGTGAAGATATTTTGATAGTTCTTCATCAAATGGGAAATCATGGACCTGCATATTATAAAAGGTATCCAAAAGAGTTTGAAAAATTTACACCTGTTTGTAAATCTAATCAACTAGAAGAATGTACTCAAGAAGAAGTAAGTAATGCATATGATAATGCAATTTTATATACGGATTATTTTTTATCAAAAGTAATTAACTTTTTAAAACCTTATTCAAAAGATTATGAAACTGCTATGCTTTACATGAGCGATCATGGAGAAAGTTTAGGTGAAAATGGTATATATCTTCACGGTCTTCCGTATTTTATGGCTCCGGATGAACAAAAACATATAGGTTCTTTAATCTGGTTTGGAGAAGGTGATATAAAAGAAGATATTGATATAGAAAAATTAGCTACATATAAAAATAAAAGATTTTCTCAAGATGATTTATTTCATACACTTTTAGGTCTCTTTGAAGTTGAAACTGAAGTTTACAAAAAAGAATTAGACATATTATATAATGCTAAAAAATAACAATAAACAAATTGTAATTACAAGTGTTTTATTAATACTTGTAATTGCTTTGTTCCAATTTACAGAGCTTGATATCATAATTCAAAACTTTTTTTATAACTTTGAAACAAAAACTTGGTTGATAGATAAAAATGAACCGATATTAAAATTCTTTTTATATGATGGTTTGAAAAAACTACTTATTATTTTTGCTCTTTTATTGTTGGTTATTTTGATTTTTTTTAGAAAAAATAGCTTAGTAAAAGAGTATAAAAAAGGTTTGCTTATAGTTGTGTTATCAGCTATTTTTGTCCCTTTTGTAGTTATTACATTAAAAAATACAACTAATACTCCTTGTCCTTGTGATATTGTTCATTTTAATGGAATTTATCCTCCTGTTAAAGTATTTGATTCTTATCCTGAAAATTTTGTGCAAACATCTAAAATAAAATGTTGGCCAGCTGGACATGCTAGTGCTGGTTTTGCACTTATGTCTTTGTTCTTTTTGTTTAAATCAACAAGGAATAAACGAAGAGCTTTAATAGGTGCTTTGATTACAGGTAGCACAATGGGAATATATAAAATGTTATTAGGAGATCATTTTTTTAGCCACACAATTATAACAATGTTAATTGCATGGCTTATAATTTTACTTATAGAAAAAGTTGTAAATAAATTTTCTTTAGATGTCAAAGACTAAAAACTGGAACTTAAATTCAGATTTTACAGAACCAATTTGAATTGTGTCTCCATCTTTTAGTATTTTTTCTTCTATTTTATTTTTTCCTGCAAATGATACTCCATTTATTGTCGTACCATTTGTACTTCCTCTATCTTTTAGTATGTAATTATTATTTTCAAAAGAAATTTCACAATGCTCTTTTGAAATTTCTAATGAACTATTATTATCAATAAGGTATAAATCATTATTTGGTTTTGAATCATTTGTCATTATTCTTAATTTAACAAAAATACCTCGTTCACTTTCACCCATTCTTGATTCTCTTCCTATTTTAAAAGGCAAATTTCTAATTGGAATAATTTTTTCATTTGCTAAAGCTTGTTTTGAATTTTCATTTAGTGGTAAGATCACTGCTCTTGGTACAAAAGATTTTAATATATCTTTTTTTATTGTTTCCATTAATACCTCATTTATATAATTATTTTAATTTTTTGTATTATAACAAAATTATTATCTTTTAAGTAAAATCCAATTTAAACATAACTTTGATACAATCCTTTTTATAAAAAGGAAATAGATGACAGTTATAGAATTATTTCAAAAATTATTAAGATTTGAATCAATAACACCTGATGATGCAGGAGCTTTTGATTTTATTGAAGAGTATTTAGGCGAAGAATGGACTTGCATAAATGTAGATAGAGAAGATACTAAAAATAGGTTTTATTATAAAAAATTTAATGATAATCCACAGCATCTTTGTTTTGCTGGACATATAGATGTAGTGCCTCCTGGAACTGGTTGGGAAGTAGAACCTTTTGCAGCTGATATAATAGATGGTGTTATCACTGCTCGTGGTACTCAAGATATGAAAAGTGGTGATGCAGCTTTTCTTTATGCCTGTAAACATGCCCAAAATTTTGATGGAACACTCTCTATTCTTATGACAAGTGATGAAGAGGGTGAAGGAACTTATGGAACTATAAAAGCTTTAGAGTATTTAAAAGAGATAGATTTTATTCCACAATACGCAGTAGTAGCAGAGCCAACATGTGAAGATGTTTTCGGTGACGCTATAAAAGTAGGGCGTAGAGGAAGTATAAACGGATATATCACTATAAAAGGTAAGCAAGGACATGCTGCTTATCCTGAAAAATGTATCAATCCAGTACATAATTTTGCAGATATATTACCAAAACTTGCAGGTCATAACTTAGATGATGGGGATGAATATTTTGCTCCATCAAAGATGGTAATTACAGATATAAGAGGTGGCATGGAAGTTACAAATGTAACACCACCTGATTTGAAACTTATGTTTAATGTAAGAAATTCAACAAATACGACAAGAGAAAGTGTAGAAGAATTTATAGATGAAAAACTAAAAGGTTTAGAGTATGATTTTAGAACAACGCAAGGTTCATTTCCTTTTGTAACTAACAAAGAATCAAAAGTAGTAAAAGCTATAGAAAATTCTATAAAAGAAGTTTTAGGAATAACTACGAAACACTCAACACATGGTGGAACTTCTGATGCCAGATATTTTGGTAGCTTTGGAATTGAGGCAATTGAATTTGGTGTTATAAATGATACTATTCATAGTGTAGGTGAGAGAACGACAGTTAAAGAAGTAGAGGGATTGACTGCTGTATTTGAGGACTTAATTAAAAAGTTTTGAATTTAATTGCATTTTGTAATATTTTTTATTATTTCTACAAAACACTGATAGAATTACTTTATATTATTTATGGAGTAGTTCTATGGAAAGTTTACCTCAAACAATAATTCATGATAAAATATATGACTTACGTGGATTAAAAGTTATGCTTGATAGTGATTTGGCAAGTCTTTATCAAGTTGAAACAAGAAGAATAATGGAGCAAGTTAATCGTAATATAGAAAAATTTCCTAACGATTTTATGTTTCAATTAACAAAAGATGAATTTGAAAACTTGAAGTCGCAAAATGCGACATCAAGTTGGGGCGGTACAAGAAAGCTTCCCCATGTATTTACCGAGCAAGGCGTCTATATGCTTGCAACTGTTTTAAAAAGTAAAGTTGCCACAGATGTAACAATAAATATCATGCGAACCTTTACAAAGCTTAGAGAGTTTGCACTTACATATAAAGATATAATAATAGCACTAAAAAATCTAAAAGAAGATTTGAAACTAATACTAAACATATTAAAACAGCTTTTGAATTACTTTCTGAAATATTAGAGGATACAAAAGATACAGAAGAAAAGGTTATGGGATTTGGAGTTAAGAAAAATAATTAGATATAATAAAAATTTCTTATTTATGAGTTAAAGGAACGAAATGAAAATAATAAAATATAATGATAAATATAAAAAAGAGATCCCAGAACTTTTTACAAATACCATTCATAAAACATGCAACAAAGACTATACTAGTGAGCAGTTAAACGCTTGGGCGAATTTGCATATTGATTATAAGACTTGGGAAGAAAGATTAAATAAAACAAAACCATATTTAGCAATTATAGATGAAAAACTTGTAGGGTTTGCAGAGTTCTATGAGGGTTATATCGATTGTTTTTATGTGCACCATGAGTATCAAGGTTGTGGTGTAGGGCAAATGCTTATAAATCATATTTTTAAAATAGCTAAAGAGCAAGAACAAACTCTTTTAAAAGTAGATGTAAGTATCACTGCAAAGCCATTTTTTGAGAAGTTTGGTTTTAAAGAAGTAAAAAAGAATATAGTTAAAAGAGTTAATGTTGAGTTGATTAATTTTAGTATGCAAAGGTAGAAAATAAAATCTATTGTCCCATTGCTGATTTTGTTGCAAAAATCACTATTCCTATAGCAAATAATAAAACCAGTAAAAGTGAAATTATCTTATAAAAAGAGAGCTTTAAAGTGATGTTTTCCTTGTTTTTACTTTCAAGGTTATTATATTTTATACAAATATATAATAAAATAAATCCCAAAATTGTACTGACAACTTCAATTATAAAAAGCGTTTGAGGCATGGGTATTTGGCTTATAGGAAACATTTTAAATAAATCAGAAATATAAACAGTAATATAACATATTGCAAAAAAAGCTGAGATAATTACAGAGTACGCTTTATTTTTTATCACTAAATAAGCAGCTAGAAAACTTAAAATTCCAAGTGATGTAAGAAAAATATTAAACGAAGTAAGAACAAAAGGGGAATAAGAAGAAAAATCTCTTGTTTCTATAGGTCCACCCGGAACTAAAATAGTTAAAAGTATTGATAATAAAATCAATAAAAAAGCTATTATATATTTAATCTTCATAATTAGTTCCTTATTATTTAAGTAATAAAATATTGCCATATTTACTATTTAAAAACAATAATTTTAATAGTATTTATAGGTTATTTTAATAACATGGCTAAAGAAAAAGAAAAAATTAAAACAGCCTTTGAATTACTTTTTTAAATCCTTAGGATATAAAGGATACTGAAGAAAAGTTTAGGATTTTAAATCAACCCAAGGTTTTGGATTAACAAACCTTGATGAGTTAATGTAAACAGGATAAAAAACATGAATGCCATAGAATATTTAAAACATCATCATAGTGAAGATAGTATTTTTACAAAAGAAATAGTTCTTTCCAAGTTTTGTACTCTTGAAAATAACTATAAACATAAATTTATTATTCCTTGTAACCTTTTAAATATAGTATATAGTGGAACAAAGATTTTACATACTGTTGATGGTGATATTGAAGTTAATGTTGGCGAAGCTTTCTTTATGACTAAGGGTGAGTATGTGATGAGCGAGGTTGTAGGTGAGGAGGATTATGAGTGTTTACTTATATTTTTTGATCATCACATGACGAAAAAACTTATTTCAGAGCTTCCTTTTAAACTTAATTCTACAAAATCAATTGATACGAAAAATGTATTTAAATTTGAAATGAATCAATTTCTGCAAAATACAACTGATAGTTTAAAACTCTATTTAGAAGATAAACCGAAATTTGGCGATGATTTAATTAGTTTAAAATTGAAAGAGTTGATGTTATTGGTTTTAGGAAGTTGCCATAAAGATAACTTTATAAATTTTTGCCAAAATCTTACTTTAGATAAAAGTGATTTAAAAAGTTTTATGGAAAGTAATTTTGAAAGAGATTTAAGCATAGAAGAGTTTGCTAAACTAAGTGGTCGAAGTCTTAGTGGTTTTAAAAGTGAGTTTAAATCAATTTTTAAAGAGACTCCTATGAAGTGGATTTTGAAAAAAAGAGTTGAAAAAGGAAGATTCTTAATTCAAGAACTAGGTTATGATGTGGGAGTTGCTGCTTTAAGTGTAGGATTTAAAACCCATGCACACTTTACAAGAGTTTATAAAAAACAGTTTAATACCACACCTAACTTAAAAGATAAATAGTTAAACCTTACAGATAAACATATAATCAAAAGTAAGTGTTATAATTCTCCTACAACAAAAAAGGAGTTTTTATGAAAAAAATTACAATATCTTTAGTACTAATAGCAATATTGGGTTTTGCAAATGAGACAACAGTGGCAGGTTTTAGTTCGCCAGAGAGTGTAATAGTAAACAATCAGGATGTATATGTAAGTAATGTAGGAAAAGAACTAAAACCAACAGATATAGATGGTGATGGTTTTATCTCAAAACTGGATTTGAATGGAGAGATAAAAGAGTTACATTTTATTGATGGTCTAAATGCTCCAAAAGGTATGTGTATCATTGATGATACACTTTTTGTAGCAGATATAGATTCTGTAAAAGGTTTTGATGTTAAGACTAAAAAAGAGGTTTTCTCTTTGACTTTTGATAATGTAAATTTTTTAAATGACATTAGTAAAAAAGATGAATATAGTTTTTTCGTAGGTGCATCAGATGTAGGGGCAATATATGAAGTTAACATCAAAAATAAAAGTTATAAAAAACTAATTGATTTTACTACTGCAAATGGTTTGTTTTATGAAGATGGCATTTTATATGCAGCAGAACTTGGGAGTAATCCAAAAACAATGTTTGATGGAAAAGGTAGGTTCTATCAAATAGATTTACAAAGTAATAAGTTAACGCAATTAGCTTCTTTTGAAGGTGTTTTAGATGGAGTACATAAAGTTGGCGATAAACTTTATATAAGTGATTGGGGAAAATCTAAAAAATCTGGAATTGTTAGAGTTTATGATTTAAAAACAAAAGAAGAGTCAGTTTTAAAATTAGAGCCATTTATGGGAGCTGCTGATTTATGGATTGATGAAAAATCCAATAAACTGTATTTGCCACAAATGTTGGGTAATAAATTGACTATTATCGATTTATAAAAAAGTAAAATGGCCTAGAAAATTTAATTAACTAGGCCAAGCTTATAACTTTTTGTTATCTTCTATCTAGACTATATTTACCTGCACCCATAAATACTAATGCAACTGCACCTAACATGTATAGAAGAGGTAATTCTATAATTAGTCCACCAGTTTCACTTAATCCAAATACCTCAGAAGAGTGAGCTAAATAAATTGCAAATGCCATTGTACTTGCATAAATTAGACTACTAATCCTTGTGTAAAGACCAATTATTATTAAAATAGGGAATACTATTTCACCTAAATAAACACCATATGCAAGATATTCAGGAAATCCTGACTTAAGCACTAGTGCTTTTAATCCTTCTATTCCATCGACAGCTTTTTTATATCCATGAAATAGCATCAAAAAACCTAATGAAAATCTAAGAATAAGTTTTCCTAGGTTTTCACTTAAATTATATGCTAAAAAATTTTCAATAGCCTTCATAATTAATCCTTCATAAAAATTATTTGGGATTGTAATATATAAAACCTTAATTATTAATATTGATTATTAGTTTTACTAATTGTTATTATAAATAATAATCAGAAATATATGTATAAATGTAAAGTCTTAGATATATAATTATCTTTTACTAACGAGAGTTTTGCTATGATACAAAATTGAAAAAAGAATTAAAGGAAATAGATGGAAGAATTACCAAATTGTCCAAAATGTGGATGTGAATATACTTATGAAGATGGAAGTTTAATAATCTGTCCTGAGTGTGCACATGAATGGTCAGCAGATGCAGTTGAGAGTGAAGATAATGACACTTTAGTAGTAAAAGATGCAAATGGTACTATCTTAAGCGATGGTGATGATGTAACTGTTATAAAAGATTTAAAAGTAAAAGGAAGTCAATCAGGTATCAAAGTTGGTACTAAAATCAAAGGTATTAGACTTGTTGAAGGAAATGATGGGCATAACATTGATTGTAAAGTAACAGGTGTTGGTGCTATTAAACTTAAACAAGAGTTTGTAAAAAAATCTTAGTCAGAATAGGAAAAATATGAAAGTTTCAAGAGTTAAAAATCTAATGTTATCAGGTCTTAGTGTGGTGACAAATAATAAAAATGAAATGAATCCTGAAACTGCTAAAATATTGCAATTATGGTCAGACTATGAAGAAAAGAATATATACGGAGCCACTTTTAACAAATCTAATAAACAAGATATGTATGGAGTATACTCTAATTATGTTTCTGATGTAAATGGTGATTATACTGTTACGGTTGCAGTTGAAGTTACAAAACCAAAAAATGCAATGATAATTGATGATCAAAGATACTTAGTATTTCAAAAAGATGGAGAAATACCAGATGTTGTTGTTGATTGTTGGAAAGAGATTTGGGCATATTTTGAAAATGAACCAGAATACGAACGAGCTTATAAAATAGATTTTGAAAAATATAGTAAAGAAGACCAGATAGAGATTTATATTTCTATTAAATAAAAGGAGAAAAAATGATTAAATCACTTGATCATTTTGTTCTTCATACAAGTTCAATAGAAAAAACAGTTAAATTTTATAGTGAAATTTTAGGATTAAAAATTGTTGAATTTGCTGAAGGACGATTTTGCATAAAAATTGGTAATCAGAAAATAAATCTTCATGAAAAAGAGACTATTGCCATTCCAAAAGCAAAAGAGTTTAAAATAGGTGTTATGGATTTATGTTTTATTAGTGATGTTCCATTATGTGAAATAAAAGATAAATTAGAATCAAACGGTGTTGAACTTTTGATGTATAATGTTCCAAGAACAGGAAGTAATTTCCCTCTTAAGTCACTTTATTTTTATGATTTTGATGGAAATTTAATAGAAATTTCTAATGAAGTAAAAGAAAAATTGTAAACTCATAAATCTAATTTATAAGTTTACAATCTATTTTGTGTAAAGTTTTATTGTACTTTTATACCATATTTTTGAAGCATAGCTACCCAATTAACTTTATTACCATTTTTATCAAATACTGAAGGTGTTCCTCTTATTCCAAGTTCTGCTGCAACTTTAAGTTGAGAATCTAAATGTTTTTGTAATTTTTCTAATTCACCTGCTGCATATTTTCTATTTTTAAATGCAGGAGTATCTTTAGTTGTTTCTATCATAGCTTTAACTTTATCTGCATAAGATTTTTGACTCATTACATATAAAGAGATATCTTTAGCATTTTTATGGAAATCTAAAGGAAAATAAAATACTCTCATTTTAACTTTATCTTCAATTTTTGAAAAATGCTCTTCAAACTTTTTACAATAAGGACATTCAGGGTCTGTAAATAATACAAATTCATCTGTTCCTGTTCCAAAAGTAAAAGCTTCTTTCCCAAGAGTAGGAGTTAAGTCAACGGGTATTTCTAGTCCTTGTCCTGTAGTTGTATTGATTACATCACCTGCAATTAAATATTTTTTATCTTTTGTTAAATATATCTTGTCAGTTTTCCCTCTTACTGTAACATTTAGTACATATACACTACCAGCATCATAACCTTGTTTTACTTCAACTTGTGCCTTTTTAAAAAGGTTTAAATCTTGAATTTCTTTTATCTCATATTGAGATAAAATTTCAGCTGCATTTACAGATGATATTATTGCTAAGGCAATTAATATAGACTTTAAAAGTTTTAACATTCTTTTTCCTAGTTATAAATTTTGTGACATAATACTATTTTAATGTTTAGAAAACGTGAAGTTTGTAATTATTTTAGTTATTGTCTAAATTTGATACATCACAAGTATCTTTTCCTATTACTTCTCCACACTCTTGAACATAATCGATTCCCCATTTATACATTTCCTGAAGTACAGGTTTTAATTTTTTCCCACTGGGAGTTAAACTATAAACTACTTTTGGAGGAACTTCTGCATAAACTTCTCTATGAATAATATTTTTTTCTTCTAGTTCTTTTAGTTTTACAGTAAGAGTTTTCTGAGTTATTTCACTTATTGTTTCATGTAATTCTTTGAATCTCATATCTCCATCAAGTAAATGCCAAATTATCCCTAATTTCCATCTATCATTAAAAATATCAAGGGTGACTGATACTGAACATTTATACTCTTTGTCATTAATAAAATACATAATAATCCTTTAATTGACAGATTATAACATAGAATAAATTAATTTCTATTACTTACCTAAATTACTGTAAGGGTAAATTAAGTTCACTGGGTATATAATTTTCAAATTCAAAGTAGAATCATAAAGGAAAATAAATAATGAAAAATGTATTGATATTAAATGGACATCAGTTTTATAAAGATGTGGCAGAAGGTAATTTAACTAATAGTTTTATAAATAAAGCAAATGATTTTTTTCTTAAAAATGGTTTTGAAGTTAAAAACACACATATTGAAAATGGCTATGATATAAAAGAAGAGGTAGAGAAGTTTCAATGGGCTGATTATGTTTTACTTCAATACCCAGTTTATTGGATGGGTGTTCCTTGGATAACAAAAAAATACTTTGATGAAACGTTCACTCAAGGTGTTCATTATTTGAGTGATGGAAGAAGTAGAGATGATGCTTCAAAATTATATGGAAGTGGTGGATTGATGCAAGGTAAAAAATATATGCTTTCACTAACTTATAACTGTCCTGAGTCTGCATTTAATAATAAAGATAGTTTATTTGATGGCTTGTCTCTCGATGAAGCTCATGTTGCAGTTCATAAAACTTTTCAATTTTGTGGATTAGAACCTCTTGAGACTTATGCCGTGCATGACATTTTTAAAGGTGATTTAAATTTAGATGCAGAATTAGAAAAATTTGAAAAAGTTTTAACTAAGAATTTTTTATAAAATTAGGGAATATTTGTGAACGAGATTATAAAACAATTAAGTAATAGAAAATCAATAAGACAATTTACAGGTGAAAGTGTAAGTCAAGAAGACCTTGACATTATTATAAAAATAGCACAAAGATGTCCCACTTCTATAAATGGACAACAAATATCTTTGGTTTATACAAGAGATAAAGATAAGATAAAACAAATAGCAGAACTTTGTGGTGGACAACAACAAGTGGCAACAGCTGATGTTTTTATTTTTATATGTGTTGATTTCAATAGAACTATTTTTGCAGTTGAACAAGCTGGAGAAGAACATCAAATAGATAAATCAGCTGAGGGTGTACTTGTAGGTGCCGTTGATGCTGGAATTATGTTAAATGCTATTCAAATAAGTGCAGAATCTCTTGGTTATGGAACAACTGCAATTGGTGCTGTTAGAAATCAACCAGCTGCTATAATTGAGTTATTAGGACTTCCACCAAAAACATTTCCAATCGTAGGAACTACTATTGGAGTACCTACAAAAGAAGCAAAAGATGCACCACTTAAACCTAGAATTCCAATTGAAAGTTTTGCCTTTGAAGATAAATATGATGACAAAAAAGTAAAAGATGGTGTTTTATTATATGAAAAACAGATGAAAAAATTCAGAGTTGATCATAATATGAACTATTTACAATCTTATTGTGAACAAACAGCAAATTATTATAAAAATATATATTTTAGAAAAATTGAAGAAAACTATACAAAACAAGGTTTTGTATTTAAAGACTAATAAAAGGAAATATCATGAAAAATATAGTAATCGTAGCAACAGTTAAAATAAAAGATGAATTTAAAAGTGAAGTTTATAGTGAACTTTTAAAATTACACGAAGCAACTCATAAACATGATGAGGGTTGTATTCAGTACGATTTACATAAAAACTTAGATGATGAAAATAGTTTTACTTTTGTAGAAACTTGGCAAAATTTAAAACTTTTGGATGAGCATATGAAAAAAGAGCATTTTTTACAATTTGCTCAATCTGTAGATGGTAAATTAGAAAGTATGGATATACAAAAATTAGAAAAAGTAGAAGATTAATATGATTATTGCAATTGTAAAAGCAAAAATAAAAAATAATAAACATGATGAGCTAAGAAAAATAGCAAATATTTTGCAGTATGAATATGCAGTAAAAGAAGAAGGTTGTGAACAATATGAATCATTTATTGATGGTGATACTTTTATCACTATTGAAAGATGGAGCTCTCAAGAATTACTTGATTTACACCTTGAAGCCCAGCATGTAAAAATTTATGTGCCTAAGTTAAGAGAGTGTGTTGTTGATGAAACATTTGATGTTCAATTTATAAAAAGTGATGATGTTTCTTTCGTAAAAATATAAAAAGATTTAAAGGAAATTTATGAGCTTACTATTTACAGAAGGTCAAATAGGGAATTTGAAATTAAAAAATAGAATAGTTATGCCTCCTATGTGTATGTATTCAAGTGATAATAGTGGTGAATTAAAAACTTTTCACAAAGGGCATTATTTAGCAAGAGCTATTGGTGGTATTGGTCTTATTATTTTTGAAGCAACAGCAATTGAGCCAAGAGGAAGAATATCTGCAAATGATTTAGGTCTTTGGCATGATTCTTTAATTGAAGCACATAAAATATTAAATGAACAAATTCATTCATTTGGGGCAAAAACAGCTATCCAACTTGCCCATGCAGGTAGAAAATGTAATGTTGAAGATGAAACTCCTATTGCACCAAGTGCAATTGCCTTTAGTGATAATAAACCTTTTAAAATGCCAAAAGCTGCAACATTAGAAGATATAAAAAATATAAAAGAGTTATTTGTAAATGCAGCACTTAGAGCAAAAGAAGCTAACTATGATGCAATTGAACTTCATGGTGCACATGGATACTTTTTATGTGAATTTTTATCACCATTAAGTAACTTAAGAGATGATATTTATGGTGGAAGTTTAGAAAATAGATGTAGATTACTTTTAGAAACAGCAAAAGAGATTAAAGAAAAAGTTGATTTGACTTTGATTGTAAGAATTAGTGCTGATGAATGGATGAATGAAGGTTGGAATATAGAAGACTCAATTTATTTGTCAAAAGAGCTTGAAAAAGTAGGAGTTGATTCTATACATGTTTCATCTGGTGGAAATCAAGAAAAACCAAATAAACCAATAGAATTAAAACCTATGTATCAAGCTGATTTTGCAAAAGAGATAAAAGAAGATGTAAATATTCCTGTAATTGCTGTTGGACTAATTACAACAGCACAAGAAGGTGAAAAACTTTTAGAAGAAAAGTATTGTGATTTTGTTGCATATGGAAGAGAATTATTACGTTCTCCTAATTTTGCATTTCTTGCAGCAAATGAATTTAATAAAAAAGAGTTAATAAACTCTTCATATATGAGGGCATTTTAGTGAATAAAGAAGAAAATAAAACCAAATATTTTATTGCAATGTTAGTTGCAATGCTAATTTGGGGTGTAGCTTGGACTTCAGGAAAAGCAGCAGTTGAACACTCTAATATACAAGTATCATCTTTTTGGAGGTATGTAATATGTTCTATTGGAATGATTCCTGTTATTTTATATATGAATAAATCAGTGAAAACTGATATAGTTGGATATTTTTATATGATACTTGCAGGATTATTAAGTGCAGCTTTTAGTTATCTTTTTTTTGCAGGACTTTCACATGGAGAAGCGGGATATGGTGGAACTATGGTTACCTCTTTATCTCCTTTGTTTACATATTTTTTATCTATAATGATTTTTAATACAAAAGTAACGGTAAAACAAATGCTTGCATTAGGTATTGGTATTTTTGGAGCACTAATATTACTTAAAATACCAATGGAAGGTTTAGGTTTTTTAAGCCTTAACAGCATATATTTTTTAGTATGTGCTTTTGTATGGTCAATGGTAACAGTTATAACTCAAAAAGTATCAAAAAGAGTTGACCCTATGTTTTATACACTTGTGGTTTTTAGTGTAACGGCATTTGTTAATATGTTTATTGCCTTACCATACCATCCTTTTGCTTTTAATTCGTATGATTCTGTATTTTGGTTAAATATTTTATTTGTAGGGCTTTTATCTGGAACATTTTCAACAGCAATATTTTTTGTTTCTGCAAGTAAAATAGGTGCTCATAATGCAGGAGTATTTATGTTTATAGTACCAGTTGGAGCAATTGTATCAAGTTATTTTGCATATGGTGAAAATATTGCTTTATCCACAGTAATAGGTTGTTTACTTACTTTTGTTGCTGTTGTATTATTTAATCAAAAAAGTAAACTAGAAAAATTAAAACTTAAAGAGATGAAATTATTAAATAAAGTAAAAGGATTATAATGCAGTTTTCATATATAAACCCAACTCGAATAGAGTTTGGACAAGGTAAAATAAAAAAAATAATAGAATTAGTTTCTAAAGAGGATAGAGTTTTATTCCTCTATGGTGGAGGGAGTATCAAAAATAATGGTGTATATGATCAAGTAAAAGATACACTATCAAATCATACTTGGTTTGAGTTTGGTGGAATTGAACCAAATCCTAAAAAAGAGACTTTAGATAAAGCTATTGCATACGGTAGAGAAAATAAAGTCGATTTTATCTTAGCTGTTGGTGGTGGTTCAGTTATAGATGGTGCAAAATATGTAGCAAATGCATTTTTTTATGATGGAGATGGTTGGGATTTACTTGAAGGTAAATATACACCTACTAAAGCCTTGAAAATTGGTGCAATTTTAACTTTAGCAGCAACGGGTAGTGAATCAAATACAGGTTCTGTAATTACAAAAAAAGAGACAAATGAGAAAAGATTTTTTCATTCACCTTTTTCTTACCCTCAATTTGCAATATTAGATCCAGATGTTTTAAAAAGTTTAGATGAAAGACAACTTGTAAATGGTGTTGTTGATGCTTTTGTTCATACTTGTGAACAGTATTTAACACAAAACCATGGCGCTTTAGCACAGGATTATTATAGTGAAGGACTTTTACGAGCATTGATTAAATTGGCTGATACTTTTGATAAAAGAGATGACCTTTGGTATGCAAATCTTATGTGGATTGCTAATCAGGCTTTAAATGGGATTCTTGGACTTGGAGTACCACAAGATTGGGCAACACATTTTATAGGTCACGAGTTAAGTGGATTATATGGAATTGATCATGCTAGGACTTTAGCAATAATTCAACCAAATCTACTTACAATACTAGTTGATGAAAAAGAAGAAAAACTTTTACAAATGGGACAAAATGTATTTGGATTAGATACTAGTAATCCTTTAGATGTTGTTGAAAAAATAAGAGCTTTATATGCATCATTGAATATAGATTTAAAAATTTCTTCATATACAGATGATAAAGAGATTATAGAAAAAGTTACATCACTTTTAGAAAAACATGGTTTTACACAATTTGGTGATAGAGGTACAGTAAATAAAGCTGTAGTAGTTAAAATATTAGAAAAATCAATTTAAAAGGAATATTATGGAAAAAAAATTTATGGATGCTATGGATTTTAGACATGCGTGTAAAGTGTTTGATGATACAAAAAAAATTAGTGATGAAGATATGAATTTTGTACTTGAAGCTGGAAGAAAATCTCCAAGTTCATTTGGTATGGAAGCTTGGAAATTTTTAGTTATTACAAATGAGGATTTAAAAGCTAGACTTAAACCTGTATGCTGGGATCAACCTCAAATTACTACTTGTTCTCATTTAGTTATTGTTTTAGCAGGTATTGATGGTGTTAAACCAGAAAGTGGTATTCCAAAAGCAAGATTTGAAAGACGAGAAATGCCTCAAGAAAAACTTGATTTTTATTTAGGATTATATGCTGGTCATTTAGATAATACTTTATCAAGTGATGAAAATATATATTCATGGACTGCAAGACAAACATTTATAGCAGCTGGAAATATGATGACAGCAGCTGCCATAAAAGGGATAGATTCTTGTCCTATTGAAGGATTTGATAAAAATAAAGTTGAAGAAATTTTAGGACTTGATAAAACAAAATGGCAACTTTCAATTGTACTTCCATTTGGATATAGAATAAATGAACAATCATCTCAATTACGCGTTCCTTTTGAAGAGGTAGTTGAATTTATCAAATAAAAGCCAGTTTTACTGGCTTTATAATAAATTAAAGGTAAAAAATATTTTGAAAGAGAACAGTTTAGAAAAAGAAGCCTATAAATTAAGATATGAGTTTTACAATCTTTATATAAATAAAGAGAATAAATGGAATGAAAAATATAAAAATCATCATTTATATAAAATTGTTGTTGAGAGTTTTAACTATAGGTTTTCTGAGATTGGCGTAGAAATGCCAAAGCTATTGGAAAAGATAAAAGCGTAAATTTTTTTTATATTTCTAAGAAAAATCTCTTTTTACTTTTAGAATTAGCACCAATTTTATTATAAAATTTGATTGCATTTTCATTAAAACTTGGTGTTTGCCATTGGATTTGATTACATCCTAGTTTTTTTGCTTCTTCTTTTATATTATTCATTAATTGAGCTCCAAGCCCAAGCTTTCGAAATTCTTCTTCAATAAAAAGACAATCTAAGTATAAATAAAAGTTCACATCCCAAGTAGAAAATTGTTTGAGATATGTAGTATATGCAATTATTTTATTATCTATTTCTATAACTAAACAATTTAAAATTTTTTCATCAAATAAGTATTTTTTTAAACTTTGTTTTTTATTTTCTGCGATAAAATCACTCTTTTCATATAAAGCATGTTTTTGAAATAAAGTTAATAGCACTTCAATATCGTCTAGTTTCGCTTTTCTAATAATATATTCTTTTTTCATATTAGCATCCGCAATTAATGTTTGTACCTTTTTTAATTGACGTTTCATATCCATCTCTTTTCCACCAATCAAGACCGCCAAGTAGTTCTTTTGTTTTAAATCCTAGTTTTGTCATATTTAAAGCACCTTTTGTAGAAGCATTACATCCAATCCCATCACAATAACATACATATAAATACTCTTTATCTAAGTTTTTTGTAGTTTGTTCATCCATTGTTCTATGGGGAATGTTAATAGCACTTGGAATATGTTCATGATTGTAAGCATCAATTGATCGGGCATCAATTACAATTACCTTTTCTTTATTTTTCAAAGATTCACTTAAATCCCACGAGTCTATTTCATATTTTAATTTGTCTTCATAATATTGTATTTGCTTTTCCATAATAATCTTCCTTTATGTTGATTTAGTATTTTAGCAATAAGAAAAATATATATCTACACATTTTATGCTTATAAAATTCTCTTTTCTTGCTTGTAATATTATTAAAATGTGATAAAATACTAATTATGATTAAAAAAAGTACAAATCTAAAACATAGTAAAATTGCTAATGATTTATTGAGTTATATTTTTGATAATATTGAAACAGATATTAATTTAGACCATTTATCAAATGAATTTCAAGTTAGCAAATTTCATCTTCATAGAGTATTTAAAGAACAAATAGGTAGTTCAATATATGATACTATAAAATCTGTGCGTTTACAAAAAGCTGCGAATATCTTGATTACTAATAAACAATCTACAATCACCGAGATATCAAATATGTGTGGTTATAGTTCTCAAACTTCATTTATTCGAGCTTTTAAACAAAAATTCAATCAAACACCAAAGTATTGGAGAAGAGGTGGATATAAAGAGCACGCAAGCGTGATATTAAATGATATATCTGAAGAAGTATCAAATATTGATTTTAACAGTTTAAAACAAGGATTGGTAAAAGTAAAGCCTAGAATGTCATATTATTTAAGACAAAAAGGTTATAGCTCAAATTATAAACAAATTTGGGAAAAACTTACAGCTTGGGTTTATACAAATAAGATTGAAGAGTATGAACAAATAGGTATATATCATGATAATCCAACTATTACTCCTTTGGACAAATGTGATTATGTTGCGTGTATAGTTCCTAAAAATCAAGATGATAATTTGATTAACACAAATTTACCAAGTTTAGAGATACAAGAGTGCTTATGTATAACTTTTGAGATAGAAGGAAGTCATTATGATATTCTAAAACTTATACAGTGGGTGTATCACCATTGGCTTCCAAATAGTGGATATGAAAAAATTACAATTCCCACATATATGATTTTTGATAAAAATGATATAAATAATGAAAAACCTATAGTAAAAGGTTTACTTCATGTTCCTATTAAATATGTTTAGACCACTTTTTATGTAGATTAACGAAAAAATCACTATAGTAAAAAGTGAAATCCCTATAACTAAGAAAAAGTGTTGAACTCCAAAATAACTAACTACTGGATGAAATAGTATTGGTGAAAAGAACTGTCCTAGAAAAAGTGAACTAGTTAAATATCCTGATGACTTTACTCTTCTTTTAAATGTAGTTTTACTTAACATCCATGCTGTGATATTTGTCATCATAATACCTCCCCCGAAACCTAATATAGGAGTAGCAAAGTAGAATAAATATATATTCGTAACTAAACTTATTGCAGTGAACCCAATAGCTATTATAAATAATGAAAGGATATAAATAGTAGAAAAAGAAAATTTTAATTTTAATTTTGAAAAACTTATTGCTCCAAAAGCATTGGAAAGAAAGGCAAGGGCGATAATAGAACCTGCCATTTTACCACTACCACCGAAATGATCTATTATTAAAAAAGGTACTTGAGTAGGTAGAATAAAAAATATTAACATGTAAAAGAAACCAAGGAAATAAACACCTAATAGTTTTGTTGGTATAGTTGATTCATCTTCTTGGGGAATTTTATCTTTTGGCACTTCATATAAAAAATACAATGCCATAGGAAGAAGTAGGAAGCCAATAAAATAAATACCAAAAGGTAATCTCCAAGAAATATCTGATAAAAATCCACCACCAAGTACAAATGAGACTCCACCTATAGCCATGAAAGCACTTTGATATCCCATGAATTTGTGTCTTGCATGTTCATCAAAATAATGTCCAACAAGAGAAGTTGATACTATCATCAATGTAGCAATTGCAATACCAAATAGTGCTCTTGAAATTAAAAATAGTTCTAATTCTTCTAAATATAGACCAGCTGTTCCAGTGATTGAAAATATACATAAAGCTATAATAGCAGATTTCTTTTTCCCAATTTTAAATACAATATGTCCTAATATTGGAGCTAGCATTGCAATCACAAGAGAAGGAAGTGTTAACATTAATCTTGAATAAAATTCTATATTTTCTATGTGTGAAAAATAATCTTGAAACCTAGGAAGTGCAGTGACAATAGCTACATTTGACATAGTTGTAGTCATCGATAATAAGAGTAGGGTGAATATTGCAGTTCTTTTTATTTTTAAGCCTTTTTATAAATTATTCAATGTTTATCTAATTTTAATTTGTAAAATTTTACTAAAATAAAGCTGTTATACTATGATATATAAAAATTATATATATTTATAAAGTTTTAATAATTATTATATTCAAATAGTAATATATTCTTTTCTTTTAATTAACTCTTGCCAATCCTCTTTTGTATCCACATCTATAGAGGAATCATCATCTAAAGCAATACTTATTGGCTCATGTTTTATGAAGAGTTGTTTTGCTCCTTTGTCTGCTTTTAGCTTTTTTAGTTCTTCAAAGTATTTTTTAGGAAATATTGTAGGTACTGCATATTGATTTTTATACTTTGAGCAGATGATTTTGTCTTCATTTTTATTTGATAGTTTTATTAGCTTTTCATAGTGATTTATTGGTATTAAAGGCTGATCACAAAGCATTATTAAAACTTTTTCTTCTTTTATATTTGATACTCCAAAGGCTATAGTGTTTCCCATGCCATCTTCGTAGTTTGGATTTATGATTATATTTATCTTTTGATTTACTATTTCTTTTTTTATCTCTTCACTTTTATGCCCTAAGATAACTGTTACATTTGAAGTTAATTCAAAAGCTTTTTCAATTGCAATGTTTAAAAGAGTTTTACCTTTTAATTTTAATAGCTGTTTTGGTTCACCAAGACGACTTGAGGTTCCAGCAGCTAATATTAAAATAGCTAGATTATTAGATTTTTCCATTTTTTCTAGCTTCTATTTGTGAACAAATTGATAGGGCTATTGATTGGTGAGTGTTACCACCAATATCAAATCCAACAGGAGCAAAAAATCTTTTGTCATCTTTTAGTTTAAACTCTTCTATTTTTTCTTTCATTTTCTTTTTATTTCCCATAAGTCCTATGTATTCAACTTTAGAATTAATCAAAGCTTTTAGATAGGTATCATCTGTTTTTGGACTATGACTTAAGATAACTGAAGCATTGTATGAACTCAAATCCATAGTTAAGATATCTTCAAAATTTTCTAACTCTATGATTTCATCTACTTCACTTACATAGGTTTTATTGATGTTTATATCTATAATAGTAGTTTTCCAACCCATAAGATTAGCCATATCTAAAAAAGTTGTAATATGAGCACCTGAACCAAAGATTAGAAGAGAATAGGGGAGTTTGACCTCTTGATAGAATTTATCATTCTCATATTTTGTTTCATGCTTTTCTTTACTAAATTCAAACTCATCATTTTTTATATTTCTAATAAGTGTTTTATCAAAATTTTTTAAAGCTAGACCTAGTACTCCATAATCATCATTTTTTAAAAATACTTGAAGAAAATACTTACTAGTTCCATGTCCTGAGGATTCATCTTTTGGAATATTTTCAAAGTATAGAGATCTTTTATCTTCAAAGGCAGTTTTTGCATACTCTAAGATTTGTTTATGTAGATGTTTACTTCCAAAAACACCTATAAACTCAAAATTAGAGTTTATAAGCATAAGGTTTCCAGCCTTTGCATAAGTAGAACCTAGTGTTTCTATTACACTAACTCCTACTAAGTCAAGATTCTTTTCTTTACTTTTTTGAATAAATTTTAAATACTCTTTATTCTCAAACATCTTTTATTAGCCTATTTTTATTGGCATAGAGTGGTATCTTTTCCCAGTTGCATCAAATAGGGCATTTGGTACTGCTGCTAAGATTGGAGGAACACCAGGTTCTCCTATACCACCTATTTTTTCACCTGAGTTTATTATACTTACTTCTATTTCCGGAGAGTCTGAGATTTTACTAACTACATAGTCATAAAAGTTATTTTGTAGTGCTTCACCATTATTTATTGTTATTTCACTATATTTAAGTGCTGCAATACCAAAGTTAATAGAACCTGATATTTGGTTTTTTACATTTTGAGGATTAAAAGCAAATCCACAATCAACACTTGCCCATACTTTTTCTACTTTGAAATCATCTTTTGTAACTCTTACTTTTGCAATTTGAGCACAGATTGTTCCAAATGATTCGTGAATAGCCACCCCATAACCAACATTTTTCTCTTTTTTTCTCTTTTTCCAATTTGCTTTTTCAGCTACATCTTTTAATATATTTATAAATCTATGGTCTTTTAGCATTTTTATTCTATATTCAATAGGATCAACACCAGCAGCTACTGCTGCTTCATCAACTATACCTTCAACTGTTGGTGAGCTTTGTGTATGACCAACTGATCTCCACCATAATACTGGTATTGGAGAATCCATCGTAAAGGCTTGCATATCATGACTATCTATATCATAAGGATGATCTACCAATCCCTCTTTTTGAGCTCCATCCACACCATTTTTAAATCCAAAGGCTTCAAAAGGAGAACCTTTGAAAATAGATTGTGAAGCTACTTTTGCATCAAATGCAGTAATATCACCATGCTTATCTAATGCAACTTTTACTTTGTTTTTATATTTTGGTCTATAGTTACCCATTTTGATGTCATCTTCTCTTGTCCATAAAGTCATAATTGGGAACTCTTCATCTTTTGAAACAAAAGCTCCATCTAAAACGAAGTCTCCATTAATAGCTCCTCTTCTTCCAAAACCTCCACCTAAATATGGAGTATGGTATGTAACATTTTCACCTTTTACACCTAATACATTTGTAATAGCTCCCAAAGCCATTGTTTGTGATTGAGATGATGACCAAACTGTTGCTTTATCTTTTTCGTTATGAACTACTATTCCTAATGGTTCCATTGGTGCATGGGCTAAAAATGGAAAGTCATACTCAGCTTCGATTGTTTTATCAGCACTTGCAAAAGCTTTTTTAGAATCTCCATCTTTTCTCATGGAAGCACCATCTTTTTCCATTGCTTTTGAGTATTGCTCATTTAGTTCTTTATCACTTGTGTTTTTGAACTCATCTTTGTCCCAAACAACATTTATATCAAGTAATGCCTCTTTTGCTATCCACCAATGTTCAGCAATAACTGCAATTCCTGAAGGGATTTGTTTTACTTTTATTACACCTTCTTTTTTCAAGGCTTTACTTGCATCAAAGCTTTTTACTTTTGCTCCAAAAATAGTAGGGTGATAAACTGCTGCATATTTCATATTTGGCACTCTTACATCTATCCCAAACTCTGCTTTCCCTGTAACCTTTGCCCACATCTCTTTTGGATGTCTTGGTTGTGGCTTACCTACAAACTTACAATCTTTTAGCTCTTTTACCTTAGGATTAGTTGGAATTTTTATACTTGATAAATCACTTACTAAATCACCAAAGTTCATACTTTCTTTTGTTTTTTTGTTAAAAACTTTAGAGTCTTTTGTATAAACATCATAAGCTCTTACTTTCCATTTTTTTGCAGCTGCTTTAATTAATATCTCATTTACAGCAGCTCCAATTTTTCTCATTTGTAATTGTTTACTATAAACAGATGAAGAACCACCTGTTATCATCAATGGACCAAAAAGACTATTATATACTGGTGCTATATTTGCAGGTTTAAAGTTTATATCTTCCCAATGTACATTTAGTTCTTCTGCTATACACATAGCCAATGTTGTATATGTACCTTGTCCCATCTCAACTTGTCCAATTATAAAATTTATATTATTCTCAGGAGTTATTTCTACAAAAGCGTTTGGTTGTAAGGCTTTTTCTTCTTTTTTAGTTTCACTAGCTCTTGATTTAGTTGGAATATAAAATCCAATAACATATGCTGCACTTACAGCTGTAGTTGTTTTTAAAAAATCTCTTCTTTTCATCTTACACCTCCGCTGTTGCAGCTTTTATAGCTGTTTTTATTTTATTGTATGTCCCACATCTACAGATATTACCATCCATAGCTTTTATTATCTCTTCTTCACTTGGTTTTGAATTTGTTTTTAAAAGACCACTTGCATTCATGATTTGTCCTGATTGGCAATATCCACATTGTACAACATCTTCTTGTACCCAAAATTTTTGTAGTTTTTGTACTGTTTTATCTGTTTGGGTTTCGATAGTAGTTACTTTTTTATTTCCTATTGTATTAATAGGAGTTTGACAAGCTCTAACAGCCTTGTCATCTAAAAGTACGGTACAGGCTCCACATTTACCTACTCCACATCCAAATTTTGTACCTGTGAGATTTAGGTGATCTCTTAATACCCATAGAAGAGGAGTATCAGGATTTATATCTAAGTCATAAATTTTTTCATCTACTGTTATTTTATAAGACATCTTTTTTCCTTTTTTTAAACTATAAGAAGAATTTTAATATAAAAATCTTAATTCAAAATAAACTAAACAGTTTAGTTTATTTTATCATTTTTTATAGGATTTTAGATATAATATTACATGAAAAAAAATAGACCACTAAATGAAGAAAAAAGAAAAGCAATAATAAAAGCTTCCATAAGAGAATTTTATGAAAAAGGATTTGAAGGTTCTAGCATGGATACAATCTCTAAGGAAGCAAATGTATCTAAAGCTACTGTTTATAATCACTTTAAAAATAAAGAAGAGTTGTTTATAGCTATTACTGAGATTTTAAAAGATAGACTTTATGAGAGTTTTAAATACACTTATAATAAAGATAAGCCAATAGAAGAACAACTATATGAAATGGGTAAACAAGAGTTAGACTTCTTGATCGATGAAGAAAATATTACTTTAATAAAGATTGCAACAATTGTAATGATTCAAAAGAATCAAATTGGACTAAAAGTTTTAGAGACAGTAAAGGATGATTGTATGATAACAGTTGCCCAATGGTTTGATGATGCTAAAAAAGATGGAAAATTAGATTTTGAAAGTAGTTCTTTTGTTTCAAGACAATTTATTGGTATGATAAAATCTTTTGTATTATATCAACAATTTTATGGTGCTCCAACTCTACCAAAAGAAGAGCATGAAAACCTTTTAAAACAAGCAGTTAATATGATAAAAGTATTGTATAAAAAATAAATATTTTATTTTGATTCAAACTCTAAAAACTGTAGTATAATTCGTTTTTTCAAAGGCGAACACATGGCATTTCGAAATTATGCCCCTATATTTAAAGAGATAAAAAGTAGTAACTTCTTAAAAATACAATCTCTAACATTGTTTTTAACCACTTATATTGATTGGACATTAATACCATTTGTGACAAAACTAGAAGGTACTTATCTTCCTGTATTTATGATAAGTTTTTATATGCTTATTGGTGCTTTAGATGGGTTTATTCAACCTTTTTTTAAAAACATAAAAATTTATAAGATATATATGTTTGCAATAGTTTTAGATGTGATTCAGATATTTTCATATCTTATGTTTTCCCATTCTATTTTAGTTTTTACTTATGTTATTTTAACTATATTTACTATTCAAGGTATTACTTTTGAGATTGCTAGAATTCATACTGTTGATTTTATGCAAGATGAAAAAATAGAGTTAAAAGATTATTTGATGATTAGGTCATTTATGATTTCAGGTGCTATAGTTGCAGGAAGTGCAAGTGCTATGGTACTTGATTATTTTACAAAAGATTTAACTGGCTTATTAATATTTCTCTCTTTCTTAGGTGTTATTGGAATAATTCTTCAAATAAAGTTATATAAGAAGTTTAAAAAGAGAATTTATAGTGATAAAATCGAAATCCAAATGGATAAAAAAGAGTTATTTGAAAAATTTAGAATATAAATCCTTATGATAAAAACAATATACTCTATGATATAATTCCGTTTACAAAAATATAAGGTATTTGAATAATGAGCAAAAATGAGTTTAAAACTCAAAAATTTATAGTTAAATTTTTCCCAGAAATTATGATAAAAGGTTCTTCAGCTAAAAGACAAATGGTTGGACAACTTTATGGAAATCTTCAAAAGTTACTTTCACGAATTTCTGAAGATATAAAAACAAAAAAATTCTTTGATAAAATAGAAGTTGTATGTCCCATTGATTTTGTAATTGAAACAAGATTAAGATTATTGGAAACTCCAGGTATTGAGTTAGTATTAGAGGCATTACAATTTGATAAGGTGACTACATTAGATGAAATTAAAGTTATTGTAAATGAACAAATGGCAAAAGAGATTGAAGGTAAAACTTTCGTTGTTCGTGCTAAGCGTTCAGGTACACATGATTTTAAATCTACAAATATAGAACAAACTGTTGGTGGATATATGTTAGCTCATAGCAAAGCTAAGAGTGTTGATTTACATAATCCGGATGTAACTATAAATGTTGAATTATTGAACAATCAATTAAATATTATAACTCAAAGATACAAAGGTCTTGGTGGTTTTCCTTTAGGTTCACAAGGAGATATTTTATCTTTGATGTCTGGTGGATTTGATTCTACAGTTGCTTCTTATCTTACTATGAAAAGAGGACTAAAAACGCATTTTATTTTCTTTAATTTAGGTGGTGTAGCACATGAAATTGGTGTTAAACAAGTAGCTTTCTATTTATGGAATAAATTTGGTTCATCACACCGAGTATCTTTTACTTCTGTTCCTTTTGATGATGTTGTAACTGAAATATTTAGGTCAACACATGAATCATATATGGGTGTTACATTAAAAAGATTAATGTTAAAAGCTTCTGAAAAAATAGCAAATGAGATGGGAATTGATGCGCTTCTTACAGGTGAAAGTGTTGCTCAAGTATCAAGTCAAACTTTGAGAAATCTTGCGTTGATTGACCAAGCAACAGATAAACTTGTAGTTAGACCCCTTGCAACGATGAACAAACCTGAGATTATGGATATTGCAAATAATATTGGTACTAGACATTTTGCAGAAGCAATGCCTGAATATTGTGGTGTAATATCTAAAAATCCAGTAACTCACGGTTCATATGATAGGATGGAAAAAGAGTCCAAAAAGTTTGATTATTCTGTTTTAGATAAAGCTGTTGAAGATTCTATAAGAATAAATGTTGACGAAATAGCAAATGATGTTGAAGAAATAGGGCAAATGGAAACGGTTAGTGATTTGTCTAGTGGAGAATACACAGTAATTGATATTAGACAAGGTTCTGATTGTATTGAAACATCTTGCGAAACTATTAAAATACCATTTTATAATCTAAAAAAAGAGTTTAAGAAACTTCCTCAGGATAAAGAGTATTTATTTTACTGCGATAAAGGTATATTGAGTCAACTTCACGCCCAATATTTAAGAGATGCAGAAAATTATAAAAATATTAAAGTTTATAGACCTTAGATAGTTAATCGTTTATTTTTTGAGTTACTTGATATTATTGAGTAACTCTTTTATGCTACAATTATACCAACTTATTATTGAGTAACTCTTTTATGCTACAATTATACCAACTTATTATTGGAGATTGTTATGATTGAATTAAATGATAGAAAGATATTTCAGCTTCCAAGATATCTAATGATTTTATCCGTTCCTTTAGCTTTATTTGTACTTTTACTTTTGGGATTTATAAATGTTATTCCTTTAAAAGTAGAACTTCATTCAATAATTATTATTTTCCTAATACTTGTAATATTTATGTTTTTTATATCTCATAATGCTTGGTATTCTTTCTCTTTTTTTAGAAATACTATTTCTTCAGTTATTGAAGATGTAGATAAATATCTTTTAGAAAATGAACTTATAATTGCAGGTAGAAAAAAATCTTATGGAAATATAGATTACTTTTTTGATAATCATGTAAATAATATCAGAAATGACAACTTTGCGAGTATTGCTTCTTCAATTTTTCCAACACTTGGTATTTTAGGTACATTTACTGCAATTGCAATATCAATGCCAAATTTTACAGTTGAATCAAAAGCTGCTTTAGAAAATGAAATCACAATTTTATTAAGTGGAGTAGGGACTGCTTTTTATGCTTCAATTTATGGTATTTTTTTATCTATTTGGTGGATATTTTTTGAAAAAAGAGGAATGACAAAAATAGAAAATGATGTAGATGAAATTAAATATCAATACAAAAACTTACTTTGGAATAAAGAAGAAATTGAACTTTACAAAATAATTGATTCTCAACAACAAAATGCAAAATTTATAGAAAAAATTGAGAATGTAATTACTCCTGAATATATATTTAAACTTGATTCTATTGCAAAAGCAAAATTAGATGTTATAGAAAAGATTGATGAAGAGTATAAACAAAGTGAGCAGAGATTAACAAAAAATTACATGGCACTTATTAAACTTTTTGAAGATGCAAGTACTAAACAAAATAAAATACTTGAGGATTATGAATCTTTGCATAATTCTATATCTAAAACAAATGAATCTTTATCGGATTCAATTGAAGAGCATTCGAAACATTCTAAAGCAGCAAGAGCTGAAATATATTCTGTTTTATCATCTTTTGAATTAGTTTCGAGTGATTTAAAAAGTTTAGGTAAAAGTTTACTAGAACAAGATAATCAAAGTAAATAAAATGAATAAAAAAGATAATGGCACAAATTTTTGGATATCTTATGCAGACTTAATGGCAGGATTATTATTTGTCTTTATACTGCTTATTGGTGCAATTATAGTTAAATATTCTCTTCTTCAAAGTGAATCAAAACTTTTAGAAATAAGTTTACAAGAAGAAAAAATAGCACTAGAAAAAAATAAAAAAGAATTAGAAAAAAAAGAAGAGAAAATAAAAAATGTTGCATTTGATTTAGAAAATACAAAAAAAGATTTATCTCAGATTAAATCAATATTTGAAAATACTAAAATTAAATTAAAAGAGTCTCTTTTAGAAAACGAGAAGTTAAATGTACTATTGAAAGATGAAACGAAAAAAAATCAAGACAATTTAACTGAACTAATAAACAAAGAAGAAAAATTGGCTCTTCTTACTTCCTTAGAAAAAGAGTATAAAAAGAAATTGGAAAAATCTTTTGAAGAGAAGAGTGAATTATTAGCAAGTATAAAAGAATTAGAAAGTTTATCAAAACAAAAAGATGATAAGTTAGATGAACTATTAGAGGATGTTTTATTAAAACAAAGTATGATTAAATCATTTGAAGAAAAAAGTAATCTCTTAAATGATGAAATGAAAATGATGGCTGAAAAACTCAAACATACGAAAAAAGAGCATGATTTACTCTCAAAAGATTTAGAATCAACAAAACAAAAAATAAAGAACTTCACGGGAATAAAAGTAAAAGTAATAAGTCTACTTAAAAAAGAACTTGGAAAGAGTGTGCAAATTGACCCTAAAAATGGAACACTTAGACTATCTTCAAATATACTTTTTGATGAAGGTGAATTTGAATTAAAAGATAGTTCAAAAGATGCTTTGAAAAATGCGGTATATGACTACTTTAAAACAATTTTAGAAAACCATGAAATAAACAAACATATAGATAAAATTACAATAGAAGGGCACACAAATACAAAAGGAACTTTTCTTTATAACTTAGAACTTTCCCAAAAAAGAGCATATTCTGTTATGGATTTTCTATTATCTTTAGATTTTAAGAAAAAAGAGAATCTAAAAAAATTAATAGTAGCTAGTGGAAGATCTTTTTTAGACCCAATCTATGATAAAAATGGAGTAGAAGATAAAGATGCTTCAAGAAGAATTGAAATAAAATTTAGTCTAAAAAATGAAGAAGCTATAAAAGAGATAGCAAATATTTTAGAGTGATTTTGAGTGTATAAGATATCCTTAATTCTGTACATAATATGAAGGCCTAGATATAGACAAAATTAGAATAAATTAATAAAAATAAAATTAAGCAGGATATACAATTCCCAAATTTTCTTGTTCCCACTTTCCATGCCATAAGTTTTTCCTATTATCAAGTTTTTTTACATAAAATGAATTATATTAACATACTCTTTGCTTTAATAAATTAATTCAGATAGACTCAACTGCGAAACTAAAATTTCGCAAATTAAATCTTAATATATAGGTTTATTTAAAGGTAATAAAAAATGACTGAGTTTATAGCTGAATATCCATATCTTCTTGCCATATTTATTTTTCTTGCAAGAGTTACTGATGTTTCTTTAGGAACATTTCGTACTATAGTCATATTTCGTGGTTATAAAATACTTGCATCAGTTATCGGTTTTTTTGAGATTATTATATGGCTAGTTGCAGCTGGACAGGTTTTTAAAAATCTTGATCAATTACATCTTGCCTTTGCTTATTCTGCAGGTTTTGCTTCTGGTATTTATGTTGGTATGTGGATTGAAAATCGATTTGCAATTGGTAAAGAGCTTATTCGTTGTATATCATTTAATCGGGATATTCTAGCCGGAAAGATACGAGAAAAAGGTTTTAAAGTAGTTGCTATAGATGGTGATATGGGTACAGAAAGGCAAGTTGAAGTCTTATTTATCGTTGAAAAGAGACGTAATATTCCTAATCTTATTAAATTAATAAATGAACTTGATCAAAATGCAGTATATACAATATCTGACTTAAAAAGTGTATACGAAGGTCCAGAATTTACAGCTCAAAATAGTTTGTGGAACATAAAAAGAAAATAAATAATTGTTATATAAACATCATTATTTTACATTTTAGGTGCTTTATTTTATCTATTGATAAAATATAATAAAATTTTCAAGTAGGCTTTTATTTTCAAAAAAAGTAAAATTTATTTTACCTTTTTACCAAGTATTATAATATTTTCTGATAGAATTTCAAAATCTAGGTCTCAGGTTGAGATTCCATCATAATAATTTGATGGACAAAATTAATCACAATTTTGGAGATTCTTTTGTATTCATTAAATCACTCAATATCCATCCCTATCGGTAATATGCCACCTTCTAAAGAACTTTTTTTAAAACTTGAAAATGCATTTTTAATAGCAAATACCCATGAAATAATTGAAATAGTATCTTTAAAACCAAATATCGAAATAGAACTTCGAGGTTGGGCAAAACTAAGAGGTCATCTCTATTTAGGTCGTGAAACTTTAAAAGAACAATATTCATACAAAATTCAAAAGATAAATAAGAATTCTTTTACTAATAAATCTTCTTGGGGTAAAAAAATGAAAGGAATTGACTCTTCAAATCCTAAATTAAAAGATTTAGAACTATCAGATGAGATTCTAAAAAAAGCTCCTGATTCAAATGGACTTATGACAAGAGGAATTGAGCCCCAAGATGGAACTCCATTTTATGGCTTTGAACTCTCATTTAAAGAGCAAGTTTGGTCAGAACCAGTATCTGTATTATATGAAGAGGGGAAACATGCCCAATGGAATGCTACAAGTGATATTGCATGGAATGAAATACCAACATTAGACCCAATAATTGAAAAAGCAGTTTGCCAAATCATGACTTATTTAGTTGAAAATGAATTTTCAGCTTTATATATCCCAGGAAAGTTTATTAGCAAAATAAATCCATACTATATGGAAGTACCACTATTTTTATCTTCATTGATGAATGATGAAGCCAGACATATCGAAGTTTTTACAAAAAGAGCAAATGCAAATGGTGGAGGATTTCAATATTCAAGTGAAGTTACTCAACGCTCTCTTTATTCACTTTTTAAAGAAGATGATTATATAAAAAGTTCTTTTTTACTTCATGTTATGGGAGAAGGCACTTTTATAGACCTTTTAAGTTTTTTAGAAAAACATATGCCAGATGAAACTACAAGAAAAATCATAAAACTTTCAAAAAGAGATGAGATAAGACATGTCGCATATGGGATGGAACATGTTAGATCAGCAATACAACAAAATCCTAAAAGAATAAATGCTTTAAAAAATACAGCTTATAGAAGAAAAGAGTTTATGGATGAAGTGAGTTCTGAGTCATCTATGGTTTTGGAATCACTTGCAATTTTAGCAGGAGGAAGTGATTCTGCGCTTGATTATAAAAGAGGTTTTGATTTGGTTGAAGAATTAAAAGCAACAATGAATACAAATAGAATCAAAAGATTGATTGACATTGGAATGGATGAAGAATTAGCAAATGATATTTCCAGTGTTCATACACCAAATTTTATGTAGGAGAAAAAATGAGTAATATATATAATAAAATGTTAGATTTTGCCAAACAAAATATCGCACCTTATACAGATAATGTAGATATAGATGCAAAATTCCCAATTGATAGCTTTGAAGCAATCAAAAAAAATAAATTGACAGGTTTAGTTGTCCCTAAAGAGTATGGAGGTATGGGTTTTGGTCTTGAAGAACATACTCAAACTGTACTAGCTTTTGCTTCAAGTTGTGCAACTACAGGACTTTGTTATATGATGCATAATGTTGCAACTATGTGTATAGTAGCTTATGGTAGTGAAGAGATGAAAAATGAGTATTTACCAAAAATTTCAAGTGGTGATTTACTTTTAGCTCTTGCATTTAGTGAAACAGGTACGGGTACTCATTTTTATAATCCTGAAATTACAGTTATAAATAGTGATAATAAGTTATTTATGAATGGAAGAAAAAGTTTTGTTACATCTGCACTTTATGCTGATTATTATTTAGTACTTTCTAATAGTTTTGAAGTAGAAGGTCTAGATAGTTGGTTAGTACATAAAGATTTGAGCGGTGTAACATTTGAAGAATCGTCATGGAATGGATTAGGAATGAGAGGAAATGCCTCAATGCCTATGATATTTGATAATGTTGACATTGATATTTCAAATAGAGTTGGTACTGCAGGAAGTGGGGCGGAGCAAGTATTTAATGTTGTTGCACCATTTTTTGTAATTGGATTGAGTGCAGTTTATACAGGTGTTGCATTAAATGCTTGCAATACTATTATTGATTATTCTATGAGTAGAAAATATAGTGATGAAAGTGCTTTATGTAACATACCAACAGTACAAAATCATATTGCAGATATTTATACAAATGCAACAAGTGCAAAACACTTTACTTTAGCAGCAGCAAAAAGTGGAGCAAATGGCGATGCAGATGCTTTAGCACAGATAATTTCAGCAAGATTAAATGCCTCAGATATGGCAGTATCTGTTTGTAATAAAGCTATGAAAATTGGTGGAGGTACAGCTTATGCTAAAAGAATCACTATCGAAAGATTATTAAGAGATGCCTACGCAGCACAAGTAATGGCACCAAGTACTGACGTATTATCAATTTGGCTTGGAAAAGCTTTAACAAATCAACCAATTCCTTAAGGAGAAGAATATGAACAAACCAATTATGCTAGGAGCTGTTGCTTATGATCCTAAAGTTATTCCAATTTGGGATATTATAAGAGATTATTTTAATGATAATGGTGTTAGATTAGATTATATTTTATTTTCTAACTATGAAGCTCAAGTTGAATATCTTTTATCAAATAAAATTGATGTTGCATGGAATACAAATGTAGCATGGGTTAGGTGTAATGAACTTAGTAATGGAAAAGTAAAAGCTTTAGTAATGAGAGATACAGATATAGATTTTCAATCTGTATTTATAACAAAAGCAAATAGTGGTATAAAAAGTATTAATGACCTAAAGGGAAGAAAATTTGCTCTTGGAAGTGCAGATTCAGCGCAAGCTGCAATCTTACCATTAAAATATCTTCAAAATGAAGTTGAAAATATTGATGATATTGAAATTGTACGATTCAATTCAGATTTAGGTAAGCATGGAGATACAGGCAGAAGTGAATTTGATATACTTGATGCAATTTTAAATGATAAAATTGATGCTGGTGCTATTGGAATAAGTTCTTGGGTTAGAATGATTGAAAATGGAATGTTTCCAAGTGGAGAAATAGAATCATTTTATGTAAGTCCTGGATATTGCCATTGTAACTTTACAGTACTAGATACTTTAGATGAAACTATTCAGAAAAAATTTGCAGAGATGTTATTAGCACAAAATCCAAATGATCCAATCATTAAAAAAATGATGCAAATGGAAGGTCTAAATAAATGGGTTAAAACAGGAGCAGAAGAGTTAAAAGGTTATGAAGTTTTAACAACTGCTATGAGAGAACAAAACTTAATGAAAAATAACTGGTAGGATTTTCCTACTGGTTAAATAAAAACTATTTAAAAAGATTATGATATTCTTTTTAAAACTAATTTCTAAATTTTTTAAAATATGATTTTCATTAAATCATCATGAATAAATTTATAGTTTAGTTTTGATACAAGCAAATCACTTTTTACTATTTTTTTATTGCTTTTATTTTTCCCTGAATCAAAAGTTGGAACAGGTAAACCTGATACTTTTGCACAATAGGTATAAAACTCTTTTTTTGTAGGATGGGAAGGAGCAATGCAATTAAAAGTTTCATCAAAAATATTTTGATTGATTACTTTTTGTATTATGCTAATACAATCATCTCTATGTATCATATTTACAGGTGCATTCGCATCTTTTACTACTTTGCCATTTGGGAAAAATTTTGCGGGATTTCTTCCATATCCTATAAGTCCAGCAAATCTTAAAATTGTTATTTCAAGATTTGTCTTTTTAAATAGATTTTCTATTTCAAGTAAAGGATTTGATTCATTATTTAATACTGACGTTGAACTAATAAAAATAATTTTTTTGATACTTGAATTTAGTATATGATTTGTTAGTTCTTTAAATCCATCTATATTTTTTGAGGGAATATTTATAATCAATATATCAGCACATAAAAATTTATCAACATCTTCACTTAAATTGTTTGTATCAACAATAAATGGTGTGATATTTTCATCTTTTATATTCTCAAGTTTTTCATATGTACTTGTAGATAATTTTATAGAAAATTCTTTTGATAGTGCTTTGGCTAAGGGAAAACCTAACCAACCACTACCTAAGATACTAATACTGTTCATTATTAATTGTTTTCTTTAAAATTCGCAAACTCATTTGATGTCATACTTGGAACAAATTCTATAATTTCATAATTTGCAACTCCAGCATTATTAAACGGGTCCAGTTTTAAAACTTCTTGTAACTTCTCTTTTGAATTAAGTTTTGAAAGTATCACTCCACCATCTCTTGGTATTTTTCTTCCAGAAGCTATAAAATTTCCTTTATTATATTGTTCTTTTAAGTACTCAATATGCTCTTCAAAATGGCAATCTACCTCATCTAATGGTTTTATATAAGTTATGTTTATTATAAACATTTTTATCCTTTATTATTTTGTAAAACAATAACTAAAAATTAATAATATGTTTATTATATACCTTTTATTGAGCCTCAAAAACTTCTTTTGCAGCAAATAAGCCATTTAGAGCACAAGGGAAACCTCCATAAACTGCCATTTGCATAATTACTTCTACTATCTCTTCTTTACTACAACCTACATTTAATCCTGCATGAATGTGTACTTTTAATTGTGGTGTTGCATTTCCCATAACTGTAAGTGCAGCTATGGTTGCTATTTCTCTTGATTTTAAGTCTAACTTCTCTCTTGTATAAATATCTCCAAAAGGAAATTCTATAAGTAAATCAGCAAACTCTGGAGCAATATCTTTTAATGATTCAATTACCTTTTCACCAGCACTTCCATCAACCTCTTTTAATTTTTCCCAACCTATTTTATATCTATCTGATTTCATAATAATCCTTTTTAATTTTTATGATTATAAGACAAAATAAAAATCTAAAGTATAAGAAAAGTATCTTTTTTTATAAGTTTTGTTGCTTATACTCTAAAGGGGTAGTTTTATGATATTTTATACTTTTATTATATAAATATTGTAAAATATTACATGAAAAATAAAATACTAAATAAATTAGAAAAATTGATACTAAATGACGGATATTATAATACTTATATAGATGAAGTAAAATTATATAAAATGAGTGAAAAGACTACTTTATATAATGTAATGTTTGAAAATTGGATACTTTTTACTTTTCAAGGTAGAAAAGAGATGAAACTAAATCAAACACTTTTAGAATATACCCATGAAAACTATCTTGTAGCGTCATCAACGTTACCCATTGAGTGTGAAACTTTTGCTTCAAAAGAAAAACCTTTTTTTGGTATGGTTATATCTTTTGATCTAAATACTATCTATCAATTGCTAGATGAAATAGCTATAGAAAAACCCATAAATGAAAAACATTCTAACATAGGTACATTTTCAGATAATATAACCCAAGATATAGAAGATATTCTATATAGAATAATAAAAATAGTTGATAAAAAAGAAGACTCAAAAATTCTAGGGAAAGCTTTAATAAAAGAGCTTTTATATAGGGTTCTACAAGGAGAAAAGTCTCATTTTTTACATAATCTTATAAATAAGTCTAGTAATGAAGCAAAAATATCAAGAAGCTTAAAATTAATACATACAAGTTTTGAAAAGCCTTACACTATTGAAGAACTTGCAAGAAAAGAGGATATGAGTATAGCTTCATTTCATAATCATTTTAAAAAAATTACTGCACACTCTCCACATCAATACATAAAAAAAATACGATTAAACAAAGCAGAAAATCTAATAAGTCAAAATAATTTAAATGTAAATGAAGTTGCAATCAAAGTTGGATATGAGAATGCGTCTCAATTTAGTAAAGAATTTAAAAAATATTTTGGTTATCCTCCCAAAGAGGCAAAAACCTCTTTAAAAGAATACTCTTTATAACTTTTCTAAAAACTCTTGATATTTTAAAATATCATTTTTTACATCAGGATTTTTCATCACATCAAAACATGAAAATGATTCTAATATTTCACATCCACAAAACTTATAAGTTGTAGTTATAGCAATAAATGCGTCATCAACACTTTTTCCATTATATAATATTTGATTTGTATCATTAAAACACTCTTTGGGTGCATTCCAAGAAAGAGATAATACAAACTTTTTTCCATACATTTCTCCACCCGTACCATATTGTTTTGATTTATCTGTTGTTGTTCTTCCATCAGTTTTTATCAGCTTTTGTTGGTCAAGTCCACTATTAAAAACTTCATCAATATATTTTTTATGTATCCAAGGGGTACCAAACCAAAAAACTGGACTTTGCGTTATGATTATATCAGCCCACACATGTTTATTTACCTCTTCTTCGACATTATACCCTTTATCAAGTATACTAGTTTTTACACTATAACCTTTTAACTCTAATTTTGTTTTAGCAAGTTCTGTCAAAGTGTTATTTAATTTTCCTTTTGAATACTCTTTATAAGACTGATGGGCATTTATTATAAGTACATTTTTCATAATCATCCTTTTTTAATTTCTTAAATTATAAGATTTTAAAAAAATATAAAGAATGGAATAATCTACAAGTTTTATGTCATTTTCTATAAATTTTGGTCCCTATAAAGTAAAGGAGTAGTTTTATGATATTTTTTAAACTGAATTATAAACCAAGAAACACTTGCATATCCACATGATGTAGCTATTTGTGATACACTTTTTTGACTGTTTTTAAGAAGTGATATTGCTATAAGAAGTCTTCTTTCATTTAGCCACTCTTTTGGATTTTTATTATATAGTCTATTCATCTCTTTTCTCAAAGCCTTTGAGTTTAACCTTGTGAGTTTACACATATCATCAACACTATTTATAATATCAATATTCTCTTCTAAAATATATTTGATTCTTGAAGACTTTGTTTGAATAATTTTATTTAAAAAAGCAGCAAAAATTTTTTTATCTTTTGAAAGAGAGTATAAAAATAGTTCATCAAGTTTGAGTTTCACTAAGTCAATACTATTATCTATATTTTTTTCAAAATATTGATTTATAGTGTTTATACAAGTATTTATAAACTCATCTCTTTTTAGTGGCAAAATATCTTCTTGTTTAACTGTATCTAAAGTGATATTATACTTTTTTATAAAATTAAAAACATACTCATCATCAAAAAATATTAATATGGAGTTATAGCTATTTTTATCCCCAATTATTTCACTCATAAAATAATTACCTTGAGATAAATAAAGTATATCACTTGTATCAATAGTAATATCACTATTTTTAAGATGTAAAGTTTTACCACCGTTTACTAACAAAATAACAAGATGCATACTATTTCTCAAATAGAGTTTATCTTTTTTGTAATTTGTTGATTTTGATACTACAACTTTATCATCACTAATAATTTGATATAACTCTTTATTTTCAAATATATAGTTGGGTAGCGTGACTGTCATATATGTGTTAAGCGTGATTCTTTAATCGTAATAAACCAATTCCCATAAATATAAAAATACCACCTGTTATTTTATTGATAATATTTACACTTCTTTTATTACTTAAATATGCTTTTGATCTTTTAGCTAAATACGCATAAGTACAAAGTGAGAAAAAAGATATAAATAGAAAAGCACCTGTCATTATAAAAAATTGTGGTGCAATAGCACTATTCAAATCTAAAAATTGTGGGAATATTGCTGTGAAAAATAGTATAGGTTTTGGATTTGTGATTGCTAAAAAGAAAGCTTCAAAAAAGTACTGTTTTTTAGTTTTTACAATATTTCCTTCTTTGTTTTCATCAATATTAAATCCACCTCTATTTCTTAGAAATTTTATTCCAAGATAGATTAAATAAAGAGCACCAATACTTTTTACAATTATAAAAAGTGTTGCAGAAGTAGTAAGAATAAGTCCTAATCCTAAAATAGCAGCAGTTGATAAAATAAATAGACCAATACTATTTGCAAGTGAAGTAATAGCAACTGTTTTCATATCTGTTCTTAATCCATTTATTATGGCTAATATAATAGCTGGACCTGGGCTTGTTATATAAAAAAATGCAACAACTAAATACAATAAAAGTGTATCGATATTCATCGTGATTCCTTATGTAGGTATTATTTAATATATAAAAAAGTTACTTAATAAATCATAAATAGTATCTATACTAAAAAAAATAGCTAAAGCAACTTCCTTGATTTATTTTTGATTTAACTTCATATTTTATATTGTTTTTAGTACAAATATTTTTTACAATACTAAGTCCAATTCCAAATCCCCCACTAACTTTATCCCCTCTATAATATCTATTAAATATTTTATTTGTATCTTTTATACCAATTCCTTGGTCTTTAAAAGTTAGCTGTATATTGTCATTAAATTTTTTAAGACTTACGTTAATTATTGATTTGTCTTTTGAATATTTAATTGCATTTGATAGATTATTATCAATAATTCTATATAGTTCTATTTCGTTAAAATCTATATTAATATCTTTTTCAATGTCTGTTATGAGTTCAATGTTTTTTGCACTGGTTAAATCTTTGAAAAATTCAACTCTTTTTATTAAAAACTCGGAAAAGTCTATATTTGTTTTATTATCTTTTACACTATGACTTTGCATATAATATTCTAAATCTTCATATATAATAGTCATATTTTTTAATGCAGATTTAATTCTTAATATATGTTTATTATCTTTTATTTTCATTTGTAATAAATCAATATTAAACCTAGCAACTCCTATTGGTGTTTTTAGCTCATGCATTGCATCTTTTAAAAAATTATCAAGATAATGGTTTAACTTTTTATAGGGTTCTATACTTTGCTTTATAACAAAAAATGAAGATAAAAATATTAAACAAGTTATTGATAGAAGTAAAATTATTGCATTGTAAATAACTTGGGAATGATTTATATTTTTACAGACAATTATATATTTGGCATTAAATTTATTATTATCTAAATATTGTTTATAACATATTTTGTTTTTGTATTTGAAATATGCTGTATCAAAAACGAATTTTTCATTTTTATCAAAAAGCGAAAATATTGTTTTGTCTTTTTCATCAAAAATAGCAGATGTAAATATATTTGATCTTGGATAGTAAAAAAAATCACTATTTTCCATCTCAAAATTTTTCATTTTTAAAATAACGGATGAAGTATAATCTTTTAACATCAGTTTATCTTTGATATTGTGATTTTCAAATGAAGCATCAAGATAAAAATAAATTGGAATAAAAGCAATGCAAAGTGTTAATACAACTTGAATTACAATAAATTTTATATCAGTTTTATTTATCAATTTTATATCCTACAAAACGCTTGTTAAGTATGAAGTTTTTGTCTGTTTTATCTCTTAATCTTTTAATACACATCCTAATATCAGCGTATTGTATATCTTTGTTTTCCCAGATTACTTCATGTAAAGATTCAATAGATACATAAATTCCTCTATTTTGTATAAGTAAAGATACAACTTCTGACTCCTTTTGAGTCAAATCTACAATCTTTTCATTTTTATACAAAATGTTTTTTTGTATATCAAATTTATAAATATCATAGAGCTTTATAAAATTTTCATTTGAATCAAAACATTTACTTTGGACAAGTTGATCAATTCTATATTTTAATTCTAAAAGGTCAAAAGGTTTTTTTAGATAGTCGTTACATCCTAATTCATAGCCTTTGCTTAAATTTGATATATCAGTTAGTGAGGTTAGAATAATAACTGGCGTTTTAATTTGGTCTTTTCTAATAGTTTGAACTAATTCAAATCCATCCATACCTGGTATTCTAATATCTAGGAGTAAAAGATCATATGTATTTTCATAAATAGCATCTAAAGCATCATTGCCATTTTCAAAATCATCTACGTTAAAATCAATATCTTCTAGATACTCTTTAATAGATATTTTATATAAATAATCATCTTCAAGAAGTAGTATTTTCATTTTTTATCTTATTTTTATTTGTTTATTATATATCTTATTTTCATTTTTAAAAGATATATCATTAGGTATTTCACCGTCATATTTATAGTTTGGTAGATAATTAAATTTTTGATTTGATTTTTCAAAACTGGCTACTAGATAACCAACACTTTTCCCTTTTATATTACCAAGTGAAATTATTGTAATTATTTTATCCTCAATTTCATAATAAAATTTCTCTCTTTTTAAAATATTTTTATTATGTAGTAATATATCATAGAGTTTTTTATTATAGTTTTTCTCAATAACAACATAATTATAAAGTTTGGCATTCTCTTTATGGTATTGTGCAATGTCCAAAAAATTATCATCAAGTAATGGAATAATTTCAATCCCAGCAAGCTTTAAACGATTTTTTAATGATGAATAATCAACAATAACTTCAATTGAACCTATGTAATTTTTATTATCAAAAATTGGAGATATAGCTTTTATATTGAATCTTTTTCCAAGTTCATTTGATACAAATGGTTGTTTTGTTTTTTTAACTTTAACAAGTCCATGCCTAAAACTTGTAAGATTTAACCCTGAATCTTTATTTTCCCAACTTCTAACAAAAACTTTTAATTCTTTAGTATGTACTTGTATTTGTATATTTTTTATTTTTGTATAGTTTGAAATAAGATTAATAAGATTATTAAGTTCATTTTTTAATTTTTCAGGTTCTTTTTGTTTTAAAAAATTGATAATATTTTGATTCTTTGAAAAGAGTATAGCTAAAGAGAGTGCATGTTTTTTTTGATATGAAAGTTCATTATTTATAAGTTCAGTATTTTTTGAAACTAAAATATCAATTTGGTCGTGTTTTATGATGTCATTGTATTTTTTTAGAAAAAATAGAAGTATTAATATAATTGTTATAAAAAATATTATAAAGCTTTTATATGTTTTTGTCATAAATTATTTTACCAAAAAAATTTGGTATTATCCTTGTATTATATGATAAAGAGAATATAAAATTCTCTTTATCATGTATTGTTTATTTTATTTTGTGATCGCCTCTTATTTCGTCAATATCAAGACCTAATGCTTTAAAGTTACTTCTAACTGAGTGTTTTTCTTTTAAAACATTTGAGTTATAATGACCCATCTCTTCTTTTGGCAATAGTCCTTTTGTTAAATCAAAATCAGCCCTTTCTTGTCCATCAACAAAAAGCATAACATCAGCAGCTTCTTGATCACTTAAGCTTCCTTCTTGACCTAATGGCATTTTTAATTTAACCCATGCAGCACCTTTAGGTAGTTTACTCATACCTGCTCCTGTGTTATAACTAAGCCATTTTCCATTTACATCTTTTCCCCATAATGGTGGAAAGTTTGCCATTCCTTCTCCATTCATTCCATGACACATTGAACATTTTGTTTCATATGTTTTTTTACCATTAACATAATTATCATGAGTTGCTTTTTTTTGAATAGGTGTAAATTTTTTTATTCCTGTTGGCCATAATTTCATATTTGTAGGACCCCATGGCCCTTTAGTACCCATATGTATAACTTTCCCTTCTGAAAGCCAAGTGATATATGCAGCAATTGCAATTGAAGCTTTACTATCTACAATTAATCTTTTGCCATTCATACTTCTCATAAAACAGTTATTTGATCTATCTTGCAATGTTTGAACTGATTTCTCTCTTTTTGACCAAGCAGGAAATGCTGTTGCTGTATCTAACCATGAAGAAAGTCCGTCAGCTGTTCCTGGTTTCCCATCGTCTCCTTTTAAGTGACATGAGGCACAATTAAGTTTATTTCCTACAAAATCTTTTGTAAGAGGATGAGTATCCGTATGTAAAGCAATCTCTTCACCTAATTTAACCATCTTACCAACTTCACCTTCTGGATACTCTTTTGGCGCACTCCCTGCAAATAGGTATGCAGTACATGCTATACTACATATTGCTATTTTTAATAAATTTTTCATTCTTTCTCCTTCGAATTAAATTTTTATAAAAAGAGAATAGAATATTAATGTAACTTGAAAATAACAAATATCTTTTTAATTAAAATAGTAAATGGCCTAAGAGAATCTCTTTTAAATTTAATATAATTTTTTTTAGATATAATCGCGGCATAACACAGAATGGAGAATTTAACAAATGGTTCAAACAGTAAACCTTAAAAAGGCATTTGGTTCAAGAGTGCTTTTCCAAGACATAAACGTAAAATTAGACACGGGTAAAAGATATGGACTTATTGGTGCAAATGGTGCAGGTAAGACAACTTTCCTAAAAATACTATCAGGAATAGAAGATGCAACAGAGGGTGAAGTACAAGTTCAAAATGGTAAAAAAGTTGGAACTTTAAGTCAAAACCAGTTTGCATATGAAACATATTCAATCTTTGATACAGTTCTTTTAGGAAATAAAAGATTATATGATGCAATTAAAGAAAAAGAAAAATTATACTTAGAAGAATATACTGATGAAATCGGTGATAAGCTAGGTGAATTAGAGATTGTATGTTGTGAAGAAGACCCAACTTACGAGTATGATGTGAAAATTACAAAAATATTAGAAGATTTAGGTTTTCCAGCTTCTCAACAACAAGATTTAATGTCTTCACTAACAGGTGGCGATAAATTCAAAGTTTTACTTGCTCAAGTTTTATATCCAAGACCTGATGTCTTATTTCTTGATGAGCCTACGAATAACTTGGATATCGTTACAATTGGTTGGTTAGAAAATCAATTACAACATCATGATGGTACAATGGTTGTTATCTCTCATGATAGACACTTTTTAAATGCAGTATGTACAAATATTTTAGATGTTGATTTTAAACAAATTAGAGAATTTGCAGGAAATTATGATGACTGGTATATTGCATCAACTGTAATTGCAAAACAAAATGAAAAAGATGTAAGTAAAAAACTTAAAGAGAAAGAAGAGTTAGAAAAGTTTATTGCACGTTTCTCTGCGAATGCATCTAAAGCAAAACAAGCAACTTCAAGACAAAAACAACTTGATAAATTGGATGTTGGTGCAATTCAAGTTTCTAGTAGACGTGATCCTTCTATTATCTTTAAACAAAAAAGAGAAGTAGGTAAAGAATTATTAAGTGCAAAAAATATCTCAAAATCATATGATGGAAGACAAGTATTAAATGATATTTCTTTCACAGTTGAAAAAGGTGATAAAATTGCTTTAATAGGACCAAATGGTATTGGTAAAACAACTTTATGTGAAATTCTTGTTGAAAATATTAAAGCTGATTCTGGTGATATTCATTGGGGTGCTACTATACAAAACTCATACTTCCCTCAAAATGCTACAGACTTAATTGATGGAGATAATACTTTATACGATTGGTTAAGAAACTTTGATAGAGATGCAGATATTGCTGAAATTAGAAACTGTTTAGGAAGAATGTTATTTAATGGTACAGAGCAAGAAAAACAAGTAAAATCTTGTTCAGGTGGAGAAAAGCATAGAATGATGCTTTCAAAAATCATGTTAGAACAACCAAACTTTATGGTTCTTGATGAGCCTACAAATCACTTAGACCTTGAAGCTATTATAGCACTTGGTGAAGGCTTACTTGAATTTGCTGGCTCAGTAATTTGTGTGTCTCACGATAGAGAGTTGCTTGATGCTTATGCAAATAGAATTATTGAAATTCAAGAAGATGGAACTATAGTTGATTTTAAAGGTTCTTACGAAGAATTTATTGAGTCAAAAGCTTAAGCTTTTGACTTAATTATATAGTTGTATATATAATTTTGACATAAAAAAAGGGATGGAAAAGTTTCCATCCCTTTTTTTATATTAATGATACTATTATTTAGCGTGTCTTGATGCCATTCTAGCTTCTCTTCTAGCAATTGCATCATTATATCTTCTTTTCTCATCTTCTGTAGTAGGTTCAAGTTTAGGAACAGTAGTAGTGTTCCCATGCTCATCCATAGCAATCATTGTAAAGTAACAAACATTTGTATTTTTAAGAGTATGGTCTTTAATATCTTCTGAAATTACTTTTATACCAATTTCCATTGATGTTCTACCCGTATAGTTTACAGATGCATGGAATGTTACTAAAGAACCAATTTTAATAGGATTTTTGAATAAAACCATATCAACTGATAAAGTAACAGCATAATTACCTGTATATCTAGCAGCACAAGCATATGCTACGTGATCTAGCATTTTTAAAATTTCACCACCATGAACATTGTTACCCGAGAAATTTGCTTTTTCTGGAGTCATTAACATTGTCATAGTTAACGATTTTTCCCTTTTATAGTCTTCACTCATTTTCACAGCCTTTATTCGTTTAAACTAGGATAATTATAAAGTATTTAATAAAAAAGGTTAAGTATATTTAAATAATTTTCTTATAATATGTTAAAAGTATATAAAAAGGTAACATATTAAAGGGAAATGAAAGAAATTAAAGTAGTTCTTCCATTTCATTTTCTGTTAAAGTTTTTACATTTAATGATATAGCTTTATCATATTTACTTCCTGCATCTTCACCATATATTAAATAGTCAGTTTTTTTAGATACAGATGAGCTTACTTTAGCTCCTAGTGCTTCAAGATTTTTCTTTATAATTCCTCGACTTACACTCATAGTACCTGTTAATACCACAGTTTTACCTTTAAAATTGTTTTCTTCAATTTCTATTTTTTCTTCAACTTTTGGGTTGATTATTTCAAAAAGTTTTAGCACAAGTTCTCGATTTACTCTCATAAATTCGCAAAATGATTTAGCCATTTGTTCACCAATACCATCTAATGCAATTAGAGAATCTAAATCAATATTTATCACATTTAATCCAAATTCTATACAGATTTGTTTTGATGCAACTTCTCCAATATGTTCAATACCTAAAGCATTTATAACCCTATGTAATTCACTTCCTTTTGTATTTTCAATTGAATTAAGTAAATTGTTAATTTTTTTCTCTTTGAATCCCTCTAAATCTTCTAAATCTTCATATTTCAATGAGTATAAATCTAAAATATCATATATCTTTTTCTCACGAACTAGTTGTTCTACAATTTTGATTCCAAGACCATCAATATTCATGCAATTTTTTGATGCAAAATATATTATAGAGTTAGTAACAATACTAGGACAATCTAGATTTTGACATTTGATTAAAGTGCCTTCATCTAAAAGTTCAGATTGACATTTAGGACAAACTGTTGGTCTTAAAATTTTTTCTTCTGTTCCATCTCTTCTATCCGTAAAAACTTTTGTGATTTTTGGAATAATATCTCCACTTTTTATAATAATAACTTCATCATTTATTCTTAAATCTAAACGTGCAATTTCATCATAGTTGTGTAAAGATGCTCTTTCAACTGTAGAACCATCAATAAGTGTTGGTTCCACAATTGCAACAGGTGTAATAACTCCTGTACGTCCTACTTGTTGTATGATGTTTTTGATTTTTGTGCTTTTTTCAACAGCTGGAAACTTGTAAGCACAAGACCATCTAGGAAATTTAACTGTATGACCTAATTCTTCTTGAGTTTCTATATCATCAATTTTAATAACCATTCCATCAAGCATCATCTCAATACTATTTCTTGATTCTATTATTTTATGATAAAGTTCTTCAATACCTTCAACTGTAGTAGTTTTTGTAGTCATAGGAGGATGTGCAAAACCTAATGAGTAAATGTATTCCATCATTTGACTATAATTTTTGTATTCTAAACTATTTTGACCAACTCCCCAAACATTAAAAAATAGTTTTCTTTTTGCTGTAATGCTTGGATCAAGCTGTCTTAAACTTCCTGCTGCTGCATTTCTTGGATTGGCAAATAGCTGTTCGTTGTTTTTTAATCTTTCCTCATTTATTTTTTCAAAATCTGCTTTTTTTATAACTATTTCACCTCTTATTTCTAAAAGTGAGTTCTCTTTTATTTGCAAAGGAATAGAGTGAATTGTTTTAACATTGTTAGTAACATCTTCACCTATCGTCCCATCGCCTCTTGTAATGGCTTGTTTTAGTACGCTATTTTCATAAATAAGATTTAGTGAGGCACCATCAAATTTTGGCTCACAATAAAATTGTAAGTTTGTATTTACTTTTTTAGCTCTATTTATCCAATCTTCAAGTTCTTCTGTATTAAAGACATCTTCTTGTGACCACATTCTAGATAAGTGAGAAGCTTTTTCAAACCCATCTAATACAAATCCACCTACTCTTTTATTTGGTGAGTTTGCATGTGATTTCTCTGGATAAGTTTGCTCAAAAGCTAAACATTCACGTGAAAGTTTGTCATACTCTTCATCTGTTGCAATTGGGTTGTCTTCAACATAATAGGCATGTGCCCAATTGATTAGTTTCTCTATTTTTTCATTATATAAATCTTGTGTCATTCTTATTTACTCTTTTTAAATTTTTTGTAATATGTCAACTCTAAATGGTTTTAGGAAAGTAGTTTTTCCTCCACCATAACTATTGAATTTTTCTTTTACTTTTTCTATCATCTCTTTTGAGTTATTATCTTCATTGTATGTAAGATTCATCTGTTTCTTTTCAAAATCTTCAAAGTCTTCATATACAACTTCTGTTTGAAAAAATATCTCTTTAAATAGTTTTAATTGTTCATTTTCAACAGCAGTTTTAATTGCTTCAAAAGCATCAATTCTTACTTGTTCTTCATCATGAAAAATTGCTATGAGTTCATTTTGTTGCCCATCAAATAAAGGTTCAGAAATATATGCTAAACCATTTGGTTTAAGAACTCTTTTTATTTCATTTATAGCTTGGTTCATTAGTTCTTTTGGAATATGATGAAAAGATTTAAACATAAAAATAAAATCAATAGAATTATCTTCTAAATCAATTTTTTGTGCACCACAAAGTTTGAATTCTATATTTTCTATATCTAGTTCTAAATTTTTTTTATGTTGTATTTCATCTACTTCACATGCTATTATTTTTCTATCAAATCCATTTTGTGAAATTTTTTTGGTCATGGCAGCTTCTCCACAACCAAGTTCTAGTATAGTTTTGTTATTTAAATTAAGTGTTTCTATTAAATAAATCTCTTCTATAGTTTGTGTAATATTCTTTTCTATTAGTTTCATAGGGCTCCTTAAAAAAATATATTATACAAAAATGATTTAGTCCTTTTGATAAATAAAAGTACAATTAGTTATAATAAAATTTTATATGGAGATTATATGAGTTATGAAGAAATTATTGTTCTAGGTTGGAACTTAAATTTAGTTATGTTTTTTTTAAATTTATTTTTTGCTTTAAGAGCAATGAGTTTAAAAACTAAAGAACAATTAGAAGAAGAGAATAGGGTTCTTAGTACATTAAAAGAAGAATTTGATAAATACTATCCTTACAGAAAATATGAAACTATGATAACTTATCTTATCCCATTTACTGCTTTCTTTAGAATGAGTTATAGGCTTATTGAAATGAATTCATTTTTTAGTAGGAATAAAGGTACAACAATGGTTGATTATATGATTTATAAGTATCAAAATGATATTCAAATGGCTAAAAACCGATTAAAATAATTTAAGAAAGAATACTTCTGTAATCACTTTGTAATTTGTTGATGATAGACTTCGAAAATAAATAATTTTTTGGAGTCCTATATGCACAACTTTTCCTTTAAAAATAAAATCTTACTTATATTGTTATTACCAATTGTCACTATACTTATATTATCTAGTAATATTTTATATAATAAAATAAAAGAACAAAACTCAATTCAAAAAACAAAAGAATATTTAAATTTTTCAATACAAGCAGATGTCCTATTAACAAAATTAGAAGAAGAGAGAGAACTTAGTTTAATCTATTTAGACAGTTATGGTAAAAAACAGAAAAATGAGTTGTTTGATACGCGTGATAAAACTAACAAAAGAATTTTTGATTTAAAAGAATTTATAAAAACTTTTGATAAAACAAAATATTCTATTGAAGTAAGTAAAAATATAGATGATTTGAATAAAAAGTTAAATGAAATAAATAATATCAGAGAAAAAATGGATGGATTCTCTTTGAATAGTGACAATTTATTTGATTATTATACAAATGTAATAGATAAATTATTTGTATTAATAAATGAAGTTTTGACATATAGTAATGATGGCGAGTTATCAAGAAAATTGCAAGCTTATATCTCTATTGGACGTATTGTAGAAGAATCATCTTTAGAACGTAGATTATTAAGAGAAATTTTTGAAAAAAATCAATTAACAAATCAAGACTATTTTAAATTTAGTTCATCTATCTCTATTCAAAATATATTTTTGGAATTATTTAAAAAAGTTGCTACAAAAGAACAGATAAAAATATTAGAAAAACAAAATAATTGTTTTGAATGTAAAGAAGTTTTAAAATTCAGAGATGTGATTTATAATAAAAGTAAAATAGATGAAATTATTTTTAAGATAAAAGAATTATCTGGTTTTGATGGATTTATTCATAGTTTTAAAGACTATTTATTAGATGGTGATTCAAAATTTCAAAATAAAATGCAAAAATATCATACTAGTATTTTAAGAGAGATTAACAAATATAGAAGAATGGATGATATAACAAAAGAAGAGAAAAAAATTCTTAAAGAAATAAAAAAAGTATTTGATAATTATATGGGTTCTTCTTTAGATATTATGGATTATAAAGCCCAAGGAAAAACAAGAGATGAAATAGTTGCTTTAATAAAAGTTGATGATTCAGCTGCAATAAAAGGATTAAATACTCTTAGTAAGAATATTTATAGGGCAGATGCGCAAAAATGGTTTGAAGTTTCATCAAAAAGAATTAGCGTATTTAATAGCTTATCTGATGATTTAGCCAATGATATAAAAAAATATATGAATAAGAAAATAAATGATTTAGAATCAGAGTTTGTAGTTCATATAATTTTTATTTTAATTATTCTTATTGCATTATTTATCATAAGTACATTTATGACAAGAAAGATTATCACTTCAATATCAACTTTTAAAGAAGGTTTAAATGAGTTCTTTTTATATGTTATAAAAGAAAAAGACAATTTAAAACCTATGGAAGTAAAAGGAAAAGACGAGTTTGCTCAGATGACAATGAATATGAATGAACAAGTTGAAAAAATAGAAAATATTATTGAACAAGACAAAAAAGTAATTGTAGAAATATATGATGTTGTAGAAAAAGTGTCAAATGGATTTTTTGAGTATAAAATTAATCAAAAAGCTGGAACCGCCGAAGTTGAGTCATTAAGAGAAATTATTAATAAAATGATTTATTATACAAAAATAAAAGTTGATAATATAAATAAAGTATTGGATAATTATGCCCTTGGTAAATATAAATTTAGATTATCTGAAGAAGAAAAGATTGGTATGTATGGAGATTTTGGTACTTTATCAACAGGTTCAGTTTTATTAGGACAGTCTATATCTCAGTTAATTGCTATGATTACAAATGCAGGAAAAGAGCTTGAATCTAATACAATCACACTTTCAGAATCTTCACAAATGTTATCACAAAGTTCAAATGAACAAGCCGCTTCTTTAGAAGAAACAGCAGCTTCTATTGAACAAATAACTGGAAATATGAAATCAAGTAGTAAAGATGTAGTTGTTATGTTAAATATTGCTGATGAGTTAAATTCTAGTGCTCTTAGTGGGAATGTTTTGGCAACTAAAACTTCAAGCTCTATGGATGAAATTAATGAAAAGGTTAGTGCAATTAGTGATGCTATTTCTATTATTGATCAAATCGCTTTTCAGACAAATATTCTTTCTCTTAATGCAGCTGTTGAAGCAGCAACTGCTGGTGAAGCTGGAAAAGGTTTTGCTGTTGTTGCTCAAGAAGTTAGAAATTTAGCAAATAGAAGCGCAGATGCTGCAAATCAGATTAAGAAATTAGTAGAAGATGCAACAATAAAATCAAATGAAGGTAAAAATATTGCTAATGATATGATTAATGGTTATGAAAATTTATCTTTAAAAATAGTAGATACTAAAAATATAATTGATAATGTATCTACTGCAATCAAAGAACAAGAGCATGGAATGATTCAGATAAATGATGCAATAAATTTACTTGATGAAATGACACAAAAAAATGCCCTTACTTCTTCTAATATTGATATGTTATCAAAAGAAGTTGCTACACTTTCAACAAGATTATTAGGTATTACTCAAAAATCAGAAATAAATGATAAATATTATAATATGGTTGATGATGTAGATTTAATTCAAAATATTTCAAAATATAAAAATGATCATATAAACTTTAAAAAAACTTATTTTGAAACCCTTGGTTCTTTTGAATTTTCTAGGGTGAAAGATTGTAAGTCTTGTAATCTAGGTCGTTGGATTGCAGAGTCTGAAAGCATGAATAAAGATTTTGTAAAAAGTAGTGAGTGGATTAAATTAAAAGAAGTTCACTTTTCTGTGCATGAAAAAGTTCAAAACTATTTAGATTTAAGTGCTAATAAGGAAGAAAATAAAGTTCTTAAAGAAGCTGCAAAAGAGATTGAAGATGCAACTACTAAAATATTTAGTTCATTAAACGATATTGCAGTGGTAAATACAAAATTTATAAGAAATTAGTACCGAATTGGTATAAGTTTATTTAAGTCATTTTTTTAGGATTTACATATTTTTCAAATTCTTCTTTTGTTAAAATACCTAAATTTATGGCTTCTTGTTTTAAACTTGTACCGTTTTTATGAGCAGTTTTAGCTATTAGAGCAGCTTTTTCATAACCTATATATGGATTAAGTGCAGTAACTAACATTAATGAGTTATTTAAATGATTTTCTATATTTTTTATATTAGCTTCAATACCAATTGCACAATTATCATTAAATGCAAGCATAGTATCGCTAAGTAGTCTAATTGATTGTAAAATATTGTATGCAATAACAGGTTTAAATACATTAAGTTCAAAATTACCTTGACTAGCACTAATAGAGACAGTTGTATTGTTTCCCATAACTTGAGCAGCAACCATAGTCATAGCTTCACTTTGGGTTGGATTTACTTTACCCGGCATAATTGAGCTTCCTGGTTCATTTTCAGGAATATTAAGTTCTCCTATGCCACATCTAGGTCCTGAAGCTAGCCATCTTATATCATTTGCTATTTTCATTAGATTTGAGGCTAGGGCATTTAATACTCCACTTAACATAACTTCTGCATCATGAGAAGTTAGTGCATGAAATTTATTTGGATGGGAGATAAAAGAGTATTTTGTATCTGTTAGCTCATTTAAAGTATTACAAACAAGATTTGAAAAATCTTTATGACAGTTTAGACCTGTACCAACAGCAGTTCCCCCAATAGCAAGTTCAACTAAATATTTCATACAATCTTCTATTTGCATTAAGGCTTTGTTTAACATCTCAACATAAGCGACTTAATAGTAAATATGGGTGCATAATCTTCTATCTTTTCTTATAATTTACAAGGTAATAATCAACTAATTTTATCTTCAGACTCTTACGTAATCCA
>PKUJ01000041.1 GCA_002869565.1 Arcobacter sp.
GGCTGATCATTTGTACCATTTATTACAAGTGTTACTGTTTTTGCTTCTGATACATTACTCTCTTCACTTCCTGATGAATTATCTGTTGCTGTATATTCAAATGTTACTGTTGCATTCTCACCTTTTGCTAGGTAATTAAAGTCACCTTCTATTGAGTATGTTCCATCTTCATTTACTATTACTGTAACTGAATCTGTTACTTCTCCATCTACAGAAACTGTTCCACTTACTATTTGATATGTATGTATATCATTTACATCATCATCTGTTACTACTGGAAGTGTTGATTCAAATGTTTTTAATATATCTTCTTTTGTATCATCTTCACCTATTACATCTGTTGCATCATGGGATTCATCTATTGTATTTGTTACATCTTCTATTATTGGTTGATCATTTGTACCTGTAATAGTCATTGTAATAGTTTTTAATTCACTTATTGAATTTTCATTTGTTGTATCATTATTTAATGGGTCACCTGAGAATCCTCTATTATCATCTGCATAATATTGGAAAGATATTGTTACTTGTTCACCTGCTGCTAATTTTGTGAAGTTTGCTTCTACATTATATTCCCAATTTCCACTCTCTGTATTTAAGTCTAATGAGATATTTGTTATATATTCTAATGTAATTATTGGATTATTTTCACTATCTACAGGAGAATCTATATTTATTAGATTTTGACCTTCTAAATCTTGTTCTATATGCAATGTTGGTACATTTTCATTATCTATATCTACTACACTTAATACACCATTATATATATTATTCCCATCATCTCTTGTATCATCAACACCTATTACATCTGTATTATCTGATGTTTCTAGCAGGACAATATCTCCATCATTTAAGTTTATATCTTCTACAAGAGGTTGATCATTTAATCCATTGATTATTATTTGAAAATTAAAGAATGCTTCACCATTTTCTGTTTGTATTGTTATTTCATCTAATAGTGATTGTTCATCATTTAGGGCTTGGATATCTGCATTATTTTCAAACAGGTCATATGTCCAACTTCCATCTATTTCTAATGTAAATATTCCATATTCTGTTGTAGTTGTTTGTGATGCAAAAAGCAATGTTCCATAATGAGTATCTGTTGCTATTATTGTTCCTGTGACAATACCAGTTTCACTTTCTCCTACATCTTCTGTTATTATTAAAGAATTATCTCCTAAGAATGTTACATCAAAGAGAAAAGTTGGATCATTCTCTCCACCTACTCCATCTGCTGCAAATCCGGCTACTCTTCCTCCACTACTTCCACTATCTGTTTCACCTGGCCCATCTGTTCCTGCTGGATTACCTGTTTGTTCACTTGTTACAGTCTCTCCTCCTGCTGCGGCTGCTTCTAAATCATCTATTGTTGTGAAAGCAATTTTCTCTGTTCCATCTATTATTTCTACTACTGGTTCATTTGTATTATTTGTAAGTAAAATATCATTTAATCCTTTTAAGATTATAAATATCTCATTTCCATTTACATCTGTCAATGATATTTTTACATCACTATTATTCTCTAAGATATTTAATTTATTCGCATCATACGTAGCTCCACCTTCTACATATATTTTTAACCCTTCTATTCCATCTAAGACTAATTCTCCTGCTCCATTCTTTGGCAAACTATTTAAATCTACTTCTTTTCCACCGTTTAAAACTTTTATACCTTCAAACATAATATACTCCTGGAATTTTATTTTATTCTCTAATTTTAAAACAAAAAAGTCTCAATTAAGTCTCATTTAAGATATGAGGGTTAAGAGTTTTAAAATGCAACTATTATAGAACTTCTACTAAACTTTTCTTCATTTTAGTTGAAAATTACAGTAAGATTACAAGTTATTAAAATATATAAAAAAAACTTATTATTTTACATGATTTGTAAGCTTATTTTTAATATAATGCGAAAATTACAAACATACAGAAGGATATCCTCATATGGACTTTAAAATTATTTTTTATTGTATAGTCTTAATTATTACTACATTTTTTATAATTAAATACTTTATTTTAATCTCTCCTAAAATAGGATTAGTAGATATACCAAATGATAGGAGTTCTCATAAAAAACCAACTCCAAGAGGGGCAGGTATTGTCATTGGTTTAATGTTTTTTCTTTCAATGTTTATATTTGAGTTTAAACTTGCTATAGAAATTATTTATCCTATGATTGCATTATTAATAGTTTTTATATGTGGGGTAGTTGATGATTTAAAAAACATTGGGTCTAAAATTAAATTCTTTTTCATAATAATTGCAACTTTAATTTTAATTTATGATGGATATATAATTGATTATGCAGGGAACTATTTTGGGTATAACCTAAATCTTGGATACTTTGCAATTCCTTTTACAATATTTGCAATGGTGGGATTTACAAATGCACTAAACCTCATAGATGGATTAGATGGATTAGCAGGAGGAGTAAGTTCAATCATACTTTTTGCACTTCTAATAATAGGTATCACAAACAATGACACTATACTAATAGTAATACCAGCTTTTTTAATAGCTATCCTAATGGGATTTTTACTTCTTAACTGGAATCCTGCACAGGTATTTATGGGAGATAGTGGTTCTTTATTTTTAGGTTTTATAATAGCATTTTTGAGTTTTCAAGCTTTACAATATATAACTCCAACTTCAATACTTTTTTTAGCTGCTATACCAATTCTTGATACTATGGTTGTAATTAGAAGAAGACTCCAAAGAGGTATATCTCCTTTTTCAGCAGATAAAAATCATATGCATCATATCTTGTATAAAATCAAAAGAAATATACCTTTTACAGTAAATACTCTTATCTTAATACAAACTGCTTTTTGTCTTATCTTCTTGCAAATACTAAACTCTAAAGATCTTTTAAATATCATACTTTTTGCTGTCCTTTACATGATATTCTTCAATCTTTTTGATCCAAGAGGAAGAAAAAGACATGACAAGAAAAAGAAAAAAAAGAAATTGAGTAAAGAAGAAGCTACATATCTTGATTTATTAAAAAGGAAAGAATCAATTGAAGAACCAAGTTAAACAAATACTTGTAACAGGAGCAGCTGGATATATAGGAAGCCATGTTGTAAAACAACTGTTAGAAGAGACGAACTATGAGATTATTATCATAGATAATATTTCAACAGGATTTCAAGATACTATTGTGACACTAAAATCACTTGATAAAACAAATAGTAGAATAAAGTTTTATGATAAAGATCTTTCAGACTGGGACGAAATAGAAAATATCTTTAAAGAAAACAGTATAAAAGAGATTATACATTTTGCAGCTTTTTCGCAAGTTGGAGAATCTATGATTGATCCTCTGAAGTACTATATAAACAACACTGCTAATACTGCAAACTTAGTAAAAATAGCTGTCAAATATGGTGTAGCAAAATTTGTATTTTCTTCAACTGCTGCTGTATTTGGTGAACCAAACAAAGAAGATATCCCTATAAAAGAAGACCTAACTACAAAACCTATAAATCCATATGGAAGCTCTAAACTATTTTCAGAATCTATTATAAAAGATAGTGCAAAAGTAAACAAAAACTTCAAATATGTAATCTTTAGATACTTTAATGTAGCAGGAGCTGATACTCAAGGACTTATAGGTGAATGCCATGATCCAGAAACACATCTAATCCCTCTCATAGCTAAAACTGCTTTAGGGAAAAGAGAAGCAATTTCTATCTATGGAGATGATTATGATACTCCTGATGGTACTTGTATTAGAGATTATATTCATGTTCAAGATTTAGCAGATGCTCATATAAAAGCTCTTGAATTTTTGTCAACAAATCCAAGTGATACTTTCAACTGTGGATATGGTTATGGATATTCAGTAAAAGAAGTAGTAGATACTATGAAAAAAGTTTCACAAAACGATTTCAAAGTTATTATTGATAAAAGAAGAGAAGGCGATCCTTCTACTCTAATCTCAGATTGTACAAAGATAAAAGAAAAAATGAAGTGGACTCCAAAATACAATGACTTGGAACTAATCTGTAAAACTGCCCTAGAATGGGAAAAAAAGCTTTAAAACATAGTATCTTTGAATAAGTACTATACAGCTTTGCCCTTCTAAATAATATAATAAAAGATAAAATTAATAAAACAAAAAGGACAAAAGAATGATAAAAAGATGCCTATTTCCAGCAGCAGGATATGGAACAAGATTCCTGCCAGCAACAAAAGCGATGCCAAAAGAGA
>PKUJ01000029.1 GCA_002869565.1 Arcobacter sp.
TGGATTACGTAAGAGTCTGAAGATAAAATTAGTTGATTATTACCTTGTAAATTATAAGAAAAGATAGAAGATTATGCACCCATATTTACTATTAAGTCGAATATATTAGATGTAGAGAAGCAATATTAAGTTTTCTATATGAAAAATTTGCAAAAGAGGATGAATAAGATAAAGAGTATTGTTTTTAAATTAAACAATACTCTTTGAGTATATTTAGAGAAATTTATTTTAAAATGATTGACTCATCATCATAATAAATTGTATCACCTAGCGCAATTACTTTTTGCTCATTATCAAAACTAAAATCATAAATTTTGTCTGATTTAAAATCATTAGAAATATTAATTAAATATCCTTGTGATTCAAGTGCATAAAGTGAAGTTCCATACGCTAAAGCATAAAATTTTGCATATTTATATTTTCTTCTATCCATTATATTTAAAGAAATATCAGTTTTAATAATTTGCCCGTCAATAGTAGCTATAAAAATATTATTGTTTTTAGTAATAATATCTCTAATATTATAATCTTTTAAATTTAAAATACCATCACCTACAGAGATAAGTTTATTTGCAGTTGCAGCAACTAAAGTGTCATTAATTACATCTAAGAATATGATATTATTAAACTGTCCATCAGCATCAACAATAATATTTTTAATTACTTGGTTATTGGCCTCTGAAACAACTACAATTTTTCCATCTAAAGTTGGGAATAGAATAATATTGTTCATGAAGTATGGATTTGCAATTCTTGTATCATTTACATAAGAGTGTTGGAAATACTCTTTTAAAAGAATCTTTTCTGTTTCCATATCATAAAGTTGAATTGAATTATCTGAGAAAAGAAGTGCAAGTTTATTCTCTTTTAAAGAAGCTGCAATAACTACTCCATTTACTAGAATTTCTTTTTTATCAACTAAAACTTTATCTTTATAATTTGAAGATATAACAATATCATTGCTGATATTTAAGAAATTATATTCTTCAGGGATTTTAAATTTTGAAACACCTCTTTTTGTGATGATTTCTCCATTATCAAGTGTAGCACCATCTTTATTCATAGTGATAATATCTCCATTTAAAGATGCTTTGTTATTATCATAATTACCAATAGTATCTTCTGGCTCATAGAATTCTTTACCCGCACATCCTGCAAGAACAAAAACTAAACCAATTAAAAGAAGTAAGTGTTTCATTATTTTTTCCTTATTTTGTTACTAAATAGTGTTTTAATACGTTAACTAAATCATTTACTTTTGAATCATTTGGAATTAATTCTAAAGCTGCTTTTGCATCTACAAATTTTCCATTATTTGCAAGGATAAGTGCTTTATTAAAAATTGCAAATTCTTTTAATAGAAAATCATTTTGCATTGAGATATTATTTAGTTTATCTATATCTTTTGCTTCTAATGCCTTTTGATAAGAAACTAATTCTTTTAGGTATTTAACTTGGATATCAGAACTTTTACCTTCTTTTGTAGCTTGAATATATTCTGCTATTTGAAAAAGTTGCTTATTTTTTTCTTTTAAGATATTTAAAGATGCACTATCTTTTGGGTTTTCTAAAACTTTGTTAAATGCAATATTTGCTTCTAGTTTATTAGAAGCTTGGATATTTTTGGTTATATAAATACCAATAGTTGCTCCAATAAGAATAACTGCTGCTGCAATTATAATTAGTTTATTTTTTTTATAAAATCGTTCTATTTTAACGAAGCCCTCTAAAAACTTCTCTTCAGTATTTAATTCATCTTTTACGTAGTTTACATTTTCTTTTAAACTCATTCAAAACCTTCTTTAAAAATTTAAGAGTAAATAATACTAAAAAAATCATAAAATCTTACTTTTATATAAACTTTTATATAATACTACCTCTTATAATAAACAAAAGGCAAATCATGAATAAATTTTTAATAATTTCATCTATCGTTATATGTTTGTCACAATCAATAATTGCAAAAGAAGAGCCAAAAGATATAGGACAAACTAGATTTGAATCATTATCTAAATTGACTCAAGTTATTGGAACAGTTGAAAAATACTATGTTGATGATATAAAACTAGAACAAATCGTAAATAAAGCTTTAAAAGGTTTAATGCAAGAACTTGACGCCCATTCAACATATCTTGATAAAAAGTCTTCAAAAGAGATGAGTATTCAAACTAAAGGTGAATTTGGTGGCTTAGGAATTACTGTTGGTATGAGAGATGCCGCTTTAACTGTAATCTCACCAATTGATGATACTCCTGCATTTTTTGCTGGTGTAGAAGCAGGCGATATAATTCTAAAAATTGATGATTCATCTACATTGAATATGACACTTGATGAAGCTGTTTCTTTAATGAGAGGAAAACCTAAAACTGAAATTGTATTAACACTTGTAAGAAAAGGTCAAAACAAACCACTTAAAATTAAAATTGTTAGAGATATTATAAAAATAAGATCTGTATTTGCTAAAACTATTGAAGATGAAAACTTATTATATTTAAGAGTTTCTAGTTTTGATAGAAAAGTTACAATGGATTTAAAGAAAGCTATAAAAAATAAGCCAGGTATAAAAGGTATTATATTAGATTTAAGAAATAATCCTGGAGGATTGTTAACACAAGCTATTGGAGTTGTAGATCTTTTTGTAAATGATGGAATTATTGTTTCTCAAAAAGGTAGAAGTGAGGCAGACGAAGAGAAATTTAATGCTCAACAAATCAACACAATTACTTCTGTACCTTTAGTAGTTCTAGTTAATGGTGGCTCAGCTTCTGCATCAGAAATTGTAAGCGGAGCTTTACAAGACCATAAAAGAGCAATTATAGTCGGCGAAAAAACTTTTGGAAAAGGTTCAGTTCAAGCTGTATTACCAATTACTCAAGACAGAAGTGAAAATATAAAATTAACTATTGCTAAATATTACTTACCTAGTGGAAGAACAATACAAGCGACAGGTATTAGTCCTGATGTTCTTGCTTACGCTGGTGAAAGTGTACAAGAGAAAAATTCTGAATTCAAAATTAAAGAAGCAGATTTAAAAAAACATTTAGAAGTTGAATTAGATAAAGATAATGGTGTAAAGAAAAAGAAAATTGAAGTAAAAGATAAAAAAGTTATATTAAAAAAAGATGTGTCAAAAGATAATCAGCTTAATATCGGTATTGGTATTTTAAAATCATTAATAATTGTTAAAAAATAAGAGCTAAAAGCGTAATGGAGGAAAATAAATGAAAATAAGTGATATTGTAGCACTTGGTCTTTGGCCTCAGTCAAAGAAAACTACATCACAAAAAGGTATTTCTGAACTTGAAGAGTTAGGTTATAACCTATTTTATATTGGTAAAAATGCAGATCTTTATACTTGTCCTGGTGATGATCAAAAAGTATTATTAGTTCGTAGTGATCGTTGTTCTGTATTTGATATTCCATTAAATCTTGAAATTGAAGGAAAAGGTGTTTCTCAAACAACTATTTCAAACAGTGGAGCAGCCTTTGCAAGAGAAGCCGGTATCCGAACTGCTATTTTAGCTGAAACTATAGACCAAACTTTAAGCATTGCACAAAGATGTCAGCTTATGGAATTGTGTAAACCTTTAGAAGCAGAAATTGATGGAGAGATTGTTCAATTTGAATTTATTTTTAGAAACTATTTAACCGGTTCTTTATTTGATGCTTGTCAGAATGGTAACGATCCATATGGTTTAGAACTGCCATCAAATTTAGCACAATGGCATAAGTTTGATACTCCAATTTTTACTCCTACTACAAAAGGGATTAAAGATGAACCTTTAAATTCATCAAAAGTAAGGGAAATTTTTCCAGAGATTATTTCAAGTATGGAAAAGTTATTTAAAGATTTTACTAAATATGCTGAAGATAATGGAATTATTGTTGTTGATACTAAATTTGAAATATTTGTTGATTCTCAAGGCGAATGGGTTCTTGGTGATGAAGTTTTAACACCTGAAAGTTCAAGATTTATATCAAAAGAAGATTTTGAAGCTGGAAATTATATTTCTATGGATAAACAAATTCTTCGTGATTTTGGTAAAAAAGAGAATTGGAAAGAGAAATCAAAAACTTTAAATCCTGGAGAAAAACTAGATGTTGAAGTCCCTGATTCTATTAAAAAATCAATTTTAGATGGATATAATACTATTCATAATAGGTTAAGTAAATAATTTAAAGGCAGAGTATTATTTGCTCTGTAACACTAAAAACTGCTAAAGGCAATTTTAGATATAATCGCAAAAATATAAAGTGAAGGTAATAAATGAAAGCAATTGTAAACGTAGCATTAAAACAAGGTGTATTAGACGATCAAGGTAAAGCAACACATCACGCATTAGATACTTTAGGATTTAAAGAAGTTATCAAAGATGTTAGAATTGGTAAACAAATTATTATGGAATTAAATTCAACAAATAAAGAAGATGCTAATGCAGAAGTTGTAAAAATGTGTGAAAAACTTCTTGCTAATACAGTAATTGAAGATTACGATATCGAAATTGTAGGTTAGTACAATGAACGTAACAGTATTACAATTTCCTGGTACTAATTGTGAGTATGATGCACAATATGCCTTTGAAAAATTAGGATGTGATGTAACCATTGTATGGCACAAAGATACTGAAATTCCTTCAAACACAGAGCTATTAGTAATTCCTGGCGGATTCTCTTATGGAGATTATTTAAGAAGTGGAGCAATTGCAAGATTTGCAAATATTATGAATTCTGTTCAAGAATATGCTGCTAAAGGTGGAAAAGTTTTAGGAATCTGTAATGGCTGCCAAATTCTTTTAGAAGCTGGTTTGTTACCTGGTGCTATGAAAAGAAATGACTCTTTACACTTTATTTCAAAATTTAAAAACCTAAAAGTTATAAACAATGATAACATCTTTTTATCAAAATTAAAAAAAGATGAAGTTGTAAATATTCCTGTTGCACATCATGATGGTAATTATTATATTTGTGAAGAGGGATTAAAAGACTTAGAAGAGAATGGTCAAATTTTATTAAAATATTGTGATGAAAATGGAAAAGAAGATAATTTAAATGGTTCTGTTTCACATATTGCAGGAATTTGTAATAAAGAAAAAAATGTATTTGGTTTAATGCCTCATCCAGAACGAGCAATGGAAAAATTACTTGGTGGTGATGATGGTGTAATTATGCTAAAAGGTTTTTTAAAGTAACCATGAAAAAAATATTAGCAATATTTTTATTAATTGTAAGTTCCATATTTGGGAATGAATTTGTAAAAGAAGAGAGTTCTGCTTTTGGTACACCAATTAAAAAGCAGGTTGCTAATTCTATCACTAATTATGTATCTTCAAAAAATTTATATCTTTCTTATCTTTCTTATCCTACTCATATATATAAAAACCAAAGATTTGAAGTTGATGTTAAGGCTTTAATTACAAGAGAAAATTTTGATTATATACAAACAAGATTTTTAAATGGCAAAAACATGACTCCTTTAAACCCAAACGAGTCATGGAAAAAATCAGATAATGAAGGTACATACACTAATAAATTCTTTTTTAAAGCTTATGAAAGTAAGTTTAAGATGCCTACACTTGAGGTAAGACTTTATAAAAATAAAACCTTAGTTGAATCTAGAAGGATTGATGCTCAAGAAGTAAGTTTTTCAGAAATAGCAAAAAGTGATGAACGATTTACAAATGTTATTGCGAAAGATTTCAAAATAATTAATTCAAAATCAAAGCAATATACAAATAAACAAGCGCTCACAATTATTGATATAGAAGCAATGAACTCAAATTTAGAAGATTTTTATATTAAAGGAATAGCTGAACAAGGTATTACTGTAATCGAAGATGAATATCCTTCTCAACATGTAATTTATTATCTTGTTATTCCAATTCATAAAAAATCAATAATATTTAATTATTACAATACAACATTGAGAAAGTTTGAAAAAATAACAGTTCCTATTGTATTGGATGAAGAATTAGTTAGTACTCAAACAGATTTAAATCCAAATAATTCAAGTTTTGAATTTTATAAAAAAATTGGAATGGGTATTTTATCTTTATTATCATTGATACTGTTTATCTGGAAAAGAAAATATATATTTTTAATACTATTTTTAATTCTTACTATAATATTTATACTTTTTGCAATGCCTAATAAAACAATAAAATTAAAAGCAAATAGCGTTATATATATTTTACCAACAAAAAATTCTACAATTTTTCAAAAAGTAACTAATGAGGTTATAGTAGAAGATATGAAAAGGAAAAATGGCTTTGTTAAAATAATGTTTGGTGCTGGTGGAAATAATTTTATTGGATGGGTAAAAGAAGAAGATGTTATCTAAACTTAGAGGTATAATTGTTTTAATCCAATTTTCTATTACAGTTGGAATTGTTATTATAGCTATGTATCTTTTTAGAAAACATACCCATAAAATTATTAAATTTTGGATGAATATCCAAGTTTATTTATTAGGTATAAAACTTGAGATAAAAGGTAAGCTTGATGAATCTTGTGATTTGTTATTGATGAATCATCAAAGCATACTTGACATTGTTGTAATGGAATATTTACACTCTAAAGATTTAGCTTGGGTTGCAAAAAAAGAGATATCAAATCTTTTCTTTTTCGGTCATATAATAAAAGCTCCAAGAATGATATCGATTGATAGAGAGAATAAAGCTGGAATTATTCATTTACTTAAAGAAGTAAAAGATAGATTATCAAAAAATAGACCAATTGCAATGTTTCCAGAAGGAACAAGAAGTGATGGTACCAAAATAATTAAGTTTAAATCTGGTGCCGCAATGGTTGCAAATAAACTCAATTTAAGGGTGCAAGGTGCAGTTATTATTAATACTAGAATTATTTTAGATTCAAAAAAATTAACTGCAACACCAGGTGTTGTAAAAGTAATTTTCTTAGACCCAGTTCAGGCTGATAAAAAAACAGATTGGTTCGAACAACTTGAAAAAAATATGAATGAAGTTTTTGAAAAAGAGTTAAATTAGTATGACTCTATCTTGGCAAACTATACTAGCAATAGGTGTTGGTGGCTTTTTTGGGGCAATTGCTAGAGCATACAGTGTTCATATGACAAATAAGTTTATTCCTCTAGAATTTCCGTTAGGTGTATTAGTTGTAAATGTTTTAGGGAGCTTTATTATAGGAATATTATTCGCTACTTTTGCACATTATACAGTAGGAGATTCAACAAAAGCTTTCTTAACAACTGGTTTTTTAGGAGCTCTTACAACTTATTCTACTTTTGCAATAGAGAGTTTCTTTTTACTTCAAACTTCTCTAGTTCTTGGTATTGCAAATATGTTACTAAATGTTTTAGGAACAGTATTAGCAGCTGCTAGTGGTTATAAATTATTAAGCTTTTTTGTAAAATAATTTACTCTTAATTTTAGTCAATATGACTTAAATCATTTTTTTTAAGCTTCAAAAAGATATAATAATTCCTAAAAATTATACATTAAGGATTTAATATGGGTATGCCAGGTGGTATAGAGTGGATAATAATCGCTCTTGTAGTATTACTATTATTTGGGGGTAAGAAAATACCAGAATTAGCTAAAGGTTTAGGTAGCGGAATTAAAAATTTCAAAAAAGCAGTTAAAGAAGATGATGAAGTCGCTTCTACTGATAAAAAAGATGAAATTGAAAAAAAAGCTGAAACAAAAACTGAAGATGCTAACGAAACAAAAACTGTATAAATAGAGTCTATATTGCAAACGGTAGTAAAAAATCATATAGAAAAAGTATTAGATACAAATATAGTATTAGAAAAACCTAAAGATCTATCTCTCGGTCATTTTGCGACACCTATAGCCTTTTCTTTAGCAAAAGAGTATAGAAAGTCTCCAATGATAATTGCAGATGAATTAGCAGCTAAATTTGTTGATTCAGAGATGTTTGAAAAAGTTGAAGCAGTAAAAGGTTTTATAAACTTTAAACTATCAAACAGTTTTTTAGAAGAATTTTCAAAAAATGCTTTATCTTCAGGTGAAAATTATGCAAAAGAAGAATCTAAAAATGAAAAGATTCTTTTAGAGTATGTAAGTGCAAATCCTACTGGACCATTACATATAGGTCATGCTAGAGGTGCTATACAAGGTGATGCATTAGCTAGAGTTGGAAAACACTTAGGTTATGATATTACAACAGAGTATTATGTTAATGATGCTGGTGCACAAATGGATCTTCTTGGACTCTCTTTAGCTTTAGCAGGACAAGAATCTATTTTAAATCAAGAAGTTGACTATCCTGAAAAATATTATAGAGGTGATTACCTTTTTGATATTGCGAAAGATGTTGCTAATGATTTAGGAACAGATATATTTAATGATAATTCTAGACATATTGAATTAGCACTTTATGCAAAAGATAAAATTCTTGATTTAATCAAAACTGATATGGCTGATTTAGGAATAACTTTTGATTCTTATGTTTCTGAAAAATCACTTTATGTAAATTGGGATGAAACAAGAAAAGTTTTAGAAAATAATGGCTCTTTATACATTAAAGATGAAAAAGTTTGGATTAAATCTTCTGAGCTTGGAGATGATGTTGATAGAGTTGTTGTAAGAGATAATGGAATACCTACATATTTAGCAGGTGATATTATTTATCATAAAAATAAATATGATAGAGGGTATGACAGATATATTAATATTTGGGGTGCAGATCATCATGGCTATATCACAAGAGTAAAAGCAGCAATTAAATTTTTAGGTAACGATCCTGAGCAATTGGAAGTTTTACTTTCTCAAATGGTTCAACTTCTTAAAGGTGGAGAACCTTATAAAATGAGTAAAAGGGCTGGAAATGTTATTTTGATGTCTGATATTGTTGAAGAGATTGGTTCTGATGCATTAAGATTTATCTTTTTAACAAAGAAGAGTGATACTCATTTAGATTTTTATTTAGATAGATTAAAAAATCATGATAGTTCAAATCCTATATTTTATATAAATTATGCATATGCTAGAATAAACCAAGTATTTAAAAAAGCAGAAAAATCTTTTGATGATGTAAAAGATATTTCATACGAAAATTTAAATCAAGATGCATTAAATTTAGTTTATGAGTCATTATTATTACCATCAGTTTTAAATGAAGCATTTAGCAAAAGAGATATGCAAAAGATTACGGATTATCTTTACTCTTTAGCGTCATCAGTACATAGATTTTACAATGAATACAAGATTGTTGGAAGTGATGAAGAAGCACAGTACTTAAAAGTACTAAGTCTTTGTGCACTTACTTTAAAGTCAAGTTTAAATTTATTAGGAATAAAAGCTAAGGATACTATGTAATGAAGTGGTTTATTATTATTTTAGTTATAGGTCTAGGCATCGCTATTTCTACTGGCTACATGGGTGGAGCTAAAGATGCTGCAGGAAATTATAATAAAATTTTAACAGGTAAACCAGCAACTAAAGGTTAGTAAGAGTGAAAAATAAAATGTTAAAAACCTTTTATTTTCTCTTTTTTTAAGCTTTTGTTTCTAGTTCACTTAAAAATTCTTCAATAGAGTACTTTTCTCTATATTTTTCACTAATTAGGTGAATAAAAATATCTCCTAAATCAATGATAGTCCAATCATCGTCATCATCAACTCTTAAGAATTCTTCCCCTTCTGGTTTTAATTCATTTTTTAAATAGTTTAATAATGCAAATGCATGTTTAGAATTTAAAGTAGTTGCAATTACAACATAATCAACAATATAATCTTTTGAAGTTAAATCAATTACTTCAATATTTTCAGCTTTTTTATCATTTAGAATTTGTTCAATTCTTTCTAATCTTTTGTTCAATTTTTACCTTTTTTGTGCCAGATTTTTTGCACATCTTTTCTTATTTTTTTTGTAATATAATCCAAATTAAAAGTATTTCTAAGTTCAGTTGAACTAATCTTAATATCTACCTTTAATCTTTTTATATCATCATTTTTTTCATACTCAAAGCCATCTCTTGTAACAACAACTAAGGTAACAAGTTCTTTGATTTCTTTATAATTGTGCCATAAATGGAATGATTTATAATTATCAGCACCAATTACTAAATAAACTTTAGTTGGCTGATATTTTTCAATCATATATTCGATAGTTTCAATCGAATATACAGGCCTTTCTTGGCTAATTTCAAAATCAGAGACTTTTATATTCTCTTTTTTAGAGAACAATTTTTTTAGAAGCTTAAATCTAGTTCTTGCATCTAAAAAAGATTTGACTTTTAATGGGTTCAAATAGGCAGGCATAACTATTAACATATCAATATCTAACTTTTTGATAATTCTTTTTGCAATAGTTTGATGACCTATATGAGGTGGGTCAAAACTACCACCAAAAATAGCAATGTGCACTTAATTTTTACCTTTGTTTTTTGATTAAATTATATTATAGCAATATTTGGATAAAATATCTACCAATTTATTATATACAAAAGGGTAAATATGGCTGTAAAAGTAGCAATCAATGGTTTTGGAAGAATTGGTAGATGCGTAGCAAGAATAATTGAACAAAGAGAAGATGTTGAATTAGTTGCGATTAATGACACTGCAGAACCAGAGATGTTAGAATATATTACAAAATATGATACTGTTCATGGAACATTTGAAGGTGATGTTGAAGTTAAAGATGGTTTTTTAAAAATGGGTAAAATAAATGCAAAACTTTATTCTACAAGAGATGCAAAAGAATTAACTTTTTCAAAAGAGTGTGGGGCTGAAATAATCTTAGAATGTACAGGGGCATACCTTACACAAGAAAAATGTCAAATTCATATTGACAATGGAGCAAAAAAAGTTGTTATGTCTGCACCTGCAAAAGATGATACTCCAACATTTGTATTGGGTGTAAATGAGTCTGAATACAAAGGGCAATTAATCATTTCGAATGCTTCTTGTACAACTAACTGTTTAGGTCCAGTTGCAAAGATTATTGATGATGCTTTTGGAATTGAAAAAGGTTTAATGACTACCATTCATTCTTATACAAATGATCAAAATATTTTAGATGTAAAACATAGTAAAGATAAAAGAAGAGCTAGAGCAGGGGCACAAAATATGATCCCTACTACAACAGGTGCAGCAAAAGCTATGAAACTTATTATGCCTCAATTAGATGGAAAGCTTCATGGTCAATCAGTTAGAGTTCCTACACCAAATGTATCTATGGTAGATGTAAATTTTTGCGTAAGTAAAAAAACTTCAAAAGAAGAAATTAATGCATTATTTGAAGCCAAAGCAAAAGAACTTGCAGGAATAGTATCAGTTGATAATAAAATGTTAGTATCTTCAGATTTAATTGGAAATACAAACTCTACAATTATTGCGGCTGATTTAACTCAAGTTATTGGTGAAGATATGATAAAAATTATGACTTGGTATGACAATGAGTGGGGTTATTCTTCGAGATTAGTTGATATGGCTTTATACGTAGCAAATAAATAAAAGGTTAAAAAATGAAATTACAAGAGATTAGAAATATTGATATTGATGGTAAAAAAGTATTTATTAGATGTGATTTTAATGTGCCAATGGATGAGTACAATAATATTTCTGATGATAGAAGAATTAGAAGTGCATTAAATACTATTAGATATTGTATAGATAGAGATTGTTCAATTATCTTGGCATCTCATTTTGGTAGACCAACTGAACCTGGAGAAGAAAAATTTTCATTAAAACCTATTGCTAAAAGACTTCATACTCTTTTAAAACAAGAGATTAAAATGGCAAAAAATGTTGTTCAAGATGATACTTTAGAAACTGCTAAGAATTTACAATCGGGAGAAATTTTACTTCTTGAAAATTTAAGATATAACCCTGCTGAAAAAGCAAATGATGAAGAGTTTGCAAAAAAACTTGCATCTATGGCAGATATTTATATTAATGATGCTTTTGGTGTTTCTCATAGAGCACATGCCTCAGTTGAAGCTATTACAAAATATTTTGATAAAAATCATAAAGCTGCTGGTTTTTTACTTGCAAAAGAGATTAAATTTTTTCACAAAATTATAGATAATCCAAAAAGACCTTTTGTCTCTATTGTTGGAGGTTCAAAAGTTTCGGGAAAACTTGAAGTATTACATAATTTAATTACTAAAGTTGATAAAATCCTAATTGGTGGAGGAATGGCATTTACATTCTTAAAAGCTTTAGGTCATGAAATTGGTAACTCTTTAGTTGAAGATGATTTAATGCCAGAGGCTTTAAAAATTATGGAAGAAGCAAAAGAATTAGGTGTAAAAGTTTATCTTCCTGTTGATATTGTTGTAGCAGAAGCATTTGATCCAGAAGCAATCGCAAAACATGTAACTATTCAGGAAATTCCAAAAAATTGGATGGGACTTGATATTGGACCTGCTACGGCTCAATTATTTAGATTAGCACTTTCTGATGCAAATACAATTTTATGGAATGGACCAATGGGTGTTTATGAAATGGAAAAATTTGCTAAAGGAAGTACAAGAATTTCTAATACAGTAGCTCAATCTTTTGCAACAACTGTTGTAGGTGGGGGTGATACTGCTGACTTAGTTAGAGTAACTGGGGATGAAGATGATATGACTTTTATTTCTACTGGTTGTGGAGCTTCATTAGAGTTAATTGAAGGAAAAGTTTTACCTGGTGTTAAAGCACTTATAATAGAGGAATAAGAATGTCAATCATTGCATCAAATTTTAAAACAAATCATACAAGAAAATCGACAGCTTCATTTGTAAATGAGATAAATGAATTTTTAAAATCAAATGATATTTTAAGCGAAGTTTATGTTTTTCCAACATCGACTGCACTTGATTCTTTTGATACAGTTCCAAATTTAACACTTGGAGTTCAAAATGCTTATGCAACTCAAAAGGGTTCATTTACTGGTGAAATTGGAACAGAACAGCTTGATGAATTTGCAATTAAAACAATTTTAATAGGACATTCAGAAAGAAGACATGTTTTAGGTGAATCTCAATCTGAGATAGCTAAAAAATTTGCTTTTTATAAAGAATTAGGATACAAAATTATTTATTGTATTGGAGAGCCTTTAGAAGTTAAACAATCAGGACTTGAAAAAACTTTAGAGTATGTATACGAACAGTTTGAAGGAATTGATACAAATTATGAAAATTTAATTTTAGCATACGAACCAGTTTGGGCTATTGGAACTGGTGTTACTGCTACAAATGATGATATTACTTCTGTTCACTCAGCAATAAAGGCTAGAATTGCAAAACCATTACTTTATGGTGGAAGTGTAAAAGTTGGAAATGTTGCTGAAATTTGTGCTCTTGATGGTGTTGATGGTGCATTAATTGGAACAGCTTCTTGGAATGTAGAAGATTTTAAACAAATAATAGAAAATACAAAGGATTTATAAGATGATAATGAATGGTAAAAAAGGTGTTATTTTAGGTGTAGCAAATAATAAGTCTATAGCTTATGGTATCGCAAAACAATGTGCAGCACAAGGTGCACAAATTGCATTTACATATTTAAATGATTCTCTTAAAAAAGAGTTGAACCAATTGCAGCTGAATTTGGAAGTGAAAATTTAGTTTATCCTTGTGATGTTTCAAATCCAGATGAGATTAAAGCTTTAAAAGTCTCTTTAGAAAAAGATTTAGGACAAATTGATTTTATTGTTCATTCAATTGCATTCGCACCAAAAGAGGGATTATCAGGAAGATTTTATGATATTTCTAAAGAAGCATTTGATATTGCTATGGATGTATCAGTTTATTCTTTAATTGAAATAACAAGAGAATTAAAACCATTATTATCAGAAAACTCTTCAATTTTAACACTTTCATATTATGGTGGCGCAAAATATATCCCTAATTACAATCTGATGGGTGTTGCAAAAGCTGCCTTAGAAATGACTACAAAATATTTAGCAGAAGATTTAGGAAAAGATGGATGTAGAGTAAATGCTATTTCTGCTGGGCCTATTAAAACTTTAGCAGCAGCTGGTATTGGTGATTTTAGATTTATGTTAAAATGGAATGAAGCTCATGCTCCATTAAAGAAGAATGTATCTACTGATGAAGTTGGAAACTCTGGTATGTATTTGCTTTCAGATTTATCAAGTGCAGTTACAGGTGAGATTCATTATGTTGATTGTGGGTATAACATTATGGGTATGCCAGCAGTTAAATTTGATGAAAATGGAAGACCTACTATTGCGTGGAATGGTACAGACCGTTAAGAAAAAGCCAATAGTTTGGCTTTTTTAGGTCTGTACGAGATAATGGTTGGAGCATAGCGAAGCCATTATGTCCGAAACAGACAAGTAGATTATAAAGAATAAGCTTTTAGCAAATTTCTGCGTTGGGAAGAAAATCTTAGACACTCACTTACTATGTGTAAGCTCTTGCCTATGATTTTCATCCCGCCTTGAACTTCACTTAAAATCTTACACTTTCTAATCACTCGTTTTTATAAAAAAGTTTTTGTTTAGAATTTATTGAAATTTTAAATTAAAATTTTAAAAATATATAGGAAAAAAATGAATATTAATTTTAAAGAATTAGCAAACAAATATCAAACTCCGTATTATGTTTACGATTTTGATCATATTACAAATCAATATACTGAATTAAAAGATGCTTTTAAAGAAAGAAAATCTTTAGTTGCATATGCTGTTAAGGCGAATTCAAATTTATCTGTTATTAAACATTTAGCAAATCTTGGTGCTGGTGCTGATTGTGTCTCTATTGGTGAAGTAAAACGTGCTTTAAAAGTTGGAATTGCACCTTATAAAATTATCTTCTCTTGTGTTGGCAAAATTGATGATGAAATTAGACAAGCTCTTGAATTAGATATATTAATGATAAATGTAGAATCGGATGCTGAATTACAAAGAGTTGAAATTATTGCAAAAGAGTTAAATAAAACTGCAAGAATTTCTATTAGAGTTAATCCAAATATCGACCCTCAAACACATCCATATATTTCAACTGGATTACATGAAAATAAATTTGGTGTTGATATTGATACTGCAAAAAGAATGTATATTCAATGTAAAAATTCTGATAATCTTGACTCTGTAGGAATTCATTGTCATATTGGTTCTCAGTTAACACAACTTGAGCCAATTAAAGAATCAGTAAAAATTGTTGCAGACTTAGTTAGAAATTTAAAAGCTATTAATATTGAACTTTCATTTATGGATATTGGTGGTGGTTTAGGAATTGTTTATGACAATGAAAAACTAATTGATACAAATGAGTATGCACAATCAGTATTAGAAACTATGTTTGGCCTAGATATTACAGTTGTATGTGAGCCAGGAATATTCCTCGTTGGAAATTCAGGTATATTTGTTACAAAAGTTTTATATGAAAAAGTAAATGGTGAAAAAAGATTTGTTATTGTTGATGGAGCGATGAATGATTTAATTAGACCATCATTATATGATGCATATCATAAAATTGAAGTTTTAAATGATAATGAAGAGTGTAGTGATTGTAATTTAGTTGGACCAGTTTGTGAAAGTGGTGATTTTTTTGCAAAAAATATTGACTTACCAAAAACAGAACACAATGACTTGGTAGCTATTTATTCTGCTGGTGCGTACTGTTTTACCATGGCATCAAACTATAATACTAGAGGTAGAGTTGCTGAAATTGCAATTGAAAATGGTCAAGATAGATTGATTAGAAAAAGAGAAACTTTTGAAGATATTATTGCTTTAGAAGAAGAGTTTTTAAAATAGAGTATGAGTAAAATGACAAGAGGATTTTTTATAGATGTACAAGGTACATTAATAGATGATATAAATAAAGAACCAATTTATGGTGCCTGTGAATTTATTTCATATTTAAATAAAAATGATATTCCTTATGTGGTTATTACTAATAATACAAAAGAGACAAGTGCAAATTTCTTACAGAGTTTAAAAGAAAAAGGTTTTGATATAAAAAATTATATTGATCCTTTTTATATTTTAAGAGAGACTGTAAAGAGTAAAAAAATTGCAGCCTTTGGAACAGATAAATTTTTAGAAGTTTTAAAAGAGTTAGGGTATGAATTAGATTTTGAAACTTTTGAAACTTTGATTGTTTAAATTAGAGAAGATTATACAAATGAAGATTATGCAAAAATGATTGAATGTTCTTTAAAAACTGACAATTTAATAGGAATGCATGGAACTTCAACATATAGTAAAAATGGAAAGAGATACCCAGGTGTTGGGGCAATTATGTCTATGATAAAGTTTGCGGTAAATAAAGATTATGAAGTTGTTGGAAAACCAAGTTTCAATTTTTATGATAAAGCAAGGGACTTAATTAGTTTAGATTTTAAAGAAATCACTGTAATTAGTGATGATATGATTGGGGATTTATTAGGTGCTCAAAAATTAAATATGCATTCTTGTTTAGTTTTGAGTGGAAAAGTAAGGTCTGAAGAAGAGATTTTAAATACTTTAAGTAAAAATGAAATTCCAAAAAATATTTGTAAAGAGATGAGTGATGTTTTAGAACTTTTAAAAAAAGGCGAGATATGAATGAATCTGGATTAAAAGCATTAAGGGATAAGTTAGATTCTATTGATAATGAGTTACTGAAACTCATTAATGAAAGAATGGAAATTGTTCATCAAGTAGGAGCTGTAAAAGCTCAAAGTGGTGGTGCAATTTATAGACCTGAAAGAGAAAAAGCTATTATTGATAGACTGGAATCCTTAAATGAAGGCAAGTTAAATAGAAGTGCAATTGAAGCACTGTTTCTAGAAATATTTGCTATTTCAAGAAATCTTGAATTACCAGAAAATATTGCATATTTAGGTCCTGAAGGAAGTTTTACACACCAAGCAGCTGAAGCTAGATTTGGAGCTATGAGTTCATATCTTTCAATTGGTTCTATTAAAGGTGTTTTTAGAGAAGTAAGTACAAAAAAAGCAAAATTTGGTGTTGTTCCTATTGAAAACTCTTCAAATGGAATTGTAAGTGATACTATTAGTTGTTTAAGTACTTACAACTTAAAAATTATTGCAGAAATTATACTTGATATCCATCATACCTTGGCAACTACTTGTGATAAAATAGAAGATATAAAAAGAATTTATTCAAAAGATATAGCCTTTGAACAGTGTCATAGATTTTTAGAAAATGTGGGTTTAGATGAAGTTGAACATATACCTGTAGAATCGACAACTAAAGCTGCAAAAATGGCTTTAACTGATCCCGGAAGTGCAGCAATTTGTCCACACGTTGGAGCAAAATTACATAATTTACCAATTTTATTTGAAAATATCGAAGATAAAGATAATAACAAGACAAGATTTTTTATAGTTAGTGATTTTGAAAATGCTCAAAGTGGAAAAGATAAAACATCAATTTTAGTTAAACTTCCAAATACACCAGGTGCATTGGTTGAATTTTTAACTGATTTTGATAATGCAGGGATTAACCTGACAAAAATCAAATCTCATATAGTTGAAGGTGTTTCAATTTTCTTTATTGATTTTAATGGTCATAAAGATGATGAAAATGTAAAAGGTATTTTTAATAAGCATGCAGATTCTATTAAATTTTTAGGATCATACGTAAAAGAAGTAGAAGATATTTAATTTATAGGAAAATAGATGAAATTTAATGAAGTTTTAGAAAATGTTACAACCTATGAGGCTGGAAAACCAATTGAATTAGTTGTTAGAGAGTATGGTATAGATCCAAAAGATATTATAAAATTAGCTTCAAATGAGAATCCGTATGGAACTAGTCCAAAGGTAACAGCTAAAGTTCAAGAGTTAGCTAAAAATATGTTTGTTTATCCAGATGATTCTATGTACGAGTTAAAAGAGGCTTTGGGCAAAAAGTTTGATGTTGACTCTTCAAATGTAATAATTGGTTCAGGAAGTGATCAAATTTTAGAATTTTGTGTACATGCTAAATGTGAAAAAGATTCTAAATTACTTATGGCTAAAACAACTTTTGCAATGTATGAAATATATGGTAAGCAAACAGGTTCAAAAATAATTAAAACTGATTCAGACACTCATAATTTAGAAGAGTTCAAAGCTTTATACAAAGAGCATGGAGCTGATATTATATTTTTATGTTTACCAAATAATCCTCTTGGTGAAGCTTTAGATACTAAAGATGTATATAAATTTTTAGAAGAAGTTAGTAGTGATACGTTAGTAGTTGTTGATGGAGCTTATAATGAGTATGCATCTTTTAAAGATGAGAATAAAAGAATAGTACCTAAAGATTTAATTACTAAATTCCCAAATTGTATCTATCTTGGGACATTTTCAAAAGCTTATGCTTTAGGTGGTATGAGAGTTGGATATGGAATAGCACAAGCTGATATTATAAAAACACTTTATAAATTAAGAGCACCATTTAATATTACAACTTTAACTTTAGCTGCCGCAATAGAAGCTTTAAAGGATGAAGAGTTTGTAAGCACTTGTATTGCAAAAAACTTTGAAGAGATGAAAAGATATGAAGAGTATTCTAAATCAAAAGGTTTTGAATATATTCCCTCTTATACAAACTTTATCACTATTAAAATGGGAGATAAATTTGTTTCTAAAGAAGTAGCTCAGAAACTTTTAGAACGTGGAGTTATTGTTCGAGATTTAACTGGATATGGTGTAAATGCTATAAGAATAACTATTGGAACAAATGAACAAAATACAAGAGTATTTAAAATATTAGATGAAGTACTATCAGCTTTAGAAAGATAAGAGAAGCAACAAAAAATATGGAAATAAAAAACAAAAATCTAAAAGAATTAGAAAAAATTTGTTCTGATATTAGAGCCAGAATCATTGATGTGGTTTCAAGAAAAGGTGGACATTTTTCATCAACACTTGGTGCAGTAGAACTAACAGTTGCTATGCATAAAGTATTTGATGTTAAAAAAGACCCTTTTATTTATGATGTTTCCCATCAATGTTATCCTCATAAACTTATAAATGGCAGATGGGATGAATTTGAAACTATAAGACAATTTGGTGGATTAAGTGGATTTACTAAGCCAAAAGAGTCAGATGCAGATTATTTTGTAGCAGGACACAGTTCAACATCAATTTCTTTAGCTGTAGGAGCTGCAAAAAGCATCAAACTAAAAAAAGAAGATAGAATCCCTGTTGTAATGATTGGTGATGGTTCTATGACTGCTGGGATGGTTTATGAAGCTTTAAATGAACTTGGTGATTTGAAATTACCTGTTGTAATTATTTTAAATGATAATGAAATGTCAATTGCGAAGCCAATTGGGGCTATTTCTAAGTATTTATCAAAAATACTTGCAGGAAAGTTTTATCAAAATTTTAGAGATAGAGTTGATAGAAATATAGTTCAAAAACTTCCAGATGGAGCAACTTATATTGCAAAGAAAATTGAAGAGAGTATGAAACTTATTACTCCTGGAATTTTGTTTGAAGAGATGGGTATTGATTATATAGGACCAATTGATGGTCACGACATGGAAGAGATAATAGAAACATTAGAACTTGCAAAAAATATAGGTAAACCTGTAATTGTGCATGCTAAAACAGTAAAAGGAAAGGGCTATACTATTGCTGAAGGACAACATGAACATTGGCATGGAGTAGGGCCATTTAATGTTGACAATGGGAAGTTCGTGAAAAAAAGTTCAGATAAAGCAGCAACAGCAGTTTTTGCTGATGCTTTATGTGAATTAGCTAAAAAGCATGATAATATTGTGGGGATTACTGCTGCAATGCCAAGCGGTACAGGTATTGATAAACTTATGAAAGAATTTCCTGATAGATTTTGGGATGTAGCAATAGCTGAACAACATGCAATAACATCAATGGCAGCAATGGCAAAAGAAGGTTTTATACCTTTTATTACAATTTATTCAACATTTTTACAAAGGGGATTTGATCAAATTATTCATGATGTATGTTTAATGGATCTTCCTGTTGTTTTTGCAATTGATAGAGCTGGTATAGTCGGTAATGATGGAGAAACACATCAAGGTGCCTTTGATATATCTTATCTTAGATTTCTTCCCAACATGATTTTATGTGCCCCTAGTGATGACAAAACACTTGAATATGCATTAGAGTTTGCTTATGAAGCTACAAGTCCATGTGCAATTAGATACCCAAGAGGTGCTTTTGGTAAATTTGAATACGAAGCTAATAAATTTGAATTAGGACGTGCAGAATTACTTAAAGAAGGTACATCCAAAAAACTATTTATAGGTTATGGGGCAGGAGTTAGTAGAGCTTACGAAACTGAAAAACTCCATAAAGACGATATTGCTATTTTAGACCTTAGATTTGTAAAACCACTTGATGAAAAAATGTTAAGGGATTTATCAAAAAAATATGATGATTGGTATATTTTTTCTGATTCTCAAAAAGAGGGTGGAGTATCAAGTGCAATATTAGAATTTCTAAATAAAGATAGAATCTGTGTAAATGTAACATCTTTTGAATATGAAGATAGTTTTATTCAGCACGGAGATACAAAAATAATAGAAGAAAGCCTTGGCCTTCTTCCATCTCAACTAGTTGAAGAAATAAACTAATACAAGAATTAATAGTAGTTTTAAACTACTATTAATATCCTAATATTGAATCTACTTGTTTTTTATGAATCTCTTCTTGAGTCATTTTAGGTGTGTTTGATTTAAAAAGATTTGTGAAGGTCGATGGTTCTTTCTTTTTATCTACAACGACAGGTTTTTCTATTGCATTCAATTTTTCTTCAGAAGAATCTCCAATTTTGCCAAAATTTATATTTAACATATCCAAATATTTTTCTTTTGTTTCTTTTTTATATTTATCAAACATCTTTTTTTTATTTACTTTTAGTTTATCCATTTGATTATTTGAAGAAGCACTAACAATTTCGGGTGTTATAAAAAATACAAGTTCACTTTTTCCTTCTTTAAATGAGCTACTTTTAAATAAAAAACCTAAAATAGGAATTTCACCTAATAAAGGAATTTTTTCTAAATCTTTTGTATTTTTACTGTTTATTATTCCACCTAGAACAATAGTTGAATTATTTTTAATAATAACTGTAGTCTCTATAGACTTATTTGTTATAGCAGGTATATTATCAACTTGATTAGCCCAATCAAGTTCTCTTGCTTTAGTTGTAACAGTTAAATGCACAAATTCATCATTCATAACTTCTTTTGCAGTTAGTGTTAATTCTACACCATAGTAAAGTTTTTGAAGTTCAGCTTTTTCATCAGATTGTAATCTTACGTTTAATTCTCCTCCAGCTTTGAAAACTGCTTGTTTATTTTCTAAAGTAATGAGCGTACTTTCATCTAAAACGTTTGCCACTCCTTCGTCTGCTAAATATTTAAGAGTAAGTGAAGTATTGAAAAACTTCCCTAAATAGTTAGCTGCACCACTTAATCCTCCCGTAAGAGATAAAGCATTTTTCATCATTACATCAATCTCTTGATCTAGCCCAATATTTCTTTGGTTATTAACTAACCCCCAAGAGTCATTTCGTATTGCATTATTTTGGTATAAGCCATCGGTATCAACAGATTGAAAGAAATTTTTTCGTGATAGTGTCCAATTATTTTTTATATCTACACCTTTATCATTATTAATTTCAACTGCATAGAGTTTAATTTTAATCATTTTAGGATTAGAGGTAGAAAGCATATCTACAATTTTCTTTTCAGGATCTATATCAAACTTTGAAAACATATCAAGAATTTTATCTTTATCTTTTTGATTAGGTACATTACCTTTTAAAAAGATAGTATCATTTATTTGTTCTATATTCAATTCTGGATAACGATTCTCTGCCATATTAATTAAATTTTTTAAATGAGGAACTATGTTAAATCCAACAGTGATGATAGAGTCATCTTGAAAGGTAATAAGTCCAGTTTCATTACTAGCTTCTTTAGCATAAACTTTTAAGCGCGTTAATGGATTCTCGGTATTTTCAAGTATTTCTACAATAATATTATCGCTATTTGTAATTTCAACAGACTTTATTCTTTTATTAAATTGTAAAATTTTATAACTATTTACATCAATAAAGATAGTTTTATTTTCAAATTCACTTTGATTTATAAATTTATCATTTGCCAACGATAATATTGATAAAAAAGTTATTCCAAAAATAATTTTAAATATTTTTTCCATTTCTTCTCCTAGTTAATTGTTACACTTAAAGTACAAGTGATTTGAGCTACATTTGTTTCATTATAAACAACAGTCCTACTTGTAAAATTATTTGTTCCTTGATTACTTAAAAAACCTTTTAAGTAAGTCCCTTGCACTATAAATATAGATTGAGAATTAGTATTTTGAGGTGCTACTGTAGCAATTGAACAGTTTATATCTCCTGCGGAAATACTTGATATATTGCTATTTCTTATATTATTTAAGTTTGTAATAAATTGTGCATCAAATGCAACTGTTGATTGATTAACTACAGTATCAGTATATTTTGCTACATATCTAGCTGCATATTTGCTAATAGCATCTATGTTTTCTCTTAATCTTACTGCTGTAGCATAATCTATAACAAAGAAAAACATCCATACAAAGCCTATAAAGATTACCATCCACATTAGAATTTGTTCTATGTATGCAGACTTCGTATTTTGCTTTTTTTCTTTGTTCATTATACTTTCTACTTTCTTAGTTTTTTGTATTCATCGTAAGAAATCTCTTTGACATCTTTTCTTTGAACATAACTTCCATCACAAATCATAAACCAAGATGTATTAATTTTTGAAATATTTGTATAAGGTACTATATAATTTTTATATATTTTCTTATGTATTTTTGCTCTTATAGATGGATGGGTTCTAAGATATGCTTTTGATGATTTGACAATAAGTAGTTTATCTTTTTGTGAACATTCTTTTCCAAAACTTGATACAATTCTAGCTTTTTTAGTTTGTTTTAGTTCTCTGTCATTTGAATAACTAATAGTTGCAGTTTTTGTACTTGTTGTACTTTTTGGTTGGTACCACTTAATTGGATAAGATCTAGCTTTGTATACTTTTTTGGGTGACTTTTTCTTATTTCTTTCAGCTTTTTCTTTTTCAAATAAAGCTTCAATTCTTTTTTTATCTTCTTCATCGTCTTGTTGAGTATTAACTAATTTAGATTTTACCATCCAAAGTTGTTTCCCTTTATTATAATCATTAATAAGTGATAATAATATATCTTCTTGAATATCCAAAATAAGTTCCTCTGATCTGAGTTCAATAATTTCTTCAACTTGTTGTTTTCTTACTAATTTTTTAATTTTCTTTTTTATGATAGTTTTCTCAGTTGGTTTACCTGCATTAAGAAAACCTAATACTCTAATGTTATTTGCAACATATTGAACAGAATAGGTATTTGCATTTTCTTCTGCACCTTCTGGGTATACAGATATAATTTTTATTATATCATCAGGGTCTAAAGAATAATTAGGATTTTTAAATAGTTTAAAAGCCATATTATAACTATTATATTTATAGTCTATTTTTTTTTCTTTAACTATTTCTTCAATTTTAATTGAAAGTTTTTCTTTTAAAAAGGCTTCATTTTTATAAATATTTTCTTTTGCATATTTATTAATAATTTCATTTTTCAATAGAGGTTTCGTCAGAATAAATTCTCTTGCAACTGTTGTCTCTTTTATATGTTCCTCAGTTATTTGAGTATCTTTTTTTATATTGTCTTTTGCAATAAATATTTTAACTAATTGATTTTTACTTTCAATCACCTCTTGGTTTTGTGTATAAAAATAAATAGCTACTGCAATTGCTGATAACAGCATTGATAACAGTACTAGTATAATTGCAATTTGTTTATTGAATTTCATTCTTTTCCTTTTTACATTCCAAATTCTAAGCTTCCGGCCATCATAGGAAAGACAATAAAAGCCCCTAATGCTGGTAGAACAAATATAAATATAATAACCATTAAATACATATTTAATGTATTAACTTTTCCTTTTATTTTATAAAACTTTTCTTGTCTCATTTCATCTGATTGTGATGAAAAAATATTTTTCACACCTATCCCTGCTTCTTCACTTAAAATTAAAAAATCTACAATTTTTGCTACATCTTCTGAATCTACTCTTTTTTTTAGGTTTTCATATGCTTTTTTTGTTGAATAGTTTGTAATTTCATATTCTAGAATGGCAATTTCTTTTAATAATTCTTCATCTAATATTCCATGTGCTCTTGTTGAAACTGTAAAAAATGCATTTTTTAATCCACCTCCAGCTTCTAATATTACGTTAATTAAATCTAAAAAGACTCCGAGGTCATTATTGATTTTATCAACTCTTTCTGATTTTGATATTGATAAATAAAGTGGACCTCCAAATATTATTAATAATATACCAACAAGAATACCAATAATTCCAACAGTAGAAGAGAAAAATAGTGGTAAAGAAACTGCAATAACAATTCCCATAATGGCAAAGACTAGTTTCCCTTCGTTATATTCTTTTTTTGTAAGCCCCGCTTGTATTAGTTTAAAATGAAGATTGCTTGCTTCATCTTTATCATCATCTCTAATTTCTTTTTGTTGATCAACTATAGCAAGAGAATCGAGTTTTGAAAGAAGGACAATTTGTTTTTTAATACCTTTTGAATCATAAAAAAACCAAGCAATAATAAATAGTATAACAAAAAGTACTGGTAAAAAATATATCATATTCACAATCTATCCTTTTACTTTTGTTAATAAATTATTTACAAATAAACCAAATGCAACCCAAACACATATAAAAAACATTTGAATTTGACCTTCACTTGTTCCAAAAAAGTGTTCATCTAAAACACCTTCCATAGAATTATCCATCATTTCATAAATAAATATAACTAAACCAACGATCATATAACTACCAACTTTTATCTCTTTTGTAGAAGCTGTGATTTCTTGTTTTATTTCACCTTGGTCATGTAGGGTTTTTCTTAATTTTTCTAAGGTATTTGAAAATTTACCCCCAGATTGCCTACCTATTGAAATTGTTAGATAAAAAATCCTCAATTCTTTTGATTCTACAAGTTTAAACATTTTTTCAAAAGCTCTGTCTTCCCCTATTATATCTTTCTCTATAAGATAAATATTAAAAGTATCTTTCGTAAATTTAGATTTTGAAGTTACAACTGATTTTCTTAATGCTTGCTCAAATCCAACTCCACTTTTCATCATACTAGTAACTTTATCAATAATAACTTTTAACCCGAAATTAAATTCTTCTTGTCTATTATCAATAATTTTTTTCAATACTAATAATGGGAAGAAAGAAAATATAATCCATGAAATTAAAAATACCAGAGGATTTGTTATAGCAAAATTTATGAAAGTTGCAGCTAAAAATCCAAAAAAACCACTGACTATTAAAAAAATAGTCTCTGAAAATGGAGATATGAAACCTGCATAAGCGAGTTTCTTACCAAGCCAATTTCTTTCTTCTTTTGAGAAAATTGATTGTCTCTTTTTTTCTTCTAAAATTTCATGATTATCTTTGGAAAGTTGATTTATAATTTTACTTCTTTTATTAAATTCTAAATAAAAATTATATGCAAAAATACTAATTAATATTACTAATATAGGTATAATTACAATTAAACCAATCAATTCTATAGACATTTTTTAATAATCTCTTTCTATTTTTTGAAAATGAGGCCATTTATGGAAAATTTGTGGATCTTGATGTAAAAAAACATCAATGAATTCATCTTTCCATCCACACATTTTATCTGGCAAATCTTTTTCTAATTCATCAATTAACATAGATTTTGGCATTTCAAATTCTTTATTAAATATTGATGTGTCAATTTCTACCCCAAACATATTCATTTGATCTATTGTTCTACTTGGAGTTGAAATTACTTCAAAATTTCCTTTTGTTTTTTTCATATCACTAGTATCTCTTTTAAACTCAAATATATTATTAAGAGAGATAACTGAATTGTCTTCAATTCTTCTTTCAACTTCAGAAATTGTAATTAATTTTCTACTTCCATCTGGAAACCTTACAAGTTGGATGATTATATCAACAGCAGATACAATTTGCGCTCTAATAAAGTTAATATTTGCACTTGGTCGTGCTTCTAAGTACATATTTTCAATTCTTACTAATGCTTCTTTTGTATTATCCGCATGTACAGTTGTCATTGAACCTGGGTGACCTGTGTTCATTGCATTTAACATAACAACGATTTCTTGTCCTCTACACTCCCCAACTATAATTCTTCTAGGACTTGACCTTAGTGCTGAACGTAATAAAAAGTCTAAAGGAATAGCACCTTTACCTTCTTCGTTTGCCATCCTTGCTTCATATGATCTAATTGAATGACAAGGCATTTGAGGTTGCATTTCTTTTGTATCTTCAATAACCATTAATTGCTCATTATCATCAATAAATCTTGTCATTGCATTTAAAAAAGTTGTTTTACCACTAGATGTCACACCCGAAACAATGATATTACATTTACCTTTTGCAACTTTTAGTAAGAAGTATGCCATTTTATAATCCATTTGACCAGAATCAATTAAAAATTCTAGTAATAAAGGTAAATCATTAAATTTTCTTATTGTAATACAACTACCTTCATTTGCAGCAATTGGTGGAATTTGAACTTCAACCCTTGAACCATCTCTTAGTTTACTTGACATAATTGGATGTGCTTCATCAATCTTTCTATTATTCTCTGCAAGCATTTTGTCAATTACTTTTCTTAGTTCATCTTCACTTCTAAAACAAAATGGAGTTTGTACCGTTTTACCTTTATATATTATATCAACATAATCTTTTGTATTAACAATTACATCATTTAGTCCATCTTTTGCAATATCAAATAAAGCAGTGATTGGTCCATAGCCAATAACGTTGTTTATTATGAATTCTTTTATATCTTCTAATATATTTTTTGGTAAAAGAGTAGTCTGTTTAAAAGATAAAATAAACTCAGGCAATACTTCGTCAAGTGAATCTCTTGTAATTTTTTTATCTGACTTAAGATTTAACATAAAAGTATCATTTATTTCATATGCAATTTCTAGTAACTTTTCATCAAGATAGATTTTAGGAAAAGTTAATCCTGTTTCTTTGGATCTTTTTTTTACTTTCTCTATTTTCTCTCTATTGATTTTTTCACTTACGTCAATTATTTCTTCATCTTTGTATGCGAATGATTGTTTTTTTACTTCTTTTTTTTGTTCTTCTTCTGAAATTAATGACCTTAGATTTCTCAATTTTAATCCTTATTTAAAAAAGAAAACATACTTTTTTTAGGTTGCTTAGTTTTTTTTACCGTATGACCAATGTATTCTTTTTCTAATAAAATGTCACTTATGGTTTTTACAAATTGAGAATCTTTAGAAACTTGGGAAGCAAGTTCACAATAGTTCCAACATCTACCAAGTGTCGTATAATCATTAGGTATTTTTAGATACATTAATTTTTCTTCTTTAGCACTTGTATTCATAATTGAATCAAAATCTGATGCCGAAATTTCATTTAGAGAGTTAACTCTGTTTACAATAAATGTAACTTTATCTTTAAGTCCAGCTCTTTTCATTAAAGAATAAAATGTTTTAAGTTTACTCACATGTGGGAGAGTCATTTCTGTTAAAATCCAAATTTCATTCACTAAATCAAAAATGGTACTTTTTAAACTTGAAGCATCTGCTTCTCCCGTATCTATAACAATATAATTGAAGCTATCACTTGCTTTTAATAAATAGTCTAAAAGTTTTTCTATGAAATTATCTTTTTCAATTAAATCTTTATCAATATGCTTTTGAATACCATTAATTGAATAAAAATTTTCACGTATTTTAATTAATCCCATTTCAAGATTTTTTTTAATGTCAAAATCACCAAAGTTAACTAAATCAATAATTGTATAATTTGGTACAGGATTTTGAGATAAAAATAGGTTACTTATAGCTTTTGTAGTTGATAAATCCACATATAGTACATTTTTGTTTGGATTATTTCTTGCAATTAAATCTGCAGCATTCATAGATACAGTTGTTGCTCCAATTCCTCCTGAGACACCAGTTACCGCAATAATTTTGTTATCATGTTTATTTTTATTTATAAGTTTATGTTTTGTATCTAAAATTATATTTTTAATATGCTCTGGAGAAAATTCATCTATTGAAACATAATTTTCTATATTTAGTTTTCCGCAAGTTAAAGATAAATTATGGTCATTTGGACCAATTACAACAACAAATTCATTAAAAGTTCTTAATAATTCTTCATCATCTTTAATTAATTCATTATTTTGAACAGTATAAATGATAATATTTTTAGAGTTTTTTTGGTTTAGTTTATCTGTTACCTTTGTGATATCATGAATTACTGCTATATCTGCATTGAGAAGAATATCTAAATTTGTTTGTAACTTATTTGCAAATTTGATAGTATTCTTATCTGTAATTATAAAAATATTTAATGGTGTATTTTGAGATAGTAAATCTTTTTCTATTTCAAATATTTTTCTAAGTGCAATTCTAGATTTTTTTAGAAGTTCTCTAAGCACTTGTCTATACCAGATTCTTCTATTAAATGTAATTTTACCAAAAATAATATCTCCATCTTTTAGCACAATAGAATATTTATTATTTATAAAGTTTATATCGTCTTCAATAACATTATATCCATCAATGGTAAATCCATATACAAAGTTATTATATTTAAAATCATATTTCATAAATGTGAGTTTTTGAATATTGGAAATTAAAACAAAAAGTTGTAAAATTTCAATTACATTTTCTCTTCTAATATCGAGGGCACCTTGTACATCAGAGTATACTTGATAGTTTTTATAATCCATATTATTTCCTATTTCCTAAAAATTATTTTATTTTAATAATTTGTGTTATTATGCCATATAAAAGCTTATATTTTATGGACATACTACATTAATTATTGAACCACTAGAAATTAAGCTATGATCAATTGGTTCTGGAACAAAAATTTTTAACATACTAAAAGACATATCTGAAAAGTCTCTATCACTAGCCCATTCATCATGTCTAAATTGTGAGTTGTTGGGGTTAGATGTTGAGGCTAAATCTTCTGAAACAAATACATATTCATTATTTGGATCAAATGTATAGTTTATATTATGATCATTAGTATACTCTGTCCATCCATCGTAAGTATTAGTAGAAGACTTTAAGTTTACCCCATTTGCATCCTTTCTATTCCAATAAGGTAAAGAATTATAATAATCCCAAGCTTCACTATTCCAATCAGAGCTTTTTTCCATTACTGCAACAAAGGCACCCCAATCTTTTTCTGCAATTTCTTCTGTATGTGTACTCTTATTATCAAAGTTTAAATATGTATCTTCGAAATATACATTAGCTCGGCTTGTTAAGTTTTTTCCTGTAACATCATTTTCATCACTTCTTTGAACTTGTCCATCATCTGTTGTTAATACAACTGTCGGAAAAGTTCCTGATGTAGTACAGTCTGAACTACCATTATTATCAAAAGAAAGAGTGGTGTTATCAATAGAAATTGTTGAGTTTTGTTTTGTACTACTGTCATAGTTTCCAAATCTTCTATATCCATCTGCTATAAAAAACATTTTGGTATGAGGCATTTCTATACTTGCCATAGTCTCACCTATTTTGTCTTGCCAATCATCTTTATTATCTAAAATTAGTTGAGGGTTTTGTGGACATCCGTTATTATCTAATTCATAGGTTCCTACCATATTATAAAAACCAGCTTCAATAACACCTCTAAAATTAACATTAACATTATAAGTAAATCTATTTAAATCTACGGCTCTAGAAAAACCTGGTAAAGTAAAAGTATCTTTTCCTAGAAACTTATACCAAAAATTCTCTTTTGTATAAGAGCTAATTACTGCAGTTATTGTATCTGGTCTACCATCGGCTACTCCATCATAAGTGTTAGTTGAGGCACTATATGTCCCCTCATCTCTCCATACATATTGAATTTTATTATTATTGAACAATTCTTGACCTAAAGTACTAGCTTGTACTAAAGTATTAGTTTTGTCTTCAGCAAGACAAATTGCTCCCATTACTGTGTTTACAGGATTATTTAAGTTCCCTTGCATATTTTTAAAGTATTCACTAGAAAGTGCCTTAATACTTTCATTTGCAATATCTTCTAAATCATAATATTTACTTTTTGCTAGTCTTTCATCATTTATTGTTGCCACAAAGACAACTATAGCAGTTATTGCTAGAAAGCCAAGTAACATTTGATTCAAAAAAGCTTTTTTCATCATAATCTCCTTTTTAAAAAGGGTAAATTTCAACTTTATATAAAATTTCTACAACTATCACAGAAAGAAACATTGCTGGTGCCATTGGAGCAACTTTCCTTTTTTTTATTTTTTGAAAATAAATTAAAAAAATCATTTGACATATGCCTGTTAGTAGAAGAAATAATGGAAATAAAAATGGTTCAATATATATTGCAATGACCATCATATACTTAATATCTCCGCCTCCTAAAATTATTTTAGGCATAAGTAGTAATATTATAACGAAAAAAATAAGAATAGTAAATGATATAATAAATGAATATAAATTTAATTTGTTTTCTAAGTATCCAAAAATTAATAAAAAAATAATTAGAGTAGCAAGAGTGATATTTGGGATTTTGTATCTAGTACAATCTAAAAAGGATAAAAAGAGTGAAAAAATATAAAATGATAGAGTAAAAAGCATTACTAATAAATGCTAAGTTACATGGTATTCATCACATTTGTGACAGCATTATTTGACTTAATTATCAAGTCATCTCTTTGTGAGCTAAACCATTTCTCAACTAAAACAAGAGAAGAAACAGCAATAATGACAAAAAGCAAACTTACTAGCACTTTATCCATAGCACCTCTTTGTGATTTAATTTTTTTTATTAATCTATTAATATAAATCAAACTTTAACTTCATTTAAATGAATAATCAAGTAGTTTTAACTACTTGATTATATCATTTATTAACCCATAGCGCTATTAATTGAAGTATTTGCTTTATCAATCATTGCATTTTTTTGATTACCCATCCATGTGTTTAGACCAACAACTGCTGCAACACCAACAACAACTAATAATAAAGTTACAAGGATTTTATCCATTGCACCTTTTTCTGATTTTAATCTTCTCTTTAAAAATTCTAACATTTAAGCTCTCCTATATATAATTAAGCTAATTGTAGCACAAAAAAATTTAATTTTTCTAAAAGTTAGCTTATTTTTGGTTATTTTTTTTAAGTATTAGCTATTAGGTGTTAGCAAAAATATTATTGCTACGGTTTTTTTATTATACCTGCACGTATAAAGAGATTTGTCATTTAGAAATTTAATAATTATCTCATTTATCAAAAAGTTATTAATTAATAAAAAAAAGTTTTATATCGCCTATAGACACATTTTTTATTAAATTATAAAAAATATAATGATACCATCAGCAATGGAAAACAAAACTTACTTTAATAAATATATACATTATTCTATTTATATTTTTTATGCTTTTTTATTCTCTTATTTTATAGATATGAGTATGCCAGATGATGGATTGAGACATATTGCATTTTCTGCACATAAAGATGAGATGGGTAGTTGGGGTGATATTTTTCCTTATTCGTTATTCTCTTCGTATGATCCTTGGTTCTTATGGCATTACTTATTAGAATTTATTTTACACTTTGTCCCTTATTCTTTTGTCCATGTAATAGTTAATTTTCTATCTTTATTTTTACTATTAATTATAATAGATATTTTAGCTAGAAGAGAAATTAAATACGATTTTGCATCAATTACATATATTATTGTATTTTCAATTGTATATTTATCTTCTTATAGATATTTGATGGTAAGACCTGATCTATTATCTGGGCTTTTTGTAATGTATGCATTGATTTTAAAGAATAAGTTTTTCCCTATGTTTATATTAACTTTATTTTATGGTCCTTTTTATTATTTATTTTTTATTTATACTGGTGCAATAGGTTTAGTGACAATGGTTCAGAAAAAATGGAATGCATTCTTTGGAGTTTTTTTAGCTTCAGTATTTGTTCTACTAATACATTTAGTGTATGATTTTGAAGGTTATTTAGAAACTGTAAAAAATATTTTAATGGATCAAAAATTAAGGATGGGACTTGAAGTTGGAGAAGGGCAAGCATTTTTTAGTTTTCTTGGAAATATAAATTATTTTATCCTTTTACCAGTATTTTTTTGTATAGCATTTTATTTAATTTATAAAAATTATGAATATTTTAGAAAAAATTCAGTAGTCTTATTTTTATTAATTACCTCAATCTTATGGCTTAATCAAGTTCGTTACTTTGTATTGCTTTTTCCTTTAATAACTCTATTCTTAGTTAGTATAATTATAAATAGTAATAAAAAGGCACTCTTTAAAAGAATAAGAACTTATTTTGTCTTTTCTATAAAATATATGTCCTATTCAAAAAAAGCAATGATATTTTATATTATTGCAATTCCTTATGCCATAGTAGCCTTTAGTTACTCTTTTTGTACAAAATCTTTAAATGAAGAGATAGCAGAAGCTCAATTTTTTAAAGATAAAATATTTATAAATAAAACAATTTTACTTAATAATTTAAATACCGATGTATATAAAGCTTTATATCATAACCCTACAATAAAATTTGTACCTAGTTGTAGTGTTGGTTGGTTTGATGATAAAAATAAAGAGATGAAAGATATATATATAAGGATGCAGAAAAAGGAAGGAATTAGTGAACTTGAATTAAAAAAATTAATTGAGTATGTAAAAGCAGATTTTTATGTACATTATTTAAGAAATGCTAAACAAGTGTTAGATTTTGATAAACTTAAGGAGTTTGGAATAGTCCCTGAAATAATATACCATAATAGAATAATTTTTAAAATAAAAAAAGAAGAAACTAAATGAATAATATTGCAATAATTTTACCAGCTTTTGATGAAGAATTTACCATAAAAGAGACAATTCTAGGTTTTTATAATGAATTACCTACTGCAAATATAGTTGTAATAGATAATAATTCAAAAGATAATACTTCTTTAATCGTTCAAAACGTATTTAAAGAATTTAATATAAATGGAACGCTTTTATTTGAATCTAAACAAGGTAAAGGAAATGCTATAAGATATGCATTTCATAAGATTGATGCTGATATTTATATAATGGCTGATGCTGATATGACTTACCCCGCTTCTGAAATTCATAAATTAATTGAACCTGTGTTAAATGAAGATGTAGATATGGTTATAGGGGATAGAATAAGTGAAGGTATTTATAAAAAAGAAAACAAAAGGCCGATGCATACTTTTGGTAACAAATTAGTACAAAAACTTGTAAATAAATTATTTGATTCTAATATTTCTGATATCATGAGTGGATATAGAGTTTTTAGTAAAAAATTTGTTAAGAATTATCCAATACTGGTAGAAGGGTTTGAATTAGAGACAGATATGACTCTTCATGCTCTTGATAAAAAATTCAAAATTAAAGAAATAGCTATTAATTATAAAGATAGACCGGAGGGTAGTTTTTCTAAATTAAGTACAGTTGATGATGGAATAAAAGTACTTCTTACAATTTTTAAAATATTTAGATATTATAAACCATTTTTATTTTTTACCTTAGTATCCTTATTATTTGCAATATTTTCCCTCATAAGTGCTATCCCTGTGTTTAGTGATTGGATTTTGCATAAATATATATATCATGTTCCTTTAGCAATTTTAGCAACAGGATTGGGATTAATAAGTATAATGTTGTTTTTAGTAGGTATTATATTAGATGCAATTGCTTATCAAAATAAATTAGAATTTGAACAAAGATTACTTTGAAACAATTTATAAAATTTGGTATAGTTGGAACTATAGGATTTATAGTTGATGCAAGTATTCTTTTAATTTTAGTGCATATCTTTTATTTTGAAATTAGTATAGCAAGATTTTTTTCTTTTTTAATAGCAGTTTTTGTTACTTGGTTAATAAATAGGAATTTTACATTTTCAGATAATAAAAATATTGACAAGAAAAAAGAATATTTTTATTATCTGGTAATTCAATTTTTTGGTGTTTTATTAAATTATTTAATTTTTATTAGTTTAATAAATCAATATACTTTTTTTCGAGAACATTTAATTTTGCCACTTGCAATTGCTTCAATAATTGCTATGTTTTCTAATTATTTAATTTTGAAAAAAGTGGTTTATAAAATTGATTTTAGAAGTTAGTAAAATAAAAAATATTATAGGTTAATTATAAATGAATAATATTAATATATCAGTTGTTATACCAGTTTATGGATGTAATAAAAGTTTAAATGAACTATATGAAAGATTAAATAAAACGTTAGTGACAATATCAAATAAATATGAAATTATTTTAATAAATGATGCAAGCCCTGACGAGTCATGGAACTGTATAAAAGAATTAGCAAAAAGTGATGATAGAGTAAAAGGAATAAATTTATCAAGAAATTTTGGACAACATTATGCAATAACAGCAGGGTTAGATCATGCAAGAGGTGATTGGATAGTTGTTATGGATTGTGATTTACAAGATCAACCAGAAGAGATAATTAAATTATATTCTAAAGCTCAAGAAGGCTATGATATTGTCTTTGGAAGAAGAGTTAATAGACAAGATAGTTTTTTTAAAAAATTAAGTTCTAAATTATTTTATAGAGTGTATGAATATTTTTCAGAATTAAAAGTTGATAGTAGTATTGCTAATTTTAGTATTATTTCAGAAAAAGTTTTAAAAAGTTTAAATAAAATAAGAGAAGGAAATAGGTCTTATCCTCATTTTATAAATTGGATGGGATATAAAAGAATTGATATTAATATTGAACATGCAAAGAGACCTAATGGTAAAACTTCGTATACATTTTCAAAACTAGTCAACTTAGCAATAAATAATATTATTTCTCAATCAAATAAACCTTTGATTTTATCAATTAAATTTGGTTTTTTGATTTCATTTTTTAGTATGATTACTGGGATATGGCTAATTATCAGATATTATATTCAAGGAATCACGGTTGAGGGCTGGACAAGTGTGATGGTTTCAATTTATTTTATAGCTGGATTGATATTTGCTAATATGGGGATATTGGGGATTTATATTGGCAAAATTTTTGATGAAGTAAAAGATAAGCCTTTATATATAATCGATGAAATGACATTTAATAAGGATTGTTGAAATATGGCATATTTAACAAAAAAAGAGTTACTTAATATAGGATTTAAAAGTCTAGGAAATAATGTAAAAATTAGTAATCATGCAACTTTTTATAATTGTGACAAAATTGAAATCGGAGATAATTCTAGAATAGATGATTTTTGTGTAATTTCAGGAAAAATCAAAATAGGTAATAATGTTCATATAGCTCCTTTTTGTTTAGTTGCAGGAGGAGAAAAAGGAATAATCATTGATGATTTCTCTGGACTTGCATACCATGTACAAGTTTTTACACAATCTGACGATTATAGTGGTGGGAGTTTAACTAATCCCACTATTCCAGCTAAATATAAAAAAGAATTTAAAAAAGAAATATTTATAGGGAAACATTCAATTATTGGAGCAGGTTCAATAGTAATGCCTGGAGTAACTATTTCTGTTGGTACATCAATTGGAGCAGCATCTTTAATAAGAAGGAATACCAAAGAGTGGAGTATTTATTTAGGAAATCCAGCAAAAAAAATAAAAGATAGAAAAAAAGATCTTCTAGAATTAGAAAAATTATATTTTGATGAGTTAGATTTTTGAGTTACTTATACATTTTATTTTCAATTGTATTTACAGTTTATGGACAATATATTATTAAATTTAAGATTGTTAAATATGGAGAGTTACCAGATAGTATAGTAGAAAAAATTATATTTCTAGGAAAGCTTTTCTTAGACCCTTACATTTTAAGTGGTTTCGTATCTGCATTTATAGCATCATTCTTTTGGATGGCAGCAATGACGAAATTTGACTTGTCACATGCTTATCCTCTTGTTATGGCAGGGTTAGTTTTGTTAACTAGTATAATGGCTATTGTAATATTTAAAGAACCAATTACTATGTTTAAAAGTATAGGCATCTTACTGATTATATGTGGTGTTTATTTTATTATCAAGGTTTAAAGTGATTATTAGAAATTATGATGAGATAGATGATATTATGATATTTGATAAAGAGGTTTTATCTAAACATAGTGATTATAATTCACTAGGGTTAGATAACTTATATATGCAAGAAGAAAAACATTTTTGGTTTATAGCAAGAAAAGAATTTATTCTTCAAAATTTAAAAGAGTATATTAACGATTCTGAAAAAATCATTGAAATAGGGGCAGGAACAGGTAATGTGTCTAGGTACCTAGAAAAGAATGGTTATTCTGATATCTCTGTCGGAGAGATGCATTTAAATGGTTTGAAATATGCGAAAAGTTATGGTTTAAAAAAATGTTATCAATTTGATTTACTTAATACTCCTTTTGAAAATGAGTTTGATGTAGTATGTTTATTTGATGTATTAGAACATATATCAGAAGATAAAAAAGTATTAAGTAACGTCAGTAAAATGTTAAATAGTACTGGAAAAATTGTAATTACTGTCCCTTCTCACATGTGGCTGTGGAATCGAGATGATGTTATTTCAGGACATAAAATAAGATATACCAAGAAACAATTGATTAGAAAACTTAAAAATAGTGGGTTTGAAATTTTAGATGCTAGGTATTTTTTTATAAGTATTTTGCCTTTACTTTTTTTAAGGAAGTTATTAAATAGAGATTCTGGAAAAGTTATTAATAATGAAGAAAGTAATATTAACTTATCTATAAATAATCTATTAAGTAATGTTTTTCTGTTTATATCAAGAATTGAAAATAAGATAAATAAATTTTTACCAAATATTTTTGGTGGAAGTTTATTTGTGATAGCGAGAAAAAATGATCCCTTTCAATAAACCTGCATTAACAGGAAGTGAAGAGAAATATATTTTAGAAGCTATGCACAGTTCACACATTTCTGGAGATGGTAAATTTACTAAAAAATGTCATGAATGGTTCGAAAACAATTTAAAGTGTAAAAAAGTACTTCTTACAACTAGTTGCACTCATGCTTTGGAAATAGCAGCAATGTTGCTTGATTTGAAAGAAGGTGATGAGGTAATAATGCCTTCTTACACATTTGTGTCAACAGCAAATGCATTTGTACTAAGAGGAGCTAAAATTGTTTTTGTAGATATACGTCCAGATACTATGAATATTGATGAAAGTAAAATTGAAAATGCAATTACAAAAAAAACGAAAGCTATAGTTCCTGTTCATTATGCCGGGATATCATGTGAAATGGATGTCATTATGGATATAGCAAATCGTAATAATCTTTTTGTAATAGAAGATGCAGCTCAAGGAATGCTGAGCACTTATAAAGGACAAATGTTAGGAACTATTGGACATATTGGCACTTATAGTTTTCATGAAACTAAAAATTTTACAAGCGCAGGAGAGGGAGGTCTTTTAATAATAAACGATGAAAGATTTATAAATAGAGCAGAAATAATACGTGAAAAAGGTACAAATAGAAGCCTATTCTTCCGTGGTATGGTAGATAAATATTCGTGGGTTGATATAGGTTCAAGTTATCTTTTAAGTGATTTAAACGCTGCCTATTTATGGGGTCAATTAAGTAATCCTAATAAAATAATTGAAAATAGAATGGGCAATTGGAATAGTTATTACGCAGGTTTATTTCAATTACAAGAAAGAGGATATATCGAATTACCAAGTATTCCAGATGCTTGTAGTCATAATGCCCATATATTTTACATAAAAGTTCAAAATTATGAAACAAGAGTTAAACTAATTAAATATTTAGATACTTTTGATATTAATACAGTTTTTCATTATGTACCTCTTCATTCAAGTATTGCTGGCGTTAAATTTGGAAGTTTTAATGGACTAGATAATATAACGTCAATTGACAGTGAAAGATTATTAAGATTACCTCTTTATTATGGATTAAAAAAGAAAGATACAGACTTTGTAATTAACAAGATAAAAGAGTTTTTTATTTAGAAAACTCTTTTATTTTAGATAAAACAATACATTTCTCTATAATTTCTTTTTTATAATGCTTAGTTAATAATGTATTTATAATTTTATTACTTCTAATAAAATTATAGTAATTAAAGTTATTATAGTCTTTACAAAAGATAATATTATCAGTTTTAAATTTGTATATATCTTTTTCTAATGATTCAAATAAATATTTTTTAACAAACTCATTTTTCTCGACTACTACAGCTTTTGTCATAAAAAATGCAGAAAATCTTGATGCCCATTGTTGCTTATTTTTTACCAATAGTGCTTGGCCTTGAGCAATATCTGATGAAAGTATATGAATTGCATTTCCTTTTGGTAATGAGTTTAGAATTTTTTCTAAATTATTAAATCTAGGATGTGATTGTATATTATTTATAAATATACTAATTATAAATGGTAAAAATCCTATTATATATATTTTAGAAAAATTCTTTATTTGTAAGCTTATATATATAATGAAAAGTATAGTTGTAATAAATAGTGGTAATCTATGATAGAACCAACCTTTTTGTTGAATTAGATAAATGGCAAGAGTTGTTATTAATACAGTAAATAATATTTTTATTGGTAAATTAAATTCTCTTTTTGAAAAAGCTATCCAGAGAATTAAAGATATGAATAACAAAATTATATCAAGTTGAAATATTAAAACATCAAGAGGTTTATTAAAAGCATTAGCATATGCATTTAAAGATAAAGGTATTGAAAAATTTAACCATTGTGGAAACATATATAATAAAATAAATAGGTGTATGATAGATATAAAGGCTATTATATATATATCTAATCTAAAGAGTAAAGATATTTTCTTTTTATGAATTAAATATATTAGTTCAATAGAGAGTAATACTAAAACAAAATGAGGTTTTATATTAAATCCAAAAGCTGCTAGTAGTGAGATTAGAACAATAAATTTATTTTCCAATTTTATAGTATCTTTATTCATCATCATTAAAATATAAGGGATAAGGGATACAATGAAGAGGTGTCCTCTTTCTCCAAAATCAGGTAAAACAAAAACTGTAAATGAAATACTTAAAATATATAAATAATATCTAATTGTATCTCCTCTGAATGGATAGACTTTTAATAAGATTTTGTATGATAAAAATAATGATGTAGCAATTATTAAAAGTACAAAAATAATATATATATTTGCTACACTAAAAGGAAGAAACTTAGATAATATTACACAAAATGCTGAATAAAAGAAGTTTATTGGAAGATCTGCATTTGATGGTTCAACAAAAAGTAAATCTCCCAATAACAGACGTTCTGCAGAATATAAAATCCAGGTAGAATCTACATTTAAAGGAAAATTTAAAAAGTAGATAAAAGTGAATGAACAGATAAAGAAGATATATAAAAAATCAATTGTTTTTATTTTCATTATTTGATATGTCCTCTCAATTTCTCAACACAAAGTCCCATAGCCGTACTTTCATACCCTCTAACACTTTTTATATATGGTTTGCAAAATCCTTCTACCATAATTGCACCAGCTTTTCCAAAACATTCACCTGATTTTATATATTTTTCAATCTCTTCTTTCTTGAATTCTAAAAAAGTATATGTTGTTATAGAGATATCAATTAGCTCTTTTTCTTTACTTTTGTAAATCATGCAGGTTATAACTGAGGTTTCATTTCCACTTTGAAGTTTTAACATTCTTCTTGCGTCATCTTCATCTTTTGCTTTTCTAAGTAGTTCACCATTTGAAGTTACCACAGAATCTGCTACTAATAAAGGAATATCTTCACAGCCATATTTTTTGACTAGTTCATTGTATTTTCCAAGGGTTGCTTCATATACAAATGATTTTGGATTTGTTGTTTTTATTGAATCTTCATCAAAAGTACCGCCATTTTGTATAAAATCAATATTGTGTTCTTTTAATATTTTTGCACGGGTTGGTGAATTTGAACCAAGTCTAATCAAAAATTGCCTTTAATTTTTTTGTAATTGTATCAAAAGAGATAAAAAAACGAAGTAAATTATGTATAATTGCAAAATGAAAATCGAAAAATTATCTGGAATTTTAATTCTCCTCTCTTTTTTAATTACTATATATAGTTACTTTTTCTCAAATGAAGTTTTTATATTTTCAGGAATATTCGCTTGGATGGCTTTAATTTTACTTTTTAGATTTACTTCAAATATTAAATTACTTGTTTCTTTACTCGTTTTATCGCTTATATCTTTTTCATACAGTTTTATAAATGAATTCAAAATTGATTATTCAAGAGCAATTTTAGTAAATCAGTATTTACTTACACTTCTAATAGGAGTAGGGTTCTTAAGACTTATTGCAACTCCAAAACAGGAAAAAGTTAAGAGTTTGCCAAAGGGTAGACAATCTTTTTTGAAAACCTATTTAGGTATTCATCTTTTTGGTTCGGTTATTAATCTATCTTCTCTTATTCTTGTTGCAGATAAACTTTATAAAAAAGCACCTCTCACAAATCTTCAAGTGATAGTTCTTTCCCGAGCTTTTTCTAGTGATGCTTACTGGTCGCCTTTTTTTGTTGCATTTGCAGCAGCTTTAACTTATGCTCCTAAATTATCAACTTCAACTATTTTACTAAGTGGATTGGTTCTTGCTTTTATCTCTTTTTTAATAACATATTTAGAGGTAACTAGAAAACACAATTTAGACGAATTTAGAGGTTATCCTATTCAATTTGAGACGCTTTATTTACCTTTTATGTTAGCAATATTAGTTTTATTAACGAATCATTATTATCCAGATTTAAAAGTAATTTTACTTATTTCTTTGTTTTCAATAGTTTTGACAATTTTTATTCTTCCAATAAAAGTAGGAATGAAAAAATCTGTTAAAAAATTTAATAATCATATATTTGATGAGTTACCACGGATGAAAAATGAACTTGCACTTTTTTTAGTAGCAGGTATGTTTGGAGTTAGTATAAGTTCTATTTTAGTTGGATTTAATGTATCTTTACCTTTTTAACAATTTAATGGGCTCACAGCGTCTATTCTTCTATTTATATTGATATTTTTGTCTTTTGTTGGAATTCATCCTATTATTTCAATTGCAATTATAGGAAACTGGATGAGTGAGTTAAATCATACTTTGTTAGCTATTACTTTTTTAATGTCTTGGTCTACAGCCGTATCTACATCACCCTTTAGTGGACTTAGTCTTACTATGCAAGCACGATATAATTTAAAGGCTATGGATATATTTAAAATTAATATTCCATATGCAATAAAGATGTATTTTGTTTGTGTTATAATCCTTTTCATTTTATCAAACTATTTAGGATTATAATTGAATATTTTTATTACTATACTTGGAAAAGTTGCCCCTTTATATTTAAACATTTTTATTGGATATATTTTAGCTCGATATTTTAGAGTAAAAAGAGAGTATGTTGCCTCATTCTTAATTTATTTTTTAGGACCAGTCGTAATATTTTTTGCAGTACTTTCAATTGAAATAAATATTCAACTTCTTTTTTTACCAATATTTATATTTATTTTTGGAACTTCTATAGCATTTTATATTTTACATAGATATAAAAATGAATGGAATGATGCAAGTGTTAATACTTTGGCATTTACCTGTGGTACTGGAAATACCGGATACTTTGGAATTCCACTTGCTATGATTTTACTTGAGCCTAGTGCTGCAAATATATTTATTTTTGGTACATTGGCTTCTTTATTATACGAGAATACAACAGGTTTTTATGTTACTGCAAAAGGTGCTTTTACAGCAAGACAATCTATTATGAAAGTTTTAAAGCTTCCTTTACTTTATGCTTTTATTGCTGGTGTCTCTTTTAATATGGTTGGATTTAGAACTCCTGATTTTATAATTCCATATTTTGAAAATATAAAATGGATATTTGGAATATTAGGAATGATGATGCTAGGTATGGGTATGAAAGGTTTTAATCTTCATGAAGATTTTGATAAAAAATATATCAAAATTTCATATTTTTTCAAATTTATTTTTTGTCCTGCTATTATTCTTAGTATTATTTTTATAGATAAAACTTTTATAGGTTTTTTAAATGAAGAGATTTATCGAGTGATGTTTTTATTTTCTATTGTACCTTTAGCAGGAAATACTGTAACTTTAGCTGTTTTACTTAAGGCAAAACCAGAAAAAGCCTCTTTTACAGTTCTTCTTTCAACTTTAATATCAGTTGTTTATATCCCTGTAGTTTTAGCTTTATATGGTGGTTTTTAGTTAAGAACTCTTCTTGATGTCCAATATTTTCTTTTATAATAAGGTTTATCTAATTTTGTAAATCTGATACCTTTAATTGAAGCGTGCATGAAACTTCCATCGCCCATGTAAATTCCAACATGTCTATCTCTTACTCCTGTTTTAAAAAATACTAAGTCACCCATCTCAAGTTCAGATTTTTTTATTTTTTTACCAATTTTAACTTGAGTTCTTGTACTTCTGGGGATTTTAACATCAAATTTTTCTTTGTAAATTCTTTGGGTAAAAGCTGAACAATCAATACCTTTTTTAGAATTCCCACCATATTTATATCTAACACTTTTCCATTCATTATAAAAATCCATTAATGCTTGGTTCATATCAATTGCTATTGAACTCTCTTCTTCTTGTGCATCAGTTTGCTCTTTGAGCATTTTTTTATACTCTTCTGGTGTAATAATTGGTTCATTTTTTGCATCAATTTTGATATTGTGTTTTTGTGCATTTTCATAAATTACTTGGTCGCTGTTAACATAAGTATTATTGTCTACACATGCAACAAAAAGAAATGCTGTTCCTAATAAAAAAATACTCTTTTTAATCATATATTGTAACTCCTAATTAATAACTCTTTTTATTTTCCAAAAATGTTTTGAATAGTAATTATTATCTAATCTTGATATTGTCACACCTCTCTTAGTCGAGGCATGCATAAATTTCCCAACTTCTAGATATATACCAACATGTCTAGTATTAAATCCTGTTTTAAAAAAAATTAAATCTCCCATCTCAAGCTCATCAAGAGACATTTCTTTCCCTATCCTAGATTGTAATGCAGTTGTTCTTGGAATCCTTATTTTTAGTTTATCTCTAAAGGTTTTTTGTACAAATCCTGAACAATCAATTCCTTTTTTGGAATTTCCACCATATTTATAAGGAACACCTTTCCATAGTTTATATTGAATATTTAACTGGTCATATAATTTACTATAATTAATATTCTTAGATATTTTATAATTATATTCTGCTTTATTTGGAAATGATATATCTCTATTTATAGAAAAATAGTTATTATCATTTTTTGAAGAACATGCAGTAAATAAAAAAATTAAGGTAATAAAAATAGAGTAGATAATTCTTTTTTTCAATTAAAACATCCCTACAAAATGAACTTTCCCAAGCTTCTTTAAGGATATTTTAACTTTTAAGAACTTAAATATATTTTAACTAAAACCCTCGTAACGTAACACCTAGATAAATTGCAACTAATCCTAATATAATATTTAAAGGAATTAAATATTGCGCAATTGGCATTAGTTTTTCTTTTGCAAGAGGAAATTTCCCTTCCTCAAAAGCTTTAGATGCTTGTTTTCTTTTTATAAATATTACAATAAAAACAATTGTCATAATAGTCCATATTGCTTCTTTTGCAATAACAAAATTATATAAAGGTGTACCTTTAAATTTAAGTGCAATTATCATAATAATAGCACTAAGCAATAAAATTATAATAGCAGGAATAACCATATTAAAAAATCTTCTAAGAGTCTCTAATGTACGTCCTAATTTGATTTTTGGATCTTCAATTTCTTGCATAGAGTAGTGGACTGCAAATCTAATTGCTATCATTCCTCCTACCCATACAATTGCAGAAATTACATGTAAAAAAACTATAATGCTAGAAAAACTATTAAATAGTGTTTCCATCCTTATAAGTTTCCTTTTACATATTCTAACGCAGCTAATTTTGCATCTTCAATTTTTGATACATCTTTACCACCTGCTTGTGCGAAGTCTGGTCTTCCACCACCTCCACCACCAACAATTGGTGCAATGTTTTTAATCCAGTCACCAGCTTTTACAGCTGTATTTTTACTTCCTGCAACTAACATTACTTTTTCACCTTTTGGTTGAAGTAATAAAATTGCTAGTTTTTCATTTGCATTTTTCATATCATCTACAATTTTTTTAATGTCACCATTTTTTACGATATCAACTATAACTTTTGTATCTGAAATCATCTCTTCACTTATTGGTGAAGCAGATGAACTTTGAGCAACTTCTAGCTCTTTTTTAAGTTCTTTGATTTGATCTTTTAATTTTTTGATTCCTAAAATTGGGTCATTGTTTTTTACTTCTGCTTGAACTTCATTCATTTTGGAAATTACATCATTTGTGTATTTAACTGCTGCTAGTCCACATACAGCTTCAATTCTTCTAACACCTGCACTAACTCCTGATTCTTTAGTAATATAGAATGAACCAATATCACTTGTATTTTTAACATGAGTTCCTCCACAAAATTCAACAGAAACATCACCAAATTCAACTACTCTTACAAAGTCACCATATTTTTCACCAAACATAGCAATTGCGCCTTTGCCTTTTGCTTCTTCAATTGGTAATTCTACAACATAACCTTTAATTCCTCGTGTAATTATAGAGTTTACTAAATCGGTTACTTCTTCAATTTGTTCTGTAGTCATTGCTTTTGGATATGTAAAGTCAAATCTTAATCTTGAAGCATCATTTAATGAACCAGCTTGAGATACTGTATCTCCCAATACCATTTTAAGAGCACTTTGTAAAAGATGAGTTACAGAGTGATGTTTTGCTATTTCATATCTATTTACAACTACAGCATCTACTTCTTCATTTGCAGAAATATTCGATTTTTCAACTTTTACTTTTGAAAGGTTGATTCCATGAAATTTTTGAGTATCTTCAATAATAGCAATATGGTTGTTGTCTTCTAATGCTCCTATATCACCCATTTGTCCACCAGATGTTGCATAAAATGGAGTTTTATCAAGCATTATCCACCCAGTACTTCCTGCTTCAAGTGTAGAAATTTCATTAAATGATTCATCTAAAATAGTTAATATTTTACTTTTGTATGAAGTATTCTCATATCCAACAAACTCATTTACTCCATATTTTTCAAGTAGTGTTTTGAAGTCACCTTCATTTGCAGTATCACCACTACCTTTCCATGCAGCTTTTGCTTTTGCTTTTTGTTCAGACATTAATGAATCAAATTTTTCAATATCAACTTTAATATTTTTTTCCCTTAACATATCTTCTGTTAGGTCTAAAGGAAATCCTTTTTCATCATAAAGTTTAAATGCAATTTCACCTGAGAATAAATCTTTAGTATTTTCAAGTTCTTCATTAAATAAAGCCATTCCTGAATCAATAGTTTTAAAAAATCTTTCTTCTTCTAAGGTCATTTGTTCTTTTACATAATCTTTTTGTTCTAAAAGTTCAGTATAGTGTGAACCTAAGATATCGCACATTGTGTCATATAGTTCAGCCATAAATGGTTTTCTAAATCCTAATAGATAACCATGTCTTACTGCTCTTCTCATAATTCTTCTATTTACATAAGGTCTTCCTTCATTTCCAAAAAGAATACCTTGTGATAACATAAATGAGTTTGCTCTTAAGTGGTCTGCAATTACTCTAAAAGAAGCAATAGTTTCATTAGTAGCTTTTTTATTTGCTAAAGTTTCTAGTTTTTTTATGATTGGTTGGAAATTAGATGAATCAAAGTTATTTAAAACACCTTCTTTTATTGCAATAACTCTTTCCAGTCCCATCCCTGTATCAATTGAAGGTTTAGGAAGTGCACTTCTTGTAATTACTCCATTTGCATCTTTAGTTTGTTCATATTGCATAAATACAAGATTCCAAATTTCTAAAAATCTATCTCCTTCTCCACCTAAATAATCTTCATCTGTAGAAAAGTGCTCAGAACCTTGATCATAAAAGATTTCAGAACATGGACCACATGGACCCGTATCCCCCATAGACCAGAAGTTATCTTTGTCTCCAAATTTTTTAATTCTGTCCGCGCTAATGTGTTTTTGCCAAAGTTCATAAGCTTCATCATCACTATCATGAATAGTAACCCATAATTTATCAATAGGAAGTTCAAGATTTACTGTAATAAATTCCCAAGCATAAGCAATAGCATCTTCTTTAAAATAATCTGCAAAAGAAAAATTCCCTAACATTTCAAACAATGTATGATGTCTCGCAGTATAACCAACATTTTCAAGGTCATTATGTTTTCCTCCTGCTCGTACACAAAGCTGACAAGAAGTAGCTGTTGGGTTTACAGGTATAGGTACTGCACCAGTAAAAATATCTTTGAATTGAACCATCCCTGCATTCGTAAACATAAGTGTTGGGTCATCAGGAACTAATGGCATTGAAGATATAATTTCATGCCCTTTGCTTTTAAAATAATCTAAATACTCTTTTCTAATATCCATAAAATCTATCCATTTTGACTTAGTAGTTATATAATTTTATTCCTACTAGTGTATTTTTCGGTCTATTTTAGCTAAAACTTTATTTATCAAAGATTAGTAAGCTGTGATACAACTTTATTTAAGGTTAGAACAGTATAATTTTGGCATATTACATTTAAAAAAAAGGAAGAATTATGGGTAAATATACAGAGTTAACTCCTGAAAACTTTGAAGAAGTTACAAATGCAGGTGTATCTTTAGTAGACTTTTGGGCTCCTTGGTGTGGACCTTGTAGAATGATCGCTCCAGTTATTGAAGAATTAGCTGAAGAATTTGAAGGAAAAGCAAATATTTGTAAAGTAAACACAGATGAACAACAAGATTTAGCTGTTAAATATGGAATTAGATCTATTCCAACAATTATCTTTATGAAAGATGGTGAAATTGTTGATCAAATGGTAGGCGCTTCATCTAAACAAGCTTTTGCTGATAAGATTAACTCATTATTATAATTTATAATTTTATAAATTAAAAAGGGGAAAAGATTAATCTTTTCCCCTTTTTTTATTTGATAAGATATTTTTGTTTTAAATAATTCCATATAGTTTTGCAAGAATAAAACCAATTGTTGAAGAAGTTCCTACTCCTATTATTCCTGGAAGAATAAAACTGTGATTGATAACATATTTACCAATTTTTGTTGTACCTGAACGGTCAAAACTAATTGCCGCTAAATCACTTGGATATGTTGGTAAGATATAATATCCGTAACAAGCTGCTGCAAATGCTGCAATTACTCCAGGATCAACACCAATTGATAATGCGATTGGTACCATAGCTGCTAATGCTGCCCCTTGAGAATTTACAAGTTTTGAAACAAGTATAAGAACAATTGCATAAGCCCATGGATACTGCATAACAATTCCACCTAGAACTTCTTTGATATCTCCGATGTGAGCACCAAACATTGTTTTTGTCATCCATGCAACACCATATACTGCAATCAATGCAACCATACCTGATTTAAATACTTCATTACTAGCAATTTCTGCTGGTTTTACTTTTGCTATTACAAAAATAATTGCTCCTGCTGCTAGCATAAACATTTGAATCACATAAACCATTGATAAAGCTTTACCATTTATAACTGGTCTTAACTCTGGAAATGCACCTAAAGTAGCAACTACTGCGATTGCTCCAAGGAAAACCCACATTGCATTCCATTGATGTTGTGGTAATTTTTGATCTAATAATGTTTTATTTTCACCATAAATGTATTTTTTCATTTCTGGATCTTTTATTTTTTCTTTGAAATCTGGATCATCTTCAAGGTTTTTACCTCTAAACATACTCCATACACCAATTAGTAACACACCACATAAAGTTCCAGGTATAGTAATAGATAATAATTGAATTAAATCTAATTCTTTTCCATTTATCATTGTATGACCTGAAAGCATTGCAACTAAAGAAACAACTGCAACAGATACCGGAGATGTTATTATCCCCATTTGAGCGGCAATTGTACTTGCAGCCATTGGTCGTTCTGGTCTGATCCCTCTTTTAATAGAAATATCGTAGATAATTGGAAGCATTGTATAAACAACATGTCCTGTACCACATAAAAATGTCAATGTAGTTGTTGTTAGTGGAGCCAAAATAGTGATATATTTTGGATGTTTTCTTAAAAGTTTTTCAGCTAATTGAAGCATAACATCTAATCCTCCAGAAGCTTGTAATGTTGCACCTGCTGAAATTACAGCTAACATTACTAACATAACTTTTATTGGAGGGTTCCCTGGAGCTAATCCAAATCCAAATACTAAAACAACAACACCAATCCCTCCAAATAGACCGAGGGCCAAGCCACCTTTTCTTGCACCGAAGAAAAGTACTGCCAAAACAATAAACAATTGAATACTAAATTCCATAACGTCTCCTTTTATTTTAACTCTTTTTATAACGAGCTAAGTCGTTCATTGAAAAAATTATAATCTTACAAAATGTCTTTAGTATGACAATGTAATTAATTTATAAATTTTATAAAAAGTTAAGTATTTAAATTTGTAATTAGAGTTTATATATATTTAATATATAATCCATTTATGAAAAAAATTATATTAGTATTATTCTTAATTGTTAAAGCACAATTTCTTTTTGCTTCAAATATTCTTGTAATTAATTCCTATCATAAAGGTTATGAATGGAGTGATAGTATTATAAAAGGAATGGAAAAAGTTTTATATACTCATCCTGATATTAATATAAATATATTGTATATGGATTCAAAAATAATCCATTCTGAAGAATATTATAAAAATTTAAAAAATCTTTATAGAGTACAACTTAAAAATAGAAAATATGATTTAATTATTGCAGTGGATAGATTTGCGTATGATTTTATTTTAGAAAACTATAAGCAATTCTTCAAAGATGAACCAATTCTAGCAGTAGGTATTGAAAATTATTCAAAAGAAAAAGCTAAAAAATATGGTGTTGAAAATAGAGTTTCTGCATTGCTGGAAAGAAGAGATTTAAAAGCTAATATAGATGCAATTGAAAAATTAATACCTTCTATTAAAAAACTTTATATAATAAATGACAAAAGTCTTAATGCCTTACATACAGAACCTTTGATTAATGAAGTTATAAAAGATTTTCATAATAAATATAAAATCATTTATTTAAAAGAAAATAATTTAGAAGATTTAAAAAAAAGATTCTCGAAACAAGATAAAGACAGTGCGGCTCTTTTTATTAGATTTTATAAAAATGAAAATGGAGAACTTAATAAAAACAAATCCATTGCAAGTTTTGTAAAAAATTCAAAAATACCTATATTTATTACAGATTCACTTTTTATAAAGAAAGGTGCAACAGGTGGGAAGATCGTAGATTTAAATCGTTTTGGTAAAACTTCAGGAGAAATGGCTTTAAATATTTTAGAAAATCAAACGCATGAAATAGTTATTTCAAAAAATTTATATTATATTTTTGATTCACAAAAACTCAGTGAATTTTCTCTCCCCGTAAATGGATTACCTTATACTTATGAATTAGTAAATAAGCGACTTACTTTTTATGATAAAAATCGTGGCTTTATTGATTTTGTTTTTACAATTTCTCCTTTACTAGTATTTTTAATTTTAGGACTTATCCATAATATTTATATGAGAAAACAAGTTGAAAAAGACTTAAGACAAAGAATTGACTTTGATGCGGTATTATTAAATGCAATAGAGAGCCCAATTTTTTGGCAAAATGATAAAGGAATTATTGTTGATTCAAATAATACTTTTTGTAAATTAATAAAAATGAATTGTAAAGATATTTATGGAAAGAAGCTTGAAGATTTTAATGCTAATCGAAATGTTAGAAAAGTCATTAAAGTACTTACAAAATATAAAGAAAATAAAAATGAGAATTATCAATTTAAATATTTTGATGAAAATTTAGAAAAAAAAGTTTATTTAGTTAAACAAGAAAATTTTTGGGATGATAAATTAAAGAGTGAAGGTTTAGTAACAATTTTTACAGATATTACAAAAGAACAAGAAATAGCTAAGGAAAAACAAAAAAATAGACAATTTGTTATTCAACAATCAAAACTTGCAGAGATTGGTGAAGTTTTTTCATCAATTGCTCATCAATGGAAATCTCCTCTTGTGGAAATAACTGCTATTGCTCAAGAACTATTTTATACAAAAAGTTATAAAGAAATAAAAGAAGATGATAGTTTTGTAAGTGATATTATGAAACAAGTTGATTATATGACTACAACTATAAATGATTTTCAAAGATTTATAATGCCTTCAAATAAAAAAGTTGATTTTAATATAAAAGAGACAATTGATTCAATGTTGGAAATTATAAATCATAATATAAAATACAATAATATAAAAATTAATATAGATATAAATCCAAATACAAATTTAATGCTTTCTGGGTATAAAAATGAATTTATGCAATCTTTTTTAAATATTATTAATAACGCAAAAGATGCATTATTAAACAATGATTATAAAAATAGGAAAATAGATATAAAGATTTATAATAAAGATGCTAAACTAGTCATTACCGTAGAAGATAATGCTGGTGGCATTGATAATCAAAATATTCATAAAATATTCAAGTCATATTTTTCAACAAAAAATGATGGCCATGGAATAGGATTATACATGACCAAAATGATTATAGAAGATAAAATGGATGGAAAAATATCTGTACATAACACTAAAAATGGTGCATTATTTCATATAATATTAGGACAAAACAATGAAAATATTAGTTCTTGAAGATAATTTAAGATTATCTAATGTAATAAAAAGTGCATTAGAACAGGAGTCTTATAACGTTGATTGTTTTTATGATGGAGATGATGCTCTTGAGGCTTTATCAAATGGCTATTCTTGTTTTATTCTAGATATAAATGTTCCAAATTTAGATGGTATATCTGTATTAGAATACATTAGATTAAATCATTCAAATATTCCTGCAATAATTATTAGCTCAAATCATGATTTAGAAAAGATACAAAAATCCTATGAAATAGGTTGTGATGATTATCTAAAAAAACCTTTTTATATATTAGAATTGGTCCAAAAAGTAAAAAAACTTTGTGTTCTCCCTAAAATGTTTTTAAAATTTAGTGAAAGTTGCAGATATGATTTTGTTAATCATAGATTATTTGAAAATGATAAAGAATATGAATTAACAAAAAAAGAGATACTTTTTTTAGAGTTGTTTTCAAAAAATTTACATCACGTAGCTACATATTCAGAACTAGAAGAATATGTTTGGGAAGGGGAAGAAACAACTCTTGTTAATATACGATCAATGATAAAAAGATTAAGAAAGAAACTGCCCGATAATAGTATAATTATTATTAAAGGGATGGGATATTCTTTAAATAAGGCAGTTTCTTTTTCATAAATTTATTTTTGTTCAGGAATTTGGTCTGCATCAATTGAGTAGCCAATTCCTTTTACAATTTTGATTGCTTTTTCTGGGATCTTTTTCCTAATTCTTTTAACAAGTGCTCGAACATTTATAAGGGTCGTTTCCTCCCCTTCCCAAACGTAGTCTTCAATTTCATCAAAACTGAAAACTCTATGAATATCTTTAGCTAGTAATTCTAAAAAAAGTATCTCTTTTTTTGCTAATTTAACTTCCTCCTTATCTTTAATTAAAAAATGCTTATTGTAATCAAAAATATAGCCATTTCCTAAATCTAATAATGTAGATTTAACTTGACAAAATTTTTGTACTTTTTGAATAAGTTCATACATGAAAAATGGTTTTTTTAGATAATCATCGCAACCTATTTCATATGACTTTTGTATTTTATCTAGGTCATGATTTGAACTAATTATTATTGCAGGTACTTCATTATGATACATTCTTATTGATTCTAAAATTGTTATTCCATCTATTGATGGAACATTTATATCTAGAATAAAACAAGAATACCCATTTGTAATCATTTCTAATGCTTGTGCTCCATCATCAGTAGTATCAACTTTATAACCATTTTTTGTTAGTGCTTGTTTTATTAAATTACATAATCTTTCATTATCTTCTAAAACTAATATTTTCATTTTGTTAACTCCAATTGAATAGTGAATCTAGCACCATCTTTAGCATTTGAGACATTTATTTTACCCCCAATTTTATCTTCAATAATTAATCTAGCCATATATAATCCTATACCATGACCATCTTTCTTTGTAGTAAAATAAGGTTCAAATATTTGATCTATATATTTATGGGGAATTCCTCCACCATTATCTTCTATATCTATTTGTACTTTATTATTAATATTTTTTATATTTATAGTTATACTCCCTTGGGTAATTTTGTCTTTACTTTTTTGTTTAATAATAGACTCTTTAGCATTATTAACGATATTTAATAAGGTTTGCATAAGTTCATTCTTATATCCTAAAATCATCAAGTTTGTTTCAGGTTCTACATTTACATTTACATTTATATAATTATATTTCATATTATGACGAATAATTTCTAACATCTCTTCAACTGATTCATATATATCAAATACAATTTTTTGAGTTGAAGGCATTATAAACTTCTGAAAACTATTTATTGTTTCTGTCATATATTTAACTTGCACCATAATATCATTTACATAATCGTTATTTACTTCATCAATATTTTCAGCTTCATCACTATAAAGTCTCTCTTGTGCAATAGTTGCAATTTCAACAAGTGGGGTTTTCCACTGATGTGCAATTGAAGAGAATACTTCACCAATTTCTGCAAGTTTTGATTGTTGAATAATAAATTCTTGGTGTTTTCTTTTTTCTTTTAAAGCTTGTTTCTCTTTTGTAATATCAGTAAAAACAGTAACAGTACCTTTTGTTTTAAAAATATCTTCTGTATAGTTTGTTTGATCTATCATATAGGTATATTCTTTATTATCTTCACCTTTAATAACCATTTGATTCTCTTCTAATGAATTATTTATAAAAGGTTCTAATGTTTTTGAAATTGGCTCAGTAGTATATTTTTTAAAATAATATTTTAATTTCTTACCTTTTACTTTTGGACATGGTAAATCCATAAAGTCACAAAATTTTGAATTTGAATCAACTACTCTCCCTTTCTCATCTTGCCAAACAATTGGAGCTTTAATGGAATTTAATAAAACTTTATCAAATTCCATTCTTTGTTTAAGTAATTTTGTACTTTTTATTCTAAGATAGAGATTATGAATAAGTCCTAAAATTAAAAATAGTAAGAATGGAGACATCATAAAAACAAAATCAACAAATTGTCTATTTCTATCTAAAAAACTCTCCGGATAGTTTACATATTCATACTCAACTTTTAAAGTATCTGTAGGAAGTTTAAACTCTTTTACTTTTTCAAAATCAAATTTATATTCAAATTTTTCTGCTGTTTGTATAAAAGGTGTAGGAAGACTATTGTCTAAAATTCCTAAAATATCTTTTCCAGATTTGATTCCTAGGTCTTTTATTGGAACAAGTTTCCCTCCTGTCGAACCTTTGCCAATAAAAAGTGTATCTGTCGTAAAAACAGGTATTTTACTAGCATTTATCATTTCTGCAATTTCGCTATTTTTATAAAGGTGTCCATCTTTGTCATTGTAAAATCGAATAAAAAAAACTGCTTCATTAGGGACATGAGTAGAAAATTTTTCTTTTAAGTCATCTAAAGTTGAACTTCTTATATATTGAACTTCAAATTTATTGTTTAAATCATTTATTGCACTTTGAATAAAAGGATCTGAATCATCTCCATTTTCACTTTTATCATTAATAATATATAGTTTTTTAAGTCTAGGCATTAGTTTATAAATCATTTTTATAATATCGCTAATGGCTCTTTTTTCGAGTAATCCTGATACTTTTTTTTGTAAATTGTATTTTTTTACTTCATCTTGAGAAAATTGTTCAATTCCCACAAAAAAAACAGGTTCATCTGTAAATAATTCTTTATAATTTTGTAAAGTAAATTCATAAGCAAACTTATCAATAGCAACAACTAAATCATATTTACTTTTTGAAAGTTGTAATTTATATAAATCTTTTAATTCTTTGTAATAATTTGATGATGCAATTCTTTTTGAATCCATGTACCAAACAGTAGGGTTTACTTTTTTATCATATAAAACTGACTCTATACCATTTAAAACATCATCACTCCATTGAAATCCTCTATGATATGAATTGATAACTAAGATATTTTTATTGCCGTTTGCAAAAAGATTAATATTTGATAATAAAACTAGGCTTATTAAAAATAAAAAAACTTTGAATTTCATGTTATTTCCTTATTTTAAGTAAGAGATTTTATCCAAATATATAAAAGAGGGAATTTAAATCCCCTCTTTATATTAATATTTAAAATACATATCTTGTAATGCTTTTTTGTCTTGAGTTTTTGTAAGACCTAACATTAATAAGATTCTTGCTTTTTGCGCATTTAAACTATCAGTAGCAATAAATCCATATTTTTCATCATCAACTTCATTATGTAAAGTTGTTCTACCAGAACCAACTCTTGAACTTCTTGCAACAACAACACCTGCTTTACTAGCTTTAGCTAAAGCATCCATAGTTAATGGAAAAGGATTTCCATTACCCATACCTGAATGAATAATCCCTTTTGCACCAGCTTTAACAGCAGCATTAACAAATAAATCTGTATCATCTGCATGACCATAAACAATATCTACACGAGGTAAAGAATCTATTTTAGTTATATCAAATTCAGAATCAATAGTGTGTTTTCTAAGTGTTTGCATATAGTAATTTACTGCACCATAATAAACTGTACCAATTTTACCTGCATTAGGTGAAGCAAAAGCATTAACAGAAGAAGTATTTACTTTTGTTACTTCTCTAGCACTATGAATTTCATCATTCATTACAACAACAACACCTTTTCCAGCTGTTTCTTTATTCGTAACAACACTAACTGCATTGAAAAGATTCATTGGACCATCAGCACTCATTGACGTACCTGAACGCATAGCTCCAACAAAAACGATAGGTTTTTTACTTTTTACTGTTAAATCAAGAAAATATGCAGTTGATTCCATAGTATCTGTACCATGAGTAACAACGATACCATCAACGTCATCTGAACTTAATAGAGTATTTGCACGTTTTGCAAGTTTTAACCAAACAGCATTGCTCATCTCTTGTGAACCAATACTTGATACTTGCTCACCTTTAATAGTTGCCATTTCATTTATTGATGGAACTGCTGCTAATAGTTTATCAACTGTTACTGCACCCGCAGAATATGCACTTTTTGTTGCCGATTCACCAGAACCAGCAATAGTTCCTCCTGTAGCCAAAATTACAATATTTGGTTTCGCTAATAATAACGAAGTTCCTAATAATGTTAGTACTGTGATTTTTTCTAAAATTTTTGTCATTTTGTTTTCCTTTTAATTTGATGTTTTTTTCTTAAATTTTTAGAAGGGCGAGTTAGCCCTTCTTACTAATGAACGTCTATTTAATATTATAAAATGATATTTCCTAAGATAAATCCAAATACTACACTTAGAGTAATTGCTATTACTCCTGGAATCATAAATGGGTGGTTAAACACATATTTACCAATTCTTGTTGAACCTGTATCATCCATCTCAACAGCTGCAAGAAGTGTAGGGTATGTAGGTAATACAAATAGTGCACTAACTGCTGCAAATGATGCAACGGCAGTTACTGGATCAACACCTAAAGCTAAAGCAGCTGGCATTAAAGCTTTAGTAGTTGCACCTTGAGAGTACAATAACATACTTGCAAAGAATAAAGTAATAGCTAACATCCAAGGATATTGAGTTAATAATGTACTTGCGAATTCTTTAATTTCACCAATATGAGCACCAACAAAAGTAGTTCCTAACCATGCAACACCAAGTACACAAATACAAGCACTCATACCTGATTTGAATGTTGAAGCACTAATAATTTTTCCAGTATCAACTTTACAAGCCCAAACAATTAAACTTGCACAAGCTAACATAAATACCATAATCGCTGCATTTCTAGGTAATGTAGGGTCAGTAATAACTGCTACTTTTTTACTAATTAGAGTTGCATATGTAACTACAGCAAAGATAGTTGTAATAAAAATTGCAACAGATAATTTTGCACCTTTTTTAATTTCAACTTTAGTTTCACCTCTTAATTTAACTAAACCTTTTTCTAATCTATCTTTGTATACTTCATCATCAACAAGATCTTTTCCTAAGAAATTACTAACAAATGCTGTAATCATAACTGCTGCAAAAGTAGTAGGAATAGTTACTGCTAATATTTCAATATATCCAACACCTAGAGGTTCTAAGATACCACTTAAAAATACAAGTGCTGCAGAAATAGGTGATGCAGTAATGGCAATTTGTGATCCTACAACTGCAACCCCTAAAGGTCTTGAAGGTCTAATCCCTTGCTCTTTTGCAACTTCTGCAATAACTGGTAGTGTAGAATACGCTGTATGTCCAGTTCCTGCTAAAATAGTCATAAAATATGTAACCGCAGGAGCTAAATATGTAATCTGTTTAGGGTTTTTTCTTAAAATACCTTCTGCAACTTTTACCATATAATCTAATCCACCAGCAACTTGCATTGCAGCAATTGCAGCAATAACAGACATAATAATTAAGATAACGTCAATTGGAATACTTCCTGGTTTTAATCCACATACTAAACACAGAATTAAAACACCTAGTCCACCGGCATAACCGATACCAATACCACCCATTCTCGCACCTATAAATATGGCGCCTAATACAATTGCAATTTCTAAACCTAACATAATATCTCCTTATTTGATATTTAATTTATTATTTTTTACAAACCATTCTTGGTTGAATCATATTTTCTGGTCTAATTAATTCGTCTAATTCTTCTTTTGTTAATAATTCTCTTTCTAAAACAATGTCATATACTGATCTTCCACTATCTAAAGCCTCTTTTGCCACAGAAGTAGAATTTTCATATCCAATAGTTGGATTTAAAGCAGTTACTAAACCAATACTATTCAGTACTAATTCTTGACAATGTTCTTTATTTGCTGTAATACCATCAACACATTTTGTAGCTAAAGTTTCAAATGCATTTTTCATCATATTCATTGAATTGAATAAGTTATATGCGATTACTGGCTCAAATACATTTAATTGTAATTGTCCACCTTCACTAGCCATGGTAATAGTTACATCGCCTCCAATTACTTGGAATGCAACTTGATTTACAACTTCTGGAATTACTGGATTTACTTTTCCTGGCATAATAGATGAACCAGGTTGCATTGCAGGAAGATTTATTTCATTAAATCCTGTTCTTGGTCCTGAGCTTAAAAGTCTTAAATCATTACAAATTTTAGATATTTTTGTTGCAACTCTTTTTAGTACACCAGATATTTGAACATAAGCTCCTGTATCTTGTGTCGCTTCAACTAAATCTTTTGCAGTTACAAAAGGACGTCCAGTTACTTCTTGAAGTTTTTCTTCAACTAAACAAGCATAATCAGGGTGAGAATTGATTCCTGTTCCAATAGCTGTAGCTCCTAAGTTCATCTCTCTAACTAATTGTTGACACTCAATTAATCTTTGAATATCTTCATTGATCATAGTTACATAAGTATGAAACTCTTGTCCTAAAGTCATAGGTACTGCATCTTGAAGTTGTGTTCTACCCATTTTTATTACATCTTTAAACTCAATTGATTTGTTTAAAAAACTACTTTTTAAAATTTTCATAGAATCAGTTAGTTCATATATTTTTTCAAATAGTGCAATTCTAAATGCAGTTGGATATGCATCATTTGTAGATTGAGATAAGTTTACATCATTATTTGGATGTAAGAATTTATATTCTCCTCTTTCATGACCTAAAAGCTCTAAAGCTCTATTTGCAATAACTTCATTTGCATTCATATTAATTGAAGTTCCAGCACCACCTTGAATCATATCAACAACAAATTGATCGTGTAATTTACCTGCTATGATTTCATCACAAGCTTCACAGATTACATTTTTTTTATTTTCTGGTAATAATTCTAATTCGTAATTTGCTAAAGCAACAGCTTTTTTAACTTTTGCAAGAGAAGTTATAAAAGTAGGGAATTGAGAAAGTGTAATTCCTGTAATAGCGAAATTTTCTTTTGCTCTTAAACTTTGTACACCGTAATATACGTCACTTGGGATTTCCCTATCCCCAATTAAATCGTGTTCCATTCTAATAGTCATTGTATTTCCTTTTTTTAATTAAAAAAAACTTAATCTTTTAAACTAATGTCTTTTTTTATATGTTGAAATTGTAATCCTCTAAAATGAACTAAAAGTGATGTTTATATAAAAAAGTATGTTTTTTTGAAAAAAAATGAATAACTATTCATAAAAAGTTTTAAGAGTTAAGATTTGTATATTAAGAGTGCTTTGATTTTTTTTCTTATTCTCTCCCTAAATTGGGAGTTTATATTAAAATATTAGGTGATTAAATAATTTTTTCAAGGAGTGTAGCGATATTTTTTATATTAGGATCATTTTATAAGTAATCCATTTTTGATAGTTTCAAAACTAAGTTCATATAACTCTTTTATATTTTCTTTTATATTCATATGTCCATCTATATATAATAAAGACATCCCATGACACATAGAAAAAAGAACTTGCGCTTGAGTCATTGGATTGTCTTTTTTAATCAAAGTGCTCTCTTGAGCTTTAATAAATAAATTTATCAAAGATTTAAAACTTCCATCATGTTCATCTTCTTCTATGTTACAAGAACTTTCTCTCATATCTTGGAATTTATCTCCAAATAACATTCTATATAGATTTGGATTTTCAATTGCAAAGTTAATATATTTATCTCCAACTAGATGAAGTTTTTCTAATATAGATTTGTTTTTTATAGAAAAAATTGGACTAAGATTTTCTTCAAATTTTTTAAATCCAAAATAAATTATATTGTGAATTAAATCCTCTTTTGATGAAAAATGTCTATAAATAGCGCTTCTAGATGTTCCAAGTTTGCTTGCTAAAATTTGAAGAGTTAAAGAATCGATACCTTCTGTTTGTATGATTTTTAGTGATTGTATTAAAAGTTCTTCTTTTAAATTTCCATGGTGATAATTTGACGTTTTTTTCATTTGAGTATTATATCACATTTTAATGTTGACAATGTTTACATTATATGTTAACATTGTCAACATTAAAAAAGGAAAGATACATGAAAAATATTTTAATAATACTGGCACATCCAAATAAAGACTCATTGAGTCATTCTATGGCAAATATTTATAAGGAAGAAAAAGAGAAAGCAGGTCATAGTGTAAATTTAATTGATTTGTACACTGATGAAAATCAACAAGGTTTTTATAAGCTTGATTTAAAGGAAACAAAGGAGCGAAAATATTTTCAAGAAAAGATATTAAAGGCTGATGAGCTAGTTTTTGTATTTCCTTATTGGTGGGGTTCAATTCCTGCAATATTGAAAAACTGGCTTGATTGGAACTTTACAACTGGCTTTGCATATGAGTATAAAAATTCTCGTCCAGTTGGATTATTCACTGAAAAAACAGCAACAGTTTTTACTACAACAGGTGCTCCAAAGTTCTGGTATGATTTAACGGGAGCAAATAGACGTTTGAAAAATATGTGGAAAGAACAAATTCTTAATTTTTGTGGTATGAAAGTAAATAGTTTCAATATTTTTGGTGGAATTAATACAAGTAGTAAAGATATTGATAAAATTTTAGCAAGTGTTTCAAAAAGAGCATCAGCATAATTGCTTATTATAAAAAAAGCCTCAAGAGGGAGAAATTCCTTGAGGCTTTTGTAATTGATTTAATTTAAAAAAAAAGTTAGTTTAGTTAAAAAACTCCTTTATGTTAAAGTTTTGTAAAATCATGAACCTTTTACAGTTGCTAATTTTCTTCTCATGTACGCTATTTTATTTTGTAATGGTAAATGTTTAGGACAAGTATCTTCACATCCTAATAGTGTCATACATCCAAAAATACCATTATCGTCACCAACTAATTCATAGTAATCATCAGTTGTTCTTTCATCATGAGGGTCACACTCAAATCTTGCAATTCTATTAAGTCCAACTGCTCCAACAAAATCTTCTTTTATAAGTTTTGTTCCACATCCAGCAACACAACATCCACATTCGATACAACGATCTAATTCAAAAACTGCATCTGCAACTTCAGGTTCTATTGGTTCTTCAATATCTGCAATGTCAACTTCTCTTGAGCTATGAATCCAAGATTCAACTCTTTTACTCATTTGATCCATCCAAACACCAGTATTAAATGATAAATCTTTGATCAGTTTAAATGTTGGAAGTGGAAGTAATATAATTTCATCAGGTAAATCTTTAGTCAATGTTCTACACGCCAATTGAGGACGTCCATTAATCATCATTGCACAAGATCCACAGATTCCTGCACGACAAACAAAGTCAAAACTTAATCCTGCATCTAAACTCTCTCTAATTTGAGTTAGTGCAATATATATTGTCATACTATCCGCTTCTTCAATTTTATAATCTTCGAAGTATGGTCTTAGATCTTCTCCTTGAGGATTGTATCTAAGAATTTTGATTGTTAGTTCTCGTGCCATTACTTATCTCCTAATCTTTTATTTTTTCTTTTATATTCAGCTTGAAGAGGAAAAGGCATAAGCGCATCTTGAATTTCAAATCTATCTTTTCCATCAGCTTCCAATTTTTCAGTTAATTGATCAACTTCAGCTTGTCTTTCTAAACTTAGTGGATTTTCAATTAAATTACCTTTTGCACCATATCCTCTAAATCCTGGTGGAATTTCCATTGTCATAATATCTAATGGTTCATATTCTACTGTTGGCATTGTGTCACCTTCTTCCCAAGAAGTAAGTGTTCTTTTTAACCAATTTGCATCATCTCTTTTTGGATAATCTTCTCTTGTATGTGCCCCTCTTGATTCTGTTCTATCTAATGCTCCTTTTGCAACACATAGTGCAACTTTAAGCATCATTGGAACTCTATAAGCTTCTTCTAGTTCAGGATTTACATTTAATTGTTTGTCTTTTATACCAATATTTTTAGATTGGATATATAATTCTTCAAGCTCTTTTACTGCTTTTGCTAATCCTTCACCATCTCTAAAAATTCCAACATACTCTTGCATGATTTTTTTCATTCTATTTTTGATTCTAAATACATCTTCTGTTCCTTTTCTTGAAACAAGTTCTTGCATATAAGACTCTTTTTCATGAACAAATTTTTCAATAACAGAAGTTTTAATATCAATTTGATTATCAAGACAGTAATCTGCAAAGTAGTTACCAATAATCATACCAGCAACAACTGTTTCTGATACTGAGTTACCACCTAATCTATTAAATCCATGCATATCCCAACAAGCAGCTTCTCCAGCACTAAATAATCCTGAAAGTGTTTGTGATTCTCCAGTTGGTTTTGTTCTAATTCCACCCATAGAGTAATGTTGCATTGGATGAACTGGTGCCCAACCTTTTTGTCCTTCATCAGCTGGATCAATTCCTGCAAAATATTCACAAATTTCTTGTACATCTCTTAAGTTCTTTTCAATATGCTCACGACCTAGAATAGAAATATCTAACCAAAGGTGAGTTCCATATACTGATTTAACCCCTTTACCTTTTCTCATATGTTCCATCATTCTTCTACTTACAACATCTCTTGAAGCAAGGTCTTTTTTCTCAGGTTCATAATCTGGCATAAATCTATGTCCATCAACATCTCTAAGAACACCACCATCACCTCTACAACCTTCAGTTAATAAAATTCCTGATGGGAAAAGTGGAGTTGGGTGAAATTGTACTGCTTCCATATTTCCAAGTTTTGCAACACCTGTTTCTAAAGCAATAGCGGTACCAATACCTTAACAAATAACTGCATTTGTTGTAATTTCATAAATTCTTCCATATCCACCTGTTGCAATAAGTGTCCCTTTTGCAACGTAAGCTATGATATCTCCATTAATTAAATCTCTTACAATTGCTCCATAACATTTTCCATCCTGGTGAATAAGTCCGATTGCTTCTTTTCTATCTTCAATATTTACATTTAATTTTAATGCTTCATTAGCTACTGCAAAAAGCATAGTATGACCAGTTGCATCAGCTGTATAACATGTTCTCCATTTTTTTGTTCCACCGAAGTCTCTTGAGTTAATAAGACCATGTTTTTCGTCATCTTCAAAAATTGTTGTTCTTTTTGTATTAATAACTGCTTCGTGATTTCCTTTTTTAATTCTAGTCCAAGGAACACCCCATGCAGCTAATTCTCTAATAGCTTTTGGTGCAGTTGTAACGAACATTCTTGCAACTTCTTGATCACATCCCCAGTCTGAACCTTTTACAGTATCACTAAAGTGTACATCTTCATTATCACCTTCTGACATTTTTGCATTTCCAACAGATGCTTGCATACCACCTTGTGCTGCAGCACTGTGAGATCTTTTAACTGGTACTAAACTTAAAACAGTTGTATTCAGTCCCTTATTAGCAGCTGCTACTGCTGATCGAAGGCCAGCTAAACCACCCCCAATTACTAATGCGTCACAATATTTAATTTTCATAATTTAGCCTTTAATTCTTTGATATTTCGATTGTTAAGTTGTCTTTTGGAGAGTATTTAGTCCCCGCCATTGAGCTATGATCTATTCCAATTTTTATATAAGCAAGAAGTGTAATAACTCCAAGTGCTAAAAAGAAAGCACTTAATGCTTTTTTTACATTAAATAGTTTTTTTCTTGTCTCTTTTGGATTATCTCCATCAAACCAACCCCATTTCATCGCTGCTCTATATAATCCTACAGAACCGTGAATTTCAACACAGATTAATAAAATTGCATATAAAAGCCACATATGTTGACCTACAACTCTATCAGCACTTGCATATGGCCCAATATTTTGTGGTTGAGTAAACATAATATATAAGTGAATTGATGCAGCAAAAACCATAATTAAACCACTAATCCATTGAAACATCCACATTGATGTATCAGGGTGTTTCATGATTTTAGAATGTTCTCTTACTTTTATATATGTTTTATATGATGTAGGAAATTTTCTTAAGCCAAGTAAAGCATGAATAATAAAAATAAAAGATATTATTGCAACTATAACACTTACTACGACAGGTAATCCACCTTCGAATAAAAAATCAAGTTCAAAAAGTTTTGTGACTTTATACATCACATCTTTACCTAATAAAATAGTTGAGACAAAAAGCATATGTCCCATCATGAATAATGCTAAGATTACTCCCGTAGCTGTTAGAAGTTTATCATACCTTGCTGGAGTACGACTTTTCTTCCCTTCTGTTGTCAAGCCTGTATAGGCTTCAATTATATTTTCCATGTTTTTCCTCCATGATTAATTTTTTGTTGGGGAATTCTATTAGGTCTAAATGACCTAAAAGTGATATTTGGCAGTTTTTTTAAATTTTTATTAGGTTTTTTTATTAATTTAGATTTTAAAGTAGAATATTTAAAAATAAAAAAGCCTTAAGATGCTTAATCTTAAGGCTTAAAGATATAATTAAATAATTAAAGTAATAAGAAATTTATTTAAATAAAACTCAAATAGTTCTCCACTTAGCAGGACCAGTAGTGTGAATAGAAACACCCTCCGTGTCAACTGCAACAGTAACAGGCATGTCTTTAACCTCAAACTCGTAAA
>PKUJ01000028.1 GCA_002869565.1 Arcobacter sp.
TCTTGATATGCAGCCATTAAATCAGCTGCTTTTTTTCCTTGATAATCCTCAGTTTGAGTGAGTAAACTTATTTGCTCGGAGAAACTAGATCCCGAATTTGAAAAAGCATCTAATACTTTCGTAGCTTCCTTAATGGCTTCGTTAAAATCGTCAAGAGGACTGCTGTCATAACCTAGCTCTTCTATTAATTGTTGGGCCATTGCTTGCCCAGTGTTATGAATCTGTTCAGTTTCATCTACTTTTTCTTTTCCACCAAAAAAAGATGCTACAAGACCTACTATCGCACCAATCCAACCAAGCACAGGTATAGACGCCATTGTCCCTATGGCTGACAATGCCCCTCCTGCCATAGATGCAGTATCTGCTCCAGATGAGCCTTGGGGTTGTTGACCTGCTGGAGCAGTTCCTGCTGATCCTGAATCACCACTACCTGTAAACCCACCAATAATTTGACCTATTCCCCAATTAGTTGCAGTAGATCCCAGACCTGACAATAAAGCTTTACCATCTACCTCTCCTCCAGATACCCAAGAGGTTAAAGCACCAGCTAGTTTATCTACTAGGATTTTTTCCATATCGTCCAGGAATTGATCGTTGTTTTCAATCTTTTTATCTAAAAGATCTTCTTCTTTTTTTAGATAATGTTGATTGACAGCTGCAACTTGATCTGGATATGTTTCAAGTGCAAGATTCCATTCATTTTTCAACTCTTCCAATTGATCTAGAACAGGTTTAAAACTTAAGCCTTCAATTAAGCTTTTTTGTTTTGCATCTATATCCTCGTATAACTTATTTATCTCTTTTTCAGATGCATCACTTAGAAGTAAATTCCATTCAGTTTCAAGTGCAAGATTTTCTAAATCATCAAGACTATTTATATTTTTTGCAAGTGTATCAAACTCATCAAAAATAGGCTTTATTCTCAGGTCAAAGAAAAACTCTTGTTTTGCAATTGCTTCTATGTTTTCAAATTGTTCTTTTGTAAGATTTGTATATTTTTTTGCAAGCTCTACTCTTTCAAATTGCCAAGCAGTTTCATAGTCTCCTATTTTTTTGTAATAATCTTGCCACTGCGAAAGTGATGTAACAATAATAGATCTTCTTAATTTTTCTTCTTCTTTTAAAGATTCTTTGATTTTCTTTTGATTTTCTTTCTCTTGTTTAGTTAGATTTTCTTTAAATCTAGCTACTTCACTTGCACTAGCTTTTCCTTCCGCTGTTAGCTTTTTAAACTCGCCAAAAGCGATAGTAGTATCTTTTGTAATTGTTTCTTTAATTTTTAAATCCACAAGAGCTGCTTTAAGATCTCTGCTAGCTTTTGTGATGTTATTAAACTTTTTTTTCATTTTTTCTAAATATACTTTATCTTCTAGCTGCTCTTGTTTACTTTCGAATAGTCCACTACCTCCAACATCTGCTTTTGCATTTGCTAAATCTAATCTTGCTGAAATTAGCTCTGTCTCAATCAAAGATTTTCTATACTCAAGTTGGTTTTTAGTAAGATCTTTTAAGTTGATTGAAACACCTGCATATGCTTCTTCTAGCATTTCAGATTTAGAAGCATTGTCTAAGAAGGCATCAGTAAGCAAATATACAGCAGTTGTAACCAAGCCAAAAGGTGTTGCTTTTAATACAGTCGAAAAAGCTTTTGTGGCGGTCGTTGCAATTCTAGTTTTTAAAGTTGTACTTGCTATTACTTGTCCATATGCATTAGTTCGTATAATACCTGTTGCTGTTAAAGCATTATAAGTTTTTGTAGCAGAATTCCAAGTCTTAAAAGCAACATATGCTCCACCTGCTGCCAAAGTTACCTGAGCTATTTCTCCAGCTATTTTTCCAGTTGCTACTGCAAAATCTACGATATCATCTTTATTTTTAACTAAGCTTGATGCTATTCCACTTATTGTGTTAGCAAACTTTGCACTAGCTCCTGTAACTTTATCTATTTCTCCAACTATGGAAGTACTTGCATTATCCCAAACAATTTTTGATTGAGCAACAGTCATATCCATTGTTCTAAATTCTTGCTCTATTGTTGCAGCTTGATCTTCCAAAGCTTTAATAATAACTTCACTTGTAATCTTTCCAGCTTCAGCATACTCTCTTAATTGCCCTATTCCTATACCCATTCCATCTGCAATAGCTTGAGCTAAACGAGGTGTTTGTTCCATAACTGAATTAAGTTCTTCGCCTCTTAAAGCACCAGCTGCTATTCCTTGAGACAATTGAACAACTGCTGCATTTAAACTATCAGTACTACCTCCACTTATTATCATAGATTTATTTATAGTGTCAGTTGTACCAAAAAGTCTTTGTTGAGATATACTAAGTTCCCTGGTATTTCTTTCCAATCTAGAGTATAAATCTACCGTACTTCCAAACTCCATTCGAGCATCATTTGCTAGTTCAAAAAGTCTTTGTTGGGAAGTGGCTAAATCATTGATATTTTTTGCAGATAGTTTTAGTTTACTATTTATAGATGTCATTTCATCTGCTTTATCTATATATCTTCCAGCAGCAGAAGTAACTAAATCTATACTTTNAACTACTCCAGCTGTATTGCTAGCTTTTTTATAAAATTTATCGACAGAAGTTTCGGCAGTATTTAAAGAAGTAGAGATTTTTTTTACTTCATCATTAGCTAATGACACCTCTTTATATTCAGATCCAATCTTAATCTTAATTCTTACTTCTTTATCTGCCATTTTATTTTTCCATTACACGCATATTTATGTTAAAAATAAGTTCATATGTATCAAATACATCAAACTCAAGTTCATCATATTTTTCACAAAATCCTTTTATAATTTCGTAATTTACATCCCCACTTTTTTGACGAGACAACAGAAAAAGCTTTACTATTGTCTCTTCGATTTCATCTTTAAGCTCATATTTAAAGAGCCCATTATTTTTGCCCAGAGTCTTTAAATAGCAGACAATGTTCTTTACTTTTTTTTAGACTCTTCAAATGCTGCTTCAACTGCTGCATTAATAATTCTAGAAAAAGAGATGTCAGCCTCTTCTATTGCATTTTTTAACTCATTTGCTTTAGAACCAGAAAAACATAAATCATAATTTAGAGATTCATATTTTTTTATTTCATCATCAAGTGGACCAAATTTAGAGTCTTCATCTTTGATCTCTTTATTTAGCTGGAAAATTTCTGATTTTAAATCTTTTACTTCTAATATAAGATCAAACTTCTTTTCATCTTTTTCTTTTAGATTTTCAATCATTTTTTCAGTCAATAGCAGCTGTTCTTTTTTGTAATCTCTCTCTTNTTTGCATCAACTCCAGCTCTTTCCGTAATAGTTTTATTTTTTAAATCTTGTAGTTTTTTTAAACCTCTTTTTCCAAGGGGAGTAAAAACAACATCATAAAATACTCCATCTACTTGTAAAACTACTGGATACTTAGTAAGAATTGGTCCCATTGTTATGCTCCAACATCCATAGTGTATTCATCATAAAAACCTGCAGCTGTTTGTAAAATTGCGAAATCAAAGCTTAGTTTCGCAAAATCATCAACAATAAGAGGTAAATCACCCGATGGAGTTATTACTACAGAAGGAATCATGATCACTGGTTTTTTTGGTCCATCTTCATCCCCAATAAATCTTAAACTTCCAGCGACCAATGGTGTATCACCTGCGGTAATTTTTGGAATAGTTACGTCTACTGTTGCTGTGGAACCATCAGGTAACTCATCACCAATAACAAAATCTTCAGTTGTAGAACTTCCCAGTAAAAACATAGCCAGATTGTGACTATTTATTTTTTGTGTAGAAAATTTACCAGATGCANAGCCTCTGCAAATTCAACTTTCTGTGATATTGTTGCTTCTTGGATTTCTCCAATTTCTACCCAAGTAGGATCACCTTCTTTTTTAAATTCGATTTTACCACCACCGATATATCTATCTCCACTTGTATACATTATTTATCTCCTGTTTTAGTTTTAGGTTTTACTCTTCTCACAGATGGAGAAGATCCCGCTTCTAGTTTCACTACTACTTCTTCTAAAAGTTCAGTAGTTTCACCAACTGGTACTGTCTTTTGATTTGGTCTATTTAAAGGTTTAATAGCTATTACCTCTGTCATTTTTTCACTCATCAATTTCTCCTTATTTAAGTTTTATTTTTCCAAACATCCATCTTAGACCAAAGGTTGCTGTAACGATTCCAACAACTAACCACATATACCAATCAGGAGTTTTTTCCAAAGTTTTAAAGCCTTCTAAAACAAAAGGTTGAAACCAAGGAAAAAAAGCAGCCACTAAAGGAATGGAAAATAAAAGCGTAAACCATTCGTCTTTCCAAGAATGCTGCATATTATTTTGTGCAGCAGTATCCCAGTCAGCTTCTATTTGCTGACCTGATTTTGCAAGCTCTAAAGCTACATCCATTTTTTTAAGTCTTATTTCGTGATCTCGTTGTAAAACATTCTCTTCATTTTGTACTGCTAAAGTCTTTCTTTTTTGCCATTCAACTATTGGCTCTTTTGCTATATCTGCTATCCATTGCAACGGATTTAGCTTTGATAATATGCTCATTATTTATCCTTTACTACTTCTAAAATAAGATCAATTTTTTGTTCCAGCCTATCCATTCCTAACTTATGCTCAGTTCGAGGAAGATATCTTCTTTCTGCCTCATCTTTTTCAAGCATTTTGTGTAGGTCTTCTTTTATATCTTTTATCTCGTCGTATATAAAATCTTTAAACTTTTCTAAACTAGATCTTGTGTCTTCTGCTTTTTCCTTATTATATTTACTCTGTATTTTAAGAGTAAAATAACCACCAGCAAAAGAAAAAATCAATGCTACTGTATATAAAAAATCTTTTATGCCAAATATAAATTCCATCTTTTTACCCTTCCACCGTTAAATCTACAATCGAAATTTTTAATTCATAGCCTAAAAGATCATCAATCAGTACAACTTTAGAACTTGCACTTAGATCAACTACATTTTCTAACTCATATTCGTAAATATCATTTAGAGCTTGACTAAGTATTGGTTCTATAGAATCATCACTTCCTGTTAAACTATGCCCAGCGATTGTAATTGTAAAATTAAACTTAGTTTCAAGAGGATTTTCTTTTGAAGTACCATTCAAATGGATATAATTACCTTTGACATTTATGCTTCCTGCAATATCAATTAAGTCCGTTGTTAAAATATCTTTTATTTTAGCTTTAGCTGTTGCTATCCCCATCTGTTTTCCCTTTGTCCTACTTTTACAAATTTATCAAGAGTTACTTCTCCAGATGTTTCTAAAGTATCTGCATTTTTCACACTTTTTAAAGCTTCTTTGTATAGATCTAAATCTTCATCATCTACACCATTTTTCTTTATCATAAGCATTAATCTAAAGTTAGCTATATCCAACTTCACAGTATCACCTACATCTTTTTTTCCTACTATTTCAACTGCTTCATTTAAAGCAGCTTCTAACAACTCAGGTGTTACTTCAGCAGGATTAGATAATCCTGCTTTAGCTCTACTCTCTAATCTTTCGATTAGCTCCATTGTATTTCTCTTACTGCATAAGGTCTTGTATTTACAGGAATAGCAACAGACTCACCTATTAACTCAACTCCTGAACCATCATCTTTCACTTTTACTGTAGAAAAATACTCATCAGGTTCACCAGCAATTGCATCTACATGTTCAGCATGAGTATAAAACTCTTGAAATGCATCAGTGTCAACAGGAACTAAAAGACCTTTTCCATTTTCAAAGAATTTTCTAGTATTTCCAAATTTGTCAGGATAAGCATTTACAATAGGCTTCACAATTTTCCCATTGTAATCAATACAAGTTCTACCATCAACTTCTACTTTTTTGACATTCCCATTTGTTCCAGTTAATTTTTTATCTTCGGCATATTGCCAAATACCATTAAAAGCAACTCGATCTGTCATTAGCTCATATTTTGGTACATATCCAAATTCATTTACTAGATCATCTTCATACTCTTCGAATTTTGCTTCTGGGTTAATTGCTGCTCCAAAAGCAAAAGCAGCATGATCATCTGGCTTAAACTCAAATAGAGTTTTACCGCTACCATCTTTTACAATTCCAGCCATCGCTCCAAGTCTCATATACTCTTTTGTAGCTGTAAATTTATTTTTAATTAATCCAGCTTTTTTACCTACAATTTTTGCAAAAGCATCTTTTTGTTTTTCAGGATCATCAAAACTCATAAGATGCTTTATATCTGTAACTGAGATATTCTTTGTGTCTGCAAATCTTGCCAACTCTACACTCAATTTATGAATAGTTTCACCAGAAGAATCAGGTCTAGGAGCACCACTTGGAATAGCTTCCATAATGATAGTGTCCCCTCTCATAATAGGAATTTTTAAGTTATCAGAGTACTTCCCTTCTCTATCTTTAAAGTACTTATTACCAAAATATTCATTTGGCATAACAATTTGATTCATCATTGTACAAGTTTCAATTACACCCCACTCAGCAAGTAACGCTAATAATAATTCATTCATTTTCTAACCCTTATTTCATTAAAATATTTGGAAAACCAGCCACTCTACATGACTCATTAAACATATTCATTTGATGCGATAATAACTCACAATCAACAGCAACAGCAATTTTGGTAGACTCTTCAGTATCAGTAGCCTCTCTTTCAAAAGTAATCATGGCAGCACCATTGATTACATAAACTCCATCATCTCTCCATTTAGTATTATCATCAATAGTATCAGCCGCTGGGTTTGCAACAATAGCTGTAAACACATGCCCTCCTGAAACAACTTCTGTACCATTTGCATAATCAGCTTTAGTGTCATCATATTCAGCTTTAAAAGCTGGTGTAAAAGTTTTACCACCATCAATAGATAACAAAGGATCTGCTGGTCCTAGTTTTGTTCCTGCTGGAATAGTCACAGTTGCAGTTACAGATTTGTTGATATTAATAAAAATATCATCTTGAGTTTTACCTCTTGTATTTAGTGCATTATATGCGTTTGTTTTTTGCATCATTTCTCCTTGTTATTTTGATCCAGCTTTAGCAGCTAGTTCTATTCTTGAATTTGTATTGTTTTGCTCTTTAGGCTTTATGTCGCGACCCAACTCTTTTGCAAGGTCGCTACCTGCATTACCCTGGATATAACTTTCAAGCTGATCATTATTTAGAGTTTTACAAAACTCTCTGTCCTTTGGTAAGATTTTATTTTGTTCAACAGCCAAGTCAATTTTCAAAGTTTTGTTTTCTTCTTTTTGCTTTTTCACATCATCTTGAGCATCTTGAACTTTGCTATTAGCTTCAGTTAATTTTGCATTAGCTTCCTCAAGCTCTATTGCAGTTTTATTTGCAGTATCCATAGCTTGAGTCTTCTCATTTTCTAAAGTCTCAATCTTTGAATTTAGTTCTTTGAATACTTCATCATCTTTTGAGTTTAAAGCTTTATTTACTAAATTTGGAGTATTTACTAAACCAACACTATCAAGTGAGAGTACAGATCTATCATCTTTATTTCGGTCCATTATAAAAGCTGGGCTCACATATCTATAAAACTTACCATCTACCAGCTCTTTTCCTAAATCATTTAATTCAAGAGAACCATAGATTCCATCTTCTCTAACTTCCAAAGAGTTAAAATCAATCCATCCAGCAGCTTTGCCACCATAAAGAACATCCCAGCCATGATTTACATCAAAAGGAAGATCTACTCCATTATCTTTAGTATTTTTTACTACTAACTCACCATCAATTTTAAAGACCCTGCCGTCAAAGCCTACCACATCACCAATAGGAGAGATAAGTACTTTCTCCCCTTGTTTAAAGTTGAGTTCTAATGTTTTTTGTAGATGAGCACTATTCTCTTTTGAATTAAATTCAATAAGAGGCTTTTCTTTTGGCAAAGATGCCATTGCAAGTGAAGTACTTGCAATTATCAACATTGCTGCTTTCTTCATTTATCTTCCTTCTTTTTTATCTATCTGCATTATGGCACACCTAAAAAACGTCGTTTATTAACAATTTTAGAAAAATACATACAAAAAATATTACAAACTATATTTTAAGATTTAAGTTTTTAGCGAGATTATAATTGAAACAAAAAAGGCACTTTAAAAATGGCAAAGCAAAAAAGCAATAAACCAATTATAAAAAAACTCTATATAGATAAAGGTTTAGGTGACACGGAGATTGCAACCAGACTTAATATTACAAGAGGAACAGTAAGCTACCATAAAAAGAAAGATAAAGATGCTGGTATAGATTTGGATGAGATTAAAGCTGCTAAACAATATAATAACTTAACTTCTACAGAAAACTTTGAAAAAGACCAACAACAATTTTTAACCACTTTATTTAATGCCTTCGAAAAAGAAAAAGAAAATATAGAAAAGATTGAAGACCCAGCTGAAAGACTTACTAAATTAAATGCCTTCGCCTCTAACTACTATAAATTAAAAAGACCTAGTGTAAATGACTGTAAAGGAGTAGCTGATAAAGCTGCAAGATTAGCTCTAGAAACTATTATTGATTTTAGTGAACAACATGATAAAAACCAAGTGATAGATTTTTTAGCAGAGCACTTTGAAGATATTGTTGCAAAAACTGTAGAAAAAGTGAAAAAACACAAATGAGCCATATCTTAAAAATAAAGCCTTTTTATGTGCAAAACGATAAATCATACGACAAAAACAAAACAAGAGTTTTTAAACGGGTTTTAAACGCATTAGTAAAAGGAATTTAAATTGACTTTAGAATATGAAGAACTAAAAAAAAGATTATCCAACTTAAGAGCACAAAATGACTAAGGAAAAAATAAAAGAAGAGAAAGAGCTTTAAAAGATTTTAGATTTTTTGTTGAAAACTATTTACCTCATTATTTAGATGAAAATAAAAAAGAAACCTCAAGGTTTAGAAAACAGTTTTATAAAGATGCTGACAATGTAGCTAAGAAAAACAAAATCAATCTATACCTTGCATACAGGGGAAGTGCAAAAACTACTATTGGTTCAAGGGCAATGTGTGCATGGAGAAGTATAAGAAAAATACATAAATATGCTATTCATGTTTCAGATGGAGCTGAACTTGCAACAGAAAACCTAGAAGCTATAAAACTAGAGTTTGAAGAGAACAAAAGATTAAAAGCAGACTTTGCTATTTCAAAAGGTTGGGTTTGGAAAGATAGAGTTTTTATAGTAAATATTGAAGGTCACTATATTAAATATCAAGCCTTTGGGTCAGGAACTAGAATCAGAGGTAAAAACTTCATGGGTACAAGACCAGATGATATATATTGTGATGATTTAGAAAACGATGTAAATATTGAGAATCCAGACCAAAGAACAAAACTATATAAATGGATCATCAAAGTTTTATTTAAACTTCCAAATAGAAACAAGCCTTATAATATTTGGTTCTTTGGAACTGTACTTCACTTTGATTCCCCACTTATGAGACTAAGTCAAAGAGTAGATGTTAAAACTCATGTTTATCCTGGGATTATTTCCTTTCCAAAAAAAATAGATCTATGGGAAAAACTTTATGGCATAGCTAAAGCTGATGGAGATTTAGATAATGCCTATGCTTTTTATTTAAAAAACATAGATGCCTTACATGAGGGTTTACTTACAGATGATTCTAGCTGGACTATTCATCAAGAAGATATGGACTACCCTGTTATCTTTTCTCTTATGCTTGATTACTTTGAAGACCCCAAAGCCTTTGGAGAAGAGATACAAATGGACTCAACTGATATTGCTGGTCAAATATTTAAACTTCAATATTGGCAATACTTACCCTCAGACTTAGTTTATTATATGGGTGTTGACTCAGCTTTAGGAAAAAATAAAGGTGACTTTGCAGCTATTTGTATCTTAGGATACTCTCCATCTGTAAAAAAATATTTTGTTGTTGATGGTTTTATTGCAAGAATACATCCTGATGAAGCTGGAGATAGAGCTATTGATTATGCAATTATGTATTATTTACAAAATATTGGTTTTGAAGATGTACAGTTTCAGGAATATTATAAAGAAACTATAACCACTAGAGCTATTGAAGATGGTGTTCATTTTCCTGTAACACCATTAAAAAATACAGAAGCAGGAAAAGCTCTAAGAATAGAATCAATAGCACCACCCTCTAACAATGGAACTATTTTATATAACCAAAATATGAGAGCATTTAATGAACAATTTACTAGATATCCCAAAGGACATGATGATGCACCCGATTGTACTGAAATGGCATATAGAGTAGCAAGATACAAAACAGCAAATTTCAAAGAAGTTTTAGCGGTGCAAAAAGCGATGAAAAACAAATTTAACTATTTAAAAACGAGGTATTAAAATGTTTGATAAAATCACAAAAGCTATAAAAAGTTTAAAACCAGCACTAAAAGAAAAGATAGTAATAAAAGGTACAGGATTTAGCTCAAAAGCTACAATCTATAATGATATAAATATCGCCCAAGTAAAACATATCCTAAACACTCAAAACTTCACAGAAACCATGAAGCTTTACAGAACTATGTTAAAAAGAGATTGGCAAATAAGTGGAGATTTACAAGAAAGAAAGATAAGAATACTAGCTTCATCTTATGAGATTAAAGGTGGAGATAAAAAAGCACTTGATCTAATATCTGGATATTTAAAAGATATCAAGATGACTTCACTTCTGTCTGATATAAACTCAGGGATTGATTATGGTTACTCTATTATAGATTTAATATGGGAATCAAAAAGTGTAAATAATAGCACTTACTTTTTACCTACAAAATTTAACTTTGTAAATCAAATTTTTATTCAAAAAGATGATAAAAAAGGTCTCTTTATTCAAGATGATAAACTTACTAAACACTACTTAGAAGAGAATCATTATAAGCTTTTATTTCATACCCACAAACTAGATGCAGGTGATATTTTAGATTATTCTACACTATCAAAGCTTATTTGGATATTTGCAATTAAACATTTTATTGTAGGTCAGTCTATGAACTACTGTGAGCTTCTTGGAGTACCCCCTATAGTTGTAAACTCAACTGCAGCAGACAAAGATACTATTTTACAAATGTTTGATCAGGTTTTAGAACTTAGATAAGGAAGTGCAGGAGTATTTGGAAAAGAAGATAAGGTTTCATTAGTTGAAGGTAAAGCAAATGGCGATATGTTTATGAAGTTCATAAAATATGCTGATAATGCAATCTCTCATATTGTCTTAGGTGGAACAATGAGCAGTTCTGATAGTAGCTCAGGAAGTTATGCAAGAGATAAAACTCACAATGAGATAAAAGAAGCCTATCATAAAGCAGATATGAATCTAATATCTGAAACAGTAAATGATCTTATTAAGAAAATATGTAACCTTAACTTTTCAGATTTAAAAGAGTATCCAATGTTTTCATTTTTAGAGATTATCCCAAGCACTCCAACTACAACTGAAAATAATAGTACTAACATTTCAAGAGCAAATTTCAAAGAGTACAACGCAAAAAAACCACTAGATCATATTGATGTACAGTTAAATAACTTAGATACAAAAGATATTGAAAATGAAACTTTAAAAGAGATTGAACAAATTATATCTGAAGCGGACAGTTACCAAGAGGCAATTACTATCTTAGCTGAGCAGTATGACAATATTCCTCTTGAAGAGTTAAACTCAACTGTTAGCAGATATATAGCAAATGCAACTATCCAAGGGGAGATAGATGAATGATCCAATTGTAAGACTAGGAAATACATTGCTTCTTTTATCAAAACAAGAACCTTTAGGCAAAGGTAAAAAATGAGTGCCCCAATAAAACTAGATTTTAAAAAAGCTCCTGATAAAAACATAGCTTTTTTACAAGAAAAAGGTATTAGCCTAACTTTTGATTATAAAGAGATACAAAAAGAAGCTCACCAAAAAGCTTTCACAGTAGCTAAGATTATGAAACTTGATGTTTTAGCAGATATCCAAAATTCACTAGTATCAGCACAAAAAGAAGGGAAAAGTTTTAAGAAGTGGAAAAAAGAGATTGCTCCACTTTTGCAGAAAAAAGGCTGGTGGGGAGAGAAAGAGGTTTTAAATCCTAAAACTGGAGAAATAAAAACTACATACATAGGTTCAAGAAGATTAAGAACTATATTTGAAACAAACATGAGAACAGCTCATGCAGTAGGACGTGCTAACAATATATATAATAGTACAAATGAATATATACAATATATCGCTATCTTAGATTGGAAAACTAGACCTGACCATGCAAGTTTAAATGGCATAGTAAAACATAAGAATGATATTTTTTGGAAAAATTATTTCCCACCAAATGGTTGGGGATGTAGATGTTATGTAATATCTTTGTCAAAGAAGGATTTAGAAAGAAAAGGTTTAAAAGTAGATACTAAAGAGTATAAAAAATTTGCAGATAATGACTTCGCTTATGATCTAAGATTTTTAGACAAGGAAGCCTTAGAAAATACTTACTACAACAAAGCTATAAAATTAGCTAAGAATTGCATAGAACCAAATGCCAAAGGTGTGATTTGTGGATCAAGTAAAAAGATAGTTCAAAATGCTATAGAATATATCTACTCTCAAGAGAGAATAAAAAACTATAAAAACTTTGTAGATGAAGTTTCAAAAGATGTGAAATATCATAAAGATATAGTAACAGCAGGGGCAATAGCCTTTGAAGTATTCGAATTTCTAAAAGCCAAAGAGATAGTTCCAAAGACACCTCATATCTATCTTAGTAAAAAAAGCTTAGTACATATGACCAGAGAAGCTAAAACAAAAAGAGACCAAGTTCTGAGTTTAGAAGAGATTAGAAATATTCCTAATATTTTAAATAATCCTAAAGAAATACTTTACGATACTGAACACAAAAATATTATATATGTTTATGATTCTTTGGATGACAAAGAAAATAAAATAGTACTAGAAATAAATTATAAATATAAAAAAGAAGATTTAAATATGATTGTAACAACAGGAAAAGTCAAAAGTGAGAATCTAAAAGAAAAAAGATATATAAAAATAAAATAAGCAGATGATGGGTATCGAAGCCCACGACACGCTGACCTAAAAGGTAAACCGCTCTACCACTGAGACTTACATCTGCTTTATAAGGAATTATAACATGAATAATCTAAAAACATATGAATCAAACTTAAAAGTATTGGGAAATTTCTTAGAAGACCTTGAAAAAAGAAGTAATAATATGAAACCTATCATGCATACAATTGGTGAAACTGTAGTTACTAAAAGTATGGAAGCCTTTGAAAAAGAAAGAGACCCTATAAGTGGAATACCTTGGTCTCCTATAAGTGCAACCTCTCTTTTTGCACAAACAGGTGGTAAAAAGAAGTCTAAAATAAAAAGTGGGAAAAGACATACAAAAACATTTTTAAGAAAAGCTGCGGCTAAAAGAATATTAAGAGATAGTGGGGATTTACAAAATTCTATTGATTATACAGCCACAAAAGATAGTACGGAAATTGTAGCAGCTAAAGAGTATGCAGCAACTCACTTTTTTGGAGATGATAAAAGAAATATAAAACAAAGAAGATATATGCCATTTACAGATGAGCTGGATTTAGATACTAAAACAACAAATGAGATTTTAGAAGATATAGGGAATTTTATAATAGATGAAAACTATAATAAAAAAGGAGTTAGAGGAAAGTTTTAAAAAAGCTTTGCTTGTTTAGGTTTTGAGTCTCTTATGATTTTATAGATAGTATTCATACTCACATTATATTTGGTAGCAAGAACCGCATGATTATATCCATTGAACTCAGCTATCACCTTCTTTTCATAATTAGGCATAACTTTTGGAATATAGATAGAAAAACCTCCAAACTTTTTATAAAGTTGCTCTATAGGCGTACCATCTTGCACCGCTTTAGCTATCTCTTCAATAGTATACATAAGAACTCCTTTATAATTTTATTGTTGAAAGTATAACAAATTTTATTGCATAGTGCAAGATATATTATAAATAGTCTTGCTATTTGATAGTTTTAAATATTAGTATTGCATATTGTGATATATGCTTGGATAGTCTGGCATCAGCTTGACTGATGCCAGTTTTTATGCAGATAATAAGTTAGATATTTTTGAAGATATTTGAAGTTGTAGCCTTCCACTGTGAACATATTGTGCAAAGTCACCTTTTCTATTGTGTATTGAAGCTATTTCTACACCTTTTTTAGTGTAGTATGTTGTTTGACCAAGATATATAAAACCATCATTCTCTTTTATGATATCTTTATGGTAAAGCTTAAGCACTCTTAGTGTCTGTGCTTCCACTTCCATTAGTTTTGCAAGTTCAGAACCAGTGATAAGGAATCCATATGTTTTATCACAATAAGCAGTTGCTGTTATATCTTTAAATTCTATAGTAAAACTTGCGTTTGGATTTACTCCTCGATGTATCTTATGAAAATCTTGCATATCTCCATCAAACAAAGAATAGCTTCCTGTTTTTCTAATTGATGGTAGCACCTCTTTTGTAACCCATCTTTTAAAAACTCTAGCCTCTTCTTTATAAGATGAAAATATCAAATGATATAATCCACTCTCTGTTACATAATTCATATCCCTTTTTTGACCACCTGATGTAACTTTCAGTAAGGTCAGGTCTTCTTCATCTAACTTAGAAATTGCTCTTGACACATTTTCCAGTTCTAAAATATTACACACATCTTTTGCATTAAATAATGGCTCGCCATTATCATCCATCACAGTTCTTACTTCATTGTCATTGAAGTTTAGTGGTACTATAGTCATTAGCTACTCCTTTGTTGTTTTATATATTCCTGTTGCCTCTTAATTAATGCATCCCTCTCTAGCTTTTCTATCTCCTCGATAATATTTTCAATACCATAATAGGCTGTTACTAATGTATCAGTCATATAGTCATATCCATCAATCTTTTGATTGTCTATAAGCTCTTTGACTGCAAATATCATTGAGTTATATCGTTTTAAGTTTGTTCCTGTAAATCTTGATAGTTCCATTTTATACTCCTAAATAATCAACTATTCGTTGTTTTATTTTGGAATACTATCAGTTTAAATTTGTTTTGTCAAGTAGTTTTATCAGTTTATATTTGATTTATTTGTTAATTTCGTCAGTTATTAGTTGTTTTATGGTGTTATATTTTCTCTCTGTTTTTAGAAGTTCAAACATCTTTAAAGCCCATACAGGAGTTTCAACAATTCCCCTAGACCATTTACTTACAGTTTCTTCATGGACACCAATATGTTCAGCTAGTTGCTTTTGAGTCATACCTAGCTCTTTAACTGTTTCTTTTATTATATTACTCATCTATTTCCTTTAAGTTTTATATTATACAAAAAGTTGCATATCTGCAACCTTACATCCTCTCCAAAGCCACAATAACCTTAGTAGCTTTACCTTTCAATAGATCATCAAGCAAGATAATCTTAGCCTTAGTGATTTTAAACACAAAGTTTAGCAAGGCCTCTTCACTCTTATTTCTAGCCTTTTCATTCCAAAGTACTCTTATCTTCTCTTTCTGTAGTTCTGTTACAAACTCTTTATTTTCAACAGGATGAAGCATAGGAATATCACTAACATTTCTTTTACAAAAATCTAACAAAAGTTTTAATTGATCTATTGACAGCTTCTTTGTACTATCAACTCCAAACCTAGAATTTATGAAAGCCTTTCTATCTTCATCCTCTTCAAATACATTTTTTTTATTTATCTGTATTAGCTTGATAAGTTGTTTTTTGTATTCATTTTGTGTCATATTCTTCCTTATATAAATTTTACAACGGTTCTACAACCTTTACAACAATACAACTATTTTTAAAAGAGTACGATTTCACGGTAAGAGTAAGGCTTTTTTTAGTTGTAGTTTTGTTGTTAGTTGTATAGTTGTAACAGTTGTAAGGGTTAAATTACTTTGTAGAGATGACTTCTTCCACCTTTGTCACAAGTCCAATATTTTCCTTCATATTTTTTCAGGAAAGATGTAGCTGTCTTATCAGCACTTGTAGTTTTTAAAGCTTCATGAAGTAAGTCTCCTTGTTTCATAGGATCTTGATTCTGTCTTAGAATAGTAACTACTTTTCTAATCTCTAATTGTTCAGTTGCAGGAATACATATCTCTTCGTAGTCAAGTATCTCGAGATCATATCCTTCTTTCATTCTGAAGCCACAATTCTCCACTCTAAAACGTGATTCATCTTTTTCCAGTTTATAAACTTTTCCCTCTCCATTTTCATACTCAAGAGTCAATTTGTATATAGTATCTGTTGCACTTTTAAATACAGTAGATCCTTTATAATTAGGATCCTTTTTATTGGTATGATGTAAGATGATAACAGTAGCCCCTGCAGCTCTTAAACATTTCATTTTGCTCATAAAAGTTTTAACTGAGTTATCGTTTGATTCATCACAAAAGTCAGTTGCTGAATCAAACATGAAAACAGTATCATCATAATTCCTGCTAACAGTATCTGCATCTTTAACTAAAATATCAAGAGCATCTTTTGCATCTATAAGAACAATACTTTCATCTCTAGTCACATTTTCAAGCTCTTCAGGATGAATATAATCAAATCTATCAGACAACTCTTCCCAGAGTCTATCCACCCCTCTATCTTCAAGAGCGATAAGAGGATTATCATTGTCATAATATTCAGTATATAATTTTGTATTCCGATATATCCATTTAACCAATCCACAAAGGAACATACTCTTCCCTTGTTTTGGAGGAGCATAAATAATATTGATAGTATTTTTAATTAAAAAGTTAGGAATAATATGTTCTGCTCTAACGGCTATTTTCTTTTTCTTTACACCTTTTCCTCTAAACCTACTCATTTAGTAGCTCCTTTCTTTGCATTCATTAATGCGTTTTTCAACCAATCTTTTAGTTCTTTTGCTTTAAAAGCTTTCTCGGGTTGATTTTCAAGCAGTTCAACCATCACATCAAAGTCATGTTTAACTTCTTTTGTTTTTTTCATTTGTATAAACAAGACTTTTAAGAGCCATTTGTTTAGCTCTTCTTTATCTTCAGTTTTTACTTGTTTTAAAAAGTATTCATAAAATGCATAAAAGCTTTCAAAACTATCAACATGAGCAGTCATACGATTATAGGCTTCATTCATCTTTTTGTCTTCTTTTTCCATTTAAATATTCTCCTTCTTACACTTCAAACATCTACAAGGATAATTGTATGGAAATGCCCTAAATCTATATTTCCAGCAAGCTTTTTGTATAAAAAACTTTTCAATCCAAATAATTAATTTATCTTTGTTATCAATCATCTAATCTCTCCTTCTTTAGAATACTTTTGTAAGCAATTCTTTCTTTTACTTCTTTTCATCATTTTAAGCCAGCTATTGAGAGTTTCTTGTGTTAGTGAGTCCATTAAATATCCTCTTCAGATAGATTAAAAGTTTTTAAAGTAGCCTCTCTAAAAGATACTCCATTATTTGATATTTTCATCATTACTTTGTATTTTTTAGGATCACATATCTTTGATATTTGTAGTCTATTTTTATACTCTTCATCTGATTTTCTTTTCTTTGTAGTTTCAAAAGCGAAACCCATAAGACAATATTCACAGCCTGATCTTTTATCACCTTTTACAAATACACCATTTATCCATCTATCATAATAATTTTCAGCAAATCTTATGTTATATTTTTTAGCATAATTCCATATATCTTCCTCTGTCCAAAAGCCTATTGCTCTGCATACACTATCAAGCATATATCCATGTTTTGTTATATGGCTTTTTCTTTGTGCAGATTCAACAGCCATCAAACCTGTAATAGGTTTAGAGCCTGTCTCCTTTTGAAACCTTTCAGCAGGCTCATGTTTTAAAACTACACAACACTTTGAAGTTATTTCAAAAGGTTCTTCTATCAAAAATTTCCATTTTTTAGCTAAAAATTGCCTTGGTAAATATCTACCTGCAGCAGTAAAACCTGTTGTGTATAGATTCCTTATAGTTGCATTCTTCTCAGTTGGATACTTCATTGCATTTATTTGTTTACAAACTGTCTTGCTGGCCATAGGAAAGCCATGTTCTTTCATTACTTTTATAAAAGATTTTTTAGGAAAAAGTGTATGTACATTATCTGTTTCTTTTACATATTCGATTATCTCTTTTTTCTCATTTGTGGTATTATTAAATACCGCCAAAGTATCAGGAAATAAAGACCTAACCATATGTAAAACCACTGAACTATCTTTACCTCCACTATAAGCCACATGGATAATTTCATTTATTTTAAAAAACTCTTTGATAATTTTTTTTGATTTTTTTTCTTTTTCATCCAAAGGCAAAGCCTGATCTATTATTAATTCATCTGGTGTCATTCTAATTCCTTGATATTTTCAATTTTATGCACATACATAGGAAAAGCACTTTCATAACTTTTCAAAGTTAAATCTGCACTTTGGTATGTCATTGCACCTGTATATAAAATCAAGCTATCTTTAGATGATTTTACATATTTGTTTTGTACTATCTGTTCACCCTTATCCATTGTTACAATTGGAGTTTGTGGTGGCGAGAAATAAATCATTTAAAAATGCTCCTCTTTAATATCTCCAGGATCTTCATATCCTAAACCATTACAATGAGGACACGTTGCAAGATAAGGAACATCAAATATCCCTATGCCTTTTCCTTTGCAATGGAGGCATATATTTGGCATACCATAAGTCGTATATGCTTTTTCAGCACATAAAGCCAAGTCCGTCGAATGCTCTCGAATCTTTTCAATATCATTCTTCTTAATAGCATTTTGAAGTTTTGATAAATGTTCACCAGCTTCCCAAAACCACTCCATAGGAAAAGGCTTCCAACTTTGCCAGTCTCCTTTTGAACTATTATCTTTTTCTTCTTTATCAATTTGCTATAAAAAATATTTATTCATAAATTTCTCCTTCATATAATCTCAATAGAACAGCTCGAAAGCTGCTCTATGAAACCACTAAAAATGATTCTTTTTTTTGATATATTCTTCACCATCAATCCAATAGAAATGATTCTTACAGTTTCTACAGATGCAAATATTTACCTCAGGATATGACTCATCTAAATAATCTGCATCTTCTTTAATTAAATCTTCCTCAACTCCATTTTTATATGGTTCACTACTAGGTTGCATCAGTAAAAGTATGCTATCTATTGTAATAAACTGGGCATAGCCACACTTACATATTTTGCTCATCTCCACCACCTTATTAAATTAATCGTTACCATCTTCAACCTCCCAACCACAACAATCACAATACCCGTCATTTATCATTCCACATCTTGGACACTTATACATCACTTTTCTCCATATCATCGATAATCACTAAGTCAGGTTTAACACCCCTTACTCTTGTTTGTTTCAAATACTTCAATGACATATCAATAGCTTCACAAAACCACTTAGTCAAATCTCCATCATGAAAACACTCACTAGCTCTTAATAAATCTTCATCATTGTCTATAAAGAAA
>PKUJ01000031.1 GCA_002869565.1 Arcobacter sp.
ATTGTCAGAAGAACTAATAAAAAAGCTAGATAAAAGTAGTGTGGAAGATATGTCAAATGCCTTTAAACTAAAAGAGCTAAGACAAGAGATAAATCAAGATATAACTTGTAGACTAAAACTGCTAAACTATAAACCAAATGAAATACTAGGACTAGGAATTTTAGATGGTTCCTACTCTGTATATAAACTATCAGGACAAAGTAAAGTAAATACTCCATATACCTTTACAGTAACCTTCGTAAGTGATGATTTTATAAGTGTAGAAGATATAGTAGATACAGATATAGAATTAGTTCTTCAAGATGAAATAAACCCTTTAGTAAAAAAATCAATATTTGGTAAAATATTTAAAGCTAGTGAAGATTCAGTAGTTTCTAGAAAACACCTCTATGAAATAAATATAGTATCCCCCTTCCATTACCTTGGATTGAATAATAGATATGAAATATATCATGATAAAAAAGTATCTGATATAATCACTGAAATAATAGGAAGATATAATCAACTGCTAAACCTAAAAATAGATGTAAAATTAGACTTAGTAACTGCCCCTGTAAGAGAATATACAACCCAATATAATCAAAGTGATTTAGACTTTATCCTAATGCTCTGTGAAGAAGAAGGTTATAGCTTGATTATTGATTACTCTTCAAATAATCCTTATACCCTTACTCTTTGTGAATTAAATGAACATGTAATGGTTCATACTTACTCTTCAACCTGTTCTTTTAATCATAGTAAAGAGTTTAAAGCCTCAAATCATATTGAAGACTTCTTTGATAAAGATAAACCATCTTTAGAATATAAAACACAAAGTGGTTCTAATATAACAAGCTCTGTATTAGATAATGAAAGTACCTCCCAGTTAAGATCTGATATAAAAAGATATAACCTAAGATCTAAACTAAACTTATTAGATGAATCTTATTATAAAGATTTAAATAGATATACAAAAATAGACTCCCAAAGAGAATATGTAAAATCAAATATAATATTCGGATCTAGTGAAGAATTAAATATAAATGATTCTTTGTGTATAGAATTAGAAGATGAAAGAGCAAATAAAAAAATAGACTCTATTATATTAGAAGTAAAATATGAAGGTTTCTTTCCTAATGCCCTAGATGAATATAGACAAAATATAAACCCTAAAGAGAAACATAAACTTCAATATGAAGTAGAATTTATAGCAATCCCAAAAGATATAACCTATAAACCAGAAATAAAAACAAGTAAACCAAAAATAAACTCAATCCTAACAGCAATAGTGTCAAATGGTAATGCTAATACAAAAGATTATGATAATACTATAGATGTAGATGATCAAGGAAGAATAAAAGTTCTCTTCCACTTTGAAGAGAATCAAATAACCTCCTGTTACCTAAGAGTCTCAAACCTCCATTCGGGTAATGGATATGGAACCCAGTTCCTCCCAAGAGTAAATCAAGAAGTAATAGTGTCTTTTATAAATGGTGACCCAGATCGTCCTATAATAACAGGAACTCTCCATAATGGTGAAAATAAAAATCCCTATAACCTTCCAAAAGAGAAAACAAAATCTTTTATAAAAACAAACTCAATGCCACAATATGAAGATAAAATAGGATATAACGAACTCTCCTTTGAAGATAAAAGAGGAGATGAACTTCTATCCCTAAGAGCACAAAAAGATTATTCCCTATTAGCTTTAAATGATGAATATAAACATATTCAAAATAACTCAAAAAATATAATAGATAATGATAAAGAAGAGACTATAGCAAATGACTCCTTGCTAACAGTAGGAAATGATTTAAATGAGAATATAAAGTTTAATCATATCTCAACAGTAGAAAAAGAGAAGATATCAACAGTACAAGAGGATTATGAACTTCATGTACTTAAAGACTTTAATACTATTGTTAAAAATGATATTAAAACTATAGTTGAAAATGATTATATACAAAGAGTAAAAGGAACGTCAACAGAATATATAGAAAAAGATGTAAAGAAAAAATACCTTCAAAATATGTTCTTGCAAATAGGCCGTGATTTTAGACAAGATGTACAAAATGCATATCACCTTAAATCAAATACAATAAAATATACCGCAGGTAATACAATAGAGATAGAGTCTGCAAATGGAATATCCCTAAAATGTGCAGGAAATATAGTAACTGTAGATCCTTCAGGTATTTATTTAAAATCTGTAAATATTAATACCACTACCTCAAATGGTGGAGTAGGAGAAAAAGCAGTAGTACAACCAGAAATAGTAAAACCAGTTTATAATAAACTAAAAGTAACAAACTTAGAAGCAACAGTTTCAAAACAAAATACCATAGATGAAGTACTAACTTTCACAGCAACAGTAGAGAAGTATGAAAATGATGCTTGGGTAGAAACAACAGATTTAAGTGCAACTCAAGAAGCTCAATTGCAATGGTACTTTATAAAAAACAATGATGAAGGTGATAAANAGGTGATAAAAATATAATAACAGATAACCCAACAGATGATAATATCACAACAAATGGCTTAGAAATGACAGTTAGCTTAGAAGATGATAATATCTTTAAATGGGGACATGCTTTTTGTTATGTAGTTGATCCTGAAAAAGAAGGGCAAACTATATCTGAACTTAAAAGATATTTGGAAGTCTTAGATATTAAAAAAGGTTATGAAGCAAATAAAATAGGAAAATGTACCGCTATATTAAATATAGATGAACCACGACCAGAAGAATTAGATCAAATAAGATGGACAGTTGAAGGAAGAGAAGAGTCTGTATATAATTCAAAAGAGATTATAAAACATGATCTAAAAAAAGAGAATGTACATGAAATTAACTTTACTGCATATATAGATGGTAAACCTGAAAATGCTGCAAATGCATATCTTAATTTTGATGAAAGAAAAAAAGAAAAAGAAGAAGAAACTAACCCCGAAACTCTAATAGTTAAAAAAGAAACTGAAGAAATAGTAGAGTTGTATTATATAACTAGAACAAAAGAGTTTGTCGCTCTAACACAAGAAGAATCAGATGAACTAAAAGAAGAAGAGGATGAAATACATAATCTAATAAAACCTCTTTTAGATAAGGAAAATGATTCTAATATCGATGAGATAAATAAAGTAAAAGAAGAATTACATAAGAAGCTTGAAAAATATAAAATAAAACCAGGGACTAACACTCTAACAGAGATAAGAAGAGTGTCAGGAAATAAATTCACTTATATAAGAAGTGAAAAGATGAAAAATCATTTTAGAAGATATTCTATGCAAGCTGATGATAAAAAACGTTCAAAAGTAAGAACAGGTGGAGAACTAGACTTAAAAAAACTAAAAAAAGAGTTAACCCAAGTAGATAAAAATGCAAAAATAGAAGCAAAATGGGCTACGAAGTTTGATGACACAAAATTTGGGAAATGGGTAAATACCTTCTCAGATGAAATAATAGCAGACTATTATACAGAAGAAGAGAAACAAACAAAAGAGTATAAAGAAAGAATGTTTGATGCCAGTGCAGGAGCTCAATGGATGAGATATGCAGGGGGAGCCAGTGCAAAAGCCTCTTTTAGTGATTTCAAAAAAGGAAAAATCTCAGGAAACTTAGAAGCAAATAGCCGCTTTGCCCTAGGACAAGCCCAAGTAAAAGTAGCAAGTTATTTACCTGATGCACAAGGTTTTCAGGTAAAACTACCAAATATAGCCACAAAAGATGATTTAGACTTTGGATACTTTAAATTAGAACTAGAATGTATCCTTTCAGGCTTCGCAGGAGCTTGTGCTGCTATAGATGTAGGAGTAAATTTTGATGTTAAAGATGATGTATTAAAAATCTCTACAAAAGAAGATAATGAGAAAACAAAAAGAGAAAAAGAAAAAGAAATAGGAAAATTAAGAGGAGAAGTCTTTGCAGGAGTATCAGCAGAAGCCGAAGTAAGTGGAAAAGCCCTTTGGAAAAACCCAGAAAAATACGATGAGTTCTCAATAATAGCCAAAATAGGCTATGGAGTAAAAGGAGCTTTAGGGCTAGGAGCAGAGGGAGAGTTTAAAATAGACTTCCAAGATGGTAAATTTATATTAAGAGCAAAAGCAGGCTTAGTCTATGGAGCAGGAGCTAGTGGTAAAGTAGGTTTCATGGTAGATGCCAAGACCATAGTACACATGGCACAGTTTGTTTATCATCTGCTTATGAAAGCTGATTATAGAACTTTAGATTGTATAGCTAGTAGAGCTTTTTATGCCCTTAGTTCTTATTTGGTTGAATCTATTGCAGATGCAGTAGAGCTTGCAGAAGAAGAATGGGAAAAATTAACAAAATGGTGGAGTTCAAAAGAGCAAGCCATGAAAAAAGCCAAAGCCTTAGCTAAATCTATAAACAAAGGTTTAAAAGATGACTTATTAAGTATTTCTACACCTGAAGCTAAGGGTAAAATGTTAGCTATTCTTTGTGTAACAGAATATTTTGATGATGAAGAGGAACAAGAAAAAGCTATTATAAAAGTGCTTACCTATATACAGTCTAAAAATGAAGCAAGAAATGTTTTTAAATCTATTTCTTTAAAGGGACGAAGAATAGATAAATCTGAAGGGGAAGAAAAACTTCATGATATTTTAGATTGGTATAAATATGATGGAGAAAAAGCCTTTAAAGAGTGGTGGAGTATTTTGCCAGAACTTCCACCAAGAATAGATCAAAAAGTTTTAGCTCTAAACACTACTATTTTAAATGATTATAATATTATTCCTTTAAACAATAGAAGAACAGTAAATGTTTAACCCCCCCCCCTAATTTAAGGGTTTAAAATACATCTAAAGCCTTTAACACTACTTGTTGGTTTTTTTATTGACCTATAAAATAGATTAAAAGAAGTACTATCTCCATAACTACTACCCCTAGCTACTTTTTTTTCTCCATTTTTAGGTCCCTTGGGGTCTTTTATAGGAGAGTTTTTAAAGTACTCTTCACTATACCAGTCATTTGTCCACTCTCCCATATTCCCTTCCATATCATAAAGACCTAAAGGATTTGGGGGGTAAGAGCCCACAGGTGAACGTAGGTTTGCTAAGTTCTGATTTGGCAAATCTTTTCCATACATATCTTTATTTCTTATAGCCCAACCATTATTGGTACCATAAAACACATATTTACCTCTACTTCTAGCAGCATATTCCCATTGGGCTTCTGTTGGTAAATCATAGTTTAGTCCAGACTTTTTAGCTAAAAACCTACAATAGTTTTTTGCTTCATTCCAGTTTGGGGTCTCTGTAGGGTGTTTTGGTGTTCTCCAATCCTCCTCATATTCAATAGCACTTTTTAAATAAACCTCTCTATCCGTAAGTTCATAATAGGTATCAAACTCTTCCCACGTAACCTCATACTTAGAAATATAATAATCACTTAAGATAACTTTATGAGAAACATTTCCTTCTCCACCATTAATACTTTGCCAAGGAGCATCAGGGTATTTTTTTCTATTTTCTGGACTTCCTATTACCCATTTATCTTTTCCGTACTCTCCATTTTCATTATCAAGTCCACCAGGATCACCCATCATAAAAGTTCCACCTTTTACAAATACCATATTCTCTTTTGATTTTTTTAATAAAGCTTCAAGTTTTTCATCTTTATTTGAAGCACAAGCACTTAAAGTTAAAATTATAAAAAATAAAATAAATTGTCTATACATCACTATCCTTAATATATTTTTTGATTATGATTATAACTAAGTAATAATTAAATAATATATATTAAAGTTTGAAATAATACAAACTTAAAAAGAGCCTTAATGAGTATAAAATATTATAACAAATAATGAAGAAATAAATAGATAATGAAATAAATACAAGATTTTTAAGAAGACAAAGATAATATTAATAGTATACTTCGATTCTAAAAAATACTTATGTAGACAATTGGGAGAGCTGGTTTAATCCACTACCTTGGAAGGGTAGCGTAGGGCAACCTACCGTCGGTTCGAATCCGACATTGTCTGCCATCACAGAAAAAAAACCTCTAATTTATAGAAAAAAAGCAAATAGTATAATTTTTATACGCTTTAACTTGCTTTTTATATGTAAAAAGTGCTACAATTTTATTAACATAAACAATATGGAGGTGTAAATGACGAAGGTTTCTCATTTTTAGTATTGTTAAACACTAATTAAAAAATAATTTACTACAGAGTAAATATTATAAATATATGTTTATTTATAACATATTTAAAAAAAGGGGAAAAGGTTTGAAATCTTTTCCCCTTTTTTTTTATGATGAATTAATCCTTAGCCTGATAATTGCTAAGATTAAAAATCTTACTGAAACTTAAATATATTTACTATTTAATTATCTTTTAGATTAAATTTATATTATAAAGACTAATATAGTGGACCTATTTTTCTAAAGGTAGACAATGAAAATACAACATATAGAAGATATTATAAATATGCAAGATGAAGTACTTGAAATATCAGAAATTGAGAAAATGATTTATGATAATAAAGTATTGAAAGTGTATGAAACTAAATATACGAATAAGCTTTATTGTTTAGTCATGAAATCATTAACCCATGAAGTTTATAATGAAGAGAATATTGCAAAAGAAACTTTTGAAAGAATTATTTCGCATTTAGAAGAATTGAATAATATATTAGGCAGAGACGTTGGGCTTTTAGTAGCTACTCTAGACTATTTACAAAATATTATCAAGACTTTAGATGAGCCAAAGATAATTGAAGAAGATAAGAGTGATGTTTTACTTGAAAGTTCTACTATTGATGAACTTACAACACTTTACTTAAGGGATATCTTTGATATTACAGTAAAAAAAAGAGTTGATGAATCAAATAGAACCAAATCACCTTTATCTCTAATTATGATGGATATTGATGATTTTAAAATAATAAATGACACATATGGACATCAAAGGGGAGATTTTGTTCTTAAAGAAATTGGAGAAGTAATAAATTTATCAATTAGAGAGATGGATATGGCGGCAAGATATGGGGGAGAAGAATTTGCAATCTTAATGCCAAATACAGAATTGAATACAGCTATTGAAATAGCTGAAAGAATTAGAACTAGTATTAAAAATATAGATTTTATTGATTTTAATGTAAGTGTTAGTATTGGTGTTAGTAGAACAGATAATAGTATTAGTAGTGATAGGGATTTAATAGAAAGTGCAGATTTCTGTTTATACCAAGCTAAAAATAAGGGAAAAGATAGAGTAGAGAGCAATGAAAAAAACGTTTAACAGTTTAAGATTTAATTTAGAGGATGTAAGCCAAATAATTATTGGTTCATTTGCCTTGGCTATACCTATTTCCTTTTCTGAAGAAGCTTGGAAATTAAGTGAAACATTACCTTTATTTAATTTATCATTATTACTTTTTTTATCATTATTCTTTTTAAGTTTTTATACTTATCAAAGTATTTTTCAAGCAGATATTAAATACAAAAAGACAGCTTTTATATTTAGAGTTTTTATTGCATATATTATTGCTTTTGTAGTTGTATCTTTGATTCTTTTCGCAATTAATAAGCTACCTATTGTTGATGAGACTATTTTGGCAATAAAGAGAATTATTGTCATATCAATGCCAGCTTCAATGGGAGCAATTATTGTAGATGGATTTGACAAAGAATTATAAGAAAAATATTTTCTCAAAATTTTTAGGGAATAAAACTTGCATTAACTTTTTATATGTTAATAAAAGGATTTAATATGTTAAGTTTCATGAAAAAATATTTATCAAAAGTTTTTGTCCTTAAGTCGAAATGTGTTTATACTTTTCATAAACATGATTTTATAATTTAATTATTGGAGTTAATATTCAAACCTCAGGAGTGGGGGATGTCTCTGAAGATATTTTTACTTCTTCTGTTTCGGGATTATTTAGAGCTAATTTTTTCTTTCTTTTCTCCTCTTTTTTCCTTTGTTTTTCTATTTCTCTTCCTCGTTTCTCATAGCTGTAATTAGTTTTAGCCATTGTTTCTCCTCTTTTAATGTTTTTTTAGTATAGCCGAAAAATTCAAATATAAATCTTCATTTAGATAAAAGAATTGAATTATTGGTTTTATTTGTTAATGATGTATTAAAATTATAAATCTTCATTTACTTTCTTAATAAATAAAATGATAATATTAAGTGATTTACAATTTGAAAGTAGTGTATGTTTAAATTTATAATTCTATTAATTTTTCTTCCTTTTTATCTTTTTTGCGATAATAAAACTTTAATTTTTGCACCCTTACCAGTGAAAGATATAAAGGCTATACATACTCAATTTTCTCCAATGATTAATTATTTAGAGAAAAAATTAAATGTTAAAATTAAAATAGATTATAATACTAGTTATGATGAAATATTAAATAAATTTATTGAAGGAAAAATTGATATTGCATATTTAGGTCCTTTGCCTTATTTATCTTTAGAAAAAAGATATTCTGAGACTATACCTTTAGTTAATTTTAAAAATAAAAAAGGGAATATTTCTTATACTTGTTCATTTGTTAGTTTTATCTCAAATTATGATTCTATAAAAAATATAGAAAATGTCAAAATTGCCCTAACTCAGCCTCTTTCTACCTGTGGATATTTATTCGTAAACAAAATTTTAAATAATTCAAATATAAATATTGAAGATAATAAATATCGCTACCTTGGAAGACATGATAAAGTTGCTCTAAGTATTATTAGAGATGAATTTAAATACGGTGGATTAAAAAGTGATATTGCAAAAGAATATTATCATTTAGGCTTAAAAGAGATTAAACGTTCAGAAGCTATACCTAACTTTATATTAGTTGGGAATTCTAAAACTTTATCAAAAAAGATGCTTCAAGATATTAAGAATAATATGATATCAATAGATAAAAAAGAGTTGTCTTTTTGGCATGAAAGTCTAAAGTTTGGAACAAAAGAGACAAATACTAAAGATTATAATCATCTTCGAGAACTTATTAAATCAACAAAAATACCACATGAAAGTAATTTTTAATGAATCCAAAAATTACTAATTCTTACCAAATTTTTATAATTTTTATAATTTTAGCAGGTATTATTGCCTTAACTTTTATAAATTATCAGAAAAAAAGTAAGGAAAGAGAATATTTTAATGAAAATATACTAACACTCGATATAGCTTATCATTCAAGTATTGATAAATATCGCCTTTTTACAAAATATATTTTTCAAGAATCAATAAAGAAGGAATCAGTATTATCTCTTTTTGAAAGAGGAATTAACTCAAAAAAAGATGTAAGACGATTATATAAGGGATTATTATATAAAGAGTTATACCCTTTATATTCAAGATTAAAAGAGGAAGGAATTCGACAGTTACATTTTCATTCGAAAAATAATGAAAGTTATCTAAGATTTTATAAACCTAGTAAATATGGAGATAATTTATCTAAAGTAAGAGAAACAATAAGTGTTGCAAATAAAGAGAATAAAATTGTAGCAGGATTTGAAACAGGTAGAGTTATTTCTGGTTTTAGAAATGTTTTCCCACTAAATTTTAAAAATGAACATCTTGGAAGTGTTGAGATTAGTATCTCAACAAAGATGATGATAGAATCTATCCTAAAATTTGATAATAGAAGAGAATATTCATTTATTTTTAACAAAGATGTAGCTTTTCCAAAACTATTTGATAGTCAAAAATTTTTATATCAAAAATCAGGATTTAATTCAGATTTTGTGACAGAAGATAAAGCTGCAACATTACCTGATTCTCCTAGGAAAATTAGTAGTATAGTCAAGAAAATTAATAAAAAATTAAAAAATGACAAAAAATTAAAAAAAGTCATGCGTGTGGGTGAAAAATATGGAGTTTTTGTAAAAGTTGATGATATTTATTATGATGTTACATTTATCCCTATGCTTTCTATTAGTAAAAAAGTTGAAGGTTATTTAATTGGATATAAAAAAAGCATAAATATACCACTTATTTTAAGAACAGAAATATATGCTTATATTCTTGTGCTTTCAGGAATGATAATTCTTATAATTATGATTATTATAATACAAAAAAAAGCAAATACCTTAGAGTATGAAAGAAAATGGTTTAAATCAATTACAGATAGTTTAGGAGAAGGTCTGTATGTCATGGATTCTGATGCCAGAATTAATTATATAAATCCTATTGCTTGCAAAATTTTAGGATATAAAGAAGAAGAGGTTTTAGGTAAAAATGCTCATAACCTTTTCCACTCTCATTCTTTTAATGATAATATAAAACAAGAAGATTGTCCTATATTTTGTGGGGTAATGAAAGATAAATTCTTTTCTTCAAAAAAAGAATACTTTCTGAGTTCTACTGGTAGAAATATTCTAGTATCACTGAATAGTCGCTTAGTCTTAAGAGGTGATGATGAGTTTGAAGTAGTAAGTTCTTTTTCTGATATAACTTCGCAAAGAGAACTTGAAGATAAAAGTACTCTTTTAAGAAAAGCACTGGAGTCAAGTATAAATTGTATAGTTATAACTGACAAAAATGCTCTTGTCCAGTGGGCAAATCCTGCTTTTGAAAAATTAACTGGATATAAAATAAAAGAGATTATAGGAAAAGATCCTAAAGAGTTTATTTCTTCAAAGAAACAAACAAAAGAGTTTTATTCTGAGATGTGGGAAACAATCTTAGATAAAAAACCTTGGAGAGGTGAACTTATAAACAAGAAAAGAGATGGGACTTTTTATGATGAAGAATTAATAATTACTCCTGTACTTGATGAAAGTGGAGAAATTGTTAATTTTATTGCAGTTAAACAAGATATTACTCATCGAAAACTTATTGCACTAGAAAAAGAAGAAAGAGATAAATTATTCTCTCAACAAAGTAAAATGGCAGCAATGGGAGAGATGTTAGGGAATATTGCTCATCAATGGAGACAACCTTTATCTACTATATCTACTGCTGCCACAGGTGTAAAATTGCAAAAAGAAATGAATCTTTTAACGGATGTAGATTTTAATTATGCAATGGATTCAATTAATACAACAGTACAATATCTTTCTCATACAATAGAAGATTTTAGAAGTTTCTTTGATCCTAAGAATAGTAAAATAAAAGAGTTCTTTGTTAGTGATGTGATAGATAAAGTATTAAATCTTGCAAGTTCACACTTTGTTTCAAAAGATATTGAAATAATTAAAAATATAGATAATGTAGCTATTGTATCTTTAGAGAATGAATTTATTCAAGTTCTTTTAAATATATTACATAATTCAAAAGATGCATTGCTTAAAGTAGAAAATGAAAAAAGATTAATATTTATAAATACTTATACTAAAAATCAAACACTTATTATAGAAATAAAAGACAGTGGAAAAGGTATAAATGAAAAAATTATAGATAGAATATTTGAACCTTATTTTACAACTAAACACCAATCTCAAGGCACAGGAATAGGATTATATATGTGTCAAGATATAATTATGAAGCATTTAAATGGGACAATAAAAGTAGAAAACGAACTATATGATTATCAAGGAACTGAATATAAAGGAGCGAAATTTACAATTAGTATAAATATTTAGTTAAGAAAAAAATAAACTTTTGTTATCTAATTTCTTCATTAACTTTTTTTCCTAAAATAAATGAAAATAAATAGGAGTTACTTTGAGAATATTAATTTCATATCCTACAGATGTGGGGATCTTTGACATTGCACAATCTCTTGATAGAAAATACCATATAATTTTTAATGATGAATCTTTAGGTATTTATTCTTCTGTATCAGAGGCAGTTGATAGTCTAATAAAAAATGAAACATCTCCTTTACTTCACTCAGAAACTAAAGAGTTAATTGATACATCAAAACTTGGCATTGCTTCAGATTATACTGAATGGGATAGTAATTACTAATGCTTTAATGGTTTGAAAAAAGTATAATCATTCTAGTGTCTAGTATTGGAATTATTTCATATTATTAATATAGAGTTGTTAAAACAATATATCTGTAAATTAAATTTCAACTAAGTGATGTGACTACACTTATTCAGACAAAGAATACAAAGCTATTCTAAGTTAAAATAAAAGAATAAGTGGAGAAAAAATGAGAAATAGTAAATACACTAAAGAATTTAAAGATTCAACAATTCAACTTGTAATGAATGGAGATAAATCAGCATATCAGATTGCACAAGATTTAGATATCAATGACAAAACTTTGTACAGTTGGTTAAGAGAATATAAAAAAGCACATAATATTCATACAGACGATAGAAGAACTACTCAAAAAACTTCCTCTAAAGAAACATTAGAAGAAGAGAATAGACGCCTAAGAAAAGAACTTGCTATAGTAAAACAAGAACGAGAAATTTTAAAAAAGGCAACCGCATATTTTGCAAAAGAAACTCTATAAAATATGCATGGGTAAAAGAACATCAAAAGAGTTTCAGTGTTACTTTAATTTGTAAAATACTTAAGTTAAATCGAAGTGCATATTATCATTGGCTTAAAACTGGGTGCATTATAAATAAAGTTGATGCACAGTTAAATAAACTTATTAAAGACATGTTCATTCAATCGAGACAAACTTATGGAACAAGACGATTAAATCACTCCTTAGTTAAGAGATATGGACTTATAGTTTCAAAAAGAAGGATTGGTAATATTATGAAATCTCTAAATTTAAAAACAAAAATGAAGCGAAGATTTAAAGTTACGACTACTAATTCAAATCATAATTTTGCAATTGCACCCAATAGAATAAATAGAGACTTCTATAGTTCAAATCCAAATGATAAATATGTTGGAGATATTACTTATATTAAGACAAATCAAGGATTTCTGTACCTATCAACAGTTATTGATTTATACTCAAGAAAAGTAGTGGGTTGGAGCATGGATGATACGATGAAGACTTCATTAGTAAATGATGCCTTATTAATGGCAATAAAAAGAAGGAATCCAGCTAAAGGGCTAATTTGGCATACAGATAGAGGAACTCAGTATGCATCACACGAGCATAAAGATTTACTCAAAAAATATGGAATAATTCAAAGTATGAGTAGAAAAGGTGATTGTTGGGATAATGCAGTTTCTGAAAGTTTTTTTCATTCTTTAAAAACAGAATTAGTGTATCATGAAAATTTTAAAACTAAAGCACAAGCTAATGAGATGATATTTGAATATATTGAAATATTTTACAATAGACAAAGGCTTCATTCCTATAATGATTATATGTCACCTGTTGAATTTGAAGAAAAAATGTTACGTTTAGAAATAGTTGCTTAGAATATTAATTTATTTGTCTGATTTAGGGTTGACACATCAAAGTTTTAATTTTAAAAGATATAATGATGTAAATAGTTGATTTTAAAGGGGTATTTTATGAAAATAATATTTAAGTTTTTTGTAGTTTTTGTTTTCTTTACAATTACACTAGTAGCTCAAGAAAATAAGTTGGATAAAATTGTTTCAAATGATGAACTTAGAGTTTGTACTTGGCCCCAATATTATGGAATATCATATATAGACCCAAGGACTCAAAAGTTAGTGGGTATAGATAGTGATTTAGCAGTAGAGTTAGCAAAAGATTTATCTGTAAAATTAAAATTTGTAAAAAGTTCATTTCCTACATTAATAAATGATATAACAAATGATAAGTGTGATATAGCAATGTTTGCAATTGGTGATACTAAAGAAAGAAGAGCAAAAATGAGATTTACAACTCCTCATTTAGAGAGTGATATTTATGCAATTACTACAAAAACAAATAGAAAAATAAAATCATGGGATGATATAGATACTCATGGAGTTATAGTAGCCGTAGCAAAAGGAACTTATCATGAACCTATAATGAAAAATAAATTGAAAAACGCTGAATTATTAGTTATAAAAGGTTTTAAGCAAAGAGAAGAAGAAGTTCAATCAGGCCGAGCAGATGTATTTATGACTGATTACCCTTATGGTAAAAAAATGTTAGTAAAAACTGATTGGGCAAGATTAATAATTCCTAAAAAAACTTATCATCTAACACCATACTCTTGGACAATGGCCTATGGAAATGATAAATTTTATGAAAGAGTTGAACAGTTTATTAAGGATATAAAAGAAGATGGAAGGTTACTTAAATTTGCAAGAAAAAATGATTTAGGACCTATCGTAAAATTAAGATAATGTATTAGATAATCTAATGAAAAATATAACTAAATTAGTAGTTGGAATAATTATCTCTTTTTTAATAATCATAACTAGTATTATGGCTGCCCTATCAATACTAAAAGATGAGGCAGTTAATAATTATTTAACTATTTCAAAGCTAAATGCAAGAGCTTTTTCAAAAGAACTAAATCAAGATATTAATAATATTGAACAATCAATGATAAATATTTCTTCAATCCTAGATTTATATAAAAATAAAAAAGATATTAATAATCGTATACGAGATATGCAAAAAAATTATCCTCAAATTAGGTCAATTAATGTTTTGAATAATTCAAAAATCATATATAGTTCAAATAATAACAATATAGGGATATTTATAGAAAGAATAGATCTCTTTCCTAAATCAATCTTTGATGAAATGGTACTAAAAGTGTCAACACCTTGGATAGGTAGAGATTTTATTGATGGCAATGATATGTATAGTTATGAGGAAAAGATTGATGAAAAAGAATCATATTTTATTCCTATCTCAAAAAAAATAGTTTCCCAAAAAGGCACTTTTAATATAATTGTAAATTTAAATGTTGATTATTTTAAGAATAGATTTTTAACAAATATTAATTCAGAAAATATAATTTTTGAATTGATTAGATTGGATGGAATTTTATTATTAACAAGTGATAAATCGAAAACAATAGGAAAAACAATAGTTAATTCTTCTTTGTTAGATCAAACCATTGAAAAAAATGAGGTTACAGGAGTAGAAACTTTTGATAAAACAAAATATATAACAACTTATATTTTAACTGATAATTATCCTATAACTTTATCTGTTAAACTTGATTATGAAAAAAATTTGATGAGTTGGAATAAAAAACAATATTACTTTTTTATAATCACAACATTTATAGTTATTATAAGTATGATAATTGCTCTAATGTTTTTCTATTTGTATAATAAAAGAAGAGAAAAAGAAATTTCTTTGCATAAACTTCAAATTCAAGATCAAAAAAAATTTAGATTGCTTTTTCAAGATTCACATTTTTTAGCCACAGTAATTAAGAACAATGGTGAAATATTAGAGATGAATAATGAAGCCCTTAATTTTATAGGGGAAACAAATGAAACCTTAAGAGGAGTGAACTTTTGGGATTTAGAGTGTTGGGAAAATAAAAATAGAAGAAAAATTAAGAATTTGATTGAAAACTATACAAAGACAAAATTTGAGGATGAATTATTAGCAAAAGATAAAAATGGAGAAAAAAGAATAATAGATTTCACTTTATCTTATATGGATGATGATGATGATGAAATTTTAGTCGCTATTGGATTAGATATTACTGAGAGAAAAAATAAAGAAGAAAAACTTAATCAAGCATACACAGTTTTTAGTAATACAAGAGATGGTATTATTATTACAGACAAAAATACAAACTTAATAGATATAAATAAAGCATTTGAAAAAATAACTGGTTATTCAAAATATGAAGTATTAAATAAAAAAACAAATTTATTAAAATCAAATACTCATCCGAATCATTTTTATAAAAAAATGTGGGAAAGAATCCTTAATGATGGATATTGGGAAGGTGAAATTACAAATTTAAATAAAGATGGCAATGAGTATACAGAATGGTTGACCATTAATACAATTTTTGGTAAAGATGGTGAAGTACTTAATTATATTGGTATTTTTAGTGATATTACAGAACAAAGAAAAAAAGAGAATTTGTTAAAAGAAAAAAATGATATGTTATATCAACAATCGAAAATGGCTGCAATGGGAGAGATGATTCAAAATATTGCACATCAATGGAGACAACCTTTATCTGTTATTTCAACTGCTGCGACAGGTATTTTAATACAAAAAGAAATAGGTGTTTCTAATGAAGAAGATGAAAAGAAATCATTAAATGCAATTAATAAATCAAGTCAATATTTATCAAAAACTATAGATGATTTTAGGAACTTTTTAAAATTTAATAGAGAATTAGAGATATTTAGAATAGATAAAGCAATTGAAGAATCAATATCTCTTTCAAATATAAAAACAAATAGTCAAGTAATAAATTTTGTTTTAAATTTTTGTGATATTAAAATTTATGGAAGTAAAAATGAGTTTATTCAAGTCATGATTAACATTATAAATAATGCAAAAGATGCCTTAGATGTAAAAAGTGACATAGATAAATTCATATTTATTTATGTTTATAGTGAAGAAAAATATGTAAATATAAAAATAAAGGATAATGCAGGTGGAATACCTGAAAAAGTAATTAGCCGTATATTTGAACCATATTTTACTACTAAGCACCAGTCTAAGGGGACAGGAATAGGATTGTATATGAGTGAGGAAATTATAAAAAATCATATGAATGGAATATTAAGTGTTGCAAATGAAACATATTTATATAAGGGTGTTGAATATAAAGGTGCTTGTTTTACAATTAAAATAAATTTAACTTAAATTATAGTAATGTAATTTTAAAATTTCCTCTTATTATAATTTAAACTTATGTTAATTTAAGAGTATCTTTATAATTTTAGGTGTATTATTAATCTGATTAATTTCATGCATATCTTTAGGTAGTATAAGCTTAGCTTATACTACCTATTTTATAAAATATGAATTCTAAAACCCACTCCTGAAATATTTTTTATGCAATCTTTACCTACTTTTTTTCTGAGTTTATTTAATACGTTTTTCAGTGCTGAATCTGTGACATCAAAAGCATCTTTCCAAATTTCAGTTTTTATTTCATCATGTGATATGACTCTTGTATTATTTTTTATAAAATATTCTAAAAGTTCAATTTCTTTAGCTGTTAAATCAATTTCTTTATCATCTTTATTAGAATATAACTTCTTGTGCATTACATTATAAGAAATGTTACATTCTAAATCAACTATATACTTACCTGAATCAGTGATTTCTTGACAAGCGTTTAATAGTGTATCATTTAGTATAGTAAAATCAATAGGTTTAATTAAATAATCAACTAATTTTAATTTAGTTGCTTCAAGTAAATAATTTTTATCTGTATATGCACTTAATAAAATAATAGGAATGTAACACTTCTCAAATCTTAATTTTTTAATAAAATCTATTCCTGAAATTCCCGGTAGATTAATATCAGAAATAATTAAATCAATTCTATAGTTATCTAAAATATTGATTGCTTCATTTACATTTTTTACTGAGAAAACCTTATTAACTATCATATCTAAGGCATTTGTAATGTTGATTCTTATGTTATCTTCATCTTCTAAATATAGAATATTGAGATGCTTTAACATAATTTTAAAAGAATTTTTATTATTTCTATTAAATCTAATCATATTGTCAACTTTTTATGGTAAAATTGTTGTAAGTATATAATAAAATAATTAATAATGCAAATATTTATTCATCTAGTGTTAAGAAAGTTTAAATACATTATTTTTATTTTTATTATAATTATTAGGGAGCGAGGAAATTGAAATGAAGCAAAAAATTGTTTTAGCAAGTATATGTTTGTCGGTACTTGTATGTTCATCTTATGCAGTCAGTTTAAGGGATAGTGTTGAAAAAGCTATTAACACCAACCCTGATATTCTAGCAGAGAAGAAGAATCAAGAGGCATATAGGAAATACGTTGATGAAAGAGAAGGTAAATATTTGCCAACACTTGACCTTGAGGCATATGCTGAAAGAGCTGGAGTAAACTTAGATTATAAATCTCCAACAAATACAGATAGTAATCGTTATGAAGATGGATACAAAGCATCTATTATCTTTAGACAGTATTTATATGATGGTGGAGCAACTCCTTCTCAAGTATCTGAATCAAAACACCAAGATTTAGCAAATAAACATAGAAGTTTTAATGCGATTGAAAATACAATTTTAGAAACTGTAAAATCGTACACAGCATTAGTTCAATCTGATGAAAAGTTAGCTTTAACATATGATATGATTAAAACTAATGAAGAAAATCTTGTTACTGCAAAAGAGAAAGAAGAAATAAGTGGTGAAGTTTTAGAAACTTATCAAGTTAGTTCAAAACTTAATTTTGTAACAGATAAATATATTGAAGAGCAAGATAACAAAGAAACAGGTGTTGCTAAGTATATGAAATTTGTTGGTGAAGAACCAGCTGGAAATGTATGTAGACCAATTATTGATGAAACAAAAGTTCCTGCTACATTAAAAGATGCAATTGAAACTGCTATTTTAGGAAATCATAGAATTCTTGAACAAATTGAAAAAATTAAAGTACAAAGAGAAAAAATTGCACAATATGATGCAACATTTTTACCAAGTTTGAACTTAGAATTAAAAGCTTCTCTTGATCAGGATTTAGAATTAGATGAAAATGGTAGAGCAGAGGATAAGTATGCTAGATTAAATTTCAATTGGAATTTATTCAATGGAAATAGAGATAATATCAGATCAGAACAAGAAACACTTTTTTTACAAGAGCAAAAGAAAACATTAGATGAAATTACAAATGACGTTATTTTGGAAGTTAAATCTTTGTATAGTAAACATTTCAAAAATAAAAAAAGAATAGAATCTCTTAAGAAATATGTAAATGCAAATGTGAATATTGTTGAAGTATATAGAAATGAATTTGAAGCAGGTACTAGAACATTTGTAGATATTTTAAATGCAGAGAGTGAGCTTTTTGAATCTAGTAAAGGTTTAGTAAACATGGAGTTTAGCTTATTAAACAATTATTATGATTTGATGTTCAATCTTTCAAAGTTAACAGATGCAGTTTTATCTTCAGATAATCAAAACTGTTCAAATACAAAAGCTAGAGTTATAAATTATACTCCTAAAAAACAAGATAAACAAACTGAATCTGAATTAAATGGATTAATTAGTACTACTGATAGTAAAATGATTAATAAAGAATTAGGTTTAGATAAAGAGATTGCAGAAACTGCTTCAAGTGATGCTATGAAAATGGCTACTTCTGAGTATAAAACATTTTTAGATGCGCCAAAGAATTATTATACAATAAATTTAGCTACAAAAAATGGAATGTCAGCTGCAAGTAAATATATTAGTGAAAATAATCTTGGTGATAGTGCATATGCATTTGAATTTGGTCCAAATATGAAAAGTGCAAAAATTTTATATGGAGTGTATAGTTCAGTAAAAGAAGCAAAAGAAGCTATGAAAACATTGAGTAGTGGAGTTTTAGCTAGTAAACCATACATTGATAATATAAGTAAACATCAGGCCTTATACGCGAAATATAATTAAGAAGCAAAATGCAAGACAAACAAGAATTAGAATAAAATCTTAGTACCCTTAAAGATAGAAGAGAAGTAGACACACTATTGGAGTGTCTACTTTTTCTTGCAAAATATCATAAAAGGGCAACATCACCAGAATCTTTGAAGTTTGATTTACCCATTCATAATCGGTCATTAGACATTGATATGTTTGTTAAATCAAGTGCTCGAATAGGCTTAGTTAGTAAAATTGTAAAAAGAAAAATTCATAAACTTACAAAATTAGCATTACCTGCTGTGTTGATACTTGAAAAAAAAAGATCTTGTATATTATTAGATTATGATGAACAAGATGGTCTTGCCAAAGTGATTATGCCTGGACTTAGTTCAGGTGAAACTATTATTTCATTAGAAAAATTAAATTCAGAATATAGTGGTAATTTGATTATTATAAAACCAGAATTTAATTTTAATAATAGAGTTGAAAAAGAAGTTTTAGTTGATAGTCCTAAAGAATGGTTTTGGGGAACACTTTTTAGAAACAAATGGATTTATAAGCAAGTTATTATTGTATCACTATTTATAAATCTTTTTATCTTGGCAACTCAACTATTTACTATGAATGTCTATGATAGAGTATTGCCAAATAATGCCATTGAGACAATGTGGGCTCTTTTTATTGGAATATCTTTTGTTATGTTATTTGATTTTTTATTAAAAATTTTGAGATCGTATTTTCTAGGAATTGCTAGTAAAAGAACTGATACGATTATTTCAAATAAAATATTCAATCATGTATTAAATATTAAAATTGATTCAAAACCAGCTTCAACTGGCCAGTTTGTGAGTAGATTGCAATCTTTTGAGAGTGTTAGAGAATTTTTTACTAGTGCAACTGTTGCTGCTTTTGTAGATTTCCCTTTTGTAATAATATTTATTATTGTTATCTTTTATATAGGTGGTCCACTAGCTTATATAACTATATCTACTGTGTTAATTTCTATATTAGTATCATGGTATATGCAAAGGCCTCTTAAATCTCTTATTGAAAAATCAGTTAAAGAAGAACAGATTAAACATACAACTTTAATTGAAACAGTAACAGGACTAGAGATTATTAAAAGTGTTAGAGCACAAGGTAGAATGAGAACAAACTGGGATCAATCTATTAATAAAACGGTTCATTATGCGGATAAGGGTCATTTTTTGTCTCAAAGTATTACCTTTTTTACTGCATTTATTTCTCAGTTTTCTAATATTGCAATTGTTGCAGGAGGAGTATATCTTGCAAGTGAAGGTGAGATAACTATGGGGGCTATTATTGCTTCAATGATTTTAAATGGAAGAGTTATTGCACCTGTTTCTCAACTTGTAGGTCTAATTATAAAATTTGATAAAACAATGTTGTCTTTAAATAATCTTGATGAAATAATGAAAATGCCAGTTGAGAAAGAGAATAAAACATATATTAATAGACCAGATTTAAAAGGGAAAATAGAATTAAAAGATGTAAATTTTGCATATAAAGATCAAAATCATCAAACACTTAAAAACATTAATTTAAGTATTGAAGAGGGTGAAAAAGTTGCAATTTTAGGGAAAATAGGTTCTGGAAAATCTACACTTTTAAAACTTATATTAAATTTATATGAGCCAAAAAGTGGCTCAGTATTAATTGATGGGGTTGATACAAGACAGATTGACCCAATCGATTTAAGACATGCTGTGGGGTGTGTTCCTCAAGAGCCATTTTTATTTATGGGAACAATTAAAGATAATATAACTATTGGTGAACAATATATATCAGATGAGGAGTTACTTAAAGTTTCTAAAATTGCTGGACTTGATGAGTTTTTAGGAAAACATGAAGCTGGTTTTGATTTAATGGTTGGAGAAAGAGGTGATGGCTTAAGTGGTGGTGAGAGACAATCTGTTACATTAGCACGTGCGCTTGTATCTAATCCAAATATTATAATGTTAGATGAACCAACAAACTCTATGGATAGACAAACTGAAAAAGCTTTTATTAACAAAATTGAAAAAATAATTGATGATAAAACTTTGTTAATAGTTACACACAAAACATCTTTACTTCAGCTTGTAGATAGAGTGATTATTATAGATAATGGGCAAGTTACATTTGATGGACCTAAAGAAGAAGTGTTTAAATCAAATATAGGTGGTAAAGATGGAAAATAAAAATCAAATACCACACGGAATTGAAGATAAAGATTATGCAACTTCATATAATGAAGCCTCTGAAAAATTAAAAAATAAAAAAAGAGTTGGCTGGATTGGACGATTATATGGTCTTTCAGATGAAGAAGATGAAGATTTAGAGTTTGTATATACTAATTATGCAGATGCGAATGAGCAACCTAGTCGTATATCAAATATTGTATTTCTATTTGTAACACTTTTTTTTATAGGGGCAATTGCATGGGCTGCATTATCAGAGATTGACGAATTAGCAAGAGGAAATGGAAAAGTGATTCCTCCTGACAAAATTCAAAGAATACAATCTCTTGATGGTGGTATTATTTCTGAAATTTTGGTTAAAGAGGGAATGATAGTTAAAAAAGATACACCCTTAATGAAAATTGATACAACAAGATTCCAAGCTACACTAGAGGAGAGTAAGCAAGAGTATATTAGTTTATTGGCTGTAAAAACTAGATTGGAGATTGAATCAAAAATTGATGTTAGAAAAAAACTACCAAAAATAGTTTTTCCAAAAGAAGTATTAGAAGATGAATCTAGATATGATAAGTTAGAAAGTAGTCTTCTTGTAAATAGATACAAAGAGTTAAAATCATCGGTTGATGTTCTTAAAACTCAGTTAGGTCAAAAAAGACAAGAGTTAAGAGAGATAAAAAATACTATTAAAAATTTGAAAAAGAGTTTTGCTCTTATTAAAGAACAAAAAGTAACTATTCAAAAATTAGTTAGACGAGGAGTTAAATCTAAGTATGACTTATTAAATATTGAAAAAGAATATACTGATGTTGGAGCGGATTTAGAATCAGCTCTTCTTTCTATTAGAAGATCTGAATTAGCAATTTCTGAAGCAAACAATAGAATTTCTGAAAAATTAAATGCCTTTAGGGCAGAAGCTTCTGATTTATTACAACAGACTGCAAGTATGATTAATAAATTTGAAGCAAGATTGGTTGGAGATGAAGATAAAGTTGCAAAAACAACAATTCTTTCACCTGTTGATGGAATTGTTAAACAATTAAATTTTAATACAATTGGAGGGGTTGTTCAATCGGGTATGGATCTAGTTGAAATAGTTCCTGTAAGTGATATTCTTCTTGTTGAAGCAAAAATTGATCCAAAAGATATAGCATTTATTAATCCTAGCCAGAAAGCAATTGTAAAAATTACAGCATATGATTTTTCAATTTATGGAGGGTTGGATGGTAAAATTGTTGAAATATCTGCTGATAGTATTATAGATAAAGAATCTAAGGAGGGAAAGAGTTATTATAGAGTTATTGTTAAAACAGAGAAAAACTATTTAGAGAGAAATGGGAATAAACTTCCAATTATTCCTGGTATGATAGCAAGTGTTGATATCATAACTGGAAAGAAAACTATATTGGATTTTATATTAAAACCAATATTAAAAGTAAAACAAAATTCATTACATGAAAGATAATTTAAAGGGAGACAAAAATGAAAAAATATTTATTTGGATTTAGTGTTGCTGCACTATTAATTTTAGGTGGATGTACAGCTAAAAATGAGAATATAGTGAGTACTAGTAACAATGGGACGATGACAAATGGTGAGAAAATAACAAGTTTAGATCACAAAGATATTTTAACTGAAACAACTATTCATGATGCAGTTAGAATTAATGATTTAAAACTAGTTCAATTCTTTATAGATGAAAAGATTAACTTAAACGAAAAAGATAGATTTGGTTATACACCACTTCATTTAGCATCAAGATTTAATCATTTTGATATCGCAAAAAAATTAGTTGAAAGTGGAGCTAGTGTAAATAGTACGGATAAGTATGGAGATACTCCATTAATTGATGCTACAAGAAATGGTTATACAAATATGTCAAAACTTCTTATTTGTAACGGTGCAACAAGAGATGTATTAGACAAATATGAAATGTCTCCACTACATTATGCTTCAAAAACAAATGATGTTAAAATTGCACAATTACTTCGATCTACAAATGTTCAAGCTGAATGTAGTGATAAAGTTGCAACTGAGGAAACGCCTGCGCTTGTAGAAGAAACATTTTATAATTTAATTACTATTGATGATTACAATGTAATCAATGATAATACTCCACAAATTTGTGGTAATATTTTAGATGATACAGTAAAACAAGTGCAATTATCTTTAGATGCTGGACAAACAGTAACTGATGCAAAAATCAGCGATAATAGATGGTGTGCAGATCTTACTGAAAAAGTAGAAAATGGAGATTATACAGCTTCTGCAATGGCAATAAATGCAGCAAATCAAAGAGGAAAAGCTACTGACTTATTGACAATTCATGTATTAAATGATTTATTTAATGCTCTAAATAAAGAGTTTGGTCCAGATTTTGCTGATTGGAATGCAGAATTAGATGAAGATACGTTAACATTTAGATTTAAAAATCCAGCATTAATGTTTGCAAGAGGAAGTAAAAAAATTCAAGCACAGTATAAAGAAATTTTAAATAACTTCTTTCCAAGATATATCAATATTTTGAAAGATTATGAGTCTGAAATTGTTAATGTTCATGTTGAAGGACATACTTCTTCAAGATATAGAACTGCACCAACAGCTGAAGAAAAATTTGAAAAAAATAGAATATTATCACAAAAAAGAGCTGATACTGTTTTAAAATATATGAAAGGTATCAATGATCCTTCTGTTTCTGATAATAAATTATTTATAAATAAAGCATTTGTTGCAAATGGGAAATCATCTTCTCAATTAGTACTTAATGAAGATGGTTCTGAGAATATTGAATTATCAAGAAGAGTAGAGTTTAGAATAGACACTGATCCAAATAAATAAGGATAAAAAATGTTAAAAAAAGTATTAATAACGACGTCCTTAGCAATTTTATTCTTTACAGGTTGTTCAACCAAAGAAGAAATAGCAATTGTTAATGAAAAGGGAAAATATGGTGCTTTAGATAACAACAGTAATGTTGTTATCAAGCCTGTATACGATGAATTATCTAGTTTTGATGATAGAAAAAATAAAAATATTAAAACAAATCATCCAAATGTACTAAACTTACATTGGCTTCATAACTATTATGGAGATGAATATGCAATTGCAGAGTACAATGGAAAATATGGTGTTGTAAATAAGAATAATGAATTGGTTATTAAACCAATTTATGATTCAATTTCAAAATTATTTAACGGCTTCTCTGTAATAAAACTTGATGAAAAATATGGTTTTTTAGATGATAAATTTGAAGTTGTTCAAAAACCAATTTTCAGAGATGCCAGAGAATTCTTAGGAAATGTAACTTTTGTTCAGTCCAATGCTAATGGTAAATGTGGTTGTATAACAAAAGATATGGATCTTAAAATTAATGATGAATATGACGAAGTTTATAATCTTTATGATGGTTTTGCAAGAACGGTTAAAGATGGTAAGTGGGGTTATATTAATGATAAGTGTGAAGTTGTAGTTATACCTAGTTATGATTATGCGTATGATTTTTCAAAAGGTTTTGCGAAGGTTCAAAAAAATGGACATATTGCATATATTAATGAAAAAGGTGAAGAAATCACTAAAAATATCTTTACTAGTGGAGAAAATTTCTAATTTATGGTAGGTCTCCCTACCATGAATTGAATTTATCAATTTATTATGAGACAAACTAAATTAGATGATTTTCTAGAGTTAGAGGAACAAAATAAAGAGTTAGAAAGACTTGTTGACATTGAGGTTGAAAAAAATCGTCAAAAAGACAAGATTATGTTTCATCAAAATAAGATGGCATCACTAGGTGAAATGTTAAATAATATTGCACATCAGTGGAGACAGCCATTAATGGAACTTTCTTCTTTATTTATTCCAATACAAGCAAAGATAGATTTTGATATTGAAATAGATAAAAAAGAGTTAAGAGAATCTATTATTAAGCTAAATGACATAACAAAATATATGTCAAATACTATAGATGATTTTAGAGACTTTTTTGCAACTAATAAAGAAAAAGAAAAATTTAAACTATCTGAACAAATTAATGCTTCATTGAGTATTATAAGTTCAAGTTTAAAACTAAATAACATTATGCTTGAAATTATAATTAAAAAAAATCCAACTCTTTTTGCTTATAAAAATGAGTACACTCAAGTACTTATAAATATTATAAATAATGCAAAAGATATTTTAATTCAAAGAAATATTCAAAATCCAAAAATTATAATTACCGTTACTGAAACAAAAAATGAAGTCGAAATATCAATCGAAGACAACGCTGGAGGCGTTAAGGTTGAGCCTATAGAAAATATTTTTAAACCTTTTTTTACATATGAAAAAATTGGAGGAACAGGTATTGGACTATTTATGTCAAAATTAATAATTGAAAATAATATGCATGGAAGACTTTGGGTTGAAAATACACAACGCGGCGCACTCTTTAAAATAATTACCCCTTTATACTAAAAATAATTTTATTATTTCTCTTTTCTCTCTTTATTAAATAAAAGAAAAACTCCTATATTATCGACCTTGAAGATATAAATTAAAAAAATTTATTTAATATATTAATAGAGACTTAATGGAGACTTTTTTTATATATAATTAAGTCATAAAAAGAAAACCTAAAGGATTCAGTATGTTAAATTTAATTATAAAAGAAGCAAATGGTGATTATGAAGTAGTTAAAGTTGATAGCAGTATGTCTATCACTCCAACTGAAGGGCAACAATTTTATTTTGATAATTATTCAGGATCAAATTATACATTTAATCTTGTTGATGGTGAAAAATCAATTGAATTGATTATAAGTGATAGTCCTCCAATTAAAATTGTATTTAATGGTATGGTTGATTTAATAAATAAAACTGGAAATAATCCTGATAGTGATTTAAAAACTGTATTAAGTATGATAGATAACCCAACGGGTCTTTATAGTGTACAGCAAACAGTAATGAATACAAATTTCAAAGGTAATGAAGTAATTGAAGCTTTAAAAGAATTACTTGCAGAAAATACTGTTAATCCAGAAAAAGCTGATGGTATTGTAATTGATGATTTTGGTTCTTTAGCAGAGCAAATTGATGCTGCAGCTGCTGGTGGGGCAGATGGTGATGGTTCTTTCTATAATCTTGGAACTGTTGATCCTTCAGGTAATGTTTATAGTGCTGATGCAAGAGGGACTGGAACAGTATATACTGATCCAAATAATCCTGGAGGTGATCCTGATAATAGACCTGCACAAATTACTTTAAGTGGTGATGCACGAGTATCCGAAGGAACTGAAGCTTCATATACGATTACTTTAAGTAGAGCAGCAACAAGTGATTTAACAATAACTTTGACAACTGGACATATCACAACCCAAGATGGTGATTATGTTCCTTTAACTCAAACAATTACTATTCCAGCAGGTGTAACTGTATATAATTTTACTGTACAAACAATTGATGATTATTTTGCTGATTCTGGTGAATTATATTCTGTTACAATATCAAATATTTCAGGCGGTGGATTTAATAATTTGGAAGTTATTAATTCGAGTGTAACTACTGAAATTGTTGATGAAGAAGTTGGAGATAAAGTCTTTATTCAATTAATGACAGATGCATCTGTACTAGAAGCAGATGGAGCTGTATTAAAACATGAATTAAAATTAATTGATGAGAATGGAAACCCAGTTGATTTACCCGTTGGTAAAACAATTACTGTAACATTAAAATATTCTGATATTACTGGCGTAGATGGAATAGAAGCAGCTGATTTAAAAACACAATTAAGCAAAGTAACAATTTCAGGAAATGGTACTGATACATATAGCTTTGAAAATATAGTTGCAGATGATTTTCTAAAAGAAGGAACTGAAGGTTACAAAGTTGAAATAGCTTCAGTTAATGATGATAATGGTTTTTTTGAAAAGCTTGTAATTGATACTACAATTAATGGAGCTGAAGGTAGAATTGAAGATGAATCGGCACCTGATTTAGCAAGAACACTAAAATTATTTGCTGTAGTTGTGGACCCAGTTACTGGAGAAAAAAGTTATGTACCAGCAAATGAGATTGAAGAACTAGATGATTCTAAAACACCATTAGCAGAGAATATAGCTACTTATGTAGTTTTAGCATATGATGAAAAAGGTGTGCTAATGACAACTCAACCAGGTGGTACGGTTGATGTAAAAGTTGAGGATATAAGTGCAACAATAGGAGATGATTATATTTCTACACCACTTAGAAGTGTAACCGTTGGAGAAGAATTTACAATTGATTCAAAAGATGATAATAAATATGAAAAGTTAGAGCAATTTAAATTAACTTTAGAAGATGATTCTTGGTCAAGAGATGGTGAATATGAAGATGTTGCATACGAAGGTCTAGTTACAACTGATATTGTTGATGAAGAAGATAAACCAGCAGTTTCAATTTCTGCAACTGATGATAGTGCAATGGAAGGTGATGCTACTGACGTAATTAAATTTGAAATCACTCAAGATAAAATAAGTGACTTTGATACAACTGTAACATTAAAATTAGATTTAGGAAAAGCAGTAATTGCAGATATTGCATCAATTAGTTATATTGATGCAGATGGAAATCCTATTGTGTTAACTACAGTTGCTCAAATTCAAGATTTTATTACAAATGGTGATGAAGTAAAAGTTCCAAAAGGAAGTTTAACAGGACCAGAAATAACGATAAAAGTTGTTGATGATTCTGAGTTCGAAAAGACAGAAGATTTTGATTTAGTAATTTCAAATCCTGTAAATGCGACAATTGGTACAGAAAAAGATACTGCAGAAATTTTAGATAATGAAGTTAGTGTACAATTAATGACAGATGATGCAGTGTTAGAAGCAGATGGAGCTAAGTTAACACATGATATTAAATTAGTAGATGCAAATGGAAATGCAGTTAATTTACCAATAGGTGAAACAATAACATTAACACTAAAATATACAGATGTAACAGGAATAGATGCAGTTGAGAATGAAGATTTCGTAAGCCCATCAAGAGAAGTAAGTGTAACAANAATTACAGGAAATGGTGGATCAGAATATACAATAAGTAATACAATAAAAGATGATGCCTTAGATGAAAATACAGAAGCTTATGAAGTTACTTTAACTGCTGTATCAGGTGAGCCAACTTCTGCTTATAATTTCTTAGTAGATACTGTAGAAAATGATGCAATAGGGAAAATACTAGATGAAGATGCAGTACAACCACAAGTAAGTGTAGACTTAGAAGTAAACCCAGGTGCAGAATTGTTAGTAGG
>PKUJ01000021.1 GCA_002869565.1 Arcobacter sp.
TTATATGTCACCTGTTGAATTTGAAGAAAAAATGTTACGTTTAGAAATAGTTGCTTAGAATATTAATTTATTTGTCTGATTTAGGGTTGACACATCAGAAGGTTTGATAGATATGTCTCATAATTTAGATAGTTCATTCGATAAAGACGTTAATACTCTTATAAATGGTCTAAGTGGAGTTAATAAGCTACTTGAATTAAGTATGAGTTCTAAGCTATTTGGCTTGACTGAATATGTATCAATTAAAGGAGAAGTATATAAAGAATAATTTAAGGCTTCATAGTGGAAGAAATGAACATCAGCTTAATGATGTTAGCGAAGTATCCAAAATTGATACTTTAACATTTTTGTTAAACCTAAAAATCGTAGTGTGTCGAGTTTAGCTACTACCTACTTATAATCATGTCGAAAAAAAAAGACATGATTATAATCTAATAGATAATCACACTTCATTTTGAAAACGTAATCTTTGAACCATAACAAAACATAACTTCTGTTGTATAATTTTCTTCTATAAGTGCTGTTCTGTTGTTTTCTTTTGTATAATTCTCTCTTATGATGATCTAATCACTATTCAGGTCAAACCTTAACAAACCTTGACATTATCACTACATATAAAATGTAAAAGCATTTGATATAAACTCGTTATATTGGTTCTGCATTGTGCTATTAATTCCTTGCCTATAATAGACGTCTTACTCATTGGACTTTTTGGCTCGACTTTATTTCGACTCAATCGCTTTAACTGTCCACTTTGTTTATCTAATCTTATTCATTCGGTTTGTTAATACAAGCCCATTAATTAGGGTTTTAATCGTTTACTTTGTTGCTCTAAAATGTCAAGTTTTGTCTAGTTTTAAATATGAGGTTTTATCAGGTTTCAATGTTAGCATTTGTCTACATCTAAAAGAGAGGTTCAACCTTGCCCTAACCTTGTCATTATCTCAGTATAAATCTTTTGTTTGAATGTCATGTTTTGTTTGTTCGTTTACTGCATTATGGACACTTTTAACCTCTTGTCCACTTTCATTAGGTAGAGCCATTTTTATCGAAACTAACGTGTCCACTTTTTCAACTGTTACCTATTTATATAAATGTTAGTATTTGTTAGTATTTCAACCCTTTGTAAAACCTTTGGAATAATCTTACTTTTCATGTCGATTTTAGCTAATTTTAGGTATCTCTGTAAGCCCCTTTTTATAGGGGCTAATTTAATTTTGTATGGATTAACTTATAGAGACTGAATTTCGACCTCTAAACCACTAAATCTCTTGATACCTTTTTGCATTTTTTTAAAGATACTTTCTATGTCCTTAAACGCAATCTTTTTGAAGTATTGACCTTTAAAACAAAACTCTAACCTTTCTAATGGATAAGATAATTTATCCTTCACAGTTTTGTTATAACATTTGATGTCTATTTGTTGATTTGTCTTTTTTTCTTTTTCTGTTTTGTAGTATGTTGTATATCCAATTTGATATGGTGTTCTCTTTTCTTGAAGTTCTTTAAATATACTTTGAGGAATCTTCTTCATATCAATAGCTATATCAATTCTACATATATGACTATTTTCTAACTTTTCTTTTAGTTCCAGTAAAACATCTTTTAAAAGATTTGATTTACTTGTGTAGCCATTGATACCTGCAAACTCTATAACTTGTACTTTATTACTAGCTGCGTATCTTTTGAGTGGTATTGTGCTACCGTTTGAAGTATGTATAATCTTTGCTTCAATTAAATGGCGTTTTGTCTTCTCTCCAAACTCTTCAAGCCATCTATCAGGAGCAAATACACTTACTGTCTTTACTTCCTCTACTATATAGTTTTCATCAAGCATATTTTCAAAAGTACAATTTTTAAGATTGATTGAATCTATAAATGCTTTACTGCTCATTACTTATGCTTTTTCTTAACTATGTTATTCAGTATCTTTTGCTTTAATAGTTCTACTTCTTTACGAGCAATGTCACTATCAACTAAGCGATACTCTTCACATCTAAGTCCATCTATTCTGTAATTTAGAATATTTGAGAACTCTATTTCATTTCTAACCTCAGCAATGGGGTTAGTTATCTTGCTAAAGCCGTAGTTATTTGTTAATTGGGATACTGACTCTTTTCTTAATAAGCCATCTAACATATTGACAGTACGCATATTATTGATTATGCTCCATTTTGTTTTAGTTCCTATTGGTTTCTTTCTATATCTTCTTATTTTTAAATCTTCATTTACTGACATAATATTTCCTTTTTACCTATTTTTAGGCATTAAATTATTGACCTCATTTTATGAAGTACCTATTTATCATATATTGTTAAAATAAAGTTTTTGAGGGATTATTTGTCTTTGAGATGTGATATAATTATGGTCTGAATATGCTTATACCACCTCAGCAAATAGCCTTAAAACTTTTGTTGAGGTTTCTATCCTACATATCAACTCCTTTACATAGTTTTAAAGTCATTATGCACTCTTTGGAATTGTTTGATCTTGTAAGTATCTGATAAGTTCTATTCTTGATATATGTATCTTGTTTCCAATTTTCACTATCTCAATTAAACCTTTATCAATCATCTTTTTAGCTGTTGGTATTCTTAACAGTTTCATGTCTTGTATATCTGCTAAATTGAAAAGGACACCCTCTGGGATAAGTTCGTTGTAGTTTGTTTGTGTTTGTGTAGTCATTCTATATACTCCTATGTTTATTTATAGAAGTATAGTAATAGAATTTAGATTATTAGAATAGGCACATTTTGGTTAAATTTAGTAAAAGTATACCTATACAAAAGAGTATTTACTTTTCATAATAATTATCAAATACATTGGGATTAACACTTGTTAATATTTTTTTTGCATAATTTCTTGCTTCATTTTTAGTCATTCCTAAAGCTTTTCCAATTTTTTTAAATGGTAAATAATTTGAATATTTTTGATCTCTAATTAGGTTAATTAGTTCCCTTAAATACACTTTTTTATGCTCTATATCATCATCTGTTAATAAGTTAAAGCCATCTAACAGTTGTTCTAATTGTTTCAAAGCAGTTTTTTTGTCAATATTAAGCAAGAGACCTTTTTGTGTATATCCTAAACTAAGACTTTCTTCCAATTTACCAAAGTGAAATGAATCATGTTCTTTGGAATATATAAAGCGATCGGTAGATAATTTATTCAAAAAATGAGGATAGCTATTTGTATACAATCTACTATTTATTTTATCATTATGAAATATCTCTTCTAAATAATCAGCATGTGTATTGAAATCATTTAGTTCCTCATCTTTAATTATAAACTTTGTTAAATCATAGTCATCTATTTTTCCTATTTTCATTTTTTTGATTTTCGTTTTTACCATTTTTAGCGTTGTTTCCATTGCCTCTTGCTTTAAGAAATTTGGTATTAATTTAAATATTAATCTTTCATCTTCATTCGGTTGTTCAAAAAACTCTTCTAAGTTCTCTTTTATTCGTTCTTTTTGGAATAGAGGAAAGTCTTCTTCGAAAATATGGTTAAAACTATCTTTTACTTTTGGGTATTCTTCAATTATAAGTTTATGCAGTATCCTTGTCATAGGTACACTTAGAAAAATCAAATAATCTAATAATTGAAAAAAGTTAAGTTTGTAAATCATGCATAAATCGACTAAATTATGAAACCCTCTTTCTGTATTATCAATTCCACCCATAACTAAATCATCCATTATGTAGTCTAATTCAATTTCTATTTTTCCAATTATATTAATATACATATTTGCAACTTTTAAACTTTTACTATCATCTAAATAGTCATTAAATATTAAATTTGATCTTTTTAAATACTCTCTTTGTGCTTCTTTTAAAGTCATTCTAATTATCCTTACGCATCAAACTATTAAAGCTATCAGTTGCATTACTTGCTTGTTCTTTTGTTGTACTTGCGTATCTCTTCTCTGTTATTGCGATACTGCTATGTCCCAACATAGTACTTATATCTTGTATAGGTACACCATTTTGGACAAGTGTAGTAGCTATCATATGTCTTATATCATGTAATCTTAACTTTGGTAAGCATAAGGCTTTTAATAGGTTCTGAAAGTGAACCCTTGGTGTTTCCTTAGTGTATGAAAATACTTTAGTATCAGGGTTTTTTGATATATCTATCTTTCTTATTTTTGCTTGGCTTACAACTGCTTCAAACAAATAGTTATCAAGATTGTAAACTTGTTCTTTTTTACCCTTTGAGTTAGCCTTACCAATTCTAAAAGTTCTATTCTCTAAATTTATATCTGAAAACTTTAAAGCTAAAATTTAGTTTATTCTTCTACCTGTAAGAGAAAATGCAAATATATTCTTTATTTCTTCATACTGATAGAATACCTCATCATTTATAGTGATTTTTGAGTACTCTCTCATAGCTCCTATAATCTTTTTAGTATCTTTAAAGGTTAATGTATATAAAACTTCATTATCTACCTCAGGGAGTTCTAATTTACTCCAATCAAGGCTAAGTTCTTTTAAAAATACTTTGAGTGTTCTTGCATATAGTACTACTGTTGCATTAGCTTTACTTTTAAGTAAGTTATTCACAATCTTTTGAACATCTTCAACACTAATACTAATAAATGATTTATCATGTAAAGGTTTTGAATGTTTCATTAGTGTAGTTGAATAGTTTTGCATTGTTGAGGGTCTTGCAGATATGCTTTTAGTTTCAAGAAATGATTCCACCTTATCAATGAAGCTCATATTATAGTTCTTATCTAAAGTAGTAACTTTCTTAATCTCTCTTACTGTTCCATCTCTATGAAGTTTTTCTCTTATTGTTATTCTTTCACTTGCAACAAATTCAAGAGCTTTAATAAAAGTTTTGTTTTTTGTTGAAAAGGTAAATACTTTTTTTCCATTAATATTATTGACTTTAGTTCTAATCTGTATTTTAAAACTAACACCGTTTATAAGCTTCTCAGCTTGTTTTGATGAGGTAATAGGCTCATTACTTTCACAAAACAAGTAAATGCCTTTACAGTCTTTATTGGGTATTTGAACACTCACATACTTAAACATTTTAAAACCTTATATTAGGGACACTTTACAAAAAATCACAAAAGACTCTTAGAAGGACACTTTTTAATATTTATTTATGTATAATTATATCTAGTTATATTTGATAGTTTTCTTAGATAATCGATATATAGGTCTTAAATAGGCACTTAGAATTGTTCATAGTTGTTTAGATTTTCTTCTCTTGACCAATTCTATACAAAGCAAAATCATATTTGATAGGGTCCCTCGGTTCAAACTCTTTTAATTTATTTGTTATTTCAATTGCAGATTTTAGGTCATATGTTTTTCTTTGTAGTAAACCCAATTTCTGAGATACTTTAAAAGTATGCGTATCAAGGGGTAGAATTAAATCTTTTTTATCAACTTCTTTCCAAAGTCCTAAATCAAGCTCATCACTTCTTACCATCCATCTTAAAAACATATTCCATCTTTTATATGGGGCATTTCCTATCTCTTTTATAAGTCCTTGTTTATCTCTTTTAAAAGGGGATGATACTAAAAAAGTAAAACCTTGAGACTTATAGTTTGCTACATTGTGTATTTTATTAATTACACAATCTAAGCCTTCAAAAATTGAGTTCTCTTTTCTGTAGACTTCTTTGAAAATATTATTTAAACTATCTTCTAATTTCATTCTTCTAAATGTTTTAAATATTTTTTTTACATCTTCACTATTTTGAAACCTATAATAAAAGCCTTCTAATTCTTTATCTATTGTTGTTTCACTTTCATTTAATAAAGAAAAATCAAAACTATCCAAAAATTTAACAATAAGTTTTGCATTTCCATATGCAAATAAAGCACAAAGTAATATTATATATTCATCATCGTACCGGCTTGCGACTAAAAGTGGATCAGGTTTATCATATGATAATTCAAAATTGTTATTTCTAGATTTTACTTCTATATCAAGAAGTTCTTTTAATTTTTTATCTTTTTTTGTCATATTCTTTTTTCATTTATAAAATTTTCTATATCTTGCTCTATTTTTAATATTGCTGTTGTTGCACATTCATAATATTTTTTGTTAAAACACTCTTCTATTATAGCTTCACTTGACTCAAAATTATTTAGTATTGTAAAATCTGCATATTGTGTTAAAAATGATACATCAATAACATATCCACTAGTTCCAATAACTACTAATAACCCGCACTCCTCAAGTTTTTTATACATTTCTTCATAATTAGGTGCCATTTCTCCAAAAAAGACTATATTTGGACGCATTTTTCCAGCACATTTTTTACAAATGATATTTGAATTATTTTGTTCTTCATATGCAATATTTATAATATCAGCACAAGACATACATTTAATCTCTGGTAAAAAACCATGCAAGTGTAAAACATCTTTACAATTTACTTTTTCAAACATATCGTCTACATTTTGAGTTATCACTTCTATTAAATCAGGATATTTGTCTTTTAACTTAGCAATTGTTTTATGGGCTATATTTGCATTTTTATCAGATATCTCTTTTCTTCTTTGATTATAAAATTTTATTGTAGCTTCATAATTAGTATCTAAACATCCTGCACTACAAATATCTTCTATTTTATGATTTTCCCAAAGACCATCAGTATCTCTAAAAGTAGAGATTCCACTAGGTTTTGAAATTCCAGCTCCTGTTAAAATAATTACTTTTTTATCCATAGTTTATTCCAATTTTTTTATTCTATTTATATTTTTTTATTCATAATATCAATTCTTAAATTTTTTAATATGCTTTGTTTTAACTCTTTATCAACATTATACTCATCCGCTAAAACTTCAAACTTTTTAAATTCATTTATTGTATTTTCGATTATCTGCAAAGATTGTTTTTTTGATAAATTACAATACTTTCCAAAAGTAATTATATCATCAATATTAAAATCATCTTGTTTTGCATTTAATTTTATTTGATGTACTCTAGTCCATTTTCCTAATGGATCATAAGAATAAATCATATCGAAGGCTGGGGATAAACTCCATTTTCCCCTTTTATCCATTAAAAAACCAAAGTTTTTTGTATGGTCATCTTGGTTCCTTCCTATAATATTAAATACTGCTCGACTAAAGATTTCACTAACATCATCTTGACCTAAGCCTAACTCTCTAATATTAAGGATTAACTGTTCATAGGAGTAAGCTCCTGTTATATCTCTATCAAAATGAGATAAACCAGCCCATGATATATAGTGAAGCTTTGTTGTTTTTGCATTTTCTACTATCCTATCAAATCTTTTTATCAAAAAATGAAAATTGTCTCCATCGATAATATAATCAGTTTCTGGCATATTAATTTCACAATTTTTAGCTAATTTACTATAAATATATTCTATTTTGGTCATTCCTTTTGGATCTTTTGAATCTCTATCTTGATTGGATGCAGAATCAAATTTTAATAACCAATATGTAAAATCTCCATTATATAAAGTAGTTCCATCATATAAAATATTATCTTTATCTTTAGCTACTAAGGCTTTAGCTCTTGCACCGCCTGCACTAGAACCAACTTTTATCAAATTTAATGCTTCTTGTTTAGTTTTTGTGTTTTCAAGTTTCTTATGTAAATCACTTTTTTTGTTTAATACAATTTCCGCAAGTTCTGACAATGAAGTTATATCTAATAATCCAGTACTTTCCAAACCATCTTCAAATGCACTTGGATAATATTCTAAAGCACCCATCCCTCTTTTCCCTACATATAGTAATCTATCTAGTGTAGAAATATCAGATTGTGGTATTTTTTGCTCTGCCATAAATTGATCAATCAGTTGATTCCCAAATTTATCAGGTAAGGAGTCTGTAAAAACACCTGGTATTCCTTTAAATGTTCTAAAACTAATATCTTCAAAAGAGAATTTATCAGGAGGATACTTCATCAATAAAGGAGAAGGATATATCTTTGAAATCATGAAATTTTCATCATACTCAAACTGTGCAATATTTGAATTTTCGGGATATCCTAAATACCCTATTGTAGTTCCCCACAATTTAACCTCTACTACTTTACTCATTCATCCTCCCCCCATTTAAATTCTGTTTCTTTATCACTTTTTTTACTTTTAAACACTCTTTTTGGCAAAGGTTTATTTTTATTCTCTCTAATACTAAAGTTTTCTTCAAGCTTAATTACTTTTTCAAGATTATCTAGTTCTCCAAGACCTCTAAGTATTTTTATAAAATTTATTAAATTTATATTAGAACCATTCTTTAATCTTTGTATGGCATCTTTAGTTGAGCCACCTTTATTCATTACATCTTCATCTGATAGTTTTTTACGTAAGCGTAATTCTTCGTACTTTTGACCTAATTCTTTAATAATATTTTCATCTGTAAGTAAATTAAAATTCATAATTAACTCCTTATTTCATATATTATATCATATTACTTTGCATATATACAACTTATTTAATATTTAAAAGACAATACTATGCATATATGCTTAATATAAAATAGTATAAAACCATTATTCTTTTCTCCATAGTTTATTCAAAATATTTTTTGTTATAATACCATCTTAAAAACATACACATAAATAAATTGGATAATACAATGCAAAATATATTAATAACTGGATGTTCAAGTGGTATTGGATTGCAAACTGCAAAGACTTTAAAAAAAAAGGGAATAAAAGTATATGCTAGTGCTAGAAAAGAAGAAGATGTTCAAATGTTAAAAGAATTAGGATTTAATTCCTTTTTACTTGATGTTACAAATAAAGAGCATATCTCATCTGCACTAGAACAAATAATAAAAAATGATGCCAAAATTGATGCACTGTTTAACAATGCGGGATATGGACAACCAGGAGCTTTAGAAGATATTTCAACTGAAGTTTTAAAAGAACAATTTGAGACAAATGTAATGGGACTACATGAATTAACAAGACAAGTTCTTCCTTATATGAGAAAGCAAGGATATGGAAAAATCATCCAACACTCTTCAGTTCTAGGAATAATTTCATTAAAATTTAGAGGTTCATATAATGCTTCAAAATATGCAATAGAAGGATTAGCCGATACACTAAGACTTGAATTGGCTGATACAAAAATTTCTGTATGTACTATAAATACAGGACCTGTTACTAGCAAATTTAGAGAAAATGCATTTAAGAAATTTAGAGAAAATATTGATATAAAAAATAGTGCGTTTAAAGAAACTTATGAAACTCAACTAAAAGAAAGATTTGAAAATCAAAAAGATGATACACCTTTTAATTTACCTGCAAGTTCTGTAGCTAATATTATTCAAAAAATAATGAATACCAATAGACCAAAACCTAGATATTATGTTACAAAAGCAACTTATCTTTTAGGGTTTTTTAAACGAATATTAAGTACTGGCTTACTTGATAAAATACTAAAAAATATATAAAAAAGGAAGAATATACTTCTTCCTTTTTTATGCCTCAGTATATTTCTTTCCATAAAATCTTAGAGTTAAAAAAATAACAAATAATCCAATAGGTAATAATATATAAACTGATACACCAAATGCAGCAGGTAAATAACCACAAACAATAGATATAAAACCTATAAAAAGTGCATAAAATAATTGTGTTGAAATATGATCCATATGATTACAAGAAGTAGCCATTGATGATAATATTGAAGTATCTGAGATTGGAGAACAATGATCTCCAAAAATTGCTCCTGTTAATACAGCCCCAATATTTAGTATAATATAATTATGTAAATCCACACTTTCTAATCCCGTATGAATTCCAATTGCACTGGCCAAAGGAATTGTAAGAGGCATCAAAATACCCATTGTTCCATATGAAGTTCCAGTTGAAAATGATATTATTGAACAAAGTACAAAAATTACAGATGGTAAAATAAATTGTGGAGTCGAATCAGATAAAATAGAGACAAGATATGCTGCTGTTCCAAGCTCTTTCATTACAGAACTTAATGACCAAGCAAGAATTAATATTACAGCTGTAATAACTAAAGCTTTAACGCCAAATACCCACGTTTCAATTGCTTCATGCAAATCAAAAATTTTCTGTTTTAAGCCCATTCCAATTGCAATAACTGAAGAAAATAAAGCTGCTTCAAAAATTACAATAGAAGCATCAGCTGCACCAAAAGCTTCTCTAATGGACGTAAAAGAGTAAGGATTAGAGTTAATTGCCTCTAAAACTTTTCCCTCAAGATTTGAAACGCCATTTATATAAAAACCAATAATTGCAACAATAATTAAAATAAAAATTGGAATAATTGCATTATATATTGAATAAGTTACTCCTTCTTTAGGAAGCATAAAAGAATTTTCTTGATTCATTAAACTACTATCAGTTTTAGGATTAGAAAGTTGTCCTTTTTTATGTGCCCTTACAGCAGCTTTATGCATAGGTCCAAATTCTCTCAATGTTATTGCTGAGAAAAAAACAAATGCAAGCATTAAGATATTATAAAATCTAAAAGGTAATGTTTCAACAAAAATTGCAAAAGCATTAATTTCAGTTTGACCGATAACAGCATAAGCATCTTTTATCAAAGATAATTCATATCCAACCCAAGTAGATATAAGAGCAAGACCTGCAATAGGTGCAGCTGTTGAATCTACAATAAAAGCAAGTTTTTCTCTTGAAACTTTTAATTTATCTGTAACAGGTTTCATTATTGGTCCAACAACTAATGAATTTGCATAATCATCAAAAAATATAAAAAAACCCATAATCCAAGTATAAAGTTGCGCAGAAGCAGGTGTTTTAGCTCTTTTTGCTAAATTTTCTGCAATAGCTCTAGGTCCACCCATTTTAGTAATAACTGCAATCATACCACCGATTGTAAGAACTTGCAAAATAATCCCTGCATTCCAAGAATCAGCAAGTGAACCAACCATTTTTGTTGACATATCAACAAAAGCATTAAAAAATGATGTAAAAATATTTGCGCCACTAACATTTACAATAAAAGTACCAGTAAAAATTCCCATAAATAGTGAAAAGATAACATTTCTAGTTAAAAAAGCTAAAACAATTGCCACAAGAGGTGGAAGTAGCGTCAAGGCTCCATAAGTAATAGAATTATCTTTTGCTTCCGCAAAAAGCATTAATGGTAAAAATGCCATCAATATAAGGCTTGTAAAAAACTTTTTCAAACTAATCCTTCTATAAAATAAAAGCGGCAAGTATAACATATAAGCACATAAAAGTTACAATAAAATTTCAGATTTATTCATAAACTTTCAAAATAGCTACTTTCTATTTTTATGTTTGTTGAATCTCTTTTGAATTTGCTTTTTCTTGTAAAAAGTCAGATATTTGCATTAGACAAAAAGTAACTATAAAAATCATAAGCCCAGGGAAGAAACTAACCCACCAAGCAATATCCATAACAGATTGCCCATCACTAAGTAAACTTCCCCAAGACATTTCAGGAGGATTTACTCCAAGTCCAAGAAAAGAGAGTCCAGATTCAGCTAATATAGCTCCACCTACTCCAAAAGTAAATGAAATAAGAAATATTGGCGCTAAAAGTGGAGCAAAATATTTGAAAATGATTTTTGTTTTAGGAACATTACCCAGTTTTAGAATCTTTATATAAGGACGATTTCCAATTGCAAAACTTTCACTTCTAATAAGTCTTGCCATTCCCATCCAACCAGTTATTGATATAACTATAATTAAAACTAAAGATGAAGCTTGAATATAAGAAACAAGAGCTAATAATAAGAAAAATGTAGGAAAAGTCAAAAATAAATCAATTAAAATTGTAATACTTTTATCAATATTACCTTTAAAATATCCTGCATTAATCCCAACAAATAAGCCAAGCATAGATGAAATACCAGCACTTAAAAATCCAATTATAAGAGATGTTTGTCCACCTTGTAAGATTCTAGCTAAAATATCACGCCCTAACCTATCTGTACCAAAAAAATGTTCAAAAGATGGAGCAGTTAATATTAATTTAGGATTTAATTCATAAGGAGATACTGTATAGAAAAAAGGCATCAAAAATACTAATGTAATTAAAGATATTAATATTATAGATGCGATTTTTACCATACTATTTACTTTTGCTCTTCTGCATAAGAAAAATAAGATAAAGAACTTTTACCAAATTTTTTAGTTTTATTTAGAAAAAATTTACCTAAAGTTTCAGGAACTTCCAAAGTTGAAACATGTTCAATAACAATCATAAAAATATTCTCATTTTCAATACTTCTAATCATATTAAAAGATTTTTCATAAATATCATCCATTCCTTCTCTAAAATCAAAAGGTGGATCAATATATAAAATCAATTCATCACTAGAATTTTTAAGTGAATTTAAAATACTTGGTGTTTGAACAAAAGTATCACCCAAAGAAGTTTGACACTTATTTGGTTCTACAGCATTACAGTTTTTTGTTAATATTCTATATGAACTTCTATCAAGTTCAACAAAATATGCTCTTTTTGCATCACGACTAACTGCCTCAAGTCCAATACTTCCACTTCCAGCAAAAGCTTCAATAAAAATTTTATCAATAATATCAAATTGTAAAACATTAAAAAAAGATTCTTTTAATCTAGATTTTGAACTTCTAGTTACATCTAAAGAGGGTAAGTCTAAAACTTTTCCTTTATATTTTCCTGCTATTATTCTTGTAGTTGGGTTATTGTTTTTCATAATTCTCTTATTTGTTTAATTTTTTGTATTATAGTCAAAAGTTGTTGAGGATTTAATTTCGAATCTTTATTAAAATGTAACTTTTTTTCTGTAGAATTCGCTAAATTAAATAAAAGGTTCTAATTGCCAAGAAAAAAACTAAAAAAATTTTTGCCAACACATGAAAAAATAAAAGAACAAAAAATTTTAAAAATATTCGGTAGTTTTTTAAATAAAAGTGAAATATGGAGTTTATCTAGAAAAAAAGTTGTCTTTGGAGTTTTTATAGGTATATTTGTAGCTTGTTTACCAATGCCTTTGCAAATGGTTCTAGCCTCTTTTTTAGCAATATTTTTTAACGCAAACTTACCTATTAGTTTTATACTAATATTCATATCAAATCCACTTACAATGCCTCCACTATTTTATTTTGAATATCAAATCGGAAAACTGATTATTCAACCTGAAAATCCGATTGAGTTTGATTTTGATTCAATGTATGACAATTTTGGGAATATAGCCCTTAGCCTTTGGAGTGGAGCATTAGTTGTAGGAATATTTTCTGCTGTAACTTGTACAATATTAGTAAACTTTTTCTGGATATATACAGTTAAGAAAGATAGAAAAAATAGTCAGTTGAATTAGAGAGTGTTATTGGATTTTAGATTAAAAATATTTAAAAGAAAGTTTATTTATAATAAAAGTTATGCATGGTAAGTTTTAGATTATGTTAGAAATCAAGGCAAAACTTGAATTTAAAGCGGAGCGTACATCAAGTACGTGAGCATTTAAATTCAAGTTTTAACGAAGAGTTATGACGTAAGCTAAAGCTTAACGTGCATAACTTTGGGCTCGTAATTCTCTTATTACGTTAACCTTGATTTCCCCTGGATATTGAACTTTCTCTTCAATCTCTTTAGCAATCTCTGTAGCAAGTAAAATAGCTTCATCATCATTTACTAATTCAGCTTTTACTATTACTCGTACTTCACGTCCCGCATTAATTGCAAAAGCATTAATAACACCAGTTTTAGAAGTAGAAATATTTTCAACTTCTTCTACTCTTTTTAAGAAACTTTCAAGAACTTCTCTTCGTGCACCTGGTCTTGCAGCACTAAGAGCATCAGCGGCACAGACAGCAGCTGCTTCTACATTTATTGGTTCTTCATGTCCATGATGTGCATAAATTGAGTTTATAACAGTATCTGGCTCATCATATCTTCTACAGATTTCTGCACCTAAGTCAACATGAGAACCCGGCATATCATGTGTTAAAGCCTTACCAATATCATGGAAGATTCCTGCACGTCTAGCTAAAATTGCATCTCCACCCATTTGTGCAGCTAATAATCCTGCTAAGTTAGCAACTTCTAAAGTATGTGCTAAGGCATTTTGACCATATGAAGCTCTATATCTTAATCTTCCAATTAATCTAACTAGTTCTGGGTGAACAGATTTAATTCCAAGTTCAAGAATAACATCTTCACCCTCTTTTAGAATATTTTTTTCAAATTCTGCTTTTGTTTTATTATAAATCTCTTCAATTCTAGCAGGTTGGATTCTTCCATCTTCAAGAAGTGCTTTAATTGTTTTTGTAGCAATTGCCCTTCTATATAAATTAAATGAAGATATAGTTATCATATTTGGAGTATCATCAATAATAATATCAACACCTAATAACATCTCAAGAGCTTTGATATTTCGCCCTTCTTTTCCTATAATCTTACCTTTAGTCTCTTCATCATTTATTGGAAGATTATTAATTAGTCTTTCTGCTGCAAATTCACCATCATATCGAGTAACAGCATGAGATAACATATTGTTAACTTCTTCTTTGCACTCTTGCTCAGCTAATTTATATTTTTTTCTAAAGATAGAAGCTATAGTAGCTCTTGAATCTTCTTTTACTTTTTCAAGCATCAATTCTCTAGCTTCATCAGTTGTTAAACCTGAAGCATTTTCTAAAACTTTGATTGCTTTTAATATTTTTTCATCATAAGTTTTTTGTTGTTTTTTAAGCCCCTCTTTGATTGTTGTTATTTTTTCATTTTTTTCAACTATTTGAGATTTTTCATCCTGAATTGCTTTTAATTCAGATTCAAGGTGATGATTTAATTCTTTTTCTTTTTTTTCAATTTTTGAAAACATCTCATCATATTCTCTTCTAGCAGCCTTAAACTCTCTGTCATAATCTTTTTTTGCTTTAATTTGTGCATCTTTTAGAACAACTTCAGCTTCATGCTCAATAACTTTAGCTTTTGCTTTTGCTTGTTCAATATAAATATCAAATTTTGCTTTATTGATTTTTTTTACTACGTAAATTGTAATTGCAATACTTAATAATGCAACAACAACCCCTACTATAACTAATTCCATATCCAAAACCTTAATTTGTAATTATATAATCAGCTTGAATATCGTATTTGTCCGTTAAAATTTCATTTACTTTACAAAGTGTTAATTGTGTAAAAACAACAGTGGGTCTATAACCTAACCTATAAAAAAATCTGTCGTACATTCCTCTTCCAAAACCTATTCTCTTGCACACTCCATCTACCCCTACTACGGGAACAATGGCAAGGTCAATTTTTTTATGTATGCAGAAAGAATTCTTTGGCTCTCTAATACCAAATTTTTTTTTCTCTAAAGGTAACCTATATTTTACTAACTTAAAACTGTCCTCAATCATAAAAGGAACAAAAACGTTTATGTTTTTTTTTCTTAAGTCATTTATTAAAGGAAGAACATTTACTTCCATTTTCATTGGGATATATAACAAAACATTTTTTGATTTGTTTATATCTATAAATCTTTTTAATTTTTTTACTGTTTTTTTATCTTTATAAAACTTCGAAAAGCGGCTTGAAAATTCTAATCTTTTAATACACGATTTTCTAAAATCACTCTTGTGACTTTCTTTCATATTTAAGCCTTACTTAGGTAAAATTCTTACCCTAAAATATATTACCAATAAGGAATTTAAATGCAGTTTAAAAAAATAGCATTTTTTATAATTTCTACAACCTTAATTTTTACAGGTTGTGGCTCTAAAGAAGAGAAAAAAACAGAAATTGTAAAAGAAATAGTAAAAAAAGAACAAACAAAATTTAATTTAACAAGTACTGATTTACAAACTATCACGTTAGAAAAAACTGATAAAGGAATGATTTTCAAAGGTCTTGAGGGGAAAATTGTTTTATTGAACTTTTTTGCTACTTGGTGTCCTCCTTGTAGAGCTGAAATACCTCACTTAAATAATTTAAAAGAGAAATATAAAGAAAAGTTTGAAGTTGTTGCGTTAGATATGGGTGGAAAAGATGGAAATCTAACTACAAAAGAAAAGTTAAATGATTTTATAAATGAATATAAGATAAATTATATAGTTACAAATAGTGAAGAAAACTTCAAAGTTGCAGAGGTTATGGGTGGAGTAAAAATCATTCCAACATTGTTCCTTATTAATCAAACAGGAACAATTGTTCAAAAATATGTTGGTATAGTTCCAGAAGAAATGATGGAATCAGATATCAAGAAAGCACTTGGTAAATAAATGTTTAGTTTTTTTAAAAAGAAAGAAGTAAAAGAAAAAGAAGAAATTCAAGAAGAAAATGTCGTAGAAAAGATTATTGAAGAAAAAGTAGAAATTCAAGAAACAACAGAAGAAGCTTCAAAAGGTTTTTTTAGTCGAGCATTATCTAAAACATTTGAAAATATTAAGGCTGTTGTTCCAACTAAGAAAGAGAAAATTGCTTTTGACGATATCGAAGAACTTCTAATTGAAGCAGATATGGAATATGAAATCATTGAAAAAGCGATGGATGGACTTCCCGATGAAATTACGAGAAAACAACTAAGACACAGACTTGTAATGCTTTTCGAACATGCTCCAGATGTTGATTTATCAAATTTACCAAAACCATTTGTAAGACTTATTATTGGAGTAAATGGGGCAGGAAAAACAACAACGATTGCAAAACTTGCTAATAAAACTAAAAAAGAAGGTCATTCTGTAATACTTGGTGCAGGAGATACTTTTAGAGCAGCAGCAATTGAACAACTTTCAACTTGGGCAGAAAAAATTGATGTTCCAATTATAAAAACAAAACAAGGTCACGATGCTAGTGCAGTGGCATATGATACAATTTCATCAGCCCTTGCAAAAAATATAGATAATGTAATTATTGATACAGCAGGACGATTACAAACTCAAACAAACCTAAGTAATGAACTTAAAAAAATTGTTAAAGTATGTGGAAAAGCAATGGACGGTGCACCCCATCAGAAGCTTATGATTTTGGATGGTACACAAGGTAATACTGCAATTGCACAAGCTAAGGCATTTAATGAAATGATTGGAATTGATGGAATTATTGTTACAAAACTTGATGGAACTGCAAAAGGTGGAGCACTATTCTCAATCTCTAATCAACTTGAACTTCCAATTTTCTATGTTGGGGTTGGGGAAAAACAAGATGACTTAATTGAATTTAGCCCAGATAATTTTGTGGATTCATTACTTGATGAAATTTATGTAGAAGAAGTATAAAAAATATGATAGAAAAAGATTTTTATTTTTTCAATGATTCTATTTTAGAAGAAAAGATTCTTACAATTCTAAAAGAAAATCAAAGTAATGTACTAATAGTTGACTATAAAGATGACTACGTTTGGTTAAAAAGACCAAGAGAAAGTAAATCAACTTTTTTACATAAGCTTTTTTATAATACTACAAGAATTAGAGGATTAATGCCTGTTGAAGATAAAAACAAGCAAGAAACACTTTATCATGAAGTTACAAAACTAAAAAGATTAAAAGGTAAAGGTATAAATGTTCCAGAAGTTTTAGGATGTAGAGAAGATTTTTTTGTACTTGAAAACACAGGAAAATGTTTAAAAAATTATCTAAAAGAACCATTTATTACTGATACATTTTTAGAAAATACTCTTGAATCATGTGTTGATGTTTTATCTAGCATGCATAATTCATCAGAATATCATGCAGGCCCTCAAATAAAAAACTATACTTTAAAAGAAGATACAGTTTCAGCTATTGATTTTGAAGATAGTTTTTCTAAAAATATAAAATTAGAAGATATTCAATTTAGAGATTTTTTCCTTTTTCTAGTATCTTTAACCGAATTAAACAAAGAGATAAACTATAAAGAGATAATAAATATCTACAAAAAAAATACTAAAAATGAAACTATTGACAAAGAATTAAAAAATATCGCTTTAAATATAAATTTTTTAACTAAAATTGTAGAAATAGAATTTTTAAATAAAAGATTTAGTAAAGATGTTTTAAATAATTATACTCTATTTAAAACTTTACAACAATTATAATAACAATAAATTAGAGATTAGTTAATAATCTCTAATTTAAAAATAGACTTATTTTTCTAAAATAACTCTCTATATTTTCAAAACTATGATTTCCACCCTCTTCTATTACAAGTTCACTATCAGGTAATTTTTCAACTGCATCATTAAAATCTAATACTTCATCATCAGCTTGTAAGAGTGTTATAAAGTTTTCTTGATTTTCTATATCCTGAACTTCTAAACCTTTTAAAGTTTGAATATGTTCAGCTGTAACTTCAAAAGATGTCCCATCATAATAATTCATTGCCATACCAATTTTATCCAAGGTAGTATATGGATAAATTGCTGGATTAATTAATACTGCTTTTAAATCATATTTTTGTGCTAAATATATTGCATAATATCCACCAAGTGAAGATCCAACTAACCCTACGGTTTCTTCTTTTTCTAAAAAAACCTCTATTAATTGTTCTAAAGTATCAATTGCCAATGTTGGAATATAAGATAAGGATGGTGCAATTACCTCTTCTTCAAAATATTCCCTAAAAAGCGTAGCTTTTCCTCCATGTCCACTACTTCCAAAACCATGTATATATATAATCATTGTCATTCCTATTAAAATATAATAAATTATATCTTATTTTATCTTCTCTTAAAGAAAAACTCTTTAGAATGAGGGTATGTGTAATTTATATGTAATTTACACATAATTTTTTTATGTCAAAATATAAAATCAACTAAGGAGTCTATATGAAAAAAAGTGTATTAAGTATTGCATTAGTAGGTGCATTAAGCATTCCAGCAATGGCAGTTCAATTTGTTACTATTGGGACAGGTGGAGTTACAGGAACATACTATCCAACTGGTGGGGCAGTTTGTAGAATGGTAAATAAACTTAAAAAACAAACAGGTATTAGATGTACTGTAGAATCAACTGGAGGATCAGTTTATAATGTAAATACAATAAAAGCTGGTGAACTTGATTTTGGTATTGCACAAAGTGATACAGTTTACCAAGCATATAATGGTCATGGTAAATTTGAAGGGAAAGCTCAAAAAGAATTAAGATCAGTAATGGCAATTTATCCTGAATTACTTGCATTTGTTACTAGAAAAGATAGCGGTATTAATGCTTTAGCTGACATGAAAGGTAAAAAGATCAATATTGATGTACCAGGTTCAGGAACAAGAATGACAACAGATATCATCATGGATGCAGAAAGTATTCCAGCAAGTTCACTATCTTTGAAAAGTGAATTAAAGTCTACTGAAGGTCCAAATATGTTAAAAGATAAAAAAATCGATGGTTACTTTGGTATGTTTGGACACCCAACTGCAAATATCAAAGATGCATCTAACTCTGTAGATATTAACATTGTACCAATATCTGGTCCAGCAATTGATAAATTGATTAAAAAATACCCATATTATGCAAAAGGTTCAATTTCAGGTACTTTTTATAAAGGTGTTACTGAAGATGTTCCAAGTATCGGGGTAAAGGCTGTATTAGTTTCAAGTACTGCGTTAGATAACAAAGCTGTTTATGTAGTAACAAAAGCTATTTTAGACAACTTTGATGACTTTAAAAAACTTCACCCTGCATATAAAACAATTACTAAAAAATCATTATTAGATGGGTTATCAGTTCCTCAACATGAAGGTGCAATAAAAGCATTTAAAGAAGCAGGACTTTTATAAGAAAGTTTATAAAAAAGCTAAAGAGTATTTCTCTTTGGCTTTTTTTAAGATATTTAAAAAGACTACACTTTATAGTTTTTTTTAATACCTATAATCAAAAGGATATTAATGGGTAATCAACAAAACTCAAATGAAGGAAATAAAGATATTCTTCATAATCTTAAAGAAAATAGAGATCATATTCCTACAGAGGAAGAAGTACTTGCGAACGAAGAAGAATTAATTGCGGATTTAGAAGGACAAAGATCTTTTGATAAAACAAATTGGGAATTTTGGCTTATTGGGATAGTTGCTTTTCTTTGGTCTTCATATCAACTATATGTTGCATTTGTTCCAACAAATGGCGCATTTGTACGATCAGTACACCTTACATTTGCACTAATCTTATGTTTTATGATGTATCCCATGTATAAATCATACATACTAAAATATAAAATTCCATGGCATGCTTTTTGGTTTGCTATTATAGGTACAGTAGGTGCTTTATATGTATATATTGATTATACTGGGTTATCAATGAGAGCTGGTTCTTATTTAGACAGAGATGTTGTAATTGGTCTTATTACAATAGTAGTTTTATTAGAAGCGGCTAGACGTACTTTAGGTATGGCACTTTCAATAATTGCTATATTTTTCCTAATATATGATTATTTCGGTCAATATATGCCAGATTTAATTGCGCACAAAGGAGCAAGTCTTACAAAACTTTCAGCGCAAATGTATCTTACTACAGAAGGAATATTTGGAGTTCCACTAGGAGTATCAGCAGGATTTGTATTCTTATTTGTTCTATTTGGTGCATTATTAGAAAGAGCTGGTGCGGGTGATTATTTTATCAATATGGCATATGCAGCTTTAGGAAAATATAGAGGAGGACCAGCAAAAGCATCTGTTGCAGCTTCTGGACTTACTGGTATTATTTCGGGTTCATCAATTGCAAATACCGTAACAACAGGAACTTTTACAATTCCTTTAATGAAAAGATTAGGTTTCCCCGCACATAAAGCAGCAGCAGTTGAAGTTGCAGCTTCTACAAATGGACAACTTATGCCTCCAATTATGGGGGCAGCGGCATTTATTATTGCAGAGTTTTTAGGTCTTGCTTATACTGATGTTGTTATGGCTGCTTTCATTCCTGCATTTGTATCTTATTTTGCACTTTTTTATATTGTTCACTTAGAATCACTTAAATTAGGACTTGAAGGTGAAGATCCAAGTAAACTTGCAAAAGTTTGGGATATATTTAAAGAAGGTATTCACTATATAGTTCCTATTTTCTTCTTAATTTATACCCTAATTGTCTTAAAAGAATCAGCACAAAGTGCAGCACTTAGCGCTATTCAATTTATGATGCTTATAATGATTACTCAAAAACCGATGAGAGCTGTTATAAAAAAAGAAAAACTTACAAAAAAAGTTTGGCTTGAAGGTTTTGAAGATATTGCTATTGGTATGGTTAATGGCGCAAAGAATATGGTTCCTATTGCAATTGCAACAGGGGTTGCAGGTATGGTTGTAGGTTCTGTTACTTTAACAGGAATTGGCCAAGTTTTAATTGAAGTAATAGAAGAATTATCAGGTGGTTATATTCTTGCAATTCTATTTTTTACCGGTGTTATTTCATTAATTCTGGGAATGGGTCTTCCTACAACAGCAAACTATATTATCATGGCAAGTTTAACAGCACCAATTATTATAAGTTTAGCAAGTGATAGTGGGTTTTTAATTCCTACAATTGCAGCCCATTTATTTGTATTTTATTTTGGTATTTTAGCAGATGATACGCCACCTGTTGGGATTGCGGCCTATGCCGCCGCAGGAATTGCTAAAGCTGATCCAATAAAAACAGGTATTCAAGGTTTTGCATATGATATCAGAACTGCAATTTTACCATTTGCATTTTTCTTTAATAATAAATTATTATTAATTGCAGGAGTAGATGCAGATGATCCTGATAATCCAGCTTTATGGCAATGGATTTCAAATCCAGCTGAGATTTTATTAATATTTACAATGGCAGTTATTGGAATGTTTGCATTTAGTAGTGCAACACAAAGTTACTTTATGATTAAGACCACGATATTAGAAAGATTAGGATTTTTTCTAATAGTTCCTTTAATGCTTGTACCAAATATGGCTCAAAAATGGTTATATTTACCTCATGAATATGTTGCTTATATCTTGGGAATAGCTATTTATGTTCTTCTTTATATCTCTCAAAAAACGAGAATGAAAACATTATCAAAAGAAGTAAGTGCTTAAAATTTAAATAATCATATCCAATAATTTGGATATGATTATTTTAGATACTTTGTTTTCACCTAAATCTTATTTATCTAATCTACTTTTTAACTCTTTTGCAGCAGCAGAATATCCTCCATTTGAACCGTCAATAAAATGAATATGTTTTCCATGTCTTTCAAAAATAAGACATGTCATTAAAGATGAATTTGATTTATGAATACCATAAATTAATTTTTTATTTGCAAATTCCTTTTCTAAATATTCTTCAAGTTTTTTTGTTTGAGTAAAACTTGTTGCAACAATCATTCTTAGCATATCATCAAATTTTTCTGTATCTGTTGTAGAAATAATTCTCTGCTTGTAGCTACTCCAAAATGATATTTTATTTTTTATTAAAATAGCACCTAAGATATTTATAATTTTTAATTTTGCAAGTAAAAAGAGCTTTTTAAAACTATTTTTTGTATATAAAGAAGCTTCTACAGAAAGATCTTTATCATCAAAACTCAATTCTAAATTTTCTTCTATAATCGGATGTCTTAATATATTATTTCCTAAAATCTCATCTAAATCATTTAGTATTTTTTCATAATCATTCTCATCCTTAGCTTTTATCAAAATAGATAAATTTTCATCTTTTGGAGTTTTAATTGATTTCCATCTACACTCTAATCCCTCTATATCTAAAATAAAATTTGGATCAATCTTATCTTTTATTAAATATTTACTGTTATGAGATTTTAAAAGTTTATCAGAGAACTCTAATCCTCCACCTTTTATTAAAGCTTGACTATAATCTTCTGAAACTAAATACTTGGATACTAATATCTTTTTACCTGCATTATAAATATCTTTTATAGGAATAATTCCTATTCTTAAATCTAAAAAATATACTTCTTCTGCGATTTTTTTTATTGCTAAAAGAGATTGTTTTGAGTTCTCATATATAGATTTAGGTATTAATAAAAAAGACCCATCTCCTCCAAAAATAAAGGGTATATCTAGTTTTCTATCAATATTTAATATAGATACAATGCTTAATGCACCTATCATATTAACTTCTTTATATTTTCCTGTTTCAATTGCTTTTGTCGAACCCACAACATCAGATACAACAACAAACCAATCTTCAGGAACACTTTTATAGTATTCATCTCTTGATAAATATAAAAGAGAACCAATTTCTTTCAAATTTAAATAAAAGTTTTCATTCATTTATTCTCTTTCACTAAAATATTCTCGAAGAGCTTTTCTTGATGCTTTATCTACTAAATTAAAAAGTTTATCAATATCATCTTTTTTAGATGATTGTTTGTGACCTTTTACTTTTTCAAAAATACAATTAAAATTATCTGTTATCAGATAGAAATTTTTATAAAGTTCATGATTTTTTACAATTTTACCAGTAGAAGTTTTATAATCATTTTTTTCTAACTTTTCTCTTCTATCTTTTAAACCTAATATATTTTGGCAATCAGTATAAACAATAATTTGTTTATCTTTTATATTTTCATCTTCAAAAGCCCATAACAAAACTTCTAACTCAAGTTTTGTGGAAGAAGTGTTTTCAAATTTTTTGATATTTATTCTATTTTTAATCTCTTCTAAGGCTTCTTCTTTTTCAATAAAAAAATAAGCTCCAAAACCAATATTTTTCTGTGGATTAACACTTCCATCACAAAATAGTTTTATAATTTTATTCAATTTTTTATATCCAAGTCCGGAATAGATTTCATCATCTGCTCAAAAGATTCAAATTTTGTTTCTAAAAAATCAACTATTACAGGTAAAGGTTCAATAAATCTCTCTTCAATATCAAATTCATTTTCTCCAATCTCAAAAGCTAAGTTCTCAAAAGGAGGATTAAACTTAGCATCAACACCCTCTTTATTTCCACGTACATCAACTCGATACCAACCATAATCTTTTAGATAAATTGAATTTAATCCATGCAAACAATATATATCTTTGATATATTCACTACAAGATAATCTTTGATAACAAAAAGCTGTAGGAATATTATTTGCTCTTAAAAGTGAGGCTAAAAGATGAGACTTAGCATAACACCATCCTGCTTTATTCTTTAAAACCTCACTGGCTTTACACGTTTGAATATTTAGCTTATAATCACCCACATGACGTATGTCATCTCTTACATATAAAAAACATTTTCTAGCAATTTCTACATCTGTTTTTGAATTTCTTGAAAGCTCTTTTGATAATTTTTGAATCTGCTCATTTGAGAAATCAATAATATCTGTCTCTTTTAAATATTTATCTAACATTTACTAATTCTTAATTTCGTTGCATCGTAGCAGTAAAGATACCAGCACTAATTAATGCACTTCCACCAATTTGATTTAATCTTTTTCTTGCTTTATAACTTTTAATTTTATGTTGGATTTTTCCTGCAAACATTGCAAAAGAACTTATAGTTGTCAAAGTCACAAGAGAAAAAGAGACCATCAAAATCAAAAATTGAGGAAGAACACTACTTGAAGTATTTACAAACTGTGGGAAAAAAGCAACAAAAAAAACTAAATTCTTTGGATTTAACGCAGTCACAATCAAAGAAGATCTAAACATTTTGGATTTTGAAGTATTCATCTCTTTAAATAATTCTTCATCAACTTTTGGCTCTTCTGTAAAAGCTTTTATTCCTAAATAGATTAAGTAACATACACCAAACCATTTAAGAATAGTATATAAAATTGCTGAAGTTGCTAATATAGCTCCCAGTCCAAGCAAAGATATAACCATGGCGATTAAATCACCTACTAAAACACCTAAAGCTAAAGGTATTACAGATTTTTTGCCATGAGTTATGGCTTGACCAATAACAAAAATTACAGTTGGTCCAGGAATTATTGCAAAAATAAATACAGTAGATACAAACGCTAACCAAGTTTCAATTGTCATAATAATTTTCCTTTTAAAAATATTAAAAAGTTTTAATGTAAGTATAGATAAATAATGAAAAATAGTCTAGTAGAAAGTAAAACATATGCAGACTGTACAGTCAACATATGTTTTAAAAAAAGTTTTAAGTGAAATTTTTACTTAATTTCAGAAAGAAGGGCTGGATTTACAACAAGATTTCTCACTCCATGAGCATGATCTTCTTTAAATACATTTCCTTTACACCATTCTCCAACACTTGCAATATTAACTTTAGCTACCTTAGGATGAACACTCCAAGTAACTTGAAAAGGTGATCCTTTTTCATTATAACCAGGACCTGTAGTTGAACCTGTATATACAACAGGTTTTCCAGTATTCTTTGGAAGATTTAATGCTTGATGAAAATTGTTAACTATTCCATGTTTAGCTAAGTCTTTAAAATCAAGTGCATTTTTGTCATTAACTAAAACGAAAACTTCTGCTTCAACACGTAATTGAGGATTTTTAATTGAATCACTAAGACACGAACCTAAAGTCGGACCAGGGTTAATTTTTGCAGTTGAATAAACATAGTGAACTTCAATTGTATCACCAGAATTAAGATGACTATGTTCATTAGGACACATCTCTTCTTTTACATGTCCAAGTTCAGATGCTAAAAGTTTACCAGAGTATTTATATCCACTTTGGTAACCGTGTCCATTCCCATTACCTGCAAATTTAGTAAATTCTCCACCCTTATGTTCTGCATTTTTATGAAAATGAATATTACAAAGATTCATTTGTGTATATGCTGGTGCAGAATTAAATTCTAGAATATTTGTACCCATTTTTGAATCAATATCACGAGGGGACTGAGGACCATACCCCTTATCTTTAGTATTTACAGAAAGTAAATGTCTCTGATGTTCAATCACCCTATCTTGAACTGTTAAATTTTCATGGTGAGAACTTGTACAACCAGCCAATAAAGCTATGGCAACAAAGGGAAGTATAGTTTTGATTTTCATATTAATCTCCTTTTAAAATTGATTAGAGAATATATAAACTTATATTAGCTTTTGATAATTATAATATTTTAATTTATTTTTTATAGATATACTTAAATAACATTTTATCTTCCTAATTTAATCTCTTCTTTTTCTCTTTTTGTTAGTTTACTAACAACTAACTCATAAGAATCGTTAATCATTTCAATTAATATTTCATCTTCCATTGTTCCATCCAAAATAATAGTATTCCAATGTTTTTTATTCATATGATAACCAGGGGTTACACACTTATAAATATCTCTATAAGCAATTGCATCATTTGGATTACACTTTAAATTCAAATGCAAAGGATTATCATTAATTTTATAAAGAGCAAACATTTTATTTTTTACTTTAAAAACTGTAACATCATCACCAAAAGGAAACTCTTTTGTTGATGATGATTTTGAAAGGAGTATTTTTTCTAATGTTTTTAAATCCATACTTACACTTTTAAACTTTTAATTCATCTTTGCTAATTTAATCATTGTATTTAATGCAGCTTTCAAATTTTCTAATGCCTGACCTGAAGGAACAGCTTTTTTAGCACAATTATTTACGGCAACTGCATGATCAATAAATAAGCGATTTTGAGGATAACGAGTTTTATAACCATTAACTAATGCCAACTTATAAATATCAACTTGTTTTTGCATTGCATTAGCTTTTGTTGTATCTCCTCCATTAAATTTTATTAATCCTGGAGTTACAATCTCTTTTTGAATATAATCATTATATTGCTTTAAACCATTACGAATAGTTTTCACATCATTCGAAGAATATTTTGCTGGAGCAGAAGATAATTTTCCATCTATAAAATCTAACAATCCTTGACAACTTTGCATATCATTAATTGATGGTGTGGCTAACAGAGGTAAAGACAAGATGCAGAAAATAGATGAAAGAAGAGTAGCTTTTTTTAAATTCATTTGATATTCCTTTATTAAAGATTTAAGACAAGTTTATTTATAAAATAACAGTATACAAAAAGAACTTAAGTATTTTATTAAGAACGTTCTTCACCACAATTCCAGCATACACTAAATTGTCCTTGATGAAGTTCATTACACTTCTTACATATCCAACTTCCAAGTTTTTCACTATTTTTTGTATTAATAATTTTTTTTGCTTTTTCTAAATCTTCTTTTTTCACAAGAATTTTTACACCTGTTGTTGCTTGTAAATGAGGATGCATTCCTCCTGCATCATCTTTGTCGATTATACAGTCGATATTTTCTTCATTTAAATGAGTCATTAATATTTGTGCTTCCATTTCACTGTAGACTGTTTTAAGTTCACAAAACATATTTTAACTCCTTTATGTAAAATATAAATAATATATCTTTATTACTTATATTTACTTGATATAATTAAATATTGCAAAATGTCATATTTTCTATCTTATTACTTTTTTTTCATTATAATTCGTCCATAAATAAAACAGGATTAAAAAATGGCAAAGAAAAAAACATCACTATTTGAGTGTCAACATTGTGGAGAACAAGCTACAAAATGGCTAGGTAAATGTCCAAACTGTGGTTCTTGGGATTCTTTTATTGAACTTAATCAAGATCAACAAGAGGTATTAAAACAGACTTCAAAAGTTATAAACAGTACTTCAAAAGCTACTCCCATCACACAAATTAAACAAGATGATGTTACAAGATTTTCTTCTTATAATGAAGAGTTTGATTTAGTTTTAGGTGGAGGTATTGTTCCTGGTAGTTTAACTTTGATAGGGGGAAGTCCAGGAGTTGGTAAATCAACTTTACTTCTTAAAGTTGCAGGAAGTATTGCAAAATCTGGTAAAAAAGTTTTATATGTATCAGGTGAAGAGAGTGCTGGACAAATCAAACTAAGAGCCAATAGACTAGATGCAAACCATGATGAACTTTTTTTACTAAGTGAAATAAAACTTGAAGAGATACAAGATGAACTTTTAAGAGATAATTATGAGGTTGTAATTATTGATTCTATTCAAACAATATACTCTTCAAATCTAACTTCAGCTCCAGGTTCAGTATCCCAAGTGCGTGAAATCACCTTTGAACTAATGAGGAAAGCAAAAGAGTCAGATATTGCTATGTTTATAATTGGGCATATCACAAAAGATGGAAGTATAGCAGGACCTAGAGTATTGGAACATATGGTTGATACTGTTTTATATTTTGAAGGAGAATCTTCTAAAGAATTACGAATGCTTAGAGGTTTTAAAAATAGATTTGGTTCCACCTCAGAAATAGGAATTTTTGAGATGACAGGGGAAGGACTAATATCTGCAAAAGATATTGCTTCAAAGTTTTTTGATAAATCAAAAGCTCAAGCAGGTTCAGCTTTAACTGTGGTCATGGAAGGATCAAGGGCTCTTATCATAGAAGTTCAAGCTTTAGTAACTGAATCTACTTATCCTAATCCAAAACGTAGTGCCACAGGATTTGATGCAAATAGATTAAATATGCTTTTAGCTTTGTTAGAGAAAAAAATTGATTTGCCATTAAACCATTATGATGTATTTATAAATATTTCTGGTGGAATTAAAATCAAAGAGAGTTCTGCTGATTTAGCCGTTGTTGCTGCTATTATCTCATCTTTTAGAGATAGGCCTATCTCTAAAGAATCAACTTTTATAGGTGAAGTTTCATTAACTGGTGAGATAAAAGATGTGTATTCTATTGACATGAGATTAAAAGAAGCACAAGCCCAAGGAATCAAAAAAGCAGTTATTGCACAAAAAATAAATCTAAAACTTGATTTAAAAACTTTTGCTGTGGATGAAGTTTCTAAAATGATAGAGCTATTTTAAAAATAGCTCTATCTTTAGAAATATTTTTATTTCCCAACTCTTTTATTCGCACCAGACATAAGTCTGTCTTTTGAAACTATAGCTCTAGTATGTATTCCTGTTCCTATTAATCCAGCAGAATCTACAACTTCAATATTAAATTTATATAATTTTCCTTCCATCCCGTCAAAAGTTGCAGTTGATACTGCTGTATCTCCACTCAAAGTTGGTGCTAAATGTTTTACATTTACTTCAACTCCAACTGAAAGTTGTCCCTCTTCCAAATAAGGTATCAGTACTTTCGCAGCAGAACATTCCATTAAAGCCACTAATCTAGCCGTTGCAAATACTTCTGGAAAATTATCATCAGCTGAAATTTCTAAATTCTTTGCTAAATCTTTATCTTCTACTTTAAATTCAATACTATCTTTATTTCCAATTTCCAATGCCATATATACTCCTATATTTTTTATATATTTTATATTAATTAACTTAAAATAAATAAAAATCTTTCATTTACTTATTTGTAAAATTTAGATATAATCCGCCCAAAACAAATGGATTAATAATGATTGATTTAGAAAATCAGACAGACTTAGAGATAGATATTTCTTTTTTAGAAATAATTACAAATGATTTAACTTCAAAAGATATTGAACTAATTTTGACTAATAATTCTCAGATTCAAGAATTAAATAAAGAACATAGAAATATTGACAAGGCTACGGATGTTCTTAGCTTTCCTTTAGAATTCGATATTCCAAATATGCCTTTAGGATCAATTGTAATATCTCTTGATTTAATTGAAGAGAAAGCAAAAGAGTACAATCATAGTTTTAATGATGAATTAAAACTTCTTTTTATTCACGGACTTTTACATCTTCTTGGCTTTGACCATGAAGTTGATGATGGTGAACATAGAAAAAAAGAAGAAGAGTTAATTGAAAAATACAATTTACCAAAAAGTTTAATCGTGAGGAATTCTTAAAATATGGATATATTAATATTTATTGTATCAATGGGGGCACTAATTTATGGTGCTGATTTTATAATTGAACAGAGTGAAAAAATTGCTCTACATTACAAAATATCTCCATTTGTAATTGGAGCAACATTAGTTGCACTAGGAACCTCTTTACCTGAAATGGCAGTATCAATGTCAGCATCAATAAAAGGAAGTGGAGATATAGCAGTTGCAAATGTAATTGGAAGTACAATATTTAATATTGCTTTAGTTTTAGGCTCAGTATTTATTGTTTCTAAAAAAATAAAACCAGATAGAGATCTTTTTGCAAAAGATTCTGCATGGGCTCTTTTTCCAATTTTAGTATTTATTTTAATGGGAATTGATGGAAAACTAAATGCACTCGATGGAATATTATTTCTAATTCTAATGGGTGCCTATTTAACTTTCCTAATAGGTTCAAACCAAGTTGAAGAGATAGATGAAGATTTAGCAAAAGAAAAATTTGCTTGGGGTAAAAGCTCAATAATGCTCTTAATTGGTTTTGTACTAACTATTGCTGGGGCAGATTTTGCAATTGATAGTGCAAGTAATATTGCTCGTGAATTTGGAGTAAGTGAATGGATGATTGGTCTTTTTCTTGTAGCTTTTGGAACATCATTACCAGAACTTACAATCTCAATTAAAGCAGCCTTAAATAACAATGCTGATTTAGCTATTGGTAATATTATTGGTTCTAATGTTGCAAACTTTACTATGGTATTAGGGTTAAGCTCTATTGTAAATACTTTAAATGTAGATTTATCAGCAAACTTCTTTGATATATCAGCAGCATTTATATTGTCATTGATGTTAGTATTTATTACAGCTAATAAACTTTATAATAAAAGTGCTGGTATTGTATTAATGGTAGTTTTAGGATTAGTAATTCAAAATAGCTTATAAGCTATTTTGAACTATTTTTGACAGTGAGAACAAACTCCTGAAAATACAACATCTGTATTCTCAACTTTAAAATTTGATTGTGAAGATAAGGCTGCTTCTAAAACTGAAGTATCAAGAACGACATCTTCAATTCCTCCACACAAAGAACAAACTAAATGAGAGTGATTTTCTTTTATTAACTCATAAACTGATTTAGCCTCTGGTATTTTTACTTCATTTAAAAAAATTTTTTCTACCATTGCATTTACATTTTTATAAATTGTTGCCAAAGAAATAGATGGAAATTTTTTTAATAAATTTTTATAAAGATCATCAACATTCATATGTCCATTCTTATATAACTCTTCAACTATAGCTACCCTTTGAGGAGTAACTTTCAAATTATACTCTTTTAATAATATTGAACTATCAAGCATATTCATATAATATCCCTTTCCTGCATAAAATAATACTAAAAAAATTCTTATTTTTAGTAATGCAGATTATTTTATACTGTAATCATATATTAAAAATCATAATTTCTATTTATTAATTAAACTTAGTAAAGGAAAATAATTTTCCTTTAAGTTTTATTTTATTATAATTTCTCAATGGAAAAAAATTATCCTTTAATATTTTTTACTATATTTGTTTTAAAAGTATTATTGGATTATAATTAAAAATTCAAAAGGAGAAAATAATGAAACAATATCAATCATATAAGTGCAACGAGTGTGGAAACGTTGTAGAAGTACAAAATGTGGGAGGAGGAGAACTTCACTGCTGTGGCGAAAAAATGGAAATGATTACTGAAAATTTGACGGCTGTAAATTTAATGAAAGCATTTGCTGGTGAGTCAATGGCTAGAAATAAATATGAATATTTTGCTAAAATTGCTCAAAAGGAAGGTTATAGAGATATTGCAGCACACTTCCAAAGAGCAGCTGACAATGAAAAAATGCATGCCAAATTAGAGTTAAAAGCTTATAATGAAATGCTTACTGGAAAAGAGTTTGGAGACACAGTAGAAAATCTTCAATATGCAATAGATGGTGAATCATATGAAAACACTACGATGTATCCTGATTTCTCAGAAATAGCAAAAGAAGAAGGGCATAATCAAATCTCTAAAATGTTACATTTAATTGGAAAAATTGAAATTGAACATGAAAATATGTATAGAGAACTTAAAAGAAGACTTGAAGCTGGTGAAGAACATTTAAGTGATAATGATGAAGAAGAGTGGATATGTGAAGTTTGTGGACATGTACATAGAGGTAAAAAACCACCAAAAGTTTGTCCAGTATGTAAGCATCCTCAAGAGTATCAATCAAGACTAAATAGTAAAAAATAACATCAAAATTAGAGTAGATTTTTCTACTCTAATTTCGTTTTATCCTATAAATACAATATCTTTGATAAAATACCAAATTATTTTTAATTAATATTCAACGGAGATATTTTGATCAAACTATTACTCTTAGTTATCTTATCCTTTTCACTTTATGCAAAAACATTTACTGTGGCTTCATATAATGTAGAAAATCTTTTTGATTTGGTAAAAGATAGAAGCGATTATCAAGAGTACCAACCAAATACAAAAGCAAAATGGAATCAAAAAAATTTTAATATAAAAGTTAATAATGTCTTAAAAGTTATAAAAGACATTGATAGTGATATTATTGCACTTCAAGAAATTGAAAATAGACAAATGATGCAAGTGCTCTTAAAAAGACTTCCCCAATATAAATATAGCTCTTTTACAAAATACAGAAACTCAAGTGTTGGAGTTGGGTTTTTGAGTAAAATAAAAATCATCTCTAACAGTGATATTGATGTTAGATTTACAAATAAACTTTTTAGACCAATATTAGAAACAACCTTTGAATTTGATAATATTGAATTTAAAATATTTAACAGCCATTGGCCTTCAAAGCGTGCAGCAGAAAGTTATAGAGTAAAATTTGCTAAAAAACTATATGATAGATTGAAAGAATTACCTCGGGATTATGATTATATTTTATTAGGTGATTTTAACTCAAACTATGATGAATTTAAAACTATCTATAAAAATAAAAAATTAAATAATACCCAAGGAATAACTGGAATTAACCAAGTTTTAAATACAACTATTGATAAAAGATTTGTAACTTATGATGACATTTTAAAAAGAGGGAAAAATGTAAACTACAATTTATGGTTAGATTTAGCTTATGATGAAAGATTTTCAAATAAATATAGAGGAAGAAACAATACTCCCGATAATATAATAATCTCTCCTGCTCTTTTTGACAATAAAAAACTAACATATATCACAAAAAGTTTCAGAGTTTTTAAACCAAACTACCTATATAAAAATAAAAAGATTATTAGATGGAGAATGAATAATAGAGTTCATCAAGGCTCGGGTTTTTCTGATCATTTACCAATAATTGCTAAGTTTTCTACAAATAAAACAAAAAAGAATCCACTAAAGAAAATAGAAAAAAAGCACCTTAATAAAATTTCACAACTTTATAGTAAAACAAAACTTATTGATAATGTACTATTAAAAGATGTCGTAGTTATTTATAAACATGGAAGAAATGCAATCATAAAACAAAAAAATGATAGAGCAATTTATTTGTATAATAATGCAGAACAATTAAAAGAAGGCTTTTCCTATGATTTATCAATTTCTCAAATCAAAGATTATAATGGCTTGAAAGAAATAGAAGATTATAAAATAAAAAATCATAATGGCAAAATAAAAAACTATAAAAACCTTTATTTAGATGCTAGATATATTGATATATTTGATACAAAATATCAAAATGAGATTGTTAAAAATATAAAAGGAACTTTCAAAAAAGGAAAACTATATATTGGTAATACAAAAATAAAACTATTTGCAAAAAATAAAAAAGATTTACCAAAAGAAAATAGTACAATTAAAATAAAAAGAGCACATATAACTTATTATAGAGATAATGTGCAAATAATGATACATGATAAAAGTGAGATAGATGTTAATTAAATCAATATTTACAAATAGTAGCGGTATTTTAGTTTCAAGAATTTTAGGTTTTGTAAGAGACTTATTAACTGCTTCAATATTGGGAGCAAATATATATTCTGATATTTTCTTTGTAGCCTTTAAGTTACCAAACTTATTTAGAAGAATTTTTGCGGAAGGTGCTTTTACACAAGCTTTTATTCCTTCTTATGCAAAGTCTAAACATAAAATTAGATTTTCATCTGTAATATTTCTACAATTAATTGGATTTTTAATTATTCTATCTTTATTTGTAACACTATTCTCAACTCTTATTACAAAGGCAATTGCAATCGGTTTTGATGCTAAAACAGTTGATTTAGCAGCACCTTTAGTTGCAATTAACTTTTACTATCTACCACTTATATTTATTGTAACTTTTATGGCAGCCCTACTTCAATATAAACATCACTTTGCAACAACTGCATTTTCAACTGCTTTATTGAATCTAGCACTTATAGCTGCATTATTAATTTCAAAAGATTTAGGTAAATATGAAATTACATATTATCTTTCATATGGAGTTTTAATTGGTGGTTTCTTACAAGTTATTGTGCATCTAATAGCTATTAAAAAGAAAAATTTATGCAAAATATTCACTTTTAAAAAACATGAAAAAAAAGAAGAAAATAGATTTTATAAAAGTTTTATGGGAGCTACTTTAGGAAGTTCGACATCACATTTATCAGCATTTTTAGATACTTGGTTAGCTTCTTTTTTAGTTAGTGGTTCAATTTCATATTTATATTATGCAAATAGAGTTTTTCAACTTCCTTTAGCACTTTTTGCAATAGCAACTTCAACTGCCTTATTTCCAATGATAGCCCGAGCAATAAAAAATAAAGATGAAGATAGAGCTTTGCATCTAATGAGAAAATCATCACTTATTCTTTTTGGACTTTTAGGACTTGCAACAATCATTGGAATTGTTTTTAATAAACAAATTGTTTGGCTTTTATTTGAAAGAGGTGCTTTTAGTGCTGAAGATACTCAAAATACTGCTCTAATTTTAACAATGTACCTCATCGGACTTTTACCATATGGTATTGCTAAAATATTTTCTCTCTGGTTATATGCAAAAGAGCAACAATTTCTAGCTGCTAAGATTTCTATGAAAAGTTTAGCTTGGAATATTGTTTTTTCTTTAATTCTTATTATTCCATATGAAGCTGCAGGGCTTGCTTTTGCAAGTACAATTAGCGGATTTATCCTATTTTTTCTAACAATTAAAGCCTTTGGTTTTACAAAGTTTAATGAATTATTAAAAAAATAACTACTTTTATTCTTTCTGTTTCCTTTTATATTTAAGTGTTATGATTACTATTGTTCTTGAGTTTTAAATCAATGCAAGGAGACTCTGTGTTATTGAAACTGATTCTTATAATAGTTATATCTTTCTTTTCATTGTTAAATGCAGAAGAAAAAATTGGAATGTATGAAAAACAAGGTACGACTATACCTTTAGATATTGAATTCACAAATGAATACAATAAAAAAGTCACTCTCAAAGATGCCATTGACAATAAACCCACAGTTTTTACTTTTAACTATTTTGACTGTCCAGGACTTTGTTCTCCTTTATTAAATGGTGTTGCGGATGTTTTAAATAAATTGGAATTAAAACCATTTATTGATTATAAAGCTATAACTATAAGTATAGAACCTACTGACACACCTGAAAAGGCAAGTATAAAAAAAGAATCACTTTTAGATTCAATTAAAAAACCATTTCCACCTCAAACTTGGTCTTTCTTAACTACTTCAAAACAAAAATCAATTGATGAGATTACAAATGCTGTTGGTTTTTATTATGAAAAAAGAGTGAAAGATGGAGTAACTGATTATTTACACCCTGGGCTTATAGTTATTGTCTCACCAAAAGGAAAAATCATAAGATATCTAAATGGTATAGAGTTTTTACCTTTTGATGTAAAACTTGCTTTATTAGAAGCTAGTGAAGAGACATCAAGACCTACTATAGCTAAGACTTTATTATACTGTTTTGCCTACGATGCAAAAAATAAAACTTATGTTTTCCAAGCAGAAAAGATTGTTGGAATACTTATGTTTTCGTTAGTTCTAATATTTTTCATCTATCTAGTAAGATCTGGTAGAAAATCAAAAAAGGATGATAGTGATGAATGAAAAAACACTAAGCTTTTATGACGAGACCCACACTGTCTTTGGGCACCATAAAAATCCACTTTTCCAATGGATTTTTTCAATAGACCATAAAAGAATAGCTATTCTTTATCTAGTTGTAATGTTCTTCTTCTTTATAATTGCAATTAGTATTGGTCTAACTATGAGACTTGAACTTTTTTATCCAGGAGAACAAATACTTACTCCTGATAGATACAATCAAGCTTTTACTCTTCATGGAACAATTATGATATTTTTATTTGTTGTTCCAGGAATTCCAGCTGTTTTTGGTAATTTTTTACTTCCACTTTTAATAGGTGCTAGAGATGTGTCTTTTCCTAGATTAAATCTATTATCCTGGTGGTTTTACTTAATTGGATGTTTAGTTGCCTTAATCTCTTTATTTATAGGAACAGGATTTGCTGATACAGGCTGGACCTTTTATGCCCCCTATTCTGTTAAAACAGATACTAATGTTATATTCGCATTAACAGCTGCATACATCCTTGGACTAGCATCTATCTTAACTGGAATTAATTTTGTGGTTACTATACATAGATTAAGAGCTCCAGGAATGAATTTTTTCAAAATGCCTCTTTTTGTATGGGGAGTATACTCAACAGCTTGGATTCAAATACTTGCTACTCCCGTTATTGGAATTACCCTCATACTTGTAATATTAGAAAAAACTCTTGGTATTGGAATATTTGATCCAAGTAAAGGTGGAGATCCTATTTTGTATCAACATCTATTTTGGATATATTCACATCCTGCCGTATATCTAATGATTCTTCCCGCTTTTGGCGTAGTTTCTGAGATTTTACCAACTTTTTGTAGACGTACGATTTTTGGATACCGTTCAATTGCAATATCATCAGCACTAATCGCGATAATTGGATATCTTGTATGGGGACATCATTTATTTACATCTGGAATGAGTGAATGGACAAAAATTATATTCTCATTTTTAACTTTTTTTGTTTCTATACCCACTGGAATTAAATTTTTTGATTGGGTGGCAACCATGTATAAAGCCTCCATTGTTTTTAAAACCCCAATGCTTTGGGTTGTAGGAACTATTGTAACTTTTGCAATTGGTGGATTAACTGGTATTACCTTAGTAACGTTAGGTGTTGATGTTCACTTACATGATACATATTTTGTAGTTGCACATTTCCATTATACAATTTTTGGAGGAGTAGTGTTTATGCTTTTTGCTGCAATGCACTATTGGTATCCAAAGTTTGTAGGAAAAATGTATAATGAATTTAAAGGGAAAGTAGCTTTTACTCTTATATTTGTTGGATTTAATCTCTTATGGTTTCCAATGTTTATTGCAGGATCATTAGGTATGCCAAGAAGATATTTTGATTACTTACCTGAATTTACTATATATCATCAAATTGCAGGGGTTGGTGCAGTTATTACTGTATTTGGTATTTTGTATATGCTTTATAATTTAGTATCTTCATTAAAAAATGGAGAACCAGCAGGAGCAAATCCTTGGAATGGTACAACTTTAGAGTGGCAAATTGATTCACCTCCACCACTTGAAAACTTTAAAAATATCCCATATATAGATTTTGAACCATATGAATTTGAAAATGGAAAACCAAAATATAATCTATATAATAAAATAAAAGGAGTCAAAGATGAGTGATCATGTGAGTACAACTCCCGAAATAGTTTATGATAATGATGGTAATCCACATGAAGTTGTAGATTTCAATGATGATTATACAGCTTCAAAACTTGGGTTCTGGCTCTTTTTATTTACAGAACTAATGCTTTTTGGAAGTCTATTTTTAGTCTTTTCCTTCTTCTTTTATAGAATGAGTGAAGCATTTGTAGCTAGCTCGCAAGAATTAAGTTTCTTGCTAGGAGGAATTAACACCATAATTCTTCTAATAAGTACTTACTTTATGGGAATGGCTTTAATAAATTTAAAAGACAATGAAATAAAAAGTTGTAGAAAAAAAATATATATTACAATAGCTCTAGCATCACTATTTTTAATAGTAAAACTTATAGAATGGAGTATTGAAATAAATCATGGTATATATCCTGACTCAGAACTTTTAAATACAAGAGAATATGGAGTCATACTCTTTTTCGGACTATATTTTACAATGACAGGATTTCATGGGATTCACATCATTGTAGGAATTGGGCTAATGTTATGGGTTTTAAGAAAAATCAGAAAAGAAGAAGTTAATTCAAAGAAATATGTAGTATTTGAAAATATTGCTTTATACTGGGATTTAGTTCACTTAGTATGGGTTTTTCTTTTCCCACTTTTCTATATTATTGGAAGAGGAGTTTAAAATGATTGAAACTAAGCAAATTAAACATAATGTAACTCCAAAAATGTACCTTAAAATCTTTTTTGCACTTTTGGCTCTTACATTATTAACTTTTTTACAGCCATATATTATTAATGAAAGTTTACATTCAACAGTTTCAATACAGATGTTTATAGCATTGGTAAAAACATTTTTAATAGTTGCATATTATATGCATCTTAAATATGAAACAGTACTTTTTAAAATGATAGTTTTAGTTGCAGTTGTGACTCTTTGTATATTTTTTATTATTACGGCAACTGACGCAATATTTAGGAATGAAACATTTGATATGTTTAATAAATAGGAGATTGTTATGTTAGAAGGAATTAAAGGTGTATCAAGTTATGCCGCAAATGTTGATGAAGCATTCATAGTTGTAACAGTTATTACCCTATTTTTGTTTGTAGTAACCGTTGGTTCTATGTTATATTTTGTTTATAGATACAGAAGTTCAAAAAATGATATAACACAAACTAAAAATATCAAGCACTACACACCTCTTGAAATCGCGTGGACAGTAATACCAAGTATCTTGATGATGATAATTTTCTATTATGGATTAGATAGTTTAAGAGTTCAACGAACCATGCCAAATGATAAGGATTCAATTGTAGTAAAAGTTTTAGCACAAAGATGGTCATGGCAATTTGAATATGCAAATGGAAAGAAATCTCCTGAGCTAACTGTTCCTGTTAATGCCAAAGTAAAACTTTTAATGACTGCACCAAAAGATGACGTATTACATAGTTTTTTTGTACCGGCTTTTAGAGCAAAGGAAGATGTGGTTCCAGGTCAAATAACAAAAATTTGGTTTGAATCTCAAAGTAAAGGGAAATTTGACATTCTCTGTGCGGAGTATTGTGGTACGAGACACTCCTTTATGAAATCTTTTGTAAATGTTGTTTCCCAAGAAGAGTATGATAACTTTATGAACCCTCCTAAAAAACAAGAAAAAAAATCTGCCATTGAGATACTTACAAATAATGGATGTATTGGTTGCCATAGCTTAGAAGGTGAAAGATTAGTTGGACCAACATTCAAAGATACCTACAATAAAGATGTTGTTGTTTTAGAAAACGGAGTTAAAAAGACCATAAAAAAAGATGAAAAATATTTGATTAACTCAATATTAAATCCAAAAGAGCAAGTTGTAGATACATATCCAAATATAATGCCTTCATTTAAAGGTCTACTAGAAGATGAAGATATAAAAACAATTATAAACTTTTTAAAAGGTGTTGAAGAGACTAAAGCAGAACCTGAAATATCAGGACTTGAAATTATTCAAAACAATGGATGTACCGGTTGTCATAGTTTAGATGGAAGCAAAATAATTGGACCTAGTTTTAAAGGTATTTATAATAGAGAAACATCAATATTAAAAGATGGTAAAAAAGAGACTATTAAAATTGATGATAAATATTTAAAAGATTCAATTATATATCCAAAAAAAGAAGTTGTTGAAAACTATCCAAATATAATGCCAAGTTTTGATGGAGTATTAAATGATGCTCAAATGGATGCAGTTATTAATTATCTAAAAGGTCTAAAATGATTACCTTAAAAGATTTTTTAATTCTAACAAAATTTAAACTCTCTTTTACAGTTAGTTTATCTTTAGTATTTGCTTTTGGTTTAGCAAAAAATGGTATTGATTTAGAGATAATAAATCCTTTTTTAGGAGTCTTGCTTTTAGCTTTAGGAGTAAGTTCTCTTAATCAAGTACAAGAGCATAAAGAAGATGCCTTGATGCCCAGAACACAGAATAGACCAATTCCTGCAAAAAGACTTAGTGTAAGAAATGGTTTTATCATATCTTTTTTATTAATTTTTTTCGCTTTTGTATTTATTTATTTAAGTTTGAAAATGCAAGGAGTTATGATATTTGCAATTGTTGTTTTGATGTATAACTTTTTTTATACAAAAGGGAAAAAAGTAACAATATATGCAGCAGTCTATGGAGCAGTATTAGGAATAGTTCCGCCTATGATTGGATGGATTAGTGCAGAAGGTGAAATTACAGATATAAGATTTATTGCTTTGGCCCTATTCTTCTTTATTTGGCAAATACCACATTTCTGGCTTCTTACTTTAAAATTTAACAGCGATTATAAAAAAGCAAAATTCCCTACAGTTGTAGATAAATTTGGAATAGAAGGACTTGAAAGAATCACATTCATTTGGCTATTATTAACAGTTATTGCTGGATTGTATTTAATCCTTGTATTTCAAAGTATTTCCATGCCTATACTTATTTTATTGATAATTTTAAATATCTATACAGTTTATTCAATTTTTCAATTAAGAGTTGAACATAAATATATTAAGAACTTTATTTCAATTAATATTTACATGCTTCTAACAATGTTTTTACTTATGATTGATAAAATTCTCTAAAATCTATTTTTATTCTTAAAAAGTTAGGCTTTAATTGATTTAAAAGCCTAATTTCTAAATAAGCTTTAATACCAACTCTTTTGGATATAATAACAACCTTTTAAATAAAAGTTTAGGATAATAATGAAAGAATTTTTTAAATATTACACCCCATATTATAAAGACTACAAATTCAAAATATTTTTAGCTTTGGTAGGAATTGCATTAGTTGCAGGGGGAAGTGCAGGACTTGCATATGTAATTAAACCTTTATTAGACGAAGTATTTATTGCTAAAGATCAAGAAATGCTTTATATGGTTCCAATCTTATTAATCATTGTACAATCAGCGCAAGGTTTTGGTAAGTATATTCAAGTTTATTATGTTTCTTATATCGGACAAGATATTATTAGAATTGTTAGAGATAAACTATTAGCACATATTCTAACTTTAGATATTGCATTTTTTCAAAAAAAACATGGTGGAGAATTAATATCTCGTATTACAAATGACATAAATAGAATTCAATCAGCAGTTTCAAACCTAATAGCAGATTTTGTAAGAGAAATATTAACAATTGTTGCATTAATTGGTGTAATTATTTTCCAAAGTGCTGAATTAGCATTTTATGGTCTTGTAGTAATGCCTTTAGCTATTTATCCAATAAGTATTTTAGCTAAAAAGATGAAAAAACTATCTTTTAGATCTCAAGAGAGTGCCTCAGATATTACATCACATTTAAGTGAAATATTCAACAATGTAGAAATAATAAAAGCAAATGCTACAGAAGATGGCGAATTAGATAAATTTAAAAACCATAACCAAAACTTTTTTAATATAAATATCAAATCAGTAAAAATTTCAGAATTAACTTCACCAATAATGGAGTTTTTAGGAGCAATTGCTGCTGCAATCGTAATACTATATGGTGGTTCACAAGTAATAGAAGGAGAACTAACAACTGGTTCATTTATGTCTTTTATCGCCGCTCTATTTATGCTTTATACCCCACTAAAAAGAATATCTGCTGTTTATAATAAGCTTCAAGATGCAATAGCTGCCCACGAAAGAATTATTACAATCTATGATATTAAGCCAACTATATTAACAGGAAAAGAAAATATACCTGAAAAAGTTACTCATATTGAATTTAAAAATGTAGAATTAAAATATGATAATTTTACTGCTTTGAAAAATATTAATCTAAAAGCTAATATTGGTGAAAAAATTGCACTTGTGGTAGATAGTGGTGGTGGGAAATCATCTCTTATTAATCTTCTAATTAGATTTTATGATACAAGTAATGGACAAATATTATTTAATAATACTTGCCTTAGAGATATAAAAATTGATTCTTTAAGAGAGAATATTTCTGTAGTGACACAAAGAGTATATATTTTTAATGATTCAGTTGCAGCAAATGTTGCATATGGATATGAGATTAATGAAGAAAAAGTCATTGCCTCATTAAAACAAGCACATGCTTTTGATTTTGTCTCTACTATGGAAGAAGGTATTTACACAAAACTTGATGAATTTGGAACAAACTTAAGTGGTGGACAAAGACAAAGAATTGCCATTGCTAGAGCATTATACAAAAAACCTCAAATACTTATATTAGATGAAGCTACATCAGCTTTAGATAATGAAAGTGAATCAATTATTTCTGAAGTCATTGATGAAGTAAGTCAAAATAGAATTACATTTGTTATTGCACATAGGTTAAGTACTATCAAAAATGCAGATAAAATTGCAGTATTTAGAAAAGGTGAGATAGTTTGTATGGACAGTGAAAAGAATTTACTAGAAAATTGTAGTGAATACCAACGTCTATATAACTTAGCAAATATCTAATATCAACATTTTTTTAATAGTTTTTAGATAAAATATTAAAATTTTTAAAAAGGGAACAAGTTTGTTTGATTATAAAACACTGAAAAAAGTATTGTTTTTATTTCAACCTGAAACTGCACATAATCTTGCAGAAATAGGATTAAGAATATTACCAAAATGTAAACTATTGAATAACTACATGGTAAATAAAAACTTTATTATGAATCCAAAACTTTCACAAGTTGTAGATGGTATAAAATTTCCAAATCCTGTTGGATTAGCTGCAGGCTTTGATAAAAATGCTACTATGATAAAATCTATGCCGGCCCTTGGGTTTGGTTATACAGAAATTGGAACAATGACTCCAAGAGCACAAGACGGAAATCCAAAACCTAGAATGTTTAGATACCCTGATTTAAATTCTGTACAAAATGCAATGGGTTTTAATAATGAAGGTTCGGCAAAAGTTTTAACAAACCTAAGAAAAGTTTATCCTTTTTCAATTCCTGTTGGTGCAAATATTGGTAAAAATAAAACTACACCTGAAGAGTTTGCCTTACAAGATTATAAAACTCTAATCAGAAAATTTGAAAGTACAAGTGATTATTTAGTAATTAATATTTCAAGTCCAAATACTCCAAATTTGAGAGATTTACAAAATGAAAAATTTATTACAGAACTTTTCACAATGGCAAAAGATTTAACAACTAGACCAATTTATTTAAAAATTGCGCCAGATATGGAAGTTGATGTTGCAATTGAACTTTGTAATACAGCTATAAAGGCAGGAGCTTCAGGTATCATAGCAACTAATACTACTATTGATTATTCATTAGTTCCAAACTGTCAAGACTTTGGGGGATTAAGTGGTGAGTGTTTAACTGAAAAGTCTTACAATTTATTTAAAGAAATAGCAAAAGAACTTTATGGAAAAACTACACTTATTTCTGTTGGGGGTATTGCTACAGGTGAAGAAGCATACAAAAGATTGAAAGCTGGAGCTTCACTTGTTCAGTCATACTCTGGAATGATTTTTGAAGGACCTTCTATGGTTAGAAAAATCAATGAAGAGATTTTAGAGCTTATGCAAAAAGATGGCTTTAACAATATATCTGAAGTTATAGGTTCAGATTTAAAATAAATATTAAAGAAAGGACATTTTTGAAAAAAATATTATTATCTTTTTTGTTCCTTTTATTTTTTCTAGGAGAATTAATGGGTCAAAGTTTACCAAAATATTATACTAAAACTTTAGAAAATGGTTTAAAGATTGTTGCTATTCCTATGGATAACAACTCAAATGTAGTTTCTACAAATATTTTTTATAATGTAGGTAGTAGAAATGAAAAAATGGGAAAATCTGGTATTGCACATATGCTTGAACATTTAAATTTCAAATCTACAAAGAATCTAAAATCTGGTGAATTTGATGAGATTGTAAAAGGATTTGGTGGAATTAACAATGCTTCAACATCTTTTGATTATACAAAATACTATATCCAATCAAGTTCAAAAAATATGGATAAATCTTTAAGTCTTTTTTCTGATTTAATGCAAAATTTAACTCTAAAAGATGAAGAATTTCAACCTGAGAGGGATGTTGTAGCAGAAGAGAGAAGATGGAGAACTGATAATAACCCTATGGGATATTTACAATATAGACTTTTTAACAATGCTTATATTTATCATCCATATCACTGGACTCCAATCGGTTTTACAAACGATATTAAAAACTGGACTATTGAAGATATTAGAGATTTTCATTCTACATATTATCAACCAAAGAATGCAATCGTAGTAGTTGCAGGAGATATTACAAAAGAAGAAGTTTTTAAATCTACAACAAAACATTTTGCAAAAATACAAAATACAAAAGAGATTCAAAATAAGTTACATACAGTAGAACCAGAACAAGATGGTGAAAAAAATATTGTAGTTTATAAAGATACGCAAGTAGAAATGTTATCAATAGCTTATCATATTCCAAACTATGAACATGAAGATCAAGTTGCACTTAGTGCACTTAGTGAACTATTAAGTTCTGGAAAAAGTTCATATTTACAAAAAGTTCTTGTAGATGAAAAAAGATTAGTTAATTCTATTTATGCATATAATTTAGAACTTACTGATCCAGGTCTTTTTATGTTTGTAGCAGTTTGTAATCAAGGAGTTGATGCAAAAGATGTTAAAAAAGAGATCAATAAAATAATTCAAAATATAAAAGATGGTAAAATAACAAAAGAAGAAATAGATAAGATTAAAATCAATACAAAAGCTGATTTTATATTCTCACTAGAAAGTTCAAGTTCAGTGGCAGGATTATATGGAAGCTATTTTGTAAGAGATAATATTAAACCTCTTTTTGAATATGAAGATAAAATTGAAAAATTAAAGAAGAAGGATATTGTTGACGTAGCAAAAAAATATCTTACTAAAAAAAATTCGACAACACTAGTTTTAAAAAAAGAAGTTAATTAATGATAAGTTATAAAAGTTAAGAAGGGAAAAGATTATATGAATATTATTACAGGTGCTATGACAGCACTTATTACACCGTTTAAAAATGGAAAATTAGATACACAGACATACGAATATTTAATTAAAAGACAAATTGAACAAGGTATTGATGCAGTTGTTCCAGTAGGAACTACAGGAGAGAGTGCAACTCTATCACATGCTGAACATAAAGAATGTATAGAAATTGCAGTTGCAACTTGTAAAGGTACAGATGTAAAAGTTATTGCAGGTGCTGGTTCAAATGCTACACATGAAGCTTGCGATATTGCTCAACATGCTCAAGCAGTAGGAGCAGATGGACTTTTATCTGTAGCTCCATATTATAATAAACCTTCACAAGAAGGTCTATATCAACACTATAAAGCAATTGCCCAAGCAGTTGAAATACCTTTTATGCTTTATAATGTACCAGGAAGAACTGGAGTTGATATTGAAGCAGATACAGCTATTAGACTTTATGATGATGTAAAAAATATTTATGCAATTAAAGAAGCAACTGGTTCACTCGAAAGAGCAATTGAAATTTCAAGTCAAAGACCAGATTTCTGCATAGTTTCAGGAGATGATGCAATTGATTTTCCTATGTTAGCAAATGGTGCAAAAGGAATTATATCTGTAACAGCTAACCTTCTTCCAAACTATAAAAGTAAATTAGTACATAGTGTATTTAACGGTGATTACGATACTGCTAAATCAATCAATAATGATTTATACAAAATAAATAAAACACTATTTGTTGAAGCAAATCCTATTCCTATTAAAGCAATTATGTATATTGCTGGATTATTAGATTCATTGGAATACAGACTTCCTTTAACAGCTCCAAGTGCTGAAACTATGAAAAAACTTGAAGAAGTATTAAAAAATTATGAGGTAATAAAATAATGAGTAAGAATATGAAAGGCAAAACATTAGTAATTTCTGGTGGTACTAAAGGTATTGGTAAAGCTAATGTTTATAAATTTGCAGAGAATGGAGTAAATGTAGCATTTACTTACAATTCAAATAGAGAAATTGCTCAAGAAATTTGTAATGACGTTGAAGCAAAGTTTGGTGTAAGATGTAAATGTTACCCATTTAATGTTTTAGAGCCTGAAACATATAAAGAATTATTTTTAGAAATTGATAAAGACTTTGATAGAGTTGATTTTTTCATATCAAATGCAATGATTTATGGAAGAGCTGTAGTTGGTGGATATGGTAAATTTATGAAACTAAAACCTAGAGGATTAAACAATATTTATACTGCAACTGTAAATGCCTTTGTTTGTGGAGCACAACAAGCTGCAAAAAGAATGGAAAAAGTTGGTGGAGGAGCTATTGTTTCGTTATCTTCAACTGGAAACTTAGTATATATTGAAAACTATTCAGGTCATGGAACTAATAAAGCAGCTGTTGAAGCAATGGTTAGATATGCTGCAACAGAACTTGGAGCAATGAATATTAGAGTAAATGCTGTTTCAGGTGGACCTATTGATACTGATGCACTTAAAGCATTTACAAACTATGCAGAAGTAAAACAAAAAACTGCAGAACTATCAGCACTAAATAGAATTGGTCAGCCAGAAGACTTAGCACAGTCATGTTATTTCTTATGTACTGAAGATGCTTCATGGGTTACGGGTCATACATTAATCGTTGATGGTGGAACTACATTCAGATAATGAATAAAGCTCTTAATCTTCCTAATCTTTTAGCACTATTTCGTATTGCATTAGCACCACTTATGTTGTGGTTTCTAATCGACAGAGATAGTGCAATTTTTTCTACTTGGCATCCAAGTTGGCTTGACTATTTTGCTGGTTTAATTTTTGTTATTGCATCTGTTACAGATTTCTTTGATGGATTTATTGCAAGAAAATGGAATCAAATGACAAAATTGGGTGCAATTATTGACCCTCTTGCAGATAAAATGTTGATGCTTGCAGGTTTTCTTGGACTTATGGTTATTGACCGAGCTTCTGCTTGGGCTGTATTTTTAATTCTTTCCCGTGAATTTTTTATTACAGGTCTTAGAGTGATGGCAATTGGTGAAGGAAAAGATGTAGCAGCTTCAATGGCAGGAAAAATAAAAACTGTTGTTCAAATGATAGCAATTGGTTTTTTAATAATGAATTGGCCATTTGCAACTGAATTATTATGGATTGCAGTTGTTTTAACTCTATACTCAGGATATGAGTATACAAGAGACTATTTTACAAATTAATCTAAATTATCGGAGTTTTTTTTGGGTACTATCACTTTTCTACTTGTTTTATCTTTTTTAGTATTTTTTCATGAACTAGGACATTTCCTAGCAGCTCGTTATTTTGGTGTAACAGTGCATGTTTTTTCAATAGGTTTTGGAAAACAAGTTTATTCAAAAATTTGGCGTGGTACAAAATGGCAAATTGCTCTTATACCACTTGGTGGTTATGTGAAAATGAAAGGGCAAGATGATACAAAACCTGGACTTCAAGAAGCTGGAGATGATTCATATAACAATAAAAAACCTTGGCAAAGAATAATAATTCTTTTTGCGGGACCTTTTGCTAACTTTTTACTTGCTGCAATTTTGTATTTTGTAATTGCTCTTGGTGGGGCAAATTCTCTTAGCCCAACTGTTGGAAAGATTAGAGACAATTCTCCTGCACTTAAAGCTGGAATTCAGACAAACGATATTATTGTAAGAATAAATAATACAGAAATTAAAACTTGGGAAGAAATTGGTAAAACAATTATTGACACAAAAGGACCATTAAAATTTTATATAAAAAGAGATGGTAAACTAATTGCTAAAACTATAAACCCACAAATTTCTGATGCAAAAAATATTTTTAAAGAAGATATTAAAAAAAGAATGATTGGTATTTCTCCTGCCCCAAAACTTGTTACAATCTATCATGATCCTATCTCTGCACTTGGATTTGCATTTGATAAAACAATCGAATCATCAAAAATGATATTCCAAGGTGTACAAAAATTAATTCAAGGTGTGGTACCTAGTAGTGATATTGGTGGAGTTATTACCATAGGTAAAGTAATATCTGATGCTAGTGAATCATCTATAATTGCTCTATTAGCTATTACAGCTTTGATTTCTGTTAACTTAGGAGTATTAAACCTTCTACCTATTCCAGCACTTGATGGTGGGCATATTATGTTTAACTTGTATGAAATAATTACAAGAAGAAAACCAAGTGAAAAAGTATTTATGTTTTTAACTATTGCAGGATGGTTTATTTTAGCATCATTAATGCTTCTTGGAATTTACAACGATATAAATAGATTATTTGGATAAGAGAGTAAAAATGAAAAAAGAAATTGCAGTAGAAAATTTAGATAGAGTTATTACACAAGTTGAAGCAGCAAGATTAAGAGTTTCAGAACACCATATTGTAAAAATAATAGGTATTTCAAAATACTCTGATGCTTCAGACGTAGCTACACTATACAGTGCAGGACAAAGAGCTTTTGGAGAAAACAAAGTTCAAGATTTAAAAGCAAAAAGTGAAGAACTTGATGAATTACCACTTGAATGGCATTTTGTTGGACGATTACAAAAAAATAAAATTAATAATCTAATAGATTTAAACCCTACTTTAATACATTCACTAGACTCTTTAGATTTAGCACAAGAATTAAATAAAAAACTAGAAGCTAAAAATAAAAAATTATCTTGTCTTTTACAAGTTAATTCTGCAAAAGAAGATAGTAAAACTGGTGTTATGCCAGAAGATGCAATTGATATTTACAAAACTATTTTAGAGACTTGTCCTAATATAAAATTAAAAGGTATTATGAGTATTGGTGCTCACTCAGAAGATAGAAGTATTGTAAAAGAGTCATTTATAACTACTAACAATATTTATACTCAATTATTACCACTAGGAGCAAAATATTGTTCTATGGGAATGAGTTCAGATTTTGAACTTGCTATTGCATGTGGATCAAATATGATTAGAGTTGGTTCAACACTATTTATAGACTAAGTATAATCTTTAAATAATTTATTTTTACCTTAAAAGCAAGTCTTTTTAAGAAAAAATAATTATTTATCCACATAAATAAGTAAGAAAATGCTAAAATTATATTAAAAAATATTCTATTCTATTTTAAGGAAATATTGTGAAGACTATTAAAGATGTTGAAAAATGGTTAGATGGACATGAAATTTCAAGTTACTCAGTATCTAGTAATCTTCATGTAAATGTAAATGGAAATGTAAATCTTAGAAATAAAATAGAAGGAGATAGGCTACCTATAAATTTTGAAAAAGTTAGTGGTTATTTTGATATAAGCAGTAATGATTTAATCTCTTTAGAAGGATGTCCTAAAATAGTTGAAAAAGATTTTGACTGTTCAAAAAATAAAATAGAATCACTTTTTGGTTCACCTAATAGCGTTGGTGATTTCAACTGCTCTCATAATAGAATTAAATCATTATCTTATACACCAAAAGAAGTAGAAGGTTACTTTGATTGCTCTAATAATGAACTTTTATCAATTGAAGGAAGTCCAAGAACAATAAGAGGATATTTTAAATGTTCACATAACAAAATATCTTCACTAAAAGGTGGGCCAAAATATATTCAAGATTATTTTGACTGTTCTTACAATAAAATTGATACCTTAAAAGATGGACCTATTACAGTTTCTAAAGATTTTTCTTGTCATGTAAATGAATTAAGAAGTTTAGATGATATTGCAGAAGAAATTGGATGGGATGTAATAACTGATGTAAATTTAAATCATATCCCTTCAAGTATATTTGACGAAGAAAATAAATTTTGGAAATACAAAGGTAAAGAGGTAATAAAGCATATCTATAAACCTATTGTAGCTATTTCAAATAAAGCTGATATAGAAAGATGGCTTCAAAAACACAAAGTAAATAATTTTAAAATCTTGGAAGATAACTCTGTTGATGTAAAAGGAGATGTAAGACTCTCTAATCTTCTTGAAAATTATAAAAAATTACCAATAAACTTTAATGAAGTTGATGGTGACTTTGATATTAGTGATAATGTTTTAACTTCACTAGAAGGATCACCTAAAAAAGTTGGTGGTAATTTTTCAGCTTATAAAAATGAACTTACTTCACTAAAAGGTGGCCCTAAAGAAGTAGGTAAAAACTTTGTTATTTTAAAAAATAATATAAGATCTCTTGAACACTCTCCTTCCATAGTCAATGAGGATTATATTTGTTCACATAATCCATTAACAAATTTAGAAGGCTTAATAAATGTTGGAGGTTCTGTATTTACAGGTGTGTATATAGGTACTTTGAAATATATAGAATTTTCATATCATTCAATTATAACATATAAATACACTGGAACAACTATTATGGAGTATTTAGATAAAGAATATGTGACATTAACTGAAGAAGAAAAAATATATAATAAGACAAGAGAAAATCTTAAAAGTGCAATAACAAACATGCTAAATGAAAAAAAATTAAAAGTTGAAATGATTAATGATAATTTATTAAAAAACTTAACTAAATATAATCTTGTTGAACTTAAAAAAAGAGTATTAGAGCTTAAAAATCCTACACATGAAATTAGAAAAAAAGCTCTTACAGAAGATGAAATTATGAAATCTGTATTTAATACTGAAATTTAAGGTATATATTGAAAGTTTCAAATAATAACTACGATCGATATGATTCAATAGTTAATAACACTTCAAGAGCAGAAAAACCAAGAAGTATAAGTAGAATAAAAAACTTCTTGGAAGCTTTTAGAGTGGATTTGAGTCAAAGAGCATTGTATAGTAAAGAATACAATGACCCATCAATAAACTTTCCAACATACAATGAAGATGTCCTACAGTACTCTGAAAAACTAAATCTTATTTTTAAACCGTAAAAACTATTATTAAATAACAACTTTTTTAAGGTGGAGAGTGACCCTTGATTTCTTAACTTAACAACATTACGACTGTCACCGGAATTTTATAACTACTGTTATAAAACAGCTTTTTTATTAAAGATTGTAAATAATCAATTATCCTAGGATTAAGCTAAAGTTGTTTTAAAATAGTAGATTTTGTTAAAGGTCAAGGAAAAAAGAAAGTTTATCGTAGGATTTGGCTAAAAGCCAATGAGTAGATAAACTTTCTATTTGACGCAGAGATTTGACAAAAAATGCTGTTATAAAACAGCTTTTTTGAATTTTGTTAATTCCTCTTCTATCGACGGCACTCTCATAAAATGCTCTCCAATTAAAAATGCATCCGCTCCAATTGAACTTAGTCTTTGAATAGTTTCTACATTTGAAACTCCAGATTCAGCTACTATAATTTTTCCATTTGGAATCATAGGGATAAGTTGATCACACATGGTCATATCCATTTCCATTGTTTCTAAGTTTCTATGATTTATACCAATTATATTTGCTCCACATTTCATAGCTTTTGTCAAATCTTCTTTATCGTGAATTTCAACTAAAACTTCTAATCCTAAATGTAAGGCATATTCATATAATTCTTTTAAATCTTTTGTACTTAATGATTTTGCAATAAGTAAAATAAAATCAGCTCCATAAACTAAGGCTTCAACAATTTGATACTTATCTAAAATAAAATCTTTTCTAAGTAATGGAGTAGGAACATATCTTCTTATTTGAGTTAAATACTCTAAGTTTCCTTGAAAATAATGTGGTTCAGTCAAAACTGAAATTGCATTTGCACCACTATTACTGTAACTTTGAGCAATAACTAAGGGATCAAAATCTTCTTTAATAACACCTTTAGATGGACTAGCTTTTTTAACTTCAGCAATTATTCTTATTGGTTCTTCTTTCGTAGCTGTTAAATATGGTTTTACGTCTCTTGGAGGAAAGGGATTCGCACTTAAACTTCTACCTAACCAATCTAAAGAATAATCTTTCTTTCTTTTTTCTACATCTTCTCTAGTTCTTCTATTAATCTCATCTAAAATCACTTATTACACTCCTTAATTTTATTCCAGTGGTCTTTTATTTCTTCATCATTTAAGCCTGTGCCATCAACAACTTTTTTCATATTAATATAGGCATTTTTACAATCTTTTAGTTTATATTGTCCCCAAGCAAGAGAATCTATATAAGCTAAGTTATTAGGTGCTTTTTCTAAAGCCTTGTTAACATACATTAAACCTTTTTTTACATCAACATCATAATCAATTAAAATATATCCTAAATAATTCTGATAAATATGATTATCCAAAACGGTTAATACATCTTCAAAAGTTTTAATAACACTTTTCAAAATTTTCTTTTTATCAGAAGCTTTTTCAAACTCTAAAATTGCTATTTGTGCTAAATAATCTATATTTGAACTTTTTTCATAAAGTTTTTTTGCTAATTTATATGCATGTTCATATTGACCATTATTTCTGTACAATGTTAATAATTTATCATCATCAGCATTACTTTTTTCTAAAAATTCAATTGCTTCATTTATATCTTTTTTCACAAGATAATACATAAGTAATTTGTATATTTTATCTTTTGTAAAATCATTTCCATTTTCTCTAAAAGTATAATAACTTTTTTTAAGAACAGAAATTACACCATCAATATTTTTTTCTTCTTGATAATAGCTCAGAAGTTTTGAGCAGATTAAATTATTACAACCATTTTTTTTAGTATAAGATTCTAAAAATTTAATAGCCTCATCTTTTTTATCAAGATACAGATACATAATATCTACTAAATTTATAATAGATTTTGGACTTGGAGATTTTTTATATATATTATCAAATACATCTTTAGCCTTATTATAATCACCTTTTTGTAGATATAAGTTACCAAGCAGTTCATAGTTTTCATTAGATTTTTCTATTTCTATAAGATTATTGATTAATCTCAACGCTTTGTCATACTCTTTATTTTGAACTAAAGACAAAATATATATTTTTTCTATTTTATCTTTATCCTTTATAATTATTTTATCATTCTTTTCAACTATTGAAATAATATCTTTATATTTTTTTAATGTAAACGATAACCGTGAATATTGAAGAAGATACTCTTCTTTTAAAGTATTTTTATAAAGTTCAGAATACAACTCTCGTGCATTTGCTTTTTGCCCTATTCTGTCATATTCAAGTGCAAATATAATATACTCATTTTCTTGTGCAAAAGATTTATAATTAGGGTTATAAATCACTGTTTTATTTTCATCTGGTATTCTTAATTCATTACACCCAGATATAAAAAATATTAGAAAGACATATATTATAACTCTTTGATAGCTGGACACTCTTTTATAACCTCTTCTTTATTATTTTTAAAATATTCCCAAAATGGGAAAGTCCTACATTGTATCGGTCTTGCTTCATAGATTGAACACTGTTTTTTGTCTAAATTAAAAAAAATACAGGCATAGTTATTCTTGGCTAATTGTATCTCTTTTAAACTATATTTATACCCTCTTTTTTCTAAATAACCAAGTCTTAATTCATCTAAACTTATATTTAGATGTTCACTTAAGTTTTCTATCTCTTGTTTATTTATCCAAATATTGCCACTCTCTCCAATACAGCAGTTACCTTCACAAGTATCACAACCTTTTGGATCAAAACCAAAATCAAAACCTTCTTTTTTAATTATATTCATATTTCAACTTTTATACTATGAGTAGATGATTTTTCATAAATTTTTTGAACTTCATTTGTAAAATCTCCATTTTCAAAAACAAGTAATGGCTCTAAAACTTTTAAAAGTGACTTTGAATTTTTTCTTGCATAAACTAAAACCAAAGTTGCATCTTTATTTTTTTTTGGATGAACAAATTGTAAACTCTCAATATTTAACTTATAATCACCTAATAATCGTATTATTTCACTTAATTGTTTTACATCATAACAAAAGAAAAACTTTCCACTATTTTTTAGTACTTTTGAAACTTTTTGTATTAGTTTTTCTAATGGCATACTATCATTATATCGAGCTATTTTTAAACTTTCATTTTCACTTTTAATTACATTTGTATGGTAAAAAGGAGGATTCGAAACGCAAATATCAAACTCTTTATCAAACTCTAAATCTAAAAAAGAACCTTTGTATAAATTTGTTTCTATATTGTTGCATTTAGCATTTTTTATAGATAACTCTTGAAAACTTTTTTGTATTTCACACTGATTAAGATTTAACTTGTCATTGTCTCTTGTGACTAAAAGTCCCAAAATCCCACTTCCACTGCCAATATCAAGTAGTTCTCCATTAATATTTTTAAACTTTTTTAAATTTTCTAAAATAAAATTATATAAAAAATGGGTATCACTATTATAACAATAACCATTATTTGGTTGATATAAAACCAAAGAATCACCTTCATAGAAATTTTTGAGATTATATCTAATTATATATTTAAATAAAGTGATATAAGAAATATTAATTTTTATATATATTATATAACCTTTTTTCTGATCGTAACACTTCTTTTTTATAGAATTTTTCATGTTGCAGAAAGTAACATAAGCCAAATTCGCTCAATTCAATCTTAGATTTAAATATACTTTATTTATATAATTAGTTATTATGTTTCAAGAATATTTGAGTTTCTCTCAATATATTAATCAAAATTTTTTAAGGGGAAAAAATGGCAATTATGGAAGCTCCTGCGAACACTCCTGTTTGGGTAGATGAAAGTAGATGTAAAGCCTGTGATGTTTGTGTATCAGTTTGTCCTTCTGGTGTACTAGCAATGAGACCAGAACCAACTTCAACATTAGGTGCAATGATTCAAATTGTAGCTTCAGAGTCTTGTATTGGCTGCAATGACTGTGAGTTATCATGTCCTGATTTTGCAATTTATGTTGCAGACAAAAAAGAATTTAAATTCGCAAAACTAACTGATGAAGCAAAAGCAAGAGGCGAAGCGATTAAGAAAAATAACTATAGAGTACTTGGTGCTTAAGGAGAAATAATGGCAAGAGAAATAATTTCAACTGGTAATGACTTATCTGCAATTGCTGCAGTAGATGCTGGATGTGAGTTTTTTGGTGGGTATCCTATTACTCCTTCAAGTGAAATAATGCATACAGTATCTGATTTACTACCTAAAATGGGTGGTGCATCAATTCAAATGGAAGACGAAATCGCAGGTATTTGTGCAGCAATTGGTGCAGCAATGTCTGGAAAAAGATCGTTAACAGCAACTTCAGGTCCTGGTATTTCTTTAAAATCAGAAAATATTGGATTAGCATATATTGCAGAAGTACCTTTAGTAATTGTAAATGTAATGAGAGGTGGTCCATCAACTGGTTTACCAACAAGAGTACAACAAGGTGATGTATTACAAGCAAAAGCACCTACACATGGTGACTATAAATCAATTACAGTATGTGCATCGACTTTAGCTGAATGTTATACCGAAACAGTAAGAGCATTTAATTTAGCAGATAGATTTATGCAACCAGTATTTGTTTTACTAGATGAAACAATTGGTCATATGAGTGGAAAAGCAGTACTTCCTGATTTAGAAGAAGTAAAAGCTGGAATCAAACCTAGACAAGTATTTACAGGTTATCCTAAAGATTATAGACCATACGATGTTGCTCAAGATGAAGCAGCTGTATTAAATCCTATGTTCAAAGGTTATAGATACCACTATACAGGATTACATCATGGACCAAAAGGTCACCCAACTGAAGATGCAGTAGAGTGTCAAAATTTAATTGAAAGATTATTTAACAAAGTAGAAGCACATATTGACGAAATTGAATCTTATGAAGAGTATTTATTAGATGATGCTGATATTATGATTATTGCTTATGGTTCATTAGCTTTATCTGCAAGAGAAGCAATTAATAGATTAAGAGATGAAGGTATCAAAGTTGGTATGTTTAGACCAATTACTTTATGGCCAAGTCCTGCAAATAAAATCAAAGAATTATGTGATAAATTTGATAAAGTATTAGTAACTGAACTTAATATGGGTCAATATATTGAAGAAATTGAAAGAGCTAGTGGAAGAAGAGATTTTGATACACTATTCAAAGCAAATGGCAGACCAATTGCTCCACTTGAACTTATTGAAAAAATAAAAGGAATGTAAGATGGCATTTAATTATGATGAATACTTAAGAACTGACAAAATGCCAACACTATGGTGTTGGGGATGTGGTGACGGTGTTATTTTAAAAGCACTGATTAGAGCAATTGAAAAGTTACAATGGAACATGGATGATGTTTGTGTTGTTTCTGGTATTGGTTGTTCTGGTAGATTCTCATCTTACATCAACTGTAATACAATTCATACTACTCATGGTAGAACAATCGCTTATGCTACAGGTGTAAAATTAGCAAATCCAGATAAACATGTTATTTGTGTTACGGGAGATGGTGATGGACTTGCAATTGGTGGTAACCATACAATTCATGGTTGTAGAAGAAATATCAACTTAAACCAAATTGTTATTAACAACTTTATCTATGGATTAACAAATTCTCAAACGTCTCCAACAACACCAAAAGGAATGTGGACAGTTACAATGAAAAGAGGGAATATAGACCCTACTTTCGATGCTTGTAACTTAGCAATTGGAGCAGGAGCTTCTTTTGTAGCACGTGAGACTATGCTTGATCCTAAAAAACTTGAAAGAGTATTTGTTAAAGGACTTGAGCACAATGGTTACTCATTCTTTGATATTTTCTCAAACTGTCATGTAAACTTAGGTAGAAAAAATAAAATGAACTCTGCTATGGCAAACTTAGAATGGATTGATTCAATCACTGTTGCTAAAACAAAATATGACAAAATGACTGAAGAAGAAAGAAAGGGATTATTCCCAACTGGAATCTTAAAACAAGATACTGAAGCTGATGAGTATACTGATATGTACCAAAAGGTAAAAGAAGCTCATCAAAATAAAACATTAGTACAATTCTAAGGAGAACATCATGGCTAAAACATTAATGAGATTTACAGGTGTTGGTGGACAAGGTGTTCTTCTAGCTGGTTCTATTTTTGCTGCTGCAAAAATCAACGCTGGTGGATACGGATTAAAAACTGCAACATATACATCACAAGTAAGAGGTGGAGCTACTGTTGTTGATATTACATTAGAAGATGATCCAATTTTATACCCATATGCAAATGATGGTGAAATTGATTTCATGCTATCAGTTGCTCAAGTATCATATGATCAATTCAAAGGTGGAGTTAAAATAGGTGGAACTATTGTAGTTGAACCAAATCTTGTAACACCAACTGAAGAAGATAGAAAAAAATGGAATATCTTTGAGATACCAATTATTACAATTGCAAAAGAAGAAGTAGGAAACGTGATTACTCAATCAGTTCTTGCCTTATCAATTGCAAACCTTATGACAGGTCATACTATTAGTGATGACGTATTAAGAAAAACAATGTTATCAAAAGTACCTGAAAAAGTACATGAACTTAATAACAAAGCGTTTGATCTTGGTATTAAATACGCTAAAGAAGCAATGGCTTAATTAATTTAGAAGCTCTCCGAGCTTCTAAATTACCTCTTTATAAACTACACAATAAATCCAAAAATTTACAATCAAAATACACTTTTAAAAACTCATATTTTATTTTATGTTAACTCTGTATTCTGCTATTTTATTTTCTAATCTCTCAGATAAATATGCATTAGAATTTTTCAAACAAGACAATATAAACTTCGCTTCTTTGTGATAATTATATATTTTTTCTGAATCCCAAGTTTCTGGCGGTTTTTGCATATTTGTGATTCTGTCTGCTAGTTTTACCATTTGGATTTCATAACTTTTTGTTAAAAGTCTATTTATACTATCAGCCATTTGTTCTTTTTTAGTCAAGGTTTTATCTTTTGTTAAAGAGTCTACTGCTTCCGCTATATCTATACCAAAAGTAGTATAAATATCATCATATGTAATATCAGTATCTTCAATAGTATCATGTAAAAGAGCTACAGTTATAGCTAAATCAGCTTTTTCTATATCAATTTTACTCTCTTCACAAGCATGTATTACTTCCATAGCTACACTTGTGATATGAGTTAAATAAGGCAAACCATGAGGAGTTTTCTGCTCACCATGAACCTTAGCAGCAAAATTAAGTGCTTTTAAATATTTTTCTTGTGAAAACATTATTTACGTCCCTCTTCATTTTCTTTTTGTTTATTATTTTTTCTATGTCCATGGTTAACTTGCATTTTAGGCATTACAGGTTGTGCATTTTTAGAAAAATCAATTAAATCTTCAACCATTTTAACATTTTCATCTAAACAATTAAATGATTTTTCTAATATATAAGTCGTACTTAAAGCATCGCTGTAAGCTCTATGATGATTATCAATATTTATATTTAGTGATTCTTTTAAATATCCTAATCCATATCGTTCAGCTTTTATAGTTCTTCTTGCTAAATCAATAGTACAAAGTTTTCTATTCTCTAATTTTCCCAAATCATATTTTTGCAAAGAGTTTGATATAAAATTATAATCAAACTTTATATCATGAGCTACAAAAACATCATCTTCTAAAAAGAGTTTAAACTCTTCGAGTACAGTTTTAAGACTAGGTGCATTTTCAAGCATTTTTGGATTTATATTTGTTACTTCTTGAATATATTCAGGAATATTTTTGGCATAAACTAAAGATTCATATTTATCAATAATATGCCCTCCTCTATACTTAACTGCCCCTATTTCAATAATCTGATGACCTTTATTTACCTGTCCACCATTTGTTTCAATATCAACTATACAAAAAGTCTGTTCGTTTATAGTAGTAGTTGAAGTTTTTAAAAAAACTTCATCATTCAATATTTCTAAAGGTAAACCATTTGACAAAAGTAATTCAAACTCTAATTCTGGACATTCAAAAAATTTTTCATTATTCTTAGTTAGTTCAATCAAAAAAGCATCAAAGGCTATAGGCTTTTTTTTCAATTTACTTACAAGATTTACTAAAAAATTCTTTTGATTTTTAGATTTCATTTGCTGCTTTTACAAAATTTATCATTTTCAGTTTATCTTTTTTACCTTTAGATAATTCTACTCCAGAGCTTACATCAACACCATAAAAACCTAAACCTTTTAGTTCTTGAAGATTATTTTCATTTAATCCACCAGCAAGAATAATTTTAGAACAATCAACATGTTTAAACCACTCTAAAGCTACTCGTTTACCTTCTCCTCCAAAACTCTCTACAAATGCATCAATAAGTACATACTCATCTTGGTTTTCAATAATATCTTTTTCTGATTGTGCTCTAACAACTTTTATATGTTTATAATTTAAACTTACGAAATCCGTATATTGATCATCATCTATTATTTGAGCTAATTGCATTTTTGCATTTGTACAAATTTGGTTTATAAAAGTACTATTTTCATTTACAAACAAGCCTACTGTTTGAATAAAAGGAGGTATCTGCTCAACTATTCTTTTTGCTTCAAATTGATCAATATATCTTGGACTTTTATCATAAAAAACAAACCCTAGAGCATCAGCCCCTGCTTCAATAGCAGCAAGTGCATCTTCAAGATTAGTAATTCCACAAATTTTAACCTTCATACTAAACCTGTAAAGATTTTATAGCTTTTGAATAATCATCATTTCCAAATACATATGAGCCAGCTACAACAACATCAACTCCAGCATCTTTTAACTCATTAATATTTTTGTCATTTACTCCACCATCAACTTTGATTAAACAATTTGGATTTCTTTTATTAATTAATTCTTTTAATTTCTTAGCTTTTTCAACTACTGAAGAAATAAATTTTTGTCCACCAAATCCTGGGTTTACGGACATTAATAAAACCATATCTAAATCTTCAAGTAAGTATTCGATAGATTCAGGTGTAGAATGAGGATTTAAAACTATTGCAGGTTTAATTCCTAAAGCTCTTAGTTTTTGAATAACTCTATGTGGATGTTTTTCACTTTCAATATGAAAAGAGATATACTCTGGTTTTAAAGATGCAAACAAATCAATAAAAAAATTGTTATCTTCTACCATTAAATGTACATCAAGTGGTTTTGTTGCAGCTTTTGCTACAGGAGCAACCACAACTGGACCAATTGTCATATTTGGAACAAAATGTCCATCCATTACATCAACATGTATCAAATCACAACCACCATCACAGATTGCTTTTATTTCTTCTGCTAAATTTCCAAAATCTGCAGAAAGAATAGAAGGTGCTACTAGCATTAAAAACCTTTATTAATAATATTGACGCGATTATACCATTTTTTTTCCAAGCTAAGTTAAAATTTTATTTAAAAAATCATTTCTAAAAATATAATAAGATATAATTACAAGAAAAAAAGAAAGTACATAAGTAATACAATGAAAAAACTTACCCTAATAATATTTTTATTCTTTTATTCAAGTGCAAATGAAATAAATGATTTATATAAAAGAGCACAATCTTTTGAAGATAATGGAAAGTATAAAGACGCAATGCTTATATATAAAGAGATAGCAAATAAAGAACGTGCTGAAAATCGTATTTATATTGATGAAGATAAAAAGAAAGAAGTAGAATCAATAGCAAAGACTCTTGATACTATTAAAGATAAAGATACGGTAGAAACTATTGAGCAAATACTTGCATCAAATTTTAATTTATATCCATATCATGAGAATTATCTACTTCCATTTTCTTATGATTCAAAAAAAAGAAAAGGAAGAGGTCAAACTGAAACAAAATTTCAACTGAGTGTAAAAAAACCAATTTCTTATGATTTTTTTGGATTCAACGAAACTATAAACTTCGGATACACTCACACATCTTGGTGGCAATTATATGAAAATTCATCACCTTTTAGGGAAACAAATTACAAACCAGAAATTTTTGTAACAATTCCATATGGGAAAAGCAATAAAACTTCTTTAAAAGGTTTTAAATTTGGTTTTCTTCATGAGTCAAATGGACAAAAAGAGCCAGAATCAAGATCTTGGAATAGAATATATTTAGAGAGTTATTTTCAAATAGGAAATCTATTTGCAATTCCAAGAGTTTGGTATAAATTACCAGAGAAAATGCAAGATGACGACAACCCTGATATTAATGATTATATGGGATATGGAGACTTAACTCTTGTCTACCCATATAAAAAGCATACTTTTAAACTTCTTCTTAGAAATAATTTAAAATTTAATAATAAAAATAAAGGTTTTGCCCAATTAGATTGGACTTTCCCATTTTTTAATTCTAAAAGTACTTTTGGATATATACAAGCATCAAGTGGATATGGAGATAGTTTGATTGATTATAATCAAGAAGTAAATCGCATAAGTTTTGGTATCTCTTTATCTAGATAAAAATTAATACATTTTTAGAGTTTTTATATGTAAATCATTTATATAGATTTAAATAGCCCCAAAGGACTATTTATTTACTATAATAGCTACAATTTTAAAAGGGCTAGTCTTATTAGCCTTAGCAATTGCACTAATAGTCTTATTATCAAGAGTTATTATATTTTGAGATGCCAATTTTTTTATAGCTTCATCATAATTTCCATTTAGTAATTTAAATGAGTCTGAAATTGGGGCATTAAGTACTTTTTCCATTAATAACCCTTTTGGGTTATCACCTTTATTTAAATTTTGAGAAATAAATATTCCACTTACAAGAGCAATAATAATTGTAGCACTTATAAATATTTTCTTAGAAAAATAGTTTTTCATACTCTTCCAATTCATAATAACATGGAAAAGTGCAGCACCTACAAATACTAAACCAAGTATTTCATGTAATTCTTTTACCGAACTATCATAAAAGTGAAAAAACATCATAGTTCCACTAATACCAATTACAAGAAATATTGTTGTCGTAAAAGATGTTGCAATATCTCGAATGGTCCCTTTTTTCATCTAACGTCCTTTAATCTGTTTTGTAATGAAAGTATAAAGTATAAAAATAACAGAAGTTAAACTTTAGATTAATGAAATATTAATACTCTCTTTTAAATATATTAAAATGCTACTAAATAGCAAATTCTATAAATTTTGAACTTTTTATTTATATTAACTCAAAACTAATTCTTAACTTACACTTTGTTTATATACTTCCATACATCAAAAAAAAAGGAAAATTAAAATGAATTTAAAAAA
>PKUJ01000027.1:0-256787 GCA_002869565.1 Arcobacter sp.
GAAGCCTATTATTAAAAAGCCTTCTTTATTTGTTGGTGGAAATACTTTTGGGCCTAAGAAAATGATTCCTAACAAAGATGCTTACAAGAGACAATAATTACTCTTCTAGCGCATCCTAAGCCCGCATAGCTCCAATCGGTAGAGCAATTGAAATATATATTTATTTAGGTAAAAAAAGTTAGTATTTTATTGATAAAAAGTATTAATTTTATAGGAGACTTGTTCGTCTAGATTATCTTTAGTTTATTGCTACAAGTATCCTACTTTTGTTATTTAAGAAGTGAATCTATTGTTTAATAGCTTCAAATTTACCTTTTAGTTCAAATTCTTTTGAATCTTTTTTATCTATATTTTTGAAGTTTACATTTCCTTTCATTAATTGAGCTTTATTACCATTAAATGTACCTACTCCTGAACCTGTTGTATCTTTATCTCCATAAAGATTAAATGATGAGTTTTTACTATTAATATCACCTATAAAGTTTAGATTTTTATAATCTGAACCTAAATCAATTTTTCCTTTTGATATTTGATTTGAGTTTTTGCCAAAATCAACTTTCATATTTATTTTTGAAGAACTAGGAATATTTGCTATTGTTCCATCACTATTTTTTATATATTGATCAGTTGTATTGTAGTTATAGTTATTAAAGTCACCTTTATATGTTGCTTCTGAATTAAATTCATTGAAGTATGATTCCGGAGTAATTTGTGATAAATCATCTTCCTCTACAATCTTTAATATTTCTGGTGAAGATGGACCATCATTTACTGGAGGATTATTATCTACTGGAGGATTATTATCTACTGGAGGATTATTATCTACTGGAGGATTATTCTCATTTGGTTCTATAGAAACAATTGGTTCAGAATTAGCTGTTTGAGATTGAGATACATTTTGAGAAACAGTTGATTGCGTTGTATCTTGAGAAGCAGTTGATTGTTGTTTATCTAAATTCTGCTTTTCTTCTTTTGAATTATTTTTAACAGTTATTGTATCCGTCGCTAAGTTATTTTGAATAGTGATACTTTTATTAATCTCTTTAATATCTGATTTTTTTATTTTTTTTACTTTAATCGTATTATCATTTTTGTTATCAAATGATACAAACTCTCCTGCATTTACAAATGAACTTATTTTTGAATCTAGTTTTGTAACTAAAATTTTACCTTCTGTACAAAAAATTTGTTCTTGATTATTAGATAGATTCATTACAATTTGAGTACCTCTAATACCGATGGAAGCACTTTTAGTTTTTAATGTAAAGTTTTTAGGCGCAATTTTTCCTATTTTCCCAGTAATTGTTTTGAATGTCCCCTTGAACATATTAAATTTTGCTTCATATTTCTTGTTTTTTTCATCATAAAAATAGTCATAAACTTGAAAAGAAGAATTTTTACCAATAGATATAATAGTATCATCTTTAAAAAGTAATTGAACTTTAGTATTATTTCCTGTAGTAATTTCATCATGCTTTAATATCAAAGATTCTTTTGTTAACTTGATACTACTACCTTGACGTATTATTGTAGCCTCACCATTCAGTGCTACAACTTTTGCAACGTTAGCAAAAAGTGAAGTTGAAATAAATAATAAAGTAAAAAATATTATTTTTTTAGTAGAGTTTCGCATTTTATACTCCTTGTAGCAATTATTTTACCAAATAAAAGCTTTAAGATAATTTAGCCCTATGGCTTTTTCACTATAAATATATGCATCTTGATTAGAATCATTATTCATATATGATACATTTACAAATAATATACTATTTTTTTTAAAATTATGGCTCATAGAAATTTCAAAAAAATGTTTTTTATCTTTTCTTAGTGAATTAAATCCTAAATTTTCATATTTGTATTTACTATAATCAAATTGGTAATTTAAATTCACTCTATTTTTTTCATCAATATTGTAAAAAAGACTTAGTCCATTTTCTATTGTATATTTATCTATATCTGTTCTTAAATCATTTAATTGAATATTTTTATATAAATTAGTATAGTAATTCAAGTTTTTAAATAAATTTATTTTTGCATACATTTGGATTTTTTCAAAGTCCTTATCTTGGTCTTCATCTCTTGTATATAAAATTTTTTGATATTTAAGATAAGTTGTGAAATCTTTAGTTATAAATTTAGGTGATATTGCAAAAGCATAAAAATCTTCATCTGTTTTTCTATTTATTTTATCTGCTGCTAATTCCAATGAATACATTCTATTATTTTTATTGTCAAAATAATCCAATGCTGGTTTATATGAAAAAACTGTAATATTTTCATCCTTTTCATTAAAGTAGTTTTTATTAAAGGCATAAAATGAGTTCTTAACTCTTATAGGTAGTTTTTCAAAGTAGTTAAAGAAATTTAAATTTATCATTTCTAAATGAGAATTATCCGCAATAGGTTCTTCCCCTTCAACCAAGATATTATTAAGTCCCGGAAGTCTATATAGTGCACTTGACAATCCATTATTGACATTCGAGCTTCTACCAACTCCAAACATAATATTTGCAGAAATTTTCTTTCTTTTCTTTTTTGTATTTAAAATTTTTAAATAATCTTCTATTTTCTTTTTTGTGTCATTATCTATATTTGATTTTAGGAGTTTGTTAAATTCTTTTTTTGATTCTTCATTTTGTTTTAGTTTATACAAAATTCTTGCATAATCATATCGTGCTTGATTAAAATCTGGTTTTAAAATTAATACTCTTTCAAATGCTGCTGTTGCTTCATCATATTTTTTTAAATTAAATGCACTTTTTGCTAAGAAGTAGTTAATATTTAAATTATAGTTATTCTTTAAAAAAAGCTTATAAAATTTGTCATATGCTTTTTGGTATTGATTTGTATTATACATTATTGAGGCAGTTATATACTCATTCGTATCTTCAACATCATGATTATATGGTTCTTCAACTATTTTTTTAGTTTTTACTTCTTCTTCTATTTTAATAACAGTATATTTAGGTTCTTTATAAAATCTTTTTATATAAGCATCAGGGTATTTTTTTTGAGCTTGAAGCAGTTTTTGAATTTTTTTGGCTTTTTCTATTGTCGGTATTTTTCTAATAATTACACTATAGTTTTTTTTAATATGTGTACGAATTACTACATCATAAAAGTCTGGAGTATGAAACCTAATATCTTCATAATATTCTTTAGCAACATCAATGTATTTAGTAGAAGCTAGATAAAGTGAATATGTTTTCGCATAACTTAAAGAAGATAAAATTGCAAATAATAATAGTATTTTTTTGATCATTGGGCTATCTTAATATTAATTTTTTATTATTTTACCCAAAACTAAATTATTATTTTATAATTTTATTAACCTTTCGTAATATGTTCATAAATACCATCAAAATTTTCGGGTGGTGAAATTATAAACTCTTCACATCTTTCAATATAAATTTTATAAATATTTTTATTTGTTTTTTTCTCATTATTTTCAAGTATTTTAAATCTAACTAAGGCTTCTTTAAAATTTGTTTCTTTATAAAGTTTAATTGCATTGTGATAACTTTCTAATTCTTCAATTAGTGCATTATGTACTTTCCCTTTTGCAATTACTTGCCAAATTTCAACGGCTTCATCTTTTCCTTTTACTTTTACTTTGTCTAAAAATCTAAAAATATATTTTTCTTTTAATTCCTTTTTTGTAAAATTTGAGATATTTAATCTTGAATCATAATATTTACATAAAGATTCAAGTCTCGCACCTAGGTTTATGGCATCTCCAATTACAGTATAATCACTTCTTCCTATACTTCCCATTTCTCCAACAATAGCTAATCCCGTATTTATACCAATACCAATATCTATAAGTGGTAGATTTTTTTCTTTTAGTTTTTTATTTAAGAAACTTAATTCATTTATTTGTTCTAATGAGGCTTGAACTGCTTTATCGGCATGGTTTTCTACATCTGCTGGAGCGTTCCAGTATGCCATGATAGCATCCCCAATATATTTATCAATAGTTCCTTGATATTTAACTATAATATTGCTCATAGGCTCCATATATTTATTTAAATAAGTAATTAGATTTTTTGCATCATCCATCTCTTCAGAGATTTTTGTAAAACCTCTAATATCACTAAAAAATATTGTAACTTCTTTTTCCATAGCTTGGAATTTATTACTATCCATATCTTTAAGTAATCTATCCATTACTTCTTTTGAAACTTTAGATGCAAATTTTTCTTTTATTGCTTCTTCTTTTTTTATTGCATAAAAATAATCAAATAAAGTAGCTAAAATAGAGGCAGAAATAATAGTAAAAAGAGGGAAGAATATATTTAAAACTATTCCATATTTAAATAAAATTTGATATATAAAAGTAGTAGTGATAAATATAAGAAAGATTGAAATTATAGGGGTTAACCAAAAAGGTGTGTATGTTATTAAAAAAATAACAATTATTGATAAGAAAAAAATTATTGCTATATTTGCTCCATCAATCCATGAAGCCTTGTAAATAAAATCTCCTTCAATAATGTTGTCAATTACATTTGCATGAACTTCTACTCCTGGGTAGATTGATTCAAAAGGAGTGGCTCTTAGATCTAGAAGACCTGCTGCAGAAGTTCCTACAAGTGCTATTCTTCCCTTAATTTCATTTTTATTAAAGTTGTTATTATAAATATCTAAAGCAGAAAAATATTTAAAATTTCTTTCTTTCCCTCTAAAATTTACAAGTATTCTACCATGTCTATCAGTTGGAATAACAATATCATTCATAGTAATATTTGTTACTCCTTCATCGTCGTAGTTTATATAGACTCTTTTACTATCAGATAGAATTCTAATAGTTTCTAAAGCTAATGATGGATAAATCATATCATTATAAGAGATGATTAAAGGTACGCTTCTAATTGTTCCTGAGTCATCAGGAATATTATTAAAAAATCCACTTGAGTACGAATTGTCTTGAAGTAGAGGAATATTTAATATTGTACCTTCTGCTTCTAGCAAATATCTTTGACCTAATTTTTTATTTTTTTCAATAAATATAGCTGGAATTTGTGGTGCTTTCTTATTAATATATTTAGAATTTTTTTCAAATTCAAATTGATACCCAAGTATAGTAGGTGTATTTGCAATGGTTTTTGCAAATTCTAAATCATAGTTCGGAATATTTTCTTTTTGTATATTATATTTTTCAAAAACTTTATGGGGAGAACTATTATCTTCTTCAGCAAAAACAATATCCATGCCAATTAAACCTACATTTGATTTTGTTAGGTTATTTAAAATTTTAGATACTTTATCCCTAGACCAAGGCCATTGTCCTAATTCTTGCAAAGATTTTTCATCAATATCAATTATTATAACACTGTTATTATTTGCTATTTCTCCTCTAATAGTAAATAGATAATCTCTTAATCTATTATCAAAAGAATCAGGAAGATTAGGAAAGAACACATATAAAAACGATAAAAATATAGAGAGTATTAAAGCTACACTAAAATATGTAAAAAACTTTTTAAATACTCTTTTTAAATTCATTATAAATCTAATTCACTTTTATCTATTTGTGATGGATTTAACTCTTCTTTTGCATAATCATATAAAACTTCACTATCATGGAAAAATTTTAATAATTGTGCATCTATCTCATTATTTTTAGCCATGGCAGATAGTATATTAAATACTTCAGAGAGTTTTTTACCTTCTTTATAAGGTCTATCTCTAGCAGTTAAAGCTTCAAAAATATCAGAAAGAATCATTATCTTATCTTCTAATGTTAAATCTTTTTCACTTAAACCTCGTGGATAACCTTTTCCATTTAATTTTTCATGATGATTTACAGCAATATCTAATACTTTGGAATATTTTTTTGGAAAAGGAAGTTTTGATAACATATCTAAGGATAATTGTGCGTGGCTATTCATAATATCTTTTTCTTCTTGAGTTAAAGTCCCTTTTCTAATTGATAGGTTTTTAATTTCATCTTCATTTAAAAGCGGTATTTTTTCATTCTTAAGAGTGTAAGAATATTCTGAAATAAGTTTAATTCTCTCTATTTTCTTATCATCCATAAACTCAGAACCTATATTAGCTTCTTCAATAAATTTTAAATCATCTTTAATTTGTTCTAGAGATTCAAAATAGTCTTTTTCCGAGATTTGCTTTTTTAAAAATAAAATTTCTAAATCTTTTTTTATAATCTCAAATCGTATTTTTATTAGTTCAATTTTATCAAATATTGTTTCAAGCTTTGTAGACTTATCAATTACTGATTCTGGAATAGAAATTTTACCAATATCATGCATTGCAGCAGCTAGTTTTATTTGTCTAAAATCATTTTTAGTGTAATGGACATTTTTATAAATTGTTTTATTTTTATTTATTGCTTCTGCAATTAACTTAGAAACTTTGGATACATTTCCTATATGGTTCATTGTATGTTTTGATTTAGCATCAATAGCTTGTGCAATTGTATTTACATAAGCATTTAAAAAATCATCTAAACTTGATATTAATAGAGTATTTGTTAATGCCATTGCTGCTTGTCCTGCAAGTGCTTTTATAATTGCTTTATCCTCACTATTAAAAGGAATTATTTTATTTAAAACTTTTGACTTATTAATAAGTTGTAATACTCCTATTACATCTTTTTCATGATTAGTAAGTGGAATTACAAGCATGGATTGGGATCTAAAGCCAGTACTTTTATCAAATCTTTTTGTACCTTCAAAATCATATTTTTTATCATTATAAACATCAGGAATATTAATAATTTTATTTTCCATTGCGGAGACTACTGCAACCATATTTATATTTTTACTGCCATCTTCTAAATACAAAGGTAAGGGCTTCCATGTAAGATTATCTCTAGTCCCTCCCATTTCAATATTTAATGGTTTATTTTGCACTACTTTAAATTCTAAAGTTTTTTTATCTTTACCCATAAGATAAAGAGTACCTGCCTCAGAATGTGTAAGTTCTCTGGTTAAAGTTAGAATCATTTCAAAGAGTTTGTTTTTATCTCTTTGACTAGATAATTCAAGATTGATTTCCATAATTCGTTCAAATTTATAATTAGTAATTGCATCTATTTCAATTTTACCTGTTTCAATATGAATTACATCACCATCCTCTAGTATTTTCCCACCTTTTGAAAGGATTTTAAATTCATTTATCTCTTCAAGCATTTTTTTATAATAAAGAGGTTTTAAATGATAAATAAAAATTTGTACATCTTCTCTTTTTAAATTATTAAGTTCTTTTTTTAATATTTTAGGGGTTAAGTGTTTACTTGTCTGCGCAAGTTCTTGCATATTACTAGGAAAAGAACACTCTATAATTAAAGATTTGATTCTTTTATCACCATTAATTACGTCCCATAGAACTTTATTTTCGTAAGTATCTCCGCTAATTACATATCCATTCTGATGATCTTTTATAATTTTAAAGCCAAAAGATCCTGGAATATGATTTGCAATAAAAGGGGTAATAGAATATGTATTAAGATGGATTGTTTCATTTGCATTAATCATTTTAAAAACAAGTGATTTTTCTTCTGAATTTAAAAGATTTATTTTAGAAAAATCAGGCCATATCTCATCATTAAAAGTATGCGCTTTCAATGAATTTATAGTCTCTTCTGAACCATATACTACAAGAGGTTCTGTTCTTTGTTCAAAAAAACCTTCTATTATAAATGGTAAGTCAATTATATGATCAGAATGAGAGTGTGTTAAAAAAATATGATTGATTTTTAAAGCTTCATCTCCCAATGTACCAATAACATTCCCTGCATCAACTATAATGTCTTTGAAAATTTGGAAAGATGTCGTTCCTGTAAATTTTGTTTTACTTCCACTTGCTCCTAGAATCTTTAAATAGTTCATATCTTGTCATATACCTTTGCTTGTAGATTTATTTTTATTTAATCATATCGTAAAGAAGTAATGATTAATTTATCGGACATACTTTTCCATTATCATTTACTTCAAAATCATCATATGGGTCCATATGAATATTTATAACCCAGTCTCTATCTGGATCAAGCATCTTAATTTTATCTTCTATTCTGTCCGTTACTCTATGCGCATCCATTAGAGTTATAATACAATCATAAACTAAATGAACTTCTATAAAAGTTTGATTCCCTGCATTTCTAGTTTTTAGTAAATGGTGGGTATTGACTTTTTTTTCTAATTTAATTATTTCAACAATTTTTTTTACAGTTTCTTCATCAACTGCATGATCAAGAAGCACTAATACCCCTTCTTGAATAAGTTCATAAGCTGAATAAATAATAAATATTGAGATTCCTCCACCTACTATTACATCTATTAATTCAATACCTGTAAAGTTAACTAAAACAAGTGAAACTAAAACAGCTATATTTGAGAAAACATCGGTTTTATAGTGAAGAGCATCAGCTTTAATAACCATACTATTAGTCTGACGGGCAATTTTATTTAGATACATAACTAAGGCAATTGTTATAACTAAAGATATGGTCATAACAGTTAAAGATATTCCTAAGTAATGAGATACTTCACCATTAATAGCTTTTTTAATTGCTTGATAAAGTAAAAAAAGACCAGAGACTGTAATAATAGTTCCTTCAATTACAGAAGCTAAGGCCTCTATTTTGCCTCTTCCATAATTGAAGGTTTTGTCTGCTGGTTTTTCTGAGTTATTGATTGCAAAGTAGTTAAATACAGATACAAACATGTCTAAAACTGAATCAATTGCAGAAGCTAAAACTGCAACTGATCCACTTGCTACTCCAACAACAAGTTTTATAAGGGTAAGTAGTGCTGCAACACTACTTGACACTACCGTAGCTTTCTTTTGAGGAGTCATAATTAGTAGTTATTTTCCACAAAGTTTTTAATTCTACGGATTCCCTCTTCAATACTTGCTAAATCTGTAGCAAATGAGAATCTAAAATATCCTTCTGTTCCAAAAGCAAGACCTGGTACAACGGCAACTCCTTCTTGTTCTAATAAATCAGCAACAAATTTCATTGAGTCAGGATCTACCTCTTTAATATTTACAAAAAAGTAAAATGCTCCATCAGGTTTAACACAAGATAAACCTTTTATTGCATTAAATTGTTCGTAAGCAACATCTCTTCTTTTTTCAAACTCTTTTCTCATTATTTCAATATCTGCATCTGCACTTCCATCTAGTGCAGCAACTGCGGCATGAAGTGTTATAGAGTTAACATTTGATGTTACTTGTCCTTGAAGTTTTGTCATAGCTTTTACTAAATCTTTATGTGGTGTAGCAATATAACCATATCTCCAACCTGTCATAGCAACAGCTTTAGAAATACCATTAATTGTTACTGTTCTTTTAAACATATCTTCGCTTACAGAAGCCGCTGCATTAAACTCTTTTCCATCATAAATGATTTTTTCATACATCTCATCTGAAAGAACTATAATATCAGTTCCTTTTAAAACTTCTCCAAGTGATAAAAGTTCTTCTTTTGTATAAACTCCACCCGTTGGATTTGAAGGAGTATTTAATAATAATATTTTTGTTTTATCTGTTATTGCTGCTCTTAATTGTTCAGCAGTTATTTTAAAATTTGTTGAATCATCTGTATCAATAAATACTGGTACTCCATCTGAGAATTTTACTTGTTCAGGATATGTAACCCAATATGGTGCTGGAATAATTACTTCATCACCTTTTTCAATTAAACACTGAAAAAGATTGAATAATGAGTGTTTAGCTCCATTTGAGACTATAACTTCATCTAGTTGATATTCTATACCATGATCTTTTTTTAACTTATTAATAATTGCTTTTTTTGTTTCAATTGTACCTTCTACAGCGGTATATTTTGTTTGTCCATCTCTAATAGCATTTATAGCTGCTTCTTTGATAACTTCTGGAGTGTCAAAATCTGGTTCTCCAGCACTAAAACTTAAAATGTCTTTCCCTTGAGCTTTTAATTCTCTTGCTAATGCAGTAATAGCCATCGTCACTGATGGCGATAGGCTTTCCATTCTACTTGCAATTTTCATTTTTTATCATCCCTTTAATAAATTTAGACTATGATTTTAACTAAATTTTACTTAAGAGTGATGATGAATTTTACAAGCGAAATACTAAATAAAACAATCGATATACAAGTAATAAAAAAAATAAGAAACCGACATACATACTTAAGAATAAAAAGTAGTAATTTGTTAGAGATATCATCTCACATTTTTTTTACAATTAATGATGCAAAGGAACTTATTGAGAAAAAAAAATCCTGGATTGAACAACATATAATTTCTTTAGAGAAAAAAGCAAAAGAGGAGGGCATTTATAGATATTTAGGACAAATTTATGATTTGGATTTGTCTTCAAAAGAATTAGAAGAATTTTATAGAAAAAAAGCAAAAGAGATTATTCCTAAATTAGTAGATAAACACTCTATAAATATGAATCTTTATCCAAGTTCAATAAAATTTAGAAAAAATAAAAATACTTGGGGTTCTTGCAACTATAAAAATGGTTTAAATTTTAATATTTTACTTATGAAATTTCCCCTTGAAATAATTGAATATGTGGTAATACATGAATTAGCACATATTAAGCATAAAAATCATTCAAAAAGATTTTGGAATTTAGTAGAAATTTACTGTACTGATTATAAACAAAGAATAAAACTTTTTAAGACTCTTTTATAATCTTTCTTATCTCTTCAACTTTGTTATGAAGTTTTTGATTTTTTATGGGGTTTTCAAATATTCCATATGATCTTTCATCAAAATGGTCATTTTTCTCTTCTTTTTTAACTTTTCTTTCTATTTTATTAGTTACAAAAAAATTAAGCTCTTCTACATTTGCTATCTGAGCTTTTTTTAATAGTGTATTTATTAAACTCTTGTTATACTCAAACTCCATTTTATAAACAGGATGGGTTAATACAAAATATAATATTTGCCGCTTTACATAGGCAAATTTTATACCTTTTTTGAGCTTCAAGGGTAATATATTGATAAATCTTTGAATTGTCTCTTGTGTATTAATCTTTCTGAATTCAGGATTATTTTTAAGATGACAAAGTATTTCATTCATTTTTTTCATGCTGTAATTATAGCAGGAATTTTATTATCTTTTAGTGGTTGTGGCTATAAAGGGCCACCAGTTTATGTAGGTGATAGTAAGGAAGTAGCAAAATAATGATATATGACTATATTATTATAGGTTCTGGGATTGCGGGTTTAAACGCTGCTAGACTTATTCCGAAATCAAAAAACGTTTTAATATTATGTAAAAAATCTCCTTGGGAATGTAATACTTTTTATGCCCAAGGTGGTATTGCTTCCGCTGTCAATGAAGAAGATGTACCTGCACATATTCAAGATACTTTAATCGCAGGTGCAAATTATAATAATAAAGAAGCTGTAAAAGTTTTAAGTGAGAACTCTTTTAAAGCAATTCATGACTTGATTGATGATGGTTTAGAATTTGATTTAAATGATAAAGGTGAGTTAGCATTTACAAAAGAGGCTGCACATAGTAGAAGTAGAATTTTACATGCAGATGGAGATGCAACAGGAAGAATGATGCATCTTTTTTTACTAAAACAGTGTGAACATGAAATGGTAACAAATGCAGTTGTAAATGATATTTTGATTGAAGATGGTGTTTGTTATGGAGTTCAATATTTTACTAGTGAAACAGAACAAACTACAGCATATGCACATAATACAATTATTGCAAGTGGTGGAATTGGCTCAATTTATAAATATCATACAAACTCAACCACTGTTGCAGGTGAAGTTCAAGGTATCTGTTTTGAAAAAGGGCTTATTTTAAAAGATATGGAAATGATGCAATTTCATCCAACTGTTTTCAAAGGTACATCGTTTGCTAGAAAAACTTTACTTAGTGAAGCTTTGCGAGGTGAGGGGGCTTATGTTGTTGATGAAAATGATTATAGGTTTTTATTTGATTATCATGAAGATGGAGAATTAGCTCCAAGAGATGTAGTTAGTCGTTCTATCTTTGATTACAATCAAAATACAGGACTAGGTGTTTATCTCTCTTTTGATAAGTTTGAAAAAAACTTTTTCAGAAAAAGATTTCCAAATATATATTCAAATTTAAATGACTTAGGTTATGACTTACCTTTTGAAAGAGTTCCAATTTCTCCTGCCTTTCATTATGCGATGGGTGGAATTGCAACTGATATAAATGCAAAAGTAATAAATACCAAAAATCTTTATGCAATAGGTGAGGCTGCTTGTACTGGAGTTCATGGGGCAAATAGATTAGCTTCAAATTCTTTACTTGAAGGGATAGTTTTTTCAAAGATAGCAGTTGAAAATATTGAAAAAGAGAATTATCAGATTCAAAAATCTAACTATACTAAGATTATAAAAACTTATACTAGAAATAAAAATATTGATAAAGATATAAAAAATATTTTAAGAAAAATTATGTGGGACAATGCAGCAATTGTAAGAGAAAAGTATAAATTAATTGACTCTTTGAAACAAATAGAAACTTTTTTAAAAGAAGATGTTGGAAGATTATTATTTTTAAGGTTGCTTACGGCAAAATCTATTTTAACAGCTGCGATTGAGAGAAAAGAATCACTCGGAGCACACTTTATTAAGGAGAAATAATGTTAAAAGTTTTAATGACATTACTGATTACATCAGTAGCGTTATTTGCTAGTTCTGGCGCTAGTACAGGTGAAATTCCTGATATAACAATGACATGGGTTGGATTCGCTTGTTTATTCATATTTGTTGTGGGGTACTATTTTGTAGCTGCAGAGGAAAAGTACGAGATTGATAAGGCAAAGCCTGCATAATTTATTGGTACATTTATGTTTATGTTAGTGGCTTTATACTACTCTTTAAATCATATGAATATGGATTTAGTACATACTCAAGCACAGCATCTAATTTTAGAAATCGCAGAGATTTTCTTCTTCTTATTTGTTGCAATGACTTATATTGAGTCATTATTACATATGTGTGTTTTTGATAAATTAAAATATAATCTTGTTTCAAAAGGTTATACATATAGAAAGCTTTTCTGGGTAACTGGATTTTTAGCATTCTTTATTTCACCAATTGCTGATAACTTAACTACAGCTCTTATTTTATCAACTGTATTAATTACAATTGAAAAAACAAGAAAAGATTTCTTGGTACCAGGTGCAATTAATATTGTTGTTGCTGCAAATGCAGGTGGAGCTTGGTCTCCATTTGGTGATATTACTACTTTAATGGCTTGGACAGCAAAAAAAGGAGAATTTACTGATTTCTTATTTTTATTTCCAGCTGCTATTGGAGGATATCTAATTACAGCAGTAATTTTGGCTAAATTTGTGCCAAATGAAGTACCTGCTTTTGATGTTTCGAAAGAGAAAATACCTGTTATGTCTGAAGGTTCAAAGGTAGTTATGGGATTAGGTGTATTTACTATTTTTTGTGCTGTAATGTCACATCAAATATTACATTTACCAGCTATGTGGGGTATGATGTTTGGTTTATCTTTACTTAAAGTTTACTCTTATGGTTTAAAAAGAAGATATGGAGTTGATCACTTCAATATTTTCCATTCAATGGCAAAAATTGAAAATAATACATTAATGTTTTTCTTTGGTATTTTAGCAGCAGTTGGTGCTTTATACTTTATTGGTTGGTTAGGTTTAGCAGCAGTAGTTTATCATCCAGATGTACTAGGTGCAACTTGGTCAAATATTGGTGTTGGTTTTCTTTCTGCAATAGTTGATAATGTTCCTGTTATGTCAGCAGTTCTTAAAGCTTCTCCCGAAATGGGACTTGAGCAATGGATGCTTGTTACTTTAACAGCAGGAGTAGGTGGTTCATTGATTTCATTTGGATCCGCAGCAGGTGTTGGTGTTATGGGTAAACTACATGGTATCTATACATTTGGTGCACATATGAAATATGCTTGGACTATTTTTATTGGATATGTTGCTTCAATTGTTATTTGGTATTTACAATATGAAGTATTAGGAATAGGGCACTAGTCTTATTTTAATATCAATTATAAAAAGCTTCTTAGTTTTGCTAAGAAGCTTTTTTTTTGTCTAAATTTATTTAAACAATTTCAAATGATTTTTTAGATAAAATAGCGGATATAATAAAAATAGAGGAATTTATTTAATGAAACATGTACCAATAGTTGTATTATATTTTGGTAGTCAATATACACAAATCATTGCAAGAAAACTAAGAGAAGCGGGTGTTTATTCTGAAATTGTACCTTACAATGAAAGAATTGAAGATATTTTAGCAAGAACACCAAAAGGTATTATTCTTTCAGGTGGTCCAGCATCAGTTTATGCACAAGATGCTTATCATCCAGATGAAGAAATTTTCAATCTTGGTCTTCCTATTTTAGGAATTTGTTATGGTATGCAACTTATCTCACAATTTTTTGGTGGTTCAGTAATTCCTGCTGATCATCATGAATATGGTAAAGCAAAATTAAAATTTGAAAAAGAAAATGCAATTTTCAAAGACACAGATGATGGGCAAACAGTTTGGATGTCACATGGTGATAAAGTAGATAAACTTGCAGATGGTTTTGAAATAATTGGGACAAGTGAAAACTCTCCATTTGCTGCGATTGCAAATGAAGCAGAAAGAATTTATGCATTTCAATTTCATCAAGAAGTTTATCATTCAGAGCAGGGTTCAAAAATTCTTAAAAACTTTGCAAAATATATTTGTGGTTGTGAATCAACTTGGAATATGGGTGGATTTGCAAAAGAACAAATCAAAAAGATTCAAGATACTGTTGGGGATAAAAAAGTTCTTTGTGGTGTATCTGGTGGAGTTGATTCATCTGTTGTAGCAACACTTTTAGCAGAAGCAATAGGTACTCAAGTTATACCTGTATTTGTTGATAATGGGCTTTTAAGAGCAAATGAAAGAGAACAAGTAGAAGCTATGTTTGCTGCACGTGGTGTTCCTTTAATCACAGTTGATGCATCTGAGCAATTCTTATCAAAATTAGCAGGTGTTACAGATCCTGAAACAAAAAGAAAAATCATAGGTGAAACATTTATTAAAGTATTTGATGAAGAAGCAAAAAAACATGATGGTATAGAATTCTTAGCACAAGGAACTTTATATACTGATGTTATTGAATCAGTATCAGTAAAAGGACCTTCAAAAACTATCAAATCACATCACAATGTAGGTGGACTTCCTGATTGGATGACATTCGAATTAATCGAGCCATTAAGAGAAATCTTCAAAGATGAAGTTAGACTTCTAGGATTAGAATTAGGACTTCCAAAAGATATGATTGGACGTCATCCCTTCCCTGGTCCAGGACTTGCAATTAGAGTTATGGGAGATGTAAATAAACCTGACTTAGAATTACTGAGACGTGCAGATACTATTATGTTAGATGTATTACATGCAACTGGTCTTTATGATAAAACATGGCAAGCCTTTACAGTTTTACTAAACGTAAAATCTGTAGGTGTAATGGGTGACAACAGAACTTATGATAACACAGTATGTGTTAGAATAGTAGAAGCAACAGATGGTATGACAGCAACATTTGCTCATATTCCTCATGATATTTTCGAAACAATTTCAAGAAGAATTATTAATGAGGTTGATGGGATCAACAGAGTTGTGTATGATATTAGTTCAAAACCGCCAGCAACTATCGAGTGGGAATAAAAGCGATAGCTTTTATTCATCTTGCACTAGATTTAGGTTCGAGGTACTTTTAGTACATCTTCACCTAAATCTAGCACAATCTAAACAAAATCTATCGCTTTTAAAATTTTTATCTAAAACTAAAATCTACAGCTTTAATCGAGTCTTCTAATATTTTGTTAGAAATCCAATGGGCTTCTTATTTCACCTTTATTTAACTCTTTTATGACATGTGTATATATCATCGTTGTTTCTATTGACTTATGACCTAATAGTTCCTGAATACTTCGTATATCAGTACCATTTTGAAGTAAATGAGTTGCATAAGAGTGTCTAAAAATATGAGAGGTTACTCTTTTGTCGATATTAGACTTTTGGACTGCATTTTTAATATTTCTACTTAAAGTTACATCTAAAATATGATGTCGTCTTTGTTCACCGCTTCTAGGGTCTGTTGAAATTTTATTCATGGGAAAAATATACTGCAATTTGGTTTCAGATTTTGCTTTGGGAAATTTTCGCTCAAGTGCATAAGGGATATATACACTTCCAAAGCCATCGTTTAAATCTTTTTGGTGTAGCTCTTTTACTTTTTGTACTTGAATCTTTAATTCATCCTTTATTTTCAAAGGAAGTGGTAGTGTTCTATCTTTTAGTGACTTACTGTCCCATATATAAAGTTTATCAAATCCAAAATCAATATCTTTTATACGTATGTTCTGAACTTCACTCATTCTCAACCCACATCCATACATAAGCTTTGCCATAAGTTGATAGATGCCCTTCATATTAAGAATGATACTTTTTACTTCCTCTATAGTTAGAACAACTGGAATATGTTTTCTCTCTTGTGCCCTTAAAGCTTGTATATTCTCATTTTTTAACGATATATTTAAAACTTGTTCGTATAAAAATAATATTGCATTAAATGCTTGGTTCTGTGTGTTTGGAGATACATTTAACTTTGTAGCTAAATGAGTAAGAAACTGTTCGATTTCTAATTTCCCCATTTCTTTTGGATGTCGCTTATTATGGTAAAGTATATATCGTTTAGCCCAATGTATATAAGTTTTTTCTGTACTTATACTGTAGTGTTTAAATCTAATTTTATCTTTCATAATATCCAATAATTTTTTGCCCATAATACACCTCCAAATAAACTTAACAAAATGCAGGTTTATCATGATATTGTCATAATATACATACATTATGTACTATTATCGTCTAGATATCGATAATAAACATACATAAAAATTATAGCAAATGATTAAAATTTATTTAAAAAATATAACAAATTGCAATATTTTTTATAGTTAAATATGTAATAATACCTTATTTAAGGTATTTGTTGTTGTTTTAATATACAACATATATTGTGTATATTATTTGTTGATTTTCAGTCTATCTTGTATATAATGTATGTTCAATAAATAGTTAACTGTAAAGGCACGTGATGAGAAATATTCTTACAATTGTAGTTTTTCTATTATGCTTTTCGAGTCATGCAGTAGGTTTCGAAAGACATGAAATTGAATTTTCGGTGCCAGTTAAGTATGGAGTTGAAGCCTATAAGACAGACTTACAAAATTGGGTTTCTTCGCTTGTGAAAGGGCTTGGCTACGACTCGTCAAAAATAGCCACATATGTATTTCTCAAAACCGATATATCAATACGAGCTGATGGCAAAATTGTGGAAGGTGCAATATATCAGAACAAAGACAAGCCAACGCAGTTTTATGTTTCTAAGCCTAAAGCCGCTATCGTTGATTTTTCGGCAGGTAAGGTCGGCACCATGGGGGTTTCGGGAATATCTACACATCCTACTCCGAGCGGTCGTATGGTGGTGGTTTTGTCTCCGCAAAAGGGTACAAATATTCTGGGCGTAACCCTAGACTTTACGTTTAAAACTCAAGTTAAAGAACCAAAGTTTAGTTCCAATAGTGTCCACTATGAGTGGTAAAACACAGTTAACAAAGCCAAGCAGCATCGCCAGCAAAGCTGGCTGGACCTCGCTACGCTCGGCCGCTGTTGGCGGCGTTATGTTTACTGAGCAACTGCCTTTATGTAAATCTATTTTAACAGAGGATATTTAATGAGCAAAAAAGAAAACAATAAAGAATTAGAATTTTTAGAAAATTATAAAGTAATAGCAGTAATAATTTTAGGTACTGTATTTCTTACCTATTTGTACTCCAAAACTGGTTTACAGTTTACAATATCTACAGCTAGTGATATGGGAGCAATTGGTGATTTCTTTGGTGGTTTATTGAATCCCATATTTGCATTAATAGGACTATTCGCACTTTTAGCAACTATTAAGATTCAAAGTAAAGCACTTAAAATTTCAAGCGAAGAGCTTGTAAATTCACGAAAAGAACTTAAATTGACACGAGGTGAGTTAGAAAAATCTGCAATAGCTCAACAGGAACAAAGTCAATCTATAAAATTACAAAATTTTGAAAATACTTTCTTTAAGATGATAGATGTTTATAATTCAATTGTATTTGATTTATCATTGGATAAATTTGAAGATGCTCCACAGTATAATGGTCTTTATAATATTAGTTTTTTAAATAAAAAGATTGATTTAAAAAAGAATGAAGATGTGAAAGAAAAAGAAACTATTAAAAAATTAGTAACTATTTTGAGAGCTTATAAAAAAGTAGAGACAAAAGAGTACAAACTGATATATGATAAATTTCATCAGAACTATGAAGATAAAATTGGTCACTACTTCGGTTTTATATATCAAGTATTAATATTTATAAAGGATGCTGAAGAAAATAATAAAGTTGAAGATGCAAAAAAATATGCTCATCTTTTCAGATCATTATTTTCAAAATATGAACTTGCTTTATTATCTTACCATTGTTTAGGTAGCATAGGAAGCAAAAAGTTTAAAGGGTTAGTTGAGCATTTTGAATTCTTTGAACACTTACCTATTAATATTTTAACTCATGAACTTATATTAATGTATAACAAAAATGTATTTGGTAAAAATGAAAAGTGGAATAATAAAATAAAGAAATTAGCACAATAGGTTCATATGCAATAAAACATAACAAAACCTAGGAGAGGAACAATCTACCCATCGGCTTTAAAGTAGTTTTAGGCTATCATTTACAAATTAACAAATAAGTAGTTTAAAGTGATAAAAGGGTAGCGTGTCCCTCAAGTCAACCGTTATATTAAAGAAGGGAATACAAGTATATGAGTAATTGGTTTAAAGTAATTATACCAGAAGAAAAACTTCATCCTAAATTTATTCATTTATCAGATTTTGCCTATTTAGAGGAAAAAAATTTAGTTAGTGAATGGATAAGAAGATTTGTAAATAAAGACGGCAATAAGAAAACTATTACACAGTTTCAAGAATCATTTCATTCTATGATTTGGGAACTATATTTAAATGAAGCTATTATCACTTCATCTATAAATATAATTAAAGATGAAAATAAAGAGTCTGTTGATTTCTTTATTCAAAAAAATAATCAAAAGGCAAATATAGAAGCCGTAGTTTCTAATATCTCTGATAGTTCTCCAAAAGAATCAGAAAGAACACTAAATGATATTTACGGCAATAATGATTATTATAAGATCATGAATGAATCGAGTCCTAGATTATTAAATTCTATTATAAGTAAATCAAACCATTACGAAAAACATTATATAAAAAATAGCAATATTAGAGATAATCCATTTGTTTTAGCGATTAGTGATCATGCACAAATTAATTCAGGCCAATCATCATATTACCCTTTACTTAATATTTTATATAATGCTTATTATGATCCAGAAGATAGAGAAAATTTAAAAATATATGGTTATGATAATTTAGACCATGAATATAAATATAAAGATACTTATCTTAAAAGTAATGGTACTCAACTTGAGTTAGGATTATTTTCTACAGAAAAATATAAACATATTTCAGCAATAATCTATAGTTGTACAATGACACTAGGAAAATTAACATCTTTGTGTGTTAATCATTCAACACCAAAATTTATAGTTACAGAATGGGAAGAACATAAAAAATTAAGATATTCGAATACAATAAGTGATGAAAATTTATTAGATGGTCTATTTATATTTCATAATCCCTATGCAGAAAAAGAATTTTCAAATGATTTTTTTAATCAAAAAGGGATAACAAATATATATTTTAATGAAGATGATTGTGATGAGTTTATAGTGTTAAATACAAAAGAAAGATATTCTCCATTAGTAAGAAGATATGTAGGGGTAAAGGGAGATGAATTTAATTTAATAAAAGATATAGATGAATTTATGTTTATACCAACAAATATAACAAATCATTGGAAAAAGAACAAGGCAATACTGCGAAAATATAGACCTTTAAAGTATCGCAGAAAGATTTTTAAAAGAGTTGAAAGACAAGACGTTAAATTGCCTTATCCTTCAATTTAGTCGTTATACAAAAAAATAATTAGGGTAAAATGAATTGTATTTTTTGTTTTGAAAAAGGTTGATATAATACAGTTGAACATATTATCCCTGAATCTTTAGCTAATGGTGATATTTTACTGCATAAAGCTATATGTGATAAATGTCAAAATTATTTTGGCGTGCCTGGTATGGTTTAAAAATTTGGGGTTATGTAAAACCAAGTGAGGAAGTTGTATTCTACAAATCAAAAACATAACAGAATAAAAGGAACAATTATAAAATGAAATTGAACATTAGAGCTGCAACTGTTCAGGATGTGGACTCAGTCTATGAGCTGGTCTGTGAATTAGAAAATATACAATATACTAAAAAATCATTTGTTGATTTATATAAAATAAATATTGATGACTTGCATATAGGTTATTTTGTGGCTGAAATAAATGAATCAGTAGTTGGATTTGGGAGTGTTTATATCAATAAATTGTTGCATCACTGTGGAGATATTGCTGAAATTCAAGAATTGATTGTTTCTCAAGAATTTCATAATAAGAATATAGGGAAAATCCTTTTGAATAATCTGATTGAATGGGGTAAAAAACGAGGAGCAGCCCAAATAGAAGTAACTTGTAATATTCTTAGGGTCAAAGCTCAGAAATTTTATAAAGCTAATGGTTTTCTTAACACTCATCAGAAACTTGTGTTTATGTGTGATTAAAAAGTGCCAACAATACAAAAAATTGTATGCTAGTTATAGTTGTTATTAAAAGATATTTAATCAAATATTTATATTTACAAAAAATAATTTTGCAGTCTTTTTTAAGGATGTAAGCCTAATTTCATTAGAATACAAAGAATATTTAAAGGATAATTTTTGAACGAAAATATAATTTATGCATTTATTGCATTAGCAGCTTTTATAGCTTATAAAAAATATACACAATACCAGGTATTAAAGCTTGTTCCAACTCTGCTTTCTCAAGGTGGTCAAATTGTTGATGTTAGAAGCGTTGAGGAATTTGTAACAGCCCACAAAGATGGAAGTATTAATATCCCATTTGATTTGCTTAAAGATAGAGTGAGAGAACTAGATAATTCCAAGCCTATAATTCTTTGTTGTGCAAGTGGAAGTAGAAGTGGACTGGCAAGGCGTACTTTAATAGCCAAAGGATTTGAAAATGTTTATAATGCAGGGACTTGGAAATCTCTTATGAAGTTTCAATAATGAAAATTACTTATAATCAACACTTCTTGATTATAAGTAATTATTGTAATTATTGTTTCATACAAATTAAGATGTTCTAAGAATTGGAAAGATAGGGATTAAGAATTAAGGGTAAAAATAAATAAAAATTATATAGGCAAAATAATAAAAAATTTTGCGCCTTTATAAGTTGTTTTTTCAAATTCTATATTTTCATTTTTAACAAGTATCTTGCCTGCAAAATGTTCATGAATAATTTTTGCACTCATATACAACCCAATACCTGTCCCTTGACTTTTATGTTTTGTAGTAAAATATGGGTCAAATATTTTATCAATAATATTATCTTGAATTCCACCTGCATTATCATGAATTGTAATAATTATTTGATTATCTTCTTTTAAAAATTTTACTTCTATTATTTTTTCTTTTACTTTATTCTCAATTAATATATCTTTTGAATTATTAAGAATATTTATAAAAATTTGACTTAATTCATTTATCACTCCATCTACTACTAATTCATCTTCACAGGGTACAATATTTAGGGTAATAAAATTGTTTTCTAATGAAGCAGATACTATATCAAGAGCTTTTGTAAAAGAAGTTTCAATATTAAAATATTTCTTCTTAACGCTATAATCTTTTGCATAATCTCTAAAATCATCAATGGTTTTACTTAAATAATTTGCATATTTCATTATACTATCTGAGGTGTTTTCAATTTCATTCTCTTCTAAAAGATTTAATTCTTTTCTTAGTTTTAAACTACTCATTTGAACAGTAATAGCACTTAAAGGTTGTCTCCACTGGTGGGCAATATTATTAAGCATTTCACCAATAATTACCATTCGAGATTGATGTTTAATCATAATATCTTGTTCTTGATTTTTCTCAATTTGGGATTTTAGCTCATTAAATAATTTTTTTTCTTTTTTATTTAAATACTTTAAATCTATTATATTTTTTTCAATATTTTTTGCCATTAGATTAAAAGATTCTTGTAGTTCAAATATCTCTTTGCTATCTCCTAAGTTTATTCTTTGTGCATAATCTCCATGAGCAATTGCATCTGCACTTTGCGTTAATTTAACTAGATTTTTTATAATCCATTTGCTTATTGCTATAAGTAAAATTGCTGATAATATTAATTCTATTAAAGCAATAACAATACTTCGAGTAATCATCTCTTTTTTTGCTTGAACGTAGTATTTCGTAGAAAGACCTAAATAGACTTTGCCTAATGACTGCGAAAATAAAGTTATAGGAATGTTTGTATCAAATCTTTGATCTTTCAGTGATTTTTCACTAAAAGGATCTACTTCTGTTGGCGGCAATTTTGAACAACCATTCCATCCAACAGAGGAAATACAGTTGTTTTGATTATCAACAACAACTAAATAATCTACGGTTTGAATATTTTTAGTCTCATTTAAAATTGCATGAATTGTTGCATAATCCATTTGAACAAGAGGTGCAACTAAGGCACTTTTTAATAATATTTTTTGCTCATCTAATCTTATATTTGTTTGTGTTGATAGGTTTATTTTTAATTGATCTACATTTTTCATTACCATTAAAGTGAGCATTAAACTCTCTATTAATAAACTAGCAACTACCCATTTCCAAGCTAAAGATACTCTCATTTAGTTATATAACCTTTTCATTGTTTTATCTACTATTGGACCAAGATTATCTAAATCTTTTGCTTTTATATTTTTAAATTCTTCTAGTTTTGTAATTTTTAAATGTCTTTCACCTTCGGAAGATTTTGAAAAAGCATCTAATGCTCTTTTCCATTCTTTTAAAGTAATAGTATCAGAGTCTTTTGCTAGATATATTCTACTTGGTTTTGCTTTACTTTGATATATCACATGAACCAAATTTTTATTCTTTTTTGTCATAAGTTTTATATAGTTTGGCAAAGACATAATTATCATATCTGCATTATTATTTAGAAGTATAGATATTGAACTGTCTGTTGCACTTGTATATGTATATTTTACTTTTTCCCCATCTTCAAAGCCTTTTTTTGCCAACCAATCTTGGGCATCTAAAGTTGGAAAAGAGACAGGATCTAAACCAATGACATTAAGTGGTAGTTTTTTACTTTTTAAAATATTTTTATCATAGGATAGAAGAATAGTTGATAAACCTTTTTTGTAAGTCATTAAAGGTGTATATCCACCTAGTCTTTGAGACAAAACTGCTAAGTTTGGTGAAGTTAAGATTAAATCGTAATATGTTCCTTCATTTGAACGTTTTGCAAATTCACTAAAGTTTTTTGCTGTCAAAATTTGTATAGGTCTTTTAAAATAGTTTTCTAAAAAAAGCTTCAAATCTTGATGAGACTGCAATATAATTCTAGTTGAAGACTGAGGAGCAATACCTATTTTTATTGAATTATCTTGTGCTTGACAAAGATTTGATATAAAAAGAGTTAATAGAAGTAATAGTTTAAGTTTCATAGTATTTCTCACCTATAAGAATCTAGTCCCATTATAACAAAGAATGATATTATTACTTATTAAATGTTTCTTTTTTGTCACTAAAAATTAAAATTATTAAAATGAAAAACTTTTTTTTTGAAGAAAAAATAATTTTTTTGATAATAAAGTGTTATACTTAGAATATTTAATATTTTTGAGTTTTAAAAAGTTTTTTATTATGCAAAATTTTGTGTATTAATTTAAGAAAAAAAGACATATAATAGTTTTTTATTTAACTATTTATAGAGTTAATATTGTACTTTATAAAGCAAAAGAAAAAGTAAAAATTATAGTTGAAATTAAAAACTAAGAGTTTTTAAACCTTTTAGCAAAAAGTGGGGCAATCCCCATTACTAGAAAAAGTCTAAATACATGATGTATTGCAACATAAGGTAGGTTTACTCCTATAACAATTGCTATTAGATTTATTTCTGCTTGTCCTCCTGGAGAAAAAGCTAATATAATTGAGAGTAAATCAAAATGAGTGATTTGTAAAACTATAAATGTAAAAAGAGCAGTTACAGCTAATAGAATTACAAAATAACCCAAAGTACTTAGTATCGTTGTTATAATCTCTTTGAAAGGTACTCCTCTAAAAACAAAACCAACTGATGTTCCAAGTATTATTTGAACTAATTTTATGATTTCATCAGGTGGACGAGAAGTTACCCAACCATTTAGAAAAGCTATCATACTAACTATCATAGGTCCTATTATAAAAGGAGCTGATATTTTTAGTTTTTTAGCTAAAAAAACTCCAATAACTGCTAATGCTACTAAAATAAACATATCAACTATTGCAACATCTCTTATTGGTGTTGTTATTGTTCTATTCCCATCTAGACTTATGCCTCCAACAATTTCTATGATAAAGGGTAAAGAAAAAACAATAAGAAGAAGTCTCGTTGATTGGAAAAGTGTTATTTTATATATATTTGCGCCCATTGATTCACCAATGGCTATCATTTCTAAAAGTCCACCAGGCATAGCACTAAAAAAAGATGTTATTTTATCATGTCCTAAAATTTTCCAATAATAAAAAACTCCACATATGGCGATTATTATTACAAAAGGTATAATCAAAACTAAGCTAACAAGATAATTTCCTATGTATTGTATTATTGCAGGAGTAAAAGCACTACCTATCATAAGACCTAAAATAGATCTTGCAGGTGGAGATAACATTTTTGGATTTTTCACTGGAATAAAAGTTAGTCTTGAAGCAATCGCCATAGCTGTAATTGAGCCTAGTAACCAAGGAAGAGGTAGTTCTAAGTATATAAATATAATGGCACCAATAAATCCAATTAAAAGAGATAGGGCTAGATGTAAAAAGGGTATGAGTTTTCTTAACAATAGATTCCTTAGTAAATAATAGAGAATTAATTTTTTCATTGTACTTTTATTTAGCTTTATTTATGGGATTTTGTAATCTTTTAAATAAAAAGATAATATTAAATATTATTAGAAATATTTTTTTAAAGTACTTGAACTAAATAAAACTTATTTTTTATATTTAAAACCTTTTTTTATAAACTTTTAATACAATTCCATCAACAAAGGAATTCAATGTCAGAAAACTTTAATACTCTATCAAAAATAAAATTAATAGATAGAGGTGTTTTATTTATGCTTTTAAGTGCCATCTTCGGTGCATTAAACGGTGCTGTTGCAAAATTTTTAACTGGATATATGGATCCTATAGAGATTGTTTTTTATAGAAACTTTTTAGGTATTTTAATTATTTTATTTTCTTTAAAAAAGTTTTCTGTATCAGTAAATACTTCGAAATTACATCTACTTTTTTTAAGAGGTTTATTTGGCTCTTTGGCAATGGTATTATTTTTTTATACTATTGCTACTATTCCTCTTGGAGAAGCAGCTATATTAAATAAAACGTCACCATTTTTTGTAACTATTCTTGCATATTATTTGATGAAAGAGACTATTACTCTTCGCATTTTTTTTGCTCTTATTATTGGATTTTTAGGAATCATACTTATTCTGAAACCTTTTGGAATAGAGATATCATTTGAGCACTTTTTAGGAGTTTTGGGTGGTTTTTTTGCAGCTGCTGCATATGCAACAATAAAAAAGATAAAAGATATATATGATGCAAGAATAATTATGCTTTCATTTATGGGTGTTGGTATTATTATCCCTCTTGGATTATTTTTGTTTACTCCTTATGTGCAGTTTAAAATGCATACAGAGATTTATGTTTGGGCTTTAGTATGTTTTATGGCTGTCATTTCAACAGCTTCACAATGGTTTCTTACTCGAGCATATAGTTTGAGTCAAGCAAGTATTATTGGAGTAGTAAGTTATACAAATATCCCTTTTGCAATTGGCTTTGGAATCATGTTAGGTGATTCACTACCTGATATATATACTTTTCTAGGTATTATACTAATTATCATAGGTGGTATTTTAGTTAGTAAGAAATAATTAAAGTGAGCAATCGACTCATAATCTAGTATACTGTTTCATAATCACAAGGAATATACCCAATGAATGGAACAATATACGATTCAAGAAAACTCTTAGTACTTAATAAACCTAAAGGATATTTGGTCACTCGTTCTGATGACCTTGGACGAAAAACAGTTTATGATCTTTTACCTGATTGGGTTTTTCATGATCAATGGATGCCAATAGGACGTCTTGATCTAGAATCAAAAGGACTTTTATTATTTACAAGAGATGGCAAAGTAGGTAATTTTTTGACTAAGCCAGGTAATTGCATTAAGATATATGAGATTTGGGTTAGAGGTCATGTAACAAATCAACATATTGCAGAGGCTTTAAAAGGAGTTGAAAGCAAACATGGGTTACTAAAAGCTCTTGTTGTAGAAAAAATTGGTATGGGTGGAGCGAAAACAAAACTTAGGGTACAAATTGATGAAGGAAAGAATAGGCATATCCGTCGACTTTTTGGAGCAATGAAAGATTTGAAATTTGGTACACCCTTAAAAGTTTTAAGTTTAAGCAGAATTAGTATTGGCAGTTTTAAACTCAACATAAAAAGTGGCAAATGGCGTTACCTTTTATTGGAAGAAGAAAAAATGTTAATTAAAAATTTTAATTAAGATGATGTCTCATTTTTATAAAGTGATACTATCTTGTGGCTGGGCAAGGAAGAATCCTTGAGAACGGTTTATATCTAATTCTTTTACTTTATTATAAATAGCTTCATTATGAACATATTCTGCTATAACTGTCATATTAAGTTTTTTAGCAAAACTAACAATTGTCTCTACGACAATTTGTGAATTTGTATCTGTATCAAGATTTTTTATTAATGAACCATCAATTTTAATATAGTTGACATTAAGTTTGAGTAGATACTCAAAATTTGAGTAACCTGAGCCAAAATCATCAATTGCAATTCTGCATCCTAAGGATTTCATTTCATTGATAAAAGATGAAACCTCTTCATAGTTTTCAATCTCTTCAGTTTCAAGAAGTTCTAATATGATTTTTTTATTAACATTGTATTTTTTTACGCAGTATGAAATATATTCTACAATCTTCTCATCAAGTATATCTTCAACTGATAAATTAATTGAGAAATCACAATCAAGGTGTTCAAAATATTGACAGCTTTTTTTAATCATTATTCTTGTTAATTTAGAGTAAAGCTTACTTTTTTTCGCAATTGTTAAAAAATGATAAGGAGTTATAATACTATCATGTTCATCAATTAAACGGATTAAACATTCTGCACTTACTATTTCATTTGTTTTATTATCATATATGGCTTGGAAAAAAGGTTTGATTCTATCATTTTCAATTGCCCAATTAATTTTTTTTGTCCATTCCATATTATTTTTATACTGTTGTTCTACCTTTAAAGTCTCATCATAAAGTAAAAAATCTTTTCTTTGTTTTTTAGCTGATTTTAACGCAATATCCGCTTTTTCTAAAGCTTCTTGAATTTGAAAAGTACCTCCAATAGTAACTCTTATTTTTAATTCATTATTTTTATGATTAAAAACCATTTTTTCAATATTTCTAAGAAGTACAGTTACAAACTTTATAAAGCTATCTAAAGAAGGCTTTTTTATATAAAATAGAGCAAATTCGTCACCTGTGAGGTGTATAAGTCTTGCATCATGCTCTGTTTTTATCATTTCTGATAACTCTTGTGAAAATGATATTAGAACATTATCTCCTACTTCATGTCCAAAGAAATCGTTAATCTCTTTAAAATCATCTATATCAATTATTAATAAGGCTCCCTCTTTATAATGATTAATATCATGCAAAAGACTACGTCTATTAGGTAAACCTGTTAGGGCATTTGTATATAATTGTTGTCGTAGTTCTATAGTTTTTTCATCTACTTTCTCTTCAAGGAATTTATTCATATTTTGTTGTTGTTGTGAATATTGCATAATACTTTGTTGCATATTATTTAAGGCATTTGAAATAAATCCTATTTCATTGTTTTGATTATCAAATGGAATATGAATATTTTTATCAGGAGAATAACCTCTTACTAATTTTGCAATTTCTCGTAATGGAGAAAGCATTTTTTTTACGTATAAACTAAAAAGTAAGAAAAGTATTCCTAGCAAAAAAAGTACTTTGAGTAATAGTGTTCTATATGTAAGTAGAAGTTCTTTATAGTTTTTATTAGAATAGGTAAGTATTAATGTTCCTATCTTTTTTTGGGAATTTGGCTGAAAAATAGAATTTTTAACAACAAATGAATCATCAAAATGATTTTCAAATTCTTTTGACTTTATTTCATTAATAAGTTTATCGCCTTTTAGTACTTTTATGGCTAAGATATTTGGATTTGTTACAAGTTGCTTTGTTAATTGTTCAATTCTATCGTCTAGATTTAAATAAATGTTTAAAGCAATTAGCGGTTCAATAGTACTTAGTACTAGTTTTGCTTTTTCTGTTTCAACATTGTAAAATGCTTTTTTATTTATTTTTTCAAAAATATTAAAAATAATCAAAATGGAAACTAAGGTTATAATGGTAATAAAAAAAACTATTTTACTAGAGAGTGATTTTATTTTTTGTTTCATTGTAAAATTTACACTCTTTTTTTATTTCTTATTAAATAGACTGGCATAATAACTTTTTGTATCTAATCTATTTTGATATTGTTTATCGTCTTCATATGCATAATCTTTTTCAACAAATTGAACCATTTGTAATAAGGCATCTACAAATTCTATTTTTTGGGTAAATAGGATTTCTTTTTTTAGATACAATACTGTTGACTTTTCAATTACTAAAGAGAACATTAATCCTTTACTAAGATTATTAAGATCATATGAAAATGAAATAATTCCCTTTTCTCTTGCTATTTTAGCAATCTTTTCAACTCTTTCACTCAAGTTAAGTACATAAACAGCAGAAGAGTTTGTTTTCTCAGAAAAGTTTTCAAAATCTACTAAGTTTATTTTATATTCATAAGTATCTAAATGTCCTTTAAAATTTTTATCAATAAAATTTTGAATAGATAAAGCAGTAATATAGTCTGATTTATCATAAACAATAGTGTAAACTATTTTATCATCAATAAGTTTATCCTCTATTTTTTTATCTAAAAGAATAATTTTAGGGAAAATAGAAGCTTGTGCTTTAAGTATGACATCATCATAGTTATATGCAAAAACTATATTAATAAGAGTTAAATAAAGAAAAAGTATTTTTTTCATCTAAAACTCCTTTCTTATAGTTAGCAAAACAGTTCTGCCTTCTTGTTCATAATCTTCAGTATATGTATTTGGAGCAGAGGGATAGATGACTTTTTCATTAAAAATATTTTTTATACTGAGAGTAACATTATAATTATTTTTATAATTCTTATAGTTTAAAGTTGTGTCAAAAGTAGTATATGAAGGAACTTTCTCTCTTCTGTCACCTGTTATTCTATCTTTTGAACTAACATACTTTGCAATACCACCAATAGATAAAGTATCATTTATATCATAAATATAATAACCTTTAGCTAAGTGATGTGCTACATTTGAAAGATTTGTATGAGCTCTGGTATCTTTTATATTAGAAGTTCCTGTTACATATGAATAGTTTAAATATAATTTATCAGATGAAGTGATATGTCCGGTATATTCAAGTTCTAAACCATGAATATCTGTATCTAAGACATTTCTATATAATGGATCTGTTGCTGAGTTATATATTTGATTTTTGTTCTGTAAATAGAAAAGATTTGCTTGTAAAGATGATTCATTTGAGAATTTCTTAATATATGCAAGCTCAAAGGCATCTACTTTTTCTGGTTCTATACTTGTACTACCAACACGTGCAGAATTATTTGCTGTAAACATCTCTTGCCAAGATGGATTTCTATGTGAACGGCTATAAATTCCTTTAAATATATTTTTCGAGTCGTGTTGATATACCATTGATATTCTTGGTTCAATTCCTGCATTTTTATAAGATGTTTGTTCGTAATTAAAACCATATATAAAACTAAGACTATTGTTATATTGAAATTCATCTTGTAACGAAAATATTTGAATGTCACGCTTTGCATTTTTATCAAAAAAAGGAAAAGTCTCTGTGTAATCTACAAGTAGGGCATCTCCAGTATCCCAATTTGATAATTTGGAAACCATATCTACCGTCTCTTCTCTTATCAATCTATATCCTGTAGTGATTATATGTTGTTCAAGTCCAGTATAAGTAAGATATGTAGATTGGTATAAGGTTCTTTGTTTTGCTAAGTGCTCTCCATAAATACCATTATTGAAAGTAACATTTTCAATAGTACCATCTAAATTATATTGGTAATAATCCATGAATTTTTCACCATCTGCACCTAGTTTAGATTTTGAATTAAATGAATCATATTTAATCCCAGCTTTTATGTCAACATAAAAATCATTAATTGTTTTATCATAACCTAATTCAAGATAAGAACTTGGTAATTTTAATCTATCTTTGTCTTGTGGTAAGGCAAGATTAATTCCGTAAGCACTTCCTTGTGTATGATCAAGAACACGTCCTTTAAGAGAAAAGTCTTTATATTTAAGATTAAGACCTAATGAATAGTCTTTAGTCCAAACAGGAGCATCACCAGTTTTAGATAGACCTGTATTATCATAAAGGCCAGGGATACTCATAGAACCTTGGGAAAATCCATCTGGTCCTGCATATAGTTTTTTGTTGTCTTCTTGATAATAAAAGTCTACAGTGGCATTAAGATTTTCTGTTTTAAATTTTTTAATAAAGCCACCCATTCTATAATCATATGAACCATATTTAAAGATAAATCTATCTTTTGACTCAAAATCTTTAAAATCTTCAGCATATGTTATTATATTTATTGATCCAGCATATGCATTAACACCGTTAGTTTTACTTCCAGGACCTCTTACCACTTCTATTCTTTTTATCATTTCAATTGGAAATCCAAGGTATTCAGAATAGGCATCAAAAAAGAGGTTATTTACTAATACATCATCAATAAAAATTTTTGTTTGACCATAAGCAAGAGAATTTGAACCACGAAATATAGGAGTTTGGTTATTGAAATTATCAGTAGTTATATCAATCCCAGGAACAAGTAGAAGTGCTTCTTTGAGGTTAGATATACCTAATTTCTCTAACTGAGTACCTTTAAATACTGATATGATATAGGGTTGATAATTTTCATTTTGTTTTGTTATAGTAGCAACACTATTAAATCTATTCATGTCCTTAGAAATAGAATCTAATATATCATTGTTTTGAGCATTTAAACTAGTAAAGTTCATAACTAGTAATGAAGATATTGCTAAAAAATTCCAAAAAAACTTACGTTTCAATTTCTTCTCCCTAAATTGTAAAAATCTGGGAGGTTTTTCCCAATTTATATATATGAAATAATTGTACAATTTTTTGATAAAGTAATTAATTAATAATTTATTCTAGCATATGTAAACTGTTCTAATCTTTAATTTGACTTAGTATAAAAATAATATATTATTTTTATAATTAATTAAAGTATTACGTATGTAAAGATTAATCTTGAATTTAATAAATTTTTTTAAATAAATAATACTTGCATATTTTTCTATTTAATTTAAAAAAAATAATAATCAAATCATTATTCTGAAAATTGACTTTTCAAGAATTAAGTTATTTAAATTCAAAAGCCTCTATATGACTATCAATATGCTGTTCTAACATTTGTTTATACTCTTTTAGGAAGTATTCAGTTATTTCATCTTTTGCTTCTTTCATATTTTCTGCTGATTCAAATTCACATGCCGCTACCCAAGCATTGAATCTTGCTGCACCAAATAAAAATGAAGCACTAACTTCTCCTGGTGTTAATGTTTCTGTTTCACTTAATTGTTCATTTGCTAAAAAAATATAAGCATCTGCTCTTTTAATAAATGGTTCTTTATTTTCCATTAATCTTCCTTGTTAATTTTGTGAATTATATATAAATTTTACTTCATATAAATTTTATTTTAGTTTAGAAGAGAAATTATTTTGGGATATAAATATTAACACATACTCCATTATTCTTATTTTCAACAGATATTTTTCCATTCATATGTTTTTCAATAACTATTTTGCTCATATAAAGTCCAAGGCCTGAACCATTTAAGATATTTTTTGTTGTGAAATATTGATTAAAAATATTATTTATGATTTTACTATCTATTCCTCCTGCATTATCACAAATACATATTTCAATATTTTCAATATTTTCAATAGCTGATATTATAATTATTCTTTTTTCTTTTTGATTTAATATAAATGCTTCTTTTGAGTTATTTATTAAGTTTAGTAAAACTTGCATCAAGTCACGTTTATGGATAAGGATAGTAGTGTCGCATTTATTTTGAATTATTAATTTGATGTTGTTATCTTCAAGGTTTGAATTTATAATATCTGTTGTTTCTTCTATAATAGTTTTAATTGAAATTTCTTTTTTATCTTTTTTAGGGCTAAAATAGTCTTTGAAATTTTCTATTATTTGTGAAAGATCTAAAGATTCTTTTAAAATAGAATTTATATTTTCATTAAGACTTTTTTCATCTAAAGAATCAAGTTCTTGGTCAGCCAAAATATTATTTGCATTCATTGAAATTATATTCAGAGGTTGTCTCCATTGGTGTGCAATCATATTTAAAAGTTCACCCATGGCTGCATTACGTGATTGTGCTATCATAATTTCATCTTTACGTTGAAGTTCTTCTGTTGATATATGTATAAGGTGTGCTAAGGCTTGAACTGTAGAACTTGCATTCTTTTCAATATCAAGGATAACTTTTTTTCTGTTATTGATATCTACTTCACTTAATGCAAGTATAGTCATACTTTGATTTAATAATTCTTTATTTTTTTCACTACAAAAAAATTCACCATAAGTATAAAAACCACTTGTGGGAGCTATTTGATTATAAATAAGTGTTTCATTTTCAATTTTTTCTGGCATAAATCTTCTTCTTGCCATACATGAATAAATAAATATACTCTCTATTGGTTGATTATAAAGTTTATCAATATGATATTGTGTTTTACCAAGTATTTTATCTGCATTCCCATAAGCAAATCTAACTTCATCTAATTCATGAAGATTTCCAGCAAAAAGTAAAGAACCATCATCGTATTTTCCAATAGCTGCTCTTGCAATTTCAATACCATCTTTTTCTAAGATTAGAGGAAATTCAATACCAATATGTGGCAATTGTTCACTTATATCTTTCCCCAGATAATAGCTGTATGTTTCCACTGCAGTTTTATCATCAATCATATAGACTCTATTTTTATCTGATTTCGTAATTTTTAGTTTTTGACCAATTGGAAGCCAATTAAAACTATAATCTGTAAATACTTCTAACTCAGAACTACTTAAAGATACTCCTACAACTCCTTTTTCATATATTTTATCTTTTGTGAAAATGTAAGTTTGTGTAAACATTGCATTATCTCCAGCAAGTCCACCAGATACAATAATTTGTTTATTAATTGAATTGATTCCATTTAGATATTCTTCTCCATTACCTTCTAGTCCATCAATAAAAGATATTATGACTTTACTATCCTCTTGGATTATATTTGTAGCCAAATCAGAGCCTGCTTGAAAATAGTTTTCAAACTCATTAGATATATGTGTTTTTAAGGTCACTTTTTCAAATATTGTAAAACTTATTACGGTTTTTTCCGTGGATACTTCTCCGTCTTTTATCTCTCCATCTGTAGTTGAACCTATTAGTGAAGATAAAGGAAAGTTTTCTAAAAAAAATCTTGTTAATTCCTTGATAAAAGTTAAATCATTATTATGAGTGAATATTTGAATTAAGAGTTTTGAGGAGTCCTTGATATTGTTTTTTTTTATAAAATCACTTAGATTATCATGTGAAATATAATATGTATTTATAGTTTTCATTTAAATACCTTTAAAATATCTTTAAAACATTTTACATCATACACTATTAATATAAGTTCAAATCTCTTGTTATAAGTCTCTCTTATTTTAAAATAGGATAGAATTAAATTAAAAAAGAGCCATATGTTTGAGACAAATGATTATTGGGAAGAAGAGTTTATAGAATATGATGACAAAAATTTGGATTCAATATATTTTGATGATTGTACTTTTATAAAATGTGATTTTTCAAAAAGTAATATATATAATTGTAAGTTTACGGAGTGTACTTTTATCAATTGTGATTTATCTTTAGCTAGTTTGATAAATTCTGTTTTTAATGATGTTTCTTTCGAAAACTCTAAACTTATAGGATTGTCTTGGAGTAAGTGTGATGAACCTTTTGATGTGAAGTTTGATTCGTGTAATATTTCACAGAACTCTTTTCATCTTATGGATTTGCGACAAATGAAATTTATCAATTCCCTCATAAGAGACACTGGTTTTGAGGAGTGTAATCTTGAGCGGGCATTGTTTGATAATTGTGATTTAGAATTGAGTGTTTTTATAAATAACAATTTGCAAAAAGCCAATTTTGAGACATCAAAAAACTACCTAATTGATCCAAAACAAAATGATATAAAAAATGCACAGTTTTCTCTTCCAGAGGCTTTGAGTTTTTTAAGTTTACTTCCTATAAAAGTAAAATAATTATAATTTGAAGGAAAAATATGAAAGAATCAAGTCAATGTAAAAATATGAACGATATTAGAGAGGCTATTGATATTATTGATGAAGATATTGTAAAATTAATAGCAAAACGTTCTTTATATGTAAAAGAAGCTTCAAAGTTTAAAAAAGACGAAGAGGCTGTAAAAGATAAAGAAAGAGTAGAAAAAGTAATAAAATCAAAAAAAAATTTAGCAAAAAGAGTTAATGCTTCTCCTGAGTTAGTTGAATCAATTTATAGAACTATGATTGATTATTTTATAAAAGAAGAGATGAAAGAGTGGAAGAAAAAACAACAGTTTTAAAACTTTTTGATATTATATGAAATAGTTAATATAATTAATAACTTTAATTAAAAGGGTAGAAAATGTCTCTTACAGTTATGTTTGTTGTACTTTTTGCAGCCTTATTGCATGCAACTTGGAATTTTTTAGTTAAACAAAATAATGATAAACATATAAGTATGTCTGCTGTAGTTTTAGGACATGCCCCTTTTGCTTTTGGAGCACTCTTTTTTGTACCTTTGCCTAATTTAGAATCTTTTTCTTATATCATAATTGGTGCTTTGTTATATTATTAAATAAAAATATAAAGGATATTCAAGAGTTAATAAATATTGCAGATGCTGATATGTATAAAAAGAAAAGAGAAAAAAAACTAAATAAGACTTCAATATCATAAAGATATTATTTATTATAGTTCTCTATTGCTTTTACAGCTTCAACGGCTGCTGGAAGTAGGGCTTCACTCATAGCTGGATGTATATAAAGCATTTCTTTTAGATGTCTTATGTCGTTGTTTATATGCATTACTGTTAAGACTTGATGCATCATTGTTGAGCTTTCTGGTCCAATCATATGACAAGCTAATATTTCATAATTTTTTGGATTAACTATAAATTTTGTTACTGGATATTTTAGTCTTGTTGACATGGCTTTCGCACTTGCTAGCCAATTTGTTGTTGTGGTAATATGTTCTATGTTTTGTTTTTTTGCTTCTTGTTCACTTATACCAACACTTGCAATTTCTGGTTCTGTAAAGACTGCATGTGGCATATATTTAAAAGATAGAGGTTCTTTACAATCTTCTAATAAAATTTTACTTAAGTGATTTACTTCATATGCAGCTGCATGCTGTAACATATAAACTCCTGCTGCATCACCTACCACATAAACACCTTTTGCTGTTGTTTCAAAGAACTCATTTCTTTTTATATAGCCTCTATCATCAGTCTCTATTGAAGTGTTTTCTAGTTTTAGACTTGAAGTATTTGACTCTCTTCCTATAGCATAAAGTAGGGCTTCACTTGTATGATCTTTTTTTGTGCCATTTTTATTTTCAAGAGTCATTGAAAATTGTTTATTTTTATATTCTACATCTTTAGCACTTGTATCAAACTCTATATTTACTTTTTTACTAAATTCATTTTTAAAGATTTCTTGTATCTCATGATCTTCTTTCCCTAGGATATTTTGGCTTCTTATAAGAAGAGTTGTTTTAATACCTACTTCAGAAAAAAATCCAGCTAATTCACAAGCGATAAATCCAGAGCCGACAATAGTAATAGATTTTGGTATTTCTCCTTCTAAAGGAAAAATATCATCACTACTCCAAGCCTTTTCATGTTCAGGTTTTATTGGTTTTGTTCCTGTTGCTATTACTATTTTAGGAGCAGTGAGTTGCTCATTATTAATTTGAATTATATTATTAGAAACAAATGAACCAGTTCCTTTAAAAACCTCCACATTCTCATTAAATCTACTATTGTATTTTTCATCTATTTTTGAGATATATTCATTTGTTTCTTGGAAGATTTTATTTATATCTATTTTATTTATACTTGCATCTATAAAGTGTCTATTTGATTCTTTTATTGCATTTGCTACATGTGAAAAACCAAGTAATAGTTTTGATGGCACGCAACCTCTGTTTGGACAAGTTCCACCTAAAGTCGATTTTTCTATTATGGCAACTTTTTTACCAGCTTTACCAGCTGTAACTGCCAAATTACTTGCTCGTCCTGCTCCAATTATAATTAAATCAAACTTTTTCATATGATAAGCCTTTTATATTTGTTTCATTGTATTATAAAAGTATTAATTATTTGTTTAGTCTATGATATTAGGTTTTTGGGTGATTCATTTTACTTTTTGTAATAGTCTATAGTTTTTATAGTAGTTTATAGTTTCCATCAAAAGGAGGGCTATTATTCCCATAATCCAGTAAATAAACCATTGAGAAATCATACCAATAAAACCACCCTCAGAATAATAATCATATACTTGAAATAGCAAAAAAAATAGTATAGTAGACTTTAAAGAAACCTCACTATTTCTATTGAAATTTATTATTTCATAGTCTTTTAGTTTAAATTTAAAATATAAAAATGCAAAACTAACAGGAATAAGCCATAAAACATAAAGATAATCTTCTTTTAGTATTTCTAATGTTTTATTTTCACCTAATACATATAGATAAACTGTAATAATAGCTACAAAAGTTACTGTAAAAAGATTTATTGGTTTATTCAAAATATTTCCTTGTATTTTTGTGATTTTATCAAATTAAAATAAAATATGAGATTATATAAAAAAGCTTATTTTATCTATCTATATTAAGCATTTATTGAGTAAAGTTATTTAAATAAAAATTTTTAATCAAAGGTAAATTTATGACACAACGCCCTCTATTTAAATTAACAGAGCAAATAAACAATGAAAGAACTTGCGTCAATCATCTTCTTTTCCCTGCACAGTGTGAAACACTTTGGCATAGACATGAAAGAGATTATGTGATTGTCCCTATGCAAGATTGTGAGCTTTTGATGGATAGTGGAGATGGTGAAAAAATAATAAGTCTAAAATCAGGTGAATGTTATTATCGTGATGCTGGAGTTGAACATAATGTAATAAATCCTACCAATAAAGATATAGTACTAATAGAAGTGGAATTTAAGTGATCAGTTTAGAATTTTTATTAACTTCATTAGTTGTAGTTTTGATACCTGGAACTGGAGTGATATATACTGTTTCAATGGGTTTATTTATGGGAGCAAGAGCTAGTTTTTTTGCTTCTATTGGATGTACTTTAGGTATAGTACCATCACTTTTAGCAAGTATATTAGGTCTTGCTATTATTATTCATACCAGTGCCCTTGCTTTTCAAATAGTAAAATATGCGGGAGTAATTTATTTATTATATCTAGCATGGATGATGTGGAAATCAAGTGAATCCTTGTCATTAGATGAAAAAGTTGAAAAACAAAGTATGTTTAAAATAGCATTTAGAGGATTTTTAATAAATATATTAAATCCCAAGCTTACAATCTTTTTCTTAGCTTTTTTGCCACAGTTTTTACCGATAAATATGAATTCATATACAATTGATATGATGATATTAGGTGTAATATTTATGTTAATGACTTTGGTTGTTTTTATAATTTATGGTTTATTAGCAACTATAATTCGTGATTATATGATTAATTCAAAAATAATTAGTAAATATGTTCAACGAATATTTGCTGGAACTTTTGCTATATTAGGACTTAAATTGGCATTTACTGAAAAGTAAGAGTAAAACAAATAAACAATCATTAACTTTACAAGGTGCTATTTCAATATCTTGTGTCTGGTGTTACCAAAGATTTGCAAAAAAAATTGCTTGGTATGTTGGTTATGTAAAAAGTAAAAAGAGTGTTTGGTTTTTCGCCTTAAATGCTGATATCTCAAAAGAATAATTAAAATATAGAAAGCAAATAGTACTGGAAGCTTTAAAAAGTAAAAATATAATTTAGTAAATAGGAATAAAATATGAATTCAGAAATATCATTAATCATTGATATCGTAGTAAAAGTTGGATTAAGAGATAAACAAATTGAAGCTTTTAACGAATTGTCTCCTCATGTATTAAAAGAAGAGGGATGTATTCAATATGAACTAAAAGAAGTACAAGGAGATACAAATAGATTTATTATCCTTGAAAAATGGGCTTCAGAAGAAGCACTTTTAGCACATGATAAAACTGCTCATATGATGGAAGCAGAATCTAAAAGTCCACTATTTAGAGAGAAAACAACAGTTTTAAAGCTTTTTGATATTTAAAATAAAAAAAGATTTTTATAGAAGATTTCTGGATGATAAATCTACTGATTTATCTAAAACTAATTAATTTAGTAAAATTTAATAATAAATGTAAAAGGTTTTACAATGGATATTCTTATGAATATAAGAGAAGCAAAAAAAGAAGATTTTGATGCTATTTGGCTTATTTTTAGTGAAATAGTAAAAGTTGGGGAAACCTATGCATACAATAGAGATACTACAAAAGAGCAAGCTTTTGAATTATGGATGGATACACCTAGAAAAACCTTTGTTTTTGAAGAAAATGGTAATATCTTAGCTACATATTTTATCAAAACTAATCAAGCAGGACCTGGTAGTCATGTTTGTAATTGTGGATATATGGTTTCTTCAAGTGCTAGAGGAAAAGGATTGGCAACAGCTATGTGTAATCATTCCCAAAAAATTGCAAAAGAGCTTGAATATAAAGCTATGCAGTTTAATTTTGTAGCATCTAGTAATGAAGGAGCTGTACGACTTTGGAGTAGACTTGGTTTTGAGACAGTAGGGCGTTTGATAAAAGCTTTTAATAATCCAAAATTAGGTTATGTTGATGCTTTGGTTATGTATAAATGGTTTTAATTAAAATTAATTTATGTTAATGACAAAAAAATTTTTTAATTTTATAATTTCGATGTTACAAGGAACAAACTATGAATAAAGTCTATATAACAGATAAAATAACAGATCCATATATTGAAAAAGAGGTTTTAGGTGATGAAATATCATCTGAATTACACGATGATATTGAAGTTTTGTTAGTCTGGCATAAAAAAATATCAAATGAGTATATAGATAAATTGCCAAACTTAAAAGCACTAGTTAGATATGGTGTTGGTTACGATGTTTTTGAAGATCTTGAATATATTAGAGAAAAAGGTATTTATGCTTCTAATACACCTGATTATGGAACAGAAGAAGTAAGTGATACAGCTATTGCTATGATTATGAATATTGCTCGTGTGATTACAAGATATGATTACCAATGTAGGGATTATGAAGATGGTTCTTGGCAAGTAAATACTTTTAAAAATATCAAAAGAAATAGTGATTATAAACTTGGAGTAATAGGAGCTGGACGAATAGGTGGAAGTGTCATATTAAAGGCGAATGCCTTGAGGTTTCAAACTCACTTTTATGATCCATATTTATCAGCAGGTACTGAAAAGATGCTCGGTGCTAAAAGATTTGATGACTTAGATGAGTTACTAGCAACTTGTGATATTATTTCTATTAATTGTCCTTTAACAGCCCAAACAAATGCCCTAGTAGATGAAAACTTTATATCTAAAATGAAAAAAGGTGCATCAATAGTAAATACAGCACGAGGTCCAATTGTAAAAGATTTAGATGTCTTTTATGAGCCTTTAAAATCTGGACATCTAAATTGTGTGAATCTTGATGTTTTACCAAGTGAACCACCAAAAAGCGGCTTGATGATAGATGCTTGGAAAGCAAAAGAGTCATGGCTAGACGGTAGGTTTCTTATAAATCCACATTCTGCTTTTTATAGTGATAAAGCCTATTTTGAAATGAGACAAAAAGCTGCATTAAATGAAAAAAGAGTATTAGATGGTAAAAAGCCAATTAATATTGTAAATGGATTAGAGTAGATAATAATAGCAATATTTGGATTGTGTGATTTTTTTCATTTGGTTATACTTCTTTAAAATTTATAGAGCAATTTTATACTATACTCACTTTTAATTATTGCCTATGATTCAGATTTTAAAGGAGAATAGGTGAACTTGAAAAGTATTTTATTAGCCTTATTAGTTGTTTTGATTTGGGGAGTTAATTTTTCTGTCATAAAATTTGGATTAGAAGAGTTGCCTCCTATACTTTTTTCCTCTTTAAGATTTTTTATTGTAGCTATTCCTATTGTTTTTTTTATACCTTTTCCTAAGACTTCTATTTGGAATGTTTTAGGAGTAGGGGTCTTTTTAGGAGTATTAAAGTTCTCTTTTCTTTTTATTGCTATGAGAGAAGATGCTAGTGCTGGAATCTCTTCTTTATTGCTGCAAGCCCAAGTTATTTTTACAATTTTGCTTAGTATGATTATTTTTAAGGAAAAAATCTCTTCTTCTCAACTTATAGGTATGACAATTGCTTTGATAGGTTTTTCTTTTTTCTTTTTTACTGTGAATACAAATATTACATTTTTTGGATTAGTTCTTATTCTAAGTGCAGCAATTTTCTGGTCTATATCAAATATCATAATGAAACAAGTTAAAGATGTAAATCTTTTGCATTTTATGGTTTGGGTTAGTCTAGTTCCACCTTTGCCTCTATTTATACTTTCTTATATATATGAGTCCCAGGAGCCTTTGAGCATAATATTAAATTCGAGTATGAAAACTTGGCTTTCTTTGGCTTTTACTGGATATATTTCTACCTTAGTTGCATTTGCTATTTGGGGATGGTTACTTAAAAACTTCAATGCTTCTGTAGTCACACCTTTTGCTTTGGCTATTCCTGTAGTTGGTATTATAAGTTCTAGTATCTTACTTGGGGAAGAACTGAATATTATTGAAACTATAGGTGCTATACTTATATTATTTGGTTTATTTATTTCTGTATTAGGAAATAAAATTCGAAAGTTAATTTTAAAGTCTTGATTTTCTTGTCATAAAATTTATTTTGAAGAATATCCTAACAATTATCTAGGTAAGATGAATATCGATATATAATTCAAGGAAAAAAATGCTCGATAAAAGAACAATAAAACTTGCTGTATTGATTGATGCGGATAATGCCCAAGCTTCACTTGTAGCAGAATTACTTGCTGAGGTTGCAAAATTTGGTGTTGCTAGTATTAAAAGAGCTTATGGCGATTGGACTACTACAAATTTAAAACAGTGGAAAGAACATCTTAATAAACATGCTATTCAACCAATTCAACAGTTTTCTTATACCCAAGGAAAAAATGCCACAGATGCCTCTTTGATTATTGATGCAATGGATATTTTACATGAAAATAGTTTAGATGGTTTTTGTCTAATCTCTTCAGATAGTGATTTTACAAGACTTGCAACAAGAATTAGAGAGTCAGGTTTGATAGTTTATGGATTTGGTGAGAAAAAGACTCCCGAGGCGTTTATTGCTGCTTGTGATAAGTTTGTTTTCACAGAGATTTTACGTGAAAAACGAGATGAGGAAGATAAAGATGAATCCAATAATGCAGAGTTGAAACCTATGATTTCTTCGGCAATTAATGCAGTCTCAAAAGATGATGGCTGGGCTAGACTTTCAAATGTAGGAAGTTATATTAACAAAAATAACCCTTCTTTTGATTCACGTAATTATGGATATGATAAGTTAGGTAAACTAATAAGAAATTTAAATTATATTGTTATTGATGAAAGAAAATTTAATGATGATTCTAACAATGTTCACATATATATTAGGATAAAAGATTGATATAGGAGGATTATCCTCCTATATTTTAATTACTTTTATAAGGTTTTTTTGTTGATAATCTACTATCAACTAATCCTCTTCCTATTGTAAAATGATAAAGTGATTGGAAGTGGTTTGTTTTTAAACCAACTGTTCCATGAAGTATATCATCTAAGAAACATCCTATTCCTGTAGCAGACAATTTTAGAGAAGTAGCTTCTAAATATAACTGTTGTCCAATAGCACCACAATCCCAATACAGTTGCTTGTATCTTGAAGCTCCATATTGTTCCAGTTGATTTGTAAATTCTGCTAACATTCCAAGTGTAAATGCTCCATGGCTTGCGATATCTTGATTACAAGAAATTGCTTTTGATAAAAATTTAAAATCACCAGCTTCAAGTTTGTATAATTGACCTGCTTGTGTATCAACTTTTTCCCAAAGGAATTGCTCTTTAAATAGACTTTGTAACTGTACTTTATGATTTTCATTACGAACTAAAATATAAAGTCCAGCTTCAATATCAGTCACATTGTGTATAAATACAACTAGGTGTATTGCAGAGTTGTTTGATTTTACGGAAGATATAATAGTCTCAAACTCTTTTTTTGTGATATTTGCATCATCTTTGTCCATAGCTTGTGCAGAACGTCTATTTAATACAACATCTTTTGCTAAAAATGAAGTTTCTCTGTAAGTGTTAATTTCATAGATGTCATTTTTGTACTCTTTTTTAATCAAGTCATCACTCAAAGTCGCATCTTCTATTTTTTCTAAAATATCCCACTTGTGCCAATCACGGCTTAATTGATTTGCTTTTCCTCTGTAAGTCTCTTCTAGTGTTGTTCGTATATTGTCAATATCTATTGTATTTGAATTATTTTTTGAATCATTATCAAAAGAGACTAATAATAACATATCAGGAAGTTCTCTTTCTTCAGGAACATATCTACTGCTTTGATCAAATCCAATTAAATTTTGGAGAGAAGAATCTTTAGTATTAAGAACTTCAATTTTCCAACCTAATATGGAAGCAGAAATTTCTAAAGCTTTTAAGGCATGTCCACAGTCGAGTTGTGTATATCTCCAAGCTCTTTCCCCATATTTCCAAGCTTCCCTCCATACAATAGAAGATAGACAGACTAAGAAACTATTTTTTGGTAGAGTTAATTCTTCATTTGCATTTGATAATAATTCAAGGGAATGTTCAAGTGGTGAGTAATGAAAAAGTCCATCATCAATACCTTGTATATCATTTGATATAAGATAAGCCTCACTTGGCTGTAGGTTTCCACTTGAGGCATTACATCTTAAAGCCCAAGATTGGTCACCATACTCTTTTATTGCAGCAAGTCCCAATGAGAATTGAAAAAATTGTGATATGGCTTCTTTACATAGAGGAGCTGAGATTATATCCTCTTTTTTTTGATTAAATATTTGACTATATTCTAAAGTTTTATTTTCAAATGATAAGGGTAACTTTATTTTTCTAGTATCACTATACGTTCTATATGGATTTGGTTGTGTTGCCCAATCCATATATCCTAAAGATCTTGCATATCTTTGTTGCGAATGTTTTGTTTCATTGTGGTAGTTATAAACCATCTGTAAGTTTTTATTCATGGGATTATATTATCACATCAGATTTAATAAATTATTAAAGATAAATAGTAAGTTTATAAATAAAAAATTCAAGAATTTTAGATATGATACTGAAAATAAAAATAAGAAAAAATAGAATAATATAGGTAGAAAATGAAAGAAAAAATATACTTACTTCCAGGACTTATGACAGATGAAAGATTATGGGAAAGATTAATACCATTTTTAAAAGATGATTATGAATTAGTTCATGTTGCTCTTCCTATGACAGATGATTTTGATCTTGCAACAAAAGAATTAGAAGAGATTTTTCAAGAAGAAAAAATAAATCTTTTAGGTTTTTCTTTAGGAGCTTACTTCTCATCATACTTTGCAATTAAAAATCCAAATAGGGTAAATAAACTTTTTTTAGTTTCCGGAACTCCAAGTGAAATGAAAAAAGATGAAATTGAAAAAAGAAAACAGACTTTAAAACTTATGAATACCCTTGGTTTCAAAGGATTATCTCATCAAAAGACAATTTCATTATTAGAAAAATCAAATAAAGATGATGAAGAATTAATTAAAATTGTAAAAGATATGTTCTCTGATTGTGGAGAAGAGCTTTATAATATCCAGATGAATTGTACTTTCAAAAGAAAAGCTTTATATAATGAATTGATTTCTACAGGTTTACCAATCAAACTTTTTTACAGTACAGAAGATAGACTGTTTTCCCATGATTCTTTAGAGTATTTTACAGATGAACATAAACATATTACAAAAGTATCAAGAGAAGGTACTAGTCATATGACACCTCTTGAAGTACCAGAAAAGTTGAGTTATGAAATAAAAAAGTGGATGAGGTAAGGATGTTAATTACCTCTTCCCAACATCTCCGTTGCCTCTGTAATAATCATAAAACCATCAGGGTCGACTTCTCTTATCATTTGTCTTAAACGTTGAAGTTTTGTTACTTCTACAACGATTAGTATCATTTTTTTATCTTGACCATCAAATAAACCATCACCTCTTATAATAGTTCCTTCTGGCCCAAGTTCTTCTCTTATTAGAGTTTTTAGTTCTTCCGTTTTGTGTGTAACTATATATACAACTTTTTTATTTAGGCTTCCTGTTAATATAAAATCAATTACTTTTGTAGTGATATAAATACTTATAACACTCCATAATACTTTTGCTGTATCCTCTATAATAAAAAGAGATGATAAAACGATTAAAGAGTCAATTATTAATATAACTTGACCTGGTTTGATTTCAGTTTTTGAGGAGATGATTTTTGCAAGAATAGTAGAACCTCCTGCCGAAGAGTTGCCTTTGATGACTAGAGCTAATCCAACCCCTGTAAATATACCTCCAAATATTGCACTAAGTGAAGTATCAATAATAAATGGTTTGAGTTCAATAATTTGTGCAAAAAAATCGATAAATGAAGAAATCATAAGTATAGTAATAATAGTTCTAATAGCAAATATTTTACCTAAGTACTTACTGCCAATTACAAGTAAAGGAAAGTTAACAAGGGCAATTAGTGTTCCTATTGTCAATGGTGTTACATAGTGAATTAATAAGGCAAGTCCGGCTGTTCCTCCTGTAATCATTTTATTTGGTAGAAAAAAACCAACAACTGCTAAGCTTAAGATAATTGAACCAATTATCATAAAAGTATAGTTTTTTATTTCATTTTTTGAGAAAAAAGCATTCATAAGTTTCCAATATAGCAAATTTTTTGAGTTTTCATTTTAACTGTTTATTTGTAATAGAAAGGTTATTTTTTCTAAAATATTTTCTATAATTACTATTTAGATATAATCAAACTTATTTCGTAATGTAAAATTAAATTAGGCTAGAACTTGAATAAAATTGTAGATATAAATGATCCAAAAATAAAAGAGTTTGTCTCTTTAAAACAATCATCTTTAGATGAAAAGTTTGTTGTTGTTGAAAGTAAAAATGTTTTTAAAAAACTATTTAATACAAATACAATGATTCATAAAGTATTTACAACAGTTGAAAATCTTGAATTTATAAATGAGCACTGTGAAAATATAAATTTCCCAATTTTTACCGCAAACAATGAAATCATGAAGAAAATTGTTGGTCATAAAATTCACCAAGGAATGATGGCTGTAATTGATAGACCAGAGTATATATCTTTTGATGAAATAGCAGGAAATGTAGTTGTCTTAAATGGATTGACATCTCCTGAAAATGTAGGTTCTATTGTACGTTCTTGTGCTGCATTTAATATTAGTACACTTATAATCGATGAAAAAACTTGTTCTCCATTTATTAGAAGATGTATAAGAGTCTCTACTGGAAATATATTTAATATAAAAGTTTATAAAACAGAAACTTTAGAAGAGGATTTAATAAATCTTAAGAGTAGGGGCTATACTGTCTTATCTACTGCAAATTCACCTGAGGCAATTAGCCTTTCTAAATATAGTTTTTCAGGAGAATGTGCAGTAGTTATAGGAAGTGAAGGGTATGGAGCGGATGAAGAGATTTTAGAGTTATCTGATACAATTTTGAAAATTGATATAGATGAAGAAGTAACGAGTTTAAATGCTGCAATAGCAGCTTCTATTGTTTTGTATCAAATGAAAAATTTAAATATATAAAATAAGAAGAGAATCTTCTCTTCTTATCTTTTGAAGTATTAAACTGTTTCTAGTTTATCTTGCTTATCGTTAAAATTATCAATGATAACAGCACAAGCCGCATCCCCTGTGATATTTAAAGCAGTTCTAGTCATATCAAAGATTCTATCAAGTGCAAAAAGTAATGGTAATCCTTCAATAGGAATACCTGCTGCAATTAAAACAGCAACTACTAAAAATGAAGGACCAGGAACTCCTGCTTGTCCAATTGCACCAATAGTTGCAGTAAAAATAATAGCTGCATATCCTGCAAAACCTAGGTCAATATTATAAACTTGAGCAAAGAAAATAGCTACAAGACCATAATAAATTGCATTTCCACTCATATTTATTGTTGCTCCTAATGGTAGAACAAAAGATGCTGTAGATTTTGAAACTTTTAAATCTTCTTCACAAGTTTTAATGTTAACAGGAAGCGTTGCCATAGAAGAAGCAGTAGATAAAGCTACTATTTGAGGCTTTCTCATAGCTTTTAAAAAAGTAATAACTGGTGTTTTTGAAAATAGTTTGATAATAAGTGGATAAAATATAAATCCATAAACTAATAAAACTCCAATATATACAATAAATAGTTTTGTAACAAGGCTTAACATATCAAAACCATATGTTCCAACTGATTCTGCCATAAGTCCAAATACACCTATTGGTGCTATTAGCATTACTACTGTTACCATCCAAATTAGTGCTTGAATCATAGCTTCTAAACCATTTAATAATGGAGCACTTTTTTCTTTTGGTATTTTAGAAATTGCAATTCCAAAAAATAGACAGAATACTAAAACTTGCAGTATATTTGCATCTACAAGTGATTGGAATACATTTGTTGGAATCATTCCTATAATAGTATCCATTGCACCTGGTAAAGCACCTTTATCAGCATATTGGTTAGAGAACATATGTGTAACACTACTTAAATCAAGACCAACACCTGGTTTAAATATTTCACCTGCAAATAGTGCTAATGCAACTGCAATTGCTGAAGTAGCTAGAAAAAAGAATATTGTTCCTATTCCAACTTTTCCTGCGCTAGGACCATCGCTAAGATTAGCAGCTCCAGAAATGATAGAAATTACGATTAAAGGAATTACTAACATTTTGATTAAATGAATAAATATTGTACCTAATGGTGCAAAAACAGTTGCCTCTTTTCCCATAAAAAAACCTACAGCCGTACCAAGAATCATTGCAATAATGATTTGTACTCCTATGTTCTTTAAAAATGATTTCTTTTTCATTGAATATCCTTTCATATACTTAATTTTAATGTTTCAAAGTGTCTTAAAAGTGTATTTTAGTTTTTTAGATTAATTTTAAATTAATTTTAAGAATCAAATTAATAAATTTTTCTATTATAAAATTTAAAAAAATATGATAAGATAGAAGAAAGATAATAAATTTAAAAATTATTAAGGATAAAAAATGCCAAATAAAAAAGATTTAACTTTCTACAATTTAAAAGAAAGAAGATGGCTTACTAGATTAGATAGAGGCTCTATAGTTGGGCATACTAGTTCAAGTGATACAAAACTTTGGTTTAGATTTAAATCAAAAGGTAAGTATCTTCTTGTGATATCAAAAAAATCATTGAAAAACAATATTGAAAAAATATCCAAAAAATATGAAGAGGAGCTAGCTTTTCATTGTGCAGTTGAAGTAGAAGTTGATGGAACTAGTGATTTTACATGTGTATTAGATACTTTTAATGATGACTCTATCTTAAAATTAGAGGCAGATACTGTTTATTATTATGGTGCATATAATTTAGATGAAGATACTTGGGAAATTGGAGTTGAAAATTCTCACTCTTTTAAAACTATGCCTGATAATAAAAGTGACAAATCTTGGGATATTTCCTTTGGTCTTTATAGTTGCCATATGCCTTTTGATCCTAAAAATCCATCTACAACAGATGCAAGTATGTGGGATCTTATGGAAAAAGAGTTAAAGTTTTCAAATGCAAAATTTGTGATTGGAGGAGGAGATCAAGTATATACTGATGGAGTTGATTATCTAAATATTTGGAATTGGTTGAAAAAAATTAAAGATGATAATCCAACAGTGAAAGATATGTATTCTTGGTATAGAGATATTTATAGAGGTTATTGGGGTTTTCCTGGAGTGAAAGCTGTGCATAGACAGTTTCCTCATTATATGATGTGGGATGACCATGAGATAATGGATGGTTGGGGCTCGTATACAAAAAAAGAGTTATCAAATCAACTAGATACTATTTTTGAATGGGAAAATGAATAAAAAAATTTGAAACTTGCAAATCATATGTTCAAAGCTGCAACACATGTGTATAAAGAGTATCAGCATAGTCATAATCCAGTAAGAGAAGATGTAAAAGATTGTTATGATTATGATTTTAATACTTGTGGAAGTGATTTTTTTGCATTGGATATGAGGGCGAAGAGAGATTTTGATAATGACTATACAATTTTAGGTAAAAAACAAATATCAAGATTTAAAACATGGGCAAAAGAACTTGAAAATTCAAATAATAAAGGTCCTATATTTGTCTTATCTACAGTTACAATGGTTCATTTAAAAGATTTTGTAAGTAATCTATTTGATTGGGTTGGAGTATTTGGTGCAAGAGATGATGTAAGAGATCACTGGGCACATGAAAAACATGGTAAAGAGTTTTTAAAAATGCTAAATACTATTTTCAAAACTTCACATAATACAAATCGACCATTAGTAGTGTTAAGTGGTGATGTGCATATTGGAGGTGTTTTTAAACTTTTTAGTGATAATCCAAAATATAAGAATGCTAATGTAACACAATTAACATCTAGTGCTATTACTTATGCAGCATTGGGTCCCATGAAAATGAATCTTCTTGCAAAGGCCACAGTAGAAAAAGGGCTTATTGGTAAACAAACTAAAAAAGGAGCTACTTTTAGTTTTAAAAGAGAAGTACTTTTCCCTCAATACAATTTTTCTATAATAAATTATAAAACAGATGAAGAAAAAACAACAGAGATAAATATTGAATTAATAGGTAAATCTGATGACAATAGAGTTAAAGAGAGTGTAAGACTTAACTTATTAGACTTATAAATTTTTATGGTAGGCTAGATTTAATATCTAGCCATTATCTCTATTAGATGAAATCCAAATTCAGTTTTAATTGGTCCATGAATTTTATGTAAATCTTCTGTGAAAACTATTGTGTCAAACTCTTTTACCATTTCACCTTTTTAAAATGTTCCTAAATTCCCACCATTTTTTCCAGAAGGACATTTAGAAAACTTTTTAGCAGCTTTTTCAAAAGTGATTTCTTTTTTTATAATTTCTTTTTTTAATTTTTTAGCTAAACCTTCATGTTTTAATAAAATATGTCGTGCTGTTGCTTTTGCCATGAGAATCCTTTAAATGCTACTATTATATCTTTCTATTTCTTTAACTGTCACAATAATTGTATGAACTAATTTTTCACTTAAAAGCTGAATAGATATATAACATTTCTTTTATGCCATTTTAAAATTGATTTGATAGTATATATAAGAAGTATTTATACTTTGTGCAGATTTTATTTTTAGATGATATAATAATTTATAAATGTATAATGAGATAAATAAAGATTACAAAAAAAGAACAAGTTATGGACATACAAAAAGTATGCGTATCAATAGGTATATATATAGGAACATTTTATGAACAAATATTTTTTAATTTTACTATTGCCATATTTTATTTTTGCTAAACCAGTTATTAATAGTAAAATTGAGCATTATGATATTTATCCTGAGTCAAAGAATGATTTGAGAAGAGCACTTTTTGCTAAAACACCTATAATTATTAATGGAAAAAAATATTTAGGTGTAACTAGGTGGGAAATTTATTTAGAATATGAAATTTTAAAAAAGAAACATACTTGCGAAGCTTTAAATTTAAAAACTATTGCAAATATTATAATAATTTTGCCTAATATATCGAAAGAACAAAAAGTCTCATATAATACAAAAAGTAGTTTTAGAAGATTTTACAATAAGGTAAAAAAACATGAGCAAAAACATAAACAATATATAATAAGTGCTACTAAAAAGATTGATAAAAAGATTCAAAGAATAAGAATCCAATCTAATTGTGAAAAATTAAAAATGAGATTTGAAAGAAATTTGAAAAAAATTATTACTAAATACAACAAAAAGAATGAGATATTTGATATAAAGGCAAAAAAAGAACATAATCCTAATTCAGACTTAGATAGTTATCTTTGATATGTTGAAAAATTAAATAAATTTAGTTATAATTATTAAAATTATTAAATAAGGAAAATTATGAAAAAAATAGTTCTATTAAGTCTATTCATTTTGCTACCACTGAGTATTTTTGCTAAGGTAAATGTTGAAAAAAATATTGTATATTATAATATTAATCCAAAATAAAAAAAAGATTTAAGTAATGAAATGTTGAGAAAAAGTCCTGCAAAAACTGAGGGAAGAAAACTTTATGGTGTTACTAAGTGGAAAATAAACACTAGCTATGAATTTAAAGGAAAATGTAGGGTTACTAAAGCGCATGTCGATTTAAGTATAAGTACTTTATTGCCTAGGTTAACTCCAAAGATGAGTATTAAGTTTAGTGTAAAAAGTCCTTTTAGAAAGTTTGAGAGTAAGCTTATTTCATATCAAAAAAAACACGAAAAATATGCAAAACAAGCTGCTCAAGAAATTGAAAAAAAACTTTTATCGTATGGTTCACCAAAAGATTGTGATAAAGCTAGAAAGATTATGCGAATTGATATAAATAATATTATAGAAAAGTATAAGATGAAAAGTAAAGTATATGATAAAAAAACAGATTATGGACGAACAAAAGGTGTTAAAATATAAACAATAATTAGGAGACTAAAGTGTTAAAACCTTTTATGTGGATTTTATTTTTCTTCCCGTACTTTCTATTTTCACAAACAGTATTAAAATTTTCTAGTGAAGATATGAATATTCAAGTTGAAAAATTGGCTTCAGGTTTGGGTGTTCCTTGGGGTATGACTTTTATTTCTGATGGAAAGCTTCTTTTGAGTTTGAAAGATGGAAGAATTAAAACTTTAGATATCGCTACTAAAGATATAGAAGATGTTTTAAATGCTCCTGATGTTTTATATGATGGACAGGGTGGTTTACTTGATGTACAAAGCTCTCCAACTTTTAAGAAAAATAAGTTACTTTATTTTACATATGTTAAAGATATAAAAGGTAAAGGTGTTACTACTTTATCTCAGGCTAGATTTGAAGAGAATAGATTATCTGATTGGAAAGATTTATTAGTTACTAAATCTGCTAGTGATACTACAAGACATTTTGGTAGTAGAATAACATTTGATGAAGAAGGGCATATATATTTTTCAGTTGGTGAGAGAGGTGTTAGAGCAAACGGGCAAGATTTATCTACTCATGCAGGCTCAATTTTACGATTAAATATAGATGGTACAATTCCAAAAGGCAATCCTTTTATAAGTGAAAAAGGAAAATTATCAGAGATTTATTCATATGGACATAGAAATCCACAAGGCCTTTTTTATGATAAAATAAATAAAAACTTATGGAGTATAGAACATGGTCCAAGAGGTGGCGATGAAATTAACTTAATCTTAAAAGGTGCAAATTATGGTTGGCCTATAGCTTCCTATGGTAAAGAGTATTGGAATCCATTATATGTGGGAGACTTTAGAGAAAAAGAGGGAATAACAAATCCTACAAAAGTGTATATTCCCTCTATAGCACCTAGTTCTTTAATAGTTTATGATAGTAATACTTTTGCAAATTGGAAAGGTAATATCTTCTCAGGTGCTTTAAAACTAAGACATTTAAATCGTATAGTCTTAGACAAATATAATAATGTAATAAAAGAAGAAAGATTATTGCAAGAACTAGGAGAAAGAATAAGAAATGTTATTCAATCTCCAAAAGGTAACTTATATATATCTACTGATAGTGGAAATATATATAGATTAGTACCTTTTAAGTAAATATTTTATTTAGATTCTTGTAAGTTCTTTGGCGTGCACTTTTTACTAACAATACATAATGGACAAAAATCAGCTAATCCTGCAAGTAAAGGTATTACTCCTAAATAAAACCAATTAATTCCAGTGAAAAAACCAGCAGCAATCAAAACTAATCCAATAACAATTCTAAATGGTCTACAAAAACTTCTAATCTTATCAAACGTATTCATTATAATTTCCCCTAATGACTTTTTCATAATTATAACTTATAAAACTTAGACTTATTTTAATAAAAAAAGTTAAGAAAAACTTATATTTCTTTATTTTGTATTTTTATTGCTACTGTTACAAGTTATAATTTTGGAAAATTATAATTAGCTTGTTTAGGGGTTTATAAATGAAAAAAGAAGATATAAAAAAAGAGTTTGCAAAAGTAATTTTAAATGCGAAAATTTCTGCTGCAATCTTTTTTATATTGTTAACACCAAGTTTAGTAATGGTTCTAAAAGATAGAACTGAAGTTTTTGGTATGGATCAAGATTTTTGGTTTAGAGCTGGTATTGCTGGATTTGTTATATATATGGGATTTACTATATTTTTATGGAAATGTCCTAGTTGTGGAAAATTTCCAGGTCGAGGATGGTTTAGAAAAGAATGTGATAATTGTGGAGTGGAGTTAAGTTAGACTCCACTTTTTAAAACTCTATTTTTTTATATATATTAATCTCTTGATGATTTATGTCTGATTGGTATACTAATACTTCAACACCTTTTTTTCTAGCTTCTAAAAAAGCTTTATAATACTTTTTATCAATTTCATTTGCTAATCTAAAATTTACTTTGTCTGTTCTTTGTATTATATATAACATAACTGCTCTATGTCCTTCTTCTACCATAGAGACTAATTCATTTAAGTGTTTTGTTCCTCTTAATGTAACTGCATCAGGAAAGGCTAATTCATCTTCTATTCTAAGACTTACACTTTTTATTTCCACATAACATTTTTCATTTTCATTTTCTAATAAAATATCAATTCTGCTATTTATTCCATATTTTTGTTCAGGTTTTATTGAAGAGTAGCCTTGTAGTTCTTTTATAGTGCCGTTGTTAATTGCTTCAATACCTATTTTATTTGCAACTCCTGTATTTGTGCAGATTAGATATTCTTGCATTTGTGTTAGTTCTAGGGTATATTTTAATTTTCTTTTTGGATTATCATGGAAACTAACCCAAACAGAACAGTTTTCTTCTATACATGAAGTCATGGCTCCACTATTTGGCACATGGGCTGTTATCTCTTGCCCATCTTCTAAAATAATATCTGCCAAAAATCTTTTATATCTTTTTATTAACTTTCCTTTGAATAGTTCTGGAAATTTCATTTATTGAATCCTTTATATATTGTAGTAGTGTTATAGCTTATTTATACTTGCAATTTTTTTAATAAAAGTTGGAATAGTTTTTGCATATATAAGATTATGAAAAATATAAAAGAATTCGAAAACGAAAAACATTTACTTAAAAATGATACTATGGATACTCTTCACCAAGAGTTTCTAGATATTTATAACAGTGTTGATATCTCTTCTTATGAGAGTTTTATCCAAAAGCTTATTCAACTTAAAGAACATAGTAGAGTTCATTTTGCTAAAGAAGAAGAGCTCATGGATGAGTTTAACTATCCAACTGCTAGAGAACATAAAGATGAACATGCAAAGGTTTTAGCTGAACTTAACTATTTTATTAATAATGCCGTTTCATCTTTTGGTAAAAAGATGTTAAAAGCTTACTATATAGAAAAACTTCCTGATTGGTTTGATTTACATCTTTTAAGTATGGACAGTGATTTAGCCGCATATCTCAATAAAAGTAAAGCTTCTTAATATGATAACACCTGCAATTGGTACACAAGAGTTATATAAACAACTTAATACTTTGTTACTTGCAGATATTCCTGTATTTATTCATGGAAGTCCAGGTATTGGAAAATCATATATAGTCAATGATATTGCAGAACAAAATGATTTAGAGATTATCGATGTTAGGCTTTCCCAATTAGATGCTGTGGATTTAAGAGGGATTCCTACTATTGAGAACGGACAAACTAAATGGATGCCACCAATTTTTTTACCTACAAATGAAGATTCAAAAGGAATTCTTTTTTTAGATGAATTAAATTCTGCTCCGCTCTCTGTACAAGCAGCAATTTACCAGTTGGTACTTGATAGAAAAATAGGGGAATACTCTATGCCAAAAGGCTGGAAAATAGTATGTGCAGGTAATAAGATAAATGACAAAGGTATTGTATTTAAACTTCCATCACCTTTGATTAATCGTATGGTACATATTGTACTTGAAGCTAAGTATGATGATTTTAAGGTTTGGGCAATTAAAAATGATATTCATGCTTTTATTGTAGGTTTTTTAGGATTTAGACCTGATTTACTTAGTACTGAAGTTCCAAGTTCAACTGAGACTAATCCTGCTTTTTGTACACCAAGAGCTTGGAATATGTTATCTAATATTGTTAAGGCTTCATTTACTAATAACACAGATATTAAGAGTATTAATCCTATCATATATGGTACAGTAGGTTATGGAGCTGGTATAGAGTTTATCTCATTTGTAAAGGTATATAAGACTCTCCCTGATATTGATGCAATACTAGAAGGGACAATAGAAATAGTACCAGAAGAACCAAGTGCTTTATATGCACTTTGTGCAGCTATTATTGAAAAATACAATAGTACAGAACAAGCTGTTCATTTATTTGAATATTGTAAAAAACTTCCAGTTGAATTCAATGTGATGTTAATAAAAGATTTAATCATAAAAGATGAAGATATTGCAGAACTTGAAGCTTTTGATACTTGGATGGAACAGTATGGCGAATACATCCTATGATGAAATCTTTCAAAAGATACGAATAAACTTTCTTTTTAACCATCCTTTTTTATCCGTATTAGCTCTTTCTATTCCTACAGTATATGAAGAGAACGCTAATAGTGCTTTTCAAACAAATGGTACAAAACTAAGTGTTGATACTAAAAAACTAGAAAAATACTCCGCAGATGAAATAACATATCTTTATGCTCATACTCTTTTGCATATAGTATTAAAACATCCATATAGACAAAAAACACGAGAGAAAAAGCTTTGGAATCAAAGTTGTGACTTAGTCATAAATCTTATTATGTCCTCTTTTTTAAATATAGGAACAATGCCAAATGATGAAGTTTTAGATTTAGACTTAGAAGATAAATGTGTGGAAGAGGTTTATGAGATTTTATATAAAGAGTCTGAGCAAGAGAATAACTCTAGCCAAGAAGAAGAGAAAAAAGAAGAAGAGATAAAAACAACTCCAAATCAAAAAGGAAAACTAAAAGCATATATTTATGATGAATCAAAACTAGATATAGACGAGGTAAATGATGATAAGAGTTCACAAGGAGATAGAGAAAAACTTGATGGAATTATCATTCAAGCTCTATCTATAGCTAAGAAGAGTTCAAAAGAGTATGTAGGGCTTCAAATAGAAATAGATACGCTAATCAAACCTGAGCTTAGTTTACAAGATACACTAAAAGAGTATTTAATAGCTTCTTTGTTTGAAAAGACTGCAACTTACAATAGACCAAATAGAAGATTTGTACATAGTGGTTTGTATCTTCCTGGAAATAAAAAGAGTGAAGAGCTCATAGAAGTCTATATAGCTTTAGATAGTTCTTCTAGTGTAAGCTTAGATGAGTACAAAAAGTTTTTAGGAGTTATAAAAGATGTTTGTGATGGATTTTATGAATATAATGTAACTGTATTGCCTTTTGATTTAAAGGTTAAAGAAGAGCATATTATAAAATTTGATAGTTTTAACCCACTAATAGAAGATGAGATATTTATTCCTAAAAGTGATGGTGGAACAGATTTTGATGAGGTTTTAAGATATTTGAAAAAATCAACTGAAATTAGAAGTGATAATTTACTTATGGTTTTAAGTGATGGTGAATTTGATATGAGAGAATCTTTAGTATCAAATACATTGTTTATAATAAGTGCAAAAAAAAATATAAAGAAGTTTGAGGCATATGGAAGAGTTATTCAATTTAACCTATAAAGATGAGGTAGAAGTATTAAAAGATGAAGATGACTTTGAAATCTTAGGTGATGAAAAATATTTAAATCATCAAGATATGGAAGCAAGACTTTACTGGGCTTTTTGTAGACCAAATGGCTCATGTCCTGAACAAATCTCTGATATTGATCCTCTTGTATCTATCATGGCTTTTAATCACTCTAAACTCTCAGCTCTAAAAAGATTTCAACTTATACATAAAGATGTAATAGAAAAAGAGAGTCTAAGAGTCAAAATCAGAAATAGAACTAGGATGTTATTTAGAAGTTTAGTTGACAATGATTTTAAGGAGCTAAATGAAGTATTAGACTTAGTACCAGTTTTTATAGAAGTTGCTATTGATCAGCTTAAAAATGGTAGAAAATGGAATGACATAAACGCCGATGAAATAGAAGCAACAAAATTTATAAAAAAAGCTCAAGAGTATTTAGACGATGATTTTTTTGATGCACTATTTTTTAAATTAAAAGATGTAGAAGAGTTTGATTCTGGTGAATTAAAAGATTTCTTAAATGAAATTATTCCCAAAAAAGAAAAAATAGATAAAAGAATATTAGAGTATTACCAAAAGAAAATTGCCTTTTGGTGTGAAAATAGTGATATTCATATTTTGCAGAAAAAAGGTATAGAGAAACTCTCACATAAGTTGAGTTAGTGAAAAACTATATAGTTATATTATTCAAGCATTTTTTTTATTTTTACAGCTTTTTCAAAATGGTCTAATTTATTTGTCAAAATCCACCATTGGGCAACTTCCATTAATAACTCAGGGTCATCATTTTTATTTGCAAAAAATGCATAAAATGATAAGCCTACGTTTGGACCTTTTGCTTCGATTTTTTTATTACATATTTCAATGATTTTACTTTTAAAAGATTCTCTCATTTATTTCCTTTTTGTGAATAATTAGAATCATCTATTCCATGCAAAGAGTTATTCTCTATACTGTAGATTCTAGAAATTGTTGTTACTTTTTCTTCATTTCTTAGTTCATAAACTAGTCTATGTTGCATATTTACCTTCTACTAACTATTTTTTTGGACTAATTTTTTTAAATAAAATCATTGCTATTAAAAAAGTAATAAATTCTGCCATTGGTATTGCTATGAATATTCCCTTTTCATCAAATAGAAAAGGTAGAGTAAATATAAAAAATACAGGAAAAATAAAACTTCTTGATAATGCAATAATCATAGAAGCTAAGGGTTTATGAATTGCTGTTAAGTAAGCAGAAATTACTAGATTTCTACCATTGAAAAGAAAAGCTATCCATATAAATGTAGCAAAATTTAGAACTATTTGTTTTGTTTTAAAATTAGTATCTTCCAAAAAAATATTTGCTAAGGTATCTGGTATAAATAGGAGTAGCAGTATCATTATAATACCAAACAAACTTGTAGATAAAAAAGCGAATTTTAAAAATTCTTCTATTCTTTTATATTCTTTTGCTCCAAAATTTTTACTAATAATTGGTTGCAAAGAATCACTTATCCCAAAACTTATCATTATTCCAATCAATAAAAGATAATTAATAACTGTAAATGCAGCTATGCCTTCTATGCCGAAACTTTTTATCATTACATAGTTAAAAATCAAAGTCGTTATTCCTATTGAAATTTCATTAACAAAATCTGAAGCCCCGTTATAAGTAGCTTTGGCAATTTGAATATAACTGCCCACAGGTTTTACAAATTTGAGAGTTGCTTTTTTTGAAAAAAAATGAGGCAAAAGAATGAACAACAAAATAAGTTGAGAGATACCTGTTGCAAGTGCTGCTCCAAAAATACCTTTTTGTAAATATACAATCATAAACCAATCTAATACCACATTTACAATAGCACTTAAGAGCAAAGCTATAAAAGCAAGATTTGGTCTATTGTCAATTCTTACAAAATAATCTAAAACTACTCCAATCATCAAAAAAGGAATAAAAATCAACATAATAGATAAATACTCTATTGCGATTTTTGTTAAGATTTCATCTGCACCAAAAAGATGCAAGATAGTCTCAATATTTAAAGCTAAAACTATACTAGATAAAAAGCTAAAAAGAGTGATACAAACTATCGTTTTGCTAAAAATAATATAAGCATTGTTAATCTTTCCTTCACCAATTAATTTTCCTGATATAACACTGCTACCAATTGCCATCATTAAAGCAAAGCCAAATAGTAAAGAAAAAATAGGAAGACTTATATTTATTGCTGCAAGTCCAAAATCTCCTACATAATTTCCTATAAAAAAACCATCAACTATACTAGCTGATGAAATTGCTAACATTCCCAATACTGAGGGGATTGAATAGTGAAAAAAAATGGATGATATTTTATCTTTTATTACGTTCATACTCTTTCTTTATAATCTTTTTTTATCTCTTCATCAAAAAGCTTTTCTAAGATATTAAAAATAGTTTGATACATAGTATTAAATTCTTGAAGCTTATTTTGTGTTAAACATTCCAAAGATTAACTGCCTGAATTTCATATCCAACTAAAGTATCAATATATTTTTCAAATTTTCTTTTCCACTAATAGGAATGCACTCTATAAACTTAACTATCATTATCATTGCACCTAATACATTTTCATATATTGATTATTATATCAAATATAGTTTTATGTTATTTGTATTATACTTCTTTTTTAATTTATAGATGGGATTATATATGCAAAATACTAAAGGCAATATTTTAGGTTTATTAACGATATTTTTATGGTCAACACTAGCCCTTTTTACCGTATATTCTGGAAATATTCCACCTTTCGAACTTTTAAGTATTTCTTTTTTTATTGCTTCATTTATTGGAGTTTTGATGTTAAAAAAACAAAGAAGAAGTTTTTCAAGTTTGAAAAGTATTCCTCTTAAAGCTTATATAATAGGTGTTAGTGGATTATTTGGCTATCACTTTTTTTATTTTTTAGCAATAAAAAATGCTCCTGCTATTGAAGCAAATTTATTAAATTATTTATGGCCTTTACTTATTGTTCTTTTTTCAGCTCTGTTACCAAATGAAAAACTAAAGTGGTTTCATATAGTAGGTACACTTCTAGCTTTAATAGGAGCTTTTTTACTTGTATTAAAAGATGGAAGTTTAGAATTTGATTCTAAATATACTTTAGGTTATCTTTTTGCACTTACCGCTGCACTTATTTGGTCAAGTTATTCAGTTATATCTAAAACATTAACCCATGTGCCAACATATGCAGTAACTGGATTTTGTATCATAACTGCTGTACTTTCATTTATTGCACACTTAATTTTTGAACAGACTATAATTCCTACATTTACAGAGTTGTTAGCAGCTATTATGTTAGGATTGGGTCCAGTTGGTGGAGCATTTTATTTATGGGATTTTGCACTTAAAAATGGGGATATTAAGATACTAGGTTCACTTGCCTATTTAGCTCCACTTTTATCAACATTGATTTTAGTATTTGTTGGAGTATCAAAAATGACAACATCAATTGCCTTAGCTTGTTTATTTATAGTTTTAGGTTCAATTATTAGTTCAAAGCAGTATTTAAAAATGATAATAAAGCTAATTTTTAAGTCTTGATAATATATTTTTCATAAAATTCAACATAAACTTTTTTATCTTTAATTTATTTAAATAAAACTACTTACAGAGCAATTATTTGTAATAAAGCTGTTTTTTTGGACATCAAGATATAATAGGTATTAATTAAGGAGAATTATGGAAAATAAGAAAAAATATTCTACTGTTTTAAAACCTGTTTTTTATCCTTCTGTTGCAGTTATTATAATACTTGTGATATTTGCAATGACAATGCCTCAAATAGCAGGTGAAACTTTTAATGGTATGAAACAATTTATAGCAGATAAATTTGGTTGGCTTTATATGCTTAGCGTTGGAATCTTTACTATATTTGTAATATCTTTAGCGATTTCTCCCTTTGGACGATTTAAACTTGGACCTGACCAATCAAAACCAGCATATAGTCATATCTCATGGTTTGCTATGCTTTTTAGTGCTGGTATGGGAATTGGGCTTATGTTTTGGGGTGTAGCAGAACCTGTTATGCATTATGGTGCACCTCCTGTTGGAGACAAAGAAACGATTGAAGCTGCTAAACAAGCTATGAGGATTACTTTTTTCCATTGGGGATTACACGCTTGGGCAATTTATGCTGTTGTTGGTTTAGTCTTAGCATATTTTTCTTTTAGACATGGCTTACCCCTTTCTATTAGATCAGCTCTCTATCCAATGATAGGAGAGAAAATTTATGGGAAAATAGGACATACCGTTGATACAGTTGCAATACTTGGAACTATTTTTGGGGTTGCAACTTCATTGGGACTAGGAGTATTACAGGTAAATGCTGGACTTAATTATATTTTCGATATTCCTGTTGGACTTACCACACAAATTATTTTGATTGCTATTATTACAACTATGGCAACAGTTTCTGTTGTTTTAGGACTTGATGGAGGGATTAAACGATTATCTGAATTAAACCTTTACCTTGCATTAGCACTTGTTTTATTTGTATTTATTGCAGGTCCAAGCTTCTTTTTACTTGGAGCATTAGTTCAAAATATAGGAAATTATTTATCGCATATTGTTCAAATGACTTTCAACCAATACATTTATTTAGATACAAAATGGATGGGATCTTGGACATTCTTTTATTGGGCTTGGTGGATTGCATGGGCACCTTTTGTTGGGATGTTTATTGCACGAGTTTCAAGAGGTAGAACTATAAGAGAGTTTGTTCTTGGTGTGCTATTTGTACCTGTTGGATTTACTTTAGTTTGGATGACAGTTTTTGGTAATAGTGCATTGCATTCAATTATGAAAGAAGGATTTACTAGTCTAAGTTCAGCTGTATCAGCAGATGTTGCAACTGCCTTGTTTAAATTTTTAGAACACTTTCCTTTTTCTAGTGTTGTTTCAATTCTTGCTATTATCTTAGTTGTTACTTTTTTTGTGACTTCTTCAGATTCAGGTTCATTGGTAGTTGATACTATTTCAAGTGGAGGAAGAGAAAATAATCCTGTATGGCAAAGAATATTTTGGGCAGTACTTGAAGGTGTTGTTGCAGCAGCATTATTGATAGCTGGTGGATTAGGTGCTTTACAAGCAGCTTCTATTGTTATAGCTTTACCTTTTGCTATTATTATGCTTATTGCATGTTGGGGACTTTATAAAGCCTTACATTTAGAATCTATTCGATATGAATCTCTTCAACATCACATGAATGCAGGAAGACATGGAGAGGTGTCTGGAACGTGGCAAAATAGACTTTCAAGACTTATTGAATTTCCAGTACCAGATGAAACACGAAGATACATCAATGAGGATGTAATTGCTGCCATGAAAACTGTAGAAGAAGAGCTCGAAAGACATGGTTGGAATGTAGAAGTTTTTAATAATAAAGAAAAAAGTGTTTCTATTTTAACAGTGGAGCACAATGGTGATTTAGACTTTACTTACGAAGTAAGATTTAGTAGATATGATACACCAACATATGCATTTCCTGAAATACTTAATCCAAACCATGAACAAAAAAAATATGCTAGAGCAGAAGTATATTTGCAAGATGGTAATAAAGCCTATGATATTTATGGATATGAGATGGATGTAGTCGCAAGTGATATTATTGATCAGTTTGAAAAACACAGACACTTTTTACATATAACTGCAGGATTAAACCCTGTTATACCTATAGATTAGAAAATTTATACCAATAGCTTTAAAGCTGTTGCACATGCGACTTTACAAAAGGTTTTATAAGTGTAGAAAATTTTATAAAATCATCAAAAGAGTTTATTTGATTAGGATAGTGAGCTTCGAGCCAATCATCTTCTGAAAAAAGTACTGCATTTTTTTATTGTATAGAAATATAAGAAAGAATATTAAATATTTTAGAAATTAACTTGGATTTTTACTGTGAATTTAGTTTATTTGGGACTAAATTCACAATCTGTTTGATTTGTTATACCTTGTATGTCAACATTGCAAATATAACACCTAATATCAAACACAATGGTGAAAAATATCTTGTATCATAAATTGCAAATTCTGTATCTTTTATTTTTTTGAAAAACCCAACAGCATTGAATTCACCAATTGCTCTTAAGATAAAAATAGTGGATAAAAATATTCCACTATATAAATAAAAGTTTCGATTTTCATTGACTGTAAAATCATAAAACTGTAAAGCATATGCAATATATGCAAAACTGTTCAAAACAATACCAACAAGTATAGTTAATGATTTACTTGGCTTTAATAAAAGCTTTCCATCTTTAGTTGGTAAAGCTTTGTCTAAACCAATTTTTCCACCAAAAGCCCAATAAAAATGAAACAATCCCATAATGATTAATGTAAAAATTGTACTAATTGCTATAAAATTCATCATGTTCCTTTATAATTATAACGCCCGTATCTGTGGTTGTTTGAAGCGAAGCGTAAGGCAATCCATAGCATACGCTTGTTATGACTTTTACTTACTTTTAACCCAACCAATATTTTGGTCTTTAACTGGGTCTATTAGCGGATAAATATCATCTTGTGTAAAAGGCTCTGCATCTAAGCCCACACCAAAAAGAAGATAGTTATTACCGTTATTGATTACTTCGTAATGAAAGTCTCTTTGTTTTTGACCCATTTTCATTGGACCAGACACATCATAAGAGAACACTATTTCACCCTCTTTTAGATTGCCTCGAACTTCTTCCATATTCTTAGGGTATGAACCACTTTGCAATTTAATGTATTCAATATTACGAACTAAAGAAGTCATAGCGCTTATTGCATGAGGCTCGAAATTCTTACCGCCTAAGCCATCTCCTTGAAACAATTTGTAGAACATGGAACCGTAAAGAACAACACTAAATATTATTCCTGCGAAACCCAAAAAGCCCAATAGTCTTGAATTAGTTTTTCGCCCTATAGCAGCAATAATAATGCAAATAACTCCTGTAAATATTCCAATCAATGGTATAAACGAAATTCCTGCTAAAACAAAAGCTCCTACGCCATGTTTGTTCTTTTCTTCAGTACTCACTTTCTCTCCTATTCGTCATAACTATTTATTGAATATACATTATATAAATAAAGTACTTAAATCCACTAATTTATTATATATTTGCAAAGAAAGCTTATTTTATGCATCTTTATAGAAAAAATATTACATAATGCAATAATTTTTATAGATATTTTTATTGTAAGTTATAATTTTTATATATATTTTATGTCGGTATTTAGAACTTTAATATACATAATGTATGTTAAAAGTAAAAAATTTAACTTTAAATAACATTTTTATAATTTAGGAGATATTATGGGTAAAAAACTACTTGATATAATGAGGGATAAAATAAGAGTAAAACACTATAGTATAAAAACAGAAAATGTATATATTTATTGGGCAAAGAAATATATATTATTTCATAATAAACGACATCCTAATACTATGGGTAAAAAAGAGATTGAAGAATATTTAACCTATCTAGCCAAGAATCAAAATACAAGTTGAAAAAGTCAAAGAGTTGCACCAAAAAGATGAGATAAGAAGTTCATTGGATTTTTAAAATAAAAATAGTTTTGTAAAGTGATAAATTGACTAGAGATTAAGATGAAAATAACAGCTATACTAATTCAGTAAAAAAAACATATAATAACAAAAATATTTCAATATTTATCTAAAACAAAAGGCTTAAAATATGATAGAAACACCCTTTATAGCAACTGATGGTATTATAAAGCTATATAATGAAAAAAATGAATTTCAAGGTATTGTTTTGATTGAAAGATTAAACAGACCTTTTGGTCTAGCACTTCCTGGTGGTTTTGTTGATATTGGTGAAAAAGTTGAAGATGCTTTGGTTCGTGAAATGCAAGAAGAAGTTACTTTAGATGTAAAAATTGAGAAACTTCTAAATATCTATTCTGATCCAAAAAGAGATGAAAGATTTCATACAGTATCTGCTGTCTATATTTGCAATGCCATAGGAGTTCCCAAAGCAGCTGATGATGCAAAAAAAGTATTTGTTTATAAGTTAGATGAAATACCTTTTGAAAAGCTTGTTTTTGACCATAAAAATATATTAGAAGATTTTATTTTAGAAGAGAAGTAAATTCTCTTCTTTTTACTATTTATTATAAGCTAAAATTTTATCGACATATCTTTTGTGTCTCATTCCAACTAAGATTCTAGTAACATACTCTTTGTCTTCTAAAAACTTAAGGGCAACTGCATCAATAGGACCTTTGATATTCATCTCTTTTGCAGTATTTTGTGATAGTTTGTATTTTATATTGTTTTTATAACAATCTAAAAAGTTATCAAATAGTTGGAAATAGATTGGGTCAAGTTGTACATTTTCTATAATATAAGGGATAACTTGATACTCAATTGTATCATCAACATCTCCCGCCCATCTGTATTCACTTTGAATGTCTAAAAGTTGTTTTATCACTTCCTGAAAGTGATCATTTGGGACTTCATGAATTTGCCCTAAAAGAGTATCAAAATTAATACACTCAGTATAACTTGCTAGTCTTACCATTTTATCTTTATTAAAAGCATTTAGTGGTCTATTTATATGTACTTCTAAGCCATTTTCATAAGCCCATTTTGCAGCTTCTTCGCCAGCTGTTTCGTACATATTCATTGGTAGTTGTATTACTTTTAGGTGGTGATTGTTATTTGAAACTTCATTTGCATAACCTACTAAGTGCTTATACTCTAAAAAATGCAAATCACTTCTTTTTTTAGAAAAAGAGTTTGAGCTTATTCCATATGATTTGATTTTTCCTTCTTTTACTTTTTCTTCTAGTAGGGCAAAGGCATTTTTGATTCTTAGTTGCATGATATTGTGATGTTCAAGTATTTTTTCTTGGGTTAATCCTTTTTTTATCTCTTTAATTAGATAGTATTCTGGATTGTGGAGTAAATAAGTATCTATATAATCAGTTTTCATTCTTTGTAATGAGTTGTCAATCTGGTCACTTAAAAAATCTTGCGAAATACTATGGAAACAGTTTGCATCATATCTTACAAGTTCATCAACTTTGTAACCTTCTTGTACTCTTTGTAAGTTTTTACCTTGGATATATCCACCTTTTGAAACTATAGTTATATTTTCTCTTTTTCTATTTTCAATAGCTTGACCGATAAGCTGTTCGGCTTCACCATTCATATAATTTGATGATGTATCAATATGAGTAATACCATTTTCAAGGGCATAATTCAATGCATCTCTATGAACTGGATTTTGATAAGTTGTACGATATGTTCCAAATGAGTATTGAGATAACATTTTTGTAGCCTTTTTGTAAATAATAGGAATTATATACAAAAACTATACCTTAGGCAACATGAGGTATGAATATTGCATATACAATTTCATGGAAAATAACTATAATTTAGAAACTTATGATAGGTTTTTAGGAGACTTTAAAGCTGATGGGGCACATTGGGATAGAATTGAAAAAAGAACTGCTACTCTTTTTCAAGTTTTGATAGATGGAGATTTAAAAGAGTTAGTTTTTGTTTTAAAACATTATCCAAAATATATTGAAATAGTATGTGACCATTTTAGGTACCTTTATAATTATTCATCACAAGAAGCAGATATTTATGCAGCTTCTAAATTACTTACTATGAGTGAGGGATACCATCAAAAACAGTTTGTGCGAAATTTAGTTAGAAAATTAGAAAAAATCGATGAATTAGATATCTCTAGTTTAAAAACTTTTTTAGATGAATTAATTATAAATCAAGATAAAATTCATGCAATTATTTTAGGGTTTTATAAAAATGAGATTGAACATAATATTAAAAATAACAACTATCATAAATTGCAAATAAAAGTAATAGAAAAAAATCTAAAAAAACTGATTGTAGATGATAGTTTTGATTTTAGTGCGAAAGATAGAGATGCAAATCTTGATATACCATATATGGACTAAGGAGAATTAATGAGCCAATTTTTTACAAAAAGAGAAATCCTGTTTTATGAAAAGCCAGGTTGTGCAGGAAATAAAAAACAAAAAGATTTATTAACAAGTAAAGGAATAATTTTCAAAGTCAAAAACTTATTAGATACTCCTTGGACTTTTGATAGTCTAGGAAGTTTTTTTGTTGGTTTAGAAAAAGATGAAATTGTTAATGTTTTCGCTCCAAAGATTAAAAAAAATGAGATAGATATTGATAAATTGAGTAAAAAAGAATTAATAGAGTATATGATTAAAGAGCCAATTTTAATCAAACGACCGCTAATTCAGGTTGATGAAGAAAAAATCTGTGGTTTTAATCTTGCAAAATTAAATAAAATTTTAAATTTAAAACTTGATACTGATAAACAAATTGGTACTTGTCAAAGTAGTGATTCATGTTTAACTTAAAAACTTACAGTACTATTTAAATAAATTATTTTTATTATTATTTGTCTTAAAAGACTATTTTATATACAGAAAATAAATATTATTTATTAAAATATTCATTATATTTATGATTATGGAGATTTATTTTGACTTATTCTAATATTGATATTTTATGGATTTTATTAAGTGCTTTTTTAGTGTTTATGATGCAATTAGGCTTTTCTTTTATTGAAACAGGAACTGTTCGTTCTAAAAATACAATTAATGTAGCAATGAAAAACCTGATAGATTCAATATTTGGTGTGATTTTCTTTTGGTTAATTGGTTATGGAATAATGTTTGGGGTTGATACATATGGCTTGTTTGGTATAAGTAAATATGCAATTGATGGCTCAGATTTATATGAAAATGCTTTTTTCTTTTTCCAAGCTATGTTCGCAGCAACTGCAATAACAATTGTATCAGGAGCTGTTGCTGAGAGAATAAAATTTAACGGTTATTTAGTAGTTTCTATTATAGTAACAGCGCTTATTTATCCTATTTTTGGTCATTGGAGTTGGAATGAAAATGGTTGGCTTTCACAACTTGGTTTTGTGGATTTCGCAGGTTCAACTGTTGTACATTCTGTAGGAGCTTGGATTGGTTTAGCTGGTGCTATTGTTCTAGGTCCAAGACTTGGAAAATTTAGAGATGGAAAAGTTACCTATTTCCCACCAAGTAATCACAATATGATTGTTTTTGGAGTATTAATTCTTATCTTTGCTTGGTTTGGATTCAATGGCGGAAGTTTATTGAAATTTGATATGGAAGTTACTAGAATCTTATTAAATACTCTTTTATCAGCTAGTTTTGGTGGTTTGGCTGGTTGGCTTTTAAGTGTTATGTATAAAGAGAAGGTTAGTATTGAAGTTTTTTCTTTTGGAATAATTTCAGGTTTAGTTGGTATAACTGCTTGTTGTTATGCTTTTGATACCTTAACTTCTGCCTTTGTAGGTTTTACTTCTGCAATTATAATGCATTTTTCTGATCAATTTTTTACAAAAAAATTACATATTGATGATCCTTTAAGTGTAGTTAGTATTCATGGGGTTGTAGGAGCTTGGGGTACATTGTGTGTTGGTTTTTTTGCAGCTTTAAGCGATGGAATGACTAGACTTAGTTTTATTGGAATTCAACTTACAGGAATAGTTACTGCTTTTATTTTTGCATTTACTTTTGGGATTGCACTTTTTTTCCTTTTATATAAACTAAATCTTTTACGAGTATCAAAAAAACACGAAGTAATAGGTTTAAATGTAAGTGAACACAATGCTAGAATGCCATGGGTAGATACTATTGAGAGTATTGTTCGAATGATGAAAACAGGAAATTTTTCAAAAAAAATACATGAAGAAAAATTTACAGAAGTTGGAATGGTTGCTAAATTTTTTAATTATTTACTTGATATTTTAAGACAAAAACAGATTGATTTAACAAATATAAATCAAAAACTTAGAACAAAATCAGAAATTGACCCTTTAACAAAAATTTTAAATAGAAGAGCTTTTATGGAAAGGCTTGGAGAGAGAAATCTTTTTTTAAGTAGTTTCTCTGTCATAATTATTGATATAGATAAATTTAAAGATGTAAATGATACTTATGGACACAGTGTCGGTGATAGTGTTTTAGTTGAATTATCAGATATTGTAAAAAAATCAATACGTACACGAGATGTTTTTGCTAGATGGGGAGGCGAAGAGTTCGTATTGTTAGTGCATGCGGAAGAGGGTAATATTGCTGAATCAATTGCAGAAAAAATAAGAATTGAAATTGAAAATTTTAATTTTACTACAGTTAAAAAAATAACTGCTTCTTTTGGTGTTTGTACACCTAGAAGTGAAAAAGAATCCTTTGACGAGGTTTTTGAAAAAGCTGATAAATCACTATATCAAGCTAAAAAATTAGGTAGAAATAGGGTTTGTACTTGGTAATTTTACTTTTATATATATTTACCTTTGATTGTAACTTTTTTTATAATATTTTAATTTCTTTATAAAATACAATAGCTATGAAAATTATTTAAAGCTATTAATATTATAATAACACTAAAAAGAGTACTTATGCCTAAACTTTTCAAAAACTTTATATTTTTTGGTGGAATTATAATAATAATTTTATCTATAATTGACCTATCTTTTTTATCTTTATTCCCGATATATTTAATCATTATTTTAATTGCTTTGTATGATATCAAACAGACTAAACATTCTTTATGGAGAAACTTCCCGGTAATAGGTAGAATGAGATGGGTTTTAGAAGAACTTAGACCTCCTATTAGACAATATTTTATTGAATCGGATATTGATGGTGTTCCAATTAATAGACAGTTAAGAAGTCTTGTTTATCGACGTTCAAAAAAGCAAGTAAGTACAATTCCTTTTGGTACAAAAGTTGATGTATACAAAGCTGGATATGAATGGATTGGACACTCTTTAAAAGCTATGAAAGCTCATGATTTAGACCAAGACCCAAGAATAGAAATTGGTGGAATAGATTGTAAACAGCCTTATTCTTCTAGTATTTTAAATGTATCTGCAATGAGTTTTGGTGCTCTTAGTGCAAATGCAGTTATGGCTTTAGGTTATGGTGCAAAAATTGGAAATTTTGCCTTAAATACAGGTGAGGGGGGATTAAGTAGATATCATTTAGTTAGTAATTGTGATTTAATTTGGCAAGTTGGTACTGGATATTTTGGATGTAGAAATGAAGATGGAACATTTAATGCAGATAAATTTGAAGAAAAATCAAAAAATGAAAATGTAAAAATGATAGAAATAAAACTATCACAAGGGGCAAAACCAGGACATGGAGGAATTCTTCCTGCTGATAAAAACACACCTGAAATTGCAGAGATTAGGGGTGTAAAAGCTCATACAAGAGTTGATTCTCCACCAACTCATAGTGCTTTTGATTCTGTACAAGGCTTACTTCGATTTGTCAAGAAATTAAGAGACTTATCTGGTGGGAAACCTATTGGATTTAAACTTTGTGTTGGAAGAAAAGAGGAGTTTATTGATATTTGTAAAGCAATGATTGAACTTGATATTAAACCTGATTTTATTACAGTTGATGGTGGTGAAGGTGGAACTGGAGCTGCTCCACTTGAATATACAAATTCAGTGGGAATGCCTTTACGTGAAGCTTTAGTTTTTGTAGTAGATTCTTTAGTAGGATTTGGCTTGAAAGATGAAATTAAAATTGTTGCATCAGGGAAAGTTTTAAATGGAATGCATATTACAAAAGCCTTAGCCTTAGGTGCAGATTTATGTGCAAGTGCAAGGGGAATGATGTTAAGTTTAGGTTGTATTCAAGCTTTAGACTGTCATAAAAATACTTGTCCTACAGGTGTAGCAACTCAAGATCCAAGGTTTTCAAAAGGTTTAGTAGTTGAAGATAAAAAACAGCGTGTTGCAAACTTCCATAGTGGAACTGTCGAAAGTTTTGTTGAGATTTTAGCTTCAGCTGGACTTGATGATAGTGCAAAACTTAATAGAACTCATATTTTTAGAAGACTAGATCAAACAAGTTACAAAAGATATGATGAACTTTATTCTCCTATGAGAGAAGGTGATTTACTTCAAGAACCATATCCTGAGGATTTTGAGAGGTTTATGAAGTAATCATAAACTTCCCCAAGGAACGTTTCTTGCATTATAAAGTATATTATAATACAAGGAATAAAAATGGCAACTCCAATAGAGTTTATTAAAGAGAACAAATTAGACTGGCAACCTTCTTTTAACGGAAAGCTAAGTGATGGAACTGATGGTTATAGAGGTGCATTAATAATTGAAGAGGGTAAACAAATCTCTCCTGATAGAGTTCTACCTCCTAAAATCCAAGCTAGACAAGTAATAATGATAAGTGATGAAAAAATTAAATTTTTCTCTTGTGAATTAGAGAGTTTTAATCATTTTTTACCAATGTTTGAAAGATATAAAGAGTTTTTTAGTCCAGAAGGTATGAATTTACTTTATGTAACTGATTTAGATGGCAATGGAACATTTGAGTATGAAGGTATTAAATTTACAGCTGTTATGCTTGATGAGAGTTCTGTATGGAATGAATTATTGGAAGTAGCTGCTTTAGAAAAAAGTGAAATGAAAAGATTAAAAAAACAAGAAGAAAAAATTGAAGCACTATACGCAGAACTGTTAACTGCTGATGTAGAATATGGACCAAAATCTTATGAAGAGATGATGGGTTTAATTGGAGAAAGTTCTAAACAACTTATGGGAGCAGTTTAATAACTGCTTTTTTTCAAAGATTTAATACTATTTAACTATAATGCCATATGCAAAATGATTTAATAACAGAGTATGGATATCAAAATATAGTTAAAGAGTTTAAAAAACTTCTTGAAGTAGAAAAACCTTATTGGGTAAAAGAAAAAGAAATAGCTGCCCAACATGGTGATAGAAGTGAAAATGCAGAGTACATCTCTGCTAAAGAAATGATTCGGAATATTGATAAAAGATTAAGGTTTTTAAATAAAATTATCAATAATTCTGATGTAATCGATATTACAAAAATCCCACACAAAAAAGTTAATTTTGGTTCAGAAGTTATTCTTTTAGATTTAGAAAAAGATGAAAAGAAGACTTATATTTTAGTCGGAACAAATGAGACAAATCCTAGTGAAAATAAAATATCAAATAAATCTCCATTGGGAAGAGTTTTATTAGGTAAAGAGTTAAATGAAGAGTTTGAATTTAATATAAATGGTCAAACCTTTGAATATGAAGTTCTTTCAATAAAAATGCATGAGTTTGAATAATATGACAATAGATGCTTTAAAACTACTTATAATAGAAAATATTAAACTTAAAAACAGAGAGTTCAAGAGAGTTTTCCATGGACGTGGAAATTTCTATGATGATTTTAACTATTTGACAGTGGATAGTATTGATAAAATTTTATTTGTTTGTTTTTTTGAAGATGTTGCAGTTGAAAAAGAATTGCTAGAATTATTAGAAAATATAGCTAAAAAAGAAGATTATGATACTTTAGTCTGTCAAAGAAGATATTTGACAAATGCCCCTTGCGAAGTTTTAATTGGAGAATTAAAAGAAGAAACATATGCTATAGAAAATGATTTAAAATATAGAATTAGTTTTACAAATAAAAATATTGGAATCTTCCCTGATATGAAAATAGGGCGTGAATATATAAGAAATACTTCAAAAGATAAAAATATTTTGAATCTTTTTTCATATACTTGTGCTTTTTCTGTATCTTCACTTGAAGGTGGAGCAAAACAAGTTGTAAATGTAGATATGGCAAAAGGCGCTTTAACTACTGGTCGTATAAATCATCATATAAATAATCAAGATACAAAAAAAGTAAAATTTTTACCATATAATATTTTAAAATCTTGGAGTAGAATAAAAAAAGATGCTCCCTATGATATTATCATTATAGATCCACCATCTTTTCAAAAAGGAAGTTTTGCAGCTAGTGCTGATTATGTAAAAATTATCAAAAGATTAGATCAATTAGCTTCAAAAAATTGTGTAGTTTTATCTTGTCTAAATGCTCCTGAGTTAAATGTGTCTTTTATGTTAGATTTATTTAAAGAAAATGCACCTGACTTTGAATTTATTCAAAGGCTAAAAAATTTAGATACTTTTCCTACAAATAATGAAGAAAAGAGTTTGAAAAATTTAATATTTAAAAGGAAAATAGTTTGATTAATCCAAAAATTTGTCCATTTTGTAAAAAAGAAAATAATTGTATGGCTGATATTCCAAATAATAATTGTTGGTGTAATGATATAAAAGTGCCAAAGGAACTAATCTTATTAGTTCCTGCAGAATATGAACATAAAGCTTGTATTTGTAAAAATTGTATTTTACAATTTAAAGAAAACAAAGATAAATTTATTCAAAACTTAAAATAAAAAAAGCCTAAAAATTATCCTTTATTCTTTATCGTTTTATTAAAAAAACTCGCTAAAATCCATCTTTATTTATTTTATTAGTAGGAATTATGATGATTGAAAAAAATCGTTGGTTGATGGCTTTATCTGCTGTAGGCGTTCATATTTGTATTGGTTCTGTATATGCATGGAGTGTTTATGTTAAACCTATTCAAGCACAATTAAACTGGACTTTGACAGACGTGACTATTTCATTTAGTATTGCAATCTTCTTTTTAGGATTATCAGCAGCACTTATGGGGAAATTTGTAGAGAAAAATGGGCCAAAAGTTTCTGCTTTAATTGCAGCATCACTTTTTGGTTTAGGAACAGCTGGTTCTGGACTTGCTATTATGATGGAATCAAAACTTCTTTTATACTTTTTTTATGGTGTATTAGGTGGTTGCGGGTTAGGAATAGGTTATATCTCTCCTGTTTCAACCTTAGTTAAATGGTTCCCTGATAAAAGAGGTATGGCTACTGGACTTGCAATTATGGGATTTGGTTTTGCCTCTGCTATTTGGGGACCTACAATTAAGATATTAATAGGTTCAGTTGGTATTGCTGGAACATTTTTTATTTTAGGAATTACTTATTTTATTGTAATGTTTTTATCTGCTTTATATCTAGAATCTCCAGAAAAAGATTATATGCCAGAAAAATTTAAGAAAAAAGTTGAAGAAGGTAAAAAGAAAATCAAAAAAGATTTAGCCAGTTTAGGGCTAAATGATGCCGTTAAAACACCTAGATTTTATGGTTTATGGATAATGCTTTTTATCAATGTAACCTGTGGAATTGCAATAATTGGTGTAGCTTCTCCTTTACTCCAAGAAGTTGTTGGCATATCTGCAATTGCAGCAGCTGCTGCTGTAGGACTTATGGGAATATTTAATGGTGCAGGAAGAATAGTTTGGGCCTCTTTATCTGATTATTTAACTAGGCCAGTAGTATATATTATTTTCTTTTTTACTCAATCTATAGCTTTTTATATGTTACCTTCAATTTCTGATATCGTGATTTTTCAATTTGTTTTATATTTTATAATGTCTTGTTATGGTGGTGGTTTTGCTTCAATTCCAGCATACATAGGAGATATTTTTGGAACAAAAGAACTTGGTGCAATTCATGGATATATTTTAACAGCATGGGCAGCAGCAGGATTAGTTGGACCATTGATTATTTCAATTGTAAAAGATATGACAGGAAGTTATTCTCAAACTTTATATGTATTTGCAGGTTTTTTTGTTATTGCTTTAGTAGTATCAATTTTTATGCTTATAAATATAAAATCTATTCAAAAAAAGAAGAGTCTTTAGTATTCTTTTATTTGATAAGTCCATTGGACTTATCAAAAATAAATATATCAATAAATTATATTGTAAATTTTCATACAATAAATATGTAACAATCGTATAATCTAAATTAAAATTTATCTTTGTTATAATCTTCAAAATTAAAATTGATTTTTTATTTTTTTTTAAGTAAATATTTAAATTTTATAGGATTATTATGAAAAATAGTAACTCAGTAGTTGCAAAGTATGCTAATGGAAATTTGGTAGTTCAAATTTTAGTAGGTATCGTTTTAGGTGTTGTTGTGGCAAGTATCTCTAAGGATTTAGCCATGTCTTTCTCAATTTTGGGAACACTTTTTGTAGGAGCTTTAAAAGCTATTGCTCCTATTTTAGTTTTTGTTTTAGTTGCAACGGCAATTGCAACTAAAGAGGTGGGTGTAGAAACTGGTATGAAACCAATTGTTATGCTCTATTTAATAGGAACATTCTTAGCTGCACTTGTTGCAGTTGTTGCAAGTTTTCTTTTTCCTGTTGAACTTGTACTTATAGATGCGGCGGATAAAGTTTTAACTCCTCCGGATAGTGTTGTTACAGTTTTAAAAACTGTATTATTTAATATGGTTGATAATCCAGTAAATGCTTTGCAAACAGGTAACTTTATAGGTATTTTAGTTTGGGCTGTAGCGATAGGTTTTGCTATGCATTATAGTTCTGCTGAAACAAAGAAAGTTTTTTTTTATGTATCAACTGGAATTACAAAGATTGTTAAATTTATAATTAAGCTTGCACCTTTTGGTATTTTTGGTCTTGTTGCAAATACTTTTGCACAGACTGGATTTTCTGCACTTTTAAGTTATTCAAAACTTTTATTAGTCCTAGTAGGAACTATGCTATTTATAGCTTTTGTAATTAATCCTATAATTGTATATATTAAAACTAGAAAAAACCCATTTCCACTTATTTTAACTTGTGTAAAAGAGAGTGGTATAACTGCATTTTTTACAAGAAGTAGTGCAGCTAATATTCCTGTGAATTTAAATTTATGTAAAAAATTAAATTTGCACGAAGATACATACTCTATATCTATTCCTTTAGGAGCTACAACAAATATGGCTGGGGCTGCAGTTACTATTACTGTTTTAACTTTAGCAACTGTTCATACACTTGGTATGACAATTGATTTAGGAACTGCTTTATTATTAAGTGTTATTTCTGCACTTGCTGCTTGTGGAGCATCAGGAGTTGCTGGTGGATCACTTTTACTTATACCTTTGGCTTGTTCATTATTTGGAATATCAAATGATATTGCCCTACAAGTAGTTGCAATTGGTTTTGTAATTGGTGTTGTACAAGATTCAATGGAAACAGCACTTAATTCTTCTACAGACGTTGTTTTTACGGCTGCTTGTCATAAAGAAGACAATTAGGTTTTTACCTAATTGTCTTTTATATATTAATTATTTCTCTTTTAAATAATATTTTCATACTTCTCTTTAGATAAGTTTTTCTTAACTTAATGTTATATTAAATATAAAACTAACATATAATTAACATTTTAGATTTATAATTCTAATAAGTTTTAAATAAGGAGTTTTCATGGATATTATAGGACAATTTCCATTGTTTTATTTTCCAGAATACGGAAGTGCTTGGATGATGGGTATGACAGGAACCATTCATATTTTAGCATCTCATACTTCCGTTGGTGCTGCAATGCTTTTTGCATTTCTAGCTTACAAAGCATATAAAGAAGACAGAAGTGATTTATATCCGTATATGAAAAAATACGGTATGTTCTTACTAATTTTCTCATATGTAATCGGTTCAATAACCGGTCCAGGTATTTGGTATACAGCAACAGCTGCTAGCCCACGGGGTATTAGTGCCCTTATACATAACTTTGTATGGGTGTGGGCAACTGAATGGGTCTTTTTCGTTTTTGAAGTAATTGGTGTTTTTGTTCTTGTTTATTTTATTGATAGGATTGATAAAAAAACCCACTTGAAACTTACATTTTCTTTTGCCATGGCCTCAGTTGGTACTTTGGCACTTATAATTGGAATTATTAGTTTTATGATGTGGCCGGGAACTCAAAATTTTTATGTAACTGGAAGTGCAAGTGATGCCTTTTTTGGTACAAATACTTTCCCTCATATGTTTTTAAGAATAGGTTTTATGATTATGCTTTCAGGAGTAATAGGGCTTCTTATTTCAAGTGCTATGAAAAAGGATAATTTAGAGCTATCTAAAGAACTTACTAAAAAAATGGGTTATATAAGTATGCTCGGTGGATTTTTAGTTCTGTTTTTCTTTATGTGGTATATGGGAACATTACCTGATAATGCCCATGCAGTTTTTAATATAACAAAAGCTGATGTTATTCAAAGTAGAATTATTCTTACAATTGTATTTTCAATATATTTCTTAATGGCAGTATTTAAACCTAGATGGATAAGTCCAACTTTGGCATCTATTATGATTTTTGTAATACTAATTGGTGGAATATGGCCAGGTGAAAAATTAAGAGAATCTATGCGAAAACCATATGTTGCTGGACAATATATCTATTCTAATCAAATTATTAGTCGTGATGTTCCAGGTAAAGGAATTAAAAGTGAATTACCTATCATAGCTGAAAAAGGTTTATTAGCAGTAAATCCCTTTGTTCCAAAAAATTTAAAAGTTATTACAGATGAGAATAAATTAGAAGCTGGAAAACTTTTAACAAGAATGTCATGTTCAAATTGTCATTCTTTAGAAAAAACAGGGAAATATAGACCTTTAAAAGATAGATTAAAAGGAATGGATAAAGAAGCTATAAAATCTATTTTATATGCAATTGGTAGTGGTGGAATGCCATATATGCCAACGTTAAAATTACCAGAACAAGAAACAGATGCAATTGCTGAATATATCGCATCATTGAAATATTAAGGAGGAATTATGGACGCATCAGTATTATTAGCATTAAGAGACCCTGCCGGGGTACCTTTTTATCCTGTCGTATTTCAAGTATTGTATATTTTGACATGGGCACTTCATGCTGCTTTTGTTTTATTAGCATTGGGTTCAATGGGATTGTCGATTGTTGGAACTTTTAAACAAAAAAATGATTCAACTTGGAAAATATTAACACCACATTTGATTCAAACAGGAAAAATAAGTATCTCTATTCTTATTGTTTTAGGTGTTGCACCACTTTTGTTTACACAAGTTATTTATGATCCAAATTGGTATGTGGCAAATACATTATCAGGTATGTGTGTATTTATTTTTATATATACCTTGCTTGTTGGTTATAGTATGTATTATTGGTATTACTATGCAAATAAAAAAACAGAAGGTGGAGGTAAATTAATTGGAATCATATCTTTTCTTATTTTAGTTTTCGCTGGATTATTAATGCATAACTTTGCAGTAACATCTATCATGCCAAATGATTGGATGAATATGTATGCACCAAATGGTGTAGTAGATAATAGTGGTTGGACATTTAATATGAATATTGTAAGATTAGTATTTATGGTAAGTTTAGCTATTCCTGTTGTTGGAATATTTTTACAAAACTATAGTCGCTTTTTAAGTACAAGAGAAGATTTTAGTGAAGAGTTTGTTTCTTATACTGCTAGCCTAGGAACTAAACTTGGTGTTGTAGGATTACTTATTAGTGCTCTTGCCTTTGTTGCTTGGATGATGCAAATTGGATATTTAATGAATCCATTATCTTTGGCAATTATTGTAGGTGTAGTAATATTATTAGTAATGGTTTTTCTAAATAAAAATAGTTATATTACAACAGGAATATTAGTTGTTGTAGCACTTCTGATCTCAGGAATGAGAGAGCTTATTAGATTTGATATTATGTCTAATTTGGGATACAGTATTTATGACTATCCTGTAAATCTTGAAATACCGACAATTACAATGTTCTTGCTTACTTTCTTAGTTCTCGGAGGAGTAGGTGTAGCTTATTTATTAACAATGGCTTGGAAAGTGGGAAAAACACAAGGAATTTTCGATGGTTCTAAAGATAAAGCTGTTACAAGATTAGGTAATTACACTCTTACTATAATGGTTGTATGGATGGTTATTTATTTTGCTTGGGGAATGACAATACTTTTTTCCAATACACTTTAAATATTTATTTTAATATGAAAAGCCAAAGAGTTAACACTTTTTGGCTTTTTTGTTTAAGTTATGGAGCTCAAAATGACTGGGACAAAAATACTTTTTTTGGAAGATGACAAATTATACCAAGAGAGTATAAAAGATTTTTTAGAAGAAGAAAAATTTATTGTAGAAACTTGCAATAATGGACAAGAATTTTTAGATAAGATTTTTAATAATATGTATGATTTATATATTATAGATATAAATGTACCTATAATAAATGGAAATGAAATAATGTTGATGTTAAAAGAGTACAATGATCCAACTATGAAGCTAGTACTAACATCAATTCCAAATAGTATTTCTGAATCATTTAAAAACGGTTGTGATGATTACTTAAATAAAAATGCAGATGTAGACGAAATTTTACTTAGAATTAAGAGCCTTATAAAACGAGCTTACCATTCATATCAAGATGTTATTAAGATTAAAGAAGACATAAACTATAACTTGTTTAACAAAAAAATATATAAGAATAAAGAGAATATAGAACTTGAGATTCGTTCCATATCAGTTTTAGATTATTTAATAAAAAAAAGAGGTGAATATGTCTCAACATTTGAATTAGAAAAAAATATTTACCCAACTAATAGTAAATCAAAATCAAATGTAATACGATATCATATTTGGAATTTGAGAAATACTCTAGGCAAAGATTTAATTGAATCAAAGAAAAACATAGGTTATATGTTGAAACCTCTTATTATTTAAAAAAGTTAGATTAAAAATTAGTAGGAGGAGATTAATCTAACTTTTTTTGTTGGTTCATTAAAATTATAATAAACTTGTGTTAATCCTTCGTTAGTTTTAAATATTTTTAAATATTTCTTACATCAATAAAAGAACCACTCTCAAATTTTTCAATTTTTTCTATAACACTATGTACCCTTTTTGCTGCAATATCTGGCTTTTGAATATCTCCATCTTTTAGTATTTTCGCAGATGTAAAAATATTGTCATTTACTTCATATCTAATATAATCTGTCATAGGAGTTTCAATAACTCCTGGAGCTACGGCTAAAAGTTTAACATTTGTCATCTCTTTTGCGTAAAGATTGATAAGCATATTTAGTGATGATTTTGATAAAGAATAAGCTCCCCATCCTTTTGAACCTTTTTGAGATGCTCCTGATGAAAGTGCTATTATATTTTTTACTTTTGTTTTAGTTAAAATATCAAGTATTTCTTTATTTGCAAAAACATTTAAATCTAATACTTCTTTTATTTCATCAATTCCAAGATTTGTCATTTCTTTAATTTCACCAAGCATTCCTGCATTTAAATATACTGTATTTAAATTTTTAATATCATAGATAAAAGAACTAAGTTCTTCTTTTATCTTATCTATTTTAGATAGATTAAAATCTTTAAAATAAAAGTTTTTATTTTTTATATCAGGCCTTGACCTACTAATGCCATAAACCTTATATTTATTATTTAAATAAAAATTTGTTAAAGCTAAACCTAAACCTGAGCTACAGCCTGTTATTAAAATACTTTTATTCATTTACCTTTTCTCCCATTTATATCTTTTATCATCTTTTACTTTTGACCAAAAAAGTATTCCTGAATCTCTCCACGCATCTAATACAATACTATTTTCGAAACTTACATCATCTCTTGTTAAAATTAGACTATTATGTTCAAAATATTCGCCTCTATTTGCAACTACTTTTTGAAAATAAAAACTCTTGTATTTTTTATCTTCTAAATATTTCATTAAATCATTTGCATAATGATAACAGTATCCTTTTTCTTTTAAATTTAAATTTACAAGAGTATTATGAAATAGGGCAGGCTTGATAACTTCATATTTATTTGCTAAAAACTTTGAATAAGTTATTGCATCATAAGAAACATTTATTGATTCTTTTTCATTGATTTCTTTTGACAATTTTTTTATGTCATCAGAAAGATTAATCATACTCTTATTAATGACTTTTCTATTTTGAATATCTACATTTTTATACTTTACAGAGCAAGCATTAAAAGTAAAAACAATAAAAATGAATAAATATAATAGTTTCATAAAATATCTTTTTTATTTACATTATAAGTTTATTTAATTAAAATTTACTTTACAAAAGAGGGTACTTTGGATATAATCCCACTAATTTAGGGATAAAGAGAAAGTATTATTACGTGCAACAATTAAAAATTACAAATGAAATTAAAAATCTAGATATTACAAAAATAGAAGAAAATCTTTTCTACTACAAATATGATTCAAGAAATGTCAAACCTTTACTAAAATCAAATTCTGAAGATATTTCTTTAGAAAATATTGCTACATACAATAGTTTTAAAGGTGAAGTTTACGAAAATATAATATATGAATTACTTTTAGATTATGTAAAAGATAATGATTTTATTACAAAATTTGTATTAAAAGGTCCACATCAAAATAGAGTTGATAAGTTTTATAAAACTGGACTTATGATAGATAGAAGTCTTCAAATTGTTTATAAATCTAATTATAAAGATATAAGTGAATTTGATGCACTATTTTTTACAAAAGATGCTTTATATTTTGTAGAAATGAGTACTTCAAAAAAAACTGTTAGTTTAAATAAAAGACTTGATAAAAAACAAGCATTATTAAAAGTACTTTTCCCGAATCTTCATATAAGAGCTTTAATTGTATTGACGGAGGGAACTATCGGGCTTAAGAGATTCCCTTCTTATTGTACAATTTGGATTACAAAAGATTTAACTGATAATGAATTACTAAAGAAACTTGTATTTAATAGAAAAAAAAGAGGTTTAGAATCTGTATATAAAGAAGATAAGTTTATTGAAGCATTTTCAATAAATACTAGTAGATTTATATATTTTCAAACTTTAGAATGGATTTTAAAAAATACAAGAAAAAAAGAAAAATTACCTATAAATCTAGATTTTTTCAAATCAAAGAAATTATCTTTATATTTTGATATTTTTACAAAACTATATATAGGTTTTCTAAATATTGATGATTTCTTATCAATGGTACCATCTTACAATGATACTATTGCTAATATTTTTGTCACAATTGAAAAAATAAATACTAAAGATTTTGATATTGTATTTTATGTGAAAAATACAAATGGAAAATTAAGAAGAGTAAGAATTACCTCTAAAGAAATATCCATAAAAGATAAAGAAGTCGATGGTTTTACTAATGTTGAAGTTAGGTTTATGAAATATTTAATAGAAGACAAATATATGTTAGAAAAAGAAGAAGTTAGCGATTTAAAAGAAAAATTAAAGAAATTCTCTTTTAATAATTAGTTAATTATCAAAGGGATTTTTTATATAAAAGTTTCCCTTGCATTTTATCATATTTATATATATCATCTCTAAATTGAAGCATTCCCTTTTCATCTATCCATGATGTTAAATATACAATATGAACTGGAATCTGTTTATTCAAATCAAAGTCAGTTTTTTCAATATCATTTAAAATTTCTTTAGCTTTATCATAATTAATACTTGAATCTTCTTGGGCAATTGTTTTTAAAAGATCATACGGTTTTGATAATCTAATACATCCGTGAGAATAAGCTCTTTTATTGTTTTTAAATAATCCTTTAAAGGGTGTATCATGTAAATAAACGGAATATCTATTTGGAAACATAAATTTAATTCTTCCTAGAGGATTTTTATCACTTGGTATTTGAATAAATCTCATTGGGGCTTCTTGGCTATTCCCTATTAAATCATTATTAATATACATATTCCAATCAACACTATCTGTATTATATTCCATTGATTTATGACTCCAATTTTCAAATACTTTTATATCACTAGTTGCTAAATAATTTGGGTCTTCAACAAGTTTAGGAATAATCTCTTTTTTTACGATTCTTTGTGGTATTCTCCAATAAGGATTTAGAACAATTGAAGACATTTTATGACTAAAAATAGGCGTGGGATTTTTGTACTCCCCAACAACTACTGCCATGTCTAATTTTAATTCGCCATTATTGTACATTTTTAATTTATAATCTGGAATATTGACTATTAGATATTTTTCACCTAATGATCTTGGCATCCATCTCATTCTTTCCAGATTTATTCTCATTTTTTTAATTTTTTTCTCAATTGGAATATTTAATCTTTTGATTGTATTTTTTCCAACAATTCCATCTTCTTTTAAACCATGATTTTTTTGAAAAGATTGTACAGCTTCAAATACATTTTGATCATAAAGTTCTAGACAGTCTTTTACAGGAGTTATTTGCTCTTTTTTTATCTCTATAACGGCTGTTAATTCATCAATTTTTTTAGTGCTAATTTGAGTCTCTTGTTTAAATAAATTATTTTGCTTTACATCTACATTCTTTTCAGCACATTCTTTATTTAATAAATCTTTACTTTGGAAAAGTCTTTCTCTTAGTAGTTTAATCTCAGGATAATAGTTATCTTTTTTTAAAGATTCTTTTATAAGTGGTATTTTTACATAACCACCATTTCTTGCAATTTCTTCAAATTTCTTAATAAGATTTGATAGTTGTTCAGCTTTTGGGAAAGTATAGTTAACTTTATTTATGGCAAGATTAATATCATCTTTTTCAATAGCTTCATAAAGTAGTTTTCTAATATTTTTTCTTAGCTTATATCTTCTCCAATTTGCAATTATTTCTTTTTTTTCATCTAGATTTTTTAATTCTTCTTGAAATGCTTTCCAATCGATAAAGCCATTTGATAAATATCTCATGTATTGATGATATGAACTTGTTAACATTATGTCAAGCATCATTAATTGTTCAATATTTTCATTTTGGGATTGACTATTTTCTATTTGTAAATTGATTTTTTCTAAATTAAAAAGTTTTTTTGAAAAAGGTTCTAATACTGAATCTTCATCAATTTTTTTGATAAGAGAATATGCAATTGGTTTTATTCCTTGGTAATTAATCCAAAAAGGAGAATAGTTATGTTTTTTATAATATTTTTTTATAAGCCCTTTACTTATTAAAGTAGATGGATTTTTTTTTCTATTTAAAATATTTTTTAATATTTCTTTACTTTTTAACACAAAAATACTGTTTTTATCTGACATATTAATTTCTTGAATATTTTGTTCAATTACACTTTGTTCTATTGTAGTAATTGCAGCATTTAGCAAACTACATGATATAAACAATCCAAATACAAAACTAATTTTTTTCATTAAATAACCTAGAAAATTTTTTTGAATTATAGTAAAATATTACTAATATTATACCCTTGATAATAAATTACTTGTTTAATATTATTAAATTTACAATATAAAAAATGCGCTTTTATAGAGCACTTGTATTATTATAATAGATTAAATTATGATTTAATCTAAAATTAAGAATTGTATTGCTATAGTTAGTAATATAATTGTAATAAGGAGCCTATTATGGAAGCGTTAAATTTAAATGCTTTTCAAAGTAATGCATATGAAAATGTTGCAACACATAATCCTATTCATAACCCATTAGAGGGACATAAAAAGCATGATTCTGCAGAAATTGAGAGTAAAATCCATAATTCAGCAGTAAATGTTTCAATCTCTATGGAGAGTATAAAAGTTTTTTTAAACATAAAAAGTGTTGAGTTATCTCAATCAAATGCTTCCGCACAGAATGTATTGATGAATATTGTTAACAATACTGAAGTTTATGATTTCTTATCGGGAAAAGAACTTAAGGGTGGTTTTAGTTTAAAATCTATTGGGTATGATGGAAAACCAATTACAGAACTATCACCTGCTGAAGCTAAAGAGTTAGTATCAGAAGGAGGATTTTTTGGAGTAAATGAGACATCATCAAGAGTTAGCTCTTTTGTTATTAATATGGCTGGAGATAATATAGAAGGATTACAAGAAGCTAGAAAAGGCATTGTTCAAGGATTTGAAGAGGCTGAAAAAATGTGGGGTGGAGAACTTCCTGAAATCTCTTATCAAACACAAGCCAAAACATTAGAAATAGTTGATGCTAAAATTGCAGAACTTTTAAAAACTGATGCACAAAAAAAATCTGAAATTTCAGATAATTAAGAATGAATTTTAGTATTCTTTATATCTAATATTTTTTGATTTATCAAGACAGTCTAATTGAAAATCAACCATTTTCTTAAATGGTTTAGTAAATTCTGTTAAACTATTTTTAGGTATATTTTCTAAATTATGCTTATTTAATAATTCTAATATATATTGTGTTGATTCTATTGTTGATAGACAATAACTAGCTGGTTGTTCTTTTATCTTAAATTCTGATGTTCTTGTACTTTGGAAGCTTACTTTTCTTAAATTCTTTAAATTTTTACTTTCTCTTATCATTTTTTTTGAACATGCCCAAGTTGAATCTATTATAAAAAGTACAATATTCTTTTTTGTTTGAATACTTTCTTGATTTAATTTTATACTATCATTTCCCGGATATAGAATAAAACATTCATTTTCTTTATTATTTAAAATTTCATTTATTTTATCATTATTTGTAAAGTTTATCCCAATAAATATTTCCGAATTTGTTAGCGATTTATTAGTAAAATGGCCAGTACCATTTTTTGTTTTTCTATACTCTTTAGGATGCATTAAAATTATAAATTTTGTATTTGTATCTATTGGTTTTATATATTTACACATACAACTAGTTTTTGGTCTATAACAAGTGTAACAAGTATCTCTTTGAATCAATTTTAAATCTTTTTTTTTGATGTGATTATATTAAAAAAAAAGTTAGAATACGCCATATATAAAATATAGGAAGAATAAATTGTTAGATATTACTCAAATGAGAAAAGAATATGCCAAAAAAGGTTTAAATGAAGAGGATTTAAATATAAATCCAATCAAACAATTTGAGCTTTGGTTTAACCAAGCTATTGATGTGAATCTTAGAGAACCTAATGCAATGGTATTAGCAACAGTAGGAAATGATATGATGCCAAGTACAAGAACAGTATTATTAAAAATATTTGATGAAACTGGGTTTGTATTTTTTTCAAATTATAAAAGTAAAAAAGCAAGAGATATTGAACAAAATCCTAAAGCATCAGTTCTTTTTCCATGGCTTGATTTAGACAGGCAAGTAAAAATTGAAGGAAATATAGAGAAAATTAGCTCAAAAGCCTCTTTAAAATATTTTTTATCAAGACCAAAAGGTAGTCAAATAGGAGCTTGGGTTTCTCACCAAAGTGAAGTAGTAAGCTCAAGAAGTATACTTGAAGCAAAATTTAATGAAATAAAAAACAAATTTGTAAAAGGTGAAATACCATTCCCTGATTTTTGGGGTGGATATATTTTAAAACCTACTAAAATTGAGTTTTGGCAAGCAGGGGAAGATAGATTACATGATAGGTTTGTTTATACTTTTCAAGATGATAATTCTTGGAAAATTGAGAGATTGGCTCCATAAGGTTTATTTTAAAAAGCTAGATTCTAAGAAATCTAGCTTTTTTTATATTTTTTCCCAGTATTATCTTTGATATTAATAAGTACTTTTACATGGTCTATAATTTCAACAAGATCTTCTTGTAATTTCATAACTTCAAAAATATCTTTATACGCAAAAGGTGCTTCATCAATTGTATTTTCATCAATAGTTCCTTTTATCCCTTTCATACTATCTTTAAACTCTTGCATATTAATATTTGTTTTAGCTTTTTTACGACTCATTACTCTTCCTGCCCCATGGGATGATGAATTTAATGAATCATTACAACCCTTTCCTATTATTATAAAAGAACCATCTCTCATATTTCCAGGTATAACTCCTGTCATATTTTTTTGAGCATCTGTCGCACCTTTTCTATGTATCCATTCTTTTGTGGATTCATTAAATTGGACATGGTTATGGTTTCTATTAATAAATTTTTTTTCATCTTCATAATCTATTTTAGAATTGCTATTTAAAGTAGAATTTAATATATTATGAATTACATTAATCATCTTTTTACGATTTTCAAGTGCATATTCTAAAGCAAAATTTTGATCTTTTATATAATCTTTTCCTAGTTGACTATTGGGGTTAAGTTCCCATGTACCTTCCATTTTCTCTATATCTATTTTTTTATTAAGCTCTAAAATATTTTTATGTTTTACTTTTAAAAGACTTTTTTGAAAAGCTTCTGGATTATTTGATTTGTATTGTAAATTTCTTTGTGTGTACTCTTCTACAATTTTTTTTAACTTATCCTCATGTTTATTTTTATCTAGATAGGCTTGAATCATATAGTGTGAAGCAATTTTATGCCCAAAACCACGACTACCAGAATGTATTACAATCCATACTTTATCATCTTTTCCATATCCAATTTCTATAAAATGATTTCCTCCTCCTAATGTACCCAATTGCTTAAGTCCTGAGGTATTTAATAAATATTGAGCATAATCCGTTAACGGTAAATCTAATTTTAATGATTGGTGATTTTTGTGAGTTTTAGATCCAAGTGGAATCTCTTGAATAATCTTTTCATAAATTAAATCTGCATTTTCTTGTATATCTTTTTTATAAAAATCAGTTTTGTATGCACACATTCCACAACCAATATCAAACCCCACAAAGGCAGGTATTACAGCATCTTTTGTAGAACAAACTGCTCCAATTGGCATTGAGTAACCCGCATGAGCATCAGGCATTAATGCTGCATAAGTTACAAATTTTTGATTCAATACTTCATAGAATTGTTCTTGTGAAATTTCATCTAATACTTCAGCATAAATTTTATAGTCTGTATGTGTTTCTTGAAATTTTTTATGATTAATTTCATAAAAACCAAATTTTTTTAAATCCATAATTTCTCCTTATTTTTAATGACAAAAGAATTATATATTTACCTTTGGTCATATTTTGTCCAGTATAAGTTTTAATTTTTAGGCATTTTTTTAAAAGAGAATTTATCAAATCCTTTAGATTGTAGTAAATATTTATCTTCTATTTTTATAGTCTCATTTTCCATATGATTTATTTCTCCTAGATACATAGAAATTTCTTGAAATGCTTCCATTGGATTTTTTATTTGAATAAATTTATAATTTTTTAGTATGGGATTTGAAATATATCTAAATTTTAGTTCAAAACTTTTATACTGTTTTCTCTCAATTTTTTGATAATATTGTTCTGCAACAAAATAGGGTATTTTGTGAAGATTGAAAAGATCAAATAACCCCTTATATTCAATTTCTTTAAATTCTTCAAAAATTTTATATATGAACTTTGATTTGTCCCATCTATATTTTTGTAGTTGTTCAATTTGATTCATATTTAAATGTTTAAGAAGAGAATCGATTATACTTTTTTGAGTAAAACAAAACTCTTCAAAAATTAGTTTTTTCGAATATTGTTTATTCTCTTTTTTTATTTTATATATCTCAATTTTTATAAATGGATATATCTTACCACAAAATCCTAAGAAATTAAAATAAAATTCTATTTCAAAAAATTTAAAATCTTTAATGTAGTTAGTTTTAATAGAGTTTGTTTGTATTTTTATATTTGATTTAATCTCTTTTTCTACTCTATTAAATCTTAATTTTTCATCAATACCATAAGCTAGACCTATATCATAATAATCACTAAATTTTGAGATGATTTTCATTATATTTGTTCCTTAAAATCTGAACCAATAAAGATTTTTCTTGGATTACCTCTTTGTATTTCTTTTTTCTTTTTCCATAAAGAGTGTTGAATTCTATTGCTTTGATTCTGTATTTTTTTTTCATATTTTTGAATTAAAAGATCAAGAGCAATGGTTTTATTTCTATGTTGACTTCTTTGAGAATATGAAATAGCCTCAATATTAAACTTTGGATAAACAGCTCGTACACCGCTAGATGTTGTATTTACATGTTGCCCTCCATTTTTTGGACTTTTCATAGTTTGATAAATAACTTCTTTTTTATTAAACTTTTCGTTTTTATTCTCTTCATAATATTCTAATGAAAAATACCAATTCTTTCTTTTGCATTTAGGTCGAAAAGGACTTGTAGACTTCCAAAGATGTATCCCTTCTAAGTGCTTAAATCGTTTGTCATCACTTTTTAAAAGGATAGATTTATAGCAATTGTGAAATGATTTTTCAACTGAGATAATTTCAAAACTATAGTTTTTTTCTAACCACTTGCTAAAATGCCATAATGCTCTACATACTTCATCTATGCCATTACCACTACTAATATATATATACATCAGCTACTCCTTATATGTAAGGATAGGTTTAAATGTAGCGATAACAGTTGCCAGTCCTGCATCTACTAAATCATTTATAACAACATCAATATTTTTATAAACTTGAGGTGCTTCTTCATAAAGTAACTTTTTATCTTTGCAAAGTACACGTGAACCTATTGACGTACGCTCTAAACTATCTTTAGTATAATGGTTTTTTAGTTTCTCTTCAGCTGAGCTTCTTTCCCATTTCCTTCCCGCACCATGAGCTAAAGAGTAATTAGATTTTTTTGTGTCATCTGTTGGCATAACAAGGTAACTGAGAGTCCCTCTACTTCCAGCAATTATAACTGCACCTTTATTTGTAGGAGTTGCACCTTTTCTATGCAATAAACCATCTTTTGTTTTTTCAATACTATTGTGTGCTGTATCACTTACATATTTTAAATTAGACTCTAGTTTTATAGCTTTGAGTAATCTTTTTGCTATTTGTTGACGACTTTTTTTTGCATATATAATTGCTTTATCATGCTCTTTTAAATAACTACTTGCTTGAGTAATAGATAAACCCTCATTTGGATTGTATTGTCCAGCTACTTTATCAAATATAATCTGTCCAAATGCACGAGAACCGCTATGAACTAAAGTATAAAGTGAATTTTCATCTAAACTTAATTGTTTAAAAAGCATATAATCTTTAATCTCATTTACAAGATGTAACTCAGCAAAATGGTTCCCTTTTCCTATAGTTCCTAAATGGTATCCAAGTGATGGTTCATCTATATCAATATCATCTAAACTTTCTATCTTTGAAAGAGCTTTTACAAATTTTGATACTTTTATTTTTTTAGCTTTTAATGGTACCTCAAATAGGCTCATTCCACATCCTATATCTCCACCTATTAGATGTGGATAGATTCTATCTTCTGTTAGTATTGCACTGCCATTAGGGACAAACCCTATACTTAAGTCTGGTAATCCGACTACTTTTTTTACACCTTTAAATTGTGTAATATTTTTTAATGTTTCTACGCTTCTAGTATCAATCCAGTTTTTCTTTGAAGCGATGATTGTTAAATTGTCCATTATTTCTCCATGGTTTGTTATTTTTGTTTTGTGTATTGTGTTGATTTAGTTTTGTTAATGATTTCATATGTGACTCCTTATTTTTTTATTGAAAAGATTGTATAATATTTTTATGACGTATTCTGTCCAGTTTTAAATAAAGGGAGTATTTTATTTTGAAAACTAAATTTTATCCAGTACACTATAGATTAAATAAAAAGAATAGGTATCTTATTTTAGAAATAGATGATGAGAATGAAGATACATTTTATATTGATAAAAAACTTATTAAAATTCCTGTTTTTACAGAATTAAAATTTTTAAAACAATATGCAAAAAAAAGAGATATAAAAGTGGTAAAAGACTCTGAACCTATAGTGCATAATTTAGACATAGTTTTGAAATGGATAAAAAAGAATGCTAAAGGTAAAATTGAGTGTACAGACATCTTAACTGTTTGGAATTTTTTTATTGATATGGCAAATACTTTTGAGCTTGATAATGATGAATTACAAGCATATCGTAGTAAAGCTGTAAAAGCATATAAAGTATATGAAAAAGTTTTTATTGGCACGAATTTACCTAGTGTAACTCAAAATAATCCACCATATCACCCAAAATTCAATTCAAAAGAGTTAAAACTTATTCAAAGAGTACTTACTTATGGATATAAAAAATTTAAAAAGAAACGAATAAAAATAAAATGAAAAACATCCTATTCATTTGTAGCCGTAACCAATGGCGAAGTCCTACGGCTGAGAAAATATATAGCAAAGATGATCGTGTCAATGTTCGCTCGGCCGGAACAAGTCCAAGTGCAAGAAAAACAGTCAATGTGAAAGATATAGAATGGGCAGAACTTATTTTCGTGATGGAGCACAAGCATAAAGAGAGGCTTAAATCTACCTTTTCTAGACAACTACAATATAAAAAAATTATTGTCCTTGATATTTCTGATGAGTATCGGTATATGGATGAAGAATTGGTAAAATTGTTAAAAACATCAGTAGAGGAATACTTAAAATGAAAAATATCCCAACAGAAACTTTATTGGAAAATTTCGCTCAATGTGTTGATGATGAAGAAAATTCTAAATACAATAAAAATCGTAGATACTTAAATGCTAAAAAAAGACGTATAGAATATGAACTTAAAAGTCGTGGTTTTGAAAAATGGCAGATATCTGAAAAGGCTGATGAAATTATCAAAGAGCGTGAAAGTGAGGCAGTAGAATCCAATGATGAGTGGATTATGCCATCAAAGAAAAATCTCAAATCACGTATCATGTATATAGAATATAAAGGTGGTGGCATATTGGGTGATGGACGTATAGGTAGAGTTTATTTTTCTAAGTCTGGTAAAAGCTTATATTATGGCGATAAACGATTTTCTAGTTTAAAAGGTAATGGATACAAATCTAATTATTATGATGTAGATACAGGGGAAGAATACTGGATTAGTGGTTTCAAAAAAAATCAAAGTGACAAACTCTATGGTGGCAATAAAGGTGTTGAAATAGATGATGATGTCAAAGAAGAGTATTTAGATATCATAAATGGAAAAAATAATTGAGCCAAAAATCTAGACTATACCGAACCATCGAAATCCTAAAAGAGCTAAATGCCGGTAAAAAACTTTGTGTAACTAATCTAGCTACAGCATATGAAGTAAGTGATAGAACTATACGAAGAGATTTTGAACTTATAAAAGAGATTTTTGGGGACTTTGTGAGCAAAGAGGGGGAGTGTTATCAAGCGTATCAAAAAGTGTTGCTTGAAGAGGTGCTAAATGCTACAGATTTGATGACATTAGCAAATATAGTCAACTTGTTTGGTATTACACAAAAAGAGTCTCTTATCTCTGATAAAACAGAGGCACTAATAAAGCAGTCAATGAGTGTATATGACTTTAAATCTCGCCCTTTTGAGAGTATGAAGAATATTGATATAATAAAAAAACTTGAACATGCAATTAAGTTTAATAAAGAGATAAAAGTAATATATCAAACAGAAAGATCAAATACAAAAAGAACATTTCATCCTTATAAGATACTTTTTTTAAATGAAAATTTTTATTTAGTTGGTGAAAATATTTCAAAAAATTGTTTTGAATTTTTAAGAATATCAATGATTGTAGAGCTTATATTTACAAAAAGAACATTTCATGAACATTTGGATATAAAAGAGTTTATAAAAAAACTTCAAACACCCTGGGCTGCCTTTGGAAATAATGATATTATTGTAAAACTTAGAGTTGATGTAAAAATAAGAAGATTTTTTTTATTTAAAAAATATCTTCCAAGTCAAGAGATAATACAAACTTTTGAAAATGGTGATATTCAAGTAAATTATACGGTAACTAATTTGCGAGAATTAGATGAGTTAGTTATAAAATGGCTTCCTAAAATACAAATAATAAGTCCAAAAGGACTTGAAAAAATGATTAAAAAGAAGTTGCGGCTTAAATTGAAAGGATTTAACTAGTTCATAAGATTTATTTCTTATGACCAGTTTGTCCTTTTCTTTCAAGTAATTCTTCACAATTTTCTCCACCTATATCATAAGCTTCTCCGAATCCAAAGATTGCTTCACCTGATTTTGGTGTAAATTCATAGATAGAAAAATCTTTCATACTCTTTAGCATTTTCATTGTTGAACCTTGCTCTTTTTCAAAAATTGATATTAGATTATCAAATTCTTTAGTATCTCTTGGTAGTTTTACTGATGTTGATTGTAAAACAACTCTTTTTCTTCCAAAGATATTTTCGCATGAAATTTCATCTTCTATAAAAAACAAAGCAACATTATTGTTTGCATCTAAGTTTCTTGTATGTCTAGCCATAGCGCTAATATAAACGTAGTATTTATTCTCATTTTTTATAAATGGTGCATAACTTGTAAATGGCAGATTATCTTCATCTATTGTTGATAAAACTACACTTTTGAAATTTTTTAAAAATTCTTCTAACATTATATTTCCTCCCATAATAGAGATATTTTAACATTATAAATATCTTTTCTCCTTAGTTTTATGAAAGTCTCTTCAATTTCATAGTTCGAGATATGATACTCTTCATTGATTTTTTTAATTTCATCTTCAAGTTTTTCTTTTAGGTTTTCTATATCTGCTGAAATTTCTTCTATTTCTGCTTCAACAAAAGCTACATCTTTTTTCTCTTTTAAAACTTTTGATACATTTTTTACCCCACTTGCTGCTTTACCTACATTTGTTTTACTTAATATTGAGTTACCAAAAAAAGCCCCTAATATTGAGGAACCAATAGAAATAAGTGTATCAGTTGTTTTGGCACTTGCCTGATCTTTCTCTTTTTCTAATTTAACATATAATCTATCAAGTTTTGTTTCTAAGCTATCTTTTTCTTTTTCATACTTTAATTGAAGTTTTTCGATATTTTCATCAATTGCTTCATTTAATCTATCTTGTACTCTAATTTTAAAATCTGCTAAGTTCTCATCTTGTTTTGAGGTGAGTTTTAATGCAGAAATTGTATGTAAGGTAAGTTTATGATTTTGATATATTAAATTTATAAATTCTCTTTGTAAAGATTTTAATTCTCTAGCATTTTGAACAAAAGTAGGAATATTATAGTATGAAGAGTTTGCTCTTTCATTTTTTGAAAAATCAAAATTTTCTAGTTCTTCTTTATCCTCCCAATTAACATTTGAATCTGTTTCATCTAAATATATTTTATGTAAAATCTGTTTTTTTACATCTATTTTTTTTGTTGCATTATAAAAATTTAAATCACAAGAAGCAAGTAAGTATGGCTGCATTTGATAAGAGTCTTGTTGTGAAATATATGAAAAATTTTCTTCTAAATCATTTGGTAAAATAGGTTTACTTGATGATGAATCATTTGTATTTGTTTTATTTGATGAAGTTGCTACAACTTCTGGTTTTTTTAAAGCCTTAGCTATTTTATCTGCCATAAGTTTTTTAATATCATCTTTTGAAATAGGACCTTTTAAATATGATAAAACCCATCTAGTTTGAAATACTTTAATAGCATCTTCATGAATATTTTTCATAATAAAGTTTCTTTTATTTAAGTTTGAAAGCATATCCATTAGCTCTTTTTTATCAAACTTTACCTTTCCACTTGTTGCTAATCCATCTATTACTTTCTCTTTATCTTGTTTTGTTTGAAGACGTCCAATGAACCAAGTACCAATGTTTGCTAAACCTTTATAATCTATGTCCACAGGGTTTTGAGTTGATAATATAACTCCAACTCCAAAGGATCTAGCTTGTTTTAGAAGTGTAAGCATTGGCTGTTTTGATGGGGGATTTTTTGAAGGTGGAAAATAGCCAAATATTTCATCCATATAAAGTAGGGCTTTAAGGGAAGAAGTTCCCTCTTGTCTTCTCATCCAGGCAACCATTTGATTTAGTAATAGTGATACAAAAAACATTCTTTGTGAATCATTTAGATGTGAAATAGAGAAAATAGAAACTCTTGCTTTTCCATTTTCATCATATAATAAATTAGAGATATCTAAAGGCTCTCCCTCAATCCAAGACTTAAAAGATGGATTTGCAATAATTGTATTTAGTTTTAGTGCAAGTTTTAATCTATCATCTTGTGCAAAAAATGTCTCTAAATCAAATACTCCAATTTTTTTAAAAGGAGGAGTAACTATTGAAGAGATTAATTCTTCCAGATTTAAATCTTTTCCTTGGCTATAAAAGTTCATAAAAATAGAAGATACTAAAATATGCTCTTTTGACGATGTATTATCTTTGATATCCACAAGTGATAAAAGTGAAGATACTGTTGAATTAACAAGCTGATTTAAAATATCTGCATCTTCTAACACCTCTTTTGAAGGAGCTTTAAAAGAAGAAAGAACAGAAACAGGAACACCTGCTGTACTTCCTGGTGTATATATTGTAAAATCAGCACTATTTTTTAGTTTAGAAATTCTCTCTTTACTTTGAAAGTCACCAGTGATTCCATTTTCCCACAAAGTTGCAGTTTTTTGTGCAAGTTCAGCTTTAGTCATAGAGTTATTTATCGCGTCTTGTTCTTCAACCCACGGTTCAAAATCACTTCCTTTTAACTCTGGAAAAGTTAAAAGGAGGTTCCCCATATCTCCTTTTGGATCAATTATAATTGAAGGTATATTATCAATAGCAGCTTCTTCAAGTAGTGAAATTCCAAGCCCAGTTTTCCCACTTCCTGTCATACCAATTATTGCAGCATGTGTAGTTAAGTGTTTGTTTTTATATATAACTGGGATTGATTCTTCATCATTGATTTTTTCTTTTCCTATATAAAAAAGTTTTAATTTTTCATAATCAAATGTGCTACTCATAATAGACCTTTTATTTTATTAATTTTGATGGATATTATAGCAAAAAAAAAGTGAATGCCTTAATAGACATTCACTTTCAAAGTAACGTGAAATTGTATTTATTATTCAGTAACTTCTGCGTCTGCACTATCTGCTTTTAATTCTGCAATTGCTGCTGATCTTTCTGTCTCATCTGCAAATAATGCACTAGTTCCAACAATTTGACCATTGGTAGATTTAATATTGAAAAAAGGCTTACCATTTGATGATTCTTTTAATTCGTATCTTTCATCAATTTGACAGTTTTTCTTTACTGATTCAATACCATTTTTTGCACTAGCTTTTTGAGCATAGTTTTCACTTTTTACAATTGTTTTACCTTCTGCATTTACAAAAACAAATGTAAATGGCTCAGCTGCGTCACTTTTTCTTAAGTTTATTGTCATATATTCTTCCTTGTGTTAAATTTATATTCATTGTATATCAAAATAATTTAAAAAATTCTTACTTAAAAGAACTTTTTAGCCATTCCCATTAAATCATCAACTACAGAACCATCGTCATCTTGATCAATAAAATCAGTTAACATACATGTAATATCATTTGTATTGGAAGTATCCTTTGAATTTAGATTTGTTTGTTTGTTTAATGCTCCCATAATAAGAGGAGCAATCATTGGTAAAAGTGAAGAGATAGATGAAGCATCAAATCCTCTTTTTACACTTAACTCATCCGCAACATCTTTTTCATTTTCATTTAGTGAAGAAAAAAGTTGAGCTAACATATTTTCATTATCAAGAGTATCAATTTTACTTGGCTCTTCTTTTATTTTGTCTAAATCTGTATTTGAAATCATTTTGATTAAATCAGAAGAATCAGAATCTCCTGCTAAGTTTTCTTTTGCACCATTTAAAAGTCTAGGAGTAAGTTCTGTAATAAGAGATTGAACTCCATTTGTATCGATTCCTGATTTATCTGAAAGAGTAGCCAGAATATTTTCATCTAACCCACTTTCTAATATAGTGTTTAATATACTCATTTATAATCCTTTTATAGATTTATAAAAGTGTAGCGCATTTAGTATTAATTAATAATTTGATACCTTATCAAATTTTTCAGTTATAGTAAAAATATAGTTTGTGATTTTTTATAGTTTAATAAGAGAGAAGCTTAAGCTTCTTTGCTTGCTCTCTCTTTTCTTTTTGCTTTCATTTTATTAAGTGCTAATCTTCTCATATCAGCTGTAGTATCAGATTCATCCATAATCTCAAGACCTAAAAGTGTTTCAATACAATCTTCTAGGGTAATAAGACCTTCTGTTTGATCATAGTTATCCAGAACAATAAACATATGCTCTCTTTTTTCAATAAACTTGTTAAGAGCTTTTGGAACTGGAATATTTTCATTTAGAGTAAATGCCGGTTTCATTATTGATTCCATTGTTGCATTTGGATTCTTAATGGCTTGTTTAAACAATTTTTTTGTAAGAACTACACCTACAATATTGTCTATAGAGTCTTCATATACTGGGACTCTTGAAAATTTATAAGTTCTTTTATCTTCTAAAATATCTTTTATAGCCGTATTCTTTTCAATAGCATATACAACTGATCTCGGAGTTAAAATATCTTTTATTTTCATCTCTTTTAAAGTTAGAGTATTCTCAATAATATCTGATTCTAAATCACCAATAACTCCTTCTTCTTCACTTAATAGTGTAGTATGAATTAGCTCTTCTCGTGAAAGTGAATCTCCTGTATCATTGCCTTTTATTTTTTTAGTTACAAATTGAGTAAGTATAATTATAGGATACGTAATAAAAACAAAAAATCGTATAATTCTAGCTGCTAGTGGGGCTAATTCTCTCCAGTAAACAGCTCCAATAGTTTTTGGAATAATTTCTGCAAAAAATAAAATTGCAAAAGTTAATACTATTGATACAATCATAACTAATGTTTTGTCTCCAGAAAAAACATTTTGAGCTTGTACTCCAATTGCAGTTGCACCAAGTGTATTTGCAATTGTGTTTAAAATTAAAATTGATGAGATTGAACTATCTATATCATTTTTGAGTCTTTTTAAAAGTTGTCCTGCACTTGGATTCCTTTTCTCTAAAACAGATATATAAGTAAAGTTGGTTGATAGAATAATAGATTCTAATACAGAACATAAAAACGAAATACTAATTACGGCAAAAAACAGAATTATTAAAAGTTCCATTTATAACCTCTATTAATGAAATTGCACCTCGAGGAATTATCTTCCAATATAACGCTCCTTTTTTTGAAAAAAATTAATGGCATATAATAGCAAAAAATATCTTTAATTTAATTTTTTTTGACAAATTTCTTCAAATTTCTGTATAATATAAGTACGAATTGTATAAGGAGGTCATTATGGAATATGGATTGATACCAAATATTAACCAATATGTGGATAATAATCAAGTTCAACTTCAACAAGTACAACCTTTAAGTGAAATTGCAAAACTTAAAAATGGAGATGAAGCTAAACAGATTGCAAAGGATAATTTTCTAAAAGGAGTTGATACTGTATCAACTGAAAAAGCATCTGAAGTTTCTAAAAGTAAAGAAGTTACTCCTCAGAAAGTCGCGCAATATCAAGAAGTTGCATTAACAAATTTGAATTTTGGATACAATGATTCATCTAAAGATTTTTATGTAAAAGCTGTAAGAGGAAAAGCTGAAAGTCAATTTCCTACTGATGAAATGATGAAACTAAAAGCATATTTTATTGCTCAATCAAAAGCAGAAATAGCCGCAGAATTGGAAGTTTAATTAAATAAAACTATTTGATTTCTACCATTTTCTTTTGCTTTATACAAAGCTTTATCTGCATTTGCAAGAATATCTTTGAGGTGTAGGTTTTGCTTTGCTTCACTTATTCCAAAAGAAGCAGTTATTTTACGAACTTTAAAATCTTCATTTTCAATTAGATTTTTTAATCTAATAGCTAATCTTTCAGCACTATGAATTTGGGTATTCTTGCATATAATTAAAAACTCTTCTCCTCCCCACCTTCCAATAATATCATTTTGGTTTACGTTATATTTTAATATTGATGAAATTTTAATTAAAATTTCATCCCCAACTAGGTGTCCAAAATCATCATTTATTGTTTTAAAATGGTCAATATCTAATAATATCAAAGAAAACTTTTTATTTTTTATCTCAGCATTTAATATTTTATAAATTTTTCTTCTATTTTTTAAACCTGTTAAAGAATCTGTATTTGATAGAAATTCAAGTTGTTCATTATATTTATTGATATTTTTTTGTCTGTAAAAATATAAAAGTAAAAGGGTAAGTACAACAATCGAGATATTAATCATCATGCTTTTATCAATAAATTTTTTATCAAATTTTACAGTTAACCATTTTCTAATAATGTGATCTTTTTCTTCTGGAGTAAGTAATGCAATATGTCTATTTATAACTTTCAATAATTCAGGATAATCTTTTCTAATCATAAAAGATATTTCTATATTATCTCTACTTGTACCCGCAATTTTAAGATTTGCATATCCATTAATTGATATAAGATGTGCAATCACTGGCAAAATATCAACTACGGCATCAACTTCCCTTGCACTTAAAAGTTTTAAGGCTTCTTCTGTATTTTTTACTTCAACAAAATTTATTTTTGGGTATAACTTTTTCATTACTAAAAAAGAACTATAGTTTTCTCCTACTGCAACTTTCATGCCTTCTAAAAATGAACCATCAGGGATAAATCTTTTGTCAAAGAGCGTAGCAAAAGCTATAGGAAAGGATATATAAGGAGTAGAAAAAAGTGCATAATTTGTTTTTTTCATATCAAAAGTTGTACCAAGTGTAATATCTGACTGTTTAGTTTGGATTTCATCTAATACTTCATTCCAATCTTTTGAGATTTTTGTATTAGTACTTAAATTAGCTCTTGTTTTAATTAAGTTCCAAAAATCAATTGCTATGCCAGAGATTTTTTCATCATCGTCAAACATATTAATTGGTGCCCAAGTTTTTGACGTGATAACATTAATTTTAGTTTTCTTTATAAATTCTGCTTCTTGAGGAGTTAATTTAACATATTCATTTTGAATCAGATCATTATTTTTGGCATTTAGAATAGTTATTAAAAATGATATTAATATTAATGTAATCTTTACTTTCAATTTTTTGCCTTTTTGGCATTAATAATATCTAAAAATAACTTATTTTATATTATGATTTTTTTTAATAAGTAAATCCCTCGCAATATGATATTTACCAAGATTATCAAGATTAACACTATCAAGTAGGGGTTTATATTTTTTGAATACAGGCCATACTTTTTTATATGCATTAGGTTTATTTTTTATAAAATATAAAGCTAAAGCAGTAGCTCCATTTATTAATCCTTGTAATGCTTTTGCTTTATCTTTTTCTCCATTTTTTTTAAAGTTTTTCCAATCTTCTTCTAATAGTTCATGGGCTTCGATATAAAGTTCATTTTCTACTGCATAAATAAATCGATCAATTGCTAAAGGTTGAGAAAAAATTGTTTTATCATACATATTTTTATGCTAATTCTTTTTCCAAATAATAACCTGTATATGAACCAGTTTCTTTGTGAGTTTTAGCTAATTGTTCAGGTGTGCCTTCTGCAACAATTTGTCCACCTTTATTACCACCTTCTGGACCCATGTCAATTACCCAATCAGAGTTTTTAACAATATCAAGGTTATGTTCAATTACAAGTACAGAGTTTCCTACTTCTACTAAGTGGTGAAGAACTTTTGTAAGTCTATCAACATCTGCAAAATGCAATCCTGTTGTTGGTTCATCTAAAATATATAAGGTATTCCCTGTATCTTTTTTACTAAGTTCTTTTGATAATTTAATTCTTTGAGCTTCTCCACCTGAAAGGGTAACTGCATTTTGTCCAAGTGTAATATATCCTAAACCTACATCTGAAAGTGTTTGAAGTTTTGCATGTAATTTAGGAACTTTCATAAAAAATTGTAAAGCTTCATCAACACTCATATTTAATACATCAGAAATACTTTTCCCTTTGTATAAAATCTCTAGAGTTTGAGCATTATATCTTTTACCTTGACAATCATCACATTTAACCATAATATCTGGTAAGAAGTGCATTTCTATTTTAATTTCACCTTCTCCCTGACATTTTTCACATCTTCCACCTTTTACATTAAAAGAGAATCGACCTATTTTATAACCTCTAAGACTAGCTTCTTTAGTTTTAGAAAATATTAATCTAAGTTCATCCATTAGTCCTGTGTATGTTGCTGGATTTGAACGAGGTGTTCTTCCAATTGGTGATTGATCTAAATAAATTACTTTATCAAGTTTTTCTAATCCTTCAATTTCTACGCCATCTACTTTTTTAACTTTTCTTGCATGGTTAAGTAATTCTTTTGCTACAGGAAGTAGGGTTTGTAAAATAAGTGAAGATTTACCACTTCCTGATACACCTGTTATTGCACAAAGATTTTTAAGTGGAATCTGTACATCAAGATTTTCAATATTATTGATATTTACATTTTTAATTTTTATGAAATCTTCTTGAGGGCGATTGTGTACATATTCGATTTTCTTCTCACCATTTAAATATTTAGCAGTTAGAGTTTTAGCTTTATGCATTTTTGCTAATGTTCCTGCAAATACAATCTCTCCACCATATTTACCAGCATTTGGACCAATATCAACAATAAAATCAGCCGCTTCAATGGTCTCTTTATAATGTTCTACAACAATAACTGAGTTTCCTTTTTCTTGTAAAGCTCTTAATGTTTTGATTAGTTTACTTGTATCTCTTTCATGAAGACCAATTGATGGCTCGTCAAGTACATACATAACTCCTGTAAGTCCTGAACCAATTTGTGAAGCTACTCTAATTCTTTGAGCTTCTCCACCTGAAATACTTCTTGCATCACGTCCTAATGTTATGTATCCAAGACCTACATCATTTAAAAAGAAAATTCTTTCACGTATTTCTTTTAATATTGGAGCGGAAATCATTTTATATTGATCATTTAAATAATCAAAGTTTTTTTCATCTTGGAAAAATGCATGCGCATCTTCAATTGGTTTATTAATTATTTCAGAAATGGTTTTTTGTGCCACAAAAACATTTTGAGAAGAGGGTTTAAGTCTATTCCCTCCACAATCTGAACATGTTTTTTCAGTCATATATTCAGCCATTTCTTTTTCATCTTTTATCATATCATAGGCGATTTTTACAATACCTTCCCATTTTCTTGTAAGTCTATGTCTTTTCCAAGTGAATTTTGCTTCTTCAACACCACCATGTAAAATTCCTTTTTGCAGATGCTGTGGTAACTCTTTAAATGGGATAGTAATATCAATACCAGCCGCTTCACAGTAGGCTATAAGCATTTTAAAGTAATATCCTTTATTGAACCCATATATAACTTTTATGGCACCTTCTTCAAGTGGTAACTCTTCATTTATTACTTTTTTCATGTCAAGAGCATATCTAATTCCCAATCCATCACATGAAGAACATGCTCCTTTTGGAGAGTTAAATGAGAAAGATAGGGGTTCTAAAGGTTCAAATGAAATTTTACAATCAAAACAAGCCATGTGTTCTGAATAGTGAATGTGTTTAGGCGTGTCAACTTCTTCATGGTTTAAAATTTCAATTTCAAGTTCTCCAAAACTCTCTTTAAGACCCTTTTCAACGTCTTGTGCAATCCTTTCTTTGTTGTCACTTTTAATAACCACTCTATCGATAACCACTTTAATTGTATGCATTTGTGTCTTTGCAAGCTCTACATCTTCATCAAGTCTTACCATTACACCGTCAACCATAGCTCTTACATAACCTTTTCCTCTAAGACTTTCAAGTAAGTCTGCAAAGGTACCTTTTTTTCTGTTAATTAAAGGTGCTAACATTACAATTTTAGAATTTTCTGGAAGTTTTAATACTTGATCAATAACGTCAGATGCGCTCATTTGAGAAATTGGTTTTCCACATTTATGACAATGTTGTTTTCCAATTCTTGCATATAAAAGTCTAAAATAATCATAAACTTCTGTAATGGTACCCACAGTTGAACGTGGATTTTTTGAAGTTGTTTTTTGATCAATTGCAATTGCTGGAGTTAAACCTTCTATTCTTTCAACGTCAGGTTTACCCACTTTATCTAAGAATTGTCTTGCATATGCTGATAATGATTCGATATATCTTCTTTGACCTTCTGCATAAAGTGTGTCAAATGCTAGTGTTGATTTACCCGAGCCTGATAGTCCTGTAAATACAACAAGTTTATTTTTTGGTATCTCTAAATTGATGTTCTTTAAGTTGTTCTCTTTTGCATTAAATATCTTGATTTTGTCTTGCATAATAATAAAGCCTTTGAATTTTTGAAGCTGGTATTATATCATAATAAAATATTAAAGAATGATTTGCTATCTTACTAACAATTTAAATTTGGATTTTCTAAAGGTTTTATGTTTTGAATATAATAAATAGTTTTGAAATAGAGAATGAAACATTCTATTTCTATGATATAAATAAGGTTATAGATACTAACCAAAAATTAAAAAAATTGCCAATAATTTTAAAAATATTATTAGAATCAAATCTTAGATATTCAAAAGATGAAATAGAATTTAACAAAATATTGAATATTTTTACCCATAGAATGAATTCACAAATTAATTTTTATCCTTCTCGTATTGTTATGCAAAATATTACTGGAATATCAAATCTTGTGGATTTAGCGTCTATTCGAGATATAGTTAAATCAGAAAATGGAAATGTAGATAATATAAACCCACAGATTATAGTTGATTTGATAATAGATCAATCTTTACAAGAAAATGTTTCTGAATATGACACAGAAGTTTATGAGTTTGTGAAATGGGCTAAAAATGCTTTTTCTAAGTTAAGAGTTATTCCTCCTGGTTCGGGAGTTTATAATAGAATAAATTTTGAATATTTATCAACAATTTTACATTTAGAGAAAAAAGATGAAAAATTCATTTTATACCCAGAAACTATAATTTCAGCAGATTCTAATACTAATATGTCTAATTCATTTGGAGTGCTTGGACTTCCTTTGGATGGTATTGATATTTTGTCAACTATTCTTGGTCATCCGATAACTTTGACTCTTCCTAAAGTTCTTGGGGTAAATATTTATGGAGATTTAAAAGAAGGGCTTACATCATCTGATTTAGTATGGGCTTTAATAAATAAATTAAAAGAGTATGGATTAAAAGGGGAGCTTGTAGAATTTTATGGAGAAGGATTAAAATATATTACTTTGGAAGATAGGTCACTAATCTCTAATATGGCGCCAGAATATGGTTCTAGATGCTCTTTTTTTACAATAGATGATAAAACTATCTCATATTTTAATAAAACAAGAGATACAGAGGATTATGGAAAATTAATTAAAGTTTATTTAGAAAAACAGTCTTTGTATAATAGTAATGATGAATTAGATTATGACGAGACTTTAGATTTTGATTTATTAATACTAAGCCCAAAAATAAATGGTCCCAAAAAAGTACAAGATATTGTTGATATAAATAGTTTAAAAGAGTTATCTATTATAAATAAAACAAGTAGCTTAAAAGATATGGATATTGTATTGTCAGAAATTAATTCTTCTAAGACTACTTCAAGTCTATATTTGTTGATACATGCGGCATTAGTTGCTAAAAAAGCTTTGGAGTTTGGACTTAAGTTTAATAGAAATATTAAAGCTTCTTTTTGTTTGGATTCTTCTTTTATTAAAGACTATTTAGAAAGGTTTGACTTATTAAAATATTTTGAATCTTTAGGATTTAATATTTTATCTTGTAAGAATTTATTAGATTTAGATCCAGATATTGAATCTCAAATAAAAAATTTTAATTTAAATGTATCTTCTGTTACTTCTGAAGACAATAACTTTGAGAAAAAGAAACATTCCTTAGTTAAATCCAATTATTTAATGTCTCCTTCTCTTGTAATAACTTATTCCTTAGTTGGAACAATGAAGTTTGATATTTATTCAGACGTAATTGGTGTTATTGATGATAAAGATATTCATTTATCTGACTTATGGCCTAGTCAATTGGAAATAGGTAATTATTTACAAGAAATAAATAACACTTTATATAAAGAAGTATATAAAGATATTTTTAGAGGAAAAGAATTTTGGCAGAAGTTAATTGTTTCAAAAAATAATACTTTTGATTGGAATAATAATTCAACATATATTCAAGGTTCAAAATTTATTGAAGATACAAATCTGGAAAGAATCGAGATAAAAAATGCAGGAATTTTAGCTTTATTATCAGATTCAATTTCAACTAATGACATTTCTACTTTTGGACAAATATCTTTATACTCTTCATCTTCAAAATATTTAGAAAATAAAGGAGTGAAATCTTTTGAGTATAAATCTTTTGAGAGCAGAAGAGCTAATGCTGAAGTTATGGTACGTGGAATTTTTGATAGTAGTAATCTTCAAAATCAAATGGTCTCAAAAGAGGGCGGTTATACTATGGATTACGAAAGCGGTGAAATTGTATCTATATATGATAAAGCACAAAAATTCAAAGAAATAAATAGACCTCTTGTAATATTTGCAGGTTCTGATTATGGAAAAGGAAAACCTAAAGATTGGGCAGTAAAAGGAATAAAACTTTTAGGAGTTAGGGCAATTATTGCAAAATCATTTGATGAAATTCACAAATCAAATTTAATCTCACTTGGGATTTTACCTTTAGAATTTATTGATGATGATATAGAAAGCTTGAAATTAAAAGGTTATGAAGGTATTACTATAAAATCAGATGGATTAAAAGCCGATTCTAAAATTAATATGATAATACATAAGAAAGATAGAGATATTGAACTTGAATTAAAATGTAGGCTAGATAATGATACTGAAGTTATATATTACAAAAATGGAGGGACTCTCTCTTTTTTATTAAAAAGTATCAGATAGTTTTATATAACATTGTTCCTAATATTAAAAAATTTAATATTAAGATTGATTGTTTATAAGATACAGAAGGAGTTACATTTTTAGTTTTAATTCCAAAATATACACCAATTAAAGATGCAAATCCAACATTTAAACCTTGACTTAGTAACATCTCTCCACTAGCTGATAGCGATATAAATCCTGCTACTGATGAAAATATTACAAAAAATAGACTAAGACTTGTAGCTATCTTAATATGATATTTCATAAAACCTACAAGTATTGGTATGAGCATAACTGCACCACCAACACCAATACTCATTGCAATAACTCCAACAATAAAACCTACTATAAAGAGTACAAACTTACTATGTTTTTTTACATCTTCTTTTGATTCAGCAGGGGATATGAATATTTTTATAATGGATAGGATGATTATAAGTATAAATAAATATTGTAAAAATTCATTTGATACCATAGAGTGAACAAAACTATTTTGAAGTCCACCTACAAAACCACCAAGACCTAAAACAAATCCATCTTTAAAAAGACCTGATGTTTTTTTTGAGTTTAAAAAAGAACCATAAATAGAACTAAATACCATTTGTACAATTGAAATTGCAATGGCTTCTTTCATTACATATCCAGCTGTTACTAGCATTGGAACAAGGACCATTCCTCCTCCAAGCCCAAAAAAACCAGATACAAATCCAGTAATTATTCCAAATATGATTAGTTCTGTCATATAATTATTATTTTATTGAATTCATTGCACCAATAAATTTTTTATAGATACATTCTAAATCTTGATCTTCATTGCTTAAATCAATACCATCATGATCTTTTATTGCATGTTCTAATAAGGCAACCCTTTTTAATAAATATTCAAACATCTCTTTATTAATATCTGGTAGATCCCCATGATTTAGTCTTCCATTTTTATTATCTCTTTTAAGAACTTTTGCGGGAACTCCAACTGCTGTAGAATTTTTTGGAACATCACAAATAACCACGGAGTTCGCACCAACTTTTCCATTTTTACCTACTGTAATATTCCCTAAAACTTTTGCACCACTTCCTATAACAGAATTAGCTTTTATTGTAGGATGTCGTTTCCCTTTATTTAAACTAACTCCACCTAAAGTAACACCTTGGTAAATTAAAACATCCTCTTCAATAATAGCTGTTTCACCAATAACTACACCAATTCCATGGTCAATAAATACTCTACGACCTATAGTTGCAGCAGGGTGAATATCCATATTACATAGAAATTGAGTAAGACCCATAATTATTCTTGAAGTTATTTTGAAATTCTTTTTATAAAGCCTATGTGCCACTCTATGATTAATAATTGCCCAAACTCCTGGGTAGTTAAAAAATAACTCAAGATTTGAATTTAGAGCAGGGTCATTTAGTTTTGGAACTGAAAAATCTTCTTTGATTTGATTCCAAAGACCTAATTTTCTATTCTCTTCTTCAATTGCTTCTATTTGTTCTTCAACCGTTTTTTCTTCTATTTTTGTTTCGCCCATTCTTAACTCCACGATGTTTTAAGATAACTATTTTCATTTAAATATTTTTTCAATATTTTATATGTATTATCATCTAAATTATTTTTTAGTATATTTTTAATTTCTTTTGTATCATAATCGATATCTTCTAATATATCAATAATAGTTTGAGTTTCTAAAATTTTCTCTAGTTTTAGTTCATTCTCTTCAAATACTACATTAACTTCTGTTGGGTGTGAAAACAGATTATGTCTCATACCTAAGATATCCTGGTATGCCCCAACATGAAAAAATCCAATAAAATAATCTTCTTTTTCTAAATCTACATCATGTAAATAAAGAGGTTTTTCTGGATTAAATTCTATTTCTCCATCACTATCACAAGTTATATCCCAAAGGCTAGCACTTCTTGTTGGCTTTTTATCAAGATGTGTAATTGGCATTATTGGAAATTCTTGTTGTATTCCCCAAAAATCAGGGAGTGATTGAAAAATAGAGAAGTTTAGTAAATATTTTTCTTGTATCTTATTATCAATTCTTTTTAGCTCTTCATAATCCTCAACTTCAAGAAGCCATATAGCTTTTTTGATGATTAAATTTGTAAGGATCTCTGCATTACTTCTATCTTCTAAATCAATATATCCCAAATCAAAAAGTTTTAAAAGTGATTCTAAGTGGTCAATACTATCATGCATAAACTCCAAAGCAGTTTTAGAATTTATATCATTGTATAACTCTCTTAATTCTTCTATTAAAGGAGGATTTTTTTCTTTTAACCTTAAATTCTCAGCTTCATATTCAGCAGAAAATAGTTCTAAAACAGGTGTTATTAATATTGTTGAAGCAGCAGATATAAATCTTCCAGATTCTGTAAAAATATCTGGTTCATCTACGCCTTTTTGACGAGCAATATTTTTTAGTGTAAAGACAACATCATTTGCAAATTCTTGTAGATGATATTGAGTACTTCTTTGGAATTGTGAATATTCAACAGCTAATCCCCCTCCAATATTAATGGCACTTAAATTATGTGCTCCTAAGTTTTTAAGCTCAGCATAGATGTGTCCTGATTCTTTTAGGGCATTTTTTAAAGGTTTGATTGTACTCATAGCTGAACCAATATGGAAATGAATCATCTTTAAAATACCTGTTAAATTGTTTTTCTTAAGCATTTCAAAGGCTTCAAGAATTTCTGTTGAACTTAATCCAAATTTTGAATCAATACCCCCAGATTTTGCCCAAACTCCACTACCACTATTGAAAAGTCTAACTCTAAGTCCTACATTTGGAGTTGGAAGAGAGGTTTCTTTTTCAACTTCTAGTATCATTTCTAGTTCATTTAATCCTTCAATAATAACTGTGATATCATGACCCATCTTTTTTGCTATGAAAGCTAAATGAATCATCTCTTTATCTTTGAAACCATTTACTGTAATAGGTGCACCCATTTTATTATAAGTCATTGCTAAAAATAGTTCAGCTTTACTTCCTGCTTCTAAACCATAATTATATTTTTCACCAGATTTAATTAATGGAAGTAAAAAGTTTGGAAGTTGATTCACTTTTAAAGGGAAAACTGCATTAAATTTCCCTTTATATTCATACTCATTAATTGCATTTCCAAAGAGAGTATATAACTTATCTATCTGTTTTTGCGTTATGTGAGGAAATCTAAAAAGTAAAGGACCTTTAAAATCTTGATCTCTAATTTCATTTACCATATTTATAAGAGCAGGCTTTGAGGCATGATTTAATTTTACTACTCCATCTTCAATAATAAAATTATCATCTGCCCAAATATCTATACCATAATTTTCCAATATTAAAATTCCTCTATCTTAAATGTACTTTCTTCACCTGTTTTAAGGTTTTTTGTGTAAATTGTTCCATCTTTTAATTCATTTTCTCCAACAAGTGCAACTATTGTAGCCCCTTGTTTTTCTGCAATCTTAAAATGCTTTCCAAATCCCCTTGGTGTATATTCTATTAAAGTCTTAGTTGTCTTTCTTTTAGAACTTGCAATTTTTGTTAAAGTATTTAAAGCTTCATCACTCATTGCACCTAAATAAATAACATCTTCATTTGCTTCGTTCATTTTAACTAATTCAAGTAACCGTTCGATTCCAATTGCAAATCCTATTCCAGGAGTTGCCCTTCCACCTAAAAATTCAACTAATCTATCATATCTTCCACCACCAGCAATTGCACTTTGAGCTCCAATTTCATCTGATGTGAATTCAAAAGCTGTTTGAGAATAGTAATCTAATCCTCTAACTAAATTTGTGTCAATCTCATATTTTATACCGTTGAAGTCTAAAATTTCTTTTAGTTTTTCAAAATCACTATCACATTTTTCACATAAATTATTTGTAATTTTTGGAGCATTGTATAAGAGTTTTTGACAGTTTTCATTTTTACAGTCTAAAACTCTAATTGGATTAGTCTCAATACGTCTATTACAGTCTTCACATAGTTGGGCTCTTAAGTTTGTTAAATGCTTAACTAGGTTTTCTCTATACGGAGGCATGCACACTGGACATCCAAGTGAATTTAGTTGAAGTTTGAAACCAATTTTGAAAAAATCTAAAATATCTTTTAACATCATAATGATATTTGCATCTTCATAAACTGAACTTATTCCAAATACTTCTGCTCCAAATTGATGGAATTCTCTTAGCCTTCCTTTTTGTGGTCTTTCATATCTAAACATTGGTCCATGGTAGTACCATCTGTAAGTTCCACCAGCTCTATCAAACTTGTTTTGTACGAAACTTCTTACAACACCAGCTGTTCCTTCAGGTCTTAGACATACATCATTTTCACCTTTATCAATAAATTGATACATCTCTTTATTTACAATATCTGAACTCTCTCCAACACTTCTTTTAAATAGTGCAGTTTCTTCTAATATAGGAGTTTCTAGATAGCTAAAACCGTAGTTCTTAGCAATTCTAGAAGCATTATCAACAAAATATGTAAATAATTCGCTATCACTTCCTAAAATGTCATTCATCCCTCTAAGGCTTTGAATATTTTGTTTACTCATTTAAAAAATCCTCAATTTTTTGTGCAATTTCTTCGATGCTTAAACTAGCATCAATAAATATATGATTTAAATTTAATATTTCTACAGTTTTTTTCATTCTATTTTGAATATCAATTAGATAATCAATTCCCCTAGATTCGATAGAGTCATTTGATTTTTCTGCTAATCTTTTTGTTAATTCTTCACTTGTCAATTCTAGTAAAATTACGTGTGAAGGTAAAATATTACTTGTAGCAATTAAATTAAGAGTGGTAACAATCTCTAAAGGCATATTTGAAGCATATGAAATACCACTAATTATACTTCTATCACTAATTACCATTTTTTCTTTATTAGGTTTAATAACTTCTTCAATATGTTCAGCTCTATCGGCTAAAAATAAGAACATTTCTGCTACTTTACTTTTTGCTTCGCCATTTAAAGCCATTTGACGGAGTTTTAAACCAATTTCAGTACCCCCTGGCTCTTTTGTAAAAATAGCTTCGTGATATTTTTCTTTTAAGATATCAAGTTGTGTTGATTTTCCTGCTGTATCAATTCCTTCAATTACGACATACATTTTAAAACCTCTTTTGGTACAAGATGACAAAATTTACCGTTATATAGAATAATTTCTCTTACAATAGTTGACGATACAAAAGCATTTTCAAGGGTAGGCATTAAGTAAAGAGTCTCTAGATTTTTATCAATTGAAGAGTTTGCATATCCCACTTGTAATTCATATTCGAAATCTGAAACAGCTCTTAATCCCCTAATAATTGTATTTATTTTAAGATCACTAGCTAAATCAACTAATAAAGTATCAAATCCAATAACTGTAACACATTCTAAATGCTTTGTTGCAGCTTTTGCATATTCTACTCTTTGTTCGTGCGTGAACATAGGATTTTTTCTTTCACTTTTAGCAACAGCTATAATAACTTCATCAAAAATTTTTGCTGCTCTTGTAATAATATCCATGTGCCCGTTAGTAATGGGATCAAATGTACCACTGTATATTGCTTTTTGATATGAAGCAATTAGTTTTTTATCTTTTTTATCTTTTGCCATTTTATTTCCATCTTTTATATAAATTATGTTCAATTTTTAATAAATCGTACCACTTACCAATTAAAAAATCTTCCATTTGTTCTAAAGAACTTTGTTCTGAATAATAAGCTAATGTAGGAGGTGCAATTATAATACCTAAATTTGAAAGCTTTAACATATTTTCTAAAGCAATGCTTGATAAAGGCATCTCTCTTGGAGCTAGAACTACTTCTCTTTTTTCTTTAAGCATGACTGTAAAAGCTCTTGTTATAAGATTATCTGAAATACCAACTGCACATTTTGCTAATGTATTCATTGAACAAGGTAGGATTATCATTTTATCAGTTTTAAAAGAACCTGATGCAATAGGTGCCTCAATTTTAGTCTCATTGAAAATATGAGTATTTGGCCTTTTTTTTAGTTCATCTTTAATATTAATATTTTCTTCTAGTTTTAGTGATTTAATAGCACTCTTAGAAATCACTACGAATGTTTCAATTTCTTGAGGTAAATATTGAACAAACTTTAATCCAAGTTTAGCACCACTAGCACCGGTAATAGCAACAACTAATTTCAATTTTAAAACCTTTTATGATCTTTAATAAGAATTAGATATTACCTAAAAATCACTTTATTTACAAAGTAGAATCAAATAATATTAAAAGAGTTGCGAAAAAAGCCCTTTATTACTCTTGTTTTAAGTTAAAATTAAGTTAAAGTTTATTATCATTTTGTATAACAATTATATAATATAAATTAAACAATATGACTTATTTATATTATATAATTTAACTTTTTGTTAAAGGAATAAAGATGTCTAAGATTTTTAGTTTTACAAGAATAAACAATAATAATGAGAGCTATACATCGGAGCAAAAAAAAGGTTTAGATTCATATATAAAAAAGAATAATCTTTCAATTTATCAGGCAATTGAAATTGCAATTGATACTCCTGATGATGAAAAAAATATGCTAGATTTTTTAAAAAGTTGCCAAGCTTCATCAACTTTACTTGTATATAATTTAAATGCTTTTGGTCGAACAATTGAAACAATTTTAGAGATTGTAAAATTCTTACTTTCTAACAAAATTAGAATTCTTGTTATCAAACAAAATTTAGATTTAGTTGATGATAAAGATATGTTAACTCAAATGATTTTGGGTGTAATTTCTATGACTATTGGTTTAGAAAAAGATTTAATGAGTCTTAGAACAAAAGAAGCTTTAACTGCTAAAAAACTAAAAGGTGAAGTTTTAGGAAAACCAAAAGGAACTATACAAAAATCTAAGTTTGACAAACAAAGAGATAAGATTGAAGAGCTTTTAGCTGTTGGTTTATCTGTAAGAAAAATTGCAAAACTACTTGGGTACAACAATCATATTGGATTAAACAATTATGTTAAAAAGAGAAATATAAGACATAATTTACCAAATACTTTGGATATTGCAAGCTAAAAATAAAATATTTGCTATTGTTCAGTTTTAATTTAAGGATTAAAAATGAACAATAAAATTATTAGACACTTTTTTATTTTTTAGAATGAATGAAATAATAAGTGATACTATTACTGGCCTTATGTAGTAGTGAAAATCAACTTGAGATAAAGCACTTGATTATGCTAGATCTTCAAAATTTGAGCCTTTAGTGATTGAAGAATACCTACAATTAAAGAACTTTATTCATTAATTGATTTTTTTGCTAAAACAGAAACTGTAATGCATGAATTAAAAACTACAACTCTAAAAGAAAGATTAGTTTCAGAGTTAGTTGAAGATAAAAATATTTTTAGGATTATCTTTTTAGCTCTTTTTTTAAATTATAATTTTTAATTTGTTTATCTAGTTCTCTTAAGTTTTTGTCTATATTTTCCTCTGTAATCAAATACTTGTCATTTTTAATTTGTTCTACTATCCAAGTATTAAACTTTTGATGATAATGTATTAAATCTCTGTAATTAGCCAAATTATGTGTTAATTTTTTGTTTATTTGAAAATCATACATTTTTATGTTAGGATAATTTTTCAATTGATTAAAAATATATCTTTCAAATTTGAAAGTATCATCAAGTGAATTTCTTTCTTCAATCCCTTTAAAATGCAAAATGCTATATGGTGGAAAAAATATTTTAAATTCAATTTGTTTATTATTTTTTATGATGGGCATAAAATTTATATCAAAACTATTTTTTAAATAAGAAAATGATTGTTTATCTAATTCTTCATCAAGATCAAGGTCTCTATTCTCCCAAGCTTCAATTATTTTTTCAAATGTAAAATCATTTTCAAGTTGATGTTGCCATTGATACATTTTATTATAATCATAAACTGATTTATCTTTTTTTAAATAAGGTCTTGATACTGATTTAAAAGAATCTAACAATGTGTCGATTGATAGAAGATATTTATAATCATTTAATATATTGCTATCATATAAATATTCAGGAAAAGTTCCAGGTCCTGATTTTAATCTATTAGCTTCACCTATAAAAACAAAACTATCTAATCCCCATAAAACATGTTTTAAATTTTTATTATTTTTTATAGCTGTTTTTAAAGTAATACTTTGTTCTCTAGCACTTCCACCTTTGACACTAAGCTTTAGTGCTTTTTTGCAATTTAAATTATCTTCAACTTCATTAAGTATAAAATTTTCACTAGTTGATGTTCCAAGAACTACAGAGTCATAATCAAGATTTTTTGATAATCCAGCATTTTGATAACGCTCTTTTAAAAAAGCAATAGGATAAAATGTTTTTGCTCTGTATTGCTGAAATGGATCAACAATATAGTTAATTATACCTACTGCTGAAACTCCTAAAATTGAAAGTGCCATAAATATTTTTATCCATTTTTTACCATTCATAACACTCTCCTAAAAGTTAAAGTATAAAAATTCTGATATTTTATTTAAAGATAAAATACCACCAATAAATAAAACTACAGCTAGCAGAACAGTTTTATAATTCAATTTAAATGTATCTTTCATTTCCATAGAGTTTTTGAAACATAAAATTAATATGAAAGCAAATATAAGCCATAGGATTGTCCAATCACTACCCTGTATTGTATCTGCCCATTTTCCAAATTCAACATTATATGATCTTAAAAAAGCTAATTTACTTTGCAGTACTTGAGGTAAAACCACATGATCTAAACTAAACATAGAAGATAAAACTTTTATTGCGTCATCCCACTCTTTTGCTCTAAAAAAAATCATTGATATGTTAATAAAATTGAAAGTTAAAATCCAACCTATAAAACCAGGAATTGGAATTTTTATTTTCTTTTTCCATAAATGATTTATTATAAGACCAACTCCATGCATTGCCCCAAACATAACAAACATCCAGCTTGCTCCATGCCATAATCCAATAATTACCATACTTAAAAACAGTGTAAATAAGCCTTTCCCAAAAGTGTATTTTTTATATGATTTAACAATAGTATTAAATATATATTTATTTACAAAATTTGATAAAGTAATATGCCATCTTTTCCATACATCTACAAGAGATTGTGATTTATATGGGCTATTAAAGTTAATAGGAAGCTTTATATTAAAAAGTAGAGCTAAACCTATTGCCATATCAGTATAACCTGAAAAATCAAAGTAGAGTTGAAAACTATAAGATAAAGATGTTGCCCACGCTTCTAATAGATTTAAATTTTTTGCAATATCAAACCCTGTTGTTGCCCAAACTGCAAAAGTATCAGCAATAACTACTTTTTTAAATAATCCAATTGAAAATATGAAAATACCAAGAGAAATATTTTTATAGTTTCTAACTTTATTTTTTACTTCTGCAAATTGAGGCATCATTTCTTTGTGATGTACAATAGGTCCAGCTATTAGTTGTGGAAAAAATGTTACAAATAATGAATAATTTAAAAAATCATACTCTTTTGTTTCATTTCTATAGGAGTCTACTAAATATGCAATTTGTTGAAAAGTGAAAAATGATATAGCTAAAGGTAGTAATAAATGTAATAAATTTACATTTGTGTTTGTTATAAAATTAAAATTCTCTATTAAAAAGTCTGCATATTTGTAATATGCTAATAATGCAATATTACAAACAATTCCAAATATTAAAATAGATTTTCTTGAGAATGTTTTTTTTAAACCTTTTTTTTTCTCAGTGTCATTTTTTGATAAGATTTTCCCAATAATAAAATTAAATAAAATTGAAATAAGTATTAATGGTAAATAAGCAATATTCCACCAGGAATAAAAGAATAGTGAACTTAGGACTAAAAAGGCTTTAGATGCTTCTGTAAGTCTTTTCTTATTTAAGTAAAAATATATAAAAAATGTTAGAGGGAGAAATACAAATATAAATTCATAAGAGTTAAATAACAATAGATTGACCTTTGTGTAATAATAAAATTTTGGGATTATATCATAAAAAAAATTATTTAAAAATATTTATTATTTAAAAAGAGTGCAAGAGTAGAAATTTATTAGAACATTGAATTACATATAAGTAGATGTATTAATGCTGACTTTAAACAACTTATAGTAAAATATCCGAATTTTAAAGAATTGGAGATATTATGAAAGTATTATTATTAAAAGATGTAAGCGGAACTGGTAAAGCTGGTGAAGTAAAAGAAGTAAAAGATGGATATGGTAAAAATTTCCTTATAGGAAAAGGTTTAGCTTTACACGCAACAAATGATGTATTAGCAAAATATAAAGCAGAACAAAAAAGAAAAGCTGAAAATGAAGCTAAAGAAATTGCAGAAGCTAAAGAATTATCTGAAACTCTAAATTCAACAAAATTAACTATAAGACATAAAATTGGTGCAAATGGTCACTTAATTGGGTCAGTTACAAATAAAGAGATTAGTGAAGCATTAAAAGAACAATTTGATATTGAAGTTGATAAAAAAGCTATTTCACTTGAATCTAAAATTAAAGCAGAAGGTACTTTTGAGGCTGATTGTAAATTAGGACATGCCATTCATGCTACTTTATCTGTAGTGATTATTGGAGAATAATTAATGTTTGATGCTACAACCATACTTGCTTATAAAGGTCAAGGTCAAGCTGTAATTGGTGGAGATGGACAAGTTACTTTTGGGAATACAGTTTTAAAAGGTAATGCAACAAAAATTAGAAGATTATATAAAGATCAGATTTTATCTGGTTTTGCGGGAAGTACTGCTGATGCATTTAATCTTTATGATATGTTTGAAGGACATTTAGAGTCTACAAAAGGTGATTTATTAAAAGCTGTTATCGCTTTTTCAAAAGAGTGGAGAAAAGATAAAGTTCTTAGACGACTTGAAGCTATGATGATAGTTTTAAACAAAGAGCATATTTTTATTCTTTCAGGAAATGGTGATGTTGTAGAGCCAGAAGACGGAAGTATTGCTTCTATTGGTTCTGGTGGAAATTTTGCAATTTCAGCAGCTAGGGCTTTATCTAAACACTCAGACCTTAAACCGGTTGATTTAGTAAAAGAATCACTAATGATTGCAGGGGAACTTTGTATTTATACAAATCAAAATATTAAAATATTAGAAATAGAGGATAAATAGACATATGGATATGACACCTAAACAGATTGTTCATTATCTTGATGATTATATTATTGGACAAAATGATGCTAAAAAAACTATTGCTTTAGCATTAAGAAATAGATATAGAAGAATGAGAGTTGAACCAGAACTTCAAGAAGAGATTATGCCAAAAAATATTCTTATGATTGGTAGTACAGGAGTTGGTAAAACAGAAATAGCAAGAAGACTTGCAAAAATGATGGGATTACCTTTTATAAAAGTTGAGGCTTCAAAATTTACAGAAGTTGGATATGTTGGACGTGATGTTGAGTCAATGATTAGGGATCTAGTTTATGAATCAATTAATTTAGTTACAAGAGAGTTTGAAGAAAAAATAAAAGATAAACTAGATGATGAAATAAATAGACAAATTATTGAGAAACTTCTTCCTCCTTTACCTGAAGGAGCAACAGAAAGTGCAAGAGAATCTTTTATTAAAACATATAATAAAATGGAAAATAGACTTTTAAACGGTGAACTTGATGATAAAAAAATTGAACTAGAACTTCCTAAAAAAGCTCATGTAGAAATTCTTGATTCTTCGATGCCAATGGATATGACTTCTATGCAAGAGAGTTTAAATAAAATGCTTGGTGGTCTTAATAAAGAGACTATTAAAAAAGAAGTAACTATAAAAGATGCAAGAATTCTTTTAAGAGATGTTGCTAGTGATAAATTACTTGATCAAGAAGCAATAAAAATTGAAGCAGTAAAAAGAACTGAGAATGGTGGTATCATTTTTCTTGATGAAATAGATAAAATTGCTACTGGTTCAAAAAATCAAAATCAAGACCCATCAAAAGAGGGTGTTCAAAGAGATTTACTTCCTATTGTTGAAGGAAGTTCTGTTCATACTAAATTTGGACAAATAAAAACAGATCATATTTTATTTATAGCAGCAGGAGCATTTCATGTTTCTAAACCAAGTGATTTATTACCTGAACTTCAAGGACGGTTCCCTTTAAGAGTAGAGTTAGATAATCTTGATGAAGATGCCTTATATAAAATCTTGACGAATACTAAAAATTCGCTTCTTAGACAATATCAAGCACTTTTAAAAGTTGAAGATGTTGATTTAGAATTTGACGATGAAGCTATTCATGCATTTGCAAAATATTCTGTTACAGCAAATGAAAAAACAGAGGATATAGGAGCAAGAAGACTTCATACAGTTATAGAGAAAGTAATAGAAGATATATCTTATGAAGCTGATGAAAAAAGTGGTGAAAAAATTATTATTACAAAAGAACTTGTTGAAGATAAGTTAGATAAGATTATAGAAGATGAAGATACTGCAAGATATATCTTGTAGTATTTTAATTATTTTTTTGATAGAATTAATTAAATTCCAATTGGGAGTAGTAAATGAAGATAGTAACTTTTAATGAGCTTGATGCATCTTTTATAGATGATAAACATACGGTTGAACATTTTCAAAGTGGTTGTTCTGGTGATGCACAAGTAGTAATTATGGATATTGATACCATTTTTGATTTTGAAGAAAATAAAGGAACTGTGTGTGCTGATAAGTACATTTCAGTTGCAGTTATTGATGACGATGGTGATTATGAAGCTTTTAAAAACTTTGGAATTGATGCTTGGGTAAAAGCAGAAGATTTAAAAGATTTAAATTCTTTGTTAAATTTGATTGAAAAAAGGTCTTTATCATAATTATTGATACTCATATTCATCTAGATAATAAACAATATTATGAAGATATTGATTTAGTAATAGAACGTGCACTTGAAAATGGAGTCAAAGGTTTTTTGATTCCTGGTGCAGATTTTAATGACTTACCACAAGCTATAAATTTAGCGGAAAAATATGATGAAGTTTTTTTTGCTGTTGGTATTCATCCTTATGACATAGAACAGTATGATGAAACTATTATGGAAAAATATGTAAATCATCCAAAATGCATAGCTATTGGCGAATGCGGTTTGGATTATTTTAGACTTCCAGAAGATGAAAAAGAAAAAAAAGAAAATATTGCTAAACAAAAAGAGGTTTTTATCTCTCAGATAGAGTTTGCAAAAAAAGTAAAAAAACCTTTGATTGTACATATTCGTGATGCTTCTAATGATTCTAGGCAAATTCTTATGGATTATAATGCAAAAGAAGTTGGTGGAGTATTGCACTGTTATAATGCAAGTGAGCATTTATTAGTTTTAGCTGAGCACAATTTTTATTTTGGAATTGGTGGAGTTATTACTTTTAAAAATGCAAAAAAACTTGTAGAAGTCTTAGCAAAAATTCCGAAAGAAAAACTACTTATAGAAACAGATGGACCTTATTTAACTCCTCATCCTTTTAGAGGGAAAAGGAATGAACCCTTATATACAAACAATGTAGCTGAAAAAATTGCAGAATTATTGGATTTATCTAAGGAAGAAATAGAAAAAATTACTACTACTAATGCAGTCACCTTATTTAAGCAGTTTTCTACAATTATTTAGATAAAATATTACCTATTTCAAAAAATAGGATTGTATTTGAAAAGACTAATTTTATTAATTATAACTTTTTCTGTCTATTCTTATGCTTCACTTATAGGGTCAAACTTTTCTCAAAGAGATTTACAAATATTAGAAGATTTAGATATCAAATCATCATTTATTACTGACTATAAGTTACAAGAAGTATATGAAAAATTTCAAAATAGTAGAAATTCTCGTCATTATGTTACTAAATTAAATGAAGCATCTTTATTTGTACCTAGAGTAAAAGATGTTCTAAAACAAGAAGGTATTCCTTCTGTTTTTATTTATATGGCAATGGCTGAATCAAATTTCTCTATTGATGCAAAGTCAAGTGCAAGAGCAACTGGTCTTTGGCAATTTATGGATAGAACAGCCAACAGGTATGGATTAAAAATAGATATGTATGTTGATGAAAGAATGGATTTAGTTAAATCTACATATGCAGCATCTAAATATTTAAATAGATTACATAAAATATTTGGAAAGTGGTACTTAGCTGCAATTTCATATAACTGTGGAGAAGGAAGAGTAATTGAAGCACTTACACGGGCAACTCTTGATTTATATGTAGAAAAATATCCAGAACAACAAAATAGCAAGAAAATCCGATCTTTTAGAAAAATAATAAAAGGATACCAAGATAGAAAAGTTCCTTTTTATGAATTAAGAAAAGTCTACAGAGAAGTCTCAAAATGGAATATAAATCCTGATGTTGAAGATTTGTTAGTTGTGCAAGATAATATTGATAGACAATATCTACCAAAAGAGAGTAGAGTATATATTAGAAAGATTATTTCTTTAGCGATGATGAATACATTAAATTTTATTAAAAAAGATGAAAATTCTCATCTTCTTAATATGGGAATATCTGCAACTATTGCTACAGTTCCTGTAAAAGGTGGATTACACTTAAAAAATATTGCAAAATCTATGGGGATGACTTATACTGATTTACTGAATTTAAATAAACATATAAAACAATCTATTGTTCCTCCTACAAGTAAATATTATACAATCAATATTCCATATAGTAGACTTACTAGATTTAATCAAAATAGAGATAATATTGAAGATACTAAATTTGCTATACACATAGTTAAAAGAGGGGATACTTTATCTCAAATTGCTGAAAAATATAAAGTGCCTGTGAGATTGATAAAAGATTACAATAATTTTAAATCAAGTAGATTATCTTTAAAACAAAAAATTGTTTTACCAATTCCTAGTGATATGATTGGAAAAATAAATTTATTTAAAATGAATAATAAAAAAATAGTTAAAAAGTATACTGTCAAAAGTGGAGATTCTTTATATTCAATTGCAAGAAAATACAAAATGGATGTAAAAAAACTTATGAAAGATAATAAAATGAAAAATACATTATTAAAAATTGGAGATAGTCTTGTTCTCAAATAATAAATTAATCAAATTTTCTATTTTAATATTTGTTGGAGCCAGTTTTATTTTTAGTGGTTGTTCTTCGAAATATAGTTCTGAACCATATTCTGGAAATAGAGTTTATAAAACAATTCCAAAAGAAAAAATAAGAAACTCAAAAGCAATGCATAGAGCAACAATGAGACCTTATTCAATTGCAGGTAAAAGATATTATCCAACATTGGCAAAAGTTGGTGATGTTCAGAATGGTATTGCTTCTTGGTATGGACCAAATTTTCATTCAAAGAAGACTTCAAATGGAGAAATTTATAATATGTATGCAGATACAGCTGCACATAAAACTCTTCCAATGAATACTATGGTTAGAGTTGATAACAAAGATAATGGTAAATCTGTAATTGTTAGAATTAATGACAGAGGACCTTTTGTTAGTGGTCGAATAATTGATCTTTCAAACAAAGCAGCTCATGACATTGGAATGGTAAAAAAAGGAACAGCTAGAGTTAATGTTACTGTTTTAGGTTTCCATGCAAAAATTGCAGAAACTATAGCAGAAAAAGCAGAAACAGCAACTGTTGGAAAATATTTTGTTCAAGTTGGAGCATTTAGAAGATTAGAAGGTGCAAAAATTACAAAAAGAAAATTTGAAATTGCCCTTGAAAATAGATATAGTGTTGTTATTAAAAGTACAGATTTAAATAGAGTTTGGGTTGCAGGATTTAGATCAGAAGATGAGGCTAGAGATTTCAAAGCTAAAAATGGTTTAAATAGTGCAATGATAATTGCTGAATAGGATAATAAAATGACAGAATTTAATAGAAAAACAAAAGAAACAGATATTAAATGTAGACTTGATATAAAAGGAAATGGAACTTGTAATATAAATACTGGCGTTGGTTTCTTTGATCATATGTTAGAGGCTTTATCTAAACATAGTGGAATTAATATTGACTTAACTTGTAATGGCGACTTACATATTGATGCACATCACACAGTTGAAGATTGTGGTATTGTTCTAGGGAAAGCATTAAAAGATGAAATTTTTCCAATTGAAAATGTAGAAAGATATGGAAATGCAACTGTTGTTATGGATGAAGCAGCAACTACTTGTGCTCTAGATTTATCAAATAGACCTTTTTTAGTTTATGAAGTTAATGTTACTGGAAAAGTAGGGGAATTTGATGTTGAGCTAGCAGAAGAGTTTTTCCATGCTTTAGTAATGAATGCAGGACTTACTTGTCATATTATTCAAGATAGAGGAAGAAATAAACATCATATTTTAGAAGCTAGTTTTAAAGCTTTTGCAGTAGCGTTAAGAAGAGCAATGGCAAAAAATGAAAAGTTAGGAATTCCTAGTACAAAAGGTGTTTTATGATTGAGTTAATTGTACTTGATGTTGATGGAACCTTAACTGATGGTGGAATTACTTATACAAATAGTGGTGATGAGTTAAAAACATTTGATGTATCAGATGGTTTAGCAATTGCAACTTGGACTAAAAAACTTGGAAAGAAAGCCGCAATAATTACTGGACGAACTTCTTTAATAGTAGAGAGACGGGCAAAAGATTTAAAAATAGGACATCTTTATCAAGGTGTTCATAACAAAGATGAAGTCTTAGAAAATATTTTGAAAGAAGAAGGTCTTTCTTGGAATCAAGTTGCTGCTATTGGTGATGATTTAAATGATTTCAAAATGCTTAAAAAAGCAGGTATATCATTTACTCCAGCAAATGGTTCAAAATATATAAAAGAGATTGTAAATGTACAGTGTCAGGCCAAAGGTGGAAGTGGAGCTGTAAGAGAAATGATAGAATATATAGTTAAAGAAGATGGAATAGAAGAGGATTTTATTAACTCATGGTTATAAGAAGTTTTGTATTCATTCTTTTAGGAATTGCTTTAGTCAGTTATTTTATTCCTGTTCAAACTAATAAAAAAAATGATAAAGATGAAGATATTGTATTATTAAGTTTTAATGATTCTACAATGTATACACTAACACCTGATAGTATGAATAGAATTATTTATTCGAAAAAAGTTTTAAGATATAAAAATAGAGATGTTATGATTGAGGGTGCCTTGACATTAAAAGGAAAAGATAAAGATAATAAAGAAATTACCGATATTCTTTATGCTGATATTATCATCAAAAGAGATGATATTTTTAACTTTTTTAATAATGTAAGATATAGAAGAGATGAAACAATTACTTTAAATACAGATGAATTATTTTATAATTCAAAGAGTAAAATTGCAACAAATACTTTGCCATTTGATGGTACGTATTTTAATAATTATATAAAAGGTGAACAAATTTATTTAGATATGAATAAATATTATATGAAAGCGAATGATACTCATTTTGAAGTAGAAATTCAAAAAAATTAAAGGAGATATATTATGAAATTATTAATCGGATTATTTATAACAACTACATTACTTTTTTCGCAAACAGACAAGTTAATAATAGATGCTAAAAACTTTGAAACTAACGATGCTACAGGATTATCTATTTTTACAGGTGATGTAAAACTTAAAAAAAATAAAGATAGATTAAATTCTAATAAATTAGAGGTTTATGTAAAAGCAAATAGTAAAGGAAAAGCAAAACAACCTTTAAAATATATTGCAACGGGAAATGTTAGTTTTGAATTATATTCAAATGAAAAACATTACACTGGGAAAGGTGATAAAATCATCTTTAATCCAAATACAAATGAATATACAGTAATAGGAAATGGTTATTTAAAAGAAATCACTGAAGATAAAGAATTATTTGGTGAGAAAATTTTTATTAATCAAATTACAGGAAATGCAAGAGTAAGTGGAACAGAAAATAAACCAGTAAGATTTATTTTAAATATTGATAATGGAAATAAATAATAATGAAAATAGTTGAAGCATCATTTTTAACATCGGCTCAAAGTATAAGTGATTCTCCTAGTCCTGATAAAGCAGAAGTTGCTTTTTTAGGTAGAAGTAATGTAGGAAAATCTTCTTTATTAAATACTCTTGTAAATAGAAAAGGTTTAGCAAAATCATCTTCTACTCCGGGTAAAACACAGTTGATAAATTACTTTGATATTAAGTTTAAAACTGAAAATGAAGAGTTACCTTATCTATTTGCTAGATTTGTAGATCTTCCAGGTTTTGGATATGCAAGAGTATCTAAAAGTTTAAAAAAAGAGTGGAATAAGAATTTGACAGGTTATTTAGAACAAAGACCTTGCCTTCAAATATTTGTTCATCTTATTGATTCAAGACATCCAGATTTGGATATTGATAAAAATGTTGATGAATTTTTAAAAGAACATAAACGTGGTGATCAAATTATCATAAATGCTTTTACAAAAATTGATAAGTTAAAGCAAAGTGATTTACAAAAATTAAAAAGAGCATATCCTGAAGGTATTTTTATTTCAAACCTAAAGAAAAAAGGTATGCTTGATTTACAAAATGCTATTACAGGATATTTATTTGGAAATTGAATTTTTTAAACCTACTGTTGAACATATAGGTAAAATGCAAGAGCTTGTAAAAGAAGAAGTAGATAATGGAACAATTCTTTTACGAACTGAAGATGAAATGGCTAATACTATTAGATCTTATACTGTAGTTAAAGTTGATGGTAAAATTGCTGGATTTACAGCTTTACATATACATTCTGCAAGACTTTCAGAGGTTAGAAGTTTAGTTGTTGCGAAAAATTTTAGAGGTCTTAAATTAGGTAAAAAGTTGGTTGAAGCATGTATTGAAGAAGGTATAAAATTAGGTCTTAAGCAGATTTTGTCTTTAACATATCAAAAAGGTTTTTTTGAAGCCTTAGGTTTTGATGAAATTGAAAAAGATCAAATTCCTGAACATAAAATTTGGGCTGATTGTATTAGATGTAAACATTTCCCTAAATGTGATGAGATAGCTATGGTTTACGATTTATGAAACAATTGCTTAAGTTTTTATTCTTAGGCTATTTCTTAACAATAAATGCTTTTGCACAATTACATCTTACAAAAAAAGAATACGAATATATAAAAAATAATGATGTTAAAGTTGCAATGTTGCCAGACTTTCCTCCTTTTAGTATATATGAAGATGGAGTCTTGTCTGGCTACTCTTTCGATATTTTACAACTTATTTCAAATAAAACTGGTTTAAAGTTTCAATACGAAATTGGAAAATGGCCAGTTAATATAAAAAAATTTAAAGAAAAAAAAATTGATATTATAGATGCAATCTCTTTTAGAGAGAGTAGATTAGAGTTTACAAATTATATAGATCCTTATTATGAAGTTCCTTTAGTGGTTTTTTCAAGAAAGGAATTGAAAAATTATACAAATATAGAGTCTTTAAAAGGTAAGAAACTAGGTATTACAAAAAATATTTTTTATAAAAAACAAGTAGAAGATTTAGGAATTTTCAAAATCGTTGAATATGAAAGTTTTGAAGATAAATTAAAAGCACTTGCTTTTGGTGAAGTTGATGTTATTTTTGGTCATCTTCTAAGCACTCAGATTGCTATTCATAAAAGCCAATATACTAATATGAAAGTTTTAGATGAGTTAGATTTACCTAATCTAAAAAAAACTGATTTACGATTTGGAATAAAAAAAGAAAATGATATTTTATTATCAATTGTAAATAAAGCATTTACTGACATTTCAATGGAAGAATGGAATGACTTATATAAAAAATGGATTAGTATTTACACTCATCCAACTAAACCTTTTGTAAAAATCAACGATGGCAAAGTATCATTAACTAATGAAGAAAGAATTTTTTTAAATAAAAAAATTTTTGATTGTGTAATCACTGGAAGTTGGCCCCCTTTTAATTTTTATGAAGATGGAGAAATTCAAGGTATTTCTTATGATTATTGGAATTTAATAAAAGAAAAAACTTCAATAGATTCAGAGTGTAAAATAGTAGATTCTTTTGAGAAAGTTTTAAGTTTAATAAAAGAAAAAAAAGCTGATTTTACTATATCTTCTGCAATTACTGAAGATAAAAAAAAGTATGGAAAATTTTCAGTACCTTTTGTGTCTTATCCTATTGCTATAGCTACTACCATAGATAAAAGATATCTTTCAGAAACATCAACTTTAAATGGTAAAAAAGTTGCAGTTGGCAAAGGATATAGTGCTTATTATATATTAAAAAAGAAATATCCAAAAATCAATTTTGTACTTGTAAAAAATAATCTTGAGGCCTTTAGATTATTATCCAAAGGTGATGTTTATGCTGTTGTTGATATATTGCCAGTTTTATCCCAGATGATTGGAGATTATGGGTTTAAAAATTTAAAAATTTCAGGGACAACAGAATTTAATTTTGATGTTAGAATTATGGTTAGAGATGATTATGAAGAATTAATTCCAATTATAAATAAAGGTATTAATGGAATATCAAAAAAAGAAGCTCAAGATATAAAGAATAAATGGCTATCTGTAAAAGTTGAAAATATTATTGATTATTCGAAACTTTGGCAGGTAGGATTAATTTTGACATTGATTCTTTTAGTTCTTTTTTATCTACAATATATTTTAAATAGACACAATAGAAGGCTTCAAGAAGCTAATAATGAAATCGAAATAAAAACATTAGAACTACAAAGAAAAACCAAACAATTGGCAAAGCAAAAAGAGTTGTTTGAAAAAATATATTATGAGTCTTCAGATGGAATATTTTTAGTAAAAATAAAAAATATGAAGATTATTGATTCAAATGATGTTTCTTTGAAACTATTAGGATATGAAAATAAAGAAGATTTTTTTAATCTTAGATATAAAGATTTTTTTCCTGAGAAACAGCCAAATGGTTCAGATTCTTTAAATATTATCAAAAAAATGATTGATGTAGTACTAGATAAAGGGAATGTAACTTTTGAATTACTACATAAAAAAGCTGATAACTCTACTATTTGGTTAGAAGTTGTTTTAACATTTATTACAATCGATGATGAAGATATTATTCATATAGTTTGGAGAGATATAGAAAAAAGAAAGAATATGGAAAAAAAATTAAGTATTCTTACTCATAATCTTGAAGAGCAAGTAATAGAAGAAGTAAAGAAAAATGAAGAAAAAACAAAGCAGCTGATTCAACAAAATAGACTTGCACAAATGGGTGAAATGATATCAATGATTGCACATCAATGGAGACAACCTTTGACAGCAATTTCTGCTACAACTAATAATTTAGCACTTAAAATGATGCTTGATAAAAAGATAGAAAAAAAAGAGTTAGAAAATGAAATAAATCTAATATCTGAATATGCACAATATTTATCTTTAACAATTGATGATTTTAGAAATTTTTTCAAATCAGATAAGGAAAAAACTAGTATAAAACTTGAGACAATTCTTGATAATTCTGTATCTATTGTAACAAGTTCTTTATCTGCATATTTTATTACACTTACAACAGATTTTAAATGTAATAAAGCAGTCAATATTTATTCAACAGAGTTAAATCAAGTTATTTTGAATTTGATTAAAAATGCTCAAGATGCTTTAGTCGAAAGTAATATAGAAGATGCAGAAATAAAAATCAAGACTTATTCAGAAAATTTAAATGCAGTAATTGAAATCAGCGATAATGCAGGTGGAATTCCTGAAAATATTTTAGAAAAAATATTTGATCCATATTTTTCAACAAAAAAATCTAAAGATGGTACGGGACTTGGTCTTTATATGAGTAAGATTATTGTCAATGAGCATTGTGATGGAGTTTTAAGTGTATCAAATGGTAAATTAGGGGCAGTATTTAAGATAGAAATACCTTTTGAATAGTTTTAGAAAGTATTTTAATATATTGTAGGCTAAGTTATTGTTTCTTCTGATTTAGTATAGGCTCTTACTGGCGAATTTCAATTGGTGTATTTTTGTCTACGGCATTCCATATCTCATCCATTTCAGGATTTGTAACAGCAATACAGCCATTTGTCCAGTTGAATTTTTGTGTGATAAAAGAAAATAAGCCAAAGCCATTTTTTTGTCCATGTATCATAATCATTCCACCTGCATTATCTCTGATAGAGATAGATTGACATATAAATAGATTTTGTCACCTTTTTTTATTTGACTCCACATTTACTATCAAGTATTTTAGCCAAGCTATCTCTTTTTTTATCTACTTTCATCAGTCTTTGATACTCTGCTTCATTATTACTTTTTTTAGCTTCAACTTTTGCCATAAAAGATTGATATGAATATAATGAATCATACATAAATAATTTTCCATCTATTTTATCTATCTCTTTTGCTGCGCATTTACAGTATTCTAACTCTTTTTCATTTTTGGCTTGTTTTTCGCAAGTGATTTTAAACATCTGTTTTGATTTTTTAATTTGCCCATTTTTTAGCATCTGTTCATACATCTCTTGATTTGCTTTAATTTGATAAAACTCATCAATATTCAGAGATAAAATATTGTTAGCAAAACATTGTAATGATAAAAAAGATATAAAAATTAAATTTTTGAAGCCCATTGTTTTCCTTTTATTTTCTTCTATCAAGAATTCTTAAGATTCTTAAAAATAGATTGATAATATCCATATATAGTGCTGCTGCACTATCAATAGCATTATCTAATGTTTTGGGTATTTGATTTCCTCGTCCCCAATCATAACCAATATATCCGCAAAAAATAACAGCAACAGCCCAATCTATCCAATTTTGATGAATTCCTAAGATAAATATTTGAAAAAGCTCAATTACAATCATAGCTAATAAGGCTATTGCCGTATCGTATTGGGATTCTACCATATTTACAATTAATCCAAAAGGAACAACAAAGTTGTAACCTATGAAACTAATAAATGCTTTATCTGATTTGTTAAATAGATATACTCCAAAAAAACATGAAGAAAAATATCCTATTCAAAAGGCCCAAATATTTATACTTCGTAAATAATTTGGATCAACATTAGTTACTAATAACCAATTTACAAAAAAACCAACATAAAACTATTCCTATTGCCAGATTATATTTAGCATCTGAAATAATTTCAGCAGTAGCTTTTGTTCTAGTAAAAACATCAGATTCAAGCATATTTTTTCTTCCTTTGATTTGTTAGCAGTTTCATTGAGTGACAAATGCTTTCGAATTGATTTTAAAATTATAGATTTGCCATTTATCGTCACGTTGAATAAGAACAAGAATAATAGTAGCAGGTCCAGTTTCGAATTCTGTATTTATTTGATACTGAGCAGAAACAACTTTTCCTTTTTCTTGGCTATAGTTAATATTAGAACCTCCAACTACATCTCCCATTTGTTTATATTTTCCAAGTTTCCCATACCACTTAAATAGCTTATCGATTTCATCTTTATTAGCTGAATCGATAAGTTCTGAACTGGAATATTTGAGTAATGTTGCTGGTCTGAGATCTGATAATATCTCTGGCACTACTTTTTCTACATAGGTTTTACTTTGTTCATCTAGGGCATCACCTTTTTTTGCTAGAAGTGTAAAGCCAATGATTCCGGCAATGACAAATACAAGAAAAATACCACCTAATACCATTAATATTTTTTTCATAAATTAATTCTCCTGTTAACGTTTGAAATGACCAATCAAAAAGCCGCCCGCGGGTTTTTGATTGGTCTCCTTTGGTTTGTTATGTTTTTTGCGTTCTAACTCGCCAATAAATTCCAATAAATGGACTAATAAATAGAAGTGCACATAAATAATATACACTGTTTATATAAAAGGTTCCAGCCTCTTTCAAAATAGCAGGGCCAACATATGGATCATTAATTTCACCGAATAATAGATAAAAGTAGAAAATAGTTACGGGGAGAGATACAATTAATAGCCTTGGCTTGTACCTAGCGGATAATATAACCAATATTGATCCACCTATTCCCCATACAAAGTTTTGTACTAATGATGGTTCTTTATCCATGACTTCAGCATGTAATAATGATACGAAAATAAATATACATGTCATGAGTCTTATTAACCGCAATTTTCCCTCTTTAGAACATAACGTTTAAAATGAGCCGATGAATTGCCCGCAGGGTAATTTATTGGCTCCACTAATTTGTTAAACACTTTAACATGGTGCAACACTGAATGCACTTCCAATGGCATTAGCCAAAACATTAATTATTTCTGTTGTGATTCTAGCTTTATTGAAAATAATATCACAGAGAATTGTAAAGACTGCCAATAGATAAGCCAAGTAGCCAAAGCCTGTGTAATCGTTATATAGAATTGTATAAAACCAGTTTTGTTCGAAGATGTAAAAGTACGAGCTTATAGCAGTCGATAAGAATAATAATATGCCGGGAAGAAATAAATGTTCTGTAGCTTTTGGCTTCAAAAAAGAGGCTATGAATAAAAATATAAACACGATAGAGTTTATCCCTAAAAATATTCTGACATCCATTGTCAGCTTTTCTACAATTTCCATATATTTAGCTTGAGTAAAATTTATCAGTTTTTCTTTTGTCTTTTCTAGTGAAGCGATTTCGAATTTAATGGAAGCATTCAAACGTTCTTCCCATTTTTTTCTACATTCACAATTAAGATTGCCCATTTTAGAAATTTGAGCAGCTATGATAGCTGGTATATCATCTTTGAGATGCTGTTTTAACTCTGCTAATTTGTCATCCGTTTTTTGGTGCAAGACTTTGGCTTTATCGCCAAGGAATCTTTTAAGTGTTTTTGATTGAGGCAATGTAATGGAGTCAATTTTCTCATTCATTTCGTTTTTAAGTTTCCACTCAATAAACCCTTTCGCAGATTTTTCCACAGTGTGCGGGTCTGAAAATGTCAATACGAACAGAGGAACAAATAGTATAATGCCAACCAAGCCAAAAGCACGAAGCAGATGTTTTTTCAAAAAAATTCCTTTATGTGTTTAACGCTTTGCACAGCGGCGCGAGGTACGAGCGTCCGGCACCGAAGGCGCGTACTGCTGCAACTTGTTAGATTTTTTGCACGATTTCATTTTGAGAGCTTATCAACAAGCTTTTGAGCAGATTTTGTAGCTTTGGAAAATTTTATTTTCCCATCAGAAGAAATTTCAGTGATTTTATCTTTAGCATGATCAGGTAAGCGCTCCATATCTAGAATTTTGTATCCCGCACCTTTTTTTTCAAGAATGCCTTCTGCAACCAGAGCATCAAAATCAATTGGAGTAGCTAGACTTTTAGCTTTTTCCAACGCTTCTTCTTTAGACATCACGCCTTCCTTTCGATCGTTACTCATATTCTTCTCCAAAATCTAACTATTTAATAGTAATACATTATATATAAATAATGTATAAAAACACCTAATAGGACTACACTTTTTATGATAAGATATTAAATTATGATAAAGCCCTTAAATAGCTTGGTTTTAGTAGGTTTTTAAATAATATATTACAATATGTAATATTTTTTAAGCTAACTTATATATTTGATATAATTTTCAATATTAGATTATTAACGTATATCCGTAATAGCTTATCAAAATGTTATGCTATTGGTTAAAAATCGTAATAGTTTATCAAAATGCTAAGTATATCAGGAGCTAAATATGGGTAAAAAATTACTAGATATTATGAGAAGTAAGATTTAAATATTCACTTTTTTATTGAAAAAAGTAAAATAAAAAGCAACCCTCAGAGTTTCGAAGGTGAAACTTCCCTCGCTTATTATTTATTGTTTCTGTTTTGTAAAACTCATATAAAAATATGCTCCCAGCATATTTGTTATATTCAAACAGTTACAAAACTTATCCGAAACAATAAATAAACACTTTGCTTCTCAAATGTGGGAATAGGGGATAATGACCTTTGCATTTTTAATACTATTTTATTTTAACTGGTGTGATACTCAACATCTATCCAAAAAGTTCGTGGCTAAGATATTTTAGTTCAGACTTTGTTGAAGCCGAGTGCTTTACTATTTAAAGCGGAATAAACCGAAACTGTTTAAGGTAAAAATGTGACTTTAAGTCACGTTTTTATTGAGTTTTATTTGTAAACAAAATTATCATGCAGGCTAGCTTTAAAAAGTGAAGTGGGAGGGAACTTTAGCTTCAACAACTCGTCTGGTGGTTTTTGTTTTACCATTATAAAGTAAAGAAAGCGAAGAACTTGTTCTTCAAGAGAGAATAAGTAAAATGTAATTAATTATAAAGTTTATATTTCATTTATTTATATGCATTCCCAACGAGGACGTTGGGAACAAGTAGGTATAATGAGCATATTTATAATATCTTTTTAATTTGATTCTTTATTATAACTGGCACAAAAAACATTGATACTACATAGGATATTAAAGTACCACCAATAAGTGCTACTCCTAAACCTCCAAATACTGCGTCAGTAGCCAAAAGTGATGAAGCGAATACCATTGTCAGTACTGTTAGAATAATTGGCTTAGAACGTGTTGCTGTGGCTTTTGCAATGGCTTGATTTATTGTTAATCCTTTTTCTTCAATTAACTGTTTTGTAAAGTCTATGATTAGAGTAGAATTTCTTGAGTTTATTCCAATTAGTCCTATAAATCCTATAAGTGATGTTGCAGTTAAATAAAAAGTATCATTTGTAAATATATCCATGATAATATGAGCAATAATAACTCCGATGATTGATACAAAACTTGATAATACTATTCCACCTGATAAGGCAAAACTTTTATAATAAACTACCATCAAAAAGAAAATTAATACAAGTGCGATAATAAAAGCACCCCCAAGATCAATAAAAGTATCAATAGTTACTTTTAGTTCTCCATCCCAAACAAGTTTAAACTTTTCACCTGTTTTTTTATCTTTAAATTCTAAATTTAACATATTTGATTTAATTACTTCATAATCTTTTGTAAAAGTATCTAAAAGCTCAGTTCTTGCATCAAGAAGAGGGTATATTTGACTATCTTTATTTGTTTCTGCAATTACATTTATCATAGGTGTTAGATTTTTTGAGGTAAGTGTTGGTTCTTTTAAAACTTTTTTTACATTTATTAATTCATTTAGCGGAATAGTAGAGCCGTTTTTATTTATTAGTTTTAGGGTTGATAGTTTATTTACAATAGCATCTTTATTATTTGAGTCAAAAACTCTTTGATTATCAAGTCTTAGGAAAATTGGAATTTGACTTTGTGAATCTTTTTCATTTACTACTGATAATACTAAACCTTCATAGGCAATATATATGATATTTTTTACTTGTTCTAGTGAAATTCCAGTTTTTATGATTTTATTATTATCTAGTGTTATTTCGAATTTTTCTTTTTCTTTATCTGCCATAACATCTACATCTACAAGTGTTTTTTGATTTTGTAATACCTTTGCTATTTTATTAGCAAAAACTCTTCTATTTTGAAAATTGTTTCCTCCATAAATTTCAGCAACAATTGAAGCAAGAACTGGTGGCCCTGCTGGTAGTTCTATAAGTTTTATATTTGCTTCATATTTTGAACACTCTTGCAATTCTTCTCTTATATCACTTACAAAGTTATAACTTGAGATATCTCTATTGTTTGCTTTTTTTATATTTACCATTATTTCAGCTTGAGACTGTTTATCTTTTAAGGCACTTTGTTTTACTAAAGCTGCAAAATCAAGGGGTTGCCCTTCTCCTATGAAAACAGAAATATCTGTGACTAAATCTTTTGAGATAAGTTTTTTAGAGATGCAAGATGTGACTTCCTTTGTTTGAACTATTGAAGAACCTTCTTTTAAATCAACATATACTGAAAAAGTATCTGAGTCTTTACTTGGAAGCATTTTTGCTTTTACAATTTCTGTAGGAAATGTCGCAATAGAAAATATAAAAAGTAGTAAGGTTATTGCATATACCAATAAAGATTTTCTTGGGCTTTGAATTATGTTATAAATAAATTTTTCTAATTTCATAATAAAACCTTACAGAAATTTTTTAACTAAATATGGCGTAAATACATATGCAACAAAAAGTGAAACTACAAGTGCAATAGGCACAAATACTGGAAGAGGGTGCATAAACTGACCCATCATACCACCTACAAAAAACATTGGAATAAATGTCATTATAATTGCGATTGTTGCAATGTTTGTTGCATTTCCTATCTCATTTGTAGCATTTATAGAAATAGTTTTTAAATCGTAGTTATTGGTATCCTCTTTTTTATGTCTTACAATATTTTCAATCACAATAATAGCTGCATCAACTAACATACCAAGACTAACTATTAGTGCAAAAAGAGTTATACGGTTAATAGTTTCATCCATCATAAAACCTATAAAAAGAGTTAATGATAAAATCATTGGTACTAAAACTGAGACAATCATTGCTTCTTTAAATCCAAGTGAAAAGATAAGTAATATGGCAATAATTACAATAGAAATAAGTAAATTCTGAACTAAAGAGTTTACTGCATTGTTTGCTGTATATCCATCATCTCTTGTAATTACAAATTTAATGTTTTTATTTTCAAGTTGTGGTTTTATTGAATCTATGTATTTAAATATCTCTTCATTTATAGTTACAGAATTTGAACCTTTTAGTTTTGAAATAGTTAGAGTCGATTGTTCAAGTGCTTTTTCTTTTGTATCTTTTTTATAAACGTAAGCTTCTCTTTTATTTTGAATATCATATGATCTTGAAATTTTTGCAATATCTTTTAAATATATTGGAGTATTGAAATTATATGAAATGATGATATTCTCCAAATCTTCTTTTGATTCAATTGCATTTTTTATACTAAGTATTGTCAAATCATTTGTATGGTTATCAGAGTTTATATTTGGTGTTGTAAGAGATAATGCTTTAATTTGTTTTGCAATTTGTCCTAAGGATAAGTTATAAGCAGATAGTTTACTTGAATTAACTTCTACATTATATTGCTCTTTTTTTTCACCTTTTAAATCCACAAGGGCTACATTTTTTATTTTATTTACTTCATATGCTATTTTACTTATTTCATTATATAGTTTTGTTTGAGAGGTTTTATTTTCATTTGCATAAAATGCAATAGTTGCAATAGGTATATCTGTATCTATATCCATTGTTTTAATTATAGGTTGCATTGCACCTTTTGGTAGTAAATCCATATTTCTCATAACTTGGTCATAAAGTTTTAGATTTGATACTTCTTTGTCTTCCCCAATATAATATTGAACTTGTACAATAGCAACAGAATCTTTTGCAAAAGAGTAAATATGTTCAACACCTTTTATCTCTCTTATTTTTCTTTCCAAAGGTTCAATAATGACCTTTTTTATTTCGCTTGGACGTGCTCCTGGAAGTGCAACAATAACAGCCCCGCCACTTACTTTTATTTGAGGATTTTCTTCTCTTGGCATAAATTCTAAAGAGATAAATCCTAAACATAAGATAAAAAGACCTAATATAAAGGTTAGAGGATGGTCAATAAAAGTTTTAGCTAATCTTCCTGCTATATTTGTTTCATTGCTCATTTTCGTCCAATTTTAGATTTATTTTAGTGTACATTCCAGGATATATGTTTTTACCCTTTGTATCAAATGAAAGTTTTATAACAAAAGAGTGTGTCATATCTTGCATATTAGGAATGATTGCACTTACTTTTCCTTTTGTAGTAAAGCCCATTGATTCGATTATTATTTCAGCTTCTTGTCCAATTTTTATTTTATTTAGGTTACTTTCACTAATATTTGTTTTTATTTTTAAACTATTTAAATCTGAAAGTACCATTGCTGGACTTGAAGGCATTGCCATTTCTCCACTCTTGATACTTTTCTTAATAATAAGTCCATTATTTGGCGCAACAATTTCTAAATATCTATATTGATAATTTACCTCTTTAAGTTTTGCTTTTGCAATAGAAATCATACTTTTGATATTTTTTAGTTTTAATTCTAATTGTTCTACATCATATTTAGGTACTAAATCTTTTGCATATAATCTTTTATATCTTTCATAATTTATTTGCACGTTATTTAGATTGTTTTCTTGTATTTGTAAGTTTAAAGATGCTTCTTTTTTATTTGAATCAATATTTGAAGAGTCTATTTCATAAAGAAGTTGACCTTTTTTTACAAAGTCACCTTCACTTACATAAACTTTTTTGATAAAGCCCATATATCTACTAGTTATGATTTTTTCATTGTCTGAAATTACTGTTCCACTTAATTCTATTGCATTTAAATTTACTGCAAGTGATATACTAATTAAAAAACCGATTATATATTTGATCATAATTTATTACCTTTTGTATCTTTTAAACTTTTTCCAATTGATAAACTTAATTCTGCTTGGGCAAGTGATTTTTCATAATTTGCCATTATTAAAGAGGCTTCATTTTCTCTAAATATAGCTTCTTGTTTTAAAAGTTCAGTCATTGATATTAATTGATTTTTGTACATGAGTTTAGATTGTTCTAATACTTCAAAAGCTAATTCTTTAGCTTCTTGCTTTTCTTTAAAGACTTTTCTTTTTGCATTTAAATTTAAAATAGCTTTTTCTACTTGTAGCTTAATTCCATCTTTTAGTTGGTTTAAGTTTAATGCAGTTTTATTGTATTCAAGTTGACTTTTTTGAGTATCATATTTTATAGTATTATCAAATAGGGTATATTTAATACCAAGAGCAGCCATATAATAGTCTTTGTCAGAGTCTGGAGTGATATTATTATCATTTACTCCATACTCTAAATGTGAATATACGGAAGGGAAATAAGTAGATTTATTTAAATCAATATTTTTCTTCATTCCTTTTTTATTTTGTTCTAACATTTTTAAATCATCTCTGTTTTTTAAGGCATACTCGTATAGTTGCTCTAAATTTAAACTTTCCTGTCTAAAAATTTTTAAGCTTTTGACATCTTTTATATTGTTATTTGAAGTTAAAAATTTTAAGTAAGCAATTGCTAAATCAAATTTATTATTGGCTTCTGTAATTTTACTTTGTACATTTAAAGCATGAACTTTAGCTTGCTTTGTATCTATTTTTGTAACTAAACCTTCTTTATAAAATTCATTAGCAGATATAACAAAAAATGATATTGCTTTTTTTGCTTTTTTTGTAGCTTTTATAAACTCTTTTGCAACAACAGCTGCATTGTATGCGGATAGAACTTCATACTCTAAAGACTTTTTATCTAAATTTAGTTTTAATTCTTGAGCTTTTAATTGCAGTTTTACCATATCTTCTTGATTTGATAATTTAAAACCTGTAAAAAGTGGAATATCATATGTAATTTTTGTATTAAAATTATTTCTAGATTCTGGGTTGTTTAAATCATTTGGTACAGTATCTATACCTTCACCCATTTGTGTAAATCCAAAATCTCTAAAAGTTGCTTCCCTTGAAGATAATTTAGAATTAAAAACATACCCTGCATGATTTGTTCTACTCATTTCATGGCTTAAATTTAATTTTCCATAAGAAAAAGATTTTACTTTTTCAATATCTAATTTTGAAGATTCAATATTTAGTTCTTGTGATTTTAGTTTTTTGTTATTTAATAGTGTTGTTTTCAATGCATTCTCAAAATCAATTGTTTGTGAAAATGAATAAGAAAAAACTAATAAAAAATATAATATAAACTTATACATAGCCCCATCCTGTAGTAATAATATGGGGATTATACAAAAAAAAGTTAAATTTTTGTATAAAATTTATTATTACTTATATTTATCTTCTGTTTTTTTAGAAAGATAGGCCAATAAAAGTACTGCTATTGTAATTATAGCGAAACTTATTATTTCATTTTGGATATTTTCCATATTAATTCTTTGTATTATATTTTTATATTTTGTATTCTAGTAAAAAAAGTTATAATATTGCAATTATTTTAAAGGATACTTATGTTTTGTAAAAATTCAATAGATTTTGAAGCAAATGAAATACCAAAAACTGTAAATGCAAAGATTGCAGTTTTAACACCTAGTGAAGATAAAGATTTTATAGTAAGAAAAGTAAGTTTAGAAAATGGTGGTTCCATGCCAAATCACATAAATGAAATTCAACATCAGCAATATGTTTTAAAAGGTGAAGCAAAAGTTATTATAGGTACTGAAGTGTATCATGCAAAAGAGGGTGATTTTTTATATATTCCTGCTGGTGTTTCTCATATGTACGAAGCTTGTTATAATAGTGAATACGAATTTTTGTGTATGATTACAACAAAAGATGATGAAATTAAACTAGTGACTGAATAATTAAAGATGAAGCTATGATTATAAGAAGATATTTAATTATTCTCTTATAATTATCAGCATCTATTTTATCTTTTATTTTTACACCTATTAAAAAAGCTATAAATACTATTGGCAGCATTAAAGATGAATTTATCATATCATCATATATTAAAGCCCCGTTTGTATAAAAAATTGCAATTTGAATAAATTTTCCAAATAAAAAACATAAATTTGATAATTGAATTAGTTCATTTTTACTATGTTTAGATTCTAAAGAGTATATTATCAAAAAGGGTGCCATTACATTTGTAAGACCACTTAATAGTCCTGCTCCTAAGCCAAAAGTAACTAAAGAGCTTTTAGGTTTTTTGTTTATCCAAGAATAATTTATATTTAACTTTTCAGAAAATAGATAAAAGAATATTACAAAAGCTAGAAGTAATTTAAAAACTTCAGAAGGAAACTGTATTAGTATTTGTGTTCCAATTCCTGTTCCAATTGTTGTTAAAATTGCTAAGGGTAAAAATTTCTTTATCACTAAAAAAATTTTCTCCCCATTATAAATACTTGCAATATTTATTAAAAGTGTTGGAATAAGAAGATATATAATTGCAGTTTGAATATCAGTAAAAAGTGCTATTAGTGGTGTTGCTATCATTAACAAACCAAAACCAATAGTTGCATGAACTATTGAAGCAAAGAATATAATTATCGCAAATAGAATTAATATTTCAATAGACATAAAAATTATGTCACTTAAAGGATTGGGCTAGATTTCCTATGATTAATGCCCATCCATCAATTACAATGAAGAAGATAATCTTTATAGGTAAGGATATCATTACAGGAGGAAGCATCATCATCCCTAAGGACATTAGAATGGAGGCAACGATAATATCAATCACTAAGAAAGGTAAGAATATCAAAAATCCAATTTCAAAGGCTGTCTTTAATTCACTTACAATAAATGCAGGCATTAATAAAGTCATTGGAACATCATCAATATTTTTTGGATTTTCTTCTTTTTTTATTCTGTAAAATAGAGCTAAATCTTTCTCTCTTGTATTCTTTATCATAAACTCTTTAAAGGGTTTAATCCCTCTTTCAAAAGCTACTTGATATCCTATTGTTTCATCCATGTATGGTTTTACACCATCTTCCCAAGATTTTTTTGCATATGGTTCCATAATAAAAATAGTTAATATCAATGAAAGGGAAATAATAATTTGATTTGGAGGAGTTTGTTGTAATCCCATTGCTTGTCTTAGAAGTGAAAATACAATCATTAGCCTTGTAAAACTTGTAACCATTAAAAGTAATGTAGGTGCAAGTACAAGAAGCGTTAAAATTAACGCTATATTTATTGTTTTTACAAATTGTGCAGGTTCTTCAAGTGCTGAAACAGATAAGTTAATTACTGGTGCAGGTTCTTCAGCCGCAAAAAGTGCAATAGAAAAAATCAATAAACTAATAAGTAACTTCAAATAAAATTCCTAAGATAATAGATTCTAAAATTAGCAGATATAGTATCTAAAAAATTATTAATAGGATATAATATGAGCTTTTAAAAGTTCATGAAAAAAATTATTTAGATTTTTTTATATAACCTATTTCTAAAAGTTTATTATATATTTTACTAACAATCTCTCCAGCAGCTTGTCCTCCATGTCCTCCATGTTCAACTAAAACAGTAACAACATACTTTGTTTTTGCTTTATATGGCCCATATGTTGTAAGCCAAGCATGTGATCTATGATAATATTCTAATTCACTCTCTTTCATTCTCTTTTTCTCTGATTGTGGTATTGTAATAACTTGTGCCGTACCAGTTTTTGCAGCAAGAGAAACTTTGCTATTCTTTAGATATTTTGTTGCCGTACCTTTTTTATGATTAGCAACTTCATACATGCCTTCTCTAATTATATTCATATGTCTACTGCTAAACTCTATTTTTTCAGGTTCAATATAATTTTCTTCTGCAAAATGAGGTCTAGGCAGTTTTCCTGTTGCTAAAAATGAAGTATATCTTGCTATTTGCATAGGAGTTACTAACATTTGACCTTGGCCAATTGAGGTAATAACTGTTTCTCCTATATACCAAGGTTGTTTAAATTTCTTTTGTTTCCAAGCTTTATTAGGATTTGTTCCAAAATGTTCATTGACTAAATCAATACCTGTTTTTTCTCCAATTCCGTATTTTGCAAGAGTCTTTGAGATTTTATTTATGCCAATTTTTAAACTACCTTTATAGAAAAAATCATCACAACTCTCTCTGATAGCTTTTGTAAAACCAACTTCTCCATGTCCAGCAGTTTTCCAACATCTAAATTTTCTTTTTCCAAGTTTAATTGAACCACTATCATAAACTGTAAAACTCGGTTTTATATCATTTTCTAGAAATGATAGAGCTATTCCCATTTTTATTACTGAACCAGGAGGATATTTACCATTTATAAGTTTATTTGTAAAAGGATGGTTAAAATCATTTCTCATTTCTTCCCATTCGTCAACAGAAATACCATCTACAAAAATATTATTGTCAAATTCAGGATATGAACCAGCAGCTAATATCTCACCATTATTCGCATTCATAACAATAACCGCGCCACTATTCCCTTCAAAAATCTCCTGTACATATCTTTGTAACTCAATATCTAAAGAGACTTTTAAATCATTGTTTGTAGATATTTTTTTCTCTTTTAATACTTCTATTTCTTTATTTAAGGCATTAACTTTTATATCTTTAAAACCTAGTTCTCCTTGAAGTTTTTTATTATAAAATTTTTCTAAACCATTTTTACCAATAATTCCACTGTGTCTAGAGAATTCATTTCCATCTATATCTATTTTTGTTGAATTTCCAACATACCCAATGACATGGGAGGCATTTCTTCCATAAGGATAAATTCTTTTTACTTCAGATTTAATTTTTATATTCTCTTTAGTATTAAAAAGTGTATATTTAGAGAAAAAATTATCATAAGGAATATATTCTACAATTTTTACATAATCATGTTTATATGATGAATCAAGTTTTTTATATTTTTTATATAAATCTTCTTTTTTATATTCGGGAAAATGTTTATTTATAAGAGTAACCATTTCATCTAAAATATGTTTGTTTTTATATGATCTTAAATGAGGTTTGATATTAATAGAAAAACCTAGTTTATTCATTGCTAAAGATTTGCCATTTCTATCACTGATAATACCTCTATTAGGTATTTCATAAACTCTTTTAATATAGTTTCTTTTTGATAACTCTTCATAATAAGTATTTGATTTAATACTTAAAAAATATACCCTAGAAAGTAGTGTTATTAAAACAATTCCTATAAAAATTAATATTATATTTAGTCTTTTCAAATTAATACTCCAAATATTATAAAATCAATAATTAAATTTATTAAAAGAGTATAGTTTAATTGTGCTGTTATTTCATTATTTAGAACCCATAAAATATAAATACCTAAATAAAATATAGCAATATAAATAAAAGAATTAAGAGAATTAAAAGATAAAACCCTTTTTATATAAGGGGCAATAAAAACATAAATAAATATTACTAATAGTAGAACAGACAAAGGCTTAAATCCATTATTTAATTCAATTAATAAAATTGTCAACATAACTAAACTAAGAGAATAATAATAAGCTTTCTTAAGGCAAACAAAAAAAGCTATAAAAAGTGAACCTAATAAAAAAATTGGAAAAAAATAGACAGATGAAAGTGTATTTACAAATAATGCAAAAATACAGAATAAAAATATAAAAATAGGATTATCAAAATTATTGATTTTCATTAATAGTTAGTTCTTTACTTTTTTTTGGATTATAGTATAAATGAACTTACAATATTATCAATGATTCTCAGATTCTAAATCTCTTTTTTTCCTTTGCAGTGTTGTTAAATCATAAATAAAAGAAAAAATTTCAGATACAGCCTTATACATGCTATCTGGTATTTCTTTATCTATATCAATTGCAGATAAAAGTTCAACTAAATCTTCATCTTTTTTAATAGGAACATCATTGTCTTGAGCAATTTTAATTATGTTTGAGGCAAGTGCTCCTTTTCCTTTTGCAACGACTTTTGGCGCGTTATCAACATCTATGTCATAGTTTAAGGCAACTGCTTTTTTTATATCTTTCTCATTCATACTATGCCTTTATATTTATTCCTAAGCCTAGGTTTGCATTTTGATTATATACATCTGCTTGTTGCTGTTCTTTTGGTTTTTCTTGCTCTTTTTTAAAATCTATAATTTTTATGTTTACTGGAATTAAATCAACAGAATTTAAAGCCTGTTTTAATTTTGCAGAATTTTCCCTAATAGATTGTTTGAAGCTATCTTTTGATGCATAAATTGTAAGATCGAGCTTGTTTGTATCATATAAAGCAAGTAAAAGTTGAGTTTGACCAAACTCTTTTAGGGATAAATTTATTTCACAATAAAATTTCTCTTGCTCAAGTTTTTTCATTGAAATTGAGCCATCATCTAACATATCCCAAATAAATGGTATATATACACTATTGCTATTTGAAGCTATTGATAGAAGTTGATAATATTCAACTTGCATCAACATTTTATCCACTTGTTTGAAAGTTTCTGTAGATTTTATATCACTTTTCCCAACTAGTTCTTCTTGCATTTGAAGTAAGACAGTTTTCATATCATTTTGCAATGGATTATTTTGTTGAGATATTCTTTCCTGTCCTATTTGTGCATTATGAGGAAAATTTTGAATAAAATTATTTACAATGGTTTCAAGTTTTTCAACTGTTTTCATTATATTTTGTTGAAAATTTAGATTATTTATATTTGTTGATAAATTTGTAATATTCTCTTTTAAAGTCAATAACAGATTATTTATATTTGAAGAAAAATTACTTTGAAAATTGTTTAGATTTGTTGTTTGATTTAAAGTATTTTGTTGAAAACCTCTAAGTTCTACTGGTAAATCTATTTTTGCAAAAAGATTTTGTATATTTAATAGTTTGTCTATTATTTGGTTTATTGCTTTTGTATCAATATTAGACACATTTGAAAGTGTATTTTTTAGACTTGTCAGTGTTTGATTTATATCTTGAGTTAATTGCAACTTTTCAGGTTGAATATTTTGATTTTGTAGAACTTTACTTTCTAGGGTATTTATCGTTTCAATTTGATTCTTAAGATTTGTAATAAGTGAAGAAATATTACTATTTTGAGTAGAAATATTTTTTATTTCATTCAAATTTATCAATTGTGTTAAAAGATTTTTTGGTTCAATTTGTGATTGATTTTTAGAAAATAAATCATTTGATTGAAGAAGTGTATCAATTTGTTTTATTAGAGCTGGAGCATTAGGGATATTTTTACTCAGTATTAGTTCATTTTTTAACTGTAATAAAGTCTGTTGAGTACTTCCTTGAATGTTAGTTTGATTTGCAGTTTTAGATTCACCTAATTGGGCTTCTGCAGAAATATTTTTTAAGTTATCTGTTAGCTTACTTAAGTTTGATAATGTTTTATCTCTAACATTTTTAGATAAGTTTTCTAATAATCCTACAAGTGTTTTTAAATCAGGATTATTTTGTAAATTAGATGTTTGTGGAGTATTTACAATTGTGCTTGTATTTGTTAAGGTTGAAGTAGGGGGTGTTGTAGTTTTTGTATTATTCTGTAAAATCTTATCTATTAAACTTTCTATTTTTTTTGCATCAAGAGTGGGTATATCTTTTAATGCAGTTTTAATTTGCCCTAAAATTGTTTCTAATTTTTCTGTCTGTTGGCTATTTCCTTGAATATTGACTTGATTAGTAATTTTTGATTCAATTAACTGCGCTTGAGTAGAAATATTTTTTAAATTATTTGTTAATATAGTTAAATTTGCTAATTGTTTATAGCCTGTATTTTTTGATAAATTTTGCAATAATCCTACAAGTGTTTTTAAATCAGAATTATTTTGTAGATTTGAAGTTTGTGAGGTATTAGATAAAGTTGAAGTAACGGTAGGTTTTATATTATTTTGAAAAATTCTGTCTATTAAATTTTCTATTTTTTTTGCATAAAGCGTAGGTATATCTTTCAATATAGTTTTAATTTGTCCTAAAATAGCTTCTAGGTTTTTTGGAAGGTTTGTAACTGCTTTTAACTGGTCTAGAGCTTTTGATTCTAAAAAAACTCCTGATTTAGCGATTAAATCTTTTAAAGATTTATTATCTAATGTTGAAATATCTTTTAGAAAACTCTCAAGTTGTGATTTATATTTCGAAAGATTGGAGTCTTGGTCAATTTGATTAATTAGAGTTGTTATAGATTTTGAAAAACTTCCTAAATCTTTAAAAAGATTAGAGTTTTTTAATAAGTTTTCAATAGTAGCTTTACTCTTGTCCCCTGTTTTTAAATCAGTGAAAAGGTTTTTTAAAATATCTCCAACTGTAGTATTTCCAGATTTTATATTATTTAAAGTTTTCACATCTGCTTCTTTTAATACATTGTTCAAAACTTTGTTATCATTAGGTAATAAAATATTTAATAAGCTATTATTAGAAATTAACATAATAAAGTATATCATAAAATGATAATATATAATTGACATAAAAAGTAATTTTGAGTAAAATCTTTTCACAAATATAAGGGTGCAGATGAAATTTAACGTGGTGATACCAATTAACGGTTGTGAATCAGAGACAGAGTTTGAATTGTCAAAACTTGATGATTTTTTTTCAGTTATTAAAGGTATTGATACTGGTGTTGCCTTAAGACTTATGAGTTTTGGAGCATTAAAAAATTTAGCTTTTGAACTTCCTGACGATTTTAAATCAAAATTAGAAATTGAATCTTTTGAAGATATTTCAATTTTTTATATATTTGTACTTCAGTCCCAAGTAAATGAATCTTCAATGGATATTTTTTCACCTATAATTATGAATAATAAAACTCTTAAAATGGGACAAATTCATTTAAATATACATGAATTAGGGCTTGAAAGTCTTAATGATATGTTACCTGGACTGAAATAGTTACCTTTATAAATTTTTTGATATAATCTTTTAAATTTAAAATAAATAATAAGGTTTCATATGCAAAATATTACTGTTTGGCACAATCCAAGATGTTCAAAATCAAGAGATGCATTAGTATATTTAGATAAAAAAGGAATTATTCCAACTATTGTTAAATATTTAGATGAAACTCCTAGTTTCGATGAGATTAAAAATATTTTAAAACTTTTAGATATGAATGCAAGAGATTTAATGAGAAAAAAAGAGGATATCTATAAAGAATTAAATTTAAAAGATGTTGCTTCAGAAGATGAATTAATAAAAGCAATGGTAGAAAATCCAAAACTTATTGAAAGACCAGTTGTTATAAATGAAAACAGAGCAGTTATTGCTAGGCCTTTAGAAAATATTGATAGAATTTTATAATAATGGCTGAAAAAATAATACATGTAAAACAATTAAGAATAAGATATATTAGGGTTTTAGAAAAGTTTTTTACTAGAACTGTTTCTTTATTAAAACTTGAAAACTTTGATACCGATATGTTTAAAGAAAGAACACTTAAAAATTACGAAGATATCAAAAGAGTTAAAGCTGTTGATTTAAATTCAAAATACTTAGTAGATTTAATAGCTTTTATTAATAAAACACTTTCATACATAGAAAATCATACAAAAGATTTTGAAGATGAAAGAAGCACTCTTTTAAAAGATGCAAATTTACTTCAAAAAGAGAGAAATAGTAATTCTTATAGTAAAGACAAACACAAAAAGTCTAAATTTGATGATGGATATTAATGGCTAAACAAGAAGTTTCAAATGAAGAACATCAAACTTTTAATCTTAGTGGGATTTTAAAAAAAGTTCTTTATAAAAATGACGAAACAAAATATACTATTGCTGTTTTAGAAAACAATCAAAAAATTTGTGGAACATATTTTGATACTGACATTGAAAAAATAGTTGGTGAAGAAGTAATATTAAGAGGAAATTGGACGACACATAAAAAATATGGGGTTCAATTTGAATTTGAAACTTTAGAACTCAAAGAAGCAGAGATGTTCTTTTTTCTTACAAAAATTGTAAAAGGTATAGGAAAAAAGTTTGCCCATGAATTACTTGAAAAATATTCAGAAGAAGAATTAGTAGAGATATTAAATGAAAGGCCAGGAGAACTTTTACAATTTAAAGGAATAAAAGAAAAAAAGCTAGAGAAAATTGTTCAATCTTGGCAAAAGTTTAAACACCTAAGAGAACTTGGAGCATTTTTAGCTCAGTTTGGGGTTACTTCAAATTTAATCACAAAAATATATTCTCACTTTAGTGAAGTTAGTGACTTGATTGATAAAATCAAAAAAAATCCATATATTCTTATAAATATAAAAGGAATTGGATTTAAAAGGGCTGATGAAATTGCAAAATCTTTAGGTATTGATCCTAAATCTGAATTTAGAGTAAATGCTTGTGTAAATTATACTCTAAGAGAGTTTTGTGATAATAATGGAAACTCATCAATTGATAAATCCCACCTTTATAAACTACTTGATGAATCACTTCATTTTAGAAATGAAGAAGAGTTATATGAACAAGTTGTTACAAAAATGCTTGTGGAAGAAGATGTTTTTCAAACTAATCAATATAGATTAGCCCCAGCTATGTTGTATTTTGCAGAGCGTCGAATCATGGAATTTTTCCAAAGACGAGAAGGTGAACAAAACAGAAAAATTATTTCAACTTTTGATGAATATTTAGAAAAAAAACAAAAAACATTAGGTTTTGAATTAAGCCCTGAACAGAAAAAAGCGGTTGAAATTATAAATGAAGGTCATAAAACACTATTTTTAATTGGTTATGCAGGAACAGGTAAATCAACATCAAGTAGGGCAGTGCTTGAACTCCTCGAAGAGATTACTCCTTATGATGATATTATTACTATAGCTTTAAGTGGAATCGCTTCTCAGCGTATTTCTGATACTACGGGTTATAACTCTTCTACAATTCAATCTCTTTTTGTAAAAAATGAAGATAAAGACTTTTTCCCTCATAAAGTGATACTTCTTGATGAAGCTTCCATGGTAAATTCTGTTATGTTTTATAATCTTATTAAGAAAATTGATGACGATACGATTTTTATTATTGTTGGTGATGATGGACAGTTACCAGCTATTGGAGCTGGTAATATCTTAGCTGATGCAATTAAATTTGAACTTGCACCAATTTGTAAACTAACTAAAATTTATAGACAAAGTGAAGACCAAGCAATTGCTGTAATTGCAAATGATATTAGACAAGGAAATATTCCTGAGTATAAACAAGAGTATAAAGATTTTAAATTTGTTGATGTATCTATTGATAATTATTATGCAGTTAAAAATACTATGAAACAAAATGAGTTCTCAAATGTTAGAGCTCAAATTAGTGAAAATATTTTAAATAATATTTTAAATATATCTTCTCATTATATTCAAACTTATTATGATTTTATAAAAGAAAAAGATATATCAAAAGCACTTACTCTTTTTCAAGTAATCACTCCTATGAAAGCTGGCCCTTTAGGAGTTGAAAATATAAATATGCAACTTCAAACTTTATTTAATCATACTAAAGGAAAGGCTTATAAAAGTAAACTCTATGAGTATAAAATGAGTGATAAAGTAATTCATATAAAAAATGAAAATATGAAATCTCAAACTATGCAAATGTATAAAACTGGTTCAACAGAATTTTTAGAAAGAAGAGTTTTTAATGGGCAATTGGGACTTATAATAAAACTAGATTTTGAAGAAAATAGATGTATTGTTTTATATCCAAATGATGATATGGTTGTTTTTTATGAGTTTGATGAATTATCTTCACTTCTTTCTTTGGCATACTGTTTAACTATTCATAAAACACAAGGAATGGAGTACGAAAATGCACTAATTCCAATGACTTTTTCTCACTATATAATGCACAACACAAAGTTATTATACACTGCAATTACTAGAGCAAAGAAAATGTGTTTTATAGTTGGGGAAGAGGATGCTTTTAAAAGTGCTTGTAAAAGAATTGAAACTACTAAAAGAGAATCAGTAATCAACGATCTTTTATCCAAAAATATTTAAAAAAAGTATTTCTTTCTCCTTTAACTAATTAAAAGCAACATTTCTGTAATATATCTAAAATTTTTATGAGGATAATATTTAATGATTACATGGATGCAAAGACACAAAAAGTGGCTTGTTATAACGATTTGGATAAGTACAATAGCATTTATTGGAGCTGGCTTTGTTGGCTGGGGTTCTTACGACTTTGGTTCTAAGGGTGGAGCTGTAGCAGTTGTTGGAGACAGAGAAGTTTCTGTGAGTGAATATCAAAGAGAATATTCATCTATGTATGATCAGTACACAAAAATATTTGGTGAGCAATTTAATCAAGAGATTGCAGATAAGTTGAACTTAAAAGATGCTGCTTATAAAATGATTATTCAAAAAAATCTTATATTATCTTTTGCTGATGAGTTAGGGCTTGATGTTACAAATGAAGAGATTGCAAAACAATTAGTTGCAATTCCAGGATTTATTAAAGATGGAAAATTTGATAAAGAGACTTATATAAAAGTTTTAAGACAAAACAGAACTAATCCTACAGAATTTGAAGCAACACTAAAAAGAGATTTATTATTACAAAAAATTGAATCAATTTTCAAAATTAATGCAAATAAAAGTGAATTAGAAGATTTGAACAGACTTCTTTTTTCTCAAGATGATATCTCAATTGATATTTTAAATTCAAAAGATATAACTGTTGATATCAAAGATGAAGATATTAAAAAATATTGGGAATCAAATAAAAACAACTATAAATCACAGCCTGCTGTTTCTTTAGAGTTTAGTGAAGTTGCTTTAGTTTCAGAAACTTTTACAGATGAAGATATTTTATATAACTATGAAAAGTTTAGAATTGATTATAAAAAAGAAGATGGAAAAATTAAAACTTTTGAAGAAGCCAAAGAAGATGTTATCAAAGCTCTAAATGTAAAAGCAACAAAAAAAGAAGCTCTTAAAAAATATCTAAAACTTAAAAAAGATGAAGAAAAATTTGAAAATAGTTTAATTCTTGATGAATCTAAACTAGCATATGGAGCAGAAAACAATAAAAAAATTGCAGATACTGTTCCTGGTGATATACTTAAGCCTTTTCTAGTTGGTGATAAGTATATTATTGTAAAAGTATTAAATAAAATTGCACCAAAAGAATTATCATATGAAAAGGCAAAAGCTTTTGCACTAAATGATTATAAAAAAGTAGCAAAATCAATGCAATTAGAAAAAAATGCTACAGAAGCCTTGAAAAAATTTAATGGAACTAATATTGGATTAGTTTCAAGAGACTCTTTTGATAAGATTAGTGGTTTGAATAAAGAAGAAGCATTATCATTCTTAAATAGATTATTTTCTTCTACAGAAAAGCAAGGAAAGATAACTGTTGGTGATAAAGTGGTATTATATAAGATAAATGATGCAAAATTAGCTACTTATGATAATACAAAAGAAGAAGCTGTAAAAACAACGATAAATAATTTGTTAAATCAAGAATTAATGACAAATTTTGTAAAAAATTTAGAAAAAAGATATGAAGTTAAATCTTCAATTAATTTAGAGGAGTAGTAGTTGAATAAAACTCTTTTAGCAATTGATATTGGGTCAGCAAACATTACGGCTGTTATTGCACGTAATAATCTGGATTACAAAATCAATATCTTAGGAACGGGTTCATATAAGAGTGATGGTATTAATAAAGGAGTAATTTCTAATATAGAAGTAGCTTCAAAATGCGTAAAAGAAGCTGTCCTACTTGCAAAAAGAAATACAACAGAGCAGATTGATTCTACAGTAGTTTCAATCTCAGGCGCATATACAAAAGGGCTTAGAAGTTCAGGTAGTGTTAATATTCCAAATGGCTTGATTACTGAAAATGAAATTAATCAAGTATTACAGATGGCTTTATATAATGCAACAATAATTCCTGAATATGAAGTTGTTCATGTTATACCAATTTTCTTTAAAATTGATGATTCTGCTGATGTTGAGAACCCACTTAATATGAATGGTTCAAGACTTGAAGTTTCAGTTTATGTTGTTACTGCAAAGAAAACATCTCTTACAAATATAAAATCAGCACTTAAAATTGCAGGAATTACGGTGAATAACTTTGTTCTTGATGGGTATGCGACTGCAATTTCAATTTTGGATGAACAACAAAAGAAATTTGGTGCAACTGTAATTAATATAGGTGCTACAACTACTGAATATGTATGCTATAAAGGTAGTTCTCTTATTTATGATGGTTTTATTCCTGTTGGTTCAAATCATATTACAAACGATCTTTCTGTGATGTTACATACTCCTCCTATTGCTGCTGAGAAAATTAAAACTGAGTATGGAGATTTACTTAAAACAAATGAAGAACTAGTAAATAAAAAAGTTAGAACTCCTAGAATTGGAGATGAAAAAAACTCTTCAGAAGTATCATTAGAACATGTACAAACAATTATTCATGCGAGGGTTGAAGAAGTTTTAACACTAATTCGAAATAACCTTAAAAAAAGTGGTATTCACGAGAATTTAGGTACAGGGATAGTTATAACTGGTGGTATGAGTAAGTTAATAGGTCTCAAAGAATTAGCTACACTTGTTTTTGATGGCTTACCAGTTAAAATATCAAATCCTATAAATATAAAAAATGGATATATAAGTTTTGAAGATGAAAAAATGGCTACAATTGTTGGTCTTTTATTATACTCTTTAGAACCAAATAGAAATTTTGAATTAGATTCAAATAAAAATTTAATTAAAAAAAGAAAAATACAAGAAAGAATTGAAAAAGTAGAAAATACTATTTCATCGCAAGATGATAGTGAAAAATTTGTTCAACAACAAAGAGAACAAAAACTAAAACAAGAAGAACATATAATTAAGGGTGACCATAATACAACAATATTACCTACAATATCGAAAGATAAAAAAGGTAGAGGAATGTCAAAATTCTGGAACGTTATTACGGAGTGGTTTTAATGAATGATAATCTATTTAAGGTGGACGATATAAAAGTGGAAATGCAAAATCAAACTCTATCAGATAACGTAGCTAAAATAGCAGTAATAGGTGTTGGTGGTGGTGGCTGTAATATGGTCAATCACATGATTAATGAAGGTTCTCATAAGATTGATTTAATTGCTGCAAATACTGATTTACAAGTATTACATATTTCAAAAGCTCCTAAAAAAATTCAGTTGGGAATTAAACTTACGAAAGGTTTAGGTGCTGGAATGAAACCTGAAGTAGGTCGGGATTCAGCAGTTGAAAGTTATGAAGATATTAAAAACTCACTAAAAGGCGCAGATATTGTTTTTATCGCAGCTGGCTTAGGTGGAGGAACTGGAACTGGGGCTGCAGCTATTATTGCAAAAGCTGCAAAAGAGATTGGTGCTCTTACTGTCTCAGTTGTAACTAAACCTTTTACTTGGGAAGGTAAAAAAAGAGCAGGATTAGCAAATCTTGGTCTTGAAGAGATTAAAAAAGTATCTGATTCAATTATTGTTGTGCCAAATGACAGATTATTAGAAATAATAGATGAAAATGTTGGTATGAAAGATGCTTTTAGAATTATTGATAATATTTTATACCAAGCAGTAAATGGAATGACTGAAGTTATTTTAACTCCTGGTAATTCAGATATTAATACTGACTTTGCTGATGTTAAAACTATTATGCAGCATAAAGGTATGGCTTTAATGGGTATTGGTAAAGCAAAAGGTGAAAATGCATCTCAAAGAGCTTTAGAAGATGCTATTGATTCACCTTTACTTGATAAAGTATCACTTGGTGGAGCAAAAGGTATTCTAATTCATTTTAACATTCACCCTCAAGTTTCATTATTTGCTATTAATGATGTTATGTCAAGTATTCATGATACGATTGATTCAAATGCTGAGATTATATTTGGTACAACTTCTGATAGTACTTTGGAAACTGATGAAGTTAAAATTACAATTGTAGCAACAGGTTTTGAATCTAAAAATGATGCTAATAATACAATTATTGAAAAAGATGTTACAGAAGAAAATGCTACGAAGCTTACATCAGATGATGAAAATTACTTAGATATTCCACCATTAATGAGAGACTATAGAGTTCAGTACCAAATAGCTTAAAAAGAGTAGTATTTTTACTACTCTTTCTTATTCTTCAAATATTACAATATCATAAGAACTTTTTTTAATTACTAGTGCTTTAGAATTTGGCACTATGCCAAATTTATTAATATCCTTAAGTTTTACCTTATATGACTCAATTTCAAGCTCTAGAGTGTTTATTTTAGTGTTTAATTGTAGTATTAAATCAACTCCAGCAAGATTTATTCCTAATTCTCTTGTTAAAGTCAAAACATATTTAATATGATCTATGTCTTTTTGTGAATAAAGTCTAATCTTTCCATTTGTTCTTGAAGGCTTTATTAATCCTTCTCTTTCATATTGCCTTAGTGTTTGTGGATGTATATTTAAAATCTCAGCAACTGCTGAAATTAAATATACAGGTTCATTATATGCATTTGTGTCCATATTAAACCTTTTAAATAGTTTCCGGTAACTTCTCTTGAAGCATTGAAACTAACTCTTCATCCAACTCATTTACTTTTGGTAAAATAATATTTGCTTTTAAATATAAATCACCTTTTACTCCAGCATTTCTATTTAAAACACCTAATTCTTTTACTCTAAACTTTTGATTTTGTTTGGTATTTTCTGGAACTTTTAGAGTAATATCTTTATGAATAGTTTTTATTTCAATTTTTCCACCAAATAGAGCTATTTTTAAAGGTATATCAAAAAACTTTGTAAGAGTAAATTCATCTCTTTCATATTCCGGACTATCTGAAATATTGACTTTTATAATTAAATCTCCTCTTTGTCCTTGATAAGATTTTCCTTTTCCTTTTGCTCTAATTTTTTGACCATTTTTAATTCCTTCTGGAATCTTGATATCAAAAGAATCATTATTTAAAGAGATATGTTGTTTCCCTCCGAGAATTGATACATCAAATGCAATTGTAATTTGTGCTTGTGTATCTAAATCTGGTTCACCAAAACCTTGTCCTCCAAAGCCTCCAAATCCACTTTGTGAAAATCCAGAAGAACCAAATCCTCCCCCTCCACCAAACATTTGTCTAAGAATATCATCCAAGTCTGCACTTTGTCCTTGACCACGTGCAAAGTCATGGAAGTTTTGACCACCAAACATAGAATCACCATATTGGTCATACTGCTGTTTCTTCTCTGCATCACTTAAAACTTCATATGCTGCATTTATTTCTTTGAACTTTTCTTCAGCATCTTTGTCTTTATTTACATCAGGATGATATTTTCTTGCTAATTTTCTATATGCTTTTTTTATTTCATCTGCTGATGAGTTTTCACTTACTTCTAATGTTTCGTATAAACTTTTTGCCATTTGTGTTCCTAATAATTTATTAATATGTAAGTATATTTTATCCAAAACTTGAGTCAATGTCAATCAAGGTTATGTATAAATTTATTACAGTTGAGCTAAAGGTGCTAAATTGAAATCTATTTTAAGAGTTTTTAATCATTATTTTGCTACTTTTAAGCTATGTTTGAAAAAGATGAATGGACCCAACAAGAACTCTATAAATATACTAAAGAGTTAGAAAAAGAGAATAGAAAAGTTATTCTAATCGATACTATAATAAAACCTATAGAAAATATTGAAACAATGACTTATAACCCTTATGAAATGGCTGAAATGCCAGAAGGAACAGTCTTTGTATTTTACTGTGATACGGGTAAAACTACAAAAGAGAGATTAAATTATTATAGAAAAAAATTCCCAAAAAACAATTGTATTAGCTTAAGAGGTGGAAGAGGTTATTGGAGACCAAACTATCAATTGTTAGATGAACTGGATAAAAATGTATAAAGAATATGAATATGTGATTATAGGAGCTGGAATAGCTGGATCTAGTACAGCTTATTTTCTATCAGAGTATTCTGATTCTATTTTATTGATAGACAGAAATTGTGATATTGCACAAGGTGCAAGTGGAGCTGCAGGAGCTTTTTTATCTCCACTTTTAGGAAAACCAAATAAGTTTAAAGAGCTTATAACTTCTGCTTTAAAATTTTCAACTTCCTTTTATAAAGATAATATCTTAAATGAAATTACAAATTGTGGAGTAGTGAGAATTCCAAAAAATAATGAAAATAGAGAGAAGTTTGAAAGCTATAAACCTTATATGGATTTTGAGTATGAAGAAGAAGGAGAGGGCTATTTTTTTAAAATAGGTTCACAAATAAATTCTTATGAAACTTGTAGATTTTTAGCAAAAGATGTAGAAAAACTTTTTAATTATGAAGCTGAACATATAAAAAAAGAGGGTGAATTTTGGCTTATTAATGATGAAATTAAAGCAAAAAAACTAATCTTAACTACTGGAGCTGACACCTCTTTAATAGATGAAAAATATTTTAATATTAGAGCAGTCTGGGGGCAGAAAATTGATATTTATACTACAACTTGTATAGATGTTAATTACCATAAAGAGTGTTCTTTATCAATATCTAGATTTGATGAAGAGAAAAAGAAATATAAAGTCTCTATTGGAGCAACACATCATCGATTTAATTGTGATATGAAAGTATGTAATCATTGTATTAAGACTTCTAATATAAATAAAATGTTTTCCCATAGTTATGGTGAAAGTACTGTTAATAATGATACAAAAAAGCTTTTAAAACTTGCCAATGAGATAAAAAACTTAGAGGATGTGGAAATTTGTGATATTAAAATAGGACCTAGAGCTTCTAGTACAGATTACTTTCCGATGGTTGGAAAACTTATAAATTCTAAAACTACGATAAAAAAATTCCCACATTTAGTAAATGGTTCACATGTAAAAAATGAGATGTTATCTAGTTATGATAATCTATTTGTTTTAAATGGTGTGGGTGGTAGAGGTTTTGTATTGTCTCCATATTTAGCTAAGAATTTAGTTGAACATATTATAAAAAATAACAATTTAGAAGAGACTATTTTAACTCATAGATTATTTAAAAGATGGGTTAAAAAAAATAGTTAAAGAAGAATTAATTTTTAAAAGATAGAATCTTCGCATCAAATTTATAAGAGGAAAATAATGGCAAATTTATTTAAAGTGGTATTTTTAGGATTGGCAGGTTTTGCACTTTTAGTTTATCTAACAGCAGAGAAACCAAAAGCAATTGTTTCAAATGATAATACAGCTAATAGTGTAAAGTATGATACTTTACCACAGAGTTTTGAGTTAGTCGGTAAAGATGGTGTTGTAACAAAAGAGTCATTAATTAAAAAAGGTGAAAAGAGTTTGATTATTGTTGGAAATCATGATTCTTTATCAGTAGTTAAAGAATTACCAAAATATTTTAAACTTGAGCTTCCTTATATCATGGTTGCAAATATTTCAAGCGCTCCTTGGTTTGTAAAAAAGATGTTTATTCCTGGAAAACTTGAAGACTTAAACAAAGGAACTAATATTCCAATGATTTATGATTTTGAGGGAAATATGGTAAATGCTTTAAATCATACTGAGAATGAAAAGACAAAGTATTCTGCGTATATTTTAAGTAAAGTGGGAACAATTTCTAAAATATATGATGGAAATGTAAAAGAGGGTGCACTTGATGGCACTATGAACGAAACTGAAAAGAAAGAAGCTTTAGAGCCACTTTTTAAACTTCTAAAATAAAACTAAAAAAGCAGATGAGTTTTCATCTGCTTAAAACACTCTTCCTAATATAGGACAAAAATTGTCTTAAATTTAAAACTTAACATTATTTTATTAAAATTCTTTTAAGTATCTTGTGTATCATTATACTTGTTAAATAATAAATTTTTTAAAAGGATATATAAATGAAACACGAATTAATGAAATTACCATATGAGCTAGACGCTTTAGAGCCTTTAATGTCAAAAGAGACTTTAGAATTCCATTATGGTAAGCATCATCAAACATATGTTACAAAATTAAATGGACTAATTGAAGGTACAGAATTTGAAAATCAATCTTTAGAAGAGATTATAAAAGGTTCTAAGGGTGGATTATTTAATAATGCTGCTCAAGTGTTTAATCATGATTTCTTTTGGAATGGATTAACACCAGGTGGTTCAGAAATTACTGCAAAGGTAGAAAGTGCATTAAATGAAGCTTTTGGTTCAGTAGATAACTTTAAAGAAGAGTTTACAAATGCAGCGGTTAATAATTTTGGTTCTGGTTGGACTTGGTTAGTTATAAATGGTGAAGGTAAACTTGAAATTGTTTCGACTTCAAATGCTGGAACACCAATAACTGATGGATTAGTGCCAGTTCTAACATGTGATGTATGGGAACATGCATATTATATTGATACAAGAAATGCTAGACCTGTTTATTTAGGTAACTTTTGGAAATTAGTAAATTGGAATTTTGTAGAAAAAAACTTAGCATAAAATCATAACTAGGAGTATGTTCTCCTAGTTGTTAAAACTATTCTTCAAATTTTTATAAGTTTATAAATACAAATATTCTAAGTCTAAAATAATTTAAACAATCTAACTAAAAACATAGTTATAACAAAATAAGAAAATGGGTAACAAATCATGAATGAAATATCAAAACAGAATTCTATAAAAGGCGCTTTTTTTAGCTCTATAGTTGCAGATGCTTTATGTTTAGGAAGTCATTACGAATATGATGCAAAAAAAATATATAAAGCTTATGGGGAAAAAGCAATTGAAAAGTTTATGAGCCCTGGAGAAATGATGGGTGGTATGACTCATGGGATAGGTTGGGGTGAACAAAATTATCATCCTGGTAAAAAAGCAGGTGGTACAACTGACTATGGAGATTATAATATTTTAGTCTTAGAGCATTTAGCGACAATCGCAGAGCCTACAAGAGCTTTTGAAGTACAAAAGCTAATTCCACATTGGATGAATCGTTTAGAGAATAATTGGGGTTCATGGATATGTACAATGACAAGAGAAACATATGCTCAAGTGAAACAAGGTGTCCCTACACAAAATCTTGGAGGATATTCAAATGCAACTGCGATAAGACATGTCGCAGCACATGCTTATTATGAAGATGAAGAAGAACTTGTAGATGTGGCAAAAAAAACTATGTTTACCCATAGGGAAACTCATGCTCTAGGTGGAGCAGAATTCTTTGCAAGGGTTACAAATAGAGTAATAAATGGAAAAAAACCAAGAGATGCTATAGAAGAAGTAGCAATTTTAATGGGTGGATTCTTTGAAGATAAAGTAAGACAAGCTATTTCAAAATATGAAGAAGAATCAAATCCCCAGTCTGATTTATCAAAAGAGCAGTTTAGTGATGATTTAGCACTTACTTCAATGGCAAGACTTTGGGATGTAGGAAGAAGTGAACCAATTAAAGTAGGAAAAGCTAGTCCAACAGAAGGAACACTACCTGGAAGTGTTTACTTTATACTAAAATATGCAGATAAAGAGGATGGTCTTAAAAAAGCTTTACAAGCTAATGCCATGGTTGGTGGAGATAATGCTTCAAGAGGAATTATGATTGGTATGGTTTTAGGTGCTTATTTTGGTATAGACGCAATTCCAGTAGAGTGGAAAGACTCACTTGATCAGTGGGATTATTGTGAAAATTTATTAAATAAATTACCTCTTTTAAAATAGTTTGATTAAAAATATTAAGTCCAAAATTATAGCTTTGGACTTAGTTTGGATTATTTAAATTCAACTGCCTCTTTTTTTATTTTTTTAATTACTACAGTATTTGCTAATTTATCATGCCAACCTTGTTTTCTTTTATCCCAAGCAACCCAAAAAAGACCCAAAAATAGTGGTAGTGTTGCTGGTATATATGCAAAGTATCTGCCAATGCTCTGAGCAACTGAGAGTTTCCCTCCTGAAGTTGCATCAACAATGATAATGTTTAGAGCCATTTTCCCTGGCGTTGCACCTTTGTATAACCAAAAGATTATAATAGCAATACAAGGTAATACATAATTTATAAAAACATCTGCTGGACCTAATATGATAGATTCATTTAGTAAAAAATCTTCGTAAACTGTCATTGAAATAGGTATTGTAATCATTAGTATTAATATTGAATCTATCATTGTTGCCCAGAATCTATTCCAAAATCCTGCGTATTCGTAATCTTCTGTGTTTATTTCTTCTATCATATAAATAATCCTTTTGTTTATTATTTGTATGATATTGGAAAATGTATTAATTTAGAATAAAGTCCTTTTCTCTTGAAGAACGAGTTCTTCGCTTTCTTTACTTTTGATGGCAAAAGTAAAACAAAAACCACCAGACGAGTTGTTGAAGCTAAAGTTCCCTACAGGTTCTTAATTATTTTTTGCCTTGCGAAACTCAACAAAAACGTGACATTTAGTCACCTTTTTATTTCAAACATTCTCAGGCTTTTCCAAAAATAATTAAAAACCTTCCGGCTTCAACAAAGCCTGGACTATAAGAAAATTCAAACTATCATTTGTGAATTTAATATCTAAAATTTTGAACTACAGAAATCCCCACATTTGCAGAAGCCGAACGTTTATTTGTCTCTTTTCGAAACACGTGTTTAAACTGTTTGAGCGTTAATAAATGTGACTAAATGTCACATTTTAGCGAGTTTTTAAACGCAGAAAAGGGATAAATAATAAGAGAGGGAACCTTTGGCTTCGAAACACGTGGGTGGCTTTTTGTTTTACTTTTTGCCACCAAAAAGTGAGGAAGCGGAAAGCTTCAGCTTTTCAAGAGATGCAAAATGTTTAAAGTTGAAGTATTAATTCCAAAGCTGGAGCTTAGGAACTAGTGATAACTTGCCCTTTTGAATACATTTATTTAGAAGTCGCCACATTAAACTTACCAACAGCACAACTCACAAAACTCTTAGCAGTAGTAGAAACTTTATCAAACCCACTCAATTCATCTGTTGTCAAAGGATAACCAAGCCCTCTTAGTTTCACTTTAAGCTCTTCCATTTTTTCATCTTTTATATCTAAAGTAATTTGTCTAGGTTCTACTTCTAGGTTTACAGTAACTTCTCCAAATTCTTCTTTTAGTGCTGTTGTTAGTGTGTTCGCACAACCACCACATTTTACGTTGTATACTTCTAATGTTTTTGTCATGATATTTGACCTTTTATATTATTTGTTCTGATTATATCTAATTTACGTGGAGCATTTGTTGAAGAATAATAGTTAGGATTTACCTAACTATTAATTAAAGAATTTTGTATTTAGTGTATCTGCAAGTTCTTGCACAGAGGCTACTGAGTTTTTAAATAGTGCTTCTTGCTCTTTATTTAATTTTAATTCAATGATTTTTTCAATACCATTACTTCCTAACATAATTGGAACTCCACCTACAATATTTTCATATCCATATTCTCCATTTAGCATAACTGCACATGGATATATTCTTCTTTTATTGTGTAAAATTGCTTCTACCATTAGAGATGTTGCATGGGCTGGTGCATAATATGCAGAACCTGTTTCAAGAAGTTTTACTATTTGTAATCCACCATTTTTTGTTTTTGTAACAATATCATCAATATCACTTTTACTTAATAATTCAGGTAAAGCAACTCCTGCTACTGTTGAATAATTTGGAAGAGGAACCATATCATCGCCATGACCACCCATTACAGAAGATTCAATTTGTCCTGCTCCATAACCTACTTTTTCTAAAATAAAGTGAGACATTCTTGCGCTATCTAATATTCCAGCCATGCCAATTACTTGTTCTCTTGGAAATCCAGATATTTTTAGTGCTGCATAAACCATTGCATCAAGAGGGTTTGATACTATTATTAGTTTTGCTTTTGGTGCATACATTTTTACATCTTCAAGAACACTTTTCATAATTTTTGCATTTGTTAGAAGTAGATCATCTCTACTCATCCCTGGTTTTCTTGGAATTCCTGCTGTTACAACAATAACTTCACAACCTTTCAAATCAATTCCTGAGCTAGCAGCAGTTACAACTGTATGTGATTTTGCTGCATTTGCAGATTGAGAGATATCAAGTGCCATTGCCTGAACTATATTTTCTCTAATATCTTTTAATACAATATTTGAACAAATACCTTTATGTGCTAGTGTATAAGCTAATGTTGAACCGACATTTCCAACGCCAATAATTCCTACTTTTTTATTGTTCACTATAAAGCCTTTATTTTAATAATTTAATAACTTAATTATATCAAAAATGGTTTAAGACAATTAAACTATTTGTATATTTTATATAAAAAAAGGTAAGACTAAAAAGCCTTACCTTTTGTATTATTCGATTATATGATAATTAGCCAATAATTGAGTTTAAAGTTGCTGATGGTCTCATAGCTTTTGAAGCCAATTCATCATTTGGTAAGTAGTATCCACCGATATCTACAGACGTACCATGGTTTGCTACTAATTCAGAATTAATTTTATCTTCATTTTCAGTCATAGCTTTTGCAATTGGAGCAAACTCAGCTGCTAATTGGGCATCTTCAGTTTGTGCTGCTAATTCTTGTGCCCAGTACATTGCTAAATAGAAGTGAGAACCTCTGTTATCAACTGAACCTAATTTTCTTGAAGGAGATTTATCCTCTAAAAGGAAAGTTCCAGTTGCTTTATCTAAAGTATCAGCTAAGATTTTTGCTCTTGCATTTCCTTGAGTATTACCTAGGTGCTCAAAAGAAGCTGCTAAAGCCATGAATTCACCTAATGAATCCCATCTTAAGTATTGCTCTTGGGTAAATTGTTGAACGTGTTTAGGCGCTGATCCACCTGCACCAGTTTCAAATAATCCTCCACCTTGCATCAATGGAACGATTGATAACATTTTTGCAGATGTTCCAAGCTCTAAAATTGGGAAAAGGTCAGTGTTATAATCTCTTAATACATTTCCAGTTACAGAAATAGTATCAAGACCTTTTCTCATTCTTTCTAAAGAAACTTTTGTAGCTTCTAACGGAGCCATAATAGAAATATCTAAACCACTTGTATCATGATCTGGTAAATATTTATTAACTTTTTTAATCATCTGTGCATCATGACCTCTATTTTCATCTAACCAGAATATTGCAGGAGTATTAGATAATCTTGCTCTACTAACTGCTAATTTAATCCAATCTTGGATTGGTGCATCTTTAGCTTGACACATTCTGAAAATATCACCTTCTTCAACATCAAATGAGAATACTGTGTTTCCAGCTTTATCAGTAACAACAATTTTACCATCACCAGCAGCTTGAAAAGTTTTGTCATGAGAACCATACTCTTCAGCTTTTTGAGCCATTAAACCAACATTTGGTACAGTTCCAATAGTTGTTACATCTAATGTACCATTTTCTTTACAATCATCAATAACTGCTTTAAATGATTGTGCATAACATCTATCTGGAATCATAGCAATTGTATCTTCTTCTTGGTCATCCGCATTCCACATTTTACCACCACCTTTAAGCATAGCTGGCATAGATGCATCTATAATTACATCTGATGGCACATGTAAGTTAGTAATTCCTTTTGCAGAGTTAACCATAGCAAGTCTTGGTTGAGAGGCATAAACAGCAGCTATATCAGCTTCTATTTCTGCTTTTTTAGCGGCATCAACATTTTCTAATTTAGAGTATAAGTCACCTAAACCATTGTTGAAGTTAACACCTAATGAGTCAAATAATTCTCCATGTTTAGCAATTAAATCTTTGAAGAATACTTTAACTGCAAATCCAAACATAATTGGATCAGATACTTTCATCATTGTAGCTTTTAGGTGTAATGATAATAATACATCTTTTTCTTTAGCTTCAGCAATTGTTTTTGCATAAAACTCTTGTAAAGCTTTAGCACTCATAACTGTTGCATCAATGATTTCATCTTTTAATACAGGTAAAGAATCTTTTAAAACAGTTTCAGAACCATCTTTTGCAACATAAGTGATTTTTAAATCATCTTCAGCATCAAAAGTTTTAGATACTTCAGAACCATAGAAATCTCCATGATCCATATGAGCAACTTCAGTTTTAGATTCTGCTGTCCATTTACCCATTCTATGAGGATTGTTTTTAGCGTAGTTTTTAACAGCTCCAGGAGCTCTTCTGTCTGAGTTTCCTTCTCTTAATACTGGGTTAACAGCCGAACCAGAAATTTTAGAATATCTTGCTGTAATTTCAGCAGACTCGTCATAATTAGGAATATTGTAACCTTTTGATTGTAATTCAGCAATACAAGCTTTTAACTGTGGAACAGAAGCTGAAACGTTTGGAAGTTTAACAATATTAGCATTTGGATCTTGAGTTAATTCTCCAAGTTCTGCTAATGCATCACCAATTTTTTGATCTTCAGTTAAGTTTTCTGGGAAAGTTGAGAGAATTCTTCCTGCTAATGAAATATCTTTAGTTACCATTTCTATTCCAGAACTTTTTGTAAAAGCTCTAATAATTGGTAATAATGAATATGTAGCTAATGCAGGTGCTTCATCAACTTTTGTATAAATGATTTTTGACATGTCTCTTCCTAGTTTAAAATTTAAGTAGAGATATGATAGCAGTATTTAAATTTATGATAATTGAAACTTAGCTATATATACAGTTACACAAAAATGACTGTTTCAATTATTCACAATTATTATTTGACATTACTCCATAAATCTTTGATAGAAGAGGGTTTTTGACTAGAAACATCAGTTTTCATGATCTTTTTGGCTTCTTTGTCTATTTTTGTTTCATTTTCATTTATTTTAGTGTAACTTTTTTTAACACCTTTATTTGCATTAATATTATTTACATGTGCTTTATAACTACTAGAAAATTTATGAAGACCTGTTTTATTATCTTTTACAAAATATAGATAATCACTTTTTACTGGAAAAATTGCAGCTTTTATTGCATTTAGACTAACAGCTGAAATTGGATTTGCAGGAAGTCCTTTATTCTTATATGTATTATATGAAGAGGTATCTTCTTTAATACGTTGGGCTGTTACTTTTACATGAGAGTATTTTCCATAGTTTAAAGTACCATCCATTTGTAGAGCCATACCTTTTCTTAGTCTATTATATATTACGCTAGATACAAGTGGCATTTCATCTACATTTGCAGCTTCTTTTTGGATAATTGATGCCATAGTTATATAGTAATACCATTTTTTCTTATCATAATATCCAAATATTTTTTTTGAGAATTCTTCATATTGTTTATTTGTATTTGAAAATAAATAAAATAAAAGATGGTCTTCTTTCATTCCATAAGGCAAAGAATAGGTCTCTGCTAGAATATTCCCATCTGCTTTGTACGCATGTTCATTATATATCTTTTCAAGTTTTTTTTGTGATAGATTGAATCTTTTTGCTAATTGTTCTAAAAATATGTATGAAGTTTCACCTGGAATCAATGTTATATTTTTTAGTGCAGCTTTTGATTTTGTTAGTTTATACAGAAAATCTGCCTTTATCATATATTGTGATTTTAAATCAATCCAACCAGATTGTGGATAACCTAAAAAATTTATTACAATATTATCCAGCTGATTCAATTCATATCCGGTTTTATTTAAATGTGTTATAATACTTTTAGTACTACCTTTAGGTATATATAATACTTTTGTTGAACTTAATGGTATATTCATATAAAACAATACTGCAATAAATGCTATAAGGAATAATTCGATAATGTTAAAAATTATCAAACTTACTATTACACTTTTACTGGTTCTCTTTTTTATTATTGGTTTTTCTCTGTTTTCAGGCATTAAAATTAATTCATTATCTTTTGGTGATTTTTCGGTTTCGCAATTGTATTTAAAATTGGATAAAAAACTGATTTTAGAAGTTGAAGAAATTATATTTGAAGCAAAAAAATCACATGTTGAGAGTTCTAGTGACGATATTCAGCAAAATATTTCAAAACTTCAATATCTTCTAAAAATATTTCAAAAAATAGATATTGAAAGACTTAAAATAAAAGATAATGAATTTACAATAGTATTAAATGATGAAAATTTGTACTTAGATAATAAGTTTGTAAATGTTTCAGCTAATCTTGATTTTGCAGGTTCAGATGTGATGTTAGATATTTATTCTATTTATTTAAAAGATATAAATTTAACATTAATAGGTAAATCAAAATTTAATATTAAAAAAGAGGTATTGAATTTTTTTGGGACTTACAACTACGATGATGTAGAAGGTGATATAAATATTCAAATGACACCTAAATTATTTGATTTTTATCTCAATACAACAAAAGAAATTAAATCAATTAAATTTTTAAAAAAGTATTTTAGATTAGATAAAATAGCTGAAGCTTGGATGTATGATAATGTAGAAGGAAAATTAAAATTAAACTATTTATATGGAAAAATTGATTTAGAAAAGAAACGTCCTATTATGAGTTCTTTAAAAGGTCAAGCTATTATAAGTGACGCAAAAATAAGATTTCATAAAGATGCTCAAACAGTTGATACTGAAAAACTTACAATTGATTATAAAGGTGATAAATTATCTTTTGATTTAGTAAATCCAACATATAACAAAAGTAAAATTTATGGAAGTAAAGTTTATATTACAGATTTAACGAGCCTAAAAAAAGGAACAGTTGTTGTTGATTTGAAAACAAAATCAATGTTAAACAATGATATTTTAGAAATATTAAAAGCTTTTAAAATAAACCTTCCTTTGAAACAAGAAAGTGGTAAGTTGGATTCTTCATTAGTTTTAAAAATTCCATATTTAGCCTCACGCAAAATGGATATAGACGGTACTTTTGATGTAACTAATGCTGTTTTAAAATTAAATAATTTTGAATTTTTAGCAAAAAATGCAAAAGTAATTTTGAAAGATAGCCTTGTTTCTATTAAAAATTCTCATGTGATTCATAAAGATATGATAGATGCTAATTTAGATTTAAATATAAATACAAAAAATTCAACAGCTAGTGGAAAAGCTAAGATAAACTCTTTTAATATAGGTCAAGATGGAGAGTCTGTTGTTAATATTGAAGGGTTAGATACACCTTTAGAGATTGATTTTAAGAAAAATAAAATAATTGATTTAAAAATCTTAGAAACAAAACTTGATATATCAAAAGATAATATTATTATTAATATAAATGATTTAATGAAAATATATCCTTATTCTAAGTTACTAAAAACTACTGATATAAAAAAAGGTGATTTACTTGTAACTGTACTTGATAAAGATAATATATCTTTTAATATAAATGCCAAAGAATTAAATTTTCCTTTTGAAAGAAATGGAGAAAAAATCACGACACTTAGTGCAAGTGGACTTATAAAAAATGATTCTACAACAATAGAAACAAATGATAATGATGTAAAAATTATTCTAAAAAAAGGTGAGAATACCTTATTAAGATTAGATAATATTGATCTTGTATTAGATCAATCAAAAGAAACAAAATCATCAAAAGAGTTTCCAAATATTGATTTAGAGTTAAAAAATGCAAAAATTAAATTAGATGAAAAACATATATATAAAACCTCTTTTGCAAATGTATATATAAAAAATGGAAAAATTAGTTTTGATGGCGAAGCTTTGGATTTAGATTTACCAATATCAAAAGATGGAAAAAAAGTACGTAATTTACTTCTTAATGGTACTTATGAGAATGATATTTTAAATATTAAATCAAAAGATAAAAACTTAGAATTGAAATATGAAGTTCCAAAAGAAAAAATTTCTATGAAATTAAATACTTATGATGTCCTTTATAATACTAATCAAGAAGAAGACACCCAAAGCAAAATAGGATATTACATAAATGGAAAAAATTCAAATATTATAATAAATGATAAATATATTGCAAAAGCAACTGCATATAATTTTGTATTTGAAAATAATAGAACAGATATTAATCTAAAATATAATTTAACAGAATTTTTATATCATAAAGATATATCAGGAAATATAACACTTGATGCAAAAAATATGAATGATGTTTTTTTAAATTCATTGATGAATAAAAACTTGATACAAGATGGTAATGTAAATCTTACCGCAAAAGGTAAAGATGGAAGGATCAAAGGTCATGCAGATCTTAAAAATAATAAGATAGTTGATTTAGCTATTTTGAATAATCTTTTGATTTTTATAAATACTTCTCCTGCTTTAATTAACCCATTTTTAGCTATTCCTTCAGTCGTTGGAATGGCAACAACTGGTGGTTTTAATTTAAATGGTTATAGAGTAATTGAAGGGAAAATTGATTTTATATATGATTTTAAAAATAAATTTCTCAATATGAATAATATTGATACAAAGGGAAATGGAATTGATTTTAGTGGTTTTACTACAATAGATTTTAATAACTCTAAATTGGATGCAAAATTAAAACTTATTTTTCTAAAAGACTATTCTAAATTAGTTGGAGCTATTCCTGTTATAAATTATGTACTTTTAGGTGATGAAAATAGAGTTGATACTGATGTAGAAATTTATGGTACTCTTGATGATCCTAAATATAAAACAAAACTACTTGAAAATGGTGCTTCTGCTCCTGTAAATGTTATAAAAAGAATAATTAATTCACCTGCTAAAATTATAAAATCAATAGGTGATGGATTAAATAATCCTAAAAATGAAGAGAAAAATAAAAAGAATCAGGAAAAGATATTAAATCCTAAAAGAAACGAATAGTTTTTATTCGTTTCTTAGGACATCAATTACATCAATATTTGTAGCTTTTTTTGCTGGATAGTATGAAGATACAAAGACAATAATTATTGCACCAATAACTATTGCTACAAAATCTAAAGTAGATAAATCAAGTGGTAATTTTGAAGTACCATAAACATCCGCTGGTAGTGAGATTATTTCAAAAGTATCTAATAGCCACATTCCAAAAAAACCTAAAGCTACACCTACTGCAATTCCTGAAAAACCAATAATAGTTCCAAGTTTTAAAAATATTGATTTAATCTCTTTGTATGAAGCTCCCATTGATAAAAGTAAGGCAATCTCTTTTCTTCGGCTCATTACAGTCATTAGAAGCGATGATATGATGTTTAATGAAGCAACTAGTATGATTAGCATTAAAACAATAAATAGTGCTTTCTTCTCCATTTCCATTGCGGCAAAGAAATTTCCATTCTGTTGCCACCAACCTACAACACCAGCCGTATGTGGTTTTAAAAATTCTTTTATCTTTTTGATATCTTCCATTGCATTATCTGAATAGACATGAATACCATCAAAACTCTCTTTATTTTTTTTAAGTAAAGTTTGTAATGATTCAATAGAAGTATATACATAAGCTTTATCATAAGCATGAAGACCAGATTTAAAAGAGTTTTTGTATGTAAATCTTTTTAGTTTTGGCATCATTGTTAATCCTGTTGGATTTAAAGATGTAAAATATAAGGTTACCTTACTTCCTCTATCTATGAAAAGATTTTCTCTAATTCCATCACCAATTATAATATCATATTTAGAGAGTTTTATATTATCACTAGCTTTTTTATAAATAGAATTAATAGCTGCTTCTTTATCTTTATTTACTCCAAAAATCATACCACCATTCATATTATCTCCACTTTGGATAATAACTTGAGAAGAAAGATAAGGTGAAAATTTCATAAGAGGGAACTTCTTTTCAAGTTCATTCAATAAATTTGTATCCACACTATTTTGAAATTTAGGATAAATAGAAAGAGGGTAGTTCATAGTAAAAAGTTTATTTTCAAACTCTTTTGCAGTGCCATTCATAATTGCCATTGTAATGATAAGTACCATTACTCCAACTGCTACACCTACAAATGCTAAGATAGCACTTATAGATATAAATGGATTCTTTTTGTCAAATTTTAAATATTTCTTGACAATAAAATTTACTAATTTTTTATTCAAATTAGTTTCCTGCTGCTAAACCTCTTTTTGGTCCACTTTTACCATGACAGAGTTTATATTTTTTACCACTTCCACAAGGACAAGGTTCATTTCTTGCAATTTTCTTTTCATTTGAAGCTAAATGTTCTTCATCTATATTTGTAATAAGGTTTTCAGTCGCTTCTTCCATTTCTGCTTTCATTTTAGCTAAAGCTTCTTGTTCTTTTTGTGCATCATCTTTACTTTGAAGTTGAACTGTAAATAAAACTTTTATAATTTCATTTTTAATATTACCAATTAGTTCTATGAACATATTATATGATTCTTTTTTATATTCAACTAGTGGATCTTTTTGGTTATAACCTCTAAGTCCAATACCTGTTTTAAGAGTATCCATTGAGTATAAATGCTCTCTCCATGCATTGTCTAAAATTTGTAAATATAGAACTCTTTCTATTTCACTTTTTTGTTCAGGAGCTGCAACACTCATTTTTTCTTCATAAACTTCTTTGATAATCGAAGTAAGTTTTTCTTCTAATTCTTCATAATCTTTAGAAACTATATCTTCTTCTGTAATAATTAGATTTAATTCTTCTTTAAATTTAGTAATAACAAATTCATAGTTGAAATCTTCAGAAGGCATTCCTTCTATAATTTCAGCATTCATTAATAAGTTTTGAATATATTCTAATCTGTTTTCATCAAGTTTTGACATAATGTCATATTCTGGATTTAATAAATCGTTTCTGAATGAGTAGATTACTTTTCTTTGTTTATTAGCAACATCATCATATTCTAGTAAGTGCTTTCTACTTTCAAAATGCATTGCTTCAACTTTTTTCTGTGCATTCTCAACGGCTCTTGTAACCATTTTTGACTCAATATGCTCACCTTCTTCAATACCAATTCTTTCCATAATACCTTTGATTTTATCAGAACCAAAGATTCTAAGAAGATTATCTTCTAATGAAAGGTAAAATTGAGATTCACCAATATCTCCTTGTCTTCCAGATCTTCCTCTAAGTTGATTATCAATTCTTCTTGATTCGTGTCTTTCCGTTCCTATAATAGCTAAACCACCAAGAGATAATGTTTCTTCAGTTAGTTTAATATCAACTCCCCGTCCAGCCATATTTGTAGCAATTGTTACTGCACCTTTTTGTCCAGCATCTTCTACAATTTTACTCTCTTTTTCATGTTGTTTTGCATTTAAAACTGTATGAGGAACTTTTGCTTTTGTTAATAAATTATGTAAATGCTCTGATTTTTCAATTGAAGCAGTACCCACAAGAACTGGTTGTCCTTTGTCATGGTATTCTTTAATTTTTTTAGAAACAGCATCAAATTTTTCTATTTCACTTTTATAAATTAAATCATTTTTATCAAGTCTTTGCACTTGAACATTTGTAGGAATAGAAACAACATCTAAGTTATAAATTTCAGCAAACTCTGTAGCTTCTGTTTGGGCTGTACCTGTCATACCTGCAAGTTTATCGTACATTCTAAAGTAATTTTGGAAAGTAATATCTGCTAATGTTTGAGATTCATCTTGAATAGATACTCCCTCTTTAGCTTCTAAAGCTTGATGAAGACCTTCACTAAATCTTCTTCCTTCACTTAATCTTCCTGTAAACTCATCTACAATGATAACTTCATTGTCTTTAACAACATAGTCAACATCTTTTGCAAAAATATAATTTGCTTTTAAAGCTTGGTCCAGATGATGAGAGAACATTGCATTTTCTAATGAGTATAAGTTATCTACTCCATAAAGTTTTTCAGCTTTTTCAATACCTTGTTCAGTAATTAATACAGATTTGTTTTTTTCGTCAACTGTAAAATCTCCAGTTGAATAAGGCTTTTCATCAGCAGATTTTGGCTCTATTAATTCACCTTTTTCAAGACTCATTGCAATTTCATTTGATTTTGCATAATCTGCACTTTTTTGATTTGTTGGTCCTGAAATAATTAAAGGAGTTCTAGCTTCGTCAATTAAAATTGAATCCACTTCATCTACAATTACGAAGTTATGTTGTCTTTGAACTTTTTCTTCTAAATCGTAATGCATATTGTCTCTTAGATAATCAAATCCAAATTCGTTGTTTGTTCCATAAGTAATATCTGCAGAATATTGTTCTTTTCTTTCATCATCATCTCTTAAGTCACCAACAATAGCTCCAACAGAAAAACCTAAAAAGTTATATAAAGGTTCTAGCTCTTTTGCATCTCTACTTGCAAGGTAATCATTTACTGTAACAACATGAACACCTTTTCCACTCATTGCGTTTAAAATAACAGGAAGTGTAGCAACCAAAGTTTTACCTTCACCTGTTTTCATTTCTGCAATTCTACCATCATTTAGAACCATACCACCGATAAGTTGCACATCGTAGTGTCTCATGTTTAGCGTTCTTTTACTAGCTTCTCTTGTAATTGCAAATGAGTCATTTAATACTGCATCTAAATCTTTTTCTTCATTTTGAATTTGAGATTTTAGTTCATTAAAAGCATTTTGTAATTGCTCATCACTCATCGTTTCATATTGAGGTTCTAATAATGTAATAGCAGTCGCTCTTTTTTGATATCTTTTTACTTCTCTGTCGTTAGATGTTCCAAATACTTTTGAAAAAATATTAATCATAAAATATGTTCCTTTTTGCCAAATCGTTCACAATACTTCTACTTTAATTTGGTATTAGTTATAATCGCAAGATTATATAAAAATTAAGGTTAAAGAATGGTTTATAAGGTTTTATTTATATTATTACTCTCTATTTCTAGTATGTTTGGTACTATTAAATTTGATGAGTTAAAAAGTTTTAGAGCAAATTTTGTTCAAACAGTTGCCAATGAGTCTGGAAAAACAATAGAATATAAAGGTAAAGTATTCATAAAAAATAATAGAAAAGTTTTATGGAAATATGAAACACCAATTATAAAAAATGTTTATGTTTTAGAAAATATTGCAATTGTAGATGAACCTGAGTTAGAACAAGCTATTTATACTACTTTAGAAAATAGTATAGATATGATTAAACTTCTAAAAAATGCAAAAAAAATAGAAGAAAACAAATATCAAACAAAGTTATATAATATAGACTATATTATAAGTATAAAAAATGACAAGATTAATTCTTTATCTTATACTGATGAATTAGCAAACAAAATTGTAATTTCTTTTTTAGATGCAGAACAAAATATAGAGATAGAAGATGATTTATTTAACTTTTTAGCTCCAGATTTTTATGATATTATAAAGAAATAAACATCTTTTAGATATGATTCTAAATATTAGGTACGACAGACAATAGCTTGGGGAAACTCAAGAGGAAAGTCCGGGCTGCTGTGAAGTATGGTTCCATTTAAAGAATGGCTAGAGTAATCTAAGGGACAGTGCAACAGAGAATAGACCGCCACAAAATTTATTTTGTGGTAAGGGTGAAACGGTAGAGTAAGAGACTACCAGCATTTTGAGTAATCTTAATGGCTTTGTAAACCCAACCTGCAGCAAGAAGGGGTGGTATAAACTTCACGTCGATTCCCTTCGCAAGATTGCTTAAGTAATTTAGCAACTAGATAAATTATTGTCAAAAACAAAACGCGGCTTATTGTCGTGCCTAATTCTTAAACACTCTTCATTGATTTTTAAAGAATCTATCACTTAAAATATCAAAAGGTATTTTTTCCTTTTGTTTTCTGTCTTTTGAAAATAAAAAAAATATAGGAATAAGTAAAAAAATTAAACTACTTAATTCTAACATCAATTATTTCCTCTATGTTATTAGATTTTTTCATAATTAGATATTAACATAAATAAAAAAGTATATTGAATAATATTACAATATGTAATGTTTTGTAGTTAAATTATATACAGAGATTAAATTTAAAAAATTTAGACACTTTAAAAGTGTCTAAATTATATTAAAAGCCTGCAGAATAACCTCTGCTTGAATGACTTTTAATTAATCCATAATAAGTTTTGTCTCTAATTTGTTTAATCATATTTCTAAGAGTAAAGATAGATGTATTTTTATCTTTCCATGCATTCTTTTTGATTAAATCAACTTCAACTATAGTATTTTGACTTTTTAAGATAGTATGAAAAATATTCATTTGTGTTTTAGTTAAACCAACATCAACATTTTTTCTATCAAAAACTTTTTTTAATACTTTATCGTAATAAAAACCTTTCCCTAAATCAATTCTACTGTTAATTTGTTGACTTAAAATTTCTTTTAATGTTTCTTCTATAGATAAATTATATTCTTTAGATTTACTCTTAAGAAATTTTTCCATATCTTTCGTTAAATCTATTGTTAAAATATTACTACTCATAACTGTTTCTCTCTTTTTTATTTTAATTATAACACAATTGATTATGAGAAAACTTAAAAATGAGACATTTGTGAGACAATTCTTGCTAAATTTTAATAAATAATTTTTTCAGGCACTAAAAATTATTTATTTTCATTATTCCAACGTATTAAAAAATCATTTCTATTATATACTTTTGCCCCCAAATCTATCTTATATTGAAGTTGAGGATGTCCCAAATTCCAGAAGGTATAGCCATTTTTTTGTAAGTAGTTATTTAATAAAACAAGTTGAAGTTTCCCCCAATTGTTGTATTTTTTTTCTTTTGTTGTAAAACCACTTAAGGAAGTATAGATTTTGCCCACCTTGTAGCCGATTTCACCACAAATTAGCTGATTTGTTCCTTTTTCACACACTTCTACACTAATTAGCTTAAAGTTTTTAATTAGATGTTCATTATTATTTATATTATTTAATATAGCAATATATTCATTTTTCATCCAAGAGTCATTATGATAGTTTTTTATTCTTTCACATACTTCATTAAAATGGTTATTTACAGAGAAAATATAGTTATTTGTTTTTAATATTTTTGATACCTTTGAGGAAATTTTGATATCTTTAAAATCTAATATTGCATAGTCAAACTGAATTTCAGGTAGCAGATAGAACTTATTGTTTTTATACATTGAAGTTGTAATGAATCCACATTGTGCAGCTTTTATATAGAATTCAATGGATAAGTCATCTGTCCAATAGTAGTTTTCTTCTATATTAGGATATATATATTCATTTAGAATAGTATTATTGTTTAAATCATTTAAAGTAAGATAATAAATAATAAGAACTCCCTATATAAGTTGATTTTTTATAAATTCCAAATAATGACCTTCTTCATCTTCTAGTTCATCATGTGTCCCACTTTGAACTATTTTCCCTTCATCTAAAACATATATTTTGTTTGCATTTTTTACTGTACTTAATCTATGTGCAATTGTAATTACTGTTTTATCTTTTAATATAGGTTCTAATGCATTAAAAAGCTTTGCCTCAGTGTGAACATCTAGTGCAGAGGTTGATTCATCAAATATCACAACAGATGGATTTGCTATAACCATTCTTGCTATTGATAACCTTTGTCTTTGTCCTCCACTTAATCTAATCCCATGGCGACCTACAATAGTATTTAGTTTATCACTCATGTTAAATACTGTCTCTTTTAGTTGAGCTATTTCTAAAGCTTCATATATTTGTTCATCACTTATATTATCATTTCCCATAGTAATATTAAATTTTAGTGTGTTATTAAAAAGTATTGGCATTTGAAGAACTAAAAAAAGTTCATCTCTTAAACTTTGCTTATTTATTTTATCTATACTAATATTATTATATTTTATATCTCCATTTTCTTTTGTATAGAATCCTGCTATAACTTGTGCTAAGGTCGTTTTCCCACTACCACTTGCTCCAATAAGTGCAATTTTTTCACTTACTTGAATCTCAAAGCTAATATCTTTTAAGAGTGGCTTATCTTCAGAATAGGAAAAGTTCATATTCTCTAGTTTTATATGAACCCCTTTATTTTGTTTATCTAATAATTCATCTCCATTTGTTTCTGTATGAAGTTCTAAAATTTTATTTATTCTTCCAATAGCAGCATTAGCTGTTGTGTAAGAGTATTGCATTGACAAAATATCTTGTACAGGAGTCATTATAAACCAAATATAGCCAAACATAGCAAACATCATACCAATACTTAAATCACTGTATGCAACCATTACTAGACCGCTAGCTCTTAGTATTTCAAAAGCTACAAGAAAAACTGTAAAAGAGAATCTTTCATAAGCGACACTTTTGTAACTATATTCATTTGAAGTTTGTTGAATACGATTTGCTTTATTTATTGAATCATTAAAAAAGTAGTTTTCTTTATTGCTAGCTTTTATTTGCCCAAATAATTCCAATGATTCGCCTATGTTGTCCTGAAAATCCGCAATTGATTGATTCTCGACTTTTTTTAAACTCCCAACTTGTTTTGATATTTTTTTTGAAAGAAGCATTATTATTGGTTGAATAAAAAGTATCATTAATCCTAGAATAGGGTGTATTGCAATCATTACAATTGATACTGCAATCAAAGTTAAAACAGAAGCTACAAATTTACTTGCCCCTTTTATAATAAAATCATCAAGAGTATTAACATCTGTTATTAAGTTTGCAGCAATTGTACCACTTCCAAGACTTTCATATTCATTCATACATACAATTTTTAAATGATTTATTAATTTTTCTCTTATTTTAAAAGTTACATATTTAGAAATACTTGTAAAAATCTTTGTAATAATAACTGTAAAAATAAAATGAATAAGTCTTAACAATATTACAGCAATAGTTACAATAGCAATATAATAAAAAGAATTGCCAATTCCAAATAGATTATTAATATTGTTTATAAAAAAATCTGGTTTATTTAACAATACTTCATCTACAAGAATTGGAAGCATCAAAGGAATGGGGACACTTAATAAAATGGCAATAATAGTTACTATTTGTCCAAGTATTAAGCTCTTTTTTTTATGAAGTAATAATTTCCATATATATTTTAAATTTATTTTTTTCATTTAGAATCATACTATTTTAGTGTTAATTAGGTCTTTAAAGAGAAAATGTAGATAATAAACAAGTAAAACTATTTACTTGTTTGCTCGCAGATTTCTACTTTCATTCCCTCATGATAACTACAGTTTAATCCACAAGAGTAATCACCTTTATCTTTTAAACCTAAATTGATAAGCTCTTCTATTGAGGCTTTTTTACACTCTTCAAGAGATTTATAAATACCAAATTTTTTATTTCTTTTTGTATTACTTTTATCAGGATAAATTAATGAAGTCCATTCTTCTTTACCACTATCTCCACCAAAACAACCAGTAAATAAAAGGATTGCTAAACTAGCAAGTATAATAGTTTTTTTATTTGTAAGTAGACTTCTATTACTTTTCATTATATTCTCTCTTTTTATTTTTTTATTTGGATTTTAGTATAAATATAGTTTATACCATATAAAAGTATGAAATATTTAGGATTTATATCTTTAAAAGCCCCAAAATATACGATTATTCTACAATTTTTATGGTATTATTACCTTAACTTATTTACGAGAAAATATATGATAAAAAACAATACAATCCTGTCAACAGGAAAAAAATTATTAGCAACTTTATTACTTACAATATTTATTTCACCTCTATTTGCGGTTGATTATTCAGAAATGAGTACACAAGAACTTATTGCGATTATGGGTTATGTAGAAAAAAAGAATGTAACAAAATTTAAAAAAGAGTTAAAAAGTAGAGTTGGAACAATGAACCCAAAAGAAAAAGCTAAGTATGAAGAAAATTTAGTAAAATTGAAAGAAAAATAAATATTTATGAAAACAAAATTATTACTTTTAGAAGATGATTTAACACTTAGTGAAACAGTTGTAGATTATTTTGAAGAAGAAGGCTTTGAAGTTCTTGCTGTGTATGATGGTGATGAAGCTCAAGAAGTTATATATGAAAATAAATTTGATCTTTTTTTATTTGATGTAAATGTTCCTTCTATGAATGGTTTTGAACTTTTAAAAACTGTAAGAAAAGAAGGTAATACAACTCCTGCAATATTTATTACTTCTTTAAATTCAATGTCTTCATTAGAAGAGGGATTTGAAAGTGGCTGTGATGATTATATAAGAAAACCATTTGAGTTAAAAGAATTACTTTTAAGAGTGCAAACAATTATTAAAAGAGAGTTTTCAAATAATAAAGAGAGTATTGTCAAAATTGATGAAAATATAAGTTTCGATACAACATCTAATGAGTTAATAAAAGATGGTGAAATAGTGGCTTTAAATTTTAAAGAACAAAAATTGTTGAAGTTTTTTTTACAAAATAAAGACGAACTTTTAATTCATGATCGAATATATGATTTTGTATGGGATTATGATGAACAGTATAGTGATAATTCACTACGAACATATATTAAAAACTTGAGAAAAGTTTTAGGGAAAGATAGAATTGTTAGTCTTAAAAAGCTTGGATATCGATTTAACACAAAGTGAGAAACGAACTCTTTTCGGTTTTCTCTCTTTATACTCTTTTTTTACAATAGTTATACTATTTTTTATATCATTTTTATATTTTACTTTTCAAAAAGATCTAATGCTGCAAGAAAAACGACTTATGATGCAGGAATATTCAAATGATTTAATTTTTAGACTAAAAGATTTACATATCAACTTTGATAAATACAAATTTTACCCAAGAGATGAAAAGTTTAATTCTGCAATATATGATAGTGATAAAAAACTTATCTTTTCTACTTTAGAATCTGATGATGTAAAGCTTAATAAGGTTACATATATAACAAATTCAAAGATTCATTTTATTGAAGAGCCAGAATCTTATTATCTAGGAGCAAAGTATGTAGTACTTGAAGTTTCAGATGATTTGAAGTGGTTAGAAAAATTAAAAAAAGAGATATTTATATTTGTTGTGATTGCTTTCTTTTTTATGACTTTTTTGGGATATTTCCTCTTAAAAGTATTTCTAAAACCTATGAAAGATGCTTTACATCTACTTGATAGGTTTATTAAAGATACAACCCATGAATTAAATACGCCAATTTCAGCAATCATATCAAATGTAGAGATGATTGATACTGATTCTTTAGATGAAAAAATGGCAAGAAAAATTAAAAGAATAGATATAGGTGCTAAAACTATTTCAAATATATATGAAGATTTGACTTTTTTAACTTTGGATAATAAAATTATCTCTCAAAATGAGTATTTAGATTTAACAAAGATTGTAAATCAAAGAGTAGAGTATTTTAAAACTCTTGAAGATGTTAAAAAAATCAAATTTGAAATAATGGTAGATGAAGATGTAATAATATTTTGTGATAGTAAAAAGATTTCAAAAGTTATTGATAACCTTTTATCTAATGCAATTAAATATAATAAAGTAAAAGGAAAAATTCTTGTTACTTTAAAAGAAAACTATTTATCTATAGAAGATACAGGAAAAGGTATGTCTTCAGATCAAATATCTCAATTATTTCAAAGATATATGCGTTTTGATAAGAGTGTAGGTGGGTTTGGTATTGGATTAAATATTGTTTCTATAATTGCAAAAGAGTACAATTTATAAATTAATGTAAGTTCAGAGCTTAAAGTTGGAACAAAAATGGAAGTAACATGGCAAGACTAATTTTTTCGTTTATTATTTTATTAAGTAGTTTAAATGCAAATTCATATAAAAATGATTGTTTAAAATGTCATAATAAACTTCCTGTATCAATTGATAAGTATTTTTACAGATATTTATTAAAATATAGTAGTGAACGCAGTGTAAAAGAGGCTATGACAAATTACTTAAAGGAACCAAGTAAAGATACAACTATTATGCCTAAAGCTTTTATTAATAGATTTGGTATTAAAAAAGCTACAAAATTAAATGACAAACAACTTCACGAAGCATTAGATTTCTATTGGGAAAAATATAAAGTTTTTGGTAAATTAAAATAACTTGTAAATTTTTATAAATACTTCCACAATCGCTTCACAATTAGATTTTATACTTCTTTCATAACAATTAAGGAGTATAAAATGAAAACTACAAAAATCTTAACAGGCTTACTAATCTTAGGAGCAACATCACTTTTTGCAGCTGATGGTGCAGGAATTTATAAATCATGTGCTGGATGTCATGGTGCAAATGCAGAAAAACCTGCTTTAGGAAAATCAGAAGTTATAAAAGGTTGGGATGCAGCTAAAATTGAATCAGCATTAAAAGGTTATAAAGATGGCTCTTATGGTAAAGCTATGAAAGGTGTGATGAAAGGTCAAGTTGCAAGATTAACTGATGAAGATATTAAAGCTGTATCTGCTCATATTTCAGCCTTAAAATAAGTAATGCCAAATAGAACTAGCCTTTTGTTAGTTTTAGAAAGGATATAATAATGAAAAATATATTTTTAATAGTAATATTATCTGTAAGTTCTCTATTTGCAGGTGGTGATAGGTTTAAAGATTTTGCAAGAGTAAAGTATAGTGAACCAATATATGAATATGTCTATGATAGAAACTATAGACAAGAGTGTAGGGAAGTTAGATATAAAGTAAAAGTTAGAAATTATGATGATGGATATTATTCTTCTAATTATAATAATAATTTAGGCGTTGATACTCTTATTGGTACAGCTGCAGGCGCAGTAATAGGGAGTCAAATAGGACGTGGAAATGGGAGAGTTGCAGCTCAAATAGTTGGTGGATTATTAGGTGCAAAAGTTGCCCATGAAATGAGAAATAATTATAAACCAAATCATCGATATAATAAAAGTCGTGATGATTATAGATATGAAACAAGAACAGAATGTTATGATAAACCTAATAGAACAAAAAGAAAAATGATTACTGGGTATAAAAACTATTTTGTTTATAACGGTGTAGAACACTATAAAATCACAGATAGACCTAAAAGAAAAATTAGAATAACTCACTCAATAAATTTTTAGACTAAAGTCATTTGACTTTAGTCTTTTCTTTTTATGATAATAATCTTGATACTATATTTTGATTTATATTATTTGATTGAGCTGCACCAAATGCACCAATCTGTGCTAATATATTTTGTTTACCAAAATTTGCAACTTCTTGTGCATAATTAACTTCTGAAATAACAGATGCAGCACCTGTTGTTTGTGAATATTGTGCCAATAAGTTTTCTGATGAACTTTGCAGTTGATTTTGAGTGGAACCTAATTCTGCACGAAAAGAATTTACAGTAGTAATTGCATTATCAACTGTTTCTAAATATCCTCTTGCATCTGCTGATGTAAAAGTTTCAATATCTTGATTTAATAAAGCAGTTAGTCCTGTACCTTGAGTGTTTGATTGTATTGATCCAGATTCTATTATATCACCTGAACTTTCTCCTGCTTGAAATTGTAAAGCTTGTGTAGCAGAAGTATCATTAAATCCATTTTGAAGTAAAGTTTGTCCATTATAATTTGTACTATTTGCAATATTATCAAAGTTTTCAAGCAAATCTTTTATTTCTGTTATAAGGGCTTTTCTTCCATCTTGAGATGTAGTGTCTGTTGAAGCTTGGAGAAGTTTCTCTTTCACTTGATCTAATATACTTGATTGTTCTTTAATAGCTTGGTCACCAATTTGTAAAGAGGCAATTCCACTATTTACATTATCAATTGATTGAGAAATACCACTTGCTTGAGCATTTAGATTATCAGATATTGCTAATCCCGAAGCATTGTCTGCTGCACTATTGATACTTGATCCTGTAGCAATTCTATTTAAAGCTTGATTAGCATTTAAATATGCATTTTGATCTAACTGAATATTATTATTTATTTGCATTGCTTACTCCTTTTGGAAGCATATGTAATAATTTTATTACTTTTTGGTTTAAAAAATTATTAATAGGAGAAATTAGTTTTAAAGGAGACTTATTTTTTATAATTTAAATTTTAAAGTGGTAGCCGAGACGGGAGTCGAACCCGTACTTCCATAGGAAACCAGATTTTGAATCTAGCGTCTATACCAATTTCACCACTCGGCCATTCTTTATTGCATTAAAAAAGGACCCATCCAAGGATGAGCCCTTTTTTTATGTTAGGAAAAGGTAATTATTTACCTGATACTGCTTCTTTTAAAGCTTTTCCAACTTTGAATTTTGCAACAGTTGTAGCTGGTACGTTAACAGTTTTGTCTGTACCTGGAACTTTTGCAGTTCTAGCTGCTCTTGCAGCAGTACTAAAAGTACCAAAACCGATAAAACTAACAGTCTCTTTTTTTACTAAAGTTTCTGTAACTGTTTCTAAAACTGCATCTACTGCACCCTTAGCGTCTTTTTTTGATAAACCTGCTTTTGCAGCAACTGCGTCGATAAATTCAGCTTTGTTCATTGATGAACTCCTTGTGTAAGATTAAATTTAGTAAACTTTATAGTATTTAAGCTTTAAAATAGCTAAAATTAGGGGGCTTATAGTATAAAAGTATCTAAAAATGAGGCTTTTTATTATTTAAATGATGATTTTATGCTTAAAAGCCTACAAGAGTTTTCTAAAATGGCTACTCTTTTTACTAAATTATTTATGTCCCGATCATAAACATATGTACCAATTCCTTTGATTACCATTGAATGAGATTCTGATTCTTTTAAATATTTTGTAATTTCTAGAGCATTTCTATCATACCAAGTATTAAAATCGCCAGGATCATATATAGGTACTTTACCAAAAGTAGTTTTTCCAAAAAAATCATTTAGTATAATTTCATTATGTTCAAAAGTATAAGCAGTTGTATATATTGGTACACCAAATGCTATGTATTTTGCTTCATGGATGTTATTATAAATTGTTGAATGAATATGTGCTTCAATACTTGCAATTTTCCATCTATAATCTTGTTTGTTCATATTTAATGTACAAAAAGAGTTTTCACTCATTTCATCAAAAATTGCATCGGCAGTATTTATAATAAAAGAAGTATGGTCCACTTTTGCTGATATAGCGCCATGATAAATCCCGAAGAAATTTTTTCTAAACATTGTTAATGAAAGGGCACTCAATAATTTCACTGTACTTTTATCAATCATTTTAAAAAACCTTAAATACTTTTTTGGGTATTATATATTAATTTTAATAAGGACTATTTTAATGAAAATTCCTCATATACCTGTACTATACAATGAAACACTTGAAGCTTTCAAGGAAATTGATGAAGGTTATATTATAGATTGTACTACAGGTTACGCTGGACATAGCTCTGGACTGTTAGAACAAAATGAAAATGTTCAATTAATATGTAATGATCAAGATGAAGAAGCTTTGCTTTTTTCAAAAAAAAGATTAGATCCATTTAAAACAAGAGTTCTTTTCAATCAAGGTAATTTTGAACATGTAATTGAAACTTTTAGAGGTTTTAATATTAGAGGTATTTTAGCCGATATTGGAGTTTCCTCTTTACAACTTGATAAAAATGAACGTGGTTTTGGTTTTGATGGTGATACTCTTGATATGAGAATGGATCAAACAAAGGCTTTAGATGCCTCTGTTGTGGTTAATACTTATCCTCAAAATGAACTAGAACGAGTCTTTAAAGAGTTTGGAGAAGTTAGAGAATATAAAAAGGTTGCTTCTTTAATAGTAAACAATAGACCTTTTGCTTCAGCTAAAGAACTTGCTGATTTTTTATCAAAAAAAATGCATAAGGGAAAATTACATCCTGCTACACTTCCTTTTCAGGGTATTAGAATAGAAGTAAATGATGAACTTGGAGTATTAGAGAGATTATTTGATTCTTTAGAAGAAGCTAAATTATCAAATTGTATAGTTGCAATTATTTCATTTCACTCTTTAGAAGATAGAATAGTTAAAAACTATTTTAAAAAATGGAGTAAATCTTGTATCTGTCCAAATGATGCATTTAGATGTATTTGTGGAAATAATCATTCTTTAGGAAAAGTAATTACTAAAAAACCAATTATTCCTACAAAAGAGGAGATAAAACAAAATCCTCGAAGTCGAAGTTCAAAGTTAAGGATTTTTAGATTTGATTAAACTAAATTCGACAAATTCTATACTTATTGTACTTGGCTTATTAGCTCTTGCTTTAATTTTATATTTCCCAAAAATATATTTTACAAATAATATATATTATGTTAGTAAAGATATAAATAAACTTTATGCTCATTATATATCTTTAAAAGAAGAAAATAAATTTTTAGCACAACAGTTAGAAGATATGAAGTTTAAAAATCAAATTGAAGATTCTTTAATAATTTATTCAATTGAAGAAGCAAATGGAACAAACATAAAATGATAAAATACATAATCGAATTTGGACTTAAAAAACCAATATTAAACCACTTTTTACTACTTTTTATATTCATCCTTTCAGTATTCGCTTATTTGCAAATTCCTAAAGAGATTTTTCCTCCTGCATCTTTAGATTCAGTTTCTATTTCAGGCTCTTATACAGGAGCTAGTTCAGATTTGCTTGATAAGATTGCTGTAGAAGATTTAGAAGAAGAGTTAACTTCTTTAGATGAAGTTAGTGATATAACATCTATAATTAAAAATGGCTACTTTTTAATAAATGCAAAATTGAAAAAAGGCTTTGTTGCTGTTGATATTATTGATGATGTAAAAGATATAGTAACTAAAACAAAAGTAAATCTACCCTCTGATATGGATGAACCAATTGTAAAAGAAGTTATAAATGTAATTCCTTTGATTACTGTTGTTTTATATGGAGATGATTCAAAAGAAAAACGTTTAGAAGTAGCAAAAGAGATAAAATCTTCTTTATCACAATTAGGAGATCTAAGTGATTTATCTATTTGGGGAGATAGTGATAAAGAGTTATTAATCAAGTTTGATGAAAATAGAATCAAAGCATATGGTTTAAATTTACAAGAAGTAATAACTTCAGTTCAAAATTTAAGTTCAATTTTTCCTGCTGGTATTGTAAAAGATGAAACAAGACACTATTATTTAAGTACCTTTAATGGGGAAAAAAATTTAAGTAAAATCCAAAATACTATTTTAAAAATATCAAATCAACGAGTATATTTAAAAGATATTGCAAAAGTTCAATATGAACTATCTGATGTAGATAATATTTCTCATTTTAATGGAAATCGTGATGTTTTTATTGGAATTAATAAAAGTGAAACAGGTGATGCAATTGAGCTTGTAAAAGAGATAAAACAAATTTTAGAAGTATATAAAAAGAAATATACAAATCTAAAATTTGATACACATACTGACACTTCTGTATGGATTAAAAATAGACTTAACACTGTTGTCTCAAATATTCTTTTTGGTCTTTGTTTACTCTTTTTAGCACTATTTTATTTTATAAATGTTCGTATTGCAGTTGTTATTGCTATAGGTATTCCAACTTCATTTATGATAGGACTAATCTCTGCTGAATATATGGGCTATAGTCTAAACATGCTTTCTCTTCTTGGAGCACTTATTGCCCTTGGAATGTTAGTTGATGAAGCTATTGTTGTAGGAGAAAATATTTACCGTCATATGGAAATGGGTAAAGATAGATTAACCGCTTCTTTAGATGGGGCTTTGGAAGTTTATCCTGCTGTATTAACTGCAACTGCTACGACTATTTTTGCATTTTTACCTATACTGCTTATGACAGGTGAAGTAGGGAAGTTTATGAAAGTACTTCCTATTATGATTACTATCCTTTTATTATCATCTTTGGTTGAAGCCTTCTTTTTTCTTCCTCTTCATGCTAGACAGATTTTTAATGTGCATACAAAAGAGAAAATATCAGATAGAATTTGGGAAGTTAATAAAAAGATATATAAAGTTATTTTAAACTTTTTATTAAAAAGAAGATTTATCGCACTTCTTGTTATGATAGTTTCAATTATTGGGGCTACTATATTTTTAGCTTCTAGTTCAAGATTTCAATTTTTGCCAGATTTTGATTCAACACAGGTTTATATAAATGGTTCAGTTGGAGTTGGTAAAAAAATAGAACAAACTGAAGTTTTAGTTGCTAAAATCGAAGATAAGATTATAAAGGAATATGATTTCAAAAAAGATTTAGATTCTGTTTCTTCTGTAATAGGTCTTAAATTAGATGGAAAAAATCTTCCTCAAAATGAAGAGTTCTATTTTCAACTTTTTGTGAATCTTTATGAACGAGCACCACAAAATATTTTTGATAAATATATAAATCCGTATTTGTCTCCAAAATATGATGATACAAATATGATAAGACAAAAATCAGCTCAACAAATTGAACGTGAATTAAAAGTGCTTTTAAAACCATTAATTACTAGTAAAGAGTATGAAGAGTTAAAAGTTTTTGTTCCTGGTGCTGGGATTGTAAAAAATGATATTGAATTAGCAATTAGTGGTGATGATAAACAAATAGCCAAAAGTGTAAAAATCATAAAAGATAAACTTTCAAAAATAAAGGGTGTTTCAAATATTGCAGATGATATTTTAGTTGGAAATTTAGAGTTGAAATTTAAAGTTAATTCTTATGGTCAAGAACTTGGATTTACTGAAAGTTATATAGTTTCAAGTATTAGACCTATGTACTTTAAAGGTGCATACTCTAAAATGTTTGATGATAGTGGAATTGTTGATGTGGTTTTTCAAAGTAAAAATAAAGATGATTTAAAATCTTTAGATATTTTGGAACTTTTAATTCCAGGGACTAATGAAAAAGTTTTACTAAAAGATGTTGTAACAATAGTCAAACAAAATGCTCAATCTCAAATTTTCAAAGAAAATGCTAAAAGAATAGTATCTATTACAGCAAGTTCAGATGGTGTAACATCTTCTGAAATCTTTGAAGAGCTTGATCCTGTTTTAGAAGAACAAAGAAAATTTGTAAGTGTTGAAGTAAAAGGGGAACAAGAAGAGAATCAAAAAGTTCAAAAAGAGATGGGAGAAGCAGCTTTACTCGCAGTTTTGCTAATCTTTGTAGCTCTAATTTGGATGTTTGATTCAGTGGTTAAACCTTTAATCATTATTTCAACAATTCCTTTATCTATTTTAGGAGTGTTAGTAGGGCATTTGGTTGTGGGAATTAATATAACAATGCCTAGTTTAATAGGTATAGTAGGACTTGCTGGTGTTATTGTAAATGATGGAATTATTATGATGGATTTTATCAAAAAAGCAAAAACCCTTGAAGAAATGGAAGAGTTCGCTTTAATGAGACTAAGACCTATTTTACTTACATCTTTGACCACAATCCTAGGACTTATGACTCTAATGTTTTTTGCTTCAGGACAAGCTCTAATATTACAGCCTATGGCAATTGCTTTAGGATTTGGAATATTATGGGCAACAATTTTAAATCTATACTATGTACCAATGCTTTATAGACTTATTTATCTTAGAAAAGCTGAGAAATAGTATATCCTCGTTCCCAATCTCCAGATTGGGAATGCATACTTAAATAAACACCAAAACAACTACTTACATATGAATTCCCAAGCAAGAGCTTGGGAACAAGTTAAATTAAAAGAGTTTGAAAAAAATTCTTTATTTATTGGAAGCTTTTTTTATAATACTTTTAATCATATTATTAAAAACCAGATAATGAATTGGAATCAGGGTATACCAATAGAGTCTTCCTAATACTCCTTTTGGATAAAAGTAGGCTGATTGGATTAGTTTGTTATCTTCGATTTTAAACTCTAACCAAGCACTTCCTGGGACTTTCATTTGTGCATAAAGAAGTAGTCTTTCATTTTCTTTTAAATCTATAACTTTCCAAAAATCTAGGCTTTCCCCAATTCTTAGTCTGTTTTGGTCTCTTCTTCCTCTTTTTAATCCAACTCCACCGATTATTTTATCAATAAAACCTCGTATTTCCCAAAGGAAATCATAGTCAAACCAGCCGTTGTCTCCACCAATTGAAGTAAAAGTATTATATATATTCTTTTTGCTCAGATTACTTATATCTTTTTCTTTTCTATCGAAAAAAACTGCATTAGCTATCTCTTCAGAATGATTTTTTTCCCAGATTATTCCTGAAGTATCTGACCATCTACTTATTACTTGGTGAGTTTTTATCTCTTTTACAGCTTTTTTTACAGCTTCAATAAAAGAAATAGGGTGGATTTTAGGAAAATATTTTGTTGCATTTTCATTTTGTATTATTACTTCTGATTTAAGTCCTTCAATTAAAGCTTTTGCTACAGTAAAAGGTACAGGAGTAAAAAGGTTTAACCAATATGAAGATAAATTTATTGAAAGAAAAGGAAGTGGGATTATAACTCTTTTTAGTCATAAAGCTTCGGCTGTTTGATACATCATTTGTTTGTATGTTAGTTGCTCACATCCAATATCTACAATTAGATTTTCTGTTTCTTCTAGGTATATAGATTGTTCTAAATAATTTATTACATCCTCTACAGCAATTGGTTGAGCTTTTGTATCAACCCATTTTGGAGTAGTCATAATAGGAAGTTTCTCTGTTAAGTTTCTAATTATCTCAAAGCTTGTACTCCCTGAGCCTATTATAACTCCTGCTCTTATCCAAATAGTTTGCACATTTTTATTTGAACTTAGAACTTCACCGGTTTCTAATCTACTTAATAAATGTTCACTTGTATTTTTATCTTTTATTCCTAATCCACCAAGATATATTACTTTTTTGACCCCACACTCTTCTGCTACATCTATAAAGTTTTGGGCAGAAATTTTATCTAAGTCTTTGTAATTTTTATTATTTAATGAATGAATAAGATAATAAGCAATATCTACATCTTTTAAGGCTTTTCTTAATTTGTTTTTATCAAAAGTATCACCTTCGACAATATCTATATTATTGGATGTTTTTGAAGATAAAGCTTTTTTATTTCTAACATATAATCTTAAGTCAATATTTTCTTTTTCTAAAAGCTTTTCTTTTAATCTTCTTCCTATGTATCCTGTAGAACCTGTTAATAAAACTTTCATGATATAAACCTTTGTTATTTATACTGTTAGTCTATCATTTTAATATAACTCTTTGTATAGGAAATATGTAGCTTTAGTCTTTTTTTTGATTAAGTAAAACAATCCCTTGTATTTTTTGAAGTATGGTTTTGTTTTTATTTACATTATTTAATTCAAGACCAGGTTCTAAAGTAGTGATAACAGTTTTTCCTACTATATTTCTTCCTTGAGAAAAAGGAAACTCTCGTGTTCTAACTCCCCACATATTGTGCATAACAATTGGTTCATCATCTTTTAGTCCAATATATAACATAATATGACCTCTTAAATATATTAGAGTTAAAAATGGTATGGCATTTTCTTTTATGTACTCTTTTTTCTTTTCTTGTGAAAATTTTGAAAGGTCAATATATTTATGAAGTTCAGTTTGTCCTCTGGAATTTCTTTTTAAATATATTCCATAAGGAGCAAAAAAATCTTGGGTGAAACTTGAACAATCTCTATGGTTATTAAGTCCACCCCAGCCATATAGCTCTCCTATAAACTCTTTTGATAGTATTTCAATATTAGTTGAATTAAACTCCAAAGGTAGCTTTTTTATTTTGTACTTTTCTATATCTACTTCTTTTAATCCATTACTTGAAGCTAGTAAATATTTATTATCTTTTTTAGGGAAAAATGTTCCTACTTTAAGGTCTTCTACAATATTTTTGCCAAAAATAGTAAAACCCTCTTTTGTGATTACATAAAGTTCATCTGTTTTAAACTTTTTTTCTATTTCATTATCTACTAAAAGAAGATTATCAATACGAACCCAACCTAATACATAGTGAGATTCTACAAAAGCCCAAGCTCTGTCTTTTGAATAATGAGAGATTAGAACTGGTGTATTTATTTTTACTCTTGAGTTTTGATTATAATCAAAAGGAAAACCTTCTCCAGCTTTTTTTGGATTGTAAAACATCTTATTATTTGTAGGGAAAACACGAAAGTTTGTGTTTTTACTAGTGATAGCTTTTTGTAATACTTTATTAAAATCATCAAAATTTGAGTTTTCTATTTGTTTATTAAACCACTCTTTTGAAGCTAAATTATGGTTTTCCAGATAAATCTCTTTTGAAGCATAATAATTGCCCCACATAGATTCTTTTTTTGTAAAAGAAATTTTTTCAGTATCCCAAGGTGAAAAATAGTTTTTGACAAACTCTTTGGCTAATTTCTCTTGATTTAAATCTATTTCTTTAAAATTTTTTATATATGAAGATGGATTTTGTGAATACTTTTCTAAATCAGCTATTTGCACATTTTTTTGGGAACAAGCTATAAAAAAGAATGAAACAAAGATTAAAAGAAGAGAATTTATTTTCATTTACTTTTTTTCTTTGCCTCTTTTTTGGCTTTTTTTCTTAATTTTGTAACTTGTTCACCACCAATTCCCCAGTTATCTGTTGGAACTTCTTCAATAGTTACAAATGTTGTATTTCTATTTTTATTTAGTACATCTTCAAGAAGTTTAGTAGCCCCTTCAATTAGTTGAGCTTTTTCTTTTGCAGTTACGCCTTCTTCGGTAATTTTAATATGTATGTGTGGCATTTTTTATCCTAGATTATAATATTTATAAAAGGCTTGCCATAAAATACAAGCTCTAATTTTTTATTAGAGATTGTATCATTTAAAAAGTTTTAGTTTATTAAAAATCAAATTTTCTTTTTAGTTTAAAGAAACACTTAACTGTTCTATACTGAATAAAAACAAAAGGAATCATAAGTAAAAAATATGCAATAGAGTATTTTGTAATTATGTCATTGTACGTAAGTCCAAAGTTAATAAAAAACATTCCAAATACCATAAAAGCGACTCCTGGACAAATTAGTGCAAAAGATACAGATGATCTTGTATTTTCATCTTCTATGTATTTTTCAAAGTAGCCATTTAACTTCATAACTTTATATCCAAGTATTCCAAAAATGATTTGAATAGAAACAATCACAGAAGTAAGGGTAAATAGCGAGGATTTATTCATATCCGAATGAAAATTATGCTCAAGTCCAAAAGAAACTCTAACCATCATAATTCCAAGTAGGGTTAATATAGGAATTATAATCCAAAGTGAAGGTGATGCTTCTAAAGATATACCTTGTTCAAACATATTTTTAAAACCAATTGTTATTTTAATAAATAGAAGTAAAATTGCAAAAGAACCAAAGAATAGGGCACCAAAAATTCCGATTGCATTTATAGTTAGATTATGGCTCATAGCTCCTGGTGCTGCAAATCCAACTGAAACCATAGATAATGCAAAGATTGAAATCATTTGTGATAGGTTATTGTTTTTAGTAAAGTCAAAGTCACCAGTTGTTAAAAGTCGTGAAAAATATTCGAATATAATTTTAAGTGAATAATATCCCGTAGCCATAAAGCCTAGTAGGGCGAAAGGAAACATATATTCTACGATATTCCAAAGGTTTGGTACAAAAACAGCGCCTAATACAAAACATACATTTATAGTCATTGCATATGTTAGAGGAATAGTCATTAAAGTAATTTCAGAATTTGAGTTAACTAATGTTTTATATGCATCAGTATTTTTATAAAAGTTAAATTGTTTTGTATTCCAAATAAGTAGTTTAAAATGTAAAAATGCAAAAGCAATAATAAAAACTAAAGCAAAAGCAATAACAAAAGATAACCAAGTTCCTTTTATAAGTTCAGGAAATATATGGTTAAAAGTTGGCATCGGTGTACCCTGATGAGGAACAAGAAACATAAGATACATAAAAAATGAGACTGAAAGTCCGCCAGCACCAAGTGAAGATAAAAAACACATAGGGTTAAATTTTTCTCGATATTGCATTAAAATCCTTATAAAACTTATTTTTTAAAGCGCAATACTACTATAAGTAATATAAATATTTGATAAGTTATAAATATAAATTTTACTTATGATAATAAAGATAAGCATAAGTTATTTAAGTACTTTATTCTATTTATATTGATAATATTGCATATGTATAAAATTTCTGTAGATAAAGAACTTTTCAAAGATATTCAATTTAAAAAAATACATATTTTAGAAAAAAATACTTCTCAATATTGGCAAAAAGAATTACTAGAACCAAAAATTGAAAATGATAAAATAAGATATAGTATTAAACAAGTTGATAAGCTTATTATAACAAATGGTTTAGGAACAGATAAACCACAATTAACCATTGAGTGTGAAAAAATTGATTATTCAGTAAAAAAAGATATTTTTGAATTTTACTTAGGAAAAATAATAGAACAAAAAAATACTGATGTTACAGAAGATTATAAAGATAATCTTATTGAAGAACTATTACGAGAAAAAGCAGAGCTTGAAGATACAATGAACCGTGACCATTTAACAGGTGTTTATAATAGAAGAAAAATGGAAAATGATTTAAATATGTTTATAAATCAAAATAATGTATCAATATTAAGTGCCATATTTATAGATGCTGACAGATTTAAAGGAATAAACGATAACTTTGGGCATGATGCAGGAGATAGAACACTTATATATTTAGGGCAAAAATTACAACATCATGCAAGACTACTTAATGGCGAAGTTTATAGATATGGTGGTGAAGAGTTTATTATTCTTTGTTTTATTCAAAAAGGTGAAATTATTTCAAAATTAAATGCTTTAAGAGAAGATATTAAATCACAAAAAATTTATCATAGTACAAGAGATATATCAATTACAGTTAGTATGGGAGTCTCTTTTTATAAAGAATGCTCTTCTAAAGATGATATGATAAAAAGAGCTGATAACGGTGTTTATCTAGCAAAAAATAATGGTAGAGATAGAATAGAGTTTGGATAACAATAGAGTTTAAAAACTCTATTGTTTAGTCAATTATTTTCCGATTTGGTTAGCAATTGCATCAATATCTGCATCACTTAACGAAGTAACTTGAGGTTTCATAACACCTTTCATTGGTCCACCATAAGAACCATCTTTATAACCTTTCATTGCAGTAACAATTTCTGCTTTAGTCATATCTTTGATTACTTTTGATTTACCTAGAGCAACTTTTTCACCATTTGCACCATGACATGCAACACATTTTGCATATGGATTAGCGAATGCAACACATGCAAGAATTGAAGTTAGAAGTAGAATTTTTTTCATTGAAGAGTCCTTGTTAATTATTTCTTAAAATTTTAACCTAATAACCTTAATTTTGCTTTGATTTATGTCAAAATAAGATTATTTATTAAAAAAATAAATTTTTTATAAAAAAATGTTACAAAATAAAAGTGAAATAAAAGTGAAGGGATAGTGATAGTAAAGTAAAAAGTTATATATGCTAACTAATATAGCAAAAAAGCTATATTAGTTAGTTTCTAGAAGTTCTTTTTTTAGTTCTTCTTTATTGATTTTATTTTTGTCACTAGTAATAAGTGGTAAAGATTTTTTATATATAATTTTACTTGGTATCATATATGATGCAAGATGTTTTTTTAGTTCAAAAGTTATCTCTTTTGGAGCTATTTCACTTCTTGAAGAATATACTAAAACAATCTCTTCTTCAATCTCTTCATTTCCTATTGAGAATACTGCACATTGGTCTATCATAGGAAGATTTCTTGCAACAACAGATTCTATTTCGTAAGGACTAACTCTAAACCCTCTTGTTTTAATCATATCATCTTGTCTTGAAACAAAGTAAAAATATCCTTCTTCATCTTTATACACATAATCACCTGTTGCAACAACAACTTCATCTCTTAGTTGACCTTCAAGATTTATTGCATTTTTTAGAATATCAATTGATTTAAATCGTTGAGCAGTTTCTTCTGGCGCATTCCAAAAACCTTTGTAAATATATCCACCTCTATGTATAAGTTCTCCAACTTCTCTTGGAGCACATTGTTTACCTTCTTCATTAATAACGTATAATTCCACATCAGGAATAGCTTTACCAATTGATTCAGGTCTTATATTGATTTGTGTTGGGTCAAGATAAGTTGATCTAAATGCTTCTGTTAATCCATGCATTGAATAAAATTTTGCATTAGAGAAGTATTTTTGAATATTATTTGCCATTTTAACTGTTACATTTCCACCTGAAGATGTAATTGTTTTAACATTTGCTAATAATTCTTTACTTGGAAGTCTATGTTCTTCTTCATCAAACATTGATATAATTGTTACTGGCATTAAAGCTATTACTGTGATTTTATCAGTTATTATATGGTTAAAAAAATCACCAGGTAAGATAAATCTATGTAAAGCTAGAGTAGCTCTTTTGTATAAAGAACAGAAAATTTGATTTAATCCATAATCTAAATTAAAAATTAAAATTCCAGAAAGAACATCATCTTCTTTTAAATCTAAGTATTGTGAAACAACTCTCGCACTATCAATTAAATTTCTATGTGATAATACAATACCTTTTGGTTTTCCAGTGATTCCAAAAGAGTAAGTGATTACTGCATTTCCATGACCATTTACATCACAAGAGTATGGTTTATTATAATATTTAAATATCTCTTCAAATGATGGAATATCTTTATGAGTTGTTTCATATGAAATAATGTGTCCATCAAAATTAATCTCTTCAATATTTTCTAATTTTAACTTATCTGTAATAATACATCTAATATCACAATCATTAATTATATACTCAACTTGTTCAGCTTTAAGCAGCTTTGTAAGTGGAACAAGTACATAATCGGTAGATAATATAGCTAGTATCGCTATAACTTGATCTATTCCTTTATTTGAATAAATACCAATTCTAGAACCTTTTGCTAAGTCTAATTCTTTTAAATAAAAGGCAACTTGATTAACTTTTGTTAATAAGTCTTCATATGTAATATTTTTTTCATTATATTTAATTGCAACTTTTTGCGAATGTGAAACTGCTGCATCTTCAATTAGTGTTCTAATACAATTTATAGACATTTTCTTTCCTTTTACTTTTTTTCAGAATTCATACCAAGAGTCCAAATATCGTAGTTGTTATCCATTACGATTGTTGGATTATGAGCTGAATTTAATATTTTTTTATAGAAGAATGAAACAATATCTTCTATCTCTTCTTGTTCTAAAACTTTTGTGATTCCACCTGTAAAGATCACTGAGTTTAAGGCATTTAACTTTAAATTTATATATGCTTTTCTAAAAGTAGAAACTTTACATAGTACTAAGAATATTGCCAATTGCATTAAAATTCTTGTAGCTTTTTCAGATGACTCATCAAAAATATTTTCTGTAACTTTTAAGTGTGCTAAAAGTTCATAAACAAATTCATTATTTTTTGCAGCGAAGATTAATGATTCTTTTGATTTGTAAACTCCAAGTTTTTTGAATACAAGTCTATCATATTCATTTTCAGTAACCATATTTTCATCAACTAAATCTTTTGAGTAATGAATATCAGTTGTAGCTCCTCCAATATCAATTAAAATATAAGGATCAACAACAGAAAACTTACTGTGGATTAAAGGCAAAGTTTTATTTACAATATATGGAGTAGAGTAAATCTGATTTGAAGTAATATCATATAGGTGTTTGATGTCTTCTTTACCCATAATATCAGCTTGATAGAGGTTTGTTAAATACTCTTTTAAATTCTCTTCTTCTACATGAAGTTTATTGGTAATAATATTTGGTAAAGTTACAAGATTATCTATGTTTTCTTTTAAATATGGAATTTCTTTTTCACTTCCTACATAAACAATATTTGAATAATTTACTTTTTCTAAATAATCAAATAGTTTTTCATTAAAGATAGAAGAAACAGAATCAATTCCACCTACAACAATAACAACATCAATTAAATCACTAGGAATTGAAGATGACTCAATGTCTTTATATAAAACAGTATCAATAATATTGATACCAGAATTAAAAGCAATATTTGTTGCATATTTCAATGAAAAAGAGTTTGTAATACCAATAATTAGCGTACTTAATCCACCATTTGCTGATGAACAAACATGAACATCTTCTTTTTTATAGTTATGAATAATATCTCCACATTTGTATGTTAAATCATCAAATATATCTTTATTAAAATCTCTAAAGTGTTGTTGAACACCATGAACAGTACATAATTTAAAGTAGGTACTTCCTACGTCTATTAATAGTTTGTCGTTAATTTCACTCATTGCATAATTCCTATATCATGAATAATGTCATTTACAATAGATGTTGTATCTTTTGTAAGGTCACATTGTGCTTTTTCATATTCAAAACATCTATCAGGAATTGGAACTTTTCCTTTTTTGATAATTCTAATATTTTTCTTTGCATCTCTGATTGTTATCATTTCATTATGGTTAATAATATGTGGTGAAAATGGTACATCAATTATTCCATTTTTGATACTATTAAATACTTTTCTCCAAAGAGTATCTGCACTATCATTGAATACAGCTTCCATAATAGCCATAACCTCTAAAGTTAAAATTTCTTCTTCTTCTTTATCTACAACATTTGGCAGACCATTTAATATTCTAAGAGTATATTGAGTATTTGCAACTGTTTCTGCATTTGCTTCTTTTGTAGGAATTCCTGAAGCCTCTTGATTTGTTTTTGTAATAATCTTATCAGCTCCAACCATAGAAGCTATTACTGTACTCATATTGATTAATTGCGAAGCAAAATTTGGATCCATTGGAAATGCACCCATCCATTGATGATATACAAGATGAACATCTGCATCACCACAACCAATCTCTTCAGAGTAGTGTTTCGCAAGTTTTCTAATAACTGAACCCATTACAATATCTTGGTTCATAGAACCAGTTTGTGAAAATGATACAGAGAATGATTTAACACCTTCTTCAAGTGAAAGTAACATTTCAAGAAGTTGGATTACAATAGTAATACAAGGTGGTACTAAAGTAGCTGTTAATGGTCCAAATGACTCTCTATTGATTGGTTCATTTAGTTTTGAGTAGTTTGCACAAACTCTCTCTACATATTTCCAGTATAAAAAGGCTTTATCAAGTGGAAAGTTTTTTGAATATGGAAGAAGGTATGTAATAGGTCCACCTTCAATTTCAAAAATTCCAGATGCAATAGCAGTTTCAATAAGAAGTCTAGCATCAGGAGTTCCATGTCTAATTGAAACTGGCTTATTAAAATGAGTTATCATTTTTCTTGTGGTTCTATATCCATGTGTTACTAAAGGATAACCATTTAACATATCTACATCATTTTCTTCACTAAGTCTTAACATTTTTTTTGCAGTTGCATAATCGTTAAGTCTGGTATTTGAATCAATAGTACATGGTAATACATCAACATTTGCATCTACAAAAAATTCATAAAGTGCATACATTTTATTGTAAGTAGGGAAACCACCTCTTGGTTGTACTAACATTTTATTTGCATTTTTAAAATTATGTGAAATAAATAGGTCTTTTGAAGCGTTTTTTACAAACTCTTCAACCTCAGCAAAATCAAAATTATCAACATGTTCGTTGTTTAGAATTATGTTTCTTTCTTCTTGCAATAAACTCATTTGTTTCTCTCATTCATAAATTTCTCAAGTTCATCTAAACCTGTATTTAAATCTACTTGATGGAAGACTAAATCAAATCCATAATTTTTAAATCTTGGAACAATATCATCTGCACTACCAGTTCCAACTACCAAGTTTCCACCAATCATAAATACTACATCATCTAAAAGATTTCCATATTTTGATTTGAGAATCTTAACTTCTCTACACCAACCTTCTGCTTCACCATTAAGTGATGAGATCAATAATATATCTGCATTTGTTTCTATTACTGCATCAACAAATTCTTCAAGATATGTATTAACACCTAAGTTAAATACCTCAAATCCTCTTGCTTGCAGTGAAAGATCAATAAGTCGGTTTGCTACAACATGTATATCGTTACCTACAACGCCTGTTACTACTTTCATATAATTGCCTATTAATTTTTATTGTTTTATTAAGGGCAAATAGTCTAGCAAAAAGTTGGTTAGAGCTTTATTAGGTGGATAAGGGAGTTTTTACTTGAGAAATTTAATTTATATCTTCAATAATGACTTCTATTCTATTTCTTCCATTATTTTTAGCTTTGTATAGAGCTTTATCTGCCCTTGCAAGTATATCATCTGAATTATCAGATTTTAGATAACTTGTTATTCCAAAACTTGCTGTGATTTTTTTATTTATTTCAAAATCATGATTTTCAATATGTTCTTTTAATTTGGTAGCTACATTTTTACCTTGGTTAATATCACTATTTGGACAGATAATCAAGAACTCTTCTCCACCCCATCTTCCAATATAGTCTGTATCTCTTGTAAGCTCTTTTAAAATCTGCGATATTTGGATAAGTACTTTATCTCCTTCAAGATGTCCGTATTTGTCATTGATAGATTTAAAATAATCCACATCTATCATTATCAAAGAAAAATCAACTTTGTATCTTCTTGAATATCTAATCTCCTTTTCAAGTAGATTATCTAGCTTACCTCTATTATAAACATTTGTGAGTTTATCTCTATTTGAGAGTTTTTCAATAGTTTTTTTATCTGTAATATCTTGATTAATAGTTGTATAATATTTTATGTTTCCAGATTCATCAAAACTAGGAGATACAATAACTTTTATCCAAAAAACAGAACCATCTTTTCTTTGATTTTTTATTTCACCTTCCCATTTTTCACCTGATGTTACAGTTCTCCACATATCTCTATATAAATCTCTTGGGGTATCTGGGTGTTTTAAGACACTATGTTTTTGTCCTATTAGTTCATTTTTTGTATATCCTGTAATTTTACAGTAAGCAGTACTTATATGGGAGATTATACCTTTCGTACTTGTTGTAGAAGTAATTACATATTTATCTATAATTTCATTATATTCATTTATCTCATTTTCTTGAACAATTCTGTTAGTGATATTTTCAATTATTCCATACAAAATTGACACATCTCCATTTTCATCAAGTTCAAGTATTCGTGAACGACTTGAAAAATAATTAATAGAATTTGTTTTATCATCAAAATATGGGAAAATATTGTTATATTCTTCTCTTTCTTTGTTTAATAACTCGAAATACTCTTTTAAAATCAAAGTTGCTTGGTCTGTTGAAGCTAATTTTACATTTTTTATGTAATCTCCTGCAATAGGGCAGTTTTTTGCGACGGAGTGTTTTTCAAGATTTATATTAAGATTAAAACTATCAATCATTAACTTATTACAGTAGAAATGGTCAGGGTCGTTTTTATAATCAATTATCCACCAACACATGTCTGAAAAGTTTAAAATAGTGTTAAATTCTTTTATATAATCTTGCATATTTTTTTTCATGGCTGATAGTATACTATAATTATTATTATATTTTTTTAATTGCACGAAATTAAGATTTTAGAAAGTTATTATGGTAATTGTGATTGAAGCTATTTATTCTTTAGTTTGATAGAAAACTAAATTTAATATAGAAAAAAAATGATTATTTAAAATAATTTACAAATATCTCTTGACATTAGTACTAGTTAGTAGTAGTATTATAAATAAATATTACTAACTAGTAATAATATAGGAAATAACATGAATATGAAAGATAGAGTACAAGGTGCAATTTTAGGAGCATTTATTGGAGATGCCTTAGGTTTAGGACCACATTGGTATTATGATTTAGGAGAACAACAAAAAGATTACGGGGAGTGGATTGATACATATACAAATCCAAAGCCTGGTCGTTATCATGAACATGAAAAAGCAGGGAATTAATCTCAGTCAGGATATATTTTAAAGTTAATGATTAAATCTCTTATTGAAAATGATGGATACAATCAAGAAGATTTTTGTAAAAAACTTGATGAAGATTTATTTACTAAAATAGATGGAATTCCAACTCATGGTCCAGGTGGTTATACTTCACAATCAATACGTGAAGTTTATAGACAAAGAGTAGAACAAAAACTGTCTTGGAGCGAGGTTGGTAGTAGAGCAGATACAACAGAAGCAATAGAAAGAACTTTAGCTATTGCTATAAAATATGCCTTTAATCCAAAAAAATTAGCAAAAAGTATTTCACATAATACTTTTTTAACACAAATAGATGATATAGTAGGTTCTATGACTGTTGCATATGGCGCTGTACTTGCACAATTAATTCAAGGAGAACCTTTAGATAAAAATATATCTGTAAAGTTAATGAAATTAGTTAAATCAGGAGACCTTCCTTTTCATGCAGTAACAAGTGACGGACTTAATGCTCCAAAGCCAGGTTCAAAAGATCCTTCAAATATTGGACTTTTTGCCTCACCTGATGCTCTATTATCTCCTGCCTTTATGGCAAAAGCTGCTACTGATCCAGATATTGTAATAGAACCAGCTTGGAAAGTATCTTATGTATATGGAATGCCTTGTGCTATTTATCATATGTTACCAGCAACTTATTATTTAGCTGCAAGATTTAAAGATGATTTTGAAAGTGGAATTTTACATGCTATTAATGGTGGAGGTCAAAACCAAGTAAGAGCAATGCTAACTGGAACTTTAATAGGAGCACAAGTAGGATTAAGTGGTATACCTCAAAGATTTATTGATGGCTTAAATGAAAAAGATGAAATCCTCGCTTTAGCAAAAAAACTTTCAGATATTGTAGAAATAGACTAATAGATAAGAGTATATTAATTATATTTTGAGATAATGATATTAAAATAAAAGTTATTGATGAAGGATAATAAAATGGATTTTTTTACAGCCGATATTTGTGATGAACACCCAGATAAAACATATTTACTAGATAATGAATTTACAAATTATTGTGCAAAAGAAAAAGTATGCGGTACAGTCTTGACTGTTAAGCTAGATAGAAATAATAGTGAGCTTATAAAAGTACTTAGAGATGAAGATGGTACAGGTAAAATAGTTGTTGTAGATGTAGAGAATGAATACTTTGCCGTAGTAGGTGAAAATTTAATGAAGTTTGCAGCACAAAATAACTATGAGGGAATTATTGTAAATGGATATATTAGGGATACTTACCAAATAAAAGATATAGAAGTAGCTCTATTTGCAAGAGGAACTTGTAGTAGAAAGTATATACCAGTAACACAAGGACAAAGAGGAGTTGAATTGTCATTTTGTGGCGTTCAGTTTAATGATGGAGATTATATCTATGCGGATAGGGATGGTATTATTTTAACAAAAGAAAAAATTGTTTAGATATACCACAAACACTACACGTAAATTAGATATATTAATTTTTCATGTAACATAGAAGGTAAATAATGAATTATAGAAAAGATACAATAAATTTAACAACAGGTACGGTAGAAGAAAAACGTCAAGAAATAAGAGAATATTTTTTACAGACATATGAACTTGACGAGAGACTTTTTGATTTATTAAAAGAAAAAAAGTTTATATATGAACAACCAAATAGTTTAAGACATCCTTTGATTTTTTATTTTGGACATACAGCTACATTTTTCATGAATAAACTAGCCGTATCAAATATAGTAAAACAAAGAATAAATAAGACCTATGAGTCTACCTTTGCAATAGGTGTAGATGAAATGTCTTGGGATGATTTAAATGATGAGAATTATGTATGGCCTACATATGAAGAGACAAAAGCATATAGAGATGATGTAAAAGGTATTGTACTTGATTTAATAGACAATATGGAGTTTACACTTCCAATTAATTGGGAATCTCCTATGTGGATTATACTTATGGGGATAGAGCATGAAAATATTCATATAGAGACATCTTCAGTACTACTAAGAGAGCTTGATATTAAGTTCTTATCTGATGAAGAGATATTTATTTATAACAATGAAGGTAAAGAAACATATCCACAAAATGAACTTTGTACTGTAAAGGGTGGAGAAGTTCTAATAGAAAAAGATAGAAAAAATCCAATCTTTTATGGCTGGGATAATGAGTTTTCATTTCATAAAGCTCAAATAAAAGAGTTTAAAGCTAGTAAATACTTAGTATCAAATGGAGAGTACTTAGAGTTCGTAAAAGATGGTGGTTATTCTAAGCTCCACTATTTTACAAAAGATGGGGTGAAATGGTTAGACTTTACACAAGCTAAGATGCCAACTTTTTGGTTAAAAGAAGATGGCAAGTATTTTTTAAGAGAGATAAATCGTATAGTACCACTTCCTTTAAATTATCCAGTTGATATAAACGTATATGAAGCAGAGGCATTTTGTAAATACAAAAGTGAAAAACTTGGTGTTGAGGTTAGACTTCCTAGTGAAGATGAATACTATAGATTAAATGACTATACAAAAGCACAAGAACAAGAATCAAACATAGGACTTAAATACTTTAATCAAACGCCTGTAGATAAATATAAGTTTGGTGAGTTTTATGATGTAGTTGGAAATGTATGGCAATGGAGTATAACACCAACATATCCTTTTGATGGTTTTGAAACACATCCTTCATATGATGACTTTACAACTCCAACTTTTGATGATAGACATGCTCTTATGAAAGGTGGTTCTTTTATATCTTTAGGAAATGAAATACTAAGAGAAGCTAGATATGCTTTTAGAAAACACTTTTTCCAACATGCAGGTTTTAGATATGTACAATCAGACAATGAATATAGAACTAAACTAAATGACAATGTATATGAAACAGATGAACAGATCTCTCAGTATTGTGCTTTTCATTATGGTGAAGAGAATTTTGGAGTTAAAAACTTCCCTAAAAACTCAGTAGATGTTTTAAGACCATATTTAAAAGATATAAAAAAGAATAGAGCAATGGACTTAGGTTGTTCAGTAGGGCGAAGTACATTTGAACTTGCTACTTTATTTGATGAGGTATTAGGAATAGATTTTTCAGCAAACTTTATCAATGTAGGGATAAAACTTATCAAGTATGAAAACCTAACTTACAAAGTTGCTACTGAGGGTGATTTATTTGATGAAAAAACTATATCTTTAAATGATCTAGAATTAGAGCATACAAAAGAAAAAGTTACATTTATGCAAGGTTATGCTTGTAACCTAAAAGATATCTATACTGGATATGATTTAATTTTTTGTTCAAATTTAATTGATAGATTATATTATCCTCAAAAATTCTTAGATGATGTTCCAAATAGAGTAAATGATGGCGGAATGTTAGTGATTCTTAGCCCATATACTTGGCTAGAAGATTATACTCCAAAGACAAACTGGCTTGGTGGATATCTAAAAGATAACAAAGAAGTTAAAACTTTAGATACCTTAAAACTAAACCTAGAAGAAAAAGGTGACTTTGAATTAGTTGATACAATTGATGTACCTTTTGTAATCAAAGAGACAAATAGAAAACATCAGTACACAATCTCACAAATGAGTATTTGGAAGAAAAAAGTTTAAATTTAGCTATTTATATAATAAATATACTTATTTTATTGTAAACTATTCTCATGAATAGTTTACAACTAATATCTTCAAAAAAAGAGCTTTTATCTGTTTTTATTTTTGTTACACTTATTTTTCTTTTTAATATAATTCACGAATATTTCAAATATAAAGATTTTACAGATGAAGAGGTTTTTAGTGGGAATTTTCAAGTTGTAAATATATATGATAAAAATGATTATTATGTAGTAAAATTAAAAAATGAAAATGTCGCTTTTTTTACCTCTATAAATAAAGAACAATCTTTGAAAAAATTAGAATATTTAAATATTGCGATAATTACAGTAAAAGTTGATTTTATTTCATATTTAAAAGGCTTTTATGCAAAATCTATTTACTATGATATTTTACCTAGTAAAAATTATTTCAAAAAGAGTTTATTTAATAAAATAAATGAACAACATGAAGAACCTCGATTAAAGCAGCTTTTTAGTGCACTTTTCTTAGCTATTCCGATTTCCAAAGAGTATAGAGAGATTTATACAAACTTTGGAATTTCTCATTTGATTGCTATATCTGGCTTTCATCTTGGTATTTTATCTGCTTTAGTTTATTGGTTTATTTATTTCCCTTATTCATATGTCCATCAAAGATATTTGCCTTTTAGAAATAAAAAATTTGATATTTTAGTGGTCACTCTTTTGATACTTCTTTTTTATGTGATTTTGACAGATATTGTTCCATCGTTACTTAGGGCTTTTGTGATGTTTTTTATTGGTATTTATTTCTTACGTTCAAATATAAAGATACTTAGTTTTCAAACTTTGCTTATAACACTTTTAGTAATAGTTTCACTATATCCCAAGTACCTGTTTTCCATATCATTATGGTTTTCAATGTTTGGAGTTTTTTATATTTTTTTGTATCTTCAATATTTTAAAGACTTACCTAAATTGTTTAGTTTTTTTTTATTTAATTTTTGGATATTTTTTGTTTTTAATCCTATTGTTCATTTTTTCTTTTTAAATACAAGTTATGAACAACTAATTTCACCTTTTATTACAGTGATTTTTACTATTTTTTATCCTTTGGAATTATTTTTACATTTTATAGGATATGAAAGTTTATTAGATGAATATTTGTTGCAGTTTTTGGATTATAAAATGAGTATATATGACGTAAGTACACCTTTGTATTTTTTTATTTTATATGTACTTACTTCATTGTATGCTATTTTTAATAAAACAGCATTTATTATCTTAAATATTTTATTAGTAATATTTAATATATATTTATACTATGGATTTAGATAATCCACTTTTATACAATTTTCACACTGGTCGATTTCTTCATACATTATTTTGGAAAGTTCCATTTCTTTAAATTGTTCTTTTATAAGTTGAACTGTATTTTCATCCGCTGAATAAAGTACTGATTTGTTTCCAATATTTCCTAAAATCACTTTATCAGTTTTTTTTAGCAGTTCTTTAATATTGTTATCCCAGTAAGATAAAAGCTTTTCGTTTTCTGTTAACTCTTCAGATCTGTGATCCCAATCGGCACATAAATCAGGAAGTAATCCACATGATCTCATATCGTCAAAATCTAATGTTACACCATAAAGTTCCATGACCTGCTCCTTATTTCAAACTTATGTATAATTTTAGCTAATATATTAGAAGTTGATTTTTATATAAAAAAATTAGTTATTTAAGTTAAGTTTAAGCCTAAAACAAAATTTGTGACGGGAAGTGTGACACAAAATTGTTATAATATAGACTTATAAAGGATAGTTTTGAAAATATTACATTACAGCGATACCCATCTAGGCTATAACGATTTAGATATTTTAAATGATGATAATATAAATCAAAGAGAAGCAGACTTTTACGATGCTTTTTCTCAAGTTGTAGACCAAATAGAAAAAATAAAACCAGATTATATAATTCACACAGGGGATTTGTTTCATAGATCAAGTCCAAGTAATAGAGCTATTACTTTTGCATTAAAAGAATTCAAAAGAATAAATGCTTTAAATATACCTTGCATAATGATTGCAGGAAATCACTCAACCCCAAGAAGTATTTTAAGTTCTCCTATTCTAAAAATATTTGAAGATTATGAAAATATATATGTCTCATACGAACAATCTTACAAAAAAATAGAATTTGAAGATGTGGTATTTCACACACTGCCACATATGAATGATGATACAAAAGCAGAAGAACAAATCGACAAATGTGAAGAAAATATAGATAAAAATAAAAAAAATATTATGATGATGCATTGTTCTGTTGGAGCTTGGTATTTGATGCAAGAGTTTGGAGAGTGGGTGTATCCTACAGATAAAGAACATCTGTTTGAAAAGATGGATTACGTTGCACTTGGTCATTGGCATGGCTTTGGAAATGTAGGTAAATATCAAAATGTTTATTACAGTGGAAGTCTTGAGCGAACAAGTCTAAATGACAAAAGAAATAACAAAGGCTTTGTTATTGTAGATATAGAAGATGAGTTGGAAGTAAACTTTCAGAATATTGATATAAGAGAGATTATTTCAAAAGAGATTGATTGTGAAGATTATGAAGCTTCAATCGAAGCTTTAGATATCTCTGATACAAAAGATGCTTTAGTAGAAGTAAAACTAAAAAATCTAACAACTATGCAATCAATTGATATTCAAAACTCAAATATCAAAGCACTATTTCCTGAAGCTATGAATGTAGCAGTAAAAAGAGAGTTTAGCAAAGAGACTTATATTCAATCTTCTATTGATGATGTACAAGCTCTCTCTTTAGAAAACTTTTTCCTAGAACATGTAAAAGAACAAAGTATAGACAATGAATATGATAGATTAAAACCAAAAATTCAAGAGCTATTTTCTAAATATGAAGAGGCTCAAGATGACTCTATGTAAACTAAAACTTGAAAACTTTAAAAAATATGTCTCTTTTGAGATGGAGTTTGGCGAAGGCTTAATTGGAATCATAGGTAAAAATGGAAGTGGAAAATCCACTATCTTTGAAGCAATACTATTTGCTCTATATGGCGAGTTTAAAGACAGAGGCTATAAAGATATAGTAAGAAATGCCAATGCCACTACAAAAGATCCTGTAGTAGTAGAATTAACTTTTGAATTTGAAGGCATAGAGTATTTAGCAATAAGAGAGTTTAGAGGAAAAGCCCTAAGTGCAAATGCAAAACTATTTAAAAATGGCGAATTGCTTACAAGTGGAGCAAAAGAAGTAAGCACAAGTATAATAAAACTTACAAAGATGAATAAAGAAGCCTTTTTACATACACTATTTGCTTCACAAAAAGAGCTTACAAGTCTAAGTAATTCAAAACCAGAAGATAGAAAAAGAATGATAAGAAAGCTTCTAGGACTTGAAAAAATAGACTTCATAGAAAAAGAATTAGTAGAAAAGAGCAGAGAACTAAAACGAGAAATAGCAGCTTTTGCAGAAGTACTTTTAAGTGCTGAAGATATAGAAAGCAAAAAAGAACAAATCAAAATAAACGATGATACAAAAAAGAGTTTATCCAAAGATATAACTGCTCAAAGCAAAGAAATAGATATTCTAAAACTAAAAGAGATAGACATCAAAAAAGAGCTAGAAAGTTTTGCTAAAATAAAAGAGCAAAAGCAAAAAGCCTTGAATGAATTGAATCTTTTAAAAAACAATATAGATTCATCGATACAAAATCAAATAAAACTATCTCTTGAACTAAAAGATTTAGAAGAAAAGCAAAAAGAATACAAGCTCTTAGAACCTATAAAAAAAGAGTATGAAACTTTACAATCAGATTTAAAAGAGCAAACAAAGCTAAAAGAGTACAGCTTAAGAAAAGAGGGCTTACAAAAAGAGCAAGAAAGTTTACGAGAACAATACAAAAAATCAAAAAAAGATATAGAAGTATTGCAAAAAGAGTGTGAAGGATTTGAAGAGCTAAAAGCCAAAGAAGAGTTATATCTACAAATGCTAAATCAAATAAAAATAGAACTCAAAGAGATACAAAACAGAGAAAAAGAATTAAACTCAAGTATCTCAGCAGAATTAAGAGTTATTAGTGATACTACATCAAAAATTCATCAAATACAAAATTTAGGGAAAGAGTCCAACTGTCCTACATGTACAAGACCTCTTTTAGAAGAGTATGACAATGTAATGGACTCTTTAAATAGTACCATCATACAAATCCAAGAAGAAAAACTATCAAGACTAAAACAAGAGTTAATAGATATAGAAAGCAATATCAAAATAGTAGATAGTAAAAAAATAGAGCTAGATAAAAACCTAGTACAACTAATCTCTAAAATAAATCTAATAACTAGTAAACAAAAAGACTTAAATGCTTTAGAAAATCATTTTAAAACAATAGAACAAAAAGGAAAATCAAACAACGAAGAAATAGCCAAACTAGAAATGTATAACTATGATGAAATAAAACACAAAGAGTTAGAAAACAGTTTCAATGAACTAGTTCCAAAATATGAAAAAATGAAATCCCTAGAAACTATGATAAAAAGATTTGCTAGTGTAAAAGAAGACCTAGAAACGATAAACAAAAAAATCATAGAACTAAATGCAAACTATGACTCAAAAGAGATAGACTACAAACAAATAGCCTACGATGAAGCAGCCCATAAAACAAGAGAAAAAGAGTTTGATGAACTACATAAAACAGTAGAAGAAAAAGTATCACAACTAAATGAAATAAAAGTAAAAATAGCAAAAATCGAAGGTGAAATAAAAACAATACAAAGCTCACTAGATAACAACGATAAACAACTAAAAAAAGTACAAACAAAAAAAGATGACCTAATAGATTACGACAAAATAAAAGTAAGTCTAAGTGAATTCAAAACAAAAATAAACTCAAAAGTAGCCCCAAGAATATCAGACATAGCCTCAAATATGTATGCCCAAATCACAAAAGGCAAATACCAACACATAGAAGTATCAAACGACTTTGACTTTTATATCTATGATGAAGGTAAAAGATACCCAATAGAAAGATTCTCAGGTGGAGAAATAGACTTAGCAAACCTAGTCCTACGAATTGCCATATCAAAAACACTAACAGAACTAAGTGGAAGCTCTCAAATAGGTTTCCTAGCCTTTGATGAAGTATTTGGAAGCCAAGATGAGGCAAGAAGAATGGAGATACTAGAAGCCTTTCATATGATAAAAGAGCAGTATCGACAGATATTTTTAATCTCTCATGAGTTGGAGATAAAGGAGATGTTTGAACATGTTGTAGAGTTATAACCATCATCTTTTTGCCCAACTCGGCGTTGAATATAGAATTTAAATGCTCATGTACGACTAGTACACTCCGCTTGAAATTAAATCTTCGCCTTGATTAGGACAAAAATATGATGGTTATTGGGTGTGATTTTCCATGTGGAAGCACAATGAAAAAGGGATTTGACTTAAAATAAAAAGGATTAATGTGATAAATGGTACAAAATGGTATAAAATAGATTTTCATATGCATACTAATGCTTCATCAGACTACAGAGATCAAAACTACTCACATAGAAACTGGCTTTTAAAATGTATGGAAAAGGAATTAGATTGTGTTGTAATATCTGATCATAATAGTGGTAGTAATATTGATCAAATAAAAAATGAATATTTACTGTTAGAACAAGAGAACCCCGTAAGTTTTAGAAAACTTGTAATTTTCCCAGCAGTAGAGCTTACTGTAAATACAGGTATTCACTTATTAGTTATATTTCCAGAATATGCAACATCTCAACAAATATCAACTTTTTTAGGTTCGGTAAGAATTGATGGTAATGTAGGTGATATAGAAGCAATTACACATTTATCATTGAATGATGTACTCGATATTGCAAATAAAGATTATAAAACACTAACTATACCAGCTCATGTTGATGAAGTAAAAGGTTTATTTACAGTTTTACAAGGACAAACATTAAAAAAAATATGTTTAAAAGAAAATATATTTGCAATTGAACAAATTAATAAAGCATTTATTCAACCTAAGGTTTATGTAGATTTAAATTTGAAACATCATAGAGTTGTAGGTTCTGACTCTCACTGTCTAAATGATATTGGAAGAAGATTTACATTTGTAAAAATGGGTATAGCTAATTTTAATGGTTTGAAAGTTGCATTAAGTGATAAATTGAATAATAATATTATTTGTAGTGATGAAATCACAAGTAGTAATCCAAATGAAATAAATTGGGAGTACATAAGTGATTTAGAAATTAGTAGTGCATTTAAAATAGGGAGAAGTAACCCTTTATCTTTAAAGTTCTCACCATGGCTAAATACTATAATAGGAGGTAGAGGAAGTGGAAAGTCTTCTATTCTTAAAATGCTTCAATATGCATATGGTCTTCATGAAAAACTTCCTAGTTCTCATCCAGATAAATTAGATTTTTTTAAAAAAGGTTCTAGAACAACAGCTGGAATGTTACACAATGACATTGAAATTTCTTTTACTTACAATAAAATGGGAATTGAAACAAAGTTTAAAAAAACATATGATGATTATAAAAGATTAGAAAATGGGCAATATAATTTATTAGAAAAAGAAGCAATTCAAGAGTTTTATCCTGTAACAATAATTACTCAAAAAGAGTTATTTGAAAAAGCTTCAAATCCAGAAGACATATTCTCTTTAATTGATTCAAAGATTAACTATTTTAATTGGGAAATAGAATTTAACCAATTAATAAAAGAATATGAAGAAAGTAAATCTATTGAAAGAAATATATTACAAGATATATCTGATAAAAGTAAATTAATAGAACAATTGAAACATATTGAATTAGAATTAAAAACTTATGATAAATATGATTATTCACAATTATTGAAAGATAATACTAGAATACAAAATGAAAGCTCAAAATTAAAAAAAATATATGATGAAATTGAAACATATAAAAATTCATTAAAAAGTATAACTTTTTCTATTGATTTTGATGATTTAGATTTTTTAAATGAAGATTCGCCAGATATTACAAGTGTAAAAAATAATTTATTTGCAGTAAGTGAAATTATATCTAACCAAGTAACAATTTTAGAAGAACAATCAAAAGAATGGGTAAAAATCTGGAAAGAATCTGAATGGAATAATAAAAAAATAGATATCAAATCTAAATATGAAGAGTTATCAAATGAATTAAAAGAACAAGGTACGGATATCACAGGTTACCAAATTGCATTAAACACGAAAGAATCAATAAAAGAAAGAATTGAAGAATATATTAAAAAAGAGCAAATTTTAGTAAAACAACAAGAAAAAAGTTTGAGACTTTTAAATAATATTTCAGAAAAAAGAAAGCAACTATTCCAAAATAGGAATGACTATATTGAAAGAATTAATCAACAATTATCAACAATTTTTCCAGATAACAGAGTAGTTTTTGAAATTAAATACCTTGGTGATGTAATTGAAAGTGAAGAAAGTTTTAGAAAAATAATACAAAGACAAGATAATACTTTTGAATCTTATATTTTGCAATATGATCCAATATCAAATGAAAACTCAGGAATTTTATGGGAACTAAATAATAGTGAAGATATTGAAAATGATTTAATAACGTTAAAACAAAATATTTTATCAGCAAATAGTGATAATACATTTAATTTTGGAGCTAGACTTACAAATCATTTTAATTCAATACTTGAAAAGAAATCTGCAGAAGATAATATATTGACGTGGTTCCCAAAAGATAAACTATCTATAAAAATTATATCTAATGGGAGAGAGCTTGATATTAATATTGCTTCTGCGGGACAAAAAGCTGCTGCCTTAATGACTTATGTTTTATTAGAAACAAAAGGTCCACTAATTATAGACCAACCAGAAGATGATTTAGATAGTAGAATGATAACTAGTTTAATAGTTGATGCATTAAGAAAATTAAAAGAAAAAAGACAAGTTATTGTTGTAACACATAATCCTAATATTCCAGTAAATGCTGCTTCCGAAAAAATATTTGAAATGAATTTTATAAATGGACAAATTCATTTAAAAGAAGAGGGAACAATTCAAGAAAGAAATATTAGAGAATCTATTTGCCAAGTAATGGAAGGTGGGGAAGATGCACTAGAACATAGATTTAATAAAATAATTAAATTTAAATAAATATGAACCTTTCTAAATCCCTCTACACAAAAGGTATACAATGTCCCAAAGCACTTTGGCTTAAAAAATACAAGCCAAGAATAGAAAATAATATAAGGATAAAAATTTGTTAAAAAGTTACGAATTAATTGAAAAAATAAAAAATAATGTATTATTAGTAAAAAATCTTAAGGATGAAAAGTTAATAGTAAAAGTATATCCAAAAAATAGTAATGAATATTCTACAATTTATCTTCATGAGATAAAAGCTTTAGAAAAGCTAGTACATAAAAATGTAGTGAAAATTGAAAGTTCAGAGGAAGATGAAGCTTATTATTATTTATTATTTAAGTATATTCAAGGTGAAACTATTTCTTCTGCATTTAGGAATTTAAATAATGATAGAAAAAAATATAGTTTTTTAAAAACTATAAATAAAATATTGGATGCATTAAATTATATTCATTTGAATAATTACACTCATAATGATTTAAAGCCAAATAATATTATAGTAAATTACAACAAAGAACCTTTTTTATTAGATTTTGGGACAGCAACTATTTCAAATACTATCACTAAATCAGTAAGTGAATTATCATTATGGTATGCGAGTCCTGAACAGAAGAATAATCTAGATGTAGATTTACGTTCAGATTTTTATTCTTTGGGTGTTACAATAATTGAAACTTTAGTAGAAGAACAATTATTTGATAAATTCATTGAAAAGAAAATATCTCTAGATGAGTTAATAAATAGTATAGATTTTTTTGCAGATGGTAAAAATGAAGAATTAATAAATATTCTAAAACAAATGACTTATGAAGATAGAAGCTATAGGTTTGACAATGCTAAAGAAATTATCACTCGTATAAACAATATTTTGAGTTTCTTTAATTTTGAAAATGAATATGAGTTAAACCTTAGTGAAACAGTAAAAAGTCAATTAATTGAAGACTATAATAAATCTCCTTGGGATATATTAGAATTTATAAATGAGAAACTTAATAATGAAATCAAATATGTAGAATATGGTAAAGATCAAGAAGACAGGGATCAAGTAAAAATTTGTACTAATGATTTAGTATTTTATTGTGGCATTAAAAGTAATGATCACTTTTATGTTTTTAGATATTCTCAAAGAGTACCAGATTCGATTAAACAAAATGGACATATATTAGAAGATAAATTTATATTATCAGAAGGACGTCCTTTATCTAAATATAATTCAACTGATGAATTAATTGATAAGCTAATTAGATTAGATAAAAAAGAAACAAGAGAAAAAGAAGAAAGAAAAGAAAAAAAAGATTTTTTAACAAAAACAGAACAACAGTTAAAAATTGAAAGAGCAATTCTAGATAAAAAGAATATTTCATTATATGCATATACAAAAAACATAAAGAAGGCAAAAAAAGAGTTTACAGCAAAAGTCATTAATCAATCAAATATTAAGATTAAAAAGGAGCATTTAAAAAGTACAATAGAAGAAAAATTTGTACATAAACTATTTGATGATGGTTTTATTGATGATCCTAATAACCAAGATTTACTGGAGTTATTAAATAGTTTGATTGAAAACTTCTTTTTTGAAAATAATAAAAATGATATAGCAAAAAAACTTTCAATCATTCAAAAAAAAGAACAAAAAGTTGTAAAGAATATATTAATATCAAGATATGAAGAAATTAAAAGAAATATGAAAAAACTTGAATTTAATGCAAGTTTATTATTCTTTATGTATCCAGAGTATTTAATTAAGCAAAAAGAAGAGGATGATTTTTTTGAACAAAATGATGATGTAATAGTTGAGGGAGTAAATAAAAAAAATAAGTTTAATTCACAATGTTATGTACAAAACACAAATGTTATAAAAAAAGAAATAAATTTAAAACATGATAAAGAAATATCAAAAATACCAGATGAAATAAAAATATCTTTTGATTATGCTCGTAGTAGTGGAGTATTAAATAAGCAAGAATATTCAATAAAGGATTTAAAAAGCAATAATACGATTATTGATAACTTACTGGGTAAGATTTCTAATCCAAACTCTCTTGCACCCAAAAGAGAAATTCCTAAAATAGATAGAGAGTTTCTAATTAATAAAAGATTAGATGAAAATCAAAAAGAAGCAGTTGAAAAGGCTCTTAGTTTAGAAATGGGTGAATACCTTGTTATTCAAGGACCTCCAGGAACAGGTAAAACTACAGTAATAACAGAAATAATTCAACAAATTTTGAAAAGAAATAAGTTAGCTAAAATTTTGGTTACTTCACAATCTAATCAAGCAGTAGATAATGTATTGGAAAAAATATGTAAAGATGAAAATAAAATTGTTAGATTTGGTAATGATAAAAGTAAATTTTCTGATACAGCACTAAAATATCATGAAGAATCAGTTTTTTATAGTTATTTACAAGAAATTAAAAAAAGGTTGGAAAGTGATAATACAAATTACTTTTTAAAAGGAGAAAAATTAGACTCTCTTCATAAAAGATGGAAAAGTACTATACTTCAAGGTGATGATGAGTTAAAAACACTTTTATTTAAAAAAATAAGAGTAATTTTTGGAACTTTAGTTGGAATAAGTAGTTGGCAAGATTTTAGAAGTATAGAGTTTGATTATATTATTGTTGATGAAGCAGGTAGAGCAACTTTGCCTGAGTTGATGATACCACTTAGAAAAGCAAAAAAATTTATTTTAGTAGGAGATCATAATCAATTGCCACCAATTGTTGATGATACTGTTCTATCAAAAATGACTGATTACAATAAAAAAGATTTAGAAACAACACTTTTTGAAGAACTATATGAGAAAATAGAGCATAATGATTTTAAACATTTTTTAAAATATAATTATCGTTCACATTCAAGTATTGCTAAACTGTACAGTGAAGTTTTTTATGATGGAAATATTGAAACTGAAGATGGTTTAGTTAGAGAACATCAGCTAGGCTTTGAAAAGAAAGTTTACTTATACAGTACATCAAATATTGAAGATAGATTTGATAAACAAAGAGGTACGGGAAAAATTAATGATGCAAATAAAAAAGTTATCATAAAAACCTTAGAAGAACTTCAATTAAATGCAACTAAATATGATAAATATAAATCTGTAGGAATTATTACACCTTATTTGGTTCAACGGGATAATTTACGAACTTCTATTGGACAATTAAAATCAAAATTTGATAAATTAGACATTGCTATTAACTCAGTAGATGCATTTCAAGGAAGTGATAGGGATATAATTATTTATGATATAGTACGAAGTCAATCTGACTCAAGAGTAAATATAGAGTTTATTGCTGATGAGAAGAGGTTAAATGTTGCCCTTTCAAGAACAAAAGAGTTATTGTTTTTAGTTGGAGATGCAAATTTTATTTATAGTTGTAATTTAAAAGAAGGTGATAATCCATTTAAAAAAATTATTGAATTGATTAATCAAAATAAAGATTACTATGAAATTAAAGAGGTGACGGATGAATAATATACAAAATACTATAGAGTATAAGGAAATACTTGCAAGAAAATATTATGAGTATTATCTTGATGAAAAATATGAACTGTATGATATTCAAGAGTTTTATTATCCTTATTTTAAAATCACGTGTAATTGTATTTTTAGAGAAAAAACAAAATTATCAATAATAGAAGAGATTTTTTTAAGTGCTATAAAAGAGGGTATAAATGATTTAAATGAACTTGAGAGTTTTTTAGCTCTAGACAAAGAAGTCTTTGAAGAATTAGCTGCACGCTTGCATATCGATAAACTATTTGTAGAAACACCTATTTTAACTTTAACAGATGCAGGTATTAAAGTACTAAATGATAGTGGAATACTTACAACTCAAGAAGATGACAAATATGTACTTTTAGATGCTATTTTAGGTACTCCTATTTCTATAGATATGACAGACGAACGAAAAAAAGATAAATCTAAAAATAAAAATAATTTAAGAGTACAAATCCCATATCCTAAAACTGAAACATTGGATAAAAATGTTAATAATAAAGCATTGCAGACAGTATTATTTGAAAGTATAAAAAGTACAAATAATAAAGAGAAAGAGATATATGAAATAAAAGAAATATTAGATACATATAAATTTCATAAAAAATATTATGCACTTTTTTTTAAGAATGAAAATAATCCTAAAAAAGTATTGATTTTAAATAATGGTGAACCTAATGATGAACTAACTAATATAGTTAGTGATTTTGAACAAAAAGGAAAGAATTTATTTGATTTATCAAAACTTGCTAAGGAAGAACATAACGAACTATTAAACGATAAAACTATAAAAGAGTATTCTGAAATAGATAACTTAGATAATGGTACTCAATTAAGTACATATGAACATCCTAAGTTCTTTGATTATGCATTTAAGTATTCAAAAAAAGAAGTTGTAATAGTTTCTCCTTGGATTAGGTGGGAAGTTATAAAAGAAAAAAAAGTATTTATAGAAAATGCTTTAAGAAGAAATGTAAAAATTACTTTTAATTATGGTATGGGTAAAAGAGAAGATTTAGATTTAAAATCAAAAAATTTTTTTGATGAAATGAGAAGTAAATATAATAATTTACTGGTTTATACTACACGTAATGAAAAAGATCATTCCAAAATATTAATTTGTGATAGAGATTGGATGATCACAACAAGTTTTAACTGGACATCATTTAAAGGAGATATAAATCGAGAAGAAAGGAAAGAAAAAGGTACATTTTTAAATGATAGAAGTGAAATTTTAAAAAATATTGAAGAATATTCAAATGAACCTATCTAAATCCCTCTATACAAAAGCCATCCAATGCCCCAAAGCACTTTGGCTTAAAAAATACAAGCCAAGTGTTTTAACACTACCAGATGAACAAGCCCAAGCTATATTTGAAACTGGAAATATAGTAGGAGATTTAGCTTGCGAGCTTTTCCCTAGAGGTAGGGAAGTACCATATACTAAAAACTATGATGATATGATAGCTACTACAAAAGAATGGATGGAAGAGGGTGTATCAAATATCTACGAAGCTACTTTTAGCTATGAGGGCATACTTATCATGGTAGATATTTTAAAAGTAGATAGCGATGGTGTATCTATCTATGAGGTTAAAAGTTCTACCGAGGTAAAAGATATTTATCTTCATGATGTATCTATTCAGTATTATGTTTTAGAAAACTTAGGTTTTAGTATAAAAAGTGCAAGTGTAGTACATATAAACAATGAGTATGTAAGAGGTGAATCTTTAGAGTTAGACAAGCTTTTTAAGATAGTTGATGTTACAAGTGAAGTGCAAAGTTTACAAGCAAATATCCCAAGTATATTAAAAGAGTTTGAAACTTATCTTGAAGATAAAGTAAATGAGCCAGATATAGATATAGGAAAACATTGTAACAAACCTTATGAGTGTGATGCTAAAAACTATTGTTGGAAAGTACAAAGAAAGATACCTGAGTACTCTATCTTTAATATTTTCAATCTAGGAAGTAAAAAACAAGTAGAGTTATACAATCAAGGTATCATAGATATAGAAAATATCCCAGAAGATTTTGATATGACGGCAAATCAAAAACAAGCAGTAGAAAACTACAAATCAAAAGCAAGCTATATAGACAAAGAAAATATCAAAGCCTTTTTAGAAAACTTCACATACCCAATTTATCACTTAGACTTTGAAACCTACCAACAAGCCATACCACAATACAAAGGAATAAAACCCTTTGAGCAAATCCCTTTTCAATACTCACTTCATATTGAGCATGAAGATGGGACTTTGGAGCATAAAGAGTATTTGAGCAAGGATAGTGTAGATAGTAGATATGAACTAGCACAAAAACTATGTGAAGATATCCCAAGTGATGTTACAGTATTAGCTTATAATATGAGTTTTGAAAAAGGTGTGATAAAAAGACTTGCAAACCTTTTTTCTGACCTAAGTATTCACTTATTAGCTATAAATGAAAATATGCAAGACCTGATGATACCTTTCCAAAAGAAATGGTATGTAACACCAAGTATGAAAGGAAGCTACTCTATCAAGTATGTATTGCCTTCCCTTGTACCAGAGTTTGAAAAAGCATATAAAGAGTTAGAAGGTGTACAAAACGGAAGCCAAGCTATGAATGCTTTTGCAAATATGAGTAAACTAGAAGAGAGTGAGAAATTGAAACTTAGAACTGCACTTTTAGAGTATTGTAAACTTGATACTTTGGCAATGGTGAAAGTGTTGGAGAGATTAAAAAATATCAAAAAATAAGGACACAATTTGTGGCCTTATTTTTGAAAGATTTAATTAAAAAGTTTATATATCCTAAAAATTAAATTGAGCCATAACTCTATATGTTCGACCTTGTCCTGGGATTCTTCCTATTGGACTTATATCTGCTCCTCTAAAGTAATAATCTTTATCAAACAAGTTATTTATTCCAAAACTAAACTTAGCATTTAGTTTGTCATTTATTTTAACTTTTGTAGAGATTTTTGTATTCCATAACATGTAAGCAGGATTTTCACCTGTGCTACCTATTCTATTTTCTTTTTTTGTATTTGCAGTATCTGAAAAAGTTTTACTTAGATATATCCCAGTAAGGTTCAAGTCATAATTACTTACACTATAATCAGTAGCAATGCTAAATTGATGTTTAGATACCCACGGAAGTTTTTTACCTTCATTTTCTCCTGATTTTTGTTTTGCATTTAAATAAGTATAACCAAGAGTAAATTTTGTATGATCAGTTGCTTTTAGACTTAATAGGGTTTCAATACCTTGGTGTAAAGTTTTTTTGTAGTTTTTAAACTCATCTTCTGCTCTTACATATTCTATTTGATTTTTATAATCTATTCTATATAAAGTTGTTGTAGCACTAAAAATATCATTTGGCGTATATCTGGCTCCTAATTCATAATTCCAAGCCAATTCAGGTTTTAATTCACCTTTTTTTGTTACTTGTGCAACTTGTGGTGTTCTAAGTGATTTTTTGGCATTTGTAAATAAAAACAACTCATTAGTTGCTTGATATCCAACACTAAGACCAGGTAGATATTCACTCATTCTTTTATTTTTATTGTTCTTATTAATGTTATCATTAAATTTCATTTTAACTTTTTCAAATCTTAGTCCTGGTGTGATTGTAAAATCACCATTCATTAAACTAATAGTATCACTAATATATCCTGCATATGCATTGGTTTTTATTTTCCAATCTCTTACAGTATTTTTTATATTATCATTAAATTTTGTTTGATATAAAAAGTAATCAACATCTTCATTTACATATCTTGCACCAACTGTTATTTTTTGATTTTGAGTTGAATATGTAAATCTTGGCTCTATTCCATAAACATCTATTTTTCTATCAGCAGCTCGAATAGAGTCTTCTGTTAAAGGAGTAAACCCTTTTCCCGCTGTATTCCAGCCCCATGAAAATTTTCTCTTACTTGATTGGGCAAAGTTTATAAGACTAAATTCTGTGTTATTTGTAGGATTTAATGTGTATGTTAAAGATGCTCTTTTAGTATTTCCTTCAAATTTGTCATTTTTTCTTTGAGATTTACTTTTATCTTTGTCATAAGCTTCAGGAAGTAATGCTCCTGGTAAATCAGCATCTGCTTTATAGTATTGAAGAGTTGATTTTAAAGAACTAGTATCTGTTGGAAAATATTCAGCATCCAATATTATATTTTTTATATCAGTATCAGAGTGTTCTCTATATGAATCTCCTTTAATGCCATTGTATTGTAACTGTAAACCTAAATCATCTTTTATAAAACCACCTGTTCTTATGTACGTATCACTTAGAAAATTTCCTTCATCTGATGTTGTTATGGTCTCTTTTAAAGTTGTTGAGAACTCATTAGAAATAGGTTTCGTGATAAAGTTTACAACTCCACCAACATTATTTGGTCCATAATGAACAGATGCTCCTCCTCTTACTATATCAATCTTTTCTATCGTATCCATTGTAACTGGGAATAGAGATAAACTAGAGTGACTATATGGTGCCAAAGTTGCAGGAATACCATTCACCAATGCATTTAAGTAGTCACTTCTTCCAGGTTTTAGACCTCTTACTGATATATTTGGAAGTACACCTGTCCCTGTCTCATCTTGGATTTGAATACCTGGAACTGTTCTTAAAGCTTCTTCTAAATTAAGCGCTGGTGTTTTTTCTAAATACTCAGAGTCAAGAACAGTTCTTGAACCTACATATTTTTTAGCTGTTTGTGTAGATGTATCTCCTAGCCAACTTCCTTGTACTTGTACATCTTCTAATAGAGTAGTTTCTGTATCTGCATAAGAGATATTGCTTGCTAACAATAATAATGCAACTGCATGTGATATCCTCATTTTATTCCTTTAAAATAATTGTGATTGAATAATAATAGTTTTATTCTTATATTAATATTAATAACGATTATCTAAATCATAAAATAAACTAATATATAAAAAAGAAAAAAATTTGTTATTCTAAGAAGAAATAAGTACAATACGTAAAATAAAATATAAAGATAAATATAAAGGCACATAAAGAACACAAAAAAGGGTAAAAGTGGCGTTAAGCTAGAAAATTTCGCGGACAGGTTAGTTAATTGGATTCTATAATCTTTGAAATTAAAATAACTTTAGCATTATATATTTGAAATTTTCAACTTACATTTTTAGGTAATGTTATTATAATCTTCTTTTACTATAGTGCAAATATTATATTATGATTTATATGGAGAAAATATGAATAATAAAAAAATACCATTATCTGTATTAGATTTAATTCCAGTAGGTGAGGGCCTCACCATACCACAAGCTATTGAAAACAGTACAAAACTTGCCCAAAGGGTTGAGGAATTTGGATTTACTCGTTATTGGGTTGCAGAACATCACAATTTCCCGGGAATAGCTAGTGCTGCTACTTCTGTAGTATTGAGTTATATTGGATCACAAACTAAAAAGATTAGAATAGGTTCCGGTGGGATTATGTTGCCTAATCACTCTCCTTTAGTTATTGCAGAGCAATTTGGTACTTTAGAGTCTTTATATCCAAATAGAATAGATTTAGGACTAGGTAGAGCTCCTGGTACTGATAGAGAAACAATGATGGCATTAAGACGAGATATTAATAATGACGATTTTCCTTCGATGCTTCAATACTTACAATACTATTTATCTGATGAAGCAGGGGAAAAAGGGATAAAAGCAATACCCGGATATGGATTAGATATTCCTATTTGGTTGCTTGGTTCTAGTACCTTTAGTGCACAATTATCTGCTCAAAAAGGTTTACCTTTTGTTTTTGCTTCGCACTTTGCACCTGATTTGATGGATGATGCTATAAGAATATATCACGAAAACTTTAAGCCATCTGCTCAACTAAAAGAGCCTTATGTAATGATTTGTATCAATATTGTATGTGCTAATACAAATGAAGAAGCTCAATATTTAGCCACAACAGAACTTCAAAAATTTCTTTATCTTCATAGAGTAGACAATAAACAATTACCAAAGCCAACAGAAGATATGAATAGCTTATGGGAAGATTGGGAAGAACGAGGTATAAGACACAAAACAAGAGAATCTATCTGGGGAACACCAGAATATGTTAAAGAAAGACTTGAACGTCTTATTGAAAGAACTGGTGCAAATGAAATCATGATAAACTCAATGATACATGACCCAGATAAAAGAATAAAATCCTATGAACTTATCTCAAAAGTTTGGTTTTCATTTAATTGAGGTTTGGGTAAATATTAATCACAAGGATTTTAGAAAAACTTTAATATAATCCTAATAAACCATTTATAAAAAAGAAAAAGAAGTAGAAAATATTGCGTCATTATCTCATTAGAATATGATTATAATACAAATTATAAACAAATTAGAAAGGAAAAATAAGATTATGAAGATATTCAAACTTTCTATTTCTATGTTAGTACTTATATCTACTTTATATTTGTATTTATCTGCAGAATCTTCTCCTTTATCTAAATTAACAAATGAAGATAATCCTTCTGATACTTTAATATCTTTAGCAAAATCAAAAATTGGAAGTCCATATATCTATTCTAAGACGGGTCCTAGTAGTTTTGATTGTTCTGGATTTGTGTATTATATTTATAATAAAAATAATATGAAGGTACCAAGAACATCTCTTGCTCAATCAAAAATAGGTCCAAAAATTAATAGAGCTGAAATTAAAAAAGGAGATTTAGTATTTTTTGATACAAGTCTAAAAGGTCATGTAAATCATAGTGGTATATATTTAGGTGATGGGAAATTTATCCATGCTAGTTCTGGAAAAGCCAATGGTGTAACTATTTCAGATATGGATGGATGGTATAAAGATAAATTTAAATGGGGTATTCAATTAGACTCTTTATATGATTAAATTAAAAAGTTAAGATATATGTTAGAAAGAGAAGAACAATATGAACATAGAAAAACTAAAAGACTACGAAGCAGAATTTTTAGAACAATACCCAAATGGTTTTGATGATAGAAATTTTTTCCCTACTATGAAAAGCTTTAATCCTTTAAAGCTAGAAGAGTTTGCTAAAGAGGTTTTAAAAAAAGAGAACTTTCAAAACCCAAGTTTAGCTGTAGATGGTTTTTTTAAAGTGGTTCAAAAATCAGTATTTGTATCACTATTTGATAAACTAAAATTAAAAGATATGATAGCTACACTTAATTCATATGAAAAAGATATGTTAAGTATAGAACTTTACGAGCTTCTATATGGAAATAAAAAAGAAGGTTTTGAAGGGCTAGTTGAATTTTTAGCTCAGTACAAACTGGCAAAATGGACAATAATAAGCGTAGTTCCCTATAGTCTAAACAGGCATCAAGATTATTTTATAAAACCTACGACCACAAAAAATATTATCAAAACTTTTGAGTTAGAAGATTTGATTTATAAACCAAAACCTAGTTTTGAGTTTTATGATAAATATACAAAAGCCTTAGATAAAATGAAATCAAGTATAGATAAGTCTCTTAGCCCTGATAATGTAGGCTTCACAGCTTTTTTAAGAGTTGTTATGGAAAGTAAAGATACTTAAAATTATAAATGATCATCTTTAAAATTAGCAAAAGCACTTTCAACATTTGTTATATTTTTGTAGTTAGTCTTTGTAAATCTTACTTTTTTTGTTTTCAGATCACATATTGCAATTTTAAAACTAGAACCCATATATGGCTCTACTACGCAAATAATTTTATCTTCAATTTGTCGTGTTGTGTAAATAGTACCTTGAAGAGATGGGAAAAAATATTTTGGATAGCTTAATGGTGTTATTTCAACAATATCTATATCTTCATGATTTTCAAGAGTTTGTAGTATATCCTTAGCATCTTCATAACTTTCAAATTGAATACACCAATCATCAAAAAATTTATTAAAATGTTCTAAATCTTCATCTAGAAATCCACCAGCTAAAGATTGAAAAGTAAAAATAGACACAAAAGACACCTTGAAATATATATAGTTTTATAAGTTGATTTTAGCATATTTAACATTCAACTTTAAGATGATGGAGCAGGGGAAGAAGTTTCAAGTGAATTTGATGGAACTCTTATTGATGCTTTGGAATATGTTCAAAAAGAGTTTAGAGATTAGATTGGCTTCTTTTGAATTATCAAAAAAAGTAAAAATTATGCATTCCTTTATTTGCTTGACTCTTCATTCATGATAAAATAAAACCAATACTAGAGTTATTTCGAAAAGGGATATTTGATGAAAAAAAGAATTGGTATTTTAACCAGTGGTGGAGATTGTCCAGGTCTTAATGCAGCTATACGAGGAGTGGCAAAAGCTTCATATGAACTTTTTGACTGCGAATTTATAGGAATCCACGATGGATATAAAGGTTTGATAGATGGTAATTATACAGAGCTTACCCCAAAAGACTTTTCTGGTATTCTTACTCTTGGAGGTACAATTTTAGGTACCCGTAGAACACCATTTAGAAAAATGCGTAAAATAGAAGAAGATGGTGTTGACAAAGTTGCCAATATGATTAAAACTTATGAGAACCTTGGCTTAGATTGTCTTATCACTTTAGGAGGTAATGGAACTCACAAAAATGCCAACTTACTTAGAGAAGAAGGGCTAAATATAATTGGGTTACCTAAAACAATTGATAACGATATTTATGGAACAGACTTAACCTTTGGTTTTCTTAGTGCAGTGGATATTGCGACAGAAGTTATTGACCGTGTTCACACAACTGCTGATTCCCATGACCGAGTAATGCTTGTTGAGCTTATGGGACACAAAGCAGGTTGGTTACCGTTGTATGCAGGTCTTGCTGGTGGTGCTGATGTTGTACTTATTCCAGAAATTCCCTATTCCTTAGACAAAATTTATGAAGCACTTCAAGAACGTCAAAGTAAAGGCAAAAACTTCTCTATTATTGTTGTAGCTGAAGGTGCTTTGAATAAAGAAGAAGCGGCAATGAGTAAAAAAGAGTTTAGAGAACATCGTATGTCTATGAAACATCAGACTGTATCTTATAGATTAGCAGAAGAGATTAATAAAGAACTTGGCTTTGAGACTAGGGTTACAATTCCTGGACATCAACAAAGAGGTGGTTCACCTTCAGCCTATGATCGTATTTTAGCAACAAAATTTGGTGTTTATGCTGCACAGCTTATTAAAGAAGAACGTTATGGAAATACAGTTTCTATTGTAAATAACAAACTTCAGGCAACTCCTTTAGAGTATATGGCTCCTAAATTGAAACTTGTAACAAAAGATAATGAAGTATTAAAAACTGGAGAAATAATGGGACTTAAATACGGAAACTAAAATTTTATCCAGAGCTTAACTCTAGACTTTGATTTATAGAAGTTCAAAGTCTAGAGTTATTTCTCTTTTGATTGGGTAATTAAAGATATATTGAATAGTTTATTTTTTTGTAAAATATCTAGTACTTTTACAACTTTTTCGTATTTTACATCTTTATCAATTTTAAAGATTATGTTTCTTTTTTTATCTTTGATTTCATTCATTTTCAAATCTAAGTTTTCTAAATCAATCTCTTTTCCATAAATAGCCAGTTTTATATCATTTATTTCTATGATAATCTCTTTTTCTTTCAATTCTATTTCTTCTGCACTTGAAGTTGGAAGATTTAATACAAGAGCCAATTCATCTTTTTTGAACACAGAAGAGACAATAAAAAAAATCAATAAGATAAATACAACATCAATCAAAGGGGTGATGTCAGGGACTAATATTTCTCTTTTTTTCATATTTTTTTAAGAACCTCTTTTTGTATTTTTAGTTCTATATCATCTAGTATTCCTACAATATAGTTATATCCTATATAGTGTGGAATAGCTACTATAAGTCCTGCAATAGTAGTAATAAGTGCTATTGAAATACCATTTGAAAATATTGAAGGATCTCCTAAACCACTTTTAGTAATAGAATCAAAAGAGTTTAAAACACCAATAACAGTTCCTAAAAGTCCAAGAAGAGGGGCGATTGAAGCTATGATTTTCACAGTATTTAAACCAAACTCCAACTTTCTGATTTTTCTATTTATTATATTTACAATAGATTCTTTTGTATATTGATTATTTGTAGTTTTTGTAAAAGCTATTATTTCATTTATTGTTTTTTCTTTTTTAAATTTAGACATAGAAATTACAACTAACTTCCAAAACATGATTGTAAATCCCACAATATTCAAAAATATAAGGATATATACTATTATCCCACCTCTATTTATATAATTGATTAACTCTGTTTCCATTCTTTATTAACTCCTAATTATTTGATATACGACTGGAACAGTTATATTCCAAGTTGATTTATTTAGTTCATTTGGTATTGGTTCAAATTTTTGAATTTTTGCCATTATTTCCAATGCGGCTTTATTTAGCTTTTTAAAATTTGAGTTTTTAGTAATTTGGACATTAGCTATTTTCCCATTTTTAAGTATTGTAAAACTTAAATAAACTTTTCCCATTTGTCTTAGTCTTTTTGCACTATTAGGGTATGTTTTATTTTTTTCTATTAGCCTTTTTAATTTAAGTAAATACTCATTTTCAATAGCTTTCAAAGTCTCAACTGGTATCTGTTCTTTTTTTATTTCTGCTGCTTTAGTAGTGATTTGTTCTACAACTTTTTCTTTGAATATTTCTTTTGTAGGTTTGGTTTTTACTATCTTTTTTGCAGGTTTTTTGATTGTTTTTTTCTTTTCTTTTTTTACAGTTTTAACTATGTTTTTACTTTGTGTTTTTGGAAGTTTTTTCTTTATTTTCTTTTTTTCCACTTTTTTAATAGTCTGCTTAATAGGCTTGATTTCTTGTTTTTTTAGTACTACATTTTTTAAATTTATTTGTACATTAGATTTTGTAGGCTTAGGCGCTACAACTGTTTGCTCTTCCTGTACTTTTAGCTGTGCAAATAAATATATATGTGCAGATATTACTAAAATTAGTATTGTTGATAAACTCTTTTTATGTTCCATAATCGAATTCTAATACAATATTGATAATAATTATCTTAATTGATAATAAAATTTTATTTTTGTTAAAAAACCATTAAGAAAGATGAAATATAATTTAAACAAAAAAGGACTTTTTTTGAAAAAATTAATACTTCTCTCAATATTATGCTCTTTTTTATTTTCAAATGAACTGGATATTGTTAAAAAAAATAAAAAAGAGCTAAGGGAGATTGAAAAAAAAGTGATTCAAAAAAAATATGAATCATTAAAAGATGACTGGATAGGAAATATTGAATTAAATTCGAATCTAAGTAAAAGTCATAATTTTACAGATGATGCAAGTTCAGACATGAATAGAAGTGTTGGATTAAGTTATTCTCAAATGATTTTTCAATCAGGTGGAATAGAGTATAGTATTCAGTATGCAAAAGAGCAATTGTATTCAGATTTAATATCTTGGGAAAATGAAAATAATTTAATTTTGGAGACTATATATGAAACACTTCTAAATATCAAGAAATTAAAATTTCAAATAGAACAAAGTGATTATGCATTAAAAAATAAAAGGATTGAATTAGTTCTTAAAAAGATTCAATACGAAGCTGGAAAAGTTGACATTATAGAATTAAACAATGCTATTATATCAAAAAATAATCAGCAAAAAGAGAATATATCTTTAAGTAACTCTTTAAAAGAAAAAGAGTTCGAGTTATCGAAATATACAAATTTAAAATATAATCAAATAAAACTAATTGATTTTAAAATTTCTGATAAAAAGAAATTTTTAGAAAATAGTCTAAATATAAGATATGAAAATTCAAAAGTACAACTACTTGATACTTCATACAAACAACTAAAAAGTTCATATCTTCCTCAAGTAAAATTATCAAGTAGTGTAAATTATCAAGATAATGAAAATGAAGATAACAGAACAAATGGAACTATAGGCTTAAGTCTATCTATGCCTATATTTGATGTTACAAAAGATTCAAAACTAGAAAAATCAAAATTAGAAGTATTAAAACAAAAAGTTAATTTAGAAGATTTAAAAAATCAATTGTCTTTTGAATATGAACAAATCTTAACTCAAATTGATACTTTTGAAAATTATGAAAGAACTATAAAAGAGAATTTAAATTTATATGATGATCTTATATTTGTAAATAGAAGTTCAAACAATGCAGGAATGACATCTGATTATGATTTAGATATTTTACAAAATAGTAAGAAAATAAACGAATATGATTTACTAATAAATGATATAAATAAAAAACTTCAATACTCAAAATTATATTTTAAAACAAAGGTTAATATTTAATGGATGCAAATTTAGAAAAAGATTTACAAAACTATTCAAATAAAGGTTCAAAGAAGAAGTATTTTATATTTTCTTTTATAATCTTTCTTTTGGCATTTGGTATTTATTATTACTATTATACAAATAATGCAAATAATAAAAAACTTATTTCCTATGAAACTCAAAAAATAAAAAAAGGTGATTTATTGGTTTCTGTTATTGCAACTGGAAATTTAGAACCAACAAATAGTGTTGATGTTGGAATTGAGGTTTCAGGAACAATAAAAGAGATTTATGTAGATTTTAATGATGAAGTGAAAGTAGGGCAAGTTTTAGCAAAACTTGATACTACAAAACTCCAATCTCAAGTTGATAGTTCAAAAGCTTCTTTAACTATTGCAAAAGCAAATTTAAAAGAGAGTATGGTAACTGTTAATAGTAAAAAATCAACTTATAATAGAACATTAAAAATGTATAAACAAACAAATGGAAAATATCCTTCTAAAAATGAACTTGAGGATAGTAAATTTTCTTATGAAAGTTCTCTTGCTAGTTATGAGAGTTCACAAGCAAAAGTTTTACAAGCACAATTTAATCTAAAAACAGATGAAGAAAATCTTCAAAAAGCAGTTGTAAAATCATCAATTAATGGTATTGTTCTAAATAGGGCGGTCGAAGTTGGACAAACAGTTGCTGCATCTATGTCTACACCTACACTTTTTACTTTGGCAAAAGATTTATCAAAAATGGACTTAGTTGTAAGTATAGATGAAGCTGATGTTGCAGATATTAAAAAAGATTTAAATGTTACCTTTAGTGTTGATGCCTATCCTACTGAGACATTTAAAGGAAAAATCAAACAAGTAAGATATAACCCTGTTGAAGTAAATGGTGTAATTACTTATGAGACAGTAGTTAGTGTTGATAATGAAAGATTACTTTTAAGACCAGGTATGACAGCAACTGCAAATATTATTACAAAAGAATCTAAAGATAAACTTCTTATACCAAATCTTGCACTAAGATTTAAACCAGAAATTAGTACACAGAAAAAAAGTAGCATGAGTCTTGTTGGAAAAAGACCTCTAAGAAAAGGAAATAAATCAAAAGATATTAGTAAAAAAGATTTTAGAATTGTTTGGGTTTTAGAAAATAACCAACCAAAAAGAGTAAGAGTTAAAATTTTAAATAGTGATGGTAAATTTACTAGTATTGAATCAAAAGATTTAAATTTAGATGATGAAATAATCACTTCACAAAGAAGTGGCGATGAGTAAAGAAAAAACTCTAATACAATTTAAAAATATCATAAAAACCTATGGAAAAAATGAAGCAAAAACTTATGCCTTAAATGGTGTAAATTTTTCTATAAACGAGGGTGAATTTGTAGCTATTATGGGAGCTAGTGGAAGTGGTAAATCAACTTCTATGAATATAATTGGTTGTTTAGATAAACCAAGTGATGGAGAATATTTATTTAATGGTATAAATGTAGAAAAACTAAATAGAAATCAACTAGCACTTATAAGAAGAAACTATATAGGTTTTGTCTTTCAAGGATTTAATTTACTTGGAAGAACAAGTGCTTTAGAAAATGTTGAATTACCTTTAATATATAGAAAAGTTCCATTCCAAAAGAGAAAAGAATTAGCTATGAATGCACTAAAAAAAGTAGGACTTGAGAATGTAGCTCATCATGCCCCTTCACAACTTTCAGGTGGTCAGCAACAACGTGTTGCAATTGCAAGAGCAATTGTGACAAATCCATTAATCATTCTTGCAGATGAGCCAACTGGAAATCTTGATAGTATAAAAAGTATAGAAATTATGAATTTGTTAAAACAGCTAAATGAAGAATCAAATATCACAATAATAATGGTTACGCATGAAGAAGAGATGGCTTCTTATTCAAGTAGAGTTATATATTTTAGAGATGGACATATTGAAAATAGTTTAAAAAAAGGATTAAAATAATGCTTTCAAATGCCTTTTTAATAGCAATAAAAGAGATACGAAGAAATATATTACGGTCAATATTAACTATTCTTGGAATTGTAATAGGTGTTGCCTCTGTTATTGGTATGGTTATGATAGGTGATGGAACTACAGCTAATGTAAAAGATAGTATTACAAAACTTGGGACAAATATGCTGACACTTCGAGTTGGACAAGAAAGAAGAGGACATAGAAGTGATAACAGTGCAAAATCTTTTAAAATTGATGATATTAATGCAATAAAAAATGAAATAAGAAATATAAAAGCTGTTGCTGCTGAAAATAGCTCAAATGTAAATCTAATATATTCAAATAAAAGTTATACCTCAAGCATAATCGGTACAGATAATGATTATTTTACAATTCGTGATTGGGACTTATCAAGTGGAAGATATTTTGAACAAAATGAATTAAATAGTGGAAAATCTTCTTGTATCTTAGGTAGTACCATAGTAAAACAACTTTTTAATGGTCTTAATCCAGTTGGCGAAAGAATGAGACTAAAAAACTTCTCTTGTAATGTAATAGGAGTTTTGGAATCAAAAGGTGCATCAACATTTGGTCGTGATCAAGATGAAATAGTTATAGTCCCTTTAACTATGTTACAAAGGAAAATTCAGGGAAATAAAGATGTAAAATCAATTTTAATATCAATAAATGATAGTAAAAATATTAAAAGTGCCAAAAAAGATATTACATTATTAATGCAAGAAAGAAGAAAAATAAAAGTGGGAGAATCTGATAACTTTCATATAAGAGACACGGAAGATTTACTTTCAACTATGACTTCAACAACGAAAATGTTAACTTATCTCTTGGGCTCAATTGCTGCAATTAGTTTACTTGTTGGAGGGATTGGAATTATGAATATTATGTTAGTCTCTGTAACTGAACGAACAAAAGAAATAGGAACAAGACTTGCAATTGGAGCAATGGAAAATGAAGTTTTATTGCAATTTTTAGTAGAAGCTATTGTTTTATCAACTTTAGGTGGAATAATTGGAATTATTTTAGGTATTGGAATAGGTTATACCTCTGTTCTCTTTATGGAATTACCTTTTATTATAAACCACAAAATAATACTTATTTCTTTTATCTTCTCGACACTTATTGGAGTAATATTTGGATATTTCCCTGCTAGAAAAGCTGCACGACTTAATCCAATTGATGCACTGAGATATGAATAATAGAACTACATTAGTAGTTCTATTTAGAAATTTCATTTTAAGTTTTAAATATTAATGATACTAATTATCAATTTTATTAAAAATTAAGATTTTATTTGTTAACATTCCGTCAATATTTTGTTAATCATTGATTAAGAAAGTGAGGGAAAATGATAGAAAAAAATGATAAAAAAATAAATAGTAAAGAAATTTTTAGTGATAAAAATGTAATAACTATTATTCATGATGGTCAAGAATATCACCTAAGAATTACAAAAGCAAATAAACTAATTTTAACAAAATAAAAACAAAAATATAGCTAGCAAAAAATCTACAAATGTCCTCTTAAAAAAATAGCCAGCCAAATAGAAAAATAAACAAGGAAATTAATGAAAATAAAAATTGCAAAATCAGTTGCAGCATTAATTGTTGCACAAATTTCAATTATGGCTGAAACACAATTAGATGATGTGAGAATTAACACATCGGCATTTGATGCACAAGTAAAATCTGTAAGTTCAAAACAACTTGAAGAAGAACAAGCAAGTGATGTAAAAGATATATTAAAATCACTTCCAAGTGTAAATGTTGATGGAAATGCTAGATATGGACAAAAAGTATATGTAAGAGGCTTGGAAGATAAGTTTGCAAATATTACTGTTGACGGGGCAAAACTTGGAGGACAGTTATTTCATCACTCTGGTGATCAAACAATTGATGCTTCTCTTTTAAAAATTACATCTGTTGAATTAGGTCCAAACTCTGCTTTAAGTGGGCAAGGTGTTATTAATGGTTCATTCGTTTATGAAACAAAAGATCCAAGTGACTTTTTAGCAGAAGGTGAAAATTTTGGTGGGAAAGTAACTCTTGGTTATCAAACTGGATATGAAAGAAAAACAGGAACTGTTGCAGTTTTTGGAAAAATCAATGAGAAATTAGAGTTTGTGGGAATGGGAACTATTTCTTCTGATGGAACATTACGTCTTGGAAATGGTGAAAAAATTAAATCTAAAGAGAGTAAGTTAGAGAGTGCATTAGCAAAACTTGTAATAAAACCAAATGACTATAACACGTTTAAAATATCTTACAATAGATATAAAGATGGAGGAAATAGACAATTATCTGGTGAAAAAGTTGGAACAGAAGATACAGATAATGATTATAACTCTATTTCAAGAGATACTTTTACTCTTAATTATGAGTATAAACCTGATAATGAATTGGTAAATGTAAAAGCAAATGCCTATTACAATAAACAATATCTTACAAGAGAATCAACAAATGGGACAGATCGTACTAGTAATTTAACATACACAGAACCTCAAAGAAAATACATCAATAGTACAAGTGGGATGGATTTAAGAAACAGTTCACTTCTAGGTATTCATAAAATTACTTTTGGTACAGATTATACTCACGAAGAACAAGAAATTGAAGCTGATACATTAAGAGTTTATTCAAATAACACTACAAAAAATTTAGATTTTGAGGGTGGAGAAATAAATAATCATGGATTGTATCTTGAAGATGAAATGGCGTTTGATAATTGGATTGTTACTTTAGGTGCTAGATATGATTATTATAAATTAGGTGGAATTTATAATGGTACATTTTCTCAATTATCACCTAAGCTTAGATTGAAATATCAAGCTAGTGAAAATCTAACATTAAGAAGTGGCTATGGACATATTTTTAAAGGCCCTGCACTTGGAGAGACTTTAGCAGTTGATTCAACAGATATCCAAACTGGAGATACAAATGCACAAACTGGGAATAACTTTGAAGTTGGCTTTGATTATGATTTAACAAAAGCACTAAATGCAGATGATGCAATAGTCGGTTTCAATGCATATAGATACAACGTAGATAATTATGCACATACAACAAAGAACAATAGTTTAACTAGTCAAAGTGATATTATGATTTGGGGATTAGAAACAATGTTCTCATATAAAAAAGATAAGTTAGGTTTAAACTTAAGTCATACATATACTGACGGTAGACAAAAAGATTTAGTAAGTGGAATTACTTATGATCCTAAAACAACAAATATTCATATTTTTAAAATAGGGGCAAATTATCAAATTACTAAAGAGTTTAAGTTTAACTACAATTCTCAATTTGTACCAGGAAATGAATGGTTAAGTTATTCTTCTCGTAGTGGTTCTACTACAGAGTATAAAAGAGCTGGATACGCAGTGCATGATATAAATCTTACATATAATCCTTCATCACTTAAAAATACTTCATTTAATTTTGGAATAGGAAATCTTTTTGATAAGAAATATGTTACTCATACAGGATTTGGTTCTCAAACAACAAGTACAAATAAATCATACGAAGTTGGAAGAAATTTCAAATTTCAAGTTTCATATAAATTTTAATAAGAGCTTTTATGTATAAAAAGGTTTTATTTAAAATACATTTAGTTTTAGGTCTAACAGCAGGTATAGTTTTACTTGTTGTTGGGCTTACTGGTTCTTTATTATCTTTTGATAAAGAGATACTTCATTTCGTAAATCAAGATAGCTATATAGTCGAAATATCTGATAAAAAAAGACTTTCCACAAAAGAATTATTAGAAAAATTTAAAGAAAAATTTCCTCAATCAAAAGTAAATGGCATAACTTTTTCTAAAGATTTAAAATCAACTGTAGTTATAAATATAGCAGGAAGTAAAGGAAAAGCTAAAAGAAGAGGAATAAACTATTATATTAATCCTTATACAGCAGAAGTTTTACCAAATGTAGAAGGTCAAGGATTTTTTAAATTTATTGAAAATATTCATAGAAGATTAGCAGCTGGAGATGTTGGGAAACAAATTGTAGGTGCAAGTGTTTTATGTTTATTACTTTTGATGTTTAGTGGTGTTTATATTTATTGGCCAAGAGTTAAAAGAGCCTTCTTTAAAAGCTTTACTTTTAGTTTTAAATATAAAGGGCGAGCATTTATATCAGCTATGCATAGTGCAATAGGGATGTGGGTAATTCCTTTCTATTTACTTGCAAGTTTGACTGGGCTTTATTGGTCATATGACTTTTTTAATGAAGCTTTACATAAAATTTCAGGAGTAGAAAAACAGAGAAAAGTCCCTAGAAATAAGAAACCTGAAGTAAAAAGAGATTTAAATAATACAAAACTAAAATTAAATGAAATTCAAGAAACAGTAGAATTATTTCATACAAATATAAAAGATTATACAAAAGCAAACTTTAGATTCAACAATAAAAAAGGGGTATATTCTATTAGTTATTTAGAAAAAACTTCAGTTCACGAAAGAGCAAGGAATCAAGTATTAATAGATATTAATACAAAAAAAATAGTTAAACATGAAAAATTTGAAGATAAACCTTTGAATGAGAGATTAATGAAAAGTATCTTAGCTTTACATACTGGTGAATATTTTGGTTTAGTAGGACAAATAGCAATGTTTATTTCATCACTTTTTATGGTTTTATTTACAGTAACTGGTTTTATAATGTATTTCAAAAGAAAAAGGAAGAAGCAAAAAGTTTAATTTTGAGATATCTTTTCTCAATTTAAAACTAATAAGATTTTGATATAATTGCATCAAAAACATGGAATACTATATGAAAATTGATGAAAACTATCTTGACCTAATAATAAATGACTCTACACTAAATAAAGCACAAGCTGAGATTTTAAATTTGGCTTTTCCTCTTGAAGATTCTTGGCAAACACTTATTTTAGGTAAAGAGTTAAGTACTCGTGATGCAAATTTATTGATTCTTTTAAGGGGTAAATTAGTACTTAAAACACAAGAACAGATTATTAAAAACTATGAAACACTTTCATCTTTTAGAAATCCTAAAAAAGCAAAACCTGTGAATCAAAATATTCAAAGTAGTGGAGGGTTAAGTATTTATTGTGATGGAGCTTGTTCTGGAAATCCTGGGGAAGCAGGGAGTGGGCTTGCAGTTTACTCTTCAAATGCAAAACCAGTTCTTTATTATGGAGCTTATGTAAAAAATGGTACAAATAATATTGCAGAGTTAAATGCTTTATATAAAGCACTTTTACTTTGTGAATCTAATCCTGATTTTCCAAATACTATACTTTCTGATTCAAAATATAGTATTGATTGTATTTGTACTTGGGCATATGGATGGAAAGCCAAAGGCTGGACTAAAAAAGGTGGAGAGATTAAAAATTTAGAGTTGATAAAAGAAGCTCATCTTTTATATGAAAAAATCAAAAATAATCTAACAATCAAACACGTAAAAGGACATGCAGGAGTTGAAGGAAATGAGTTAGCAGATAGAATGGCAGTACATACTATAAAAGCTAAAAATGAAAGTTATGAGATATATAGCTATGACTCTATAGATTCGGTGTTAAATTTAAAATCATATTAGAATATTCACTTTTTATAGGTTAATTTACATTTATCGCGATAATAATACGTAAAACTTTAATTATAATGCAAAAATAAGCCATTGGTAAAGGATTCTATTATGATTGGAAGTTTTGAGTATATTGTAATTTTGCTAATTGTATTATTCTATGTATTGATAGTGTTTATATACATTTATTTTACTAAGACAAAATATAAAGAGTACATGAAAGGTTTAAAAGATGATAAAGAAATCATATAGTTTCTATCTTGTACCCAGTATTATTTTGAGTTGTGATTAAATCTTTATGTAGTTTATTTCTTAATCTAAACAATACCGATCTAAATGCTGCATAACCAGCTGGCTCATCTTGCCAAATTGCATATTCTATTTGTTCTTGTGATACAAAATATCCTGCACTATTGCAAAGTAATTTTATAATCTGTAACTCTTTTTTTGTAAGTTTTACTGGCTCATTTCCATAATACAAAATCTCTTTTTCTTTATCAAAAAGATAACCATATTTTAATTTTACCGTTCTTGATTTTTGATCTTTTATTATCTCTAATTGGTGATTTAATGTTTTATTTATATTTTCTACTGCATAAAGTTCATTATTTTTTTTATTATCATCTTTTGATTTTTCTAAAGCTATTTCAATTGCTGCATGCAGATGAGATTTTTTATATGGTTTTAAAATATATCCGTAAGCTAATGTTTCAGATGCTTTTTTTATAGTAGCAACTTCTGAATTTGCGGTTAAAAATATAATAGGTACATTGGGTAGTTGGGGTTTTAACTCTTTTGCTAACTCAATTCCTGTTGTAGGACCTTTTAAATAAATATCCATTAATATTAAGTCGGGAAGAATTCCTTTTTCTAAAATTTTTATGGTTTTACACCTATTTGGCGCTATACCACAAGGTTCATATCCTAACTCTTGTAATGTTTCTTTTAAATTTATTGCAATTATAGATTCATCTTCAACAATTAATATTTTTACTTTTGACATTAATCTTCCTTGACTGGGAAAAAGATATTACACTCTAATCCCTTGTTATTTTTAAATTCAATTGTTCCGTCTAATTGGTCTTCAACTATAGAATGGATTAGTTGCATACCTATTGAATCAGTTTTATATAAGGAGTCTAAATTTTTTAGGCCATCTCCATTATCTCTGATTTTAAGATGGATATTTTCTTTTGACTTTTTGATATGAATACAAAGTAGGTTCTCTTTATTTTCTTTAAAAGCGTATTTTAATGCATTAACACAAAGTTCATGTAAAACCATTCCAACTTGAATACATCTATTTGTAGAGAATATTAGTTTGTCAATATTTAAATCTACTTCTAAGTGTGTTTTATTTGAGATGTATAACTCTTTTATATCGTCAACAAGTTTTTCAATATAGTCTTCTAAATTAATATATGCTAAATTTTCTCCTAAGTATAGAAATTCATGAACTAAAGCCATTGTATTTATTCTACTTCGACTTTGTTTTAATATATATTTTACTTCATCATCTTCAACTCTTCTGTATTGCATTGTAAGCAATGATGAGATAATTTCCATATTATTTTTTACTCGGTGATGAATCTCTTTTAATAGAATCTCTTTTTCATCAACTGATTTTTGTAGTTTTTGATTCATGTTTGTGATTTTATTTCTATACTCTAATCTAGGGGTAGTATCTCTACCAAAAGCACAAATATAATCTTGTCCACCATAAATAAAACCATGTCCTGAAACCTCAATATTTATAATATTTCCATCTTTTTTTCTTTGAGTAGTTTCTAGGGTCCAGTTTTTTGTATTTTTAATTTCTAACATACACTCTTGTGCACTGTTCCTATCAAAATTTGGATCCATTTCTTCTAAAAACATATCCAGCATTTCATCTTTTGTATAACCAAGCATATTACATGCAGCATTATTTATATACACGATTCTAGCATCAAGGGTGAACCAATAAATGGCATCAACAGAGTTATCTAAAGCAAATTCATATGGAGCTAATCTATCTTTATCTTTTCTTTTTAATTCTTTATAAGCTTTATCAATATTTTTAATAACTTTTTGCATATGGTTTACCATAAAATATAAAATTAGACCTGTTGACAAAACAAATAATATAGCAAAAGTTAGAGGACCTTGTTGTGTTATGTCATTATTTTTAAAAAATATAGTGATTAGTTTGTCTAAGAAAACAGCTCCTAATACTCCAATAACAACATATGACAAAGAGAAACTTTTTGCCAATTTATTTTTGTTGAGTATGAAATTTTTTAAAGTATAAATAGTTTTTATCATTTTTTCTTACCTTTTGAAAATTATAGCAAAAAAAATTTGTATAAAAAAAAAGTGCGATATTTTAGCGATATTATTAATTTAAAGTGTCATTGTTCAAAGATAATTTGTGTTAAAGAAATCATCTTATCTGAATTAAAAGTCTAAATAAGGTTGTCTTATGGATTGTTGTACTTTAGAGACACAAGAAGACAAGTTTATACATATAACAAATCAGACGAATAAAGGACTAGTTGAGTTTGATTTTTCAGTCGGAGATCCGACTATGTATGTGGAACTTGCTTTACCAGTTAAACAGTTTGAGGAGTTTTGTAATAAAAACAGTGTGAAGTTTCTTACAAAACAACAGTTGATTGATGTGGAAAATGATAAGTATAAATGGAAATACGGCGTAATTGGTACATCAAAAGAGTAATAAATAAAGGAGAAGAAAACTATGACATTAGATATAAAAAGTGTTGATATTAAACCAAAAAGAGAAACTTTTGGACATGTTGCAAGAAGAATTGGAGAAGGAAAATCTGCAACTAGGTATGAAGAAGCAACATATGATTTACAATCAACAACAAATTTTCATTATAGACCAACATATAATCCAAAATATGAGCTTTATGATACAGAAAAAACAGCAATCAAAATGGAAGATTGGTATAAATTTTTAGATCCAAGACAATATTACTATTCAAACTATGTAATGACAAGAGCTAAACAACAAGATGTTGCTGAACAAAACTTTGTTTTTATTGAAAAAAGAGGGCTTTTAGATTCAATGCCAAATGATATAAAAAAGCAGATTCAAACTCATGTTCTTCCCCTTCGTCATTATGAGTGGGGTGCAAATATGAATAATCTTCAATTGGTATCTGAAAGTTATGGTGCTGCATTTGCAAGTGCTGCAATGTTTCATGCTGAGGATAGATTAGGAAATTCACAATATATTACAATAATTGGTCTTTTAATTGGTGAAAATGAAGCTTCATATTTAGATAATGCAAAAGATTTATGGATGAATGATTCTTCATGGCAAGGTTTACGAAAAGCTTTAGAAGATAGTTTCGTATTAGAAGATTGGTTTGAACTTCATATGTTTCAAAATGTAATTATGGATGGTTTTATTCACCCATTATTCTTTAATGCATATGAGCAAGAGATTAATTCAAAAGGTGGAACAGCTCAAGGGATGATGACTGAATTTATTACTACTTGGTATGAAGAATCTACAAAATGGGTTGATAAAACAGTATCAGTTGCAAGCTCTGAATCAATTGAAAATACTGAATTTTTAAATACTTGTGCTAAAAAATATATACCTATTGTAGAAAAAGCAACTTTATCACTTGCTAAAAATCTTCTTTCTAATCCAGAAGAGATAGTAAATGAAATAAAACAAAATCTAATTAATCGTTTAACTAAAAACGGTTTAAGTTTATAGGAGAAATCATGGCTGAAAATAATGTAATGCTTGTACTTCAAGCAGTAGAAGAAGCAAAACCAATGTTAGATGCAATTGCTAAAGACAATGAACATGCAACATTTGAATCTCAACCTGCAATGACAAAAATAACTTGTCCGGGAAAACTTGTAATAAAATCAGAAACAATGGAAGAGATTATAGGGCGTGATTGGGATCCTCAAGAGTTACAATTGGTATTGATTTCACTTGCAGGAAATGTTGATGAAGATTATGATCATTTTACAATTTATTGGGATAACTAGGAGATAATTATGACTATGAGTACTAAGAATAGAAAAAAAAGATTAAGTATGAAGGATAAGTACAAGCATATGACACGGCTTGGCTGGGATACAACTTATCAAGATATGGATAAAGTTTTCCCTTATGATAAATTTGAAGGAATTAAAATACATGATTGGGAAGCTTGGGAAGATCCATTTAGAATGACAATGGACTCTTACTGGAAATATCAAGGTGAAAAAGATAAAAAGCTGTATGCAATTATTGATGCATTTGCTCAAAATAATGGACAAAAAAATATCACTGATGCAAGATATGTTTCAGCATTGAAACTATTTTTAACAGGAGTTTCTCCTTTGGAATATCAAGCACATAGAGGTTTTGCTCATGTTGCAAGAAACTTTAGAGGTGATGGTCCAAGAGTTGCTTGTCAAATGCAAGCTATTGATGAGTTAAGACATGTTCAAACCCAAATTCATACACTAAGTCATTATAATAAACATTTTAATGGATTTTCTGAATTTTCTCATTGGCATGATAGAGTTTGGTATCTTTCAGTTCCAAAATCATTTTTTGATGATGCAAGAACAGCCGGTCCTTTTGAGTTTATGATTGCTATTGGATTTTCATTTGAGTATGTTTTAACTAACCTTTTATTTGTACCATTTATGTCTGGTGCAGCGTATAATGGTGATATGGCAACAGTTACATTTGGATTTTCAGCACAAAGCGATGAAGCAAGACACATGACTTTAGGTCTGCAAGCTATTAAGTTCATGTTAGAACAAGATCCTGATAATGTTCCTATTGTTCAAAAATGGATTGATAAATGGACTTGGAGAGGATATAAAGTTCTATCTCTTGTATCAATGATGATGGATTATATGTTACCTGAATCTCCACAATCTTGGAAAGAAGCTTGGGAATTATACTTTGAAGAAAATACAGTATCTCTATTTAAAGATTTAGAGAGATATGGAATCACAATTCCTGATTGTGCAGGAACAGTTTCAGCAGAAAAAGATCATTTATCTCATCAAATTTGGATGACATTTTATACTCATGGTGCCGCAGCACCTTTCCATACTTGGATTCCAGATGAGAAAAAAATGGATTGGTTAAGTGAGAAATATCCAGATACTTTTGATAAATACTATAGACCAGTATATGAACACTGGGCAAAATTAGAAAAAGAGGGGAAAAGATACTACTCTGAAATGCTTCCTCAACTTTGTCAAACTTGTCAAATTCCAATGTTATTTACAGAAGTTGAAAAAGGAGAACCTACTCAAATTTCTCATAGGGATACTATGTACAATGGTGAAAGATTTCATTTCTGTTCTGACCATTGTAAGGATATTTTTGAGAATGAACCAGAAAAATTTACTCATGCTTGGATGCCTGTACAACAAATATTCCAAGGAAACTGTGGGGGAGCAACTCTTCCAGAAGTTTTGGATTGGTATAAAGTGAAATTTGGTGTGGATAACTGTGATTATGTTGGAAGCGAAGATGAAGCCACTTGGAAACAGTGGCATGGGCAAGAATAAGGAGATAAAATGGCTGTTAAATCAATAGGAAAATATGAAGCAAAAATGATGGATAGAGTTGAAAATTTTCATGGAAATCAACTAGTTTATATAGGATGGGATAAACATAGAATGATTAATTCGGCAATGGGTTTTCCTTTACCTCCACAAATGCCTTTTTCGGCACTATTAAGTGATGTGATGCCTATGTGTTATAAAGATCATCCAGATTTTGAAAAAGTTGTGTGGGATGATTCTGTTATTTGGAGTTTAAATGGAAAGTCATTTACTCCAGATGTGAATAAGTCTTTAGAAGATAATGGAATTGACCATAAATCTCTTTTGAGATTTGAAACACCAAATCTTACAGGACTAAATGGCGCAGGAATGTAATATGAGTTATACAGTTGAGATAGAACCAACAGGAGATATTGTTGAGGTAGAAGATGGTCAAACTATTCTCGATGCTGCATTACGGCAAGGGGTATATTTACCCCATGCTTGTAATCACGGACTTTGTGGCACTTGTAAAGTAGAACTTCTAGAAGGAGAAGTTGATCATGGAGAGGCATCTCCTTTTGCTTTAATGGATATGGAAAAAGATGAGGGTAAATGTTTGGCTTGTACTTCAACTCTAAAAGAAGATTGTGCTATTGAAGCTGATATAGATGAAGATCCCGATGCTAGGTCAATTCCTGTTAAAGATTTCATGGGAACTGTTATTGAAGTAAAAGATTTAACTCCAAGAATTAAAGGTGTAGTTTTAGAACTTGATGATGAAATTGATTTTCAAGCGGGACAATATATTCAATATTATGTTCCAGGTTTTGAGGAGCCAAGAGCATTTTCAATTGCAACATCACCAAACAACAAAAAGATAATAGAGTTAAATATTGCTTTAATTCTTGATGGAGTAGCAACACCTTGGATACATAAAAATGTAAAAGTAGGGGATAGAAGGAAAATATCAGGTCCTTTTGGAAGATTTTTTGTAAAAGAATCAGCACAAAAACCTATGTTGTTTTTCGCTGGAGGTTCTGGATTATCAAGTCCAAAAGCTATGATAGAAGAACAACTTGAAAATGGTTCAACTTTACCTATTACACTTTTTCATGGAGCTAGAAATGAAGAAGAGCTTTATTATGCTGAACTTTTTAGAGAGTTAGAAAAAAAGTATGAAAACTTTACTTATATTCCAGCTTTATCAGATGAAGATGTAAAAGATTGGCATGGAGAGACTGGCTATTTAAATGATATAGCAATTAAAAAATATGACAATGATTTTTCAGGTCATAAAGCATATCTTTGTGGACCTCCTGGAATGATCGATGTTTGTATTACTGCACTTATGCGAGGAAGACTGTATGAAAGAGATATACATATAGAAAGATTTTTTTCAAAAGCAGATATGAATAAAGAAAATCAAAAAAGTCCACTATTTAAATCTCTATAATTAAAAGTAGTATTTTAAAATACTACTTTTTTTATCTTATTGCTGTTTATATTTCTTTTGGGATTAACTCACAATTAGAAATATGATTGTACAATACAAAAAAATTTATATATTAAGATAAATATTATGGCACATAAAGAACACAAAAAAGGTTTACATCCCAGAAATCCTCACAACAAAAGATATAATTTCCCTAAACTTATAAAAAGTTTACCAAAACTTGGGGATTATGTATTTGAGAATAAATATAATGAACTTTCAATTGATTTTGCAAATGCAGATGCAGTACTACTCTTAAATAAAGCACTTCTTGCTCATTTTTATAATATAAAGAAATGGTCTATCCCTGATGGATACTTATGTCCACCTATTCCTGGAAGAGCTGATTATCTTCATTATATTGCTGACTTATTAGCTGAGTTTCATGATAAAAAAATTCCAATGGGAAAAAATATAAAAGGTTTGGATATTGGTATTGGTTCAAACTGTATTTATCCTATAGTTGGAAATAGTGTTTATGGTTGGTCTTTTGTTGGTAGTGATATTGAAAAAGAGTCTATTGAATCATCGGAAAATATTATAAATTCAAATGAATCTTTAAAAGGAAATGTTGAGTGTAGATTACAATTAAATCATGACAGTATTTTTACAGGTATTATTAAAGAAGATGATAGGTTTGATTTTACTTTATGTAATCCTCCTTTTCATAAGTCTCAAAAAGATGCAGAAGCTGGAAGTAAAAGAAAAGTTGAAAACCTTACAAAACAGGTTGTTGAAAAAGCTTCTTTAAACTTTGGTGGGAAAAAGAATGAATTATGGTGTAAAGGTGGAGAGGTAGCTTTTGTAAAAGCTATGATAAGACAAAGTAAGCGATACGCTAAAAACTGTTTTTGGTTTAGTACCATAGTCTCAAAAAAGGATAATCTTCCTTTTATCTATGATGAAATAGAAAAAATTAAGCCTTTAGAATATGACACTATAGAGATGCAACACGGACAAAAAATTAGCCGCATTGTTATCTGGACATTTCTTACAAAAGATGAACAAAAACAATGGGCTTCTAACTGGTAAATTATAGAAGTTCTATTTTATATCCGGTGTTGTTTTGATTTGAAATTAAATCTTTATGGATTTTATTTCTAAGTCTAAATAACAAGGATCTAAATGCTGCATATCCTGCGGGTTCATCTTTCCAGATTGCATATTCTAATTGTTCTTGTGATACATTTTGTCCTGGAGTTTGACATAAAACTTTTATAATTTCAATCTCTTTAGATGTAAGTTTTACTGGTTCATTTCCAAAATAAAGTATCTCTTTTTCTTTATCAAATAGATATCCATATTTTAGTTTTATTGTTCTTGATTTTGTTTCTAAATCAAGCGATAGCTTGTGTTCTAGGGTTTTATTAATATTTTTTATTGCATCTAAATCAAAATTGTTTTTATTGTCTTCCTGAGATTTTTTAAGAGCTATTTCAATAGCTGCTTGTAAATGACTTTTTTTGTATGGTTTGATTAAATAACCATATGCAAAAGTTTCAGAGGCTTCTTTTATTGTGGCAAGTTCTGAGTTTGCTGTTAGAAATATTACAGGAACATTTGGCAAGATACCTTTTAATTCTTTTGCTAAAACAATACCTGTAGTTGGCCCTTGAAGATAAATGTCCATTAAAATTAAATCTGGGTTAACTTTTTCTTCATTTAATAGTTTCATTGTATTACAACGATTATTTGATATTCCACAAGGTTCGTATCCTAATGTAGTCAATACTTGTTTTAAATTCAAGGCAATGATTGGTTCATCTTCAACTATTAAAATCTTTACTTTACTCATTTAATCTCCTTTTCTGGAAATATAATATTACATTCCAAGCCATCATTATTTTTAAAATCAATAGTACCATGTAATTGGAAATCAACTATTGAGTGAATTAATTGCATTCCTATTGAATCTGATTTTTCAAGCTCATCCAAATTGCTTAATCCTTCTCCATTATCTCTAATTTTTACAACTATATTTTCACCTATTAAGTTCATATGAATACATAATAGATTTGTTCTATCTTCTTTAAATGCATACTTTAATGCATTTACACATAACTCATGTAATACCATCCCCACCTGAATACATCTATTAATAGAAAATTCTAATTTATCAATATTTAAATCCACATCAATACGAGTATTATTTGAGATATATAGCTCTTTTATATCTTCGATTAGTTTTTCTATATATTCATTGACATTTATAAAAGCAAGATTTTCTCCAAGATATAAAAATTCGTGAACTAAAGCCATTGCATGGATCTTACTTCTACTCTCTATCATTGCTTCTTTAAACTTGATATCATTAGATTTATGTGCTTGCATATTAAGTAGTGATGATATGATTTCCATATTATTTTTAACTCTATGATGAATCTCTTTTAACAAAATCTCTTTTTCTTTAACAGATTTTTGTAATTCTTCATTCATATTAGTTATTTCATTTCTATAAGCAATTCTTTGGGTCATATCTCTAGCAAATGCACAAATATACTCTTTCCCATTATAGATAATTCCATGTCCAGAAACTTCAACTGGATAAATAGTACCATCTTTTTTTCTATGTGTAGTTTCAATTCTCCAGTTAGGAGTATCTCTGATCTCTTGCATACATAAAGGAGCAGTTTCTCTTGTAAAATTTGGGTCAATATCTTCTAAATATAAATCTTCAAACTCTTCTTTCGTATATCCATCAAGTTTACAAGTAGCATTGTTTACATAAATAAATTTTCCATCAAGTGTAAACCAATGAATAGCATCTACCGAATTATCTAAGGCAAATTCATAAGGAGCAAGTCTATCTTTTTCTTTTTGTTTTAAATCATTATATGCTTTATCAATATTTTTAATAACTTTTTGCATATGGTTGATTATAAAATATAATATTATTCCTGTTGAGATAATAAATAAAATACCAAATGTTAATGGTCCTTGTTTAGTTATATCATTGTGTTGAAAAAAAATAGTAATTAGTTTATCCAAAAATATTAAACCACCAATTCCTACTAAAATAAATGTGATAGAAAAATGTTTTGCTATTTTATTATTATTGAAAAAAGTTCTTGTTAAATTATACATTTTTGTAACCTCTAAAAAATTATATCATATTCTTATTTTTATGTTAATTCGCGCGATTAATTCGCGATTAATTTTTACTAAAATCATTTTAGATTATAGGTATTAGTACTCTTAAGTCCATAAAATAGGGAGTTTTTTATAATTTTTAAAATAATCTCAATATAAACAAAAAATCTAAATTTGCGATTAAAATGCGAATCTTTTAAATTACAATAACTCTATTAAAAAGTTGCCACACTTTTTAAATACCATTAGGCATTGAGCTTAAATATAAGGATAGTTTTGAAACATAGTATCTTGATAAGAAACAAGGGTATTAAGCAGGATTGCTTTTCAAATAAGAATTTAATGGATTCTTTATATGTACACGAATGTTTGGTTCCAAATGGATGTCATAATGGGGGCTGTGGGGTATGTAAGATAAAAGTTCATAGTGGTAAATATACTACTTTGAAAATGAGTCGAAAACATATTAGTGAAGAAGAAGAGAGAAATGGTGTTGTTTTAGCTTGTAGGATTTTGCCACAAAGCGAAATGGAAATAGAGCTAATAGCAGAAATTAAACCAATGAATTATAGATTTGGTAGCTAACTTAAATAAAAGGGGAAAAGATGGGGATTACTAGAATAGGACACTTGGATATTAATGTATTGGATATTAATGAATCAAGAGATTACTATGAAAATATCATGGGAATGAAAGTTACACGTGAAGATAAAGATGGCACTTTATACCTTAAATGTTGGGATGAGTGGGATAAATACAGCATGATTTTACGACCTTCTGAGGAAGCTACTTTTAATAGAATAGCATTTAAAGTTAGAAATGACTCAGATTTAGATGATTTAAAAAAGAAAATTGAAGATTATGGAACACCAACTACTATGTTACCCGCTGGTGAGATAGCTGATTGTGGAAGAGTATTAACTATGAAACTTCCTAGTGGACATACTTTTGATTTATATGCAGAAAAAGCATTTATTGGTAAAGATGTTGGTGATTTAAATCCTGCGCCATGGCCGATTAATGGAAAAGGTATTAAAGCACACTGGTTAGATCACTCTTTATTAATGTGTCAAGGTCCTGAAGCAGTAATGGCAACTACTAAATTTTTTGAAGAAGTGTTTGATTTTAAATTAACAGAGCAAGTTACAGCAGGGCCAGATGGTTCTTTACAAGCGGCAACTTGGTTAAGCTGTTCTAGTACTCCTCATGATATTGCATTTGTTGCTGGTCCAGAAATTGGATTACATCATATTGCATTCTTCTTAGATGGATGGAATGATATTTTACGAGCAGCTGATGTAATGGCAATGAATGAAGTTAAGATGGATTTAACTCCTCAAAGACATGGTATTACAAGAGGTGAGACTATCTATTTCTTTGACCCATCTGGACATAGATTAGAAACATTTGCAGGGCTAGGGTATTTTGTGCAACCAGATATGCCTGTGGTAACTTGGGATGAAGACCATTTATGGAGAGGAATATTCTATCATACAGGTCAAGAAGTTGGTGCATTTACTACAGCATATACACTTGCAGCATATAAATAATAAGATTTTAAGATGAATAAAAATAGTTATATTCAAAATAACTTGACTTACAAAGCAGCGATAGCTGCTTGTGAGGAAGCAGTTAATAAAGCAGAAGAATTAAATATAAAAATAAATGTAAGTGTTTGCGATAGTGCAGGATTAGAACTTGCTTTTTTAAGAATGAATGAATCATATATCCACTCAATTGATATTTCAAAAGATAAAGCCTATACAAGTGCTAGTTTTGGCTTCCCTTCAGGACAATGGACAGATATTTTTAAGGAAGCACCACATTTGGAACATGGATTTTCAAATAGAAATAGACTAGTACCTTTTGGTGGAGGACTACCAATATTTGAAAATGGTGTGAAGATTGGGGCAATTGGCGTTTCTGGAGGGACAGAGGAAGAGGACATAATTTGTGCTCAAGTAGGTATTAAAGCTATAGGACTATAGGAGGAAAATTTAATGAATAAAGTACAACATTTTATAAATGGACAATTTTTGGATTCTCAATGTGGAGAATTTTTTGATAATTATAACCCATCAACAAATGAGTTGATTTCGAAAGTTGCATTAGGTAGAGAAGCAGAAGTAAATGCTGCAGTTTCTGCTGCAAAAAATGCCCTTACTGGAGAGTGGGGACAAATGAAGCTAAATGATAGAATAGCTTTAATGTATGAAATTGCAAATGAAATAGATAGAAGATTTGATGATTTTTTAGAAGCTGAAACACTAGATACAGGTAAACCTTATTCAATTGCAAGACATATCGATATTCCAAGAGGAGCTGCAAACTTCAAAGTTTTTGCAGATACGATGAAAGCTGTTGCAGATGAAGCTTATCAATCTGATACTCCTGATGGTAAAAAAATGTTTAATTATAGTATTAGAAAGCCTAAAGGTGTTATTGGTGTAATTTCTCCATGGAATTTACCACTTTTATTAATGACTTGGAAAGTTGGTCCTGCCATGGCTTGTGGTAATACAGTTGTTGTAAAACCTTCTCAAGTTACACCAACTACAACTTCTCTTTTAGGTGAAGTTATGAATAAAGTTGGAGTACCAGCAGGGGCATATAATGTTGTACAAGGGAAAGGTTCTATTACAGGTAATTTACTTACTGCTCATAAAGATATTGATGCAATTACATTTACAGGTGAAACTGTTACAGGTGAGATGATTATGAAAGCATGTTCAGTTGGTGTTAGAGATGTATCCTTAGAACTTGGTGGAAAAAATCCTGCTGTAGTATTTGCTGATTGTGATATGAATAAGGCAATTGCTGAAACTACAAGATCATGTTTTGCTAACTCAGGTCAAGTATGTTTAGGGACTGAAAGAGTTTATGTACAAAGACCAATTTTTGATGAGTTTGTATCTAAATTAAAAGAATCAGCTTTAAAACTAAAACTTGGAATTCAACATGAAGAATCATCTGATATGGGACCATTAGTTAGTTCATCACATAGAGATAAAGTACTTGCATACTATGAAAAAGCAGTTGCTGAAGGTGCAAATGTTGTACTTGGTGGTGGAGCTCCTACTATGCCTGGAAATATGAGAGACGGTTATTGGGTTGAACCTACTATTTGGACAGGACTTCCAGAAACTGCAACTGTTGTTCAAGAAGAGGTTTTTGGACCTTGTTGTCATATTCAACCTTTTGATACAGAAGAAGAAGCTATTAAAATGGCAAATAATTCTCCTTATGGATTAGCTTCTACTGTATTTACTGAAAATCTTGATAAAGCTCATCGTGTAGCTTCTCAATTGGATACGGGAATTGTTTGGATTAACTCTTGGTTCTTAAGAGATTTAAGAACACCATTTGGTGGAATGAAAGGTTCGGGTATTGGAAGAGAGGGTGGTCATCACTCTTTAGAATTCTATACAGAACTTAAAAACGTATGTATAAAAATGTAATTGATGGGTAATAAAATGACAAAAGAAAAAATTGAACAATATGGAAATGAATTATTTGACTCTTTAAAGTCAACTAATTCAATCGCTCCATTAACAAGCAGAGAACCAGATATGACAATTGAAGATGCATACGCTATTCAAGATGTACTGATAAAAAAAAGAATGAGTGATGATGGCTCAAAAATTATTGGTAAAAAGATTGGTGTAACTTCGAAAGTTGTTATGGATATGTTAGGTGTAGACCAACCTGATTTTGGCTACTTATTATCAGATATGATTTACTCTGATGGTGATGAGATTGATGTATCAACTAAGATGATTCAACCAAAAGCAGAGGGTGAAATAGCCTTTGTTTTAAAAGAAGACTTAATGGGACCAGGTGTTACAAATGCTGATGTATTAAGAGCAACAAAATTTGTTATGCCTTGCTTTGAAATAGTTGATTCAAGAATTACTGATTGGAAGATAAAAATTCAAGATACAGTTGCTGATAACGCTTCTTGTGGATATATAGTATTTGGTGGGCAAAGTGCAGATCCTAGAGATTTGGATTTAACAACTTGTGGTATTACACTTGAAAGAAATGGTGAGTTATTACATACAGGTGCAGGTGCAGCAGCACTTGGTAGTCCTGTAAATGCTGTAGTTTGGTTAGCTAATAAGCTAGGTGAATTTGGTGTTGGTTTAAAAGCTGGAGAAGTTATTTTATCTGGAGCATTATGTGCTATGGTTCCTATTGAATCAGGTGATAATATGACAATTAACATTGGTGGAATTGGTTCTGCCTCTTGTAGATTTGTATAGAATAATATAGATAATAAAAAGTCCCTAAAAAATAGGGATAATTTTTAAGGAAATAGAATGAAAATTAATTGTGCATTAATAGGTCCAGGAAATATTGGTTTAGACCTAATGTATAAACTTCAAAGAAGTGAAATACTTAATCCATTATGGATGGTGGGGATTAACGAAGGATCAAAAGGTTTAGCAAAAGCTAGAGATAATGGTCTTAAAACTACACATAATGGTGTAGATGGATTATTAGAACATATTGAAAAAGATGAAATAAAAATTGCATTTGATGCAACATCAGCATATGTACATGGTGAAAATAATAGAAAACTAAAAGAGAAAGGTGTAATGGTTATTGATTTAACACCAGCAGCAATTGGACCATTTTGTGTTCCAACAGTGAACACAGCTGAACTATTAGCGCAAGATGCACAAAATGTAAATATGGTAACTTGTGGTGGACAAGCAACTATTCCTATGGTTGCAGCTGTTTCACAAGTACAAGCAGTTGAATATGGTGAAATTGTAGCAACAATTGCATCAAAATCCGCAGGTCCAGGAACTAGAGCAAATATTGATGAGTTTACTGAAACTACAGCTTTAGGGATTGAAAAAGTTGGTGGGGCTACAAAAGGAAAAGCAATTATTATTCTTAATCCTGCTGAGCCACCATTGATGATGAGAGATACAGTTCATTGTTTAACTGTTGATGAGCCAGATCAAGAGGCAATTACAAAATCAGTACATGATATGATTGCAGATGTTCAAAAATTTGTACCTGGATATAAACTAAAAAATGGACCAGTTTTTGATGGGAAGAGGGTATCTATATTCTTAGAAGTTGAAGGTTTAGGTGATTATTTACCAAAATATGCAGGTAATCTAGACATTATTACAGCTGCTGCTACAAAAATTGCAGAACAGATGGCTGAAAAAATTAAAGCAGGAGCATAAAATGGATTTAACAGGAAGAAAAGTAAAAATACATGACATGTCATTAAGAGATGGTATGCACTCTGTTAGACATCAATTTACTCTTGAACAAATGAAAAATATGTCTGTTGCTATGGATGAAGCTGGTGTTCCTTTACTAGAAGTTACTCATGGTGATGGTTTAGGTGGAAGTTCAGTAAATTATGGTTTTGGTTTACATTCAGATGAAGAGTGGTTAGATGCTGTTGTTCCAAATTTGAAAAATGAAAAAGTTTCTGCATTATTACTTCCAGGAATTGGGACTGTAAATAATTTGAAAAGTGCTGTTGAACATGGTATTTCTATGGTAAGAGTTGCAACCCACTGTACAGAAGCTGATGTGTCAGCACAACATATAAAAGCTGCACGTGAGATGGGAATTGATACTGTTGGTTTTTTGATGATGTCACATATGATTGATGAGAAAAAACTTTTAGAACAAGCAAAATTGATGGTTTCTTATGGAGCAACAGCAGTTTATGCAACAGATTCAGCAGGTTATTTACTTCCAGAGGGTGTATATAAAAGAATAGATGCAATAAAACAACACTTTGGTGATGATATTGAAGTTGGTTTTCATGGACATAATAATATGTCTATGGGTGTTGCTAACTCAATTGCAGCTATTGAAGGTGGAGCAAATAGAATTGATGCTTCATTAGCAGGTTTTGGAGCAGGTTCAGGAAATACTGCAACTGAAGTATTAGTTGCAGTTTTAAGTAGAATGGGTGTTGAAACAGGAATTAATTTAAATAAAATTGAAGATGCAGCTGAAGATATTGCACTTCCAATTATGGGAAAACCTACAAGAATTTCAAGAGACTCTTTAACGTTAGGATATGCAGGTGTTTATTCATCATTTTTACTTTTTGCAAGACGGGCAGAAGAAAAATATGGTATTGATGCAAGAGCTATTCTTATAGAGTTAGGAAAAAGAGGAACTATTGGTGGTCAAGAGGATATGATTGAAGATTTAGCCTTAGATATGGCAAAAGAAAAAGGACTTATATAATGGCACTAGATAAAGCAACAATAGAAAAACTTGCAAAGCATTGTGAAGATGCAGAAATAAATGCTTATGAGATTACAAAAATAACAGATGATTATCCTGAAATGACTTATGAGGATGCCTTTGATATCCAATGGACAGCAAGAAGGAATAAAGAGGCTCGTGGTACTAAAATTATTGGTATGAAGATGGGTCTTACTTCCCAAGCTAAAATGAAACAAATGGGTGTTGAAAATCCTTGTTATGGTTATTTGGCTGATTATTTTGCATATGGTGATGGAGCTGAGATTGAAATTGATAAACTAATTCATCCAAAAGTTGAAGCTGAGATTGCTTTTGTTTTAAAAGAAGATTTAGCAGGACCTGGCTGTCATATTGGTGATGTAATTGCTGCAACTGATTTTGTAATGCCTGCTGTTGAAGTTATTGATTCAAGATATAAAGATTTTAAATTTGATTTAAAATCAGTTATTGCAGATAATTCTTCATCTTCTAGATATGTAACAGGTGGACAAGCAAGGGATATTAAAGATTTAGATCTTAAAACTCTTGGGGTGGTTATGGAAATAAATGGTGAAATAGTTCAACTTGGAGCTGGAGCTGCTGTTCTTGGACATCCTGCAACTTCTATTGCAATGCTTGCAAATATGATGGCAGAGCGTGGTGAAACACTTAAAAAAGGTGAATATATCTTATCTGGTGCAATCACAGCTGCAATTGCTGTTAAAAAAGGCGATAATGTTAATGTTAAATTTCAAGATTTAGGTTCTGTTTCATTTAAGTTTGTATAGACTTTAATTTATAGAAATAAAAAAGATATGTCTCCCACATTAAATGGGACATTTAATAAGGAATATATATGCCAATAGCAACTATAAATATTATTGAGGGTCGAGATGATGCCAAAAAAGAGGCGCTTATTGAGAAAGTAACTCTTGCTATTCATGAATCATTAGATGCTCCAATTGAATCAATAAGAGTTATAATAAATGAGATGCCAAAACAACATTACGGAATAGCTGGGAAAAGTGTTAAAAAACTTAAAAAATCTGTGAGTTAATCTATGACAAAATTAAAAATAAGTGTATTGGATCAATCTCCAATACACGATGACAAAGAGCCTAAAAGTGGTCTTTTTGATACAATAGATTTAGCTAAACATTGTGAATCTTTAGGTTATTATAGATATTGGTGTGCTGAACATCACGATACTCCAGGATATGCAAGTTCATGTCCTGAGATTATGGTAAGTTCTGTAGCCAATGCCACTTCAAAAATTAGAGTTGGAAGTGGTGGAGTTATGCTTAATCACTATAGTTCCTTTAAAGTTGCTGAGACATTTAATATGCTCACAGCGTTACATGGTAATCGAATTGATTTAGGAATAGGGCGAGCTAGTGGGGCTAATTTTTTGGCTGCTCGGGCATTGCACAACTCTCAAGGGGATGACTATACTTTAAAAGCTTACGAATTGATAAACTTTTTAGATTATAAAATACCTCAAAATGAGTATTTATATGGAGTAGGTTTATCTCCTAAAAATGTTGATTCTACACCTGTATTTTTGTTAGGTTCCAGTGAAGGAAGCAGTTATTTAGCAGGAAAATTGGGGGCTGGTTTTTGTCTGGCTTTGTTTATTGGAACACATCATAGACCTATTGAAATCATTGAAGATTATAAAAGAAATTTTGTTCCTTCTGCTAATTTTAAACAGCCAAAACCAATGTTAGCAGTTGCCTGTATCTGTGCGGAATCTTTAGAAAAAGCCCAAGAAATTGCAAGTACACATACCTATTGGAAAGTTCAATCATTTAGACATACTCATAGGGATCCGTTACAAAGTCCTAAGAAAGTTAAAGAGTTATATGAAACATTGAGCTTTGAAGATAAAGCTTATTATCATGAAACTTTGGGCTCTATGATTTTAGGTACACCAAAAGAGTGTAAAGAGAAAATAGAGAAATTAGCTAAAGAATATGGGGTTGATGAAATTGTAGTAGTAAATGTTACATACTCATTTGAAGATAGAAAAAAGTCTTATGAATTATTAGCTAAAGAGTTTAATTTAAATAAAGGAGAATAGATGTCACAAAATCCTGAAATAGCAAATAGTATAAAAACAGGAAGTTTTAATACAAACTATCACGATATTGGAGAGGGTGAACCAATCATTTTTATTCATGGTTCAGGACCTGGGGTTTCAGCATTTGCAAATTGGCGGTTGTGTATGCCTGTACTTGCCCAAAAATTTAGAGTATTTGCACCTGATATGGCAGGTTTTGGTTTTTCTGATAGACCTGAAGGAATGATTTATAACATGGATGTTTGGCTTAAACAAACAATCGATTTAATGGATGCTTTAGGTATTGAAAAAACAAATCTAGTGGGAAATTCATTTGGTGGAGCTTTAGCATTAGCTTTAACTATTAAATACCCCCAAAGATTTAATAAAATTGTACTTATGGGTGCAATGGGTGTTGAGTTTGAGATTACAGCAGGACTTGATCAAGCTTGGGGATATACACCAAGCTTAGAAAATATGAAGTCATTGCTTGATACCTTTGCTTATAGTAGAGTTCTAGTGACAGATGAACTTGCAAAACTTAGATATGATGCAAGTATTAGACCTGGATTTCAAGAATCATTTGGTTCCATGTTTCCAAATCCAAGACAAACCTCTGTAACTGCAATGGCAAGTGACGAGGAAGATATTAAAGATATTAAAAATGATGTTTTAATTATCCATGGTAGAGATGATAAAGTAATTCCTTTTGAAAACTCTATTAGATTACATAATCTAATAAGAAAATCACAACTTCATAGTTTTGGTGAATGTGGACATTGGAGTCAAATAGAACATAATGAAAGATTCAACAAATTATTGTTTGATTTTTTTAGTGAATAAATATAGAAAATAAGTATTTTATTAATATGAAATTGATATTATAAAATAAACTTTTCTAAGGATTTTAAATGAATTTTATAATTTTGGGTGCAGGTGGTGTAGGTTCTTTTTACGGTGCTAGACTAATTTTTTCTGGACATAATGTAACCTTTGTAGCGAGAGGTGAGCACTTAAGAACATTACAGCAAAATGGGTTGAAGTTGCTGCACCCAAAATTTAGTTTTGACAAAAAGGTTAAAGCTTTAGCCTTAAATAATCTTTCATCAAAGTTGCTCCATGATATTGATGCTGTAATTATCACCACTAAATCAACATCAACCCTGTCTATAGCAAAAGAGTTATTAGAAATATTAAAATCTAGTGAATCCATTCCATACATAATATCTTTACAAAATGGTGTTGAAAATGAAAAAATTCTTTGTGAGTTTTTTGATAGAAAAAGTGTTATAGGTGGACTTACTCGAAAAATAGGTGCACATATAATAGAACCTGGAGTGATAGAAGTTACTGGAAATGTAGAAACAATAATTGGTGCAATTGAAAAGGATGAAAAGAATAGGGCTTTTTTAGATAAGTTTACAGAAATTATTCAAGAGTGTGATATCAAGTGTGAAGTAGTTGATGATATTAATTTTGAATTATGGAAAAAATTAATTATTAATAATGGAGTAAATGCAATTTGTGCATTATTAAGAATTAAAACGGGAGAATTAATGTCCCATGAAAAATTATCAAAAATCGTTTTTGGACTTATGAATGAAACAGCAATAGCTGCTAAAGTTGATAAAGTATTTTTCTCTTCAGATGATGTATCTCAAATGTATGAACTTATTAAGAATTTTGATTCAATTAAACCTTCAATGCTTGTTGATGTTGAGCATAATAGAGAAATTGAACTTGATGAAATATGTAATATCGTAATAGAAAATTGCCAATTACAAGATATTGATGCTCCTTATACAAGAACTATATCCACACTACTTGAATTTACATATATAGAAAATAAAAATAAAGTCTAATATTTACATAAATATTAGAAATCATTCTTTCTGTTTTTATACCTATTTTAATTTTCTTTGCCAATAGTGAGAAATTACCTTCTATAGTCACAAATTATTTTATTTGGTGCTTTGACACCTGCTGTTTTAAATGCAATCCGTTCTTCAAGTATGGTAGCTTTTGTTGTTGCTTTAGGAAATTTATTTAGCCTATTTTATATGCCTCTCATTTTATATTATCTTTTTTATATTTCGTAATTTATCAGATTTTATTTGAAAATTAAAATTTAGTAATAAGTATTTTAGAAGTTGTGCCCTTCCAAGGTGGAGGATGAAAGAGCACATCTGTTAATTAGAAACTATATGATAAATATACTCTTGCAGTATCAGTACTTTTTGTAAATATTTTTTCAACACTTACATGTTCATAATTAACTTTTAGTAATAAGTTTTTAACAATAGGGTAGATTACCATTGCACCAGCTGCCTTAACATCTCCAATTGGGTGAGTACTTGATGAAGATTTTCCACCATATCCAATTACAGTAGCACCTGCAATAGGTGCAACAATTGCACCTACTAAAGTGTCAGTGTCAGGTCTTGTTGGTACACCACCATCATGTACTGGCATAGCAGTAAATGGTGTATCTGTTGTACCTTCTCCTGCCCCTGTGTAAACAGCAGCATTTTTATCTGTACTTGCATTATATGCAACTAAATATCCAAGTTTCCAGATACCTAATGGCCCGGTAGCTTTTAATCCAAATAATTCACCATCTTGCGCGTTTGCAGCTTGTGATTTGTCAGTTGATGCTAGATATTGTGCTGAGATAGTATGTGATGAGAGTTTATAGTCTGCTTGGAAATAAAAAACATCCCTGTCAGTATTTGATTGAATACCTTGCTCATCTAAGTATTGTGCTTGTAATGTAAGGTTTTTAATTGAGTTGTTTTTTACATATATAGTATATACGTCATCTTGAAATTTATCAAATTTCCCAGGTTTACCTGCACTATCTGTTTGTGGTTGAAACTTATTAACATATCCAGCAACGAAGGTTGTATCTGGAATATCAGTGTTTGTTAATAAATAAGCTTCAAATGAATCTTTTATAATAGCCTCAGAAGATTTTCCATCTATTCCACTACTAACTAAAGGAGTATGGATAAATTGTCTACCTGCTTTTAATGATGTATTTGCAAGAGTATATTCTAAATATGATTCAGATAATACTGCACCAGAAGCATCAAAATAGTTTGCTCTTTTGCTAACTCCGTCGCTATAATCTATACCATCGTGTAAAACTGAAGAGGCTTGTAATGTAGCACCTGCTTTAAATCCATAAAAATCACCTGTAACCATTCCTAAGTTTCCACCAACAGCAGTTACACTATCTGATGTTTTTGTTCCTAAAAAATTAGAATGAACATATGCAGCTTTTAATTCACCCTTATATTTAGATTTTGCGAATGCCTCATTTAAATTATCTGCGTATGCTGATCCTGCTAATAATATTGAAGCAATAAGACTTAAACTTGAAATTTTTTTCATCTTTTTCCCTTGTGTTAGAATAGATTTTCAAACTGCAATTTCTTCTCCGATAAAAATTCGCAAAATATCAAAGAAGAAATTATGAATGAATTTCAAATCTAAATATAGTTAAATGAAATCGCAGTTTAATCGCATTTGAATTAGTTATTAAAATTTAATTATAGGGATTTAATAAAGTAAACATAACAATCCCACCATAGCATCGTTACTTATACTAGAAAGGCTGCTATTGTCAGTTGCAGGTTGAGCAATTTTTGTTTACTACCTTCTATAATAACAGATTAACAATTTTTTTAATTATACTTTTATATAATTGCGCATTATTTGCGAGTAAAATTAGATAAAATAATATAAAATATTTATAGGATTATTGATGTTAGATTTAGAAATAATAGTTTACTTTTTATTATTAGGTTCCTTTGTTGGAGTAATTGCAGGACTTTTTGGAATAGGGGGAGGTGGAGTTATTGTACCTATTTTGACAACAATTTTTCTTTCTCAAGGTTTAGATGAAAGAAGTGTTGTTCACATGGCTTTGGGTACTTCCATGGCAATTATAATCGTAACTTCAATCTCTAGTATAAGAGCTCAACAAAAGAAGAAAGCAATTATTTGGGATATTGTAAAAATGATGGCACCGGGGATATTGATTGGTACTTTTTTAGTCACATTTATAGCTTCAAAATTAGATTCTTTTTATCTTTCAATTATCTTTTCAATTTTTATGTTGTACTCTTCAATCCAAATGTTTATCGGAAAAAAACCAAAACCAGAATCAAAAGTTTTTTCAAAAAAAACTCACTTTTTATCAGGTGGATTAATAGGTGGACTATCTTCTTTAGTATCAATAGGAGGTGGAATATTAAGTGTTCCATATTTGCTTATGCAAAATGTAGATATAAAAAAAGCAATAGCTACATCATCAGCGATAGGGCTTCCAATAGCAATATCTGGAACTATAGGTTATATGGTAAATGGTTGGGGAAATACTTCAATGGATACTTTAACCTTAGGATATGTAAATTTAGTAGCTTTTGTTTGTGTTGCAGTTGCTAGTTTTACAACAGCACCTATTGGGGTTATGTTAGTACATAAAATCAATGTGGATGTTATGAAGAAGTTGTTTTCTGTGTTGCCTTTTGTTTTGAGTATTAAGATGATTTATTCTTTGGTGTAACGTTTATATTAACAGGTAAAATACTGTTAGAAAATTTGAGGAACGAGAATATCCAGCTGTTTTTTGTCCTTATTAAATTGCTTTGCTTAGCAGATATTTTGTCGTAACCAATTTATCTGTTCATTATAAGCAGATTGGTTGTAATTAGTTGAATGTAAATTCATAAAACCATGCAAGTAATCTACTTCCGTAGTATGTACATTATTCTTTTTTGAGAGATCATTTTTGAGTTTTAGCACATCAAAATGAAACTCTTTTTTAGGAAAAATTAGCTCAACTTTAAACATTGGGGTTATTTTTTTTAAATTTCTGATTTGAGAACCATAATAACAAATTGCATGATTCACATTTTTAACCGTAGGCTTTTCAGATAATTTCCAAATTACAGAAGCTCCAATACTAAAACCAATTAAGGTACTCGTAGAAGTAATGGATTCCACTGTTTTTAGTAATACTGAAAAATAATCTTCAAACCCAACATTCGCTATAAAGTAAGAGTATGCTTCAGCTTCATTTTTAAAAGCCATATCTACCCCACCATAAGGATCGACAATAATCTTTGCATTGATTTCTTCACTTATCTTTAGTAAAGCTGATGTTTTACCAAAAATGTCCGTGACTAAAATTATATTCATAAGCTTCTCCTTTGACTGCTAACGTTTAAAATGAGTCAATAAATTAACCGTAGGACCAAATATTTTTCTCTTAAATTCTGTTAGTTACATATTTGATAGATGTTTATTAACTACCTTTATATTATATCTTGTTAAATCCAATATAGATTTTTTAATTGAATTTTGTTCCTCAACAGTCAAACTTTCATCATTTTTTGGTTTAATAAAACCTGATTCTTGTTGAAATTTACTTACAGATGTTGCGTATATAAATTTTGCTGTAACCATTCCTCTATTAAATTCTTTTGAAGCTTTTGGATTTAAAATATTCAATTTAAAATGAAAACCACTTACAGCAAAGTGATTTTGAATTTTTAAAAAACTTCTAGTTAATAAACCACTACTTTTTGAGGATAAGTAATTGGGATACATATAAATTCCACCCTCTCTTTCTGACACAACAATAATAGCTTTTAGATTATATTTTTTAATCAGTTCATTATAAAGTGCATTATTATTAATGGACCATTTGTCATCTTTCTCAACAATTAAATTATTTAACTCATTAAAATCATATGTTGCTAAATTAATTAATTTAGCATCTAAGTTTTGTTTTAAAAGTTGTTCTACATCTTCTTCTTTTATAAGTTTTGGGTATTCTTTTTCAAAATTATTGAATATTGTTGTACCAATATATGTATGAATCATTTTTGGATTAGCTTTAATTATATATCCAACATTGTCTGTTTTATTGATTTTATATTGTGGTAAGTTTGGACCACTACATCCACTAAAATTTAACATAATAAAAATTGCTACTAATCCGTAAACTATTTTTTTCATTTTTCTTCCTTATGATAACGGTTGTCATGAGCAATAGTTTCGCCGTAGGAGAAACTATTGTGCTCCTCGTACTTGTTAGAGTTTAATGTGAATATCCACACCATTGCTTTTCACATGGGACACCATCATTATTTCCATCCATCTTAGTATTTGGACAATTGTTAATAAAAAACTTAGCTTCTTCACATGAACGCATTTGACTACAATATTGGCGACCATCGCACTTGAACTTTGGTTGGCTTTGAGCAAAAAGGTACTTGTTAAAACTTGTTTTTATCTCTTCTGCATAACTTATTGATGTCGCAAGAAGAATTAATGTTAGTAAAATTACTTTCTTCATTGTCTAAATCCTTATTTAAATGTACTCTAACTACTTATTGAATGTACATTATATAAATAAAGTACTTAAATCCACTTGTTTATTATATATTGTGTAAGAGCTTATTTTAGGTATATTGATTAAAAAATATTACAAAATATAATATTTCTTAATAAAAAAATTACTTTTATATATGTTTTATATTTAGAACTTTAATATACATATTATTTTTTTAAATTTTAAATAAAAAAACTATAAACCAAAAAATCTATAGGTTTATCAATAAATCAAATCACTCTTTTTTCTTTAAACATTTTGATAAAAAAATCAACTAAAATACCATCTAAATGATATGCCATCTCTTTTTTCATGATTATTAAAGTTTCAAAGGTACTTATAGCATCTTTATAACTTCTTTTTGTAGTTAAGGCATCAAAAACATCACAAACTGCAATTATCTTTCCAAACTCTTTTAATTTATCAGGATATCCTCGTATCTGCATGATATAATAAAATCTAGAGTTCATTAAAGTTAATATATTGGTAAAGTATCCAAAGCGGTTAAATAAACTTAAATAAAATAAC